>USAN01000001.1 GCA_900552645.1 uncultured Bacteroides sp.
GTCGAAAGACAGCAGATTTACAGTCTGCCCCATTTGGCCACTCTGGTATTTGCCCATTCGCTCTTAAGAACTTCTCAACTCTCGCGTTGAGTAGGTTTGTTTCTCAATTGCGATGCAAAGATACGACTATTTTTTTAATCTCCAAACAAAATCCAACATTTTTATTGCAGTAATTGCACATTCATCGCCCTTGTTACCGAGCTTTCCGCCACTTCTATCTTCTGCTTGTTCCATTGTGTTGGTAGTGATTAAACCGTAAATAACTGGTATATTGCCAGTTGTGTTTAGTTCGGCAAGTCCTTGAGTAGTTCCGGCACAAACATAATCAAAATGTGGAGTATCTCCTTTTATTACGCAACCAATTGCAATAATTGCGTCAACTTTTTCACTTTTCATCATTTGTTGTGCTCCAAAAACTAATTCGAAGCTTCCAGGAACAGTTTGCACAAGAATATTTTCTTCTTTTGCTCCATGTTTTTTTAGTGTATTTACTGCTCCATTCAATAATGGTATAGTTATATTGTCATTCCACTCCGATACAACTATACCGAAACGCATACTTTCTGCTGATGGAACCGAGTTAAAATCATACTCCGATAAATTGTGATAAATTGTTGCCATATCTTTTTTTAATAAAAGTTTATAGGTTTATAAAAGAAAAAGGTTATCTGTACAATAGATGCAGACAACCTCCTTTATATTTTATTAGTATAGCTCTACTATTTAATAGAAGCTCTTTCTATATATTTATCAATATCCATAGACTGATAAGATTCGAAATATTTATCTTTGATAAGTTTGTAAGCATTTACAGCTTCGGCATTCTTACCTTGTTTTTCAAATATCTCACCTGCCTGAATTAGATATATAGGACTTAAAGCCTGACTGTCTGCCTTGTCGGCTGCTTTCATTAATGTTGCAGCTGCTTTATCTAATTGTCCTATCTGAGCGTAACAGTTTCCGATTGTTCCTAAAATTGCAGGACTTATCAATTGATCGTCTGCACTGAACTTATCAAGATACTTTATAGCTTCGTCGTATTTACCTAATTGTGCCAAAGAAATACCGGCATATGCATTAGCAAGATTACCTGCGTCTGTTCCGCTAAATTCATTTGCTACATTTATGAATCCTTTGTAGCCTAAACTGTCGCCGTTCAAAGCAAGGTCGTAGTTTCCATCATCGAAGTATTCTTCTCCTCTAAACAATGCTTCAGTAGCTTTCTCTTCTTTTGGTTCAGCTATGAAATGTTTGTATCCCATGTAACCACCAATTAAAATAACTACAGCCGCTACGCCACCTAAAAATCTGTTTTTATACTTAATCAAGAATGCTTCAGATGAACTCATAGCCTCATCCAAATTTAATGGATCATGAGTGTGTTTTTTGTCTGTCATCGTATATTAATTTTTATTATTATCATAAGATTATTATGGTGAGCAAAAGTAGTTGATTTATACGTATTAAAGAAATTTAGAACAACTTTTTTTCAGTAATTACTTTTTTTATCTTTAATTTTGTACTGTAAATTAATAATGAATAGATGATTCTAAAACATATATCGATACTTAATTATAAGAATATAGAACAAGTTGAGCTTGATTTCTCTCAGAATCTTAATTGTATTATAGGTCAGAATGGTATGGGCAAGACAAATATCCTTGATGCTGTGTATTACCTGTCATTCTGTAAAAGTGCTTTTAACTCAATAGACTCGCAGAATATAATGCATGATCGTGACTTTTTGGTAGTTCAGGGATTCTACGAAACTGAAAGCGGTGATAAAGAAATTATCTATTGTGGTTTGAAAAGGAAGCAGAAGAAACAATTTAAACGTAATAAAAAAGAGTATACAAGATTGTCGGACCATATAGGATTTATTCCTTTGATTATGGTATCTCCATCCGATAATGATCTGATAGCAGGTGGAAGTGAGGAGAGGAGGCGATTCATGGATGTTGTAATATCGCAATATGACAAAGAATATCTTGATGCTCTTATACGTTACAACAAGGCTTTGGTTCAGAGAAATTCACTTTTAAAGAATGAAGATATGCCTGATGAAGATGTCATGACTATTTGGGAAGAGATGATGGCTGCATCGGGAGAAATTGTATATAAAAAGAGACTTACTTTTATAGAGGAATTTATTCCTGTATTTCAATCAATATATTCTAAAATATCTCAAGATAAGGAAAAAGTAGGATTGAGCTATGAATCTCATGGTGCATTGGGAGGTTTGGCAGAAATTTTTAAAAATAACAGAATTAAAGATAAGATTATGGGCTATTCACTACGAGGAATCCATAAAGATGATCTTATTATGACGTTAGGTGATTTTCCTATTAAAAGAGAAGGTTCGCAAGGGCAGAATAAGACTTTTCTTATAGCTTTGAAGTTGGCTCAGTTTGATTTTTTAAAGCGAACAGGTAGTAATACTACACCTATTTTGTTACTTGATGATATATTCGATAAGCTTGATGCTTCGAGAGTGGAACAGATAGTCCGTATGGTATCTGGAGATAAGTTTGGACAGATATTTATTACAGATACTAATCGCGAACATCTTGATAAAATTCTTCAAAAAGCAGAAGGAGAATATAAGGTTTTTAACGTTGAGAATGGAGAAGTCAATGAAATAAATAACAATTGCAATGAAAAGGAATAATGCTTCACAGATAGGTTTGCTTATCAGACAGTTTATGCGTCAGAATGGTATGGAATCGCCTCTTAATGAATATAGATTGGTCGAAGCATGGAAAGACGTAGTAGGACCGGCTATTGCGAAATATACTACTAATTTGTATATAAAGAATCAAATACTATATGTACATTTATCTTCTTCCGTATTGCGCCAGGAACTTATGATGGGACGTGATTTGCTGGTAAAAAACCTAAATAATCAGGTAGGTGCTCAGGTTATTGTGAATATAATATTTCGCTGATTTACTTTATAATTTACCCTTCTCGGTCCATACTTCATCCATTTTGAAGTCAAAATCATCAACGGGTATATTAGTGCTTACCTGAAATTCGAAGCAAATTCCTATTTTCTTTGAATTTATTAAAGGAAGTAATTTGTCATAATATCCTTTTCCTCTTCCCAAGCGATGCCCTTTATTATCGAAAGAGACTCCGGGTATTATGCTCAGATCTATTTTTTCATATTTATTGAATGCTTCTCCTATTGGTTCTTTTATGGAATATATATTATCCATAGTTACATTACTATCATCCCGATACTCCTTCAATTCAAGAATATCTCCTTTTATTACAGGAAGCAATATCGTCTTTCTTGAACTCCATTTCTTTATGAAATCTCCAGTTTGAACTTCGTCGGGAAGAGAGTAATATAATAGAATAATCCCTGCCTCTTTAAATGCAGGGATATTTTCTATGTTTTCAAGCAAAGTATCTGACCATATCTTCAGATTCTCTTTGCTGTATTTTTTTTTCTTTTCTTTTATTTGCCTGCGCAATATCTTTTTTATCTCTTTTGTTTCCATCTTTTACGTTCTTTACAGGTGGTTGAGGTAAAGATTTTCCATCTTTTAGAACTTCAATTGCTCTTTTTACAGTAGGATCGGTTGCATTAAGATACTCTATGTAAGGTTCCATACCCAACATGTTGTATATAATGTTTCCATAAAGATTTTTTTCAAATAACTTTTGTGACTTATACATAAGTATATTTCGGCGTTTTAATCCTTTACTGTCGGCAAATGAGGCAAACTTTTCAAGTAGATTCTGTCTTTTTAGGTACTTCAGCAAATCGTCTGTATTGGTATATTTGTTGAGTTCCTGTCTATTATTGTCGGTATACTGGAAAGCAAACTGTATGATAAGTCCCTTGTTTACTGCTGTATTATAGTAAGATGTAGATCCAAGAGTATCTTGCGGAACGAATATGTCGGGCATTATACCACCTCCACCATAAACCGGTCTGCCTATTCTAGTATTATATACCATGCTTTTGTCTAGTTTGATACTATCCTGCGAGAAGAACTCTCCATGTTGATATCGAGTTAACAAATCTAGCTCATAGTCAGTATCATTTCCTTTTGAGTAAGGTTTCTGTATACAACGTCCTGAAGGCGTATAATATCTGGCAATAGTAAGACGTATAGACGAACCATCACTAAAGTCGATAGGTTGTTGTACAAGTCCTTTACCAAAAGAACGTCGTCCAATTATAATACCGCGATCATTATCTTGTATAGCTCCTGCAAATATTTCGCTTGCCGATGCCGATCCTTCATCAACCAATACAACTATTGGCATTTTCTGGCTGCTGCCAGTTCCATTTGAATTGTAATTTTCGCGAGGAGATTTTCTTCCCTGAGTATATACTATTAGGCGATTTTTTGGAAGGAATTCGTTTACCATTTGTATTGCTGCAGCCATATATCCTCCGGTGTTTCCTCGTAAGTCCATTATTATTCCCTCACAGTTCTCCTGATTTAGTTTAGCAAGCGCTATAAGAAGTTCAGGATAAGTCGTTTCTCCGAATTTGTCTACTTTTATATATCCGTACTTTTCGTTAACCATATATGCAGCGTTGATACTCTTTACAGGAATATCACCTCTTATTATAGAAAAGTTCAATGGAGTTTTTTCGCCTGGACGATATATTCCTATTTTTACTTCACTTCCTTTTTCGCCTTTAAGTCGGCGCATAGCTTCACTATTGTTCACTATCTTTCCAACGAAAGGTTTTCCATCTATTGATATTATTCTGTCGCCGGCCATCAGTCCCACTTTCTCGGAAGGACCTCCTGGAATTACGCTGTTTACGTGAATAGTATCATCCTGAATGGTAAACTGAATTCCTATTCCACTAAAACTACCTTTAAGTTCTGCACTTGCGGCTTCCATATCTTTGGCAGGAATATAAGAGGAGTGGGGGTCGAGTTCAGATAGTATCTGTGGCATAGCATCCTCCACAAGTTCGGCCATGTTTACAGTATCTACATACTGATCATCCACGATTCTCAAAAGTGCATTAAGCTTGTTTGACGATGTGTTGATAATACCAAGTCTGTTGCCCGAAAAATGATTAGCATAAAAAGTGCCTATCAATATACCGATAACAATGCATATAGCTGATATTAATGGTATAAAACGTGATTTGTGGATCTTGCTCATTTCTCTATATAAAATTAATCATTCATATCAATATAAACTACCTCAACCATTGCTCGCTTTAGCAGATTTATTCCATCTTCCAAACGATACTTTTGCGAATATACAACTCTTTTTATGCCTGCCTGTATTATAAGTTTGGCACATTCTATGCAAGGCGATGCCGTAACATACATTGTAGCTCCGTTACTACTGTTATTTGAACGGGCTATCTTTGTTATAGCATTCGCCTCGGCATGGAGGACGTAAGGTTTTGTCAATCCATTTTCGTCTTCACATATATTCTCAAATCCTGAAGGCGTTCCATTGTAGCCATCAGAAATAATCATTTTATCTTTTACGATCAAAGCTCCTACTTTACGGCGGTCACAATATGAGTTTTCCGCCCAAATATTAGCCATTCTGATATATCTTTTGTCGAGTTTATAAAGTTTTTCTTCTTCTGTCATAGTAATTAATTGTTATGCTTGAACTGCATGAATGTATTTTTTTCCTGCGGTGCAATCTGCAATACTTTATCTGTCCCTCTGTAATAAGCGCCGTTCTTCAATGCCTCAAAATAGACTTTAGCTAAGGTTGATCCGGTTGCTTGTCCGGTATAGCTAATTGTTATTTTCCTACTTTTTCCATCGGCTGTCCATGTACCCGACAAAGAAACTCCGTTGGCTCCTGCGGCAAAAGAACCATCCTGTTTGAATAGTATTGTAAATCCCTGCAACTCGGCCAAGCCATTTGTGGGGCTGTATACTGGTTTTGAATCAGTAATATTTTCTTTATTCCATTCAGAAGTGGTATACATGTTTAGTAAATGCCATGTTCCACTGCAAAATATAGTATTAACATCATCTTCATTGTTACAACTCATCAAGAATGGAAGAGCTATCAACATTAATAAAATAGATTTTGCTTTCATATCAATAAGGTTTAGTTTATTATTTCATTCCTTTTTAAAAGAGCATCGATAGAAGGTTCCTGTCCGCGGAAACGTTTGTAAAGAGTCATTGGATGTTCGGTTCCTCCTTTAGAAAGAATGTTTTCTCGAAACGATGTTGCTGTTGCTTGATCGAATATTCCATTCTTCTTGAAAAGAGAAAATGCATCTGCATCAAGTACTTCAGCCCATTTGTAGCTATAGTAGCCTGCAGAATAACCTCCTGCCATTATGTGAGAAAACTGTACAGACATACAGCATCCATCTATTGCTGGCAGTAAGCGCGTACTTTGAAATGCTTCTTTTTCATATTCCATAACATTACCTTCAAACTTATCCTTTATATTGTACCAAGCCATATCAAGAAGCCCGAAACTTACCTGACGAAGACATGTGTATCCAATATTAAAGTTAGATGCGTCTATCAATTTCTGAATGAATTCAGCGGGGATTTGTTCACCCGATTGATAATGTTTTGCAAATGTATTTAGAAAATCTTTTTCGGTAGCAAAGTTTTCCATAATTTGTGATGGAAGTTCTACAAAATCCCAGTATACATTGGTGCCACTTAGACTCTTATAGGTTGTATTGGCAAATATTCCGTGCAGTGCGTGTCCAAATTCATGAAGAAATGTATTTACTTCATTGAAAGTGAGTAAAGATGGAATGTCGCCTATAGGTTTTGTAAAGTTCATAGTAACAGATACGTGTGGACGACTGTTTAAATTACCATCTTTCCATTGTTCTTTGTAGCTTGTCATCCATGCTCCCGAACGTTTCCCTTCGCGAGGATGAAAATCGGTATATAATACAGCCAGATATTTGCCATCATTATCGAAGACTTCGTATGCTTTTACATCTGGATGATATACTGAAATTTCACTATTCATACGAAAAGTTATTCCGTATAATTTGGTTGCAAGTCCAAAAACTCCATCTATTACGCTTCCTAATTCAAAATATGGTCTTAATTGTTCTTCATCAATAGAGAACTTTCTGTTCTTTAGTTTTTCCGAATAATATGCCCAATCCCATGGCATTAGTGTAAAGTCATCACCTTCTATCTCTTTTGCAATCATTTCTACTTCGGCTACTTCCTTATGTGCAGTAGATGTGTAGGCCCCTATTAATTCATTAAGAAGGTGGTTTACATTCTCAACACTCTTAGCCATTCTTTTCTTGAGTACATAATCTGCAAAACATTTAAATCCAAGCAACTTAGATATTTCCAAGCGTATATTTACAAGTTGCTTTACAATGTCTTCATTATTATATTCATTGTCATGAGTACACTGAGTATTGTAAGCCATATATAGCTCCTTGCGTAACTCGCGGCATTCGCTGTATTTCATGAATGGCATCATACTTGGAGCATGCAATGTAAAAAGCCATCCGTTATCAATACCCTTGTCTATTGCAAGCATATGCGAAGCGTTTACAATACTTTGGGGCAATCCGGCAAGTTGGTTTTCGTCTGTTATTAAAAGCTCGTAATTATTTGTTTCCTTAAGATTGTTTTGCGAGAAACGTAGAGTAAGTGTACTTAGCTGATTTGTAAGTTCACGATATTTTTTCTTATCTTCATGATGAAGGTTTGCACCATTCAGTACAAAACCTTCAAAAGTCTTTTCAAGAAGCATCTTTTCTTCTTCATTCAACGATAGCTCATCTTTCTGAATATAAATCTCATTTATTCTTTCGAAAAGTTTCTCATTTAATGTTATGTTATTGCTATGTTCAGAAAGAAGAGGCATCATCTTCTGAGCAAGTTCTTCTAGCTCGTCGCTAGTTTCTGCGCTTAGTATATTGCCGAATACGGTTGTAACTCTGTCCAATAGCATTCCGGTTTTTTCGAGTGCTATTATAGTATTCTCGAAGGTAGGCTTGTCAGTATTTTGTAATATTGAATCAATTTCATCATTCTGTTCTTTAATACCTTCAATAATGGCAGGCTCATAATCTTCTATTGATATGAGATTAAAAGGAACAGTATTATGTATTGTGTTATATGGAGATAAAAATGGATTTTTTCTTATATTCATAAATAAAAATATTTAATTTACAAATATAATAGAAAAAAACGATATACTGACAGCTATTTCATGAGTAAATTTAACGGTTCCAACTATTTAAAAAAAATGATTTACAGGTCCATGTCCTTTTCCTATCTTGTAACTTGCTCCTGATTCTATAGCTTTGTGTACATAATAGCATGCTTTTCGTACAGCATCTTGTAGATTCTCGCCTAATGCTACATACGATGCTATAGCCGATGAAAGAGTGCAACCTGTACCATGAGTGTTTGGAGTTATTATTCTAGAAAAACTAAAATCACTTATTTCACTTGTCATTTTGTCGTAAAGTATATCGGTAAGTTTTTCATCTTCCATATGTCCTCCTTTTACTAAAACAGAAGTATTGAATTTTTCTGACAGTTTTCTGGATGCTTCATGCATTTTTTTTATCGTATTTATTTCGGTTCCCAATAGTGCTTCTGCTTCCGGAATGTTTGGAGTAATAATAGTAGCTATTTCAAGAAGTTCATTCTTTAGTGTCTGTATAGCATCTGGCTGCATTAGGTTATGTCCTGATGTCGATATCATTACAGGATCGAGAATAATATTCTTTACATTGTTTCTTATTAGTATATTCTTTACGCAAATCATTGTTTCGCTATCATGTAGCATTCCAATCTTTACTGCATCTGCTCCTATATCTGTAAGTATTGCTTCTATCTGTTCACCAATGATATATGCAGGAATTTTCATTACATCTGTTACCCCCATAGTGTTCTGTGCTGTAATTGCTGTAATTGCAGTTGTTGCAAAACATCCAAGGGCCGATATAGTTTTTATATCGGCTTGTATTCCTGCTCCTCCGCCAGAATCGCTTCCGGCTATTGATAAAACTTTTTTATATTCTTTCATGTTTAAATATCGAATATGTTAATAGTGTAATCGCGTAAATCTATTGTAAGAAGTCTATTTACCAGTGGCTTGCCATATCCTATAATTAGCTTGAGTGCTTCATTGGCTTCTATAGAACCAATTACGGCAGGGGTTGTAGCCATAACAGGGGGCGGAGCAGGGAGGCTGGCAAATGTACCATATGGATATAAGTCACTATATCTTGCGGCTCCCATTGTGTTGAATACAGATACCTGACCTTCGAATCCGCATATTGCTCCATAAATATAAGCTTTTTGATACCTATAAGTAATTTCATCTATCAGATATCTTGTATCTGCATTGTCCGTACCATCTATTACAATATCATATTCCTTTATAATACTTTCGGCACACTCTGTATCTAATCGTTTATTATATATGTCTATTATACATTCAGGATTTTGTGCCGATAATCTTTCCTTGGCACACTCTACTTTAGAAATGCCTTTTTGCTGAGTTGTATAAAGTACCTGTCTGGCAAGATTGCTTTCGCTTACAGTATCATTATCAACTATTCCTATTCTGCCTACCCCCGACGATACAAGATAGGTAGCAGCAGGCGAACCAAGTCCGCCTGCTCCAACAATTAATACTGATGCTTCTCTTAGTTTATTCTGCCCCTCTTCTCCAATTTCCAGCAGTGCAGTCTGTCTTAAATATCTTTCCATATTCATTCCAATACTTTATCCCAATCTTTCCATACGGCTTCCACGCCTACTTCTTTGAGTGCTGCTACTACTTCCTGAGCACTTCTTTCGTCACTTACATGAAATTGTTCTAGTGCTTGTGGGTAAGTATAGTATCCACCTGGCTCAGTCTTGCTGGCTGCACTCATTGAGGTTACTCCTAATCGTGCAATATTATTTCTGAGTATAACAGGTTCGCGTGTAGATACCGAAATATCTACATCATGATCGAATATTCTGGTTGCAAGTATAAGCTGTACGAATTCTTTATCGTTCATTACTACATTAGGTTGAAAGCCGCCGTTTTCGGATGGACGCATACGTGGAAAGTTTATACTGTAGCGTGTGCGCCAGTAATTCTTCTGTAAATATCTCAAGTGATATGCCAGCATGGCAACATCCGTACGCCAGTCTTCAAGTCCTATAAGTACTCCTAGTCCTATTTTATGCACACCCGCTTCGCCCATTCTGTCAAATCCGTTCACTCTCCACTCAAAATTGCTTTTCATTCCACTTGGATGATAAATCTTGTATCTTTCACGATTGTATGTCTCTTGAAAGCATATCACTCCATTAAGCCCATGAGTGGTAAGTTCCTTGTACTCTTCCGTTTTCAATGGCATAACTTCTATTTGAAGCGAACTAAAATAGGGCTTTGCCAAATCGAGTGCATTAGCCAGATAGTCTACTCCTGCACGTGCCGGATTCTCTCCGGTAACAAGCAGAAGATTCTCAAACGGACCAAGTCTTTTTATAGCCTTATATTCATTTACCATTTCATTAGAAGTCAATATGGTACGTTTCATAGGATTTGAGGCATGAAAGCCACAATATACGCATCCATTACGGCATGAATTGGTAAGATAAAGAGGTATGTACATAGAGATGGTGTTTCCAAATCTTTCCTGAGTATACTTCTGGCTTAATTTTGCCATCTGTTCTATATAAGGTGATGCTGCAGGCGAAATGAGTGCCATGAAATCATCTATATCTAGATTTCCTCTCTTTTCTAGTGCTCGCCTTACATCGGTATCATTTTTTGAATATATCTTTTCTGTAGTATCTTTCCACGATATCTTTTCTAATATATCTGAGAACATGTCTTTTTTATTTAAACTTTTGGTTATTTGTTTTTTAACTCGCGCGAAAGGCGCATAGCACAGAAATTAGGACCGCACATTGTACAATACTCTCCATCGGTATGATGTCCTGCCTTAAAATATGACTGAGCTCTTTCCGGATCTAGAGATAGATCGAACTGGTCTTTCCATCTGAATTCATAGCGTGCCTTGCTTAGTGCATTATCTCTTACCATAGCGCCGGGATGACCTTTGGCCAAATCGGCTGCATGTGCAGCTATCTTGTATGTAATAACACCTACTCTTACATCTTCTTTATCCGGAAGTCCTAAGTGTTCTTTTGGAGTAACATAACATAGCATAGCTGTACCAAGCCAACCTATTTGTGCGGCTCCTATGGCAGATGTTATATGATCATATCCAGGTGCTATATCTGTAACAAGCGGACCTAATGTATAAAATGGTGCGTTGTGACATTTTTCTATTTGGCGTTCCATATTCTCCTTTATCTTATGCATTGGTACATGGCCCGGTCCTTCTATGAAAGCTTGTACATTTTTATCCCATGCTCTCAGTACAAGTTCGCCCATGGTGTCAAGTTCGGCAAACTGTGCATCGTCGTTTGCATCGTGTATAGAACCTGGTCGCAGACCATCTCCAAGTGACACTGCTACATCATATTGTGCAAGTATATCACATATATCGTCAAAATGATCATAAAGGAAACTCTCTTGATTGTGTACCATGCACCACTTGCTCATTATACTGCCTCCGCGGCTTACTATACCACAAAGACGTTTTTCGGCAAGATGTACATTATGCAGACGTATGCCGGCATGAATAGTAAAATAATCCACTCCCTGTTCGCACTGTTCTATAAGTGTGTCTTTGTAAATTTCCCATGTAAGATTTTCTACCTTTCCATCCACTTTTTCTAGTGCTTGATATATAGGTACTGTTCCTACCGGAACCGGTGAATTACGTATTATCCATTCGCGCGTTTCGTGTATGTTTTCTCCTGTAGATAAATCCATGAGAGTATCGCCTCCCCACTTACAACTCCATAAAGCTTTTTCAACTTCTTCGTCAATGCTTGATGTAGTTGCCGAATTTCCAATGTTGGTATTGATCTTTACAAGGAAATTTTTCCCTATTATCATTGGTTCGGCCTCTGGATGATTTATGTTTGCAGGTAGTACAGCCCTTCCTTCTGCTATTTCCTGTCGTACGAATTCGGGTGTTATATGACTCTCTATGCCAAGTTCCGTACAGTTCATGTTTTCGCGTATTGCCACATACTCCATTTCTGGAGTAATTATACCTTTGCGTGCATATGCCATCTGAGTTATGCTTTGATTTTTCTTTGCACGATAGGGTAGTGAGATATGATCAAATCTAAGATGATCCAGGCTTTTGTCATCACGCCTGTTACGACCGTAAACCGAGGTTATTTCCTTAAGTTGCTCTACATCTCCTCTGTCTGTAATCCATTGTTCTCGAAGTCTTGGCAATCCTTTCTTTAGATCTATATCTAGTTTTGGATCGCTGAAAGGTCCGCTTGTATCGTAAATATAAACTTCAGGGTTGGGAGTATATTTTTTTTCTTCGCCATTTACCTCAACGCTAGGTACCTGCTCAACCTTTCGCATAGCTACCTTTATGTAAGGGAAAATGTTACCTGATAAATATACTTTATGTGATCGCGGAAATTTTATTTTTTGTTCCATGAATATTAGTTGTTTAGATATTATTTATAAATCAAGAAAAGCTGTAAGTGGCGAACTGGCTTCGGCATTCATTCCTTCATTCTTTATTCCTAGTCCTGCTTCATAGGCCATTCTTCCGGCTTCTACTGCAATTTTAAAAGCATGTGCCATTCTTACAGGATCGGCAGCAACTGCTATTGCTGTATTTACTAGCACTGCATCGGCTCCCATTTCCATAGCTTCGGCTGCATGGCTGGGTGCGCCAATACCAGCATCTATTACCACAGGAATGTTTGACTGTTCTATTATTATTTTCAGAAAGTCTTTTGTTCTTAATCCGCGGTTAGTGCCAATCGGAGCTCCTAAGGGCATTACAGTAGCCGCACCAACCTCTTCAAGTCGCTTGCATAGTACAGGATCGGCTTGACAATAAGGCATTACTATAAATCCATCATTTGCTAAAACTTCTGTAGCCTTAAGTGTTTCGGTCGAGTCGGGAAGCAAATATCGTGGGTCGGGATGAATTTCGAGTTTGATAAAGTCGGTTCCGAAAGCTTCTCTAGCCATCTGAGCAGCAAAAATTGCCTCTTCGGCATTCCTTACTCCCGATGTATTTGGAAGAAGTCTAATTCCATCCATAGATATATGTTTAAGCATATCGTCATTACTGTTACCCATATCTATTCTTTTCATAGCCATAGTTACCAATTCGGTGCCCGAAGCCAATATGGCACGTTGCATAATATCGTTAGAGGCAAATTTGCCTGTACCTACGAAGAGTCTTGATGAAAACTCTTTATTCTTGATTATAAGATTGCTCATTTTACGTATGTTTTTAATGTTTCAATTAACTCTTTTGTTTTTAGGGATGGATTTTCTGCATTTAAAATGGTGCCTGAAACTGCAATGCCATTAATTTCACAATTAATGATATCTTCTATATCTTCACTGTTTATGCCCCCTATGGCCACCAATGGAGTATAATCATTTATTTTTTTCTTGAATTGTGTAATTTTACAGTATCCATCAATTCCAAGTATGGTACTAAGATTCTTTTTTGTTGAAGTAAAACGAAATGGGCCTGCGCCTATATAGTCAACTTCTTGTAATATGAGATTTTCAATATCTTCAATAGTATTGGCAGTACCACCTATTATTTTTTTATTGCCCAGCAACTTGCGTGCGTCCGAAGGTTTCATGTCTTTTTTTCCAAGATGAACTCCGTCGGCACCACATTTATCTACCAACTCTACATGATCGTCTATAATGAAGATTGAGTTATAAAATGTACATGCTTTGCGTAATTCGTTAGCTATAGCAATAAATTCTTTCTCTTCTGTATCTTTCATTCTAAGCTGTATCCAGCGGCAGCCACCTTCCATCGCTTTAAGTGCGCCTTCCAGATATCCGAATCTATCATTCTTATGAGTAATATATTGTAACGACCATTTATCCATCATCAAACATTTACGTTTAATTTTCTCAACTCTATCCTTCATTTCGTCTGCCAACGATGATTCCCATAGATATCCTAGAATAGCGGCGCCACCAAAACCATAATGCTGTAGTTTGCAGATGTTTTTTTCTGTTATTCCACCTAAAGCAATAATCTTGGATGTTATAATATTGTTTTTTTTAGCCTCAATAAGAACTTCTTCCGAAAAGTTGCTTTTATAATTATCCTTTGAGATAGAATTGAATATAGGACTTAATGTTACATAGTCGAAGCCTTTACACTCCTCAAGCTCGGAAAGTGAATGACACGACTTACTTACAATTCCATTAAAGTTTGAAGGTATTTCCTTGTTTCGTGAGTTTACATGAATGCCTCCAAGGGAATGTTTTGGCGCAAGATTAAAATGGTCGTGAATAGTAATTCGCTCTCTGTATTCAGGTTTTATATTATTTATAAGAGTCTCAAAATCGTATAAAGTAGAATCGGGCTTGCGTATATGCATCCTATCTATTCCGTTGTCAAGAGCACACATTATGAGTTCTGCTTCATTCTGGATGAAGTAGGGAAGAGTAACACCAATGATTTTCATGATTATCCTCCGTATGCAGCTGTTATTACCACAATAGAATCGCCTTCGTTAATAGGTGTGACACTCCATTTTACAGAAGGTATAACCTTGTTGTTAAGTGCAACTGCTATTCCTTTTTCGGGAAGGTTAAATTCAGAAATAACTTGAAGAATGTGAGATGCCTCTGTGCGTACTGATTTTCCATTTAATGTAATGTTCATAGTCTATATTATTACAGTTATGGAGGCATCCTGCTAAAAGCAAAAGAAGCAATGATACTATGAACTTAAATCCCTTCGACGGCATTATCCGTACAGGTTCATAGGGTATAATCTCAGCCATTAAAGTAGGCACCCCCTTAAAAAATTAAGCTCATGTTTTAATGTAATCAATGTTACACTGAAACATGAGCTGCAAAGATATAAATTATTTCATGCAAGCAATAATTTATATGAATATAATATGCCCCTTACGGAAATATAAAATGTACTAAAGAAGATTTTTTAGTTCGGGAATAAATATTTCTTTTCGACTTAATCTTACTAATCCCTCTTCTTGCATTTCATTTAATGTTTTCGATACATTTATGCGTGTATCGTTAATAAGGTGGGCGAAGTCTTCCATTTTTATATTAAGATTCTTCTCTCCATCAGGGCGTATGCATCTAAGTAAAATGAAGTTTATGATTTTCTCTTTAGTGTTGCCTATATGAATATTCCATAACTTATCATATGCAGACTGCGACCTACTGCTTAGTATATTTAGAATATTAAGTCTGAAAATTTCATATTTGTTAAGCTCGGATAGAATAAACGATTTGTTTATTGAAATAAGATCGGCACTATTTATAGTATTATATGTACTTTGAAAGAAAGGCTTTATACCGAACAGAGAATATGGCTCTATTACAAATGGAGCAGTAAGTTTTTCTTGTAAAGAATATTGATTTTCAATGTCAACTGTATCCGAAATAACTTCTCCATTTAAAATAAATACAAGTTTATTACATTTGTCTCCCTGACGGGCAATTAATTCATTGTGTTCAGACTTGTGAAAATGTAATTTTACCTTTTCTAGAATATTTGTAAAGTCATTCTTGCATAAACCCTGAAATAATGGTAATTGTAAGAGTGTATCATACATTGAAATTTCCATATCTTATAATTAGTTGTCTTAGTTACGTTTAACGTACAAAAATATATTATTTTCCAATATTATATCTCTTTTCTATTAAGCAGTTTTGCTTTTTTATTGTTTCTTACCTTATAGTATGTTAAGTTTAAAATTTGTTATGTGCATAAAAAATAAATATATTTGCACACTAAAATTAGGAGGAATATTATGGGTATATTTAATCTTCAAGAATTTCTAAGTGCATTCATTGTGCTTTTTGCGGTAATAGATATAATAGGTTCTATTCCTATTATATTAAATTTAAAGCAAAACGGACGAAATGTTAATGCTAATAAGGCTACACTGATATCATTTGCTCTTTTGCTCGGATTTTTCTATGCAGGCGACATGATGTTGAAGTTATTTCAGGTAGATATAGCATCATTTGCGGTTGCAGGTGCGTTTGTAATTTTTCTAATGTCGTTGGAAATGATACTTGATATTGAAATTTTTAAGAATACAGGACCTATCAAAGAAGCTACATTAGTACCGTTAGTTTTTCCACTACTGGCTGGAGCCGGTGCTTTTACTACGCTTTTGTCGCTTAGGTCAGAGTATGCTTCTGTGAATATAATTCTTGCCTTGGTGCTTAATATGGTTTGGGTATATATTGTTCTAAGAATGACAAACAAAATAGAGCATATATTGGGAAAAGGTGGAATTTATGTTATAAGAAAGTTCTTTGGAATCATTTTGCTTGCTATTTCGGCACGCCTTTTCACGGCTAATGTTACTCTTTTAATAGAGATGTTTCAGAAAGCTCAGTAACTAAAAATTTTCAGGCGTAAAAATATTTTTTTTACGCCTGAAAAAATAAAATGGTCTCGAGAAAATTATTTTTTCTCGAGACCATTTTATTTTTTATTTATGATGTTGCAAACTTGTTTGAAATAAGTGAGTTACAACGGTTACTTTTCTCTATTCCTTTACTATGTACTGCTTCATGCCCTCTGTATAGAATATATCATATTTGTTGCTGTCTTTTGCACAAATGAAATAGGCATCCATTTCAGGATGTTTACTACATATTTCTTTTGCTTTCTCTAATCCTATTACCATGAAGGCAGTTGCATAGGCATCTGCAGTAACGCAGTCTTTTGCTATTACTGTGGCCGACAGAATACTGTGTTGAATTGGATATCCGGTGCGTGGATCTATGGTATGTGCATATTTTTTGCCACCTTTATAGTAAAAGTTACGATAATTTCCCGAAGTAGCCATTCCAAGATCTGTAGCTTCGAGTATGGTCTGCAATTCTTGGTTTACTGAGAGCGAATCGTCTACAGGTTTGTTTATACCAATTCTCCAACGATTCATCTTTGGATTCTTTCCTTTTACAACAACTTCTCCACCTATATCTACCATGTAGTTCTTTATTCCTTTGCTGTCAAGAAGTTTTCCTACAGCATCGACTCCATATCCTTTGGCAATCGAACTGCAGTCAAGCATAACACGAGGATCTTTTTTTACTATTTTCCCATTTATCATTTCTACCTTGTCATTTCCTACAAACTGAAGTAGACTATCTATAGTTGCCGAATCTATATGAATGGAATTCTTGAAGCCAAATCCCCATGCATTTACCAACGGAGCCACTGTTATGTCGTAAGCGCCTTGAGTTTCCTTGGATATTTTCTGTGCAAGCGAAAAAACTTTTATAAAGTCTTCGTTAAGAGTAACAGAATCATTATGATTTACTTTGGTAATTATGGAGTTTTTGTTGAAAGGCGACAAAGAATTATCAACATTCATCAATGCTTTTTCTATCTCGTCCTTAAGATCTTCATCCGATTGATATGTTATCTTGTATACGGTTCCGAAAATGAAACCTTGGTCGGTCTTGAACGGTGGTTGTTTCTTTAATATAACTATCGTTCCTATAATAAGAATTGCAAGGAATGGCAGTTGCCATATTAGTTTCTTTTTATTCATAACATTATATTTTTAGAACAAATGCTGGAAAAGAATTTTCAATCCAATGATTATTAAAATGATACCACCTATCAGTTCGGTCTTTATCTTGAAACGATTTCCGAAATAGATACCAATTAGATTTCCTATAATAGAAGCTGCAAATGATACTATTCCTATTATTATTACAGGAGTTATAATTGATGATATAGTATTCATGCCAATACAAACAAATGAAATGCCAACGGCCAATGCATCAATGCTTGTTGCAACTGCAAGAGTAAGTATCACTTTTAAACTGCATGGATTAAAGCATCGTTTTTCTTCTTCCTGGCAAAAACTCTCTTTTATCATCTTTCCCCCTATCAGAGCTAGAAGAATGAATGCTATCCAATGATCAAAACTTTCTATTAGTTTATTGAAGTTGTTAGTACAGAACCATCCTATAAGTGGCATTATAGCCTGAAACAATCCAAAGAAGAAAGCCATCTTTAATATAGTACTCCAACATTTTTTCTTTAGTATTATACCGCTTGTTATTGAAACGGTAAAACAATCCATTGCAAGACTTATGGCAAGAAGCCATATTTCAAGTGTACTCATTATTTTATTTTAAATATTTTAAAAAGGTAAATTGTAAATTAAGTTGTAGGTTATTCCAAGCTTGGTAGAACCGTTAGTTCCATATCCGGGTATATACCATGGCTCCGAATTTTCACTCTTCTTCATGCTCATTTGTATACGATATCTTAACGACCATCCCATGCAGAAATTCTTGTATATTCTGGTCTTTAGTCCTACAACAAGCTCGGCCCATGTTACGTTAGTTTTTACTCCGGTATACGAGAAAGGTACTGTTACGTCTCCCCATGTAGGGTCCTTCATATCGGGTGCAGTAACATCATAAGAAAAAGATGAATGAGCTACTCGAAATCCCCCGTACAGATATCCTGGAAGATATGGCTTTTTGTAGAAGAAATTATAATCCATACCTATACGAAAATAAGGAGCTGCTGTCTTATAGTATATGTTAGTATTATCGTTTGTGGAATTCATGCTTCCATAGCCTATTTCTATAATAGGGAAAAAGCGGTCCTTGAGATTGACTGCATAGAAGCCTTCAATGCTTGTAAAGTCGCTTCCAAACATTTTTGATCCTAACCCCCACACATCTATTCCTACAGATGATTTTTGGTATAGAGGCAACTCTTTATATTCCTCCTTTGTAAGAGGTGTCTTGTCTTGAGCCTTCGCAGAAATGCTGAAAAGACTAATTAGCAAGATAATAAATATAGAAATTTCTTTTTTCTTCATTATTGATGTCAGGATTTACAATTACTACAGAGTCTAGAACATTGGTAGTGTATTTTACACTATTTACATTATAGAACATCATGGTACCACACTCAATATTGTCCAGATATGGAATGCTTTTGTAATCAAGAGTGATGGTATCGCGCATCAGCGCTGTGTAATGAATAACGTATGTTGTCTTTGATGTGTAGCTTAGCGGCAGACTCATACTTGTTGTCGGACTATTGTATAGAGTATCGCTTATAACAGAATCTTTTACAACCCATTCTTTTATACTTCCGTCTTCTAGAGTGTCACGTACTGTAACGTCACGTGTAATGAATCCCGTAACGGTTATTCCGCTTTTAAGACTTACGGAAGAGTGAGTCTTACTGTCTATAAAGTCAAAATGACCAAGAGCCGCTGTAGTAAGTGGACAGTCACTCTCGCTGCATGACTGCAGTAAGTAGCCAAAAGAAATTAATATGAATAGTAAAAAAGGTAACTTTCTCATAATTACAACTCTTTTTCAATCTTATAATTATTACGTTCTGGTGCATTTCTTACCACTAATTCACCTAAGAACCCTGCTAGGAAAAGCTGAGTGCCTAGAATCATTGTAGTAAGCGCCAGATAAAAATATGGAGAGTCCGTTATTAATATATATGGCAAACCATGGGAAAGAGCATATAGTTTGTTAAGTCCTATAATTATCACTGAAATGAATCCAAGGATAAACATTAACGACCCTAAGAAACCGAATATATGCATTGGCTTTACTCCGAATTTAGATAGAAACCATAGGCTCAATAAATCAAGATATCCATTAACGAAACGGTTCAACCCAAACTTTGTGGTACCATACTTCCTAGCCTGATGCTGAACTATTTTCTCGCCAATCCTTTTAAAACCTGCATTCTTTGCCAGATATGGTATATAACGGTGCATCTCGCCATAGACTTCAATATTCTTTATGACATCATTCTTGTAGGCTTTCAAACCACAGTTGAAATCATGCAAATTCTTTATTCCCGATACAGAGCGAGCTGTGGCATTGAACAGTTTGGTTGGCAATGTTTTTGATAATGGATCATATCGTTTCTGCTTATATCCTGAAACAAGATCATAGTTTTCGTCCATTATCATTCTGTATAATGAAGGAATCTCGTCAGGACTATCCTGAAGATCGGCATCCATTGTTATAACTACATCACCTTCGGCTTTTTCGAAGCCACAATAAAGTGCAGGAGATTTTCCATAATTACGACGGAACTTTATGCCCTTTACTTCTTTTGGATTTTCTGACTTTAATGCTTCGATGACCTTCCAAGACTTGTCTGTACTGCCATCATTTATAAAAATAACTTCATACTCGAAATTATTTTCATTCATTACTCGCTTTATCCATGCAAAAAGTTCTGGTAAAGATTCTTCTTCATTATATAAAGGTACAACAACTGATATATCCATATTTAATTTTTATTTTTACGCATTACTAAAGCGGCTGTGGGAAGAGCCATCAATATTCCATAGAAAACATTTTGTGTTATTAGCTGAAATGTCATTTCAATAGGAGTCAACGTAGAGAGTAACTTCAAAGTATCCTGAAACTGTTTGAGAGGTTCGGCAAGTTCCTTTGAATTTACAGTCGACTTGAACTGTATAATCATTTCATTATATGTTTTGATAATATAGCCGTTATCTATAAACTGGAAGTATAAATAGTGTATTATAGCTACAAACATAGCCGCAAAAAGATACATAAAAATGCAGAAAAGAAAGGCTTTCCCGAATGTTATAACTCCATTACAGTATAAATTTCTGTATTTCTTTACAAAGATATATCCCAATACAGGAACAAACAGAGTGAGCAGTACAAAGAATATCTGCAGAATAGGTATGCTTAATCCAATAGGAAATAATACAAATTTGCAAGCCCAAAACAGACCCATAATAGTACCATAGCGCATAGCGCAATCTTGAAGTATAGGTTTTTTTTCGTCCATTATTTTAAAATATGTGCACAAAAGTACGCTTTTTGAAGTAATTCTTTATACTTTTTATATGGAAAAATATAATATGAGACCATTTAAAAAAAATAGCAGAAAGTATTGTGTAATTAAAAAATATCACTACCTTTGCACTCGCAATAAGAAACATGGGTAAGTCCTATACGGCCAGCTCCCTTCGAATCCTCCAGGGCTTGATCGCAGCAAAGGTAGTTGGTTGTAGCGGCGCGATATAGATAGCTTACCCGCCTGCCTCTTTAGCTCAGTTGGCCAGAGCACGTGATTTGTAATCTCGGGGTCGTTGGTTCGAATCCGACAAGAGGCTCAAACAACAAAAAGGTGATTTTTAAATCACCTTTTTGTTGTTTATAGAGGAAGTGAAAGAATAGCTTCGAGACTATTAGAATTTGTTTTCTTTATATGTTGTGAATATTATGTGAATGAAATTATTGCATCATTCACGCTTAATATGCTTATAATTACTGAGTTGTAATTGTGAATGATGTGACATTTGTTTTAATTATAGTAGAGTATAGAGCTTAAATGTTACACAATATGTTTTCGTTTCTTTTTTATTGCTTGTTATCAATATCGGGAACATTATCCATGTTTTCGTCCTTTATAATGGTCATGCTTCCGTTTTTTGATATTGTAATAGTAAATGGAACATAAAGATCTGAAAGTGGAAAACTTACACTTGCTGCTAGATTTATGATTCCGGAAGCATCGCTTTTTTCGTCATCATAAACTACTCCTTCTAGAATTGCCTTAGAGAGAAATTCATTAGGTAGATATTGTGAAAATATATTTTTTGTGAATGTTTTCGAGAATATGCTGACTCCTTTTTCGTTGCTTATACTTACTATTATTCGATTATCGGCAAATAATCCCGCTTCGCTCTTTACAGCATTCAATGAATCGCTTGGGGTACGATTTATATATAATTTGTATTTATTACCATTGATGTCTATATCTTGGTGGACTGTAGATGTCTGCATGCGCTGCAAGCCAGAATTCCCATCAACGCTGTCTAATTGAAAAATCAACTGATTGGAAGTAATATCCTTTTTTTTAGTTTCTGAACAGCTGTTGAACAATAGAAGAGATATTAGATAAATAAATACTGTCTTTTTCATTTAGTTATTACTTTATTTTAATGACAAAGAAACAAAAACTCGAGGAAATGACAAAAGAAACCGTCGGAAAAAGCGATAGCTACTCAATATCACATTGAATAGCTATCAAGAGAAAACTAAAAACTAAACTAAATTGTGTTTTACTTAGATAGTTTAGCTAGTAAAAGGTTTAATTTGAAATTAATTATTTTATAGATTTCCAAAATTTTGTAAAATCTTTATAGGGCCCATATAGTACAAGTTCATCTGTATCTGTTAATTGGTAGTTTTCATCTATGTCGTTGATTACTTTATGTTTGACTACTGATATTCCTGCGCTGTTATATGTATGTTCACCTACTATCAGAGATATTATTTTTATATTAAAATCTTTTCCAAACATAAGATCTTTTATTTTATATCCTACCAAAAGATATGGTAACTTGAATCTTATTACGTAGTATTCGTCGTTTACCTTGAATGACTCTATATTTACTTTAAGATCTAGAAGTTGTGCCAAACTTCTTGCTGCTTCTTTTTCGGGGGTAAGTATACGGTCTAGATTGAAAGCTTCTAGAATTGTCTTGTGTATCCTGTCTACGGCTCGTGCATAAATATGCTTTACTTTCATCTTCTTCAGCTGAGCAACGACTCTAACGGACGATCCTAGATCTTCGCCTATTGCAACTACTACAATATCAACATCGTTAAGAGGAAGTGCCGAAAGAGCTTGTTCGTCGGTTGCATCTAGAATGAAGGAGGTGGTTATCTTGTCTTTCAATGCATCAACTCGATGTTCAATAGTGTCTACACCGATTACTTCATTTCCTAACAATGAAAGTTCTTCTGCCAGAACTCCTCCGTAATTACCTAATCCTATTATAATATATTTCATCTTACAATATATTTCATTTATATCCTTTTAGTTTATGATTATATCTTCGTAAGGATATTTATATGATGTACTTTTTTCAGGTTTTATAATGCTTGATAATAATGTCAATGCGCCTACGCGGCCTACAAACATAAGGAAAATAATGATATATTTACTCTCTGTACTTAAATATGTTGTTACATTAAGGCTCGATCCCACTGTACTTAAGGCTGAAACGCATTCAAAGAATAGAGGAAGAATACCTTTGTCGGCATCGAATAGTGAAACAGCAAATAGTCCGGTAAAGGCTATGAACATGTACATAATAAGTGTAGCGTTAGAACGTTTTACCGAATCGTGTGACAGTTCACGGTTGAATATTCTAACCGAGGTATTTCCCTTTATTATAGACCGAAGATTTGTAAGTACAACCCCAAATACATTTACTTTTATACCACCGGCTGTAGATTGAGTTCCACCTCCAATCATCATCAATATTATAATTGTAAGTATGGTTTGTACTGTAAAAGATGTAGGATTTACGCTTGAAAATCCTGCTGTACGAGGACATGTAGCATTGAAAAAAGCTTGTACAATTTTGTCGGGTATACTAAATGCTGCAAATGAATTGTTCCATTCGAATAAAAGTATTATTCCTGTTCCTACTATAAGCAAAATGGTTGTCATAAGCAATACTATCTTGGTATTCAAATTGTATAAATGTATTTTTCGGGTAGGAGAGGTGTATGACCTAAAGAGGCGAGCTCTTACTCGTTTTATCTCGTACATTATAGTTTCATGTATATTTACCAGAATTGGAAATCCTAGTCCACCAAGTATTATAAGTACAGAAATGGTAATATACATAATGTTGTGATTGTACATTACCATGTAATTTCCAAGATTGTTTGGCAGTGTAGAGAAGCCGGCATTGCAGAAGGCCGATATGGAGTGAAATATACAAAAAGCTATTTCATCTTGCAATGTGAAGCCTGTGAGGGTAGAGTGAACACCGAAGAAAAGAATTACTGCTCCTATGGCTTCTATAATCAATGTAAATCCTAAAATATACATTAATGTAGAAAAGAGTGATGCAAGAGACTGAGAACTTATAAGATCTCTTACTACCAATTGATTATATAGTGATGTGTTTCCCATAAAAAACATTGCAAAGAAACATGTAAGAGTCATTACACCTATACCTCCTATTTGTATAAGGAATATAATTATAAATAGTCCAAGTGGAGTAAAAGTAGTTGGTACATCTACCGATACAAGACCGGTTACGCAAGTTGCGCTAGTTGCAGTAAAAAGTGCATCTACAAAATTTATTCCGTGATATGTTGAGCGTGGCAACATCAATAACAGAGCACCTATTATTATTACTATCATGAAGCTAGATGCGAAAATCAATGAAGGGTTCGTTCGCTTGCCTAGCAGCTTCAATATTCCTATGGATAGTTGTAGAAACGCTATCAGTCCAAGAAGTAGTTCTATATATATTTTAGAATTGAGAATACTCCATATGAAATGAGGGATGCCTTTAAATTCAGGCTCGTTGAATATAAGCGGAATAATGGTAAGATAAAGTAGTATGTTTAGTATAATTCTTATAATACTTTTACGTTTCTCCTTATTGTCAATGAAGATATGCATTGTAATATCTGTAAGGAAGATAACCCATATTGTATTATATATGTTCTTAATGGTGTTTGCTTCGGACGTGTTGATAAGAAATCCATGTTCGTAAACAAGTGTCAGAATAATTATCATCGACATGATATATGTTATGCCGTCAATACCATTTAAAAACCACTTTATATAGTGTTGAACATCTTTTCTTTTTATGCTTAAAAGTTTTTTTATAAATTTCATTCGTGCTTTCCTTGTAAATTATGCAATAAGACATACGTATGGATAATTAAATAACAAATAAAAGGTTATTTTTATTCTTAATATGCCAACTATTTTTAAAAAATATAAAACATAAGGCAAAATTAGTAAAATATACTTTTTTTATATAATTTTGACCGCAAATATATTAAATTGAAAGGCTATGAGCATAAAACAGAAACGATTTATTTTGTCGGAAGAAGATATTCCTAAATATTGGTATAATATACAGGCAGATATGAAGAATAAACCTCTGCCTCCTCTTAATCCAAAGACTAGAGAACCCCTTAAACCGGAAGATCTATATCCTATTTTTGCTAAAGAATTATGTGAGCAGGAGCTTAATCAAACTGATGCTTGGATTGAGATACCGGAAGAAGTTCGTGAGTTGTACAAATATTATAGAAGTACACCACTTGTACGTGCTTATGGATTAGAAAAGGCACTCGGCACTCCGGCACATATTTATTTTAAGAATGAGAGTGTAAGTCCTATAGGTTCGCATAAGATTAATTCGGCTCTTCCACAAGCTTATTATTGCAAGAAGGAAGGTGTTACTAATGTTACTACCGAAACTGGTGCCGGACAGTGGGGTGCTGCATTGTCGTATGCAGCAAAGGTGTTTGGACTAGAAGCTGCTGTATATCAGGTAAAGATTAGCTACGAACAGAAACCTTATCGCAGAAGCGTGATGCAAACGTTTGGAGCGCAGGTTACACCTTCTCCTTCAATGTCAACTCGTGCAGGAAAGGATATACTTACACGCGATCCTAACAATCAGGGCTCTTTGGGAACAGCTATATCGGAAGCTATAGAATTGGCAATGACTACTCCTAATTGTAAGTATACGCTTGGATCTGTTCTTAGTCATGTGACGCTACATCAAACAGTTATAGGTCTTGAGGCCGAAAAGCAGATGGAAATGGCAGGAGAGTATCCTGATATAATAATAGGATGCTTCGGTGGTGGATCTAACTTTGGAGGAATAAGTTTCCCATTTATGCGCCATACTCTTATTGATGGGAAGAAAACAAGGTATATTGCAGCCGAACCAGCTTCATGTCCTAAACTTACTCGTGGTAAATTTCATTATGACTTCGGCGATGAGGCTGGATATACTCCACTCTTACCAATGTTTACTTTAGGACATAACTTTACTCCGGCCAACATTCATGCAGGGGGATTGCGTTATCATGGTGCAGGCGTTATTGTGTCTCAGTTACTAAAAGATAACCTTATGGAGGCTGTAGACATACAGCAACTAGAATCATTCAAGGCCGGTTGTCTATTTGCTCAGTCTGAAGGTATCATACCGGCTCCAGAATCTTGTCATGCCATTGCGGCTGCTATTCGTGAGGCTGAAAAATGTAAAGAGAGTGGCGAAGAAAAAGTTATACTTTTCAATCTCTCAGGTCATGGTTTGATTGACATGGCCTCTTACGATCAATATCTTGCCGGAAATCTGGTTAACTATGAACTTAAAGATGAAGATATTGACAAGAATCTTGAAGAAATAGAAAAACTTTAATGACAAAATAAATATGATATGCAGAGGATTGTGAAAAGTTTAAATTAAAACTCTATTCACAATCCTCTTTTGTTTATAAAAAATACTACATGGAAAATATATTGCATATAACCGAGAAAATAAGTTCTTTCTTATGGGGATGGCCTATGATAATTCTTCTTCTGGGTACCCATTTATTTCTTACAATACGACTTAGGTTTCCGCAGAGGAAAATATTCAAATCTATTCTTCTATCATTAAAGAAAGATAATGATTCAGAAGGTGATGTGTCGCAATTTGGCGCTTTGGCTACCTCTTTGGCTGCTACTATAGGTACGGGAAACATAATAGGAGTGGCTACTGCAGTTGCATTTGGCGGACCGGGTGCAGTTCTTTGGTGCTGGCTTACTGGAGTTCTTGGAATAGCAACGAAATATACCGAGGGACTGCTTGCTATAAAGTATAGGGTTAAGACTGAAAACGGACAGATGATTGGCGGACCTATGTATGCACTTGAAAGAGGACTGAATATGAAGTGGATGGGAGTACTTTTTTGCATTTTTACTGCAATAGCTGCTTTTGGAATAGGTAATACTGTACAGGCAAACTCAATATCATTACTAGTAAAAGAAACAGTAGGCATTTCCGAGCACATTACAGGTATAATTCTTTCATTAGGAGTAGCTTTAGTAATTCTCTTCGGAGTAAAGGGCATTGCTAAGGTATGTACAGCGCTGGTTCCATTTATGGCTCTTTTCTATATAATAGGATGTATTTATATATTATATGTAAATTCTGCTTATATACAGCAATCCATTTATCTTATCTTTAGTTCAGCATTCACTCCACAGGCTGCAGGGGGTGGCTTCATTGGAACTACCATTATGATGGCAGCACGTTTTGGAATAGCCAGGGGATTATTCTCTAACGAATCTGGATTAGGCTCGGCTCCTATAGTGGCTGCTGCAGCGCAAACAAAAAATCCTGTACGTCAGGCTTTGGTATCGTCTACAGGAACTTTTTGGGATACAGTAATTATATGTGCACTTACAGGTCTTGTTTTGGTAAGTAGCATAATAGCATATCCCGATATTGATCATACTCATGGAGGAGCTCTAACTAAGTCGGCATTTAGCAAAATACCATATATTGGCACTATTATACTTACTGTAGGTATATTTACATTTGCATTCTCGACAATTCTGGGTTGGTCATACTATGCCGAAAAGGCAGTTGAATATTTAGGTGGAAGAAAACTAATAAAGTATTATCGCATAATATGGATTCTGGCAATTTATTTAGGTTCGGTAATGAACTTAACTGTAGTTTGGAATATAGCCGACAGTATGAATGCTTTGATGGCTATTCCTAATTTGATATCACTGTTGCTGCTATCGGGAATAGCAGTAAAGGAGACTAGAAAGTATCTATGGGAAAATAGGCTGGACGAGGCAGCCGATGATTTAGATTAGTTATATATCAATATAATTTAAGAAAGCCATATCTAACTCATCTATAAAGTAATGATATGGCTTTCTTGTTATTTAAATAATTCATTCATTCTCAAAACCTCTGAGAAGTTTTATCTCTTCGGCCCAGATAGTTTCATCTGGAGTTTCTAGTATTATAGGAATATTATCGAATCGTTCATCCTTCATAAGTTTCTTGAAGAAGTCGATTCCTATAAGTCCTTTTCCAATACTTTCATGACGGTCCACTCGACTTCCAAGTCCTTTCTTAGAATCGTTAAGATGGATTGCTTTAAGAAAATTCATGCCTACAATCTTATCAAACTCTTCGAATACTTTGTCATATTCATCTACAATGTCATATCCTGCCGCAAAAGTATGACAAGTATCTATACATATCCCTACTCTTGATTTGTCATTAACTTTGTTAATTATATGTCGTAATTGAGAAAAATCATTCCCTACGTTACTTCCTTGCCCAGCTGTGTTTTCTATTACTGCAATTACACCTGTTGTCTTTTCAAGAGTAATGTTTATAGATTCTGCTACCAAATCAAGACACTCTTCTATAGAAATCCTGTTAAGGTGACTTCCTGGATGGAAGTTCAGAAGTGGCACGCCAAGTTCTTCGCATCGCTGCATCTCGTCAAGAAAAGCATCACGACTTTTCTGTAATCCCTCTTCATCAGGACTTCCCAGATTAATTAAATAACTGTCGTGTGGAAGTATATACTGCGATTCGAAACCATTCTTCTCGCAATTTTCCTTGAATAACTTTATGCTTTTCTTTGAAAGAGGAAATGCCTTCCACTGACGTTGATTTTTGGTAAAGAGAGCAAACGCATTCGCGCCTATTTCCAATGCATTTACCGGCGCGTTCTCCACGCCACCGGTAGTAGATACATGTGCACCTATATATTTCATTTGTAATATTACTTAAATTGTTATAGGTACAAAGATAAAAAAAGATTTAGAAATTGTATTTAGCACAAATGTTTATTCTATTTGCTCCGCTATCATCTCCATTAAAATCTTTACGCCATCCGTGAAGGTATTCAGCACCTAACTGTAAATCGGGTGTCATGTTCCAAAATATATTGGATACAAGATATTTACCATCGCGATATGATGTTTGGTTATTCTGTGAATAGTTATTTCTTGAATTTAGATATGAACCACTGTAAGTAGCCGATGCGAATACTTTTTTAGAGAAATTGTACTGTAATCCGGCAAACCATCCTGTCATAGGCAACGCTTGCATTTCTGCTGGATTTCCATATTTAGGAACAATGTCAACATTAAGATTGGACATATCATTCATGTAACGTGCAATTCCTTTGCCATAAGTATATTGACCATATACCTGGAAGTTTCCTAGAGCAAAAGTCGTAGATGCCTGAATTCCCCAGCCACTTAATGACTTGTATTTATCTGTAAGATTGTTTCTGTAAGACATATTTCTATATATTCCGCTCAGACGTATATGACTCTTACTGTTCCAGTTCAGCTGCATGTAGGCTGGTATGTCAGGACATCGTTGCGTATTTATAGCTACATCATTTGCAGGAGTTCCGTTTACAGAAGGTGACTCTATACCTATACCCATTTTTAAACCATCGACTATAGAAGCCTCGTATCTTAACTGAGTAGTACGATAGAAAGTCATTCCGTTAGGGCCCTGAAAGTCTATGCATGGAGGAAATGCTGCTGCATCCATGAACATGCCAGTATCATATCCCATAGTAAATCCGAGGAATGAAAGATAAGCATTACGTAGTTTGAAGGTGCGCCCATTGCCTCGGAAGTTTCCTGCAGTATAAATTACGAAGTCGCCTAATTTATCAGTATGTCCTACAAGTTTTATGAACAACATTGTAGTTGTGGCATCAAGTTGAAACTGATTTCTTGCTGCCATACTTCCTCGTTGTGGTATAAGAGCTGGAATGAAATCTACATTATCTGATATTCCGTCAAAATCGTAAGACACTACTGTTCTTGCATAACCACCAATACCAAGTGCAAACTTCCCTTTCTGGTCGGTCAATAGAAATCTTGGTGCGCGAGGATCATGAAAATACGGACTTTCTGTAACTTCAAATATATTTATCAAAGTCTCTTTTCCTGGAGTATTATCAGAGATTATAAGAACAGGTTCACCTTTCTCCAGTTCAGGATAGAGGTCTTTCTTCTGTTGTGCATTTGTTGGCAGACACATCATAGCTGAAAATAGAGATGTGTAAAGAATAGGTTTCAGAAATGTTTTCATACAATAAAAAATTTAGATAAATACTAAAAATACTGGTTAGAGAACAATTCAGCATATGAATGGTTTGGAATTTAACAAATAAATTGTATCTTTGCACCACAATAAAGAGAAAGTCTCTTTACAAATTGGTCCGTTCGTATATCGGTTAGTACTCAAGATTTTCATTCTTGCAAGGGGGGTTCGACTCCCCCACGGACTACCACTTTAATCAGGAATTTTCTTTCCTCATACTAAATTCACATCCACAATATCTTTGATTATAAAAATCGTATTCCTTTATTATAGCAATTCTGCGTTCGCTTAAACCGCCTTTACGCCAGTTCTGTGTCCAATATGCAACATCATCATATTTACTGCAGGCAAATTCTCCGGCTTCTTCTATCTGTTCAAGACTTTTCCATCTGCTTGATGCCAGAGTTGTAGTTATAACTGAGATTCCATGTTCATGGGCATATTTTGCAGTTTCCATAAGTCTTACTTTAAAGCATTTTAGACAACGACCTCCTCTTTCAGGTTCATTCTCTAGACCTCTTATACTACACTTCCATTCTTCGTGATTATAGTCACAGTCAACTATTTCCAATCCCAACGACAAAGCATATCTTTTGCATTCTTCCTTTCTTATAATATATTCTTCCTGTGGATATATGTTTGGATTATAAAAAAATATTACCGGGGTAATTCCATTATTAATAAGCGTCTCAATTATAGCCGAAGAGCATGGAGCGCAACAAGTATGAAGCAATACTTTGTTTGAACCATCCGGAGTATTTATTGTAAATTTCTTTTTCATGCCGCAAATATATTCAACTTTTTATAATGAAGGTTGTTCTAAAATTAGTTTTATAATAAATTGTATGTATAGATGAGAAGAAATGATAATATAGACTCAACGATAAGATTATATCTGTTAAGTGTACTTACTGGATTATTTGCCGGTTTTTTTGCATCTTCATTTCGATGGGTGCTTCAAGAAACTTTTTTTCTCAGAGAATACATGTTTCGTCATAATACTTCAATAATATTTCACATTTTAATTATAGTTGGAATGTGGTTGGTACTTATGGCTGTTAACTGGTTAAAGAATAATATAAAGTATATAGGTGGCAGCGGTATCCCTCAATCGCGTGCTGTGATTTTTGGTAGGATTGATTTTAGACGTCCTGTATTGCAGTTTATCTCAAAATTTATAGGTAGTGCTTCAACTATAGGTATAGGTCTGTCACTTGGTCGTGAAGGTCCTTCTGTTCAGATAGGTGCATTAGGTTCTACTATTATTAGTAGAGTATTCCATTCTAATCCTACCGAAAAGCGCTATCTGACTACTGCAGGAGCCGGTGCCGGCCTTTCTGCAGCATTTTCTGCTCCTATAGCCTCGACTATATTTATAATAGAAGATACCCTTGGATGGGTATCAGTAAAAGTTACTTTACCTGTCCTTATTGCATGTATAATATCGTCTTATTGTGCACATGTAATGCTTCCTTCTAATCTTTATGCATCAGTAGTTCCGGTTGCTCCCGATGTAAATACATTCTGGGTTGTGGTTATACTTGCGGGACTTGCATTGCTTGCTACGATAGGAGGGAAGCTGTTCAATATGCTTCTTTTTGGAGGACAGAGAGTATATAAGAAGCTAAAATTTCCTGTATGGATTAAACTTCTAGTTATAGTTCTATTTACATATATTGTAGGAATGTTTATAATAGATCTTACAGCAGGAGGCGAAGTCGAATTAATTCGTCAGGTTATTAGCGACAATGGAAATGTATGGTGGCTTTTCATGCTTGTAATAATAAAAATACTTTTTACGGTAGTGAGCTATTCAGCCGGATTATGTGGTAGTCTTCTACTTCCATTAATAGTTATGGGCGGTTTGCTGGGAAAAGCTTATGCCCTACTTCTCGTTCAGTTTGGATTCATTGATCCGGCATGTTGTGGATACTTTACCCTGATAGGTATGTCGGTAGTATTCATATCAGTAGTACGTGCTCCGATAAGCGGACTGATGCTTATTCTTGAAATGACTACTCAATATACAGTATTTTTTCCTATGGTACTTACCGGTACTTTAACATTTCTATTTGGACAGTATATGAAGATAAAACCGGTCTATCATAAATTGTATAATGATATGTTTGTGGACGAAAAGAATTTTTATTCTAAAGTCGATTTCCAAGTAAACAACAACTCGTTCCTTATAAACAAGTTTGTAAATGAACTTAAACTGCCTACAGGATGTACAATAATAAATATAGTTAGAGATAACAAGAATATGCCTTTAACTGATGAACTTCAAATAAGAGATATAATAACCGTAAAGATTCCTACTGCCAGCTATAGCGAACTATTCAAGGTTTTCCGTACTCTTACAAATGAATGATTATAAAATAATTTACCCCTATTGTATTATAGATACAACAGGGGCAAAATTATATTATTAGTTATTTTTGAATTGATATCTCACTATAACAAGAATCCAAGCAATATACCGGCAGCAACTGCTGAACCTATTACACCGGCCACGTTAGGACCCATTGCGTGCATAAGCAGATAATTAGTTGGGTCATATTCCAAACCTATTATTTGAGATATACGTGCTGAATCAGGAACTGCAGAAACACCAGCATTTCCGATAAGTGGATTAATTTTATTGTCTTGTTTCAAGAATATATTGAATATCTTTACGAATAATACTCCAGAAGCTGTTGCAATTATAAATGACAAAGCTCCAAGAAGGAATATCAATACAGAATCAAATCTAAGGAATTCAGATGCTTGTGTTGATGCACCTACAGTTAGTCCTAAAAGTATAGTGATTACATCAATAAGCGGACCACGTGCAGTCTCGGCAAGGCGACGAGTAACTCCACTTTCCTTAAGAAGGTTTCCAAAGAACAACATACCTAACAAAGGCAAGCCTGAAGGCACTAGGAAGCATGTAAGCAATAATCCTATTATAGGGAATATAACCTTTTCTGTATGAGATACAGCACGAGGCGCTTTCATACGTATAAGTCTTTCCTTGTGAGTTGTAAACAAACGCATAATAGGAGGTTGTATTACAGGTACCAAAGCCATATAAGAGTAGGCCGAAACAGCAATTGCTCCCATAAGATTAGGCGCAAGTTTCGATGAAAGGAATATGGCAGTAGGACCATCGGCACCACCAATTATACCTATTGCACCAGCTTGCATTGGATCGAAACCTAAAAATAAAGCAATCATATATGCTCCAAATATACCAAACTGTGCAGCTGCACCGATAAGCATAAGTTTAGGATTAGAAATAAGTGCCGAGAAATCGGTCATAGCACCAATACCAAGAAATATCAATGGCGGATACCATCCCGATGTTACTCCCTGATAAAGTATATTAAGTACAGAGCCTTCTTCATAAACACCGACTTTAAGTCCGGCATCAATGTTGAAAGGAATATTTCCTATCAAGATACCAAAACCTATAGGTATAAGAAGCATAGGCTCGAATTCCTTTGCAATAGCTAAATAAATGAATACTAAACCGATAAGAATCATTACGATATTACCGATAGTAGCATTCGAGAATCCTGTATAAGTCCAGAAATCTGCAAGATTAGCTCCTAAAAAACTTATAAAATCTCCCATATTATTCAATTATTACAAGATCGGTGCCTTCAAGAACAGATTCACCTTTGCTTACATTAATAGCTGTTACTTTACCGTCTTTATTAGCATTTATGTTATTTTCCATTTTCATGGCTTCAAGAATAATTATAGTCTGTCCTTTCTTAACAGTGTCGCCAACGTTTACCTTTATGTCAAGGATAACACCAGGTAATGGAGACTTAACTCCAGCCTTGCCTGTAGAGGCAGGTGCAGGTTTGGTAACTGTAGTTGTAGGAGCTGCAGGAGTAGTAGCCGCTACAACAGGACGTACCACTGGTTTAGAAGCAGGCTTTGCAGCTTTTTCCATTTCAACCTTATATGGAGTGCCGTTAACTTCTACATTTGCAATGTTATCTTCTATATCGCCAATGGTAACTTTATATAGATTGCCATTGATCTTATATTTATATTCTTTCATTATCTGATCTTTTTATAAATTGGTCACTTTCTTGGATTCTCACGTAATGTATATATTTTCGAACTCCATGGAGAATAGCTACGCTTAACACGAGTTATTGTAAGAATGGTATCTTCTGTATCGTGAATATCACTCTGCATCTCGTGCATAGCCATTGAAATTGCAGCAAATACTTCTCCTGATGCTTCTTCAACTTTTACAGCCTTTACCTCTTTCTTGTCGGTAATGCCGGCAGCTTTCAATGCATTTCGTTTGCTAAGTTTCATTGCAATGTTACCTACAACCTTGAATGCTATGAATAGTAGAAATAATCCTAAGAATACTACACCCATTGCAGTTACGGCCATACCAATACCTGTCGAGTCATGTTCTTCGAACTTTTCCATTTTTGCATTGCGGTCAATGGTTTTGTTGTTAGTGCTTGGAGTAACATATTTTTCTGCACTTCCATCTTTAATTTCCCATTCATCTATAGCATCACTTACGCGTCCATATGACTGATTGTTCTTCAATGCACCTGCAGGAATAGTAACTTGATCAAGAAGTTTTCTTCCCGAGTCGAACAATCCTATCCAGTTTGCATTAAGCGTATCTAACTCGAAATTAGTATGAAATGTACCGCGACGAGGCTGTTTGTCGGCCCAAAAAAGGGCGTGTTGTCTTGGTTTTACCTGAGTGAGTATGTCGCCTTTCGGAATAAAATATGTTACAGTATCGCCAGGCTTACTGCTCACTTTTATAAGACATGCCGCCAGATCAGCACTTCCAAATGATTTGTTGAATATTTCAATCCATCCGCTGTGAACTCCATAATCATCCTGAAAACTACTTTCGTTATTCACCATGACTTCATTCAGAAGGAGTTTGGTATTGGATTTCTGTTCCTTGCATGAACTCAATCCTACCAAAAGCATTAAAGAGAGTAATATTCCTATTCTTGTTTTCTTCATAATTTTCATTTTATATAATTACTCTGTTACAATGGAATATTACCATGTTTCTTGGCTGGATTAGTAAGCTTCTTTGTTTGCAGTTGCTGTAATGCACGGATTATACGGAAACGAGTGTTTCTTGGTTCGATTACATCATCTATGTAACCATATTTGGCTGCATTGTAAGGATTAGCAAATAATTTATTGTATTCTGCCTCTTTTTCTACAAGGAATGCTTTAGGATCTGCCTGATCTTTAGCTTCGCGTGCATAAAGTACTTCAACTGCACCGGCACCACCCATTACTGCTATTTCGGCTGTAGGCCATGCATAGTTCATGTCGCCACGCAACTGCTTGCAACTCATTACTATATGCGAACCACCATATGATTTGCGAAGTGTTACAGTAACTTTAGGAACAGTAGCTTCTCCGTAAGCATATAGAAGTTTTGCACCATGAAGAATTACACCATTGTATTCCTGACCGGTTCCTGGTAGGAATCCAGGTACGTCTACTAAAGATACCAATGGAATATTGAATGCATCGCAGAAGCGAACGAATCTTGCTGCTTTTCTTGAAGCGTTACTGTCAAGTACACCGGCAAGATATTTAGGCTGATTTGCTACTATACCCACAGACTGTCCGTTAAAACGTGCAAATCCTATAATAATATTCTTTGCATAATCTTTCTGAACTTCAAGGAATTCTCCGTTATCTACGATAGCCGAAATAACTTCATACATATCGTATGGTTTGTTAGGGCTGTCGGGTACTATTTCATTCAATGAATCTTCCAAACGATCTATAGGATCTGTACAGTCTACATATGGAGCCTCTTCAAGATTATTTTGAGGGATATAGCTCAGCAACTTGCGTATAAGTGCCAAAGCTTCTTCTTCTGTTTCGGCTGTAAAGTGTGTAACGCCCGATTTTGTAGAGTGTACGCTAGCACCTCCAAGATCTTCCTGACTAACATCCTCGCCGGTTACAGTTTTTACAACCTTAGGTCCTGTAAGGAACATATAAGATGTACCTTCCATCATTAATGTAAAGTCGGTAAGTGCTGGCGAATATACGGCACCACCGGCACAAGGTCCGAAGATACCCGATATCTGAGGAATTACACCAGATGAAAGAATATTGCGTTGGAAAATTTCGGCATAACCTGCAAGAGCATTGATACCTTCCTGAATACGAGCACCACCCGAATCGTTTATACCAATACATGGAGCACCCATCTTCAATGCCTGATCCATAATTTTGCATATTTTCAATGACATAGTTTCAGAAAGAGAACCTGCCGAAACTGTGAAGTCCTGTGCGAAAATATAAACTAATCTACCTTCTATAGTACCACATCCAGTAACTACACCGTCGCCTGCATAGTGTTTTTTGTCCATGCCGAAATTGGTACATCTATGTTCTACGAACATGTCCATTTCTTCGAAGCTGCCATCATCAAGAAGCATTGCTATACGTTCGCGTGCAGTATACTTACCCTTTTCATGCTGTTTGGCAATCGCTTTTTCACCACCACCAATACGTGCATTAGCACGGCGTTCTATCAGCTCTTTTATTTTGTCAAGTTGATTACTCATTTTATATATTCGGTTAAAATTAGTTTATTGATTAATGTTCGCAAAGTTCTGTAAGAACCCCCAATGTTGATTTAGGATGTAGGAAAGCTATGTTAAGACCTTCGGCACCTTTTCTAGGAGCTTTATCTATAAGACGAATTCCTTTTCCTTCGGCATCGGCCAAAGCTTCGGCAACTCCATCTTCTATAGCAAAAGCCACATGATGTACTCCGGCGCCTCTATTTTCGATGAATTTGGCAATTGTACTTTCAGGACAAGTCGGTTCAAGCAATTCGATTTTTGTATCACCAACTTTTAGGAATGCAGTTCTGACCTTTTGATCTTCCACAGTCTCTATGTTATAGCATTTCAAGCCTAATACATTTTCGTAATAAGGCAATGCTTCTTCGATGCTGTTTACAGCAATTCCCAAATGCTCAATGTGTGAAATTTTCATAACTTTATAATTTAAAAATTTACTTTTACTCTAAAAAAAATTACGATAAAACTGCACAAAGAAAGTAAATTCAACATTAATAAAGAAATATTTCCTCAATTTTATTTCATTATGTAAATATGCTTGAAAGCATTATCCATATATGCAGCAAAGTAGTCTGTTGAGCCAATTCCATCTAAATCTGAACCATCGACGTGTACTTGTCTGCTTTCCTCCAAAGCGCAGTATGAAATCTCTGTAACCATATTTCTTGAAAGGAAGTCCGGCATCCATAAACTCCAGATGATCATATCCTGCTTGGTGTGCGTAACTAATGGCTCCCCATACTGCCATTACTCCAGGATATACCCATGCATAACTTTTCCTAAGTCCGGCCGAGAACCACAGATATGCTCGATCTTTCGAGAATATACACAACGATCCGCCTATTATCTTGCCTTTATATTTTACAAGGAATATCTTAGCCATCTCTTTTTCAGGATTCTGCCTTGAAAGTTCAAGGAAAAATCCTATATCCGGCATATGTTTTCTTACCTTAGATGAATATGATTTTTTTAGCATTAGCGAAAAAAATCTTATGTCTTCTTCCTTTTCGGCAATTTCTATATGAACTCCGTTTCTTGTTGCTTTGCTTATCTGGCGTCGTCGTGAGGCACTGAGGCGTTCTTCCGGAGTACGGCTATGTAGTGAATTGTATACACGTAGCCAGTTTATGGGCAGAAAATTATTTCGCCTAAAGGCTTCATATCCAAACAGTGAATTATCTATATTTCTAAATTCTATCAAAAATGCTGTCTTATTTACCTCTTTAGTAAATCTGTCTAGCATAATAGAGAATAGCTCTTCACGATTCTTTACCGAATCTGCATACTCACCACTACCGTAAACTTCGCAACGCTTTATTATAGAAGGAGGGAAAAATCGTACGCTTCTTCTTATCACTCCCAAGAGTCGTCCAATTTCATGACCTTTTTCGGTGGCTACAGCCATGACGGGAGAGTACCCACGAGTATTCTCGAATACCTTGAACAACTCGTTGGAATGAAAAATACTCTTCCCATGATATGAGGAAAGTTCTTTACTTTTTCTTATTATGTTTAGTTTAATAGCCATCTTTAAATGCAAATTTATATTTTTTTTATTTCCAATCCGTATACAAATATTATATTTGTAACAACAATTTTTAATAAAAAATTATTATGGACAATTTTAGCGAACTTATAACCAACCGACGCAGCATGCGTAAATTTACAGATCAGTCACTTACACAAGATGAGGTAGTAACTTTGATGAAGGCCGCTTTGATGTCTCCATCCTCTAAAAGGAGTAATCCGTGGCAATTTATAGTTGTAGATGATAAGGAGATGCTTAAAAAACTATCGTTCTGTAAGGAGCATGGCGCAGCATTTCTTGCCGATGCGCCTTTGGGGATAGTAGTAACAGCCGATCCGCTTGCAAGTGATGTGTGGATTGAGGATGCATCGGTTGCATCTATAATGATTCAGCTTCAAGCAGAAGATCTTGGACTAGGTAGTTGCTGGATACAGGTTCGTGAAAGAATGACTGCTGCAGGAACTCCTGCCGAAGATTATGTGCGCAATGTACTTGATTTACCATTACAACTTCAGGTTCTTTCTATAATAGCGGTAGGTTATAAAGGAATGGTGCGCAAGCCATTCAATGAAGATAACCTACAATGGGAAAAAGTCCATATAAATAAATTTGATGAAAAGTGAAAATAGTATTGATAGGAGCCGGTAATGTAGCTACTCATCTTGGAAGAGGACTTAAAGAGAATGGACATACAATAGTTCAGGTTTATAGCAAGACAAAAGAGTCGGCACTAAAGTTGGCTACTTCTTTGCAATGTTCCTATACTACCAACATGGAAAATGTAAGCAATGAAGGCGAACTTTATATATCTGCCTTAAAGGATTCAGCCTTTACCGAACTTATACCTTATATAATAAAGGGTAGGGAAGATGCACTTTTTGTACATACCGCCGGAAGTCTTTCTATGGATCTTTGGAAGGGGCATGCACTACGCTATGGGGTACTGTATCCTATGCAGACATTCAGCAAATCAAAGAGTGTGGATTTTGGTAATGTGCCATTCTTTATAGAAGCAAACAGTGATGTCGATGAACAGTTGCTTTATGACCTTGCATCTTCATTATCCGGAAAGGTTTATCGTGTGAGCTCAGAACAGCGCAAGTCGCTACATATTGCGGCTGTATTTGCGTGCAATTTTTCAAATCATATGTATGCCATATCCAGCTATCTGTTAAGTAAAAGTGATATTCCATTTGAAGTAATGTTGCCGCTTATAGACGAAACTTCACGTAAAGTTCACGAACTCTCTCCGGTACAGGCTCAGACGGGTCCTGCTATAAGATATGATGAGAACGTTATAAACCGTCATCTTTCAATGCTGGAAGCCGATCCTGATATAAGAGATTTATATGAAAAGATAAGTAAGAGTATATATAAATTCGGAAAAAAATGATAAATTACGATTTAAGTAAAATAAAAGCCATCGTATTCGATATAGACGGCGTATTAAGCTCTAGTACAGTACAGATGTCGGAAGAGGGACTTCCTCTTCGCACAATAAACATAAAGGATGGCTATGCTCTTCAGTTAGCTGTGAAAAGCGGACTTATAATAGCTATAATAACTGGTGGAAAAGGAGAATCAATAAGACAGAGATACGAAGGATTGGGAGTAAAAGATATATATATGAGTGCATCGAAGAAAACCGTAGAATATGCTCATCTCACTCAGAAGTATGGACTGAAGGATGAAGAAGTACTATATATGGGTGATGACATACCCGATTATGAAGTAATGAAGATATGTGGCCTTCCATGTTGTCCAGCCGATGCTGTACCCGAGATAAAATCGGTAGCAAAATATATATCGCATGTAAATGGAGGACAAGGTTGTGGTCGAGACGTAATAGAACAGGTAATGAAAGTACAAGGCAAATGGATGTCTCATGCCGATGCCTTTGGATGGTAAAAATATATAATCATGCTCGAAAATCTAGATAAATATAAAATAATATTGGCTTCAAACTCTCCACGAAGAAAAGAACTACTGGGTGGACTTGGAGTAAAGTATGAGGTAAGAGCCTTAAAGGATATAGACGAATCATATCCCGATCATTTAGTAGGAGAAGAAATTCCTCGATACATAGCAGCAAGCAAGGCATCAGCCTATCAGAACACGATTGCGTCCGATGAACTTATAATAACTGCCGATACAATAGTTTGGCTTGACGGGAAAGTTCTTGGCAAGCCAAAGGATTATGACGACGCTATTAGAATGTTACATCAGCTATCCGGAAAGACGCATCAGGTAATGACAGGAGTATGCATAGTTACTCCAACAACAAGAAAGGAATTTGTATCGGTTACGGATGTAACTTTCAGTTCACTGACTGATGCCGAGATAGAACATTATGTATCGGTGTATAAACCTTTTGATAAGGCAGGAGCCTATGGCATACAGGAATGGATAGGATACATAGGAGTATGCAATATTCATGGAAGCTATTTTAACGTAATGGGACTACCTATACAGAGACTATATACGGAACTGAAAAAACTGTAATATTAAATTGAACCTTACAAGAATTACAATTGTTTAAATTTAAATCAACAAGAAGATTTATGGCTATAAAAATTGCATTTTACGACACGAAACCTTACGACGAACAATCGTTTACAGAAGCAAATGAGAAATATGGTTTTGATATTAGATTCTATAAAGGTAGACTTAATATCAATAACGTAGTACTTACAAAAGGAGTTGACGCTGTTTGTATTTTTGTGAATGATACGGCTGATGCCGAAGTTATCCAGGCTTTAGAGGATAATGGTGTAAAACTACTCGCATTAAGATGTGCCGGCTATAATAATGTAGATTTGGCAGCAACTAACGGCAGGATGACTGTAGTAAGAGTACCTGCCTATTCGCCGTACGCAGTTGCAGAGTTTACTGTGGCCCTTATGCTATCGCTTAACCGCAGAATTCCTCGTGCAACATGGCGTACGCGCGATGGAAATTTTTCACTTCATGGATTACTTGGCTTCGATATGCATGGAAAGACTGCCGGTATAATAGGAACAGGAAAAATTGCAAAAATATTAATCAAGATTCTTAAGGGATTTGGTATGAACGTTATTGCATACGATCTTTATCCGGATTATAACTTTGCGCGCGAGAATCATTTTATATATGCATCGCTAGATGAACTTTACAAGGCATCCGATGTAATCTCACTTCATTGTCCACTTACCGAGCAAACTAAATATCTTATAAACGATTACTCTATAAGCAAGATGAAGGACGGAGTTATGATAATAAACACCGGCCGTGGACGACTCATTCATACCAATGCATTGATAGAAGGATTGAAAACCAAGAAAGTAGGATATGCCGGACTAGATGTATATGAAGAGGAGAGTGAATACTTTTACGAAGATAAATCGGATAAGATAATAGACGATGATACACTTGCTCGTCTTCTATCATTCAATAATGTTATAGTAACATCTCATCAGGCCTTCTTTACCAAGGAAGCATTGGCAAACATTGCCCATACTACCCTTGATAATATAAAAGATTATTTTGAAGGAAAACCAATTGAAAATGAGGTAAAGCTATAAACTCATTTTCAGTCACCACGATAATAATAAAGCAGGGTACAGCGTGCAATAAAATCGGCATTATGCTGTACCAATGCTTTTTCACCATATACAGGCCATTTGGCATCGGGTATATAATTGTTTTCTATTACATATTCCAACAAGTCGGGCGGACATTTTGTAGGGATAGTAAGTAGAGTAAAAGCTCCTTTAGTTGCCTCTTCTTCGTTATACATACTATTTAGTGGATCTTTTATATATTCACATATGTCATGTGCCAATAAAACGCCCTTTTCAGGATTACACATCATTACAAAATTATTGAACTGCTTCATCTGTGGCAAAGTATGATTTTCGTCATCGGGCCATAAAAGTACGTTTACAAGGAATTTTCTAAGTTTATCATACCCTTTCAGATATACAATGCATTCTCCATTGTTACCTGTCATGAAATTATTGTAAGTAGCAATGTTTCTCTCTTTCATTTGTTCGGTTGGTTCCGGAGCCGAGAAAAAAAGTCCGGCTATTCTGTGCCATTTCTTATTAGCCCCATCTGTAAGCAAGTCTATCCATTCATGCAAGAACAAAGCCAACGGTCCACAGGGAATAATAAAACGGTCATCATAAGTAACATCCTTAATAAAACTCTGCACAGAAGGTTGAGTAATATAAGTGCGTCCAAAAAGCCATTCCAGTTTTTTGTCGGCTTCCTCTTTATCTTTAAAATCTCTGAAAAAATCTGTGATATATTCATTTGCAGGAGCAATTTCATATTCGGCATCAAGAATTCGGCATATATTCGATGCACTTTTCTTAATATCTTCGTTTAAAGGATTGACAGGAATTGCCGTATAGTCACTTTTGTATAGTGTGTTCCATATTATAAATCGCACATCATCCTCATTAACTTCATTATCTACATAGGTATCGGATACACGGTAAAAAGGAAGAGTTGTATCGTAGAGTTCGCGATTCTTTTCTATGAAAGCTTTCCATAAACCTAATCCCGAAACTATATCTTCCAGATATGCTGCTGTATAAATCGCACATTTCTTTTTTATGCCCAATGGTACCTCCTTAAGGTCTAACTCGTTAAGAATAACGTTGCTTAAATTAACAAAATAGCTATCGGCATCTTTCTGCACCATATAAGGATGTATATCGAGCCAATCGTTCATGTATATCTTATCTTTTTCCATTGCCATATAATTTAAATTGCCACTAAGGTAGAAATATAACATTAAAATAATACCATTTTAAATAACTTCTTTACATAAAAGTTTGTTGTAGTATTTGTAGTCTAATTAATAAATTAAAAATAGATATTTTTATGGAAGACGATGGAAAAATGGCTATTCTTACAACATGCAACAACTATGTTGAAGCCGAAATTCTACAAGGAAATCTTATAAGTCAGGGAATAGAAGCCGAGATTTATGATACAGGCATTGCTGCCATAACATTAAACGAAGGTGTTCCTGTATTGGTTCCTATAAAGGATTATGACAGAGCAAAAGAAATTTTTGATGAGACGCAGGATAAATGATGATTGTTTAAGACAAGCAGTGCACCGTAAATATAAACTCATTTGCGGTGCACTCATTTTATTATTTGTTCTATTTATTACTGAAGTGCATTCTTTATAATCTCGGTAAGAATTGGTTTGCCACCGCTTACGAAACATTCTACTCCTATAACCATAAGTATAAGCCCCATAAGTCTCATCATTACATTGTTACCGGTTTCTCCAATAACCTTAACCAACCTCGTAGATCCCCTTAGAATTATATAAGTAAGAAAATATATCAATCCTATGCTTCCAATAAGTGTAGCTTTCAGTTGCCAGGTATTAGCATCTTCCATTAGCATTATACCATTAGCTATAGATCCCGGTCCGCATAACATAGGAATAGAAAGCGGAGTTATGGAAATATCATCGGCATAAGTTTTAATCTCTTCATTCTTCAGTTTAGTATCTGTATACCTTGCTTGCAACATGTCATAACCTATCTTCAGTATTATTATACCTGCCGCTATGCGGAATCCATTGGTCGATATTCCGAAGAATTTGAATATAAACTGTCCTGTAAAGGTAAAAATGAGTAGAATAACAAAAGAAATAATAGTAGCACGCCATACAATCCTTTTCTTTTCGTCCTCGGACATGCCTTTAGTCATGGTAAGAAAAATAGGCATCGTTCCCAGAGGATTAGTCAGCGTAAAGAAAGATGTGAAGCAAAGAAGAGCGAATGAAACAGTATCCATTATGATCAATAATTTAGGTTTGTTGACAAATGTATGAATAAAAAAGAAATGCTACATTATTAAATTATATTTTTGTAGAAAGTTAAAGGGAAAAATTATGAAAGAAGATGATGATTTAAACTAAGCTTATTGTGATGAATGTAATTTTTGTAAAGAAGCAGAATACATATATAAGATTGATATTTCATTAATTCCTACTCGTTATTTATAACAAAAACGGCACTTACGGAAAGGAAACCATATAGCTTGTACAAGCTTCGTTATATTCTCTATAATTTAAATAATATCATTTACAATCCTCCAAAATAGTTTTTGGTAAAATATATTCCACAATTTCACATTTTCTTGCAAACGCTTTATTCATGGGCATTTTATGTGTGAATATTCCCGGTGTAATATTCACATAATGTTCACATGAATTAAACAGATCTAAAGCAATCAAAAATAATGCTCTTTTTATACTCATAAAGTATCTAATTATGCTTTTCTACTTTAGCGAGATTCTATTTACGGTTTATCGTTTTTTTACTTACCGGCATCCACTTATATTTAATATAGTCTATATAGGTAGTTAATCATTTCTATCATGGATATTAATAAACTTCATTAGAATGGATTCTGAACTTCATTCTAATGAATTTCGGACTTCATTATAATGAAATTCAAAATTCATGTAAATGAAGTTTGTAAGTTTATTCGAGTAATACGATTAGTTATTGGTTGTTTTACCGAAAATGTAGACTACCTTTATTCTTAGTTGTTGGTATGTTTGTTTGGTTAATATTTAATGGGCAATTTTATTTTTTTTATTTATGATAATCAATAGTCTGTACCATATTGTCGGTCATAAGTTTGCTCCATATATGACAATTAACAAGAGCTTTTGATGCTGTAACCTTATATTTTTTGCCAAAGTATGGAAAAGATTTTGTGGGGAGCCATATAGAATATGAAGTCCCGGCAAGATTTCCAAGTACTCCTTGTTGCATTTCCATCTCATACGATACTATAGTAGACTTAACTGTTACCTTTTCATCATCTATAGTTGTCTGTAAAATTACAGTACCATTTATTTTGGAACTTGAAGTAAGCGATGAGTGTTGAGCAATATTGTCTATGTATCCTTTTGCCGATATTATACCATTAGATAAATCATTTGTTATAATCATAGATTTATCAGTATTGAAGTTATTACGGAACCATTTATCAATAGATTCTGTAATATGTTTTTTATCTATCCCCTTAAAATTTATAACTTCATTTCTCGAAATAGAATTGTCCTTATCGGGTTTGTATAATTTAGTTAGATAAATAGCCGATGTTTCATATTCTATCTTTCCATCTTCCAAGAACAGATCCTTGTTATCGTACTCTGTAAAATTTTTCTCGGTTATAGCTTGTGCTGCTATGTTCATTATATTTAATGAGCTCAATAAAGTAGCTATTATTAGTATTCTTTTCATGTAAATGTACTTATTTATTGGTTTTTGTGTGATTTCTATGCGACAAAGATAATAAAAATAAGACTCTTTAGTAGAGATGTTCAAAACCATTGTTTATATCTTCCATAATTTAGGTTTTAAATCACGGCTCGAGGCATTGTGTAACGCACCCTGCGCCAACGTGCCGAGTAGCACCAACGAGCAGTTGCCTAGCGTGCCAATCCCAACTCAAAGCCGCTCAAGCCGAACAGCTTCGCCACGATACCGAGAAAATCAAACAGAGTAAATTATCCAACTACTCAAAAAAGAGTGGCTGCTATTTAAAATAAAAAGTACAACAAAGATTAACACTTGTTGTATTTTTGTATTTTTATAGCGAAATTCTTCATATCTTTATCGTTAATTTGAAGTACGCATCAAAAATAAATGATATGAACCGAATAAAAGGAGTCCTTGAAGAGAAAGGAATTAAATAGACGTGGCTTGCCGAAAAGATTGGTAAGAGCTTCAGCCAAACCAATGCCTACGTCTGCAACCGTCGCCAACCCAGCTTGGAGCAACTCTTCGAAATTGCCAAGATTCTTGATAATATTTACGAAAGTGGTGTGGACGACAAAGGTTTTGGGCGTATCCGTTCAAAAGGCGATGCTGCTCTGTTTGGAGGGAAGACCACTGAACAGATGGAAGTTAGACTTGGAGTAAAAAGCGGAGCACTTGCCGATCATTTGCCAACTTTGACCATAGCAGCAAAGAACCTACTTTATTCTGCTAACAGATATGCTTATTTTTGAGTAAATCACTATCTTTGCGTTAGCTAACCATTTTGTAATACAAGTATGGTAATACCTACGAAATCAAGTAATTCAATTCGATTTTCTTGTAAATTATATACTGATTAGGTAAATAATGGTTGGCGTTTTTTGCTGTTTGTGCGTGATACAAAGACTAATTCTTTTGGCATAACAAATCCTTACTACTGTCTTGGGTTTCTTTCTTTTATAGATGCAAGAGGAGAGAATGTACAATGTTTATAAATTGGAGGATGAAAAATCCAATTCCAGGAATAATTCCGGAAAAGATTATGGCAGTGTAGATATACTGATAAATTTAATATGTATTTGGGCATATTTTATCTATTTTTGCAAAAATTTAGTAAAATGTGTAAAGTCGAATTGCTACGCCGCTATATTGTATTTACTGCGGCTCTTTTTGTTAGTGCCCTAGGCGTAAGTGTTATAACACGTTCTTATTTAGGAACCTCTCCAATTTCCAGTGTACCATTTGTTTTAAGTATCAATACTATCCTTTCAATGGGGATGTATATATTTATACTTAATATGATATTGGTTTGCATTCAAATGCTTATGCTGGGCAGAAAAGGTATTCACGAGCATAGAATAGATCTTTTAATGCAGATACCCGTATCGGTTGCCTTCGGTTTGTTTATAGATATGACAATGTGGTTTCTAAGAGATTATGCCCCCGAATTATATGTAGTAAAAATAATATCACTTATTGTAGGGTGTGCTATTCTAGCCTTTGGAATATGTTTGGAGGTAGTGGCCGATGTAACAATGGTGAGTGGTGAATATACCGTACAGATAGCTTCGCGTAGGTTCAATAAGGAATTTGGAAAAGTTAAGATATTTTTTGATGTAGCTTTAGTTGTATTGGCCGTGCTTTTCTCATGGCTGCTTGCATCAAGAATAGATGGTATTCGTGAAGGTACAATAATAGCAGCATTAGTTACAGGACCTTTTGTTGGGGTAATACTGCCAAGACTTAATATAATACGAAAATGGCAATTGTCTAAATCTGTGGTTCCTGATGTAAAAGATATGGTAGAAGATGTAAGCCCGATTATAATAACAATTTCTCGTGAATATGGAAGTGGAGGCCATTTGATAGGAAAGAAAATAGCCGATGCATTGTCAATTCCTTTTTATGACAATGAATTGATTACTATGGCGGCCAAGGAGAGCAATATGAGCGAGAGTTTTGTGAGTGAAAATGAACAGCAATTGCCAAAAAATCTACTTCTTCAGATGGTAAGACAGGATTATGAGGCGCCATTAGAGAAGAGCCTCTCGCCAGATGATGCACTTTTTGTGGCACAAAGCAGAGTAATACGTCGTATAGCATCTGCAGGAAATTGTGTTATAATAGGACGTTGTGCCGATTATATACTTAATGACTTTCCGAATGTAATTAACATATTTCTTTATGCAAATATGAAATATAAAATAGACATGGCTGTAAAGGAATATGGTATTAATCGTGCAATGGCAGCTCAGGAAATAGATAGAATTGACCGTGCACGCAAGGAGCATTATTTTCATTATACCGGTCAGAAGTGGGGCGGCTCACATAACTATCATTTATGTTGTGATACAGCAGTTCTTTCACAAGAGACAATTTGTAGTATAATAGAGAATATTTACAAAGATAAAAAAGCATAAAAAGCGTATTGCTATTTATATAAAAGGAGGTAAATGAGAGGTTTTTAGAACAAGAGTTGAAATATATTGTTTTGCCTTTAAGAATGTTTTATTGAATAAATTATATAATAAAAAGATTGATTTATGGATATAAAAACCGGTAAAGGCACTATGCCTCTCATTTCACTTGTTGCAATATTGTCTATCTCGCTTTTAGTTAATTTACCGGGATTGGCAATAAGCCCTATGTTGGCAAATTTGGATAAGATTTTTCCTACTACATCTCAGTTGGATATACAAATGCTTACTATACTTCCTAATCTCTGTATCATTCCTTTTGTACTGCTGTCCGGAAAAATAGCTTCTTCTTCCAGCAAATCAAAAATGGTTATATGGGGACTAGGATTATATCTTCTAAGTGGTATTATCTATCTGCTTACTAATGAAATGTGGCAACTCATTGCAGTAAGCTGTATGCTGGGAATAGGATGCGGACTTCTTATTCCATTGGCTGCTAGTCTTATAACAGACAATTTTGAGGGTAAGGAACGAATGAAGATGCTTGGTATAAAGTCGGGAGTGGCAAATCTTGCTCTTATTTTAGCCACTTTAGTAGTAGGATGGCTTGATGCCGGAAACTGGCATTTGCCTTTCGTGGTTTATCTTTTACCTATTATTCCGTTAATGTTGTTTAGATATATTCTATCCTACACTAATGTACCTGCTGCACCTGTTATTCAACAAACAAAAGGTAATAAAATAATTATTCCAAGAATGGCCTCTTTGGTACTTCTTTATTTTGGTATTACCTTCTTTGTAGTAATATTATCCTATTATCTTCCTTTTCTGCTGGCTAATCATGGAATAGATTCATCAGAAGTGGGAACTATAACTGCTATATTCTTTTTTGCTATTTTCCTACCTGGATTCGTATTGCCTACAGTAGTAAAGATTTTTAAACGCCGTACTGTGTTTTCTGCCATGCTTTCTATTGCAATAGGTTTGGGATTGCTGTGCATAGGATACAATATGCTTTTGCTTTGTGCCGGTGCATTCCTTATGGGGTGGGGATATGGAATTATACAACCTACATTATATGATAAAGCAACGCGTACTGTTACAAGTCCGGCTATGAATACCATGGCACTTGCTATTGTTCTTGCTACAAACTATGTTGCCGTTACAGTAGCCCCATTTATAATAGATAGTATAAGAAGTTTAATGCATATATCCAATGATTTATTTCCTTTTCAATTAAACTTAGTTTTAGCTATAATATATAGTATTGTAATTTTTATTTTCAATAAAGCTTTTGCTTTTGATACAGATTCAGATTATCTTTAAAAGAAGAGCTTGTCTAAAAAATAAAAATAGAGTTAGTAGAAGTTACAGTTTACAACTATATAAATAAAAAGTACTTTTTATGACTAATATTTTTCGGTCTAAAAAGGTACTTTTTCTTTTCAGGAAAATTATTGCTTACAGATTATAAATTCATATTGTAATTTATATACTTGTTAGACAAGCTCCTCTTTTATAAAAAAATACATTCTATTGCAGCGTAGAGCTTAATTTATAATTGAAAGACCTACTATTCTATCTTATTCATATATTTAATGTTATATATTTTTATAGAATTCTATATCCTACATCATTGTTTAATGCATAGCTTCTTAATAAAGTTTTTATTTCTATCTTTGCACTCTTTTTGAAATTTCATGGTTAATATTTAATAGAAATAGTAATGACATATAATATATCAGACGTATCATGTGGTATTGATTTTGGTACGTCTAATTCGGTTATCTCGCTTACAGATACTAATACAGATAAAGAAATTTTTACTTATTCGGCTAGTTCCATAATTTACTTTCCACAAGATAATGGACTAGAACCATTTGTTGGAAAAGATGCTCAGGAAAAATATGTTGAGGATGGTATGAGGGGGCGTTTACTGAAATCGGTCAAGACGCTTCTAAAACAAGATAACTTTCATTTTACCTGGATAAACGGAAGAAAAACTACTCCTGATCAGTTAGTTACTTTTATCATAAGGCATTTAAAAGAGAAAGCTGAGAGCTTCCTTGGAGATTCGCTTACGGAGGTTGTACTTGGCCGTCCGGCTGTATTTTCGGACGACCCAAAGAAAGAAAAAATAGCAGTTGACCGTCTGTTGACTGGAGCAAAAAATGCAGGATTCTCAGGTATAAAACTTCAAACAGAGCCTATCGCTGCAGCCTTTGCATACGAAAAGAAACTTAAAGAGGAAGAAAGAGTATTGGTTGCCGATTTTGGTGGTGGTACCTCCGATTTTATAGTAATGAATCTTTCGCCCGATAAAGTATTTAAGGAGAGTAGGGAGGATGATATAGTGGCCCATGGTGGAGTGTATATAGGTGGCGATTTATTTGATTCCGAAATAATGTGGAATAAAGTAACTCCCGAATTAGGGCGTGGAGTTCAATATAAATCTTATGATAAATGGATTGAAATTCCTAATAGTATTTATCGCGAGCTTATGAAGTGGGAGAGGAGTTTTCTTCTGAAAGATTGTAAGGACCGCCGTGCACTAGATAATTTCTATGTATTTTCGGGCAATAATAAAAAGATTGATAATGGTAGAATTCTGATAGATAAGAACTATGTATATTATCTTTTTAAGGAGATAGAAGCAGCAAAAATCCATTTGTCGGATGATGATAAAGCAGCTATAAGTTTTATGAGAGAGTCGATAGAGTTAGATATTCCTATAAGTTATGAGGAGTTCGAAAATATTATTGACAGACATATTAAGGTAATAGAAGAATACATTGTTGGGCTGCTTGAAAAAGCTAATGTTACTGCGAATGATATAGACTCTATATTTATGACAGGTGGTAGTAGTTTGGTAAAGCCTATTAGAAATATTCTGATACGACTATTTGGTGAAGAAAAGTTGCGCGATGGCGATACTTTTAAAAGTGTGGCATATGGACTTTCTTTAGCGCATTATAGAAAGCCTCTTTAAAGGAGGCTGTTCTAATTATAAATGCTCTCTTTCTTTATTATTTATAGATAATAATTGTTGAAAAATTAGAGCTGTTCAATTTAAAATCGAAGGTCTTCGATTTATATTTTCTCTCCGTCGATTATAAGTTGGCTATATAAGAGTTTGATACATATTGTCTTTACACAAAGTTATGCTGTAATATATTTGAATACACGGTTTTATATGTGAGGGTAAAATGCAAGTTAATCGGAAGCGTGTAAGCGTCTGTGTAAGCGTCTCCGCGGTTCTACCTTTTCTTTATTATTTTATGGTTTTACCTTTGTATGGAACTAATATTATAATTTATGTATAAAGAATCTGAGAACCGTTTTGCCTGGATCTGGTCCGAGTATGTTAAAGAATTACATCTAGACCCGAATTTAAGCTTACGGAAGTTTTGTGGACAAGTTTATACCGATAACGTATGTATGCGAAAATGGGTTTCTACGCATGGGTATTCTGTTCTTAAATTGAAGAAAGAACACTCAGCAGAAATCCTTACCAGTAACTAACGATATGGATAAAATAACAGATATGGCAAAGCAGTTTGGAACAAAAATAGCCGAGAAAGAAGCCTTACAAAAGCGTTTTGATACAGCCATATCGGAACTTCAAAGAATAGAGAGAGAACAAAAGATAATATGGAAAATAAAAATCAATTATAATTTTTAAGGACTTAGAAAACATGAAAGATGTAGAAAACTCAAAACTTAAGATTTTAAACAAAGAAAAAGAGTTTCCATATTGCAAGTTATGAATGCTACAATTAAGAAACTCTTACCAAACAGGCTGGATGATATGCTAGTATGATGGCAAGACATGTGAAGCTGCAACATGGAACGAGAAGTTACATCTTCACATCATAGAAGACCAAGCTAAGTGCGAAGAAAATATCATTAGAGGAATTGTATCCTCTAATGATTAGGAAAAACGATTAGGAAAAAATCTTATGTCCATATAAAAGATAATTATTATATAATTATCTTTTATATGGACATTTCAAATAAAAAATAAAATAATGGGACCAATAATATCCAAATAAACAAAATAAAAATAGTAATATATTTAACCCATTTATCTGCCTTTTTAATTAATGCTATATTTTTAGTATTCAAACCCTTTATACTATAATACAAAGGTATAATACCTAGAATAGGACATAATAAAGTAAGAATAATAGAAAAAAACAATGTAGTATTAATAGTTATATTTTTCATTATTGTATCTTCTTAAAAAGTACAATGGAGAACTCCAGACATTACACCTCCTATAGTACATGCGCCCCCCATCAGATCTCCTATGCCACACATAATAGGATGATTCTCTTCATAAAATTTCATATACTCTTTATAACGATTATTAGCACATTTATACCAACTTGACCAGCTCCTTGACTCAACTATATCGGCATCATCAAATTCTAATTTAATATTTATCCATCTCTCATGAGATACTGATATTGTTGCAAATAATGTTTTATCTTCTGTATAATGATATAGAATATAATTATCCTCATCTATGTTTTCTTTAACTATAAAGGCATTTAGCTTGATATTTTTGTTATTTTCTCTATAAACAGAAAGATAATATTGTTCTGTATTATCCATAAAAGAACGGCTAGTTATAAAAGGTTTATTTCTTACCTGTAGTTCATATCCTACTCCGTCTTGTTTAAGATCTATAAGAACAGCACTTTTTTCATCTTCTTCAACTAAAGAAGATGATGCACAACTTGAAAAACCAATAGAAAATGCTATATAAATATAATAATAGCAGATTTAATTTTAAATAATTTCATAAGTATTTATTTATTTTTTGTTAAAAATAAACATATAAAAATAATCTGTTTTATATATTGTATATATTTATTTTTTTATTTTTATTTTTAACAATTAATATTGCATAAAATCTACAGAATAATATGAAAGTCTGACAAAAATACCTATGGCAGCAACATGGATACCATAGAAGCTCCAGAGAAGTGCTAAGAGTACAGTGTTAAAGTAAACAAATCATCCGAGAATTAGGATAAACGATAAAGAAAAGAACTAATCCTAATCTAAAGTTATTAGTATTATAATTTATCAAAGTCTTATTTATTACCTTTATCGGAAAATTTCTTCTTCCATATCCAATAAGTCTTTAGATTTTTTCCAACACTAGAAAATTAATAGGGGAATAAGACATCCTTCGTTATAATATAAGTTTTTTTACTTACCAAAAAAGTAATAAGGTAGAACCGCGGAGACGCTTACAAAATCGTTTTCAATTTACATTTAATATGTAAATTGATTATGAGTAAATATGATAAAATTGCCTTCATTGATAATGCATTGTAATACAATGTGTTATTGTGCTGTTTTGTGTGAAGGCAATGTATGTCAAACTACGATGTAGGTGTTTAATATATGCTGTTTTTATTATTTATGAGCATATAATATCTTATTTATAAATTTTCTCAAAATCTTTCTCAAATTGATTAAATCCGCCAGGATATATATTATTTATACATTCTGAAACAGTTAATTCATTATTCCTCTTTTGCAATGTTAATATCAATTCTTTAAATATATCTGTTGGCACGTTTTCTATCCAAAATGTGGCAAGAGCATGCGAAAGAATATAAGAGTATCTTTCGTCGGTTGCTTCACGTTTCATAAAGTTATCATGTATACTGTTTATAAAAGTTTGAAGATTAATATCTTCAAGCATATACATCGTTTTAATTCTTCCTCGTTCATATTCTGTAAATGTATGCTTAATACCTTTTTTTGTTATTTTACAATTTGCAAAGTATTCTGATAATCCTTCATTTAACCATATAGGTGAAAATTTTCCTAATATTTGCCGAGTAAAATGATGACAAAGTTCATGGTAAATAACTGCAATACTGCGTTCTTTATCTTTTTCCATTCCCAATATAATCGCTTTTTGTTGTTCTGGCAAATATATACCTGAAGGTTTTAATGTAAGTATAGTAGAAATATTAATACTTTCAAGATATTCTTTCCCCTTTTTCTTATCCTCGAATACTTGTAAATGAAGAGAAAGCGTGTCAGGTAATCCAAATTGAGTGTAGAAATTAACCTCATATTTTACGAATTGTTCTATCTTTCGACAATATTTTTCAGGAAGTGGATATCCACTATATTCTATTTTTACGGTTTGTGCATTAAGCATTCCGCAAAATATAAAAAGGAAAAAGATAAGGAGAAATATTCGCATAATTCTATTATTTATTTTTTTGAATCTTATTTTTTATATATTTCTTTTTGTCATATTTACTCATATCTTGCATTAAAATGTCATCGTCTATAACAGCCTGATATACTACATTTTCTGTAGGTCTTATATCTCCTTCAGTTGTTCGGAATACTGGTGTGAAGTGTGAATAAGGATATCCTGAAGAGTCACCATTCTTGAATTTGTTTTTGTCCAAAAAGAATTATGATATGGAAACTCCCCACAAACCAGCTTTTCCAATAGGTTGCCCTATTTGTACTTCCTGGCTAGGTTTAATAAAATTTTCGCTCATAATTAAATAAGCTGCAAAAGTTTGATCGGGATGATAAATTAATAATTGTCTTGAGTTTGAGGTTTTGCAAGCTATTCCACTACGGGTAGCATAAACCGTGTCACCATTTTGAATATTGAAATTTAGTGTTTTAAAAGATTCTCGTGGGTCGATTTGCCATTCTGTTTTTTGTCTATTCTTTACAGGTAAGCCATAAGGAGTATTGATATTAAAATTCTGTGGGAACTTACCACGATAGTATCTGTATCTTGTTGAATTCGGAAATGTATTATTTAATGATTTATCATTTTTAAGTGTAAATACTTTATTATTTCCTGGTCTTAAATTATAAGAACGATCTTTTTCACGATATAAATAATAGTCGCAATAATCTTCATTGTAGTAATTAAGATCTTGATCTCCTTGTGCGTTTCTTTCCCATTTAGATTGTATAATATTAAATGGTAATTCCCTTATCTTATTAAAGGATTGTGCACTGACTTGAAAAACAAACATTATAAATGCGGATAAAATTATAATTCTATTGTGTTTCTCCATAGTTCGATAATTTAGATATAAATTATAGTATTTGTAGTTATCGTATATTAATATGTAAGTTTAAATTTATAACTCCTAATTACTTTAATTGAAAAATGTAGAATTTATGTCATTTACAAATATATATAATTTATTAATAAATTATATAAAAAATATTTTACTTAGTATAAATATGTAATGTTTTACTTTGGAAATTACTATTTTTCACGATATGATAGAAGTATCCAGAATAAATAATTAAGGTGGAAAAGGAATATTAATAAATAATCAATATAAATAAAAACAGCCTTGTAAATCATTGATTTACAAGGCTATTGAGATATTTGGTAATCTAAATTACTTACCTAAAGACTGAGCAACATCAACTGCACAAGCAACAGTACAACCTACCATTGGGTTGTTACCAATTCCTAAGAATCCCATCATTTCTACGTGAGCAGGAACTGATGAAGAACCAGCGAACTGAGCATCTGAGTGCATACGACCCATAGTATCTGTCATACCATAAGAAGCAGGACCAGCAGCCATGTTATCTGGGTGAAGTGTACGACCTGTACCACCACCTGAAGCTACTGAGAAATATGGTTTACCAGCAAGAACACGTTCTTTCTTGTAAGTACCTGCAACTGGATGTTGGAAACGAGTTGGGTTAGTAGAGTTACCAGTGATTGATACGTCTACGCCTTCTTTCCACATGATAGCTACACCTTCACGAACATCGTCAGCACCGTAGCATTTTACTTTAGCACGAGCACCGTCAGAGTAAGCGATTTCGCGAACTACTTTCAATTCTCCTGAATAGTAATCGAATTCAGTCTGAACGTAAGTAAAGCCATTGATACGTGAGATGATCTGAGCTGCGTCTTTACCAAGACCGTTCAAGATACAACGTAAAGGTTCTTTACGTACTTTGTCTGCTTTTGCAGCGATTTTGATAGCACCTTCTGCAGCAGCGAATGATTCGTGACCTGCAAGGAATGCGAAACATTTAGTTTCTTCACGAAGCAACATAGCAGCAAGGTTACCATGACCGATACCTACTTTACGATCGTCGGCTACAGATCCTGGGATACAGAATGCCTGTAAACCGATACCGATAGCTTCGGCAGCTTCAGCAGCGTTTTTGCAACCTTTTTTGATAGCGATAGCAGAACCTACTACGTAAGCCCATTTAGCGTTTTCGAAACAGATTGGCTGAGTTTCTTCACATGTTTTATAAGGATCAAGTCCGGCAGCTTCGCATATTGCGTTTGCTTCTTCGATGTCTTTGATGCCGTTAGCGTTCAAAGCTTCAATTATGCCTTTGATACGACGGTCTTGGCTTTCGAATTTTACTTCTCTAATCATTTTTCTTTTCCTCCTTATAATTATTCGTGACGTGGATCAATATGTTTAACTGCACCCTGTTCTGGAGTTACACGACCATAAGTACCTGTAACTTTCTTCAATGCTTCGTTTGCATCTGTACCTTTCTTGATTTCGTCCATGAATTTACCCATGTGTACGAATTCGTAACCACAGATTTCATCGTTTTTATCCAAGAATACGTTTTTGATGTAACCTTCAGCCATTTCTAGGTAACGAGGACCTTTAGCTAAAGTACCATAAAGAGTACCTACCTGGCTACGAAGACCTTTACCTAAATCTTCAAGACCAGCACCGATAATCAAACCTCCTTCAGAGAATGCAGACTGAGTACGTCCGTAAACGATTTGAAGGAATAATTCGCGCATTGCAGTATTGATAGCGTCACAAACCAAGTCAGTGTTCAATGCTTCTAGGATAGTTTTTCCAGGAAGGATTTCTGAAGCCATAGCTGCAGAGTGAGTCATACCTGAACAACCGATTGTTTCGATCAAAGCTTCTTGAATAACACCTTCTTTTACGTTAAGAGTAAGTTTACAAGCACCTTGCTGAGGAGCACACCATCCGATTCCATGTGTCAAACCAGATACATCTTTAATTTCTTTTGATTTTACCCATTTTCCTTCTTCAGGAATAGGAGCTGGTCCATGATTAGGACCTTTCTTCACAACACACATGTGTTCTACTTCGTGTGAATAAGTCATATTCTTTACGTTTTTATTAAATAAATAAATCTTCGTAACCACCGAAAAGGTTCGTTAACCTTTTACGGCCGCAAAGTTAGTTCTTTTATTCTTTTTTGCAATTGCATAAATCATACTTTTTCATAAATAATACAATATATAATATATAATAGTATCATTTTGTAAAGTCGACTTTACAAAAGATATCTGTAAACTTTATTGTGTATGAATTCGTTTTTATTTGAATGGAATTTTCTACTAAAAATAAAGATTTATGGAAACAAAAGAGTTTTATTTAGCTTCGCGACCGGCAGGAATGCCCGATGCTTCTAATTTCAGAATGGATGAAGTGGAATTGCCTAAGTTGAAAAGCGGAGAGGTTTTGCTCAAAGCCTTATACATATCAGTCGATCCTTATATGAGGGGAAGAATGAATGATAAAGAATCTTATATAAAACCTTTTAAAATTGATGAACCTATTGAAGGAGGAGTGGTGGCTGAAGTGGTTGATAGTATGAGCAGCATTCTTGATCGTGGAGATAAAGTTACTGGTATGTTACCATGGGCCACTTTTATTGTTTCAAAAGATAATAATGTACACAAGATTGAAGAAATGGCTGGAATACCTTTATCTTACTATCTTGGTATTCTTGGATTAACCGGACTTACTGCTTATTTTGGGGTGATGAAGATATGTAATCCTAAAGCTGGTGAAACTCTTGTAGTTTCGGGGGCAGCCGGAGCAGTTGGAATGGTAGTAGGACAGATTGCAAAAATATTGGGATGCAGTGTAATAGGTATCGTTGGATCGGACGATAAGGCTAAGATTCTTATAGATAAATATGGATTTGATAAAGTTATAAATTATAAAACTGCAACTGATATGAAGCAGGCAGTGAAGGAAGCATGTCCTCATGGAGTGGATTGTTATTTTGACAATGTTGGAGGAGATATTTCGGACGCAGTTATTGGAAATATTAATTTTGATGCCAGAATTGCTATATGTGGACAGATAGCAATGTATAATGACGACAAACTTGCTTTTGGTGTACGGATCTTGCCCGATATATTAGTTCATAGTGCACTAATTCAGGGATTTATAGTAAATAAATATCAAAAAGAATTTCCTGAGGCATTGAAACAGTTGACAGAATGGCTAAAGGAGGGTAGACTGCATACTACAGAAACAGTAGTAGAAGGTTTTGAAAAATTGCCTGATGCATTTTTGGGTTTATTTAAGGGAGTAAATATTGGAAAGATGATAGTTAAAGTATGACATATTTTCCATACTTTTGTTTGATTTATTTTTTTAACATAAGTACATATTAATGGAAGAGAATAAAATAAAAATTTCGGATACCGCACTTGCTGCTGCAGCTCAGGAAGGTATGGATGAATTCTTGAAAGTTTTCACTGATAAATATCTCGAGGTTACAGGAGGCAATATAAATGCAGAGACTATGCCTTTGCTTAATGGTTATCAGCACTCTTTACTGGGATATCATCTTTTTAGAGAAGAGATTAATGAGGGTGGATTCGTACAACTTATACAGAATGGATATGGCCCTTATATATTCGACAATCCTTTTGCAAAGGCTATGAGAATTTTCGGAGCGAAAGAATTCTCTAAGTTGGTATATGATGCAAAGAAAATTTATGATGCCAATAAAGAAGATTTGGAAAAAGAGTGCAATGAAGATGAGTTTATGGCTATGTATGAAAAATACGAGGCTTTTGATGAGCTAGAAGAGAAATTCATGGATATGGAAGAGTTGGTAAGTGCTCAGATTGCTGATTATGTAGATAATAACATGGAGCAGTTTGCAGAAGTTGAGAAATAATAACTTAATTACTCTTTTTATAAAATAATAAAGCCGCCATTAAAGGCGGCTTTATTATTTTATTTATTTTTTGTCATTAGCAGCAGTGGGCGTCGTACCATCTTTGGCTGATTTCCACAAATCTGCATATTGAGTAAGTATTGAACGTATATGCTGGCCTATCTTTACATAGTCAGTTTCATTCAAATTGGCAAGTGATACGCGTACACTCCATTCAGGGCCATCAAATCCGCCTCCGTTAAGAAGTACACATCCGGTTTCGGTTGCTAAACGGAATACTACATCAAGCGGATTATATGTTTTCTTAAGGTATTCTACGAATTCATCACCATAATACTTCTTAGCCCAAACCAGCATATCTATTTCTGAATAATATCCTGCTCGCAATGGATCTTTAGGTAATGTAAATCCTGTATTGTCCCAAAGTGCAGTCAAACGATCGTTTATTAATTTCAGCATTCTCTTTCTGTAAATATTTTCAGTGTCGAGAATTGAATCGGCTGCAAACAAGCTCATCTGCATTTGTTGTGGAAGAGAAAGACCTGCAGTATGATTAAGGGCCACCTGACGGCTGTCTGCAACCATACGGTCAATGAATTTCATGCTTTCCACATCAGTAGTAAGTGATCCATAACGCTCGTTAAGTTCTGTTTTACGCTTACGTGGAAGTTCGGAGATTAATTTATCGAATATATTTTCCTGCTCAAGAGCTATTGCTGCAATACGCCATCCTGTAGCTCCGAAGTACTTAGAGAATGAGTACAATGAAATACTATTGAAAGGTATATCTGCAATGATGCTCTTATAACCTGGTACATAACTGGCGTAAACATCATCAGTAATAATCATCAAGTTAGGATTCCATCTTTCTACTACATCCTTCAATGCTTCTACACTGGCTCTATCCATCTGGTAACTAGGTGGATTACTAGGATTCACAATATATACTGCTTTATATTTAGGATCGCGTAACTTATATATATCTTCCGGTTTATACTGCCATGTGTGTAATCCATTAGCATCCATTGTGTTTGCCTGAATGTTAAGAACATCATAATGGTAATGAGGAAGTTCTGGAATCTCTATATAAGGAGTAAAGATAGGAGTTAGCAATGCTACGCTGTCTCCCGGTTCCAAAAGGAAATTTGCCTCGAGCGACATAAATACGTAACACATACCTGCTGTTGAACCTTCAGTTGCAAATAAATCTACTGTATCTTTAGGTTCTACTCCGCCCCATAATTCTGCAAAAAGATAATCTCGAACTATCATTTCTGTATATTTCAAAATTCTGTCAGGAACAGGATATTGGTTTCCCATCATACTCTCTGCCCATTCATGAACAAGCTCGTCAGGATCTACTGCATGCTTCATAAGCATGTAGTTATAGAATTTCTTTAGAAGTTCAATACCAGGAGCATCTGAATGTTTCTGTAAAAATAATTCAAAACGTGATGCAATACCTTGTTTCGTAGGAATACCGGCAATGCCTTCTTCCATAAAGAATGTTTCTTTTGATTCCTCTATCCCAAATAATCCTAATGTAAAGAAAGCTTCTCGAGCTTGAGTAGCAATCCAATTTGGATTTCCACGACCGGCATTCAACATGGTAAATGCCATCTTTCTAACTTTTTCGTCAGCAAGTCTTATTAAACGGTCTTTTAATTCGAATGGACTTATCCTTTCCAAATTATTATCCGATTTTTTCATTTTGCTTTCATCATTAAGTAATTCCATAATGTTATAGTTTAATTCATAAATTAATGTTAACTCACTAATAATACAATTACAACACCCCATATAATGAGTAATGTATTTCCAACTGCATATGTGATAGTATATCCCAAAGAAGGAGTTTCACTACCCACTGCTTCTTGAATGGCACCTAAAGCTGCCGTAGTAGTACGTGCTCCTGCTGTACATCCAAGTGTTAAAGCTGGATGGAAATGAAATACATATCTTCCAAGAATTACACCAACTAATAGTGGAACGGTGGTTGCAATAATTCCAATGACAAAAAGCATAGGACCTACTTGTACAAGTCCTTGTATAAAACTTGGACCGGCGCATATACCTACTACAGCAATAAAAGTATTTAAACCTACATTGTTCATAAACCATAAGGCTCCTTCGGGTATTTGTCCGAAACTAGGTTTTTTACTTCTCCACCATCCAAATATCAAGCCGGCAATCAATGCACCACCACTAGTACTTAAGCTGATAGGTATACCACCTATATGTATGGCCAAAGCTCCGAATATGGCACCTATTACAATACCGAATCCTACGAATATCATATCTGTTGCATGTGTTGGACGATCTATATAACCTATCTCTTTGGCAGCAACTTCTACCTCTTTCTTTAATCCAACTAATTCAAGCATGTCTCCGCTATCTATTGTGGTCTGAGCAAAAACAGGTATATTTATTCCTGATCTCTTAATGCTACGTATTGTAACTCCATGCATGAATGATTGCTTACGCAAGAAATCAAGTTTGTTATTGGCATATGGTTTTTTGTATATCATTACTGGTAATACTTCAACAGGGAATTCTAGTAATGGAAGATCTACTACTTCAGGACCTATCCAATTTTCTTCCGGCACTATAAATTCACGTCGACCACTAATTACGATTTCATCATCTTTTTGAAGTATCTGTCCAGGTAGAATATCTTCTATTATTTTATTGTCTTTCTTTAATCTTTCAACAAATATACGTTTGTCTTGAGACTGGAAATAAGCTTCTAGTTGTTCTACTGTCTTTCCGTCGCCAAACCAATCATTTGCAATCTTGTAAGCACGGAAAACAACGGGACGACGCGCATTCATAAAACCTATTTCGTCAATTTCGCTATTACCCATCTGAGATTCAAGATCATGACAAGCAGCCTTTACGTTAGTAATACCTCCAAGCATCCTTGGGGCTACTGATGCCATTATCCATGCCGAACCTGCTGTACCATAAATGTATGTAACTGCATATACTACAGGAATTATATTTATCATCTCGTTCTTCTGTGCAGAAGATATAGATAATCCATTTATTGTATCTCCTGCAACTCCTATTACAGCAGAAATGGTCTGTGCACCTGATAGAAGTCCGGCAGCTTCGCCTGCTCCGTAACCCATTATTACCGCAAGAATCCATGTTATAAGTAAGCAAGATACACACATTATGACAGAGAACCAGACTTGTGGCAAACCATCTTTTTTAAGTCCACGAAAGAACTGAGGACCTACTTTGTATCCTATGGCAAATAGGAACATGAGAAAGAATACTGATTTTATAGGAGCTCCTATTGGTATGTTTAATTGACCTACTAATACACCCACCAGCAATACACTGGTAACCACTCCCAAACTAAAGCTTTTGATTTTAAATTTTCCAATCCAAAAACCGACGGCAAGGGTAAGGAATATAGCCAATTCCGAATGTTGCCTTAGAAGATTAACGATCCATTCCATATATTGTTATTTTAATAATCGTTTATTACAACATAAGAGTAGAAAAGATGTTGGTTAAAATGAATTAAAAAACATTTAGTCGTTTTATTTGTTTCTTTATATAAACTAGATTTTCCCCTTAACTATATAAGAAAAATCGTTAAGATTTATATTGTTTTTATTTTTATAAACTAGAATTACTACCTTAACTATTATGAAGAAAAAATATTCGTTGAGATTTATACTGTTTTTTGCTTTATTAGGAATCTTTTTTTCTTCTTGTAATAAGGAGAAAAAAACTTATTTATTAAAACAAGTTATATATGATAGTAAACATAGTAAACATAGTTTTAATATTAAATATGATAACAGAAATAGAATAATAAGTTGGAATAATACCGATATTATTTATATGAAGGATAAAATAATAGTGGGCAAGTCTTATTATTTATATGATGATTTTAATTATACTCCTATAACATTTACACTAAAGGATGGACGAGCTATTCATAGTTCTACTATGGGTATGATAGAATTTAATGGAGGTATCTGTTATGCTAATAAGGAGGTAGATTATGTATATAATGAAGGCTCAATAACTATAACAGCTAATTATTCACTTATAAGTGATAGTACATTTATAGGCAGAGAGATTATAACATTAATATATAATAAGAAGGATGAACTCATTAAAAGAGTAAGAAGAGAAGAAGTTAAGAATAAGGAACCTAAAATTTTTTATACATATTTAAATTATGAAGATAGTATTCATTATAAAACTAATTATAATATGCTTTCATTTGTATTAAATGTAAGAGGTTCGGATATATTCTTTTATCTTTTGCTTAATCTTGATGCATGTCCTAGAAGTAAAACTTTACCAAGTTTGATAAGATATGAGGAGGGAGTAAATAAAAAAAGCGATAACGTAACTTTACATTATCGCATGGATGGTGATTTACCCTCTATGGCAGAGATTATAAATGATTCGAATAAAATAGAATCAAAAATTAATTTAAGGTATGATTTATACTAAATTAATAAATCAGGAACGATTGATATTAGCGATTCCGATATGCCTTGTTTAATTAAATCAGGCTTGTCGGAATTGAATATATCAAAGAACTTTTCGTGATTCTTGCATAGTGAATCGGCTTTTTTATAATATTCTACTGCAGTGGTAAGATTATTCATAGCCAAATTTATATGGCCTATGTTCATGTAATCCTGCATATTGGCTTTGCCATCATTTATTACTTTCTCGAAGTATGTTAAGGATTTTTCATAATCTCTTAATATGAAATAACACCATCCTATAGCTCTCTTTGAATTGTCATTGCTATTGTTCATATATTCTAGTTTGAAGAAATATGGAAGCGCTTCTTTATAGCTGCCTGCTTTTATAAGGCATTGAGCTATCTGCAAAGTTATGTTAAGGTTATTTTCCTGTATTTCTTCTACTTTTTTGTAATATTCTACAGCTTTTGCAAAATCTCCACTTTTCTTATAACATTGCGCTAGTCTATGATTGGTCCATACATTGTCTGGATGCATTATGTCGGATTGTATATAACTATTTATTGCATCTGTATATTTCCCACTCTTTTGTAGTGCATATCCTCTTTTTTGCCATAACTCCGAGTTAAGGGGTTCTTTATTTGTAAGCAATGCATAAACTTCGGCAGCTTCTTCCATGTAATTTTTTTTAAGAAGAAATTCAGCTATTCTTTTTAGTGTTTCCGGAGTATCTATTATAGATTTTAGATATTTGTTTTTCCATAATTGATATCCTCCGTCAAAAATATCTTTCTCTTCTTTTCTAAATTGCCATAACTTGAAGAAACGATATAGATCGTGTACATACTGCCTACTAATGATGTTTGAGTTATCACTTTTTTCGGACATGTCATTCAAAGATGACAGCTGTTCTTCAGAAAACTGATTCTGTTCATTAAGTTGATTAATTATTAATGAACGCTGAGATTCCGGAAGTGAACCTAAGGTAAAGCATAAGGAATACTTATCGGAATTGCAGAAAATTGATGACTTTAATATAAGATTGAGTATGGATATTTTATTTGTATCTTCATCTTTTAGTATTTGATATACATTGGCCTGCTTGTTGAAAAATGGATAGAACCAATGAGAAGTGGTGAAGAAAAAATTGTAATTCTTTAGCATAGAGAATGTTTCCATATATATATCGGCTCCTTCAAGTTGCAGTTCGCCAATCTCTTTTATTTTTTCATTTACTCCAGAGTCATTGATGAATTTTTCCCAATCGGGATTCTTATCTTCGTTCTCTTCCATTTCTTCAAGGTCAATTTTGAAATTGAAAGATTTTGGGTTTTTCATCATTTCTGGAATAATCTCTTCGCGCATCTTTTTATTTATATTCAAAGTTTCGCGTGTCATTAATAAATGTAACTGTATTCTTTGAACATCTTTACAGAAAGAGGAATTGTCAATCATAATCTTTATCCTATTTCCAACTTCAGGATATAACTCTATTTTATCTTCTTGGTTTAGAAATATAAAAATAGCTCCTACAATAGCTCTTTGTGATATGTTTATATTATCTTTCTCACAACAGTCCAGTAATAGCATGAACTTATTAATATCGAAAATATGAAGCAGACTCATTGTTATGGCACTTACTAATATTGCCTTGTCGTATGAGTCTACTAATAATGAATCTAAAATAGTTTCTACATCTTTTTTATCTGTATCACTCCATTTTAAGTTTGTCCATACTTTTTCAAATAATTCATTTACTGAATGTTCATGATTAGTGACAATCTCTTTCTTAGCATCTTCAATATTATTGGAAGAATACATGAAGTCTACTGTACCCATATTCTGGGTATATGATTCCAGCTGCAAGAGTATTTCTTCAAATGATCTTCCGGGATTAACCTGTTTCTTCTTTATCAACTCTGTATATTGAGATGTAGATGAAATGAGTGACTTAAGAACAGAAATACGATCTGTAATATTATATGCCTGTCTTGTCATTTTCATTATCATTTCTTTCTGATTTGGATCTTTAATACCTTGTAAAGTATATTTAAGCATCATTTCGTAAGAAATAAGAATGGCATCTATCTCTTCTTTCAGATTCCATGCATTTATGTCTATTGCTATTACAAGCAGAGATTTTAATGCTTCTTTAAGGCGTTTCTGACTTAACAATTGATATATATCACTTATATTCTTTTCCATATAATCTGGTTTTATAATGAAAACAAATAAAAAATAAAGATGTTATCATAATTTTATTATTAGACAAAAGTAATTAATCAATTAGATATTTCAGTAATTTTGTCGCACTTTTGAAAACAGTATGAATATTTCTGAATTACAACAAATCTATAAGACTCATCCCAATACTGTGGCAATGAGTAAATTACTGAAGGACTCTTCGGTGAATACTATATATATAGGAGGACTGTTCGGATCGGCAGCTCCACTAGAATTTTCGTGTCTGACTGATGGCGAACATTGCTATGTTTTTATTCTTGATGATTTAGAAAGTGCAGGTTACTTCTATCATGATATAACTCAGATAAATGGTGATAAAAATATATTGTTCTTTCCATCTTCATATAGAAGGGCAATTAAATATGGTCAGAAGGATTCGGCAAATGAAATACTTAGAACCGAGGTGTTAAGTCGTTTGCAGAAAGGAGATAAAATAAGTATTGTAACTTACCCTGAGGCTTTGTCCGAAAAGGTTGTTGGTGTTAATGCTTTGAGTATTAATACGCTTAAGATAGAAATAGGACAGAAAATAAGTATTGCTGCAATAACCGAAACACTTTCTAAGTTGGGTTTTGAACATGTAGATTATGTATATGAACCTGGACAGTATGCCGTTCGTGGAAGTATAATTGATGTTTTTTCATTTTCGTCTGAGTTTCCATACAGAATAGATTTTTTTGGAAATGAGATAGATAGTATGCGTACTTTTGAAGTCGAAACGCAGCTGTCTAAGGAGAAGAGGAGTAATATAGCGATAGTTGCCGAACTTGACAGCATAAAGAATGATGACGGGAAAATATCGTTCCTTGATTTTATTCCAAAAGATACTATTATTGCACTGAAAGATATTCTATGGACTCGCGAAAGTATACAGAAAAGTTTTGATGATGCTTTATCGCCACAAGCAGTGGTAGCATGGGAGGCAGAGAATGAAAATACTCCATTTCCTTTTTCGAGTATGAATCTTATTGAAGGAACTGATTTTGCTTCTAATATAGTAAACTTCAAAAGAATTGAATTTGGAAACAAGGCAACTGGTAACCCACAGGCTGTAGTTACTTTTAATACCTCTCCACAACCTATATTTCATAAGAATTTTGATTTGGTAAGTTCTACTTTTACAGATTATGAGGATAGGGGATATAAACTTTTTATCTGCACCGATAGCGAAAAACAGGCTCTTCGTCTTAAAGATATATTCGAAGAGAGAGGAGATAAAATTACGTTTACTCCTGTAAACAAGACGCTTCATGAAGGATTTGTCGATAATACAATAAAGGATTGCTTCTTTACAGATCATCAAATTTTTGATCGTTTCCATAAATATAACTTAAGAAGTGACAAAGCCAGAAGTGGTAAGGTTGCTCTTACATTGAAAGAACTGAGCCAGTTTGAACCAGGAGATTACGTTGTACATATTGATCATGGAGTAGGCAAATTTGGAGGATTAGTAAGAATGCCTAACGGTAATACTACTCAGGAGGTTATTAAATTGATATATCAGAATGATGATGTAGTATTTGTTTCAATACATTCTCTTCATAAGATCTCTAAATATAAAGGAAAAGAAGGAGATGCTCCGCGTCTTAATAAACTTGGTACCGGTGCATGGGAAAAACTGAAGGATAAAACTAAAAGTAAGATAAAGGATATTGCCAGAGATTTGATAAAACTATATTCTCAGCGTAAACAAGAGAAAGGTTTTCAGTATAGTCCCGACAGTTTTATGCAAACTGAACTTGAAGCAAGTTTTATTTATGAAGATACCCCAGATCAGCTCAAGGCTACAGTTGATGTTAAGAGCGATATGGAAAGTGAGCGACCTATGGATCGATTGGTATGCGGAGATGTTGGGTTTGGAAAGACCGAAGTGGCAATAAGAGCTGCATTTAAGGCGGTGGCCGATAACAAGCAGGTAGCAGTTTTAGTTCCTACCACAGTTTTGGCTTATCAGCATTTTCAAACATTCAAGGAACGACTCAAAGATTTTCCTTGTAAGGTAGATTACCTTAGCAGAGCACGAACATCAAAGGATTCAAGTCGTATACTAAAGGAACTTGCCGAGGGTAAGATTAATATTATAATTGGCACTCATAAGATAATTGGAAAATCTGTAAAGTTTAAGGATCTTGGATTGTTAATAATAGATGAAGAACAGAAATTTGGAGTGGGAGTTAAAGAGAAGCTTAGACAAATTAAGGTAAATGTTGATACTCTTACGATGACGGCAACTCCAATACCACGTACTTTGCAATTTTCGCTTATGGGAGCACGAGATTTATCTGTAATACAGACTCCTCCTCCTAATCGTTATCCTATACAGACTGAAGTACATACTTTCAATGAGGATATAATAAATGATGCAGTAAATTTTGAGATGAGCCGTAACGGTCAGGTGTTTTTTGTAAATAATCGTATCCAAAATCTAGAAGAATTGGCTGCCATTATAAAAAGAAACATACCCGACTGTAGAGTTTGTATAGGTCATGGGCAAATGGAGCCTGAAAAGCTGGAGAAAGTTATTCTTGATTTCGTTAACTACGATTATGATGTACTTTTGGCTACTACTATAATTGAAAGTGGAATTGATATTCCTAATGCTAATACTATAATAATTAATCAGGCTCAGAATTTTGGATTGAGTGACTTGCATCAGATGAGAGGACGTGTAGGAAGAAGCAATAAGAAGGCTTTCTGCTATCTCCTTGCTCCGCCATTGTCATCACTTACTCCGGAAGCAAAGCGAAGATTACAGGCTATAGAGAATTTCAGCGATTTGGGAAGTGGAATACATATTGCAATGCAGGATCTAGATATTAGAGGGGCAGGTAATATGTTGGGAGCCGAACAGAGTGGATTTATTGCCGATTTAGGATATGAAACTTATCAGAAGATTCTTGCTGAGGCTGTAAAGGAGCTTAAGGAAGATGAGTTTGCCGATTTATATGCAGAAGAAACGAAAGCAGGAGAAGAGAAGATAAGTGGAGAAAATTTTGTAGACGAATGCTTAGTAGAGAGTGATCTTGAACTTCTGTTCCCAAATGAGTATATTCCAAGTAGTAGCGAAAGAATGCTGTTATATCGTGAACTTGATGGATTGGAACTAGATAAGGATGTAGTTGAATTTAAATCACGACTTGAAGATAGATTTGGTAAGATTCCAAAAGAAGGAATTGAGCTTCTACGTATAGTTCCTTTGAGAAGAATTGCAAAAAGACTGGGCATTGAGAAAATATTCCTGAAAGCAGGAAAGATGACTCTTTTCTTTGTGAATAATCCGGAAAGTCCATATTTTCAAAGTGCGGCCTTTGGAAAAATAATAGATTATATGTCTAAGAACCCTAGATATTGTAATTTAAGAGATCAACACGGTAAGAGAAGTATGATTGTTAAAAATATTAATGATGTTGAAACTGCAGTAGCTATTCTTCAGGAAATAGTTAGCATGGATAGTTTTTCCAAATAGAGTCTCTTGATATATAAATTTTATATTGATAATATGTTGATTGTTAATGTGTTGTAGGATAAGTAATGTAAAATATTTTTTAAAATATAAAAGTTATCATATTTAAAAATACTGTAAAAATAACATAAATTTGTATTTAATAAACTTAATATAAATCCTAATAAATAAATAATGCTTTATTTTGCACCCCATAAAATTATATATAATTATTTAAATAAAAATTCATATAAACATATTATATAATTTAATAATTGATTGTAAGATGCAAATTAAAACATTAGGTTTAGTTTTAGCTCTTTCAGTAGCTGGAGGAGTGAATGCACAAACAGAAGTGAATTCTGACAAGTTTAAGGTAGAAACAAATCGTTTTTGGAATAATTGGTTTGTAAGCGCCGGAGGTGGTGCACAGGTGTATGTTGGTGATGGAGATAGTAAGGGAGACTTTGGTAAACGTATTGCTCCTGCATTGGATATTGCAGTAGGTAAATGGTTTACACCGGTTATGGGTCTTCGCCTTCAATACAGTGGCCTGCAGGTAAAAGGTTTTAGCACCGTAGACGGAGCTTATGCTGATGGAAAGAACAGTGAAGGTTACTATAAACAAAAATGGAATGTAGCTCATTTACATGGCGATATTTTGTTGAATGCTTCAAACCTTTTCTTTGGTTACAATGAAAAGCGTATTTATAACCTTGTTCCTTTTGTTGGAATGGGTGTAATGCATTCATGGACTTCTCCAAAAAATAATGAATTGGCTGCTACAGTTGGTATTATCAACCGTTTCCGCCTTAATTCTTGTTTAGATCTTAACCTCGAAGCTAAAGGTACTTTAGTTAATGATCGTTTTGATGGAGAAATTGGTGGTAATGGTAAAGAAGGACTTGCTTCTGTAACTGTAGGTCTTACTTACAAGTTCAAACAGAGAGGTTGGAATCGTGCTACTGTAATTTCTACTGGTATTACCGAAGCTGAAATGAACAGCGTTCGTGATCAGTTGAACAGTGCATTGAGAGACAATGAAAACTTGAAGAATGAATTGTCGGCTGCTCGCAACAATACTAATAAGGTTGTTGAGAAAGAGGTTATCGGTTCTTCTCGTATAGTTACATTTGCAATTGGTAAGAGTAAAATTAACAAGTTGGGTCTTGTTAATCTTGAAATGTTTGCTAAATCAGTTAAAGCTGGTCCTGCCGATAAAGTTTATACTATTGTAGGTTATGCTGACAGCAAGACAGGTAGCGCTAAATACAACCAGAAGTTAAGTGAAGCACGTGCTGAAGCAGTTCGTGATGCTTTGGTTAATCAGTTTGGCGTTAATCCTTCTCAATTAAAAGTTGAGTCTAAGGGTGGTGTAGCTAATATGTTCTATAATGATGCTGCATTGAACAGAGCTGTTATTGTTGACTAATTTGTAGTTGCATAATTTATTAAACATTATAAACGTGGATGTATTCATTTAGATTACATCCACGTTTTTCTTTTTTCTACAAAATAACCAAGTTTTTTTATTATTATCATTCTGAATGACTTTAATCAATCTATTCAACCATCCTGATAAGCATTGATAATAAGATTAGGATATTCTAAGGCTATCAATTTAGCAGAAAGAGGAATTATTGGAGTCAATCATTTATTCTAACTTATTATTTATACTAAAATATTATATAATCTAATTAGTTTATAATAGAATCAATGTGTAATGATAATACCCAAAAATAATATAATACGACATAATTTGTTTTTATATATAAATAAATTGTTATATTTGAAGCCCTAAATATTGAAATGCTTATGAAGATCACAATTTTTCAGACAGATATAGTATGGTCAGACTCCATTAAGAATATCCAGAATGCTACAGCAGCCATTGACAAGGCTCCACATTCCGATCTATATATTTTCCCCGAAATGTTTTCTACGGGGTTTTGCACTTCACCATCAGGAATAGCCGAGAGAGGCGAAGGAAAGACTCTTGAATGGATGAAAGAAACGGCAATGAAGAGGCAGTGTGCCATAGCAGGAAGCGTGCCAACGGAGATTAATAATAGATATTATAATCGATTTTATTTCGTATATCCTTCGGGTGAATATGATATATACGACAAGAAGCATCTATTTACTTATGGAGGAGAAGACAAGACTTTTAGTGCCGGTAGTGATAGAGTAGTGGTAACCTATAAGGGTATTAGAATACTTCTTCAAATTTGTTACGATCTTCGTTTTCCGGTATTCAGCAGAAATAGAAAAGATTACGATATGATAATATATGTAGCAAGTTGGCCAGATGTGAGAATAGATGCATGGAAAACTCTTATTCATGCACGTGCGATAGAAAATCAATGTTTTGTAGCTGCTGTAAATAGAGTAGGTAATGATCCTTACTGCAAATATATAGGAGGAAGTGAAATAATAGATCCTTATGGAAAAACAATAGTTGCTTGTGAAGATAATGTAGAGTGTGCTGCAACCACAGATATTGATATTACCATTCTGGAAAGGTTTAGAGAAAAATTTCCAGTATTAAATGATTCCGATAATTTTTTAATTAAATAATACGATGGCAGAAAAAAGACTACTATTGGGTGATGAGGCTATTGCACTCGGTGCAATAAATGCCGGAATTTCGGGCGTTTATGCCTATCCGGGTACCCCTTCTACAGAAATAACAGAGTTTATTCAAAATAATCCTCTTGCAAAGGAAAGAAATATTCATAGTAAATGGTGCACTAATGAAAAGACAGCTATGGAGGCTGCACTTGGAATGAGCTATGCCGGGAAACGTGCTTTGGTATGCATGAAGCACGTGGGAATGAATGTTGCTGCCGATGCATTTATCAATTCGGCAATTACTGGAGTTAACGGAGGATTAGTGGTGGTTGCTGCCGATGATCCTTCAATGCATTCTTCTCAAAATGAGCAAGATTCTCGTTTTTATGGAAATTTTGCAATGACTCCAATATTAGAACCTTCAGATCAACAGGAGGCATACGATATGATGGAATATGCTTTCTATTTATCTGAAAGAATGAAATTACCTGTATTGATGCGTATCGTAACTCGTTTAGCTCACTCTAGGGCCGGAGTAGTAATTGGAAAGGTATATAAAGAAAATGAGTTAAATCTTCAGGCGGATAGAAAAAACTGGGTTTTGTTGCCTGCTAATGCCAGAAATCAGTATGATAATCTGATAATGAAATATAGTGAATTGGAACTTGAATCGTCAAATACAGGTTACAATAAATTAAGTAGAATAGAGCTTGGTAAAGTATCCGACTTTGGAATAATAGCATGTGGTATAGGATATAATTATGTTATGGAATATGAGGAGATGTTGGAGGATAATATATCTATATTAAAAATATCTCAATATCCTTTGCCCGTTAATCTTATTAGGCTGATGGCAGAAAAATGTAAGAATATATTGGTAGTGGAAGACGGTCAGCCATTTGTCGAAAAAGAAGTAAGAGCTATCCTAAAAATAAATGATGAAAATGCAGAAAATTCTCATATAACAAAAGTGTTTGGAAGACTTACAGGAAATCTTCCAAGAACTGGCGAACTAACTCCCGATAAGGTTGGACTTGCTTTCGGATGCAGTAGTATTACAAGTTTTTCAACACCAGATATAGTAATGCAAAGACCACCGGCATTGTGTCAGGGGTGTGGTCATCGTGATGTTTATGATGCTCTTAATAAAGTAGCAGCAGAATATCCAAATGCGAGAATATTTGGCGATATAGGATGCTATACATTAGGTGCGTTGCCTCCATTTCGCGCTATAGACAGTTGTGTAGATATGGGCGCTTCCATAACTATGGCAAAAGGGGCTGCCGATGCAGGCATACACCCTGCAATTGCAGTTATTGGCGATTCTACTTTTACACATTCGGGTATGACCGGGCTACTGGATGCAATTAACGAAAATGCAAATATTACCGTTATAATATCTGATAATCTTACTACTGCTATGACCGGAGGTCAGGATTCGGCTGGAACGAATAAGTTTGAAGCTATATGTCTAGGATTAGGACTAGATCCCGAACATCTTCATGTAGTAGTGCCTTTGCCAAAGAATATGGATGAAATTACTGATATAATACGTAAAGAAATTAACTATAAAGGAGTATCAGTTATCATTCCTCGTCGTGAATGTATACAGACATTGAACAAGAAACTTAGAAAACAAAAAGCAGATAAGCAATGACAAAAAATATATTACTTGCAGGAGTAGGAGGACAGGGAATCCTTTCTATTGCTACCATAATAGGTGATGCGGCTACTAAAGCCAATCTTGATCTGAAACAGGCCGAAGTTCATGGAATGAGTCAACGTGGTGGAGATGTACAGTCCAATCTTCGCATATCTGATGAAAAGATATGGTCAGATCTGATTCCGTTGGGAGAAGCAGACATGATAATTTCAATGGAGCCAATGGAAGCCTTGAGATATATGCCATATTTGCACGAAGAGGGGTGGATTATAACTTCGGCTGATACTTTTGAAAATATACCAAATTATCCTGAATATGAACTATTGGAAAAAGAACTTAACGCAGTTGATAAAACAATATCTTATCCTATAGATAGTTTGGCAAAGGAGAATAATATGCCTAAATGTTCTAATATGATTCTTCTGGGAATGGCAGCAAAATTTATAGAATTGATAACTCCCGAGCAATTACGCGAAAGCATTGAAAATGTATTTGCTTCTAAAGGAGAGAAAATAGTGGAAATGAATAAAAAAGCTTTTGATTTAGGCGTTGAAATATCCGCCGGTTATTATTATGAAGAATCAGGTATTTAACGAGGAACTTGTAGCTGACGTTGTCAGCAAACTTAAAATAGCCAACTTGTCACAAGCTACCATAGGCGAAATCCTATTGGTAGCTTCATCTCTTGAAGAAAGAACAGGAATTCCATTTATTCGTATGGATCAAGGATCTCCTGGATTGCCTCCTAATCTAATAGGAATAGAAGCCGAAAAAGCTGCCCTGGATCGCGGAGTTGGATCGCAATATCCTGCAGCTGCCGGAATAAGCGAGCTTAAATATGAAGCCGCACGTTTTGTAAAAGCTTTTCTTGATGTCGATATATCTTCCAGATCATGTATACCTACTACGGGTTCGGTTGCAGGATCATTCGGCTCTTTCATTGCGTGCACCCAGAGACAGAAGAAAAAAAATAAGATTCTTTTTATAGATCCTGGTTTCCCTATCCAAAAATCACAACTTCGAGTTATTGGCGCTGAGTGGGAGCAGTTCGATATTCATGATTTTCGTGGAGAGGCATTGAAGGATAAAATTGAAAGTTTTATTTCTAAAGGTGATATAGCTGCAATAATATATTCCAATCCCAATAATCCTGCATGGATATGTCTGGAAGAAAATGAACTTAAGATTATAGGCGAACTTGCTACCAAATATGATGTAATTGTAATGGAAGATCTTGCATACTTCTGCATGGATTTTCGTCAAGATTTAGGCAAGCCGTTCGAAGCTCCTTTTGCTCCTACGGTAGCAAAATATACTGATAACTATATATTGATGCTTTCGTCTTCAAAGATATTCAGCTATGCAGGTCAGCGTATGGCACTTACTTGTATAAGCGATAAACTGTTTGATACATACTATTCTGATCTTGCTGAAAGATATAAGGACTCGGGCATTTTTGGACAGACTTTGGTGGCTTCTATACTATACATGATTACTTCTGGCTGTACTGCATCTACACAGTATGCTTATGCCGAGATGCTAAAATGTGCTACTGATGGTAAACTGGATTTTGTAGCCGATACGCGTGAATATGCACGCAGAGCAGAAAAGATGAAAAAGATATTTACCGATAATGGTTTCCATATAGTATACGATTATGATGTAACCAGAAAAGTAGGAGATGGCTTTTTCTTTACGGTAGGATATGGTGATATGAAAGCAGGAGATTTGCTGAAAGAGCTTTTATATTACGGAGTAAGCAGTATTTCTCTTTCTACTACCGGAAGTGAGGAAGAAGGTGTAAGAGCTTGTACTTCACGTATGCGCGATGACCTATATAGCGTAATGGAAGAGAGGATGCAGGCTTTTCATAAAGATCATCCAATTAGTAAATAATAAAATCTAATACTATGATTTGGAATATAAATAAAGAGTGCATGAGCCAAGAGCAGATGCGCGAATTGCAAGGAAAAAGACTACAGAAATTGGTATCATTAGTGTATCATAATGTTCCTTTCTACAGAAGTAAAATGCAGAGTATGGATTTATCACCCAATGATATTCGTACTATTGAAGATATTGTTAAACTTCCATTTACTACAAAGCAAGATCTTCGTGATAATTATCCTTATGGATTATTGGCTACTCCTAAATCGGAAATTGTACGAGTACATGCTTCATCGGGTACCACCGGAAATCCAACTATTGTGGGATATACCCGAAAGGATCTTTCCATATGGTCGGAGGTAATGTCCAGATGTTTGTCGGCTTTTGGCGTAACGCGCGATGATACTTTTTCTGTAAGTTATGGTTATGGACTTTTTACTGGTGGATTGGGAGCACATTACGGAGTAGAGAACCTTGGAGCTACTGTTATTCCTGCATCTACAGGAAATACCGAGAAACACATAAAGCTAATTCGCGATCTTGAAATAACCGGTATAGCTTGTACTCCATCTTATGCATTATATTTGGCCGAGACACTAGATAAGCTTGGGGTAGATAAGAAAGATATAAAGCTTAGAGTAGGAGCGCTTGGCGCTGAACCCTGGACCGATAATATGCGAAAGGAAATAGAAGATAGATTGGGAGTGAAAGGATATAACATTTATGGATTAAGCGAAATTATTGGTCCGGGAGTTTCTTATGAATGTATAGAGCAGAATGGCTCGCATATAAATGAGGATCACTTTTTTCCCGAAATTATAGATCCGGAAACAACTTTACCTATAGCCGATGGCGAAGTGGGTGAGTTGGTATTTACTACTTTAACTAAAGAAGGAATGCCTTTGCTTCGCTATCGCACAAAAGATTTGTGTTCATTGTCGCATGAGAAATGTTCGTGTGGACGTACCAATGTTAAAATGAGTCGAATAGTGGGACGTAGTGACGATATGCTTATTATTCGTGGTATAAATGTATTCCCATCGCAGGTAGAGAGTGTAATTCTTGATATACCCGAACTTGAACCTCAGTATATGTTGGTAGTAGACAGAAAGAATAATCTTGATACATTGCAGGTGCAGGTAGAAGTAAGAAAAGACTATTTTTCGGATGATATGGGCCGTATGCTTCAGATGAAGAAAGATTTGTCCGATCGTCTAAAGAACGTTCTTTCTATAAGTGCCGACATCAGACTAATGGAACCTAACAGTATTCCACGTAGTGAAGGTAAGAGCAAACATGTAATAGATAATAGAATATTAAAATAAATGATGATATTATGACAATAAAGCAATTATCTGTTTTTCTTGAGAATAAGACAGGAAGAATAAATGATGTTACAAAGACGCTTGCAAAATATAATATAAATATGCATGCGTTCAGTATGGCCGAGGCAACTGATTTTGGAATATTGCGTCTCATTGTATCGGATGTAGACAAGGCAGTAGATGTACTTAGACAGGAAAACTTTGCTGTAATGTTGACCGATGTTGTATGTATCAGCTGCTCTAATGTATCTGGTTCTTTGGCGGTAATACTAGATTATTTGGCAGCCGAAAATATATTTATTGAATATATGTATGCTTTTGCACAAGGAAATACTGCTAATGTGGTAATTCGTCCAAATGATATTAATCGTTGTATAGAGGTACTCGAAAAATATAACTGTAGCATACTTAATAAAGAGACATTATAAATATAAGTGCTTTTTAGTAATCGCTCCATAATGAATCGTTTAGAATTACGATTTGTTATGGAGCAATTTTATTGTTTTTAAAGTTGACCAGATTATTTCTATAATAAATTGTATCAAAAAAATAGACCATTATAGTATTTACCATACTTTATTTTTATCTAACTTAGCTTCATTAAATATTTTATATAGTATGGATGGAAAAAGGAGAAGTGATGTTAAAGTTGGTCAGGTAGTAAATATTGTTTTGAAATCAGACCAGCGTACAGGTAATTTGACCGAAGGAATAGTAAAAGATATATTGACCAAATCGCCCAATCATCCTCATGGAATAAAGGTTAGGCTTGAAAGTGGTGAAGTGGGGCGTATTAAAGAAATTTTGGAAGATGAAGAATAATCTGATAAATAAAAAACAGAACTAGTTTACTAGTTCTGTTTTTTATTTAATCATTACTATAATAGTCCACATTGTTTCTACTGGTTCTACTTGATAAAACCTTGTTTTTATCATATCGATAATTTTATCAATATGCAGTGAGTAGCTGTCTTTATATGATTCAACAAAAAAATGTTGATGTTATGATGATAACTTTATGAAGAAATAGTAGATAATATGATAGTAGTAGCGAAATAATACTATTACCATCATATTAAATTATTATAGATTAAATATTTATCGCTTCCCGTATAATTTATCTATAAGGTCGGCCCTTCCAATCCTTCTTAATTCTGCAATTATATTCTTTCTTTCCTCAGGTTTATACCAAAAGAAAAACATTCGTTGACGGAGTTTGTCTTTTGGAGTTTTAGCCGAGAATACCGGCTGCAGTGTATAAGGATTATATCCTGTATACCAAGCTTCGGTAGCTACTGTCATTGGCGTAGGAGTGAAGTCCTGTACCTGTTCCAGATGGAAATCTAGTTTCTTGGTAAGTACAGCCAATTCGGCCATATCCTCTTCCGTACAGCCCGGATGACTACTAATGAAGTATGGAATAATCTGCTGTTTCAGATTAAGTTCACTGTTTATCTTGTCGAAAGTCTTTTTAAAGTCGTAGAATTGCGAGAATGATGGCTTGCGCATCATATAAAGCACATTGTCGCTAGTATGTTCAGGAGCCACTTTAAGTCGGCCGCTAACATGCTTGGCTATCAATTCGCGGGTATATTCGGCAGTACTTTTATTTACAGCCGGATCTTTACTTTTATACTGAAGCAGGTCATAACGCACCCCACTTCCAATGAAACTCTTCTTTATTCCCGGCATAGCATCTACTGCATGGTAAATATCAAGCAGTGGACGATGGTCGGTGTTGAGATTAGGACATACCTGTGGATGAATACATGATGGACGTTTGCATTTAGAACATTTGTTCTTGTCAATACCGCTCATTTGATACATATTTGCACTAGGTCCGCCCAGATCACTTAAGTATCCTTTAAAATCGGGCATTTCTGTAATTTCCTTTACCTCTTTCAGTATACTCTCTTTGCTTCGGCTCACAATAAACTTGCCTTGATGTGCCGATATTGTACAAAATGCACATCCTCCAAAGCAACCACGATGAATGTTTACCGAGAATTTAATCATATCGAATGCCGGAATACGTTTACCCTTATATTTAGGATGAGGTAGACGAGTATATGGCAAGTCGAACGAATGGTCCAATTCTTCTTGAGTCATAGGTGGATATGGCGGATTTACTACAACATAATTCTTTCCTATACCTTGTAGAATTCTCGAAGCCGCATATTTATTAGATTCCTCTTCTATATATTTAAAGTTGGCTGCCTGTTTTTTCTTATCCTTCAGGCAATCTTCGTGAGATGACAGTATTATATCATCTTTCTCTGATTTATTATATGGCTTTAAACCCTCTTTTACTTTTATATAAGCTGTCTGAGGAATATCTTCGGGTATTGTTATAGGCATACCTTTATCGGCCTGTTCTATCAGTCGCTTACATAATTCGGTTATGGGTTTTTCGCCCATTCCATAAATAAGAAGATCGGCTCCCGAATCGGCTAATATAGATTTTCTTAAAGTATCTTGCCAATAATCATAATGCGTAATACGTCTTAATGAAGCTTCTATACCTCCAAGAATTACAGGAACATCGGGGTATATTTCTTTTAATATCTGAGTATATACTATGCTTGGGTATTCGGGACGAAGGTCGTGACGACCGTCGGGTGTATAGGCATCTTCCTTTCGTAATCTTTTATTTGCAGTATACTTATTGACCATACTGTCCATGCATCCGGCAGATACGCCGAAAAAAAGGCGGGGCTTTCCAAGTTTCTTGAAGTCACGTAAGTCGTCACGCCAATTAGGTTGAGGCACAATGGCTATCTTCAACCCCTGTGCCTCTAATAATCTTCCAATAACTGCAGGCCCGAATGACGGATGGTCTACATAAGCATCTCCACTGAACAGAATGACATCCAATTCATCCCATCCTCTTAATTCCATCTCTTTTTTTGTTGTTGGCAGCCAGTCTGTTAGTTTATGATCTTTCAAAATTCTAATATATTTTGTTATTCGTCTTCTTCTTCATCTTTTTCTTTTTCCCATTTTATATATAATAAGATAAGTTGATGAAGTCCGAAGGCTTTCATATTGTTATGATAAATTACATCTATGCAAAGGTCAAGTAAGTCCTTGGAATTACCCTCTTCTGCAACAATCAGCGAGCGTAGGTTCAGTTTAAGTTTATCTAGTACATCTTCGTCTACTATTCCGTTACTGTCTATAAGATGTTGGAATAGTGAATATTTTTCTATTGTACGAAGATTTTCTTCAGAAATTTCCATACTGCGTGTTCCTGATTGATTTGTCTGTATAGTGTACATAGTTGTATAGTTTTAATGGTTTATATACACACAAAGTTATTAAAAAAAAGATGCAAAGGTAATTTCAGTCACTTTATTTTAAATAATTAACCGGAAAAACTATTTTACATCGAAAAAGTTAAGGATTGCGCCCATTACTTTTGTTCGTTCAGAAGCCCCATTTATTAATTCAAACGGAAATCCCATTACAAATGTTCTGTATATTCCTTTATAAGCTATTGCTGCACTATAATTTCCCGGAGTATAAATGAAGGTAGAATATGCCGGTGCAACAGGCATAATACAGTCCGGGTTATTTACCGAGTATGTTTTTTCGTTTATTTCTGAGGGTATATTTATCGTATTACCTGCAGCTAATATATTTCCTGAAAAATAGTTCAACATACTTCCACCAAAACTGTATTTCAGAATATTCTTTGTAAATTCACTATCTTGTATGTTGTTATTGCTACTACCTATATAAGCTCCGCTTATCATTACATTTCCGCCTTTCTGACAATATATGGTAAGTGCTTTCTGGATTTCGGTAGGATAAGGACTTTTGTCGGCACCGGTTATATAGTCTACTACATCATACTTGTCAAGGTTAACGTATCCATTTTCTACAGCTTCATCGCTACATGATACAAATGAATATTTTCCTACTCCCTGTATTGCTTTACCATGTATGAAAGTATAGTCAAATGTGTTTCCTGCTATAAGTTTTCCTTCTAAATCTGTATTGCTATAACCTAATCCTGACGGTCCTTCACTTCCAATATTTTTTTTATTGAAATTAACCTGATTTCCACAAAAGGCGGGAGTAGAAATGTAAGAAAGTCCGGCATCTGTGTCCATGTCAAATCCTTGTTGTTCGGGATTATTGAATGCCATAGGACCGCTTAATCTATCAAATCCGTTTATTATAATGGCTTCCTTTTTACTTTCTTTTGCACTATATGCCGACAAAATTTCGGAAGGGAAACTTTCTCCTCCTTTATTTACTGCAGTAACTTTAAAACTGTAAACTAATCCGGCCTCTCCTTTGAATGTATATTGGTTAGAGTTTACCATTGTTCCATTGTCAAATCCACCATGACCAATTCGTGTATAAACTATATATCCCTGCGGTTTTGCTGTTGGCTCGATAGGGTCGTTTACAGCCTTCCAACTCAGGTTGAATGTATGTTTTTTCTTACCTTTAGTTATCATGAAATTATTAATCGGTAGTGGCTGAACTACATAATCTTCATCATGCATTGCAGCTATATATTTCAACAAGGACTTATATACAGATCTTCCAACTAAGAATTTAAAATATGGATCGTGACCATATTGCATATCTGCAAAATTTTGATGAGCCAGCAGTTCAAGAATCATCGAAGGAACAGCAGGGCGTCGTGTTTCGCTATAATTCTTGTTCCACATTCCCCTGGTGGTCCAGTTTATTCCATAATGAGAATTTATGTCATTCTGTAATCCATCAAGTACCATAGTACTTAAATCTCTTGATGCATACCGTGAAACGCCGGTATTTAGAAATCCGTTGTTTGCATCAGTAGTATATATTCCCAAACTTCCTATAATGCTGTCTTCTCTTGAGAAGCCTGCATCACTATGCAGTCCCAGTGCTACTTCTATAGGTACTCTTAATCCTTTTTCTGTAGGATTATATACCGATCCTCCGCTAAGATAGTTAACTTCCAGCCCTCGTGTATTTATATCATCATTATAATCATTTGTTCCATTACTTGCGCTATACACACTATAAGGCATTCCATACCATTGTGCCGAGTATCTTGCTCCTTCAAGATACCTTGGCAATCCGCTGGTACTTTTTCCACGAACAATATTGCCCATTCCTCCTCCAAAACGTACAGCATCTGCACAAACTACACCCTTTTGCTTGCTTTCATTGCTTAATACCACCATCCCATAATCATTTGTACCCTTATCGAATTCGAAAGTGCCAAGATAAACCCATGTGCCGTTTCCTATCTGTTGGTTAACCAAAAATTCGGTGACTCCTCCTTTATGAAATACTAAATATTTTGCATCACTCACACTCTCTGGAAGAGTTTGATATGTTACATAAACAGCATATTTACCTGTTTCAGGAATGTTTGGAATCCATTGTGCAAAAGCTTTTTCGGGTTTCTTTTCGGTAGTAGCAAATCTTACTGTTCCGTGAGTAAAAGGATTATTATTATCGGTATAAGTACGATATTTTAAAGCAAAACCCGGAATATTGGCTGTTTTCCATCTACTCTTCTTACTTTTAATTTCCTGATAAAATCCTGTTCCATCATTATCAACTATAACTTCATTCGTCTGCCAATCTCTTTCGCGCGGAGTAAAAACTACTGCTCCGGCATTCTGAAGCATAGGTATTATATAAGGAACTACAAATGACTGAGTGAATATGTCTTCACGTGTGGCGAAAAGATTAGGACGTTGCCATTCCCAAGTTCCATTATTGTTCTTGTAATATTTTCCATGGCTTTGCCATATGGCTATATGACGCTCCTCAAGTCCTTTTGATGCAGTATATGGGCGTGAAATATTTTTTACCCAAGGATTCTCCTTATATTCTATCTTTCCCCACAACTTGCTTTTGTCTTGCTTTTTTATGTAAAAGTTAGGTATAAGTTGTTCTATAGGTTTATTGTCTGCATATACGGTTATACTGTAATAGTTTACTGGTCCGGGCAGAAACTGTTTTATGGAATTGTATACAGATTCAGCCTTTTCGGGGGTAAATGACTGATATCCGAAGTTGGCATTTGGATAAATGTCTATGGTTCGTTTCTGATGGTCTATATCGAATCGGTTAAGATGACACTTTCCTATTTTTTCATTAGTGGTGTATGAGTTAAAATAATCTTTAAGTCGTTGCTCGATATTCGATTCAATACTTTGAGCTGCAGTATAAAGTATCCCAAAGAGTAAAAATACAACAGATAATACTACCTTTTTCATTGTAATTTTAATAAAAATCCCCACGTATATAAAAATATATTCAATATACGTGAGGAGAGGATTTAAATATTATTAAACGTTTCCTACAGAGAAAAGTTCAGGATGCTTGCCTTTGAAATTCTTGAAATATAGCTTTATTTCTCGCATGTCGCTGTTTAGATCATCCGAAGGATATATTACCTTCTCTGCAGTTATACATTTTTTTTCATAATCTATACCGATAAGTATAATTGGTAGGTTTGCTCCTTTAGCAATATAATAAAATCCTTTTTTCCAGTTAGGATTCTTCTTTCTTGTACCTTCGGGAGTAATGGCTAAATGAAATTCTTTGCTTTCCTTGGCTGTTTGAATCATTTGATCTACCAAGGAAGTTTTTTTCTTTCTATCTACCGGTACTCCACCCATTGCCTTGAAAAAGTATCCCAATGGCCAGAAAAACCAAAATTTCTTCATCATGAATCCTGTCTTGCGGCCATTTACTGCCATAAACAGCTTACCCATGAATAAATCACTGTTTGAAGTGTGCGGAGCAGCACATATAATATATTTATCAAAATCAGGGACAGTCATAACAGATTTCCATCCCAGAAGTTTGTAGTAAATAAAACTACAAATTGCTTTCTTCATTATATAATCAGGCTTTTTCTACATTTTCTAAAGCTACAGAGACTTTAGTTAACTCATTACTTAATTCTTCTTTAAGCTTTTTATAATAAAGCTTAGCGTTTCCAGGTTCAGTATGACTGATTCTTGGTATAAGGTTTAGTATATTTTGTATAGCCTCGCTTATTACGTTACGGTCTATTTTATCTACCATAGCTACAAACATTACACCTTCAGCTATATAGAATATACTTTTCTTTAATGCTCTTCTACTTGCCATAATTCCATTATTTTAAGTTAATACCTGTTGTTATATCGCGACAAATGTACTATTTTTATTTGGATATGTTTTTATATTTCCAAAAAATGAACGAAATTTGCACACCTATTCATAAAGATTATATACCTTTAAATAAATAAAATAATTATGACTAAAAGTGCATTACAAATTGCAAGAGCTGCTTATCAGCCAAAACTTCCTAAAGCATTGAAAGGTGCGGTAAAAGCAAGTAATGGTGAGGCAACTCAATCTGTAGCCGATCAGGAAGCTATCAAAGCTTTGTTCCCAAATACTTACGGAATGCCGTTGATTAAATTCGTAGAGGGTGATGAAACTGCTTACAATCCAGTAAACGTAGGTGTTATCCTTTCAGGTGGTCAGGCTCCTGGTGGTCACAATGTTATTTCTGGTTTGTTCGATGGAATAAAGAAAATGAATACAGACAGCCGTCTTTATGGCTTTATCCTTGGTCCTGGCGGTCTTGTAGATCATAACTACATGGAACTTACATCCGATATCATCGACGAATATCGTAATACAGGCGGTTTCGATATTATCGGTTCAGGTCGTACTAAGCTTGAAACTGTAGAACAGTTTGAACTTGGTTACCAGATCCTTAAGAAATTAGGTATTACTGCTCTTGTAATCATTGGTGGTGATGACTCTAATACAAATGCTTGTGTTCTTGCTGAATACTATGCTGCAAAGAACTATGGCGTACAGGTAATAGGTTGTCCTAAGACTATCGACGGTGACTTGAAGAACGAAATGATCGAAACATCTTTCGGATTTGACACTGCTTGCAAAACTTATGCAGAAGTAATAGGTAATATTCAACGTGACTGTAATTCAGCTCGTAAATACTGGCATTTCATTAAGTTGATGGGTCGTTCTGCATCTCATATTGCTCTTGAATGTGCTCTTCAGGTACAGCCAAACATGTGTATCATCTCGGAAGAGGTTGAACAGAAGAACATGTCTTTGGATGATGTTGTAACTTCTATAGCTCATGTTGTAGCTAACCGTGCTGCAGAAGGCAATAACTTCGGTACCGTATTGATTCCTGAAGGTTTGATTGAATTCATTCCTGCAATGAAGAAACTTATCTCTGAGTTGAACGATTTCTTGGCATCTAATGCTTCTGAATTTGCTTTGATTAAGAAATCTCACCAACGTGAATATATAATTTCAAAACTTTCTAAGGAAAATTCTGAAATTTATGCTTCTCTTCCAGAAGGTGTAGCACGTCAGCTTACTCTTGATCGCGACCCTCACGGAAATGTACAGGTTTCATTGATCGAAACAGAAAAATTACTTTCAGATATGGTTGCTGTTAAACTTGCACAGTGGAAGGAAGAAGGCAAATATGTAGGTAAGTTCGCTGCACAGCATCACTTCTTCGGTTATGAAGGACGTTGCGCTGCTCCATCTAACTTCGATGCCGACTATTGTTATTCTCTTGGTTTTACTGCTTCTATGCTAATTGGTGCAGGTGTAACAGGATATATGTCATCAGTACGTAATCTTACAGCTCCTGCCGAAGAATGGATTGCAGGTGGTGTGCCTATTACAATGATGATGAACATGGAACGTCGTCATGGCGAAATGAAACCTGTTATTCAGAAAGCTCTTGTAAGACTTGATGGCAAACCATTCCAGTTCTTTGCTGCAAATCGTGAAAATTGGGCTGTAGAAACTGACTATGTATATCCAGGTCCTATACAGTACTTTGGTCCTTCGGCAGTTTGTGACGAACCAACCAAAACTTTGCAATTGGAACAGAGTAAATAATATTTAGACACTATAAGTTTAAATTATACAACAATACAATCTTTCCTGTATCAAGCAGGAAAGATTGTTAAACAAACTTTAATATCAAAGAGTCAGAACTGCTTTACACCATATCTCTCAAATGATTAACAGATCTCCTATATTGGCGGCAAAAAAACATTCTAAAGCCAAAAAAACTACTTCTCCAAGAAAGCCGCGCAAAAAGACTTCCAAGAAAGAGATAAAAAATAGAGAGATACCTATTTGGTTGTATAAGTTCCTTATGTTCATTGTTGCTATTGCCTTTATATTTGCATTCTATTATTTCTTTATCCGTCCATATGCTTATCGCTGGAAGCCTTGTTATGGATATAAGGCTTATGGTATATGCATGCCATCGGGATACGACGTACATGGTATAGATTTGTCGCACCATCAGGGTCAGATAAATTGGAAAGAGTTTAGTAAGGCTCAACAAGGTCGATTTCCTATTAAGTTTATATTCATGAAAGCCTCGGAAGGAGGAGACTTCGGCGATAGAGTGTTCAGCACAAACTTCGATTCTGCAAGATATTATGGATTCATACGCGGAGCTTATCATTTTTACAATCCCAAAACCAATGCTGCCCGACAGGCAGAGTTCTTCATTAATTCAGTAAAACTTGAAAAGGGAGATCTTCCCCCTGTACTGGATATAGAAACCAAGGGCGATGATGCAGAGAAAATGAAGAAAGATATTAAAGTTTGGCTTAAGAGGGTAGAGGCACATTATGGTGTAAAGCCAATTATATATGCTTCATATAAATTCAAAACTAAATACCTCAGTGATTCAGTATTAAATGCATATCCTTACTGGATTGCTCATTACTATGTAGATTCGGTTAAGTATCAGGGCAACTGGAAGTTTTGGCAGCATACAGATGTAGGTAGAATGCCAGGAATAAAGGAGAAAGTAGACCTTAATGTATTTAACGGTTCTTTGTATGATTTATCCAATCTTACAATAAAATAAAAAACTTCTTTTCGTTAACAAACTATTTATTTATATCACATGTTCTTCTCATATATTATAATAATAATGATATGAGTAAGAATGTTGCTGCCCAAGTTGTTGATATGCTTGCCAATGCAGGCATAAAGCATATTTATGCCATTACAGGTGATAGTTTGAATGAAGTAAACAATGCAGTCCGAGAAAATGGAAAAATTCAATGGATACATGTACGTCACGAAGAAAGTGGAGCATTTGCAGCAAGTGCAGAAGCTCAGCTTACAGGCAAACTAGCCTGTTGTGCCGGTAGCAGTGGTCCTGGTCATGTACATCTTATAAATGGATTATACGATGCTCATCGTGCAAATGCTCCGGTAATTGCAATAGCTTCTACTTGTCCATCCAATCAGTTCGGGATGAAATACTTCCAGGGTACCAATACTATAAAATTGTTTGATGATTGTAGCTATTTTAATCAGGTAGCTTCAACTCCCCAACAATTTGCAAGGATGATGCAGCTTGGTATACAGACCGCTATTTCATACAAAGGAGTTTCGGTGGTTGGATTACCAGGGGATTTAACTTCCGAGAATGAAGAAAGCATTTACTCTTCAAATATAAATTATGTAACTTCCCCTCAGATTATTCCTTCTTACGAAGAACTTAAAAAGTTGGCTACGCTTATAAATGATGCAAAGAAGGTTACATTATATTGCGGAATAGGTTGTGCCGAAGCTCATGATGAAGTGGTAGCACTTGCAAAGTTTTTGAAGGCTCCCGTTGCTTATACTTTCCGTGGTAAAATGAAGGTAGAATATGATAATCCTAATGAGGTGGGAATGACAGGACTACTTGGAACGCCATCGGGCTACAAAAGTATGCATAAGGCCGACTTACTTCTAATGCTGGGAACTGATTTTCCTTACGATCAGTTTATTCCAGATAATATAAAAATAGCTCAAATAGATTTGCGTGCCGATAGATTGGGTAGAAGAGCCAAACTGACTCAGGGATTGTGTGGCGATGTAAAACTTACATTGGCTGCATTGATGCCTATGCTTGAAGATAATAAAAGTGACGCATTTCTTAAGGAGCAACTAGAAGAGCATAAGAAAGTAATTAAAGACCTAAGCGTATATATAGATGATAAAGGTGAGAAAGATAAGCTTCATCCTGAATTTGTAATGACAGTAGTCGATAAGCTAGCATCCGACAGTGCTGTTTTTACTATTGAAACGGGCATGTGTGATGTATGGTCGGCCAGGTATTTAAGAGCTACCGGTAAAAGAGATATGATTGCTTCTTATAACCATGGCTCATTGGGGTGTGCAGTACCTATGTCTGTAGGTGCAGCACTTGCATGTCCAGATAGACAGATTATAGCTGTATGTGGCGATGGAGGTCTTTCTATGACACTTGGCGATTTGGCTACAATAGTACAGTATAAATTGCCTGTAAAACTTATTGTATTTAATAATCATTCACTTGGAATGGTGAAACTTGAAATGGAAGTTGCAGGCTTGCCAGACTGGCAGACAGATATGTATAATCCTGATTTTGAAGCAGTGGCTAAGGCTATGGGAATGAACGCATGGACAGCACATACGGCCGATGAAGTGTCCGAAATGATAAGCAAAGCATTTGAAGCAGAAGGTGCGGCATTGGTAAATGTAATAACAGATCCTAATTGCTTATCAATGCCATCCAAGGTGACTAGAGCCGAAATAAAGGGATTTATGGAATCAATGGCTAAAATGATGATGATGGGAAGGAAAGAAGAAGTGGAAGATACTATACGTCAAAATTTTAAGGATTTGAAGGAATTCTTATAATTAATTTTTCTAGAACAGTTTCTATAAGTAATATCAAAAAAAAAGAGTTCGCTGTTGTAACGGACTCTTTTTTATGCTTTAATATCTTGAAGCAATCTTATTTAATCAATTCATTCCTTAATGAATTTTACTGCAGCCCATCGGTTCTTTTCACGATGATGCACAAATTTCATCCCAAGACTTTCTGCTTTATCTCTTATTGCCGGTATATCTTCCACATAAAATCCGCTCATATAAAGTTCCGATCCTGCATGTAGGCACGAAGCGTATTTATCCATATCATTAAGCAGAATGTTGCGGTTTATGTTTGCAATTATCACATCAAAAGCCTTACGGTCCTTAAGCAGTGCAGCGTCGCCCAGTTCTACCGTTATGTTATCAATGTTGTTAAGTACAATGTTGTCTCTAGAGTTGTTTACGCACCAGTCGTCTATATCTATGGCTGTTACAGGATTAGCTCCTCGCATAGATGCAAGTATTGCAAGAATGGAAGTACCACACCCCATGTCGAGTACCGATTTATCCTTAAGATTGGCTTCCAGCAATTCGCTTATAATAGAACTTGTGGTTTCATGATGACCAGTACCGAATGCCATCTGTGGATTTATAAGAATCTCGTATTCAGTCTTCGGAACGTCATGATGGAATGTACTGTGTATACAACAGCGGTCGCCTATAACTATTGGCTGAAAATAGTTCTTTTCCCACTCTTCATTCCAGTTTTTGTCTTCTGCCTCATTAACTATGTATTCTATTTTAGTATCTGGTAGCGGAAAATTCTCTACAACATCCTCCAAGCTTTCTTCATCAAACAATGTTTGTTGTATATAAGCTTTTTCGTCTCCTTTGCACTCGACGAAACTTTCGAATCCTATCTCTCCCAATAATGCAGAAAGTACATCATTCACAGTTTCATTACAAGGATTCGTATGGAAAGTAACTTCAAAATATTTCATATTATATCGTTTAAATATTCTACAAATATAGATTAAAAAAGAGAAATATAGCTTAACATTAAGAATGTTTATTTGTTTAGAAATAGGGAAATCCCTATAAAGGAATAGGGTTTTTCTGTGTTATGATATGAATTCTCTTTCTATTTTTGTACCAGATAAAAAAGAAAAAACCTAATAAAATAAGTGAATATGAAAAAGATTGTTATAGCTTCGCTTGTATTGGCTTGCTTGCCATATCTGTCATGGGCACAGAGCAGTGACGACGACCTTTATTTCATTCCTAAAAAGAAAACAGAAAAGAAGGCTACCATAACTAAGACAGTTAAGGATGTAGTTCCTGTACAGAATAATACAACAAATGTTTATGCCACTCCGGGATCTACTGTTGTTGTAAAAGATGTAACTGGAAAGGTTAGAAATGTGGATGAATATAATCGTCGCTATGACTCACGCGACAATAACTTCTCTACATATAATGATACTCTTTACATAGAAGAAAAACCCTTGGACGAAAGAGGTGAATGGGTTAATGGATTTGACGGTACTCAGGATGATTACGAATATGCAATGCGTATAGTAAAATTCCGTAATCCGCGCTATGCCATTCCTGTAAGCAGTCCTCTTTACTGGGATGTGGTTTATGGACTTAATTCATGGGATTGGAATGTATACGATGACGGATTCTATGCTTATGCTTTTCCTACTTTCTCGAATAGATTATGGTCGGACTGGCGTTGGAATAGACCTTATGGTGGAGGATGGGGCTTTGGATGGTCTTCTTCATGGTATAGTGGTTGGTATGGACCTTCATGGGGCTTCGGATGGGGCGGCTCGTGGGGCGGTTGGTATGATCCGTTCTGGGGTGGTTCTTGGGGACCTGGTTGGGGACCGTCTTGGGGTGGCCCATGTTGGGGACCTGGACATGGAGGTGGTAATTGGGGACGACTAGGATTATATGATAATCGTCGTGCAGAATATCGGTCATTTGGTAATCGTGATTATGGATCAGTAAGAGAAAGTTCAGGTGTTCGTGTAGGATCATCTGATTATCGTCAGGTACGTGGAGGAGTTAGCAATAGAGTATCAGGTAGAGTAGTTAAAGAAGATAATTATGGAGTATCTTCTGTAAGGCCTACAAGGGTGACAAATCAAAATAATTCGATTAATACAGGGCGTAGTGAAAGAGATTCTCCCAGTAGCTCTTCTTATACACGTCCTAGTATATCAAATCGTGGTGAATCCACTTATTCACGTCCAAGCAGTACCCGTAGCAGTGTGCGTGATTCATATAATAACTCTTCTAGTATTGACTCACGTCGTAGTAGTGCTTCAGATCGTTCTGCAGATTATAATCGCAGTAATAGAAGCAGTAGTAACAATGGTAGTTTTAATGGTGGGAGCTCAAGTCGTAGCAGTTTTAGTACTGGAGGAGGGAGCTCACGCATATCATCAGGCGGAGGCTCATCTAGTAGTAGTGGTGGTGGATCACGCAGAAGATAATATAGATATTTAATTTTGATAAATTATGAAAACTAAGAGGAATATATTTTGTGCATTCGCTTTGATGGCATCAGTGGGAATGTATGCTCAGACTCAATACGATGCTGCTCGTATAATCGGAAGTGACTTGAATGGAACTGCCAGATTTGTTGGAATGGGAGGAGCGATGAGTGCTTTAGGAGGCGACATCTCAGTTATTAGTACAAATCCTGCCGGAATCGGAATTTTTAGAAGTAGTGATGTATCGACATCATTTGGTTTTAATACTACTTCAACTAAAAGTGATTATCTGGGAAGTTTAAGGAAAGACAATAAAACCCATTGGTCATTCGATCAAGTCGGATTTGTTTATAGTAATAAAATAGGTAATAATACTTCTCTTAGGTATGTGAATTTTGGATTTAATTATCATAAAAAAAATAATTTCAATAGAGTCTTTGGTTCTGGAGGATCATTAAATGGAATGTCTCAGACTTGGCAGATGGCAAATATGCTGGGTATAGCTATGGATAACTATAATATTCCTATTGATGATACTGAAAAAGAAGTTAATACGATTTATAATGCTAAGAATCCATATACTACAGGTAATCAATATCCTTTTATGGGAATAATGGGAGTAAGAACAGATCTTATTGGAACTACTAAGGATAGTGATACTGGAAAAGATAAACTTATAGGTTGGAATGGCGATTCTAATAAATACACCAGTCGCGAAGAAGGGGGCATTGATGAATATGATTTCAATGTTGCTTTTAATATAGAAGATAGAGTTTATCTTGGAATGACTCTTGGTGTTTATGATGTAAATTATAAGCGTTATTCATACTATACGGAAGATATCTCTTATAATAATGATAATGGCTATTATGAACTTACGAATTGGTTTCATACAAAAGGATCAGGAGTGGACTTGAAACTTGGTGTTATAGTTCGTCCTTTTGAAGAATCACCTTTTCGTATAAGCCTTTCTGTCGCTACTCCTACTTGGTATAGCCTTACTAATTACAGCGCTGCTGATATGAGTTCTAATGTAAATTATGTTACAGAAGGAAAGCCAACAGAAAATGTAAAGGTTAACGAATATACTCCTGATTATACTGATGGTGATATTATAAGAGATTATAAACTTATAACTCCTTGGAAGTTCAATGTTAGTTTAGGAACTACATTGTTAAATATAGTGGCTGTTGGTGCGGAATATGAGTATCAGGACTATTCTTCAGCAAAATTTCAATATAATGATGGGGATTATATGACTTTTCAAAATAGTATAATATCAGAAGATTTAAAAGGGGTTAATACTTTAAGACTTGGGATGGAGGCTAAACTGTTTCCTCAGTTTAGTATACGTGCTGGGTATAATTACAGTTCTTCTGTATTTAAGAATAGTGCATATAAAGCACTTGATTGGAATAGTATGAGCACTTCTACAGAATTTAATAATGTACGTGAAAGAAATACTTTTACTTTTGGTGTGGGATATAAAGGAAGTATATTCTATGCAGATTTAGCATATAAATATGATACTTATAAATCCAATTTCTATGCATTTGATGACGCTGGTATGGCTGCTACAAAAGTGGATAATAACTATAACCAGTTACTTTTTACAATGGGAATGCGATTCTAAGTAAGTATTATTATAATTGCTGTATGATAAAAAAACTTCTGCAATAAAAATAAAAGAGCTTGTCTAACAAGTATATAAATTACAATATGAATTTATATAGTGTAAGCAATACCTTTCTTGAAAAGAAAAAAGTACCATTTTAGGTCCCAAAATATAGGTCAAAATGGTACTTTTTATTTATTTACAAACTGTAACTTCTACTAACTCTATTTTTATTTGTTAGACAGGCTCATGTGTGTTATTATTCTACCACAAATATAATTATCACAATGTGAGCAAAAGTTTTCTGGTTTGTGTCTTAATTTTTAAATTCATATAAAAAGTTTTTAGTCTAACTTTTTATATGAATTTATTCTTATAGGAAGTAAAATACAATTTCATGTAAACTTTGTATATATTATGACAAGTTATATTAAATAAAAAGGAACTGCTATTCTTGTTATTTTAATAGCAGTTCCCATGAATGAGATTAATAACTGTTTATTTATTTATGGAGTTTTCAGATAGAAATTCTCCATTTTTTGAATTGAATTTTTTATAAGTAAATACTGTACCCTGAACTCCACTCCATTTTCCTTTTATTCTGAAACGTTTATTGTCGCCTATACGACGTAATGTCATTATATAAGTAAGACGCATCTTGTAGGAAGCTATATGTACTTCTAACTTAGTATTAATATTTGCTGGAATCTTATAATTATATGTATCTGTTACTGTTGTTTGTCGTTCTTGTGTTTCAGTAGTAGAATAATTCCATTGATTAGATGTTGATGTTTCATAGGATATGTTAGAGTCAAATCCTATCTTAGGAATTCCTATTTTTATTCCAGCAGTTATTTTATTTGATACAGATACTGTTTTTCCTTCTGTAAAAGAAGATGAATATTTTATATTTTCGCTTAATTGAATTGTTGCAGTTGCTTCAGTATTGGATGACTCGTTTTCGTAATAATAAGTTCTAACAGCACTATCTTCCAATTTTGTATAATCCTCTTCACCTTTAATATATTCAATTTTGTCGAATACATAATCCCCTGCAGGCTCTATTATCCAATGGGTAGAAGTTTGTGTACTGTCTAGTTTATATGCTAGTTTTGAGCTATTGTCTGATTCCCGTTGAAGGTATATAGCACGAAATTCAGTTTTACAAGTATCTTCACTGGTTCTGCCAGAAGATGATTTTGTAACTATACTTCTTATGGGGACTCTGAAATATTTGTATTTTCTTATAACAAGATCATTGCCTATTAGTAATAATGTTCCACATGAAATAGTGTCAGACAAGGTTGGAATATCTGTATTTCTTACACCAAAAGGTGATATATACCAATTACCATAAGAGGTATAATAATGACGACTATCTGTATATATTGGGCGTCCTACATAAGCTGCAGACTTAATATATCCATCATTATTAATGGAACCATTAATATACCATCTTTGTTTTTTACTTCCATTGTCACTCTCAGATAAATTGACATTACCTTCATCATCACATGATAAGTATTTATTTGAACCGCTTCCAATATTTATTAGATTTACTTCAATACCTTCTAACTCTTCAATAGGATCAAAATCGATAGGATTTTGATTTAATATTGTAGCACTTCTACTACTAGGGTTGTTAGATATTATATTCTCATCTGAGATTTGATTTCTTTCACATGAAAAAAAGAAAATCATACTTACTAAAATAAATAAATTTTTCATAATTATTAAGTTTTTATTAATATTTTATGTAAAAATATATTTTAGTATTTTAATTTTTGTATTTTAGTAAATTATTTTTAGTTAAATAAGTTTAATTATAAGTAATTGTAGTTTTAGGATTATTATCTCACTCTATTTTTTGCGATATTCAGGCTTTTTCCAGAAATTAAATCCTATGTATAGATTAAGCGATCCAAATGAATTGGTTATGGAAAAATCGGGTTTTCTATAATCGTAGGAATGTATTAATAGTGACAGTCCGGCATAATACTTTGCATTGTTATATACTATTCCGGCGCGAGTTATAAGGTCGAAATTTACATTATGTATCCAGTGATAATTATTTGCATTGGTATCGTCTATCTTGGATTTTTTGTATCCTATTGCAGGAAGTAATGATAAGTTTGCCACGCAGTTCCTTGTAAATACCCAATTGTAGCCATATCCAATATTAAGACTATAGTCGGAGTATTGTACTTTACTAAACTTTAACTCTTCTTTTAATTGCGATTTGAGCTCGGTAGGTAGTGCTTCGTAATCGAACTTTATTCGATGTTGTGAATAGGAAAATCCTGCCATTAACGAGCCGCAACTTTTGCGCTGGTTTGTAGACTGACTATATACTGCCGGATAGGAAAATCTTTTATAATTGAATATATAGTATGCGTTTATTCCTTTTATGTCACTGCTTAGACCGTCAAAGTTTAAGTCATGAATAGCTTCAGGAATATCAAATCCTCGTACCGATCTTATTTTAAAGTAATTTCCTGTCTTTCGGTAATACATGTCTACTCCAAATTTCGAGCTGTAAAGGCTAAGACTAAGCTCTTTCTTCTTTTTTTTGTTTGACTTGCCTCCGAATATATCTTTCAGGTCGAATGAATACCCAAGAAATATCCATCTCCATCCAAAGTACAGCCCCATCTTATAATCAACTTCAGGAGCAAATGTAATGCTTTGATTCCTGTCTCGACCATTACTTCCCAAACGATATTGCTCATAAGATCCTGTATGCTGTATCATGAAAGCAAGATTATATAGGTTGGGCGATATAAAAGTAGTATCAATTGAATTAAATTTATTTCCCATTCTTCTTATGCTTCTTCCTGTTTCGCGAACCGTAGTAACCATACCGTCGGTCATGTTCATCATGAAGTTCTTCTTGCTTTCATTCACTAAAGTATCTTTAGTAATCTCTTGTGCAAACGAGTACATAGAGTTACATATAAGGAAAATAAGAAGATACGCCTTTAAAGATACTTTCATGGAATAATATTATAGTTTGTTCAGTATTCTGTCCATTACCCAATTGGTAGGAGTAGAACTAATACCGTCACAGGTACATATAGCTTTTCCCTGCAGATGCTCTACTACCGCCTTTATCAAAGGCAATTGTACATGAGGAGGATTTGGGGGCAAAAATTCTTCTCTCCCTCTTTCGGTATGAAGAGCTATGGGTTCGAAAGTAAAAACAGAGAAGCATATCATTCCCTTGTCGCCTATAATCTCAATTCTGTCTTCTTTGGCCGATTCGTGTGCTACGAAACACCATGATCCTGATCCGGGCAGTCCGGAATCGAACTTGAAACATGCGCTTACAGTATCTTCTACCGGATATAATCCTCCACGGTTACTTTTATATCCTTCTGCTTCCAGTATGCATCCAAACATATCTTGCAGCAAATCCAGCTGATGTGGTGCCAAGTCATAAAAATAGCCACCACCGGCAATATCTGGCTGTACGCGCCATGGAAGATTCTTACTGTTATAATCAAGATTTCTGGGTGGTTGTGCAAATCTTATCTGAATGTTTATGATATTACCTATCTCGCCATCTTCTACCATTTTCCTTACTTTTTGGAAATAGGGGAGGTATCGTCTGTAGTAAGCTACGAAACATGGAATACCTGTTTCGGCAGATATCCTGTTTATTCGTGCACAGTCTTCATAGCTTGCTGCCATAGGTTTTTCTATATATACAGGCTTGCCTGCTTTCATAGCCATAATGGCAAATGTTGCGTGAGATGATGGAGGGGTAGCTATGTAAATCGCATTAACATCTTCATCTCCTATAAGTTCCTGTGCATCGGTATACCAGCGTGGTATATTATGGCGCTTGGCATAAGATTCGGATTTTTCTTTGTCACGGCTCATTACAGCTACAACTTCCGACCCTTCTATCAACTGAAATGCAGGGCCACTTTTCTTTTCCGTTACTTCGCCACACCCTATAAATCCCCACCTTACTTTGTCTAATTTAATCATAACTATATTAAAATATTAACAGTCGTACATTCTTTACATGACATATATATGCAAATATATCAATAATTACGAATAAAAAATATAATAGTTTTTACTTATTGTAATATTTAAGACGCAGTTTCTTGAATTCGGGGGTAGTTATGTAGTGATTAAGCCATACATTTATTGTATCAAGTAGCGCAGGCGACTGCTTGTTTATGCCCCATGAATAGAATTGTGTAAAGCTTATTGGAGTGGAAATGTCAAGTTGAGGCATATCTTTTACCGAAGCACGGGCTATACCTTCATCACATACTGCATAGTCTATATCGCCATAGGCTACCATTGCAAGAAGCTGTTCCTGCCCATATTTATCTATTTCGTTTACGTATATGGTATCGCCTATCTCGTTGCTCAGATTCTTTATTCGTATTATGGCCGGAGATCCTTTTACAACATTTATAGTTTTATGGGCCAGTTTTAATTGTGAGTCTATGAATACAGAATCGCCTGCAATCTCTCTTTTTCTCTGTATAAGTATCTGCTTGTTCAATATTATAGGATTGGTAAACAACAGAGAATCTTTCAATTCGGATATTATTACGTTGTTATTTCCAAGTATATCGTATTTACCTTTTTCTACGTCCAGAAGTCTTTTCTCGAAACTCATTTCGGGAGTTACTTCCAACTTAAGTCCTTTGTCGTGTGCAAATGCTTTCAATATTTCATAATGAAATCCCGTTACTGTATCGGCGCTTACATGATAACTTATTGCATTGTATTCTGTAACAGCTTTCAAGACTCCCGACTGCAAAATTTCTTCGTAGTCGCGAGGATGTACAGTTTCTTTCCTTAATATCTCTATAAGCGATGCTGTAAGTAATATGACAGCGCATATTAAGTATATGAGATATTTCTTTTTCATGATATATTAATCAAAGAAGTTCCATGAAATTCCTATTTTAAACATCTTTGGATTTATAGGATAATGCGGTGCAAGGAATGAACGTGCATTTCCCGAACCCTGATTTATATGATACATCATAACGAATATTCTTGTTCGCTTAAGATGCAGATTGGCATATACGTTTACTATAGGATATGAACCTATCTCAATTTTATTGTCGGGGTTCTGGTTATAGAACTGTCCAATAACAGGCGAGTAATCAGGCGCATAATATTTAGTGAAGTATCTTACATCAGCTCCAAGTTCTACGTGAAGAACTTTTTTTGCCAGTGCTGCACGAAGATAAAGGTTTCCGTACATAGATAGCTCGGGTAGTGGTAATACTTCATTGTCGCTTGATTTTTGATATGCAATTTCTGCATCAAGATGGAATATTCCGGCACGCAATTTTTGGTTCAATATGGCACTGAATACCTGTATATTGTCTGTGCTTTGGCTTACCTGAGCATTGTTTTTGTAATAACTTATGGTTGTTCCATCTGTGCCGTAAACCGGTACACTGGTGTTTGCCAAGTATGTAAAGTTCTTTATGTTTTCTACTCCGGCGCGCAGGCTTGTGCCCAGTTTTTCTATATCAAGTCTTCCTTCAATGCGAGTTTTGAACTCTTTAGACAGATCATTGTTGTCCCACCAATAGTGCTTTGAGTGAAAATTGCGAAGGAAGAATACAGGATTCTGATTCCTTATGTAACCGTTTACCGATAGTTGTACGGTGTCCTTGAACAGTGGAAAGTTTAAATCTCCCTTACCCTGTATGTTAAACTGTCCGGCATCTTCTCCTGTAAGTGCCAATTCGCCCAATACATTGTAATGAAATGTTTTTCCTTCTCTCTTTGACAGTTCACCACCTATCGATACTATATTTTCTGTATAATTTATATCTTTCCTTATTTTGCTTCCCGCTATTGTATCCTGAAGAGTGAAGTTACGGTACTCATAACTTAAGAATGCAGTAAGTCCTGATTTTGCCCATTTATTGAAACCCTCAAGTAATGCAATCCCGAAAGTGTTCTTTACGTTAAGGTAGTTTATATTGTTTGTAGAATCATTGCCTAGATAGTTATGCTCGAAATATTTTTCGTTCTGTGCATTATCGTAAGATATGTACTTGCGTTTGTTGCCATCTACTCTTAATGTATGAATAAAGCTTGTTACAGGTATGAATTTCCTTATTGTAATTACAGAATCCTTTTCTATTGTATCTTTTCTTTCCCTGTAAAATCCTAAATTATATCTTTGAGTAAGAAAACCATGATATCCTGTATTGTGGTTCCATATTTTGCCTAGGTTTGTAGGAATATCGTCCGATGCATACTCCTTCTTTCCTTCGGCCATGTCGAGTGGATTGGTTATGTAACGGTCGTCGGCTATACCTCCGTTCTCGGCCATTTTAAGATTGTCGGTGTTTAGTACTGCGTGCATGTTGTACTTGTCGCCCATGTAGCTGGCAAATATACCTCCGTTAAATAGCGCTGTAGACTGGCTGTTGTACAGTCCGCGGCCATAAATGTAATCTATGTAAAATCCAATGCCGAAACGTTTGTTGGCATTTACCGAGAAGTACGATTTGAATCTCTCTTCACCATTGCGGCTACCTCCGCCTTTCCAATAAGATACGTTGGTGTATGGAGAAAGAGTATTCATGAATTCAATCTTTTCGGGGCGCATTACGCTGAAATCGTATGGATCTGTAAAGAATTCCTGAGTAGGATCATTTCTGTCGAAGAATATGCGCGACAAACGTGGTGAGCCTAGGTTTCCCAAATAGTTGTATTGACCTAAGTAGCCTCCGGTGTCATTTGAATTTTGAAAACCGGCTTGCAACGTATCTACCGGAACGTACTGAACGTTACCAAGACGATTGTCTATTTTCCATGTGAACAAACCTATTGGAATTGTATTAGCATCAACCACATTCGTCGTATCGATAGGGTTACCGTTACGATCATACTTATCTCTGTCCAATCCGCTTGAAGAGCTTCCCAATTGGTTGATAGTGCTATTGTTGAGTTGTGCTTGTAAAGATAACTGAATAGCGCACAACAATAATAATAAGGTATATATCCTTCTCATAATGGGGTCAAAGATACAATATTAAAATAAAAAGGAGAAACTTTCTTTGTAAGAATGAATCTCCTTTCATATTTATTATAAAAAGCCGTTTACTGAGGTTTGATAATGTCCATACCAATCCTTATGGCCTCTTCATTCATTGGGATAAGTTTATGATGACGCTCTGGAAGTGTCTTCTTCAAAGCTTTTACCACACTCTCAATAGATACTATAGGAGCAAGTTTCAGCAATCCTCCCAGCACAATCATGTTGAAAGTCTTTGCCATTCCTTTTTCGTTTGCAGTATCCATGGCATCTATGCGATATATCTTTATATCCTTGCGTGTAGGTGGTTCTATGATACCGTATCCGTCGTATATAAGAATTCCGCCCGGCTTAACCTTACTTTCGAATTTTGCAAGTGAAGGTTGGTTAAGTATGATGGCAGCATCGTATTTGCTCAGAATAGGAGAGGAGATACGTTCGTCGCTTATGATAACAGTTACGTTTGCTGTACCGCCTCGTTGTTCGGGACCATAAGCTGGCATCCATGTAACTTCTTTATCCTCCATTAATCCGGAATATGCAAGAATCTTACCCATGGACAAAACTCCTTGTCCGCCAAAACCGGCTATTATTATTTCTTCTTTCATAATTTCTGAATTTTATTCTTTGTCTTTTAAGTCGCCAACAGGATAGTATGGGAACATGTGTTCCTGCATCCATTTGTTTGATGCATCAGGAGACATCTTCCAACCCGAGTTGCAGGTAGAAACTATCTCGACAAGATTTGAACCTTTGCCTGCCATTGAATTCTCGAATGCCTTGCGTATAGCCTTCTTGGCTTTTCTAATTGCAGGAACTGTCTCTACAGACTGGCGTGTAACATAAGCTGTACCTTCCAGAGTAGCTGCAATTTCTGTCATTTTAAGAGGATATCCGTGCAAATGTACATCGCGACCGTAAGGACATGTAGCAGTCTTCATTCCTACAAGGGTAGTAGGAGCCATCTGACCGCCGGTCATTCCATAAATGGCGTTATTTATGAATATAATGGTTATGTTTTCGCCTCTATTCAAAGCATGTATTGTTTCGGCTGTACCTATACAAGCCAAATCGCCATCTCCCTGATATGTAAACACAAGTTTACCGGGCCATAGGCGCTTTATTGCAGTTGCCACTGCAGGCGCACGTCCATGAGCAGCTTCCTGCCAGTCAATGTCAAGATAATTGTATGCAAATACTGCGCATCCTACAGGCGATACGCCTACTGTCTTATCTTCCATACCCATTTCCTCTATAACTTCGGCAATGAGCTTATGTACTACTCCATGACTACATCCCGGGCAGTAATGCATAGGATTGTCATTCATCAAAGTAGGTTTTTTATAAACCAGATTTTCGGCTTTTATTATTTCTTCTTTTGTCATAAATACTTCTCCTTAACATTAACGCATGAACCGTAGAAAGAATTCTACAAGCTTGACAAATATTGCGGCTGCACATACATAGATGAATATCTTGAAATCGCTGGCGGCAAAATATGTAATTATGGCTGCCAATGCAAGCACCATAAAAACTATATTCAGTATATTTCTGATCAAGTCGGTATTCATGGGATGTTTATTTAATAAGTTTTTCTTTTAGTGCCTTTACTACTTCATCGGGATCGGGAACGATACCTCCCAGGCGGCCGAAGAATTCGACAGGAACTTTGCATTCTACTGCCAAGCGTACATCTTCTACCATTTGACCGGCATTAAGCTCTACTGTAAGGATGCCTTTTACCTGTTTTGCTCTTTTTGCAATCTCTTTAGAAGGGAAAGGCCATAGAGTAATAGGACGAAGAAGTCCCACTTTTATGCCTTCTGCACGGGCTGTTTCGACAGCTTTCTGTGCTATTCGCGAACTCGATCCGAATGCTACTATAAGGTATTCGGCGTCTTCGCACTCTATCTCTTCATATCTTACTTCATTCTCCTGAATCTCGGCATACTTCTCCTGAAGATGTATGTTGCGTTTCTCCATTTCGGCAGGATCCAGTTCAAGAGAGGTTATTATGTTAGGTTTGCGATTGTTGGTTTTTCCGGTAGTAGCCCATGGACAACGTGCAATAACTTCTTCGTCGCTAAGACGTTCTTTCTGTTCGGGAAGCACTACTTTTTCCATCATCTGACCTATAACGCCATCGGCAATTATAATAGCCGGATTGCGATATTTGAAAGCTAAGTCGAAACCCAACTGCACAAAATCGGCCATTTCCTGAACCGATGCAGGAGCAAGGGCTATAAGGCGATAGTCGCCGTGACCGCCACCTTTTACTGTTTGGAAATAATCGGCCTGACTTGGCTGGATTGTTCCTAAACCGGGACCTCCGCGCATTACATTTACTATAAGACAAGGGAGTTCGGCTCCTGCAATATACGAAATACCTTCCTGCTTAAGACTTACGCCCGGGCTTGATGATGATGTCATTACCATCTTTCCGCTTCCTGCACCTCCATAAACCATGTTTATGGCCGCTACTTCGCTTTCGGCCTGCACAACAACCATACCTGTGGTTTCCCAAGGTTTTTCATCGGCAAGTGTTTCCAATATTTCTGACTGAGGAGTAATGGGATATCCAAAGTAGCCGTCCACGCCAATTCTTATAGCGGCACGAGCTATGGCTTCATTACCCTTCATTAAAACTACTTCTTTTGCCATATTTCAAAAAATTATTGTTTTACTTTATAAACTGCAATACATCCGTCAGGACATACGATAGCACATGAGGCACAACCTATGCAAGCATCTTCCAATACTGCTTCGGCAAATCTATACCCCTTTTTGTTTACTTCTTTTGTTGTTAATGAAATTACATTTACGGGACACGCAACAGCACATAGGTTACATCCTTTGCAACGTTCCGTATCGACTACAATTGCACCTTTGATTTTAGCCATAGGTTTGTTATTATTGATTATACATGTCTTTGTTATAAAAATTAAGAATATCCATAAGCATGTCGCGGGCATGAACAGCCGGACTATCAGGATTTAAAGAAATAGCTTCCAGATAATTGTTAAGTGCAAGTTGCCAATTACCCATTTTTCTATAAATATTTCCTAACAGATAATAAGCTTCATCCTTGTATTCTTCATTTTCAGTATTATTGATTAAAGCGGAAAGCATATCGATTGCCGTCTCTGCATCTCCTCTCTCTATAATCTTTTTAATCTCTGATAATTGCTCTATCATATAGCCTTTTATTATCATTTAGTTTGTGCAAAGATACTCTTTATTTGCAATTATAGCCTTAAAAGGGGTAAAAAATAGCATAATATATTAAATTTAGATTAAAAATAAGTGGGTTTGTATTGGACTGGTTACATATTGATGATATCAAGTAATTCAAATGCAAATCATTATGTATTCTTTTTTATCTTACGGTATAAAGGGATAAGATAATTTGATTTTTTTATAATAAAAGATTAATAAATAATTTATCATAAATATGTTATGTGTAATCGTGACGTAGTGTGAATGATCTGGATGGAAATGTTATGCGTAATGGGTTGGATGTTACGGTGTTATGTATGTAAAGGTGTGGGATATATTTTTATAAAAATAAAATCTGTGAAAAGTGGCAATTTTATGGCGTTCAAATATATTTTTATGGCCATCAATTATAAATTGATGGCCATAAAATAAAAATCGAACGCGGTCGATTGACGTTTTTTTTTAATATATATGGGTGTATTTTTATTTCTTTACTATTTCTCCTATATACATGTTGTAACTTTTGGCTGCATCGTTCTTGGCATTCATTTTATTTGCTTCTGTTCCTGATAATGGCTGTTGCGATATTTTTTTGCACTTTATTGTCATTACAGGATTAGAATTTGCGCCATTATAAAATGAAATAGTATAGTTGTCGCTTTGATTAAGAAGCATGTTGGCCATAGTTTTCTGAGTGTCAATGACACAGAAAGATACTTCCTTGCCAAATATCTGACCAAAACCTCCCCAGCATTCCTTCGCTATTTCTATATTCTCATCATTACCTGCCGTTATGGTGATGCGTGTAGCACTTGCTATAATATTATCTGGTGTAGCTGTTATTGTGGTTGCCGGAACAGTAGGTGTTGCCGGAACTATTTTTGTCATCGGTGCCACCGTTTCGGCTGTTACCGGTACCTTGTTAACACCTTTGGCTATAAGTAAATCGCCTATAGCCGATTGTGCTGATTTGAATAGTTCATCTTTCAAGTCGATTGTCTTACGACGAAACTTTCCGCATATAGGTGCAAGTTTGCTCTTCGACTTGTTAAGTGCCATTTCATCCGAAATCCACTCTTCTGCACTGTATTTGTCGCCACCGTCGCGCGCTTCATCGTACCAGTAGCGTATTCTGGTCATCTCAAGATTACACTTTCCTGGTTTGCAGTTTATTAGTAGCTGATAATATATTCTAGTCCTATCCAAAGATAGTGCCGATGAAGAGAATACCATGTATTCTTCACCCGATACGGCAATATCGCCTGTGCTTTTATCGGTAAAAACTATGCGTGCATTCATTTTGTTGGTTGGTACAAATCTTGACTGTGCCCATTTAAGCATTGTGTCGTAAATTTCTTCCTGAGATAGTGAAGGAGCCTGTATTTCGGTATCGAATGTAATCCTTCCGTCTTTCTGAGTGATGGCTCCCGATAGGTATTTTTCATCAGTCTGTCCCATTACAATTGCAGGGACGAACATAAGTAGAATGAGTAGTAATTTATTCATAGTAATTTTAATTAGTTTTCATTCGGACAAATATAATGATAAAATATTAAAATAAATTTCAAGACCGAAATATTAGCTATAATTATAGAAAAAGAGACCGATTCATTAAGTGAACCGGTCTCTTTGTATAATTATTGAATTGGATTTAAATATGATTCAATGGAATCTTTGCAATTCGTGCTGCATGTCTTCCTCCTTCGAAAGGAGTATTAAAGAACTCTTCAAGTATTTTTGTCGCAGTTTCCTGGTCAATGAATCGTCCCGGCATAACCAAAACGTTTGCATCGTTATGCTGACGTGCAAGGTGTGCTATTTCGGGAATCCAGCAAAGTGCTGCACGTATGCCCTGATGCTTATTCAGTGTCATACTTATTCCTTCTCCGCTTCCGCATATAGCAATACCAGGATAACATTCGCCAGCTTCTACAGCATATCCCAAAGGATGAGCGAAGTCTGCATAGTCACAGCTTTCTGTGCTGCATGTTCCAAAATCCTTGAAAGTGTATCCTTTTGATTCGAGCCACTCTTTTACAAATTCCTTCAATTCATATCCGGCATGATCTGATGCCAGACCAATAGTTTTTATCATAACATTTCTTTAACTTGGTTGTAAACATTCTGAGCTGTAAATCCTAATTTTTCGTCAAGTACCTCATAAGGTGCCGAGAAACCGAAAGATTCAAGACCAAATACTTTACCATTTGAACCTACAAGTCCTTCTAGATTTACAGGAAGTCCGGCAGTAAGTCCGAATATTTTTGCACCATTAGGCAATACTTCATTCTGATACTCCTTGTTTTGGCTACGGAATAACCCTTCTGAAGGTGCTGAAACTATTCTTACCTTGATACCATCCTTACGAAGAAGTTCAGCTCCAGCTTCAAGAGTTGCAACTTCTGATCCTGAAGCAACAAGTATTACGTCGGGATTGTTCTCAGAACCAGCTACAATATATGCACCTTTTGCTGCCTGCGAGTAATCATTACCTTCAGGAAGATTCTTGATATTCTGACGAGAGAAGATAAGTGCAGTAGGAGTAGTGGTATTTTCCATTGCTAGTTTCCAGGCAATAGTAGTCTCTTCTGCATCAGCAGGACGAAGTACCAACATAGAGTTGTGTCCTTTGTGATTCTTAAGTTTCTCCATTAGTCTAATCTGTGCTTCCTGTTCTACAGGTTCGTGAGTAGGACCATCTTCTCCTACACGGAATGCATCGTGTGTCCAGATAAACTTAACCGGCAATTCCATCAATGCTGCCATACGAACAGCTGGTTTCATGTAGTCCGAGAATACGAAGAATGTAGCACAAGCTGCAATTACGCCTCCATGAAGAGCCATACCAAGACAGCAACATGCCATTGTAAGTTCGGAAACACCTGCCTGAAGGAATGCACCACTGAAGTCGTCTTTAGTGAAAGAGTGAGTCTTTTTAAGGAAACCGTCTGTTTTGTCCGAGTTAGAAAGATCGGCCGAAGAAACGATCATATTCTCTACCTGTGTAGCCAAAGCACCAAGAACTGTAGCCGAAGCTGCACGAGTAGCCGAGTTTGCCTTCTGTTCGATAGCATCCCATTTTACTGCAGGAGCTTTTCCCGAGAACCATAGCTCAAGTTTTGCTGCAAGTTCAGGATTAGCCTTAGCCCATTCTGCTTTTTCTGCATATTTAGCTGCAACGATTTTCTTAAGTTCTTCCTTACGACGAGTATAAAGTTCTTCAACTTCTGCAAATATATGGAATGGATTGGTAGGATCGCCACCAAGATTCTTTATTGTATTTACATATGCATCGCCGCCAAGAGGAGCACCATGAGTAGCACAGTTCTTTTCGTAGCTTGAATCATCTGCCTTACGGGCACCTTTACCCATTATAGTGTGACCGATGATTATTGTAGGCTGACCAACGACTGCTTTTGCTTCTTTTATTGCATTTCTTATTTCATCTGCATCATTACCGTTTATCTTGATGACTTTCCAGTTCCATGCTTCGTATTTCTTAGCAACGTCTTCACTTGTTACATCTTCTGTAGAAGTTGAAAGCTGAATATCATTCGAGTCATAGAACATGATAAGGTTATCAAGTCCCAAGTGACCTGCAATACGGCCTGCTCCCTGAGAAATTTCTTCCTGAACACCACCATCAGATATATAAGCATAGATGGTCTGGTTCATTACATTACCAAGACGAGCTTTAAGAAACTTTGCTGCGATAGCTGCACCGACTGCAAATGTGTGACCTTGTCCCAATGGACCTGAGGTGTTTTCAATGCCACGCATGATGTCTACTTCAGGATGACCCGGAGTAGGGCTGCCCCATTGACGGAACTGAGCTAGTTCGTCTAGAGTAAATTTACCTGTCAATGCCAAGACAGAGTAAAGCATTGGTGACATATGACCCGGATCAAGGAAAAAACGGTCGCGACCTTCCCAACGTGGATTTTCAGGATCATATACTAAAAATTCAGAGAATAAAACATTCACAAAATCAGCGCCACCCATTGCTCCACCGGGATGTCCCGAATTTGCTTTCTCTACCATTGAAGCAGCAAGAATACGAATATTATCGGCTGCAAGGTTCATAATTTTCTTTTCGTTCATCTTAAAATCTTTTTATTATTATTTGTTATAAAAAATGGGTTGGTTCGTTTTTTATATACAAAGGCACAAAGATAACTCTTTATGTTATAATCCACAATATCGAAATGATTTCTTTTAATGGCTATTTACTTACTTCTTGTATTTGGAAGCTGCCTCGGCAATAGGTAATGCTGCTTTATAGCTTTCTATATATGCATTGAAACCGGCTACTTCTTCGGGAGTAGGTGATATTTCTGTACCTAAATCGCCTGCAAATACTTCCTCTTCGAGATAATCGGCAAGAGACTGCTCCTTTTTATTGTTTACAAGATATGACCCTAGCAATGCTATTCCCCATGCACCACCTTCGCCAGCTGTTTCCATAACAGAAATTGGTGAGTTTATGGCTGCTGCCAGTACGCGTTGACCTACGCCTTTTGTTCTAAATAAGCCTCCATGACCGGTAATCCTGTCGACTTTAATTTTTTCTTCATTAAATAGTATATCATTTCCTATCTTTAGTACACCTACCGATGCATAAAGATGTGAGCGCATGAAGTTGGCAAGTGTAAACTTGTCATTTGCCGAACGTACGAACAATGGTCTGCCATCGGATATTCCTGTTACAGGTTCGCCCGAAATGTAGTTGTATGATATAAGTCCGCCGCAATCCGCATTTCCCGTAAGGGCATTGTTATATAGTTTGCCGTAAATTTCATCCATGTCTACAGGTATTCCAAGCAGTTCCTGATACTCCTTGAACAGGTTTACCCATGCATTAAGATCGGAAGTACAGTTGTTGCAGTGTACCATTGCTACTAAACTTCCATCGGGAGTGGTTACCATATCAATCATTTCATATGGTTTGGACAACTCTTTTTCAAGAACTATCATAGAGAATGATGATGTTCCGGCCGATACATTTCCTGTACGCTGTTTTACGGCATTAGTTGCAACCATTCCGGTTCCTGCATCACCTTCTGGCGGACACACAGGAATACCTGCCTTCAAATGTCCCGACACATCCAGCTTGGCAGCTCCTTCGGGTGTAAGGGATCCTGCATTCTTGCCAGCAGGCAATACTTTAGGAAGGATATCTGAAAGTTTCCAGTCGTATCCTTTAGGCGCTACTAATTCTTCGAACTTGCTTACCATGTCGGTATAGTAATTCTTTGTAGCAGGATCTATTGGAAGCATGCCCGATGCATCGCCTATTCCCAAAACCTTCTCTCCTGTTATTTGCCAGTGTACGAATCCTGCCAGAGTTGTAAGATAATTAATGTCTTTTACATGCTCTTCATTATCTAGTATAGCCTGATAAATGTGCGAAATGCTCCATCTAAGAGGAATGTTGTATACAAATAGATTAGACAATTCTTCGGCTGCACGTCCAGTATTTGTATTTCTCCAAGTGCGGAATGGAACCAGAATTTTTTCATCTTTATTGAAGGCCATGTAACCATGCATCATTGCACTTATGCCTATTGCAGCTAGGGTCTCTATTTCGGTATCGTATAATTTCTTTACGTTCGAGCGAAGGTTGGCATAGCAATCTTGCAGTCCGTACCATATATTGTCTACGCTATATGTCCATAGTCCGTCTACTAACTGGTTTTCCCAAGTGTGGCTTCCTTGAGCAATAGGTTTATTTTCCTGATCAATCAATACTGCTTTTATTCGTGTTGATCCGAGTTCTATGCCTAGAATGGCCTTACCTGCTTCGATTGTTGATTTTGCATCTAATTTCATGTGGGTAACAATATTTAAGGTACAATTATAATTGTGATTAATAAAGATAAAAGTGCTGCGAGCGATTTGTCGCCGAGCACTTTTATGTATGAGGATATGCCTGTTATTAGCAAAGGGCCTTGTTTAGCATATAATAGATTTCGTTCATTCTAAGCTCTTTTTTGAAATTGCTTATTGTTGTATCTTTGTCTATCAATAGCATTTCAATTCCGCTTATTTCTGCATAGTCTTCCCAATATTCTGAAGTAAGATCGTACGAGAAGCAAGAGTGATGAGTACCGCCGGCAAGAATCCATGCTGCTGCACCTACTTCGAAGCTTGGCATTGGAATCCATAATGCAGATGCTACAGGAAGTTTAGGTAATGGTTTTGACTTGATACATTCTACATCGTTTACGATAAGACGGAAACGGTTGCCTAGGTCTACTATAGTAGCTGTAGTTCCTCTTCCCGGTTTAGATGTAAATACCAAACGAGCTGTTTCGCTGTCGATACCTATACTTAGACGATGAACTTCAAGTTTAGGCTTATTTTCGGCTATAAGCGGACATATTTCTAGCATGTGAGCCTGAAGTATGGCACTGTTCTTGCCGTCGAAATGTAATGTGTAATCTTCAAGGAAAGAAGAACCGTTAGGCATTCCTTGTCCCATGAACCATACAGTTCTGTATAAAGCAGCCGATTTCCAGTCGCCCTCTGCACCAAAACCATAACCTTCGGCCATAAGTCTTTGTGATGCAAGTCCCGGAATCTGATCAAATAATCCTAGATCGTTAAAGTTTGTAGTGAATCCTTTAGCGCCTTTGTCTTTTAAAATTCTGCGGATGGCAATTTCTGCTTTAGCAGAGTTCCATACTTTCTGATAAGCTTCAGATTTTGTATCTTCAAGTTCGGCAGAATGTTCGTATTCTTTGAAGTATACCTCTACAAGTGCTTTTACATCTTCGTCCGAAACTACCTTGTAATATTCCATAAGGTCGTTTACAGGACAGTAGTCAACGTGATATCCCAAGCGTTGTTCAGCTTCTACCTTGTCGCCGTCAGTTACTGCAACATTGTTCATCTGATCGCCAAAACGTATTATAAGCATATCTTGAGAATCAGCCCAAGCTGCACATACACGCATCCATACTGCAAGTTTGTGTAGTGTATCTTCATCTTTCCAGTAACCTACTACAACTTTGCGGCGAATGCGCATACGAGTACATATATGTCCGAATTCGCGGTCGCCATGTGCCGATTGGTTAAGGTTCATGAAGTCCATATCCATAGTATCCCAAGGAATTTCCTTATTGAACTGAGTATGAAGGTGAAGTAAAGGCTTCTTAAGTTGCTGCAAACCATGTATCCACATTTTTGCAGGCGAGAAGGTGTGCATCCATGTAATTACACCAACACACTTTTCGTCATTGTTGGCAGCCTTGAATATAGATTCAACCTCTTTTGATGAGTTTGCTGTACCTTTATATACTACCTTTACAGGAAGTTTGCCAGAAGCATTTAATCCTGCTACCATTTCATTACTGTGTGCATCTACTGCAACTACTGCATCACCTCCGTAAAGAAGCTGCGCTCCTGTTACGAACCAAACTTCATAATTTGAAAAAGCTTTTTCCATAATTTTATTTTTATCTTATATGTTTTTATCTAAACTATTATTTTTTCTGACCGTAATATGCATTAGGGCCATGTTTGCGGCTAAAGTGCTTTTCTATAAGCAGCGGATTCATGGTAAGGTTAGGGTTTACTGTATAGGCAATGCTTGCCATTTTTGCAACCTGTTCCATAACTACTGCATTATGAACTGCATCATCGGCGTTTTTACCCCATGAAAAAGGTCCGTGGTTCTTTACTAGAACTCCCGGAGTATGTACGGCATTAAGTCCTTCAAAGCGTTTTATAATTACGTTGCCTGTTTCAAGTTCATAACTGCCTTCTACCTCTTCTTTAGTCATATCTGCCGTGCATGGAATGGCATCGTGAAAATAATCGGCGTGCGTAGTTCCTATGCTTGGAATGTCGCATCCTGCCTGAGCCCATGCAGTAGCATATGTAGAATGGGTATGCACCACGCCGCCTATTTCGGGAAATGCTTTGTATAATGCAAGGTGAGTAGGGGTGTCGGACGATGGATTTAATGTACCTTCTATTATATTACCATCTAAATCAACCACTACCATATCTTCGGCTTTCATTTCGTCATATGATACACCACTTGGTTTTATTACCACCAGTCCGGTGCTTCTATCTATAGCCGAAACATTACCCCAGGTAAATATTACCAGGCCATGCTTTACTAAATCCAGATTAGCATGAAATACTTTTTCTTTTAACGCTTCTAACATAATTGCTATAATTTGAATTTTGGATCCTTATTGTAAGCTTTATGATTAAATTTATAAAGATAAGCTCCGCGTCTTGATCCTGATTTGTCTATTTGATCTGTCTTCTCTATGAAATCCATATCAGCTACTCGTTTACGGAAATTTCTTTTATCTATATTTTCTCCGTATATAGCTTCATATAAATTCTGTAGCTGTGTAAGTGTGAAGAGTTCGGGCAACAGATTGAAGCCTATAGGCTTTTCGGATGCTTTTATCTTCATTAATTCGCGTGCCTTGGTTATCATTTGAGGATGGTCGAATATAAGCGAAGGCAACTCGTCAATTTTGGTCCAGTATGCATTGTGTTTCTGAACAAGTTCACGGTCATATTCATTTAAATTTATCAATGCGTAATATGCAACTGAAATAACTCTTTCTCCGGGGTCTCTTGAAATATCGCCAAATGTTCCCACCTGTTCCATATATACATTTTCCAATCCTGTAAGTTCATTCAAGACTCGCTTTGCAGCATCATCAACACTTTCATCATTTCTGACGAATCCTCCCATTAGTGACCATTTTCCTTTTGCAGGTTCAAAATTTCGTTTTAGGAGGAGGAGCTTTAGCTCCCTCTCGTCAAAGCCGAATATAATACAGTCGACTGCTACGTAAAATTTTGAATTTATTTTATAAAAACTTGTCATTACTACCAGAAAATGATATATAATATAGTTATTATGGCACATATAAAGAACGAACCTATGGCAAATCCTTTGCTTGTATGGAACAAGCTAAGATCAATAGGAAGAGCCTTATCGTCTTTTACGTGACTTGTAGCATTTGAATACAAGAACATAGATACTGAAGAAACCAATGCTCCAAAGAAGAAGAAGGCTTCAAAACCTATGTTTTCAAGATATACCACAACCGAATTTGTGCTTCCACTTACAAACATTATTTTTTGGATAGCAGCAGCAACGATGAATATTACTGCGAATGTAAATGTTATTTTGCTCCATTTCATCATAACCTTGCAGTTGTGTTCCGATGGAAGTTCTGTCTTTATTGTCTTTTTATCCATGTAAGCAAGTGTTACGAATATTATAAACAGAACTATGAATATATATCCCATACGGAATTGGAACGGCATGTCGGGGAATGCAACCTTGAACAATACGCCCATTGGGACTGTAAGTATTGATGTCCATATAGCTGCACTGTTTGATGCACGCTTCCACAATAATCCAAGACCGAATACAACGATGATACCTGGATATATGAATCCTGAATATTCCTGTATATACTGGAATGCCTGGTCAAGACCACCAAGAAGTGGCTGAACTGATACTGCAGCAATAACCAATGAAGCTAGTGCTGTAAGACGTCCTACTGTTACTAGTTTGTGCTCACTTGCATTCTTGTTGATGTATTGTTTGTATACATCCATTGTAAAGATAGTAGATGTAGAGTTAAACATTGAAGCAAGAGATGAAATGATGGCTGCAGTAAGGGCTGCGAATGAAAGACCCTTTATTCCTACAGGAGTAAAGTTGCGTATAAGCCATGGATATGCATCATCCGATACGTTTATCATACCATGTACCTGGAAGTATCCCTGCTGCATTCCTGGAATGTCATTAGGATAGTTGAACATTACGAATGCACATATACCTGGTATTACTACGATAAAAGGAATCAAAATTTTAAGGAAGCCTGCAAACAGCAAACCTTTCTTTGCTTCTTCCAGATTCTTTGCTGCAAGACCTTTCTGGATAATGTACTGGTTGAAACCCCAGTAACCAATGTTTGTAAGCCATACACCACCTACTACAGCTGCTATACCTGGAAGATCCTGGAATGCCTGTGGCGAAAGTGCTTTGTTGGCTATAAGATTAAAATGGGTATCTTCGGGCATTGTCTTTATCTTGTCGAATACGATCATGAAACCGTCCCATGCTCCTTTACCTTCGCCCGATACTGCTTCGAGAGCGAAATATGCTGTAATCAAACCACCACCTACAAGGAAAATGACCTGCATTACGTCTGTCCATGCTACTGAAGCCAAACCTCCATAAATAGAGTAAGCACCTGCTATAACGAACAATCCGATGATTATCAGCATTCTGTATTCAGAACTTATACCCAATATCTGTTCTATGGCAAGAGTACCTAACCATGCTACCGATGTAAGATTTACAAATACATATAATAAGAGCCAAAAAATAGAGAAGGCTAAACCTACACCATTATCATATCTTTCACGAAGAAACTGAGGTATGGTAAAGATTTTCTGCTTTATCATTACAGGAAGAAGGAATTTACCTACTATGATAAGAGTTACGGCAGCCATAAGTTCGTATGCTGCTACGCATAAACCTATTTTATAACCCGATCCCGACATACCGATAAATTGTTCGGCAGAGATGTTGGCAGCTATAAGTGAGGCACCCACAGCCCACCATGTCAATGTGTTTCCGGCAAGGAAGTAGTCATTGGCATTCTTCTCTTTTCCCGATTTATTGCGAGATAGGAATAATCCCAATCCAATTAGTAATACTATATAGACTCCGAATATAACAAAGTCTATTAGTTGAAAACCTGATGCATTCATGTTTTAGATTTTAAAATATTTAATTTGTTATTTGTTTTATTTATCTACTCCAAATTTAAATATACAATGACTATTGTATGTTTGTCCCGGTTCAAGATACGCCGATGGCCATTGTGGCTTGTTTGGTGAATCCGGATAGTGCTGTGTTTCAAGACATACAGCTGCTCTTTGATTATATGTTACGCCTTTCTTACCTTTTACTGTTCCGTCCAGGAAGTTACCTGTATATACCTGTATTCCGGGTTCGTTGGTGTATACCTCTAAAGTGATTCCGCTTTTTGGGCTTGTAAGTTTGGCAGCTAGTTTTGTGTCGTCTCCTTTAGTATTCAATACCCAGTTATGATCGAATCCGTTTCCGAACTTAACCTGTTCATTGGAGAATTCTGTTACACCCTGAGCTATAGAAGTTGGTTGAGTAAAGTTTAATGGAGTACCTGCTACTGCTATCATCTCTCCTGTAGTCATAAATGTACTATCTACCGGTGTTATGCTGTCGGCATTCACATATAATATATGATCGGTTGCCGATGTAGTAGGATCTCCGCTAAGATTGAAGTATGAGTGGTTTGTCATGTTAATGACAGTTTTCTTGTCGGTTGTTGCTTTGTAATCAATGTCAATTGCATTATCTGCAGTAAGAGCGTATGTTACTGTTGCAGTAACGTTGCCAGGGAAGTTTGAATCACCGTCTGGCGATGTCATTGTAAGTGTAATAGTACTATCATTAAGTTGATTAGCCTGATATACCTGATATTGCCATCCTTTAGGACCTCCATGGAGACAGTGACCGAAATTGTTTTGAGGTAATTGTATTGTATCGCCGTCAACAACTATCTTTCCTTTGTTTATACGATTTGCATATCTTCCTATAGAAGCACCGAAATCGCTTGGAACATTTATGTAGTCGGCAATGCTGTCAAATCCCAGCACCACATCCTGCATTTTACCATTCTTGTCAGGAACCATTACTGATACAATTCTTCCCCCGAAGTTGGTTACGCATACTTCCATACCTTCCGAGTTCTTTAGTGTATAAAGCTTAACTGGTTTTGTACCGTCAATAGTAGTCTCGAAATTAGAAGGATCAAGTCCTGATAAAGTCAGATTTTCTTTCGTTTGTTTTGGCGTACACGCACTTAGCATAGTCAATGCTATTCCTGCAGTAAATACGATTTTCTTCATGCTTTTCATGATATTAAGTACATATTAGTATTATGGTAATTAATTTGGGTGTGAAAATAACACTTATATGAATATGATATATATATCATTCATATGTTGTGCAACATAAAAGTGTATTTTGTACACTTTTGATTTATGGATATAAAAAAACTGCCGTTCAATTTCTGAACGGCAGTTTTGTATTATGATTATTATTTATAATCAGATTAATTTACGTGATCCATCGCTTATTACCACGTCGTAAACTTTAGGAGTATGTCCGAATTTAGCTTTGAATCTCTCTTTTGCAGTAGTAATGAATGTTTCATACAGTTCATTCTTTACAAGGTTGATTGTACAGCCACCGAAACCACCACCCATAACGCGTGATCCTGTTACACCACAGTCAAATGCAATATCATTAAGGAAATCTAGTTCTTCGCAGCTTACTTCGTAAAGCTTGCTCATTCCGTTATGAGTTTCGTACATTTTCTGTCCTACAGTTTCGTAATCACCTTTTTCCAAAGCGTCACATACGTCAAGTACTCGTTGAATTTCTTCAATTACATATTCTGCACGCATGTAATCTTCTTCAGTAATTTCATTTTTTGACTCCTTAAGCATTTCCATTGTACAGTCACGAAGGAATTCTACATGAGGATGCTTCTTCTGAATTGCAGCAACAGCTGCTTCACAGCTTTGGCGTCTTTTGTTGTATGCAGAAGATGCAAGTTCGTGTTTAACTACCGAGTCAAGAAGTACCAATTTATATCCTTCCGGATTGAATGGGAAATATTGATATTCCAACGAACGGCAGTCCAGACGAATAAGACTTCCGGCTTTTCCGAATACAGAAGCAAACTGGTCCATTATACCGCAGTTAACACCGCAATAGTTATGTTCTGTAGCTTGTCCAACTTTAGCCAACTCAAACTTGTCTATCTTATTGTCTGCAAATAAGTCATTTATAGCGAAAGCATAAGTGCTTTCCAAAGCAGCCGATGATGACATACCTGCACCCAAAGGAACATCTCCCGAGAATGTAGTATCGAATCCCTTTACGTCTACACCACGCTTAATCATTTCGCGGCATACTCCGAATATATAGCGAGCCCAACTTGCGTGTGGAGCATCTTCTTCGTTCAGACCGAACTCTGTATAATCTTTTAGGTCGATTGAGTAAGCGCGAACCTTATCAGTTCCGTTTGGCTTTATCTCAGCAACCATTCCTTTGTCTACCGCTCCAGGGAATACAAATCCTCCATTATAGTCTGTGTGTTCTCCAATAAGGTTAATGCGCCCCGGAGATGCATATACTGAGCCAGTAGTTCCGTCGAAGTGTTTAGCAAAGCGACTTCTTACAATTTCTATATCCATGATATTAGATTTTATATATTAGTAATTAAAGTATCAATTATTCTAATGGAATGTTTTGTATAGAATTATCTACCGGAATATCCTTGTTTACGTTCTTGCAACCTGTAAGTCCGTAGAATAACAAGTAAGCCAGAAGAGCAATGATAAGCCAGTAACTAGGCATGTAACCATATGAGTCTGAAATATATTGCTGTAAAAGTGGGAATATACCACCACCAACAACCATCATCATGAAAATACCTGATGCCTGTGCTGTATATTTACCTAATCCTTCTACTGCAAGGTTGAAGATACCTCCCCACATAACCGAAGTACAAAGACCACATAACACTAGGAATAATGCACTGATAGGCACTTGTGCCATCTGGAATCCTTCGCCAACGCTATAACCAGGCATAGATACAGTAACTGCTTTTGGAGTAAGAATTGCTATAAGAATAAATACGATAGCAGTTGCAGATACGGCAATTAACTGAGTACGGCTCGAAACCTTACCACTGATTGCACTACTTGCAGAACGACCTACCAACATTAGTAACCAATAGATAGCAGAAATAGCGCCACCGATAGCTGCACCGTTTTCAAGGATACCTGCACCTCTTTCAGATGAATCGGCAAGGTAGAAGTTTAATGTTCCAGGGATACCAATTTCAATTCCTACATATACAAATATACCGATTACACCAAGTACTGTGTGACGGAAACTCCAAGGGCTGTGTTCGAAAGTCTCTTTCTTATGATCTTTTGCACTCTGCATATGAGGTTCAGGGATAGTAACAAAAGATATAACAAGGAATGCAAATACGAATACTCCAATAGCCATAAATAACAAAGGAGAAACATCCGACATTGCAGTGCTCTTAGTTACAGTTCCAATTAATGCACCAACAAATAGAGGAGTCAATGTTCCTGATAAAGAGTTTAGAGCTCCACCTGTCTGGATAAGCTGATTACCCTTGTTACCACCACCGCCTAATAGGTTAAGCATAGGGTTAACAACAGTATTAAGCATACAAACGCAGAAACCGCATATAAATGCACCAAGCAAATATATTATAAAGTTTAACTTTATAGCGAATTGACCCATTTGGAATACTTCAACATCGGCACCAAATAGACTTGAAAGATATTGGGTAAACAAACCAATTACACCAATAGCCATTGCTATAAGAGCAGTTTTTTTATAACCAATTTTAGTAAGCATCAAACCCGCAGGAATTCCCATGAAAAGATATGCAAGGAAGTTCATCATATTTCCCATCATACCAAGGGCGTTGGAGCCTGCATATTCATTTCTCCAAATTGTACCGAAAGGTGCTGCAAGATTTGTTACGAAAGAAATCATTGCAAAAAGGAAAAACATGGTCACAATAGCAACCACGTTACCGTTCTTTTTTTGATCGTTCATTTTTATAAAAGGTATTTATTAATTTATTTAGGTTAGTTATTTTATACTTCTATACCAAATTTATATATGGTATGCTGGGTATATGTTTCGCCCGGTGACAGAACACATGATGGGAAATGTCCTTTGTTGGGAGTATCGGGAAAATGCTGAGTTTCGAAACATATAGCACTTCTTCTTGGAAAAGTAGCACCGTGTGCACCTGCAAATCCGTTATGCCAGTTTGATGTATACAACTGTACACCCGGTTCGGTAGTATATACTTCCATACTTCTTCCGCTGTTAGGCTCAACACATTTTGCTGCAAAAGTAAGGGCATCCTGCTCGGCTTTGTTCAATACGTAACAATGATCATATCCGGCGCCGAATTCCAATTGCTGGAATTTATCGTCTATTCTACTTCCTACTGTATGAGCAGTACGGAAATCCATTGGAGTACCTTCTACTTTAAGAATTTCTCCGGTAGGAATTGATACTTCATCTATAGGAGTATAGAAGTCGGCATTTATTGTAACTATGTTGTTGTCGATTGTTGCAGTAGGAGTTTCTATTCCTGAAAGGCTGAAAAAGCCATGATGAGTAAGGTTTACAAGGGTCTTCTTGTCGGTGGTAGCTTTGTAAGTGATGCAGAACTCATTATCGTCCGTAACCGAATATGTAACTGTTACGTCTAGTTTTCCAGGGAAACCTTCTTCGCCATCTTGTGCAGTGTAGTGCAAGTCGATTGTATTGTCTGCTGTTTGCGATGCATCCCAAACTCTCTTATGAAATCCTGTAGGACCTCCGTGTAGTGAGTTAGGACCATTGTTTATTGTCAGTGAGTATTCTTTGCCGTCTAATTCGAATTTTCCTTTCGCAATTCTATTTCCGTAACGACCTATAATAGTGCTTAAGAATGGTTCGTGACTATTTATAACATTATCGATGGAATCATGACCCTGAATCACGTTAGCATATATACCGTTTTTGTCGGGTACCATTATGGCCAGCACTGCACCACCATAATTGGTTACTGCTACTTCCATGCCTTTGTTATTTCTAAGTATAAAAAGATCTGTTTTCTTTCCATCAATGATTTTCTGAAATTCGGCTTCTTTCAGGCCGGCTTTGTTATTATCAGTATCTAACGTGTTTATCATGATTCTAAATCTTTTAATTTGGTATTAATTTTATGCAAATAAAAAGATTTTCTTCGGCAATAACAAACAAAATCTAAAAAGTAAAGCAAATTAAATGTAAATTTTTAATAAATCGGCAACAATAAAACTACTTCCTCCAATATATATGAAGTCTTTTTTGCCTGCTTTTAATTTTGCCGCCTTCACTGCGCTTATCACATCCGGAAAAGAATTTCCATGAAGATGTTCTTTTTGGGCAAGTTCCTGCAACTCTTTTTCGTCGAGTGCTCTCTTTACACCGGCTTTGGTAAAATAGTATTCTGCATTTTTCGGAAGCATTTTTAGTACACCCGAAATATCTTTGTCGTTTACCATCCCGATTACAATATGTAACTTCTCGTATTGCTGTACTTTCAGCTGTTCTACAATGTAAGCTATGCCTCCTACGTTATGTCCGGTATCGCATATAATTACAGGATCCGACTCAAGTTTTTGCCATCTTCCCATCAGTCCGGTAGTTTCGCATACGTTAGCAAATCCTTCCTTTACATTATCGGTAGTAATGTGGTAGCCCGAATTTATAAGTTGGGTAAGTGCCGATAGGATAGTGTTTGTATTCTTTACCTGACAAAAGCCTCCCAGCTCGCCCTTTATTGTACCAAAATCTTTTGTTTCGTATATAGGTTTTCCATCTTTGTCGGTAGTATAAGAAGATAATTTATTTTCATCTTCTGCAAAATGAATTAAAGCTCCCTTAATATTAGACTGCTCTTCAAAAACAATTCTTGTTTCTTTACAAGTTTCTCCAATTATTATCGGCTTTCCCTGTTTCATTATTCCAGCTTTTTCGAATGCTATTTTTGCTAATGTGTTTCCAAGAAACTGTACATGATCAAAGCTTATGTTTGTAATAACAGAAAGGTCGGGGTTTATTATGTTAGTACAGTCCAGGCGTCCTCCCAGTCCTACCTCGATTATGGCAACATCTACCTCCTCCAGGGCAAAGTAGTTGAAAGCCATTGCAGTTGTCAGTTCGAAGAATGAAGGATGAAGTGGTTCAAAGAATTTCCTGTGATTCTGTACAAAGTCTATTACATACTCCTTTGATACCGGAACTCCGTCTATTCTTATTCTTTCTCGAAAATCAACAAGGTGAGGAGAGGTGTATAAACCTGTTTTGTATCCTGCCTTCTGTAATATTGCTGCTATGGTATGCGAGCACGATCCTTTACCGTTGGTGCCACCAACGTGAATAGTCCTGAATTTACGATGAGGATGGTCAAAATATTCATCAAGTAGATAAGTATTTTCCAATCCTTCCTTATAAGCATCCTTTCCTATGTGCTGAAAAAGTGGTGCACTGTTAAATAAATACTCTAAAGTTTCATCATAATTCATAACGCTCTTCATTCTAAAAATTATCCTGTTGTTTTTATTGAAAAATGTCTCTACTCTGTCTTTACTGCATAATTTTCTCATCAGTAAGAACAATGTAGAGACATCTGTTTAAAGACTGTTAAGGTCTTTACTTAAATATTACATAAAATGTAATTAGTCAAAGAAATTTCTGAACTTCTTGAATATCTTCTCCTTAATGCTTGCATTTGGCCTGAAGTTATCCGATTCCTTAAATTTCTCCATTATCTGTTTCTCTTCCTTGTTAAGAGTTTCCGGAACATATACGCTTATGTTTACCAGCAAGTCACCTGTTCCGGTGCTTTGTCCGTAGCTGTTAACATTAGGCAATCCTTTTCCTCTTAGTCTGAGAACTTTTCCAGGTTGAGTACCTGCATCAATTTTGATCTTCACCTTGCCATCTATGGTAGGTATTTCTACTTCCGATCCAAGAGCTGCAGTAGGTATGCTCAGAAGAAGGTTGTAAATTACATCATTCTCGTCACGTATAAGTTCGGGATGTGGTTCTTCTTCAATCACTACAAGAAGATCTCCTGCAATTCCGTTATGCTTACCTGCATTTCCCTTACCGTTTACCGATAGTTGCATACCTTCGGCCACGCCTGCAGGAATAGTAACCTCTACAACTTCTTCACCATATACTATGCCTTCTCCGGCACAGACCTTACATTTATTCTTTATAATCTTACCTTCTCCGTTACATTGTGGACATACGGACTGCGACTGTACCATTCCAAATATACTTTGCTGAGTACGCGTTACACTTCCGGTTCCATGACATGTAGGACAGGTTTCGCTTCCGGCAGTACCTTCTGCGCCGCTTCCATGACAATGAGTACACTGAACATATTTCTTTAGTTTGAATTTCTTTTCAACTCCCGTTGAAATTTCTTTCAGTGTAAGTTTTACTTTAACTCTTAAATCACCACCACGGAATTTGCGCTGAGAAGAGCGTCCTCCTCCTCCTCCAAATCCGAATCCACCTCCTCCAAAGCCACCATGGCCTCCAAAGATATCGCCAAACATAGAGAATATATCGTCCATGGACATTCCCTGTCCGAATCCTCCTCCATATGCTCCGCCACCTGCAGCTCCACCTACACCGGCATGACCAAATTGATCATAACGTGCACGTTTGTCACTGTTGCTTAATACTTCATAAGCTTCGGCAGCTTCCTTGAATTTCTCTTCAGCTACTTTGTCGCCCGGATTTTTGTCAGGGTGAAATTCGATAGCTTTCTTTCTGTATGCTTTCTTTATCTCTTCGGTCGTAGCAGTCTTGCTTACACCTAAAACTTCGTAATAGTCTCTCTTTGCCATGTTTGTGATAAAATATTATTGACCAACAACCACTTTTGCGTGGCGTATGACTTTATCATTAAGTTTATAACCTGGTTGAACACAATCAAGAATCTTACCTTTTTTATCCTCTTCCGGTGTTGGTACTAAAGCTATTGCTTCATGATAGTCAGTATCAAAAGGCTGATTGTCTGTATCAATCTTGTTCAGGCCTTCCTGAGTAAGTGTCTTTAAGAATTTATTGTAAATAAGATCCACTCCTTCATATAAAGCCTTAGTCTCTTCAGATGGCTGAATGTTCTGCAATGCACGTTCAAAATCGTCGAGTATAGGCAATATTGAAGTAATTGTTTTTTCGGCGCCGTTTTTAATAATTTCGGCCTTTTCCTTCATCGTTCGTTTACGATAATTGTCAAATTCGGCAGAAAGACGCAGGTATTTATCATGCTGATCTTCAATTTTTTTCTGAGCATCGGTAAGTTCCTGTGAAAGTTTTTCCTTATCAGAAAGTTCTTCTGCTGCATCATCTTTGGCTTTTTGGTCAAGTGTAGCTTCGTCTTGAGCAACATTCTGTTCCTCTTTCGTAACTACTGCTTCATCATTAGTCTTTTTGTTCTCTGTAGAATTCATATTATTATTAAACTTTTTATTTTTCTTGTTCATAATAATCAAAGTTTTGGTTACAACTTAGCTAACAAATTTCATGCCTAGTTGTTTTCTTTGATTAAAGATTTTGCAAAAGTAGGCAAAATATGTCATACTGGCATATTTTTATGAATTAAAATAGCTACCTTTGCAGCCTTAAATAATTAGGTAAGTAAATAAATTAGATATATTTAAATGATTACAGTTTCAAATTTAGCCATTCAATTTGGTAAGAGAGTATTGTACAACGACGTGAATCTAAAATTCACCAATGGCAATATATATGGTATAATCGGTGCCAATGGTGCCGGTAAATCAACTTTCCTCAAAGCTATTTCGGGAGAATTAGATCCTACTAAGGGTTCTGTAATGTTAGGACCGGGCGAGAGACTTTCGGTTTTAAGTCAGGACCACTTTAAATGGGATGAATTTACGGTAATGGATACTGTACTTATGGGTCATACTGTACTTTGGGATATAATGAAGCAACGTGACGAATTATATGCAAAGAGTGATTTTACAGATGAAGATGGACTTAAGGTTTCTGATTTGGAAGAGAAATTTGCCGAACTTGACGGATGGAATGCCGAGAGTGATGTAGCTACTTTGTTGAGCGGACTTGGAATAAAAGAAGACAAGCACTACATGAAAGTTGGTGATTTAAGCGGTAAGGAAAAAGTGCGTGTTATGCTTGCACAGGCTCTTTTTGGTAATCCGGACAACTTGTTGCTTGATGAGCCTACCAATGACCTTGATATGGAAACTGTTACATGGTTGGAAGAATATCTTTCTAATTTTGAACATACAGTGCTTGTTGTGAGCCACGACCGTCACTTCCTGGACTCGGTATGTACTCACACTGTCGATATAGACTTTGGTAAAGTGAACATGTTTGCCGGTAACTATTCATTCTGGTATGAATCAAGTCAGCTTGCATTGCGTCAGCAGCAGAATCAAAAAGCAAAGGCAGAAGAAAAGAAGAAAGAACTTGAAGAGTTCATTCGCCGATTCAGTGCCAATGTGGCAAAAAGTAAGCAGACTACCAGCCGTAAGAAGATGCTCGAAAAACTTAATGTTGACGAAATTAAGCCTTCTTCAAGAAAATATCCGGGAATTATATTTACTCCCGATCGCGAACCAGGTAATCAGATACTTGAGGTTTCGGGACTAAAGGCAGTAACCGAAGAAGGAACTGTATTGTTTGATGATGTGAACTTCAATGTAGAAAAGGGAGACAAGATTGTATTCCTTAGCCGTGATGCACGTGCTATGACTGCGTTGTTCGAAATAATAAACGGAAACAGAAAAGCCGATGCCGGTAAGTTTGCCTGGGGTGTTACAATAACTACTGCGTATCTTCCTGTAGACAATACTGAGTTCTTTGAGAACGACCTGAATCTTGTTGATTGGTTAAGTCAGTTTGGTCCTGGTAATGAAGTAGAGATGAAAGGTTTCCTTGGTAGAATGCTTTTCTCGGGCGAGGAGGTATTGAAGAAGGCAAACGTGCTTTCGGGAGGCGAGAAGATGAGATGTATGATTGCACGCATGCAGTTGCGTAATGCAAACTGTCTTGTACTAGATACTCCAACCAATCACCTTGACCTTGAATCTATCCAGTCGTTCAATAATAACTTGAAGCTTTATAAAGGTAACGTATTGTTCTCTTCTCATGACCACGAGTTTATCGAGACTGTAGCCAACCGTATAATAGAGCTTACTCCAAATGGTATTATAGACAAGATGATGGAGTATGATGAGTATATTACATCCGATCATATAAAGGAGATGCGTGCACGCATGTATGCTGGTAAATAATAACCTATATATAATGAAGAGAGGGTGTAAAAACTCTATTTTTAGAAAAATGACCTCTGTTACAGATAATTCTGTGGCAGGGGTCATTTTTCTGTTTTGGGTGTTTTGACAAACTCTCTTCTATTTTTGCTCCATTCCGGTTTGTCGCCGGGAAGGACTCTTTTATGATAGCTTAATCCATGCGATTCAACATTTGCCTCGTCCATAATCATTATCCCATAAAATTTATATTGGCACGCTTCATCAATATTATATCTCTTATCATCTCTTCTTTAGTAATCAATAAAACATCCATTTGCCATTAAGTGATTTAACCCATTCAGAGTTGTCGTAATTAGATGACATAGCTTTATATGTACTTGAGGATGCCCATACGGAAGTACGTGGAGGTAGTTTGTTTATCTCAATTATTTCTGCATTTTCTATTTCTTTAGGTATTTGTGAATATAATAAGTTCCATGTACAAGCCATTATGAAGCTTATTGAGACTAATTTGTTTTTCATATTAAAATGTATGACGCTTTATTTTTATTCCTATGCAATATTCGCGAAATAACATTAAGAATGCAATTCCTTTTAATTTATTATGTACTATAATCTGATTTTTCATTATTTGTTTTCGGAAACGATAAATATGAGCTACCAAGTTATTATAAGCAATGATAAATAACAAAGATTAAATTTCTGTTTTTGTGTGTAGCCGGAGTTTATTTTTATACTTATTAGTAATCTGCTTCAGATTTTTGGTATTAGTATTTAATTGATTCATAAATAGTAAAAAAGCTGCCCCTTGGCTTGTTGGGGCTTCGGGGCAGCTGAGTGAGATAATACAAGTTTTGAATCTACTGATTTATTGTTTATACAATACTGAAGTTGGCACGGCCGATACGTTCTTCCAAGGAGATGTAGGTATCTTCCGTCACGAGGCGCATGGAGCTGATGCCTGCACTTTGCAGGCGGGCAGCCACTCTGTCGGCTATCTCACGGGTGTATGTCCATTCCAGCAACCGCCCGTCGGGCGAGCGTTTGCCGGGAGTGTTGTTGCCATGACCGTTGTCTATCAGTATCTTCATTTCGGTATTATTTTTATTGTTATCTCTATTGTTGTGAGCAGGGAGGGAACACGTCGCCGTGTGCTGTATCTATCGGTCGTTCAACCCTGCCTACCCTGTTGTAATGATAGTCGTTTTTAATTTGATGTGAGTTCCCTGCCGGAAGAATCGTCAAATCGTCTTCTCGCCTACGGCTTTCAGTTGTTTGTTACGTCGAATGCGATGAAGGCACCTTTCATATTAACAAAACTGCCAGGGCTATCGTATAGATAGCCCAATGTAAATACCTTCGTTTCTTTGTTATAGGTGTACACTGTTAAATATTGGGCACCATCTGAATTGACAATAAAACCGTCTTCTAGCGTAGATGGTAGATCTATGTCTTGGTCGCCATTCTCCGCCTCCGTTATAATCGTAAATGAGTTGGGACGCAAGGGCACTAAAGCTTCCATATCGGCCAATGTAGCAACTTTACTTCCCCACGAAGTGATGATAGCAGTCATTGCATTATACTTTAAACCGGCAGCTTTGCCAGCTTTTAGCAAATAAATCTCATCAGTACCACCTGTCGTATCTCCACAATACGGATTGCGGCTTATCAACCGGTAGTTGTCGAAGCCCGTTATATCCAGCACTACGCAGGGGATTCCGCCGGCATAGTCTCCGGTCATGGCTTCTACTTTGTAAGTCAGCTCTTTGCCCGGATAGAACAATCTGTCGGCAGTTGTGCTCCATGCGGTCTTATAGGCGGTGGCATCGGCGGTATTGATAAGGATTTTGGTAAGGTTGGTGCATCCCGACCAGTTGGCAGTGGGAACAGTGCCCAATGTGCCTGGGGTGCCGGAATAGTTCACTCCGCGCAGGTCGATGCCGGTGAGGGTGGTGGCGGCAGTTAGTTTCGCCATATCATCGGTATTTAATGTGCCGGTAACAGTAAGGGTAGTTCCACCATTTAGAGCTGTGGTGATGTGCTGAGCTGTTAAGGCTCCCGCCTTAAACAGATTCACTGTATGCGTGGCGGGTAATGTTTCTATTGTAGCTTCGGCTTCATTTCCGTTGGTCAGGTCGCCTAGTATTGAGCCGGTTGCCCAGTTCTCCACTTTTACCTCCCCGAGTTCAACCATATCTTTACCTACTTTCACGTTGTAGGTGTAGCTTTTCCCTGCTTCAAGGCCTTGGATGCCTTTCACGGTGAGAGTCTGCGTAGTGTTGTCGCCATCTTTTGTCACGGTGATGGTCATAAAGGTGGCATTGTAGTTGACAGCAGTTGGGATGAGCAACGCATAGAAAGCATTGTTTGTGTGCTTGTAGCTGCTCACGCTCACAGGTTCTCCGGCTGCTGCACCATCGGTATATCCGGTAGCATTACTTCCCACGCTGATGGCTGTAACTGTGTATCCGGTCTCGAACTGATTATTAAAAGATGTGTTGACAACCACACGTGCTGTCTTGCGTTGCAACGTCAAACTTACGTTATCGGCTTTTGCCACATCGGTAGCAATGCAGGTCATATAATCGGCAGCTATCAACTTTTCGAGCATGCTTTGGTCTGTTGGCAACGTGAATTCCTCCATCGAAACACCATCACCCACAGGATAATAGGCTTTGAAGTCCATCGCGGTAGTTTCCCATTTCAGGTACTCTCTGGTAGTGGCAGGATTCCATGCGGCGCCGTCGTACTGATATATTACGCCATTCTGCCTGCCGGCAGCTACTGCTATCTTGTCGGCTAAGTTAAACTTGGCCTGCTCTTCTTCCGTGCCGATAGGGTTGCTTCGTGTGATAGGAATACCTTCGCCAACAGTGGCGTTGATGCGCACGGCATCGGGATCGTTCATGTAAGCGGAGTTGAAATCCTCATCATTGCTACACGCAGCCACCACAAGCAATAAGGCGGTAGCAAAAATATATCTCATTGTTCTCATTTTTTTATTCTTATTATATTGATAAATACTTGGGCGTTTTATTCAGTTTCTATGTTACCACCTATCCCCTCAGTCCAAGGGTTGGCAGACAAAGAACCGAGAGTCACCACATCCTTGCCGGCGGTGAGGGCGAGTGTGTACAGCTTACCACTCTCTAATGTTACAGCATCGGTAGAAGTCCATACATATCCCTTGTTGTTGATAGTGAATGTTACCGAGAATTCGCCTGCCATTACTGTTTGAGGTACAAGTATCACTTCGTAGTTTGCCACAGCACTGGCGGTAGTACCGTTGCCTGCGATGTATGTGCCGGTAAGGGGAGTAATAGGTGCAGCCTGGAATAATGAAGGGTCAAATGGGCTATTGATAGAGGCATTCCAATAAAAACTTTTTTTAGTTCCGTTTACCTTCAGCTCGCTGATAGGGTTTGTATCGGTGCCGGGGGTGATGTTCAGCTCTGTACCCAGGGTAACACAGATGTTCACTTTCGACATCAGGTGCTTGAAAGTGATTGGCAGTTTGCCATTCACCAAGTCTGTGGCAGGGTTTACTACCGTAGGCTTCATGTAGAGAATATCGCTGAATTGGAACGAAAATTCACTACTTTGGTCGGATGAAACCCAGTATTGTGAATTGGTAGTAAAGCTTGTTTCAGTGAAATAGGTACCTATCATACTCAGTGCCGTAACTGTAACCGGTTGTGTACTGTTTTGCCACAGCATCTGGAGCGGGGTGCCTATGTTTCCATCCGTATAACTGCTCCACACGTTATTCGACTTATAGTAAAAGCCATAGTAGCTATAATTATTATTGGCAGCATTATTTATTTTAATATTGAAACGGTCAATATTCCCCGTTGTCATCCCAGCACGGGTCATTGGGGCATCGATATTGGTGGTAACACGTATCACGCCATCTGCAGGGAAGTTTGAGTTCTCATTAAACTCGTCATTGTTCGAGCAGCTGCCCAAGGTCATTGCCCCGGCCACGGCTGCCATCATTAAAAGATTCTTTGTTCTCATTTTTATTGTTATTTTATTTATTGTTCATTTAGTTTATTCCTGTGCCTCGCCGCCATTGATGGTGGTTCCTGCTCCCCAGTCGTTTATGCTCACGCTGCCAAGGGTGATTTCGTCACGACCCACGATGAGGTTCACGGTAGTATATTTGCCGCTTTCCAGCTTCACAGTGCCGGTGTAGATGTAATTCTTCTCGCCTATCCTGATAGTAATGGTGACGTTTTCGCCTGCTTGCGGAACCATAATGGACTGATAAGTGGTGTTGGCTGTAGCAGCCTGAAGCTCAATGTTTGTGGCTTCTTCGGCGGTAACAGTGGCTGTCTTAGTCAAATAATTCACAGTGGCTTTGTCTTTGAGATTGCTGGTAGTGACATTCGTTACTGTGGGAGTAGTTGCCCATTGGTTGCGGAAGGTGAGGTTCACGATAAGTTTCGCCATCACATGGTCGAACTGCAAAGGCACGGCAGTGTTTGTTGCAATGAATCCGGCATTGTCTGCACCTCTGTTCACAGCTACCAATAGGTCGCTTTGCTCTTGTTTGGTCACATCGAGTGTGTAGGTATCTGCTACGAAGTCGGTTATTGCCTTGTTCGGATAAACACCCAAGAAATAATGTGGCGTAATCATGTCTTTCCACAGCATCTGCGGAGATGCGATCCATTTTGTACCATCGTAGGTGTTGATGGAGTTGTTCACCACCATTCCGTCTGTATTTACTACATCGGAACTGCCAGTCCACGCATAGACGCTGATTTGGTCATCTTTCGCAAAGGACTGTGTGCCATTGGTAGTTGTAGTTCGTGAGAGCGAGCCGATGCTCGTGTTCACGGTGATGTACTCGGCGGTCTCTACGCCGCCGTTCTCGTCGTTGCTGCAACTTGCGAGAACAAATGTTGCCGCCATAGCAGTGAGGATTGAATTGGAAATTCTCATAATAATTAAATGTTTATTATTGTTATACGTTGTCTTTTACTTGTTCGGGTTCAATATCTCCCCCTCGTTCATTTCTCCTTCCACCCATCCGTTTATGGTGGTGATGGTCACGGTCATGTCTGGACGGAATACGTCAAACACCACTTCGGGCGTGTATGTGCCACCATTCTCTATAGCCGGTGCAGTAACATTGAACGTTATAGCCTTGCCATCGTCATACCGGAAGGTGAATTGCAGCAATGTAGGCACGGCATCTATACCTGCACGGCTCTGTGCGTTCACTACAGGCATCAGCCGCTTCATGGGGAAGGTAATAACCCCGTCCACAGGCGTTACGCTGCCCAGGTCGGCCACATCGGTATAAGGGTTCAATTGTCCGCTATATGGCAGAAAACTTTTCGCCACATTGGTTACTTTCGCTTGCGCCTTTGTTACATTCGCAGGCACACCGGTAATTGTGAATTGAAGTTCGGCAAGGATACGGTTCATTTTTACCTCGGCGGTGGTGATACCGTCGGCATTTACCGTCACTGTCTGTACGCCATAGTGAGCGTGGGCAGGCGAAGCCGAAGCATCGTTCAGCGTGAAAGCCAGCCCTTCGTAAGGTTTTATACCGTCACCTATGGCTTGGTCGGTGGAGAACGGAGACACAAGGTTTGTGGCTGCTATCAACACATATTCCCCGTCATCCAACGCAAGTGATGATGATGAAAGCTGCTTCATTTCGGAGTAGTGATACTCGTCTACCAACAATCCGTCAGATTGGTACACCCACAGACGGATGTCGCTTGCAGTATCCTCTCCGGGCATAGCAAGATTTACGACCAGTCCCTTTTCATTCTTATGTGTATCTTTATCGCAGGCCGATAAGATCAGTAGAATAGCAAGTGATATGCCTAGTGTTAAAATTGTCTTATTCATAGTCTCCTTATTTGTTTATTTATTATTTGTCGCATAGGTGCAACGTGTTTTTACTGCTTCGATACGGCGGTTTTTATACCTACTATCTTGTTTTTTATTCATAATTTTATTGCTTTCGTATAATATTTGTATTTTGATAGCAAAAGTATTACCTTGAGCAGTAATAGGAGTTTCGAAAACGTCATAATCGTCGTGCAAAATCAAAACTTCAACATTTTTTTTAATAAAAAAATGCTTTTGTTAAAGTTTTTGATGCGAAATCGATTAAATATTAGGGAATGTTTTAACTTTGTGCCTCTAAATAAAAAGTAAAAGTGTTCGATATAATATATAATAATTCGCTCATCATAGCGTGGGCGGTTCTCTTTATTTTCGCCTTTATACTATTCTTTGGTAAAGTGCCGCATACCGATATTTACCGCTCTTATAACAAGACTCGGAAGATACTTGCTGTTGCCATGTTCTTTTGGGGAGTGCAAATTATGTTACAATGGTTGTTCAACTTCAGAACAGAGTCTCCGCATATAGCATCGGCTCTCAATATAACATGTTATTATATAGGAGCTATCCTCTTTGGTATGGCATACATATCCCTGCTGGATGCAACCTACATATCGAAACAACAGATGAGAAGCGACTTTACAAAATGGGGTATAGTGTGTGTAGCGGTATGGAGTGCTATATTTCTGCTTCAAGGTACATCAAGGTATGTGGTATTAATTCTTTCTGCCTTGTTCTTTCTAGGTGATGCCGCCCGCATATCTTGGATTTTCTTCCGCACTTACCGCAAGGCTGTTCGTGAGATAGATAACTACTATTCTGAAAATACCGATGCCTTTATCCGCTGGATATATCGTAGCACCTTCGGCATCGTCTTCTTCGGACTGATAGGGGCCATTATGGCTTTTGCTCCTAAATGGGTGGTTAGTATTTATATGAGTGCCGGAATCGGGATGTTCGTATATATTTTCATCTCGCTACTCAACTACTCACTAAACTGCGAAAAGGTGAGTGTGGCAATCGGAGAGACTTTGCCTATAGTGTCGCCTAATGATGCGGCAATCATATCGGATGACGATATGACCAAGAGATTGGAGGAGTGGGTAGGTGAGGAATATTATAGAAACTCCGGCGTCACGATGGAACAGTTGACAGTATATTTCGGTTTAAACCGCAATGTACTTTCGGAATATTTCAATCACACCTTGCACATCTCTTTTAGGGATTGGATTACCGGTCTGCGCATTGCAGATGCCAAGCGTATGATGATTGACGAACCATCAATTACGCTGGACGAGGTGGCACAACGGGTTGGATTCTCAGGTAAATCCTATTTTAGCACGGTGTTTAAGCGTTGTGAAAAAATAACACCTTCCGAATGGCGAAAACAGCAAGGAGAATAGTTGCTTAAAACTTATGCTTTAAATAGTGTGCATCCTCTCACACCCTGTTTTTTCACCTCACTAAAAAATATTTTCTCGCCTGAAAAATAAAATCGGCCGCCTGAAAAATATATTTTCAGGCGGCCGATTTTACTACTTTCAAACAGCAACAATATTGTTGATGTATTATAAAGGATAATGTAAAGAAATATGATTTTTTATTGCAAATTTTTCATGCTGTTTTCTGATGTGTCATGTGTCAAGGTGTCACTTTGGCACAAATTTTATTTGTCGACTTTAAGCTTTACATTTTTTAACAATCTTGAAAACGCTTCTATCATTGAGTTTGCGGTAAAAGTGTATTTTGCTACAGAAGATCCTCTCCCCCTTATTTTTCGATATTTTCTTTAAAAAAACGAATTAAATGAAACCAGGTAAAATGCTTAGAGGGAGTGTGGTTTGGTGTCATGAAAAATTATTAAATGAAATATGCTTTTATACTATGAAGTTACAAAGATAAAATATGTTTTGTCTTTGAAATGTAATTGTTGTAAATGGTAAAATAAATATACTGTTATTTTATGCATAAAAGAATTGATGATAGTTGTAAGATGAAAATACGATTTTAATACTTAATATTTGGGATTACAAATTATGACACCTGTTTTTGATAAAATTAGTTTTTTAATCATCTAATTTTATAGGGTTAAAATATTGATAGTTAATATTATACAGACATGGTATAGTTGAAAAGAGTGCCAAAGTGACACCTTGACACGTGACACATCAGAAAAAGTTCTTTTTAGAGCGGTTTTTAATCTGTTTTATGATGAATTTTGATACCGGATTTTGGTAGTTTGTTGTTCTATTCTAAATCTGTTTTATTAACTGTATATGAATAATCCTTACATTTTAATTGATTATATATAGACGATTATAGGTAAGTGGTAAAAGTTACAAATTACATTATTTATATCTTTAATGATATTCTACTTTTAGCTTATTAAATAGAATAATAAGTAATTTGTATACATCTCAATAAAATGATTATTGTTAGTTTTGTACTGCAAAATAAAATAGAGAGTATGTATATAGAAAAAATAAATTCGCCTGCAGATGTAAAGTTGCTACAGGTGCAGCAACTTGAAGAGCTGAGTAAGGAAATTCGTTTCCATTTACTTAATAAGTTGAGTGCCCATGGCGGACATATAGGACCGAATCTTGGAATGGTAGAGGCTACCATTGCACTTCACTATGTGTTCAATTCGCCAACCGACAAGATTGTATACGATGTTTCGCATCAAAGTTATGCTCACAAAATGCTTACCGGAAGAAAGGAAGCATTCATGAATCCCGAAAAATATGATGAAGTATCGGGTTATTCCGAGCCTTGCGAGAGTGCTCACGACTTTTTTGTGATAGGTCATACATCAACTTCAGTCAGCCTGGCATGCGGATTGGCAAAGGCGCGCGATCTAAAGGATGAAAAAGAGAATATAATTGCTGTTATTGGCGATGGTTCGCTTAGTGGAGGAGAAGCCTTTGAGGGATTGGATAATGTGGCCGAACAGGGAACTAACATGATAATAGTCTTTAATGATAACCAGATGTCTATAGCCGAAAATCATGGTGGTATATACAGAAATCTTGAAGAGTTGCGCAATACCAACGGGAAAGCAGAATGTAACTTTTTTAAGGCTATGGGATTGGACTATATATATGTAAAGGATGGAAATGATGTTGCATCGCTTATAGATGCTTTTGCAAAGGTAAAGGATACAGATCATCCGGTTGTGGTTCATATAAATACTCTTAAAGGAAAAGGATATAAGTTTGCCGAAGAGAATAAAGAGCAGTTTCATTGGGGAATGCCTTTTGATCTTGCTACCGGACAGCCGAAAAGGGAATATGACGGAGAGGATTATCATGACATGACTGCTACTCTTTTGCTGGCAAAGATGAAAGAGGATAAGAGGGTAGTGGCTATAACAGCGGCTGTTCCGACTGTAATGGGTTTTACTCCTGAATTGAGACAAGAGGCAGGCAGGCAGTTTGTTGATGTTGGAATAGCCGAAGAGCATGCAGTGGCTTTTGCTTCGGGAATTGCTGCAAATGGTGGTAAGCCTGTATTTGGTGTGTACAGTACTTTCGTACAGCGTGCATACGATCAGTTGTCGCAAGATTTGTGCATAAACAATAATGCTGCTACTATACTGGTGTATCTGGGTTCGCTGGCAGGTATGAATGATGTTACGCATCTTGGTTTCTTCGATATACCTTTAATAAGTAATATTCCAAATATGGTCTATCTGGCACCTACATGCAAAGAGGAGTTTGTTGCCATGACAAACTGGAGTATTGATCAAAATGATTATCCGGTTGCCATAAGAGTTCCTGCAAACGGAGTGATCGAGTCGGGAAGGATAGATAACACAGATTACAGCAAGTTAAACAAATACTTAATGACTCAGAGGGGATCGGAAGTTGCCGTTATTGCCTTAGGTTCGTTTTATCAGCTGGGACAGGAGGTTGTAACTGCCCTTAAGGAGAGTGCAGGTGTTAATGCTACTCTTATAAATCCTCGTTTCATAACAGGCCTGGATAAGGATATGCTTGATGAACTAAAGCATAATCACCGACTTGTAATTACGCTTGAAGATGGCATACTGGACGGAGGTTTTGGCGAGAAAATTTCAAGATATTATGGAGCGACAGATATGAAGACACTGAATTTTGGTGCCGACAAGCAGTTTAGAGACAGATATTCGGTAAAGGAATTATTGAAAGAGATGCATCTTACTGTTAGCCAGATTGTGGAAGATATAATTGATGTAATTAAGTAGTAATTGCATTGTAAGGAATGATCCTGTTTAACAGGCATATAAATTGCAATATGAATTTATAATCTGTAAGCAATAGTTTTCCTGAAAAGGAAAAAGTACCATTTTAGACCACTGAAGTGACCTGAAAAAGTTAGACGGGTTTAATATTAAAATATTTATTGGCAAAGAGTTCGGTATTGTACCGGACTCTTTCCTTTTAATCTGGTCTTAATTCTTTTATTATTGTATTAGTCCATATAAGTAGCATCGAAAGATAGTGGCAGCAAACTGCCTACACTTCTCAATACATAAATGTCGTTCTTACTGTAAAGCAGTATTCTCATAGGGTTGCCATATCTTTTTTCTGTCTCCAAAAGAACCTGACGGCAGGCTCCGCATGGAGGGATAGGAGAGTCTAGAAAATCTTCTTCTGTACGTGCTGCAATTGCAAGAGTAATTACAGGCTGGTCGGGGTACTGCGAATTTGCATAGAAAACAGTAGTGCGCTCGGCACATATACCCGAAGGATATGCCGCATTTTCCTGATTGGTGCCGGTTACAATGGTTCCATTTTTTAACAATGCAGCTGCACCTACCGAGAAATGAGAATATGGTGCATAGCTATTGTTGGTTGCATTGCATGCAGCATCAATAAGTTTTTTGTCCTCAGCGCTCAGTTCATCGTATTTATATGCTTCAATATCTATTTCAAGCTTTATTTGTTTCATACTCTATATTATTTGTTTATCACAAAAATAGCTGTTTCTTTTAAATAATCAAATATTTTTATTTTCATCATCAGAAGTAGAAACCTGCGTTAAGATAAATTCCCATATTTTTGTATAAACTAGAGTAATTTACCTGCAGGCTCAGTGGTCCGAACAGTAAATCGTATGATGCTCTTAGTCCATATCCCCATATATCCTTACCACTTATAAGTTTCTGTATGCTATGGCTCTCTTTTCCGTATTCGCTTAGTGCCGTAATATACAGCTTGTCCTTTAACTGATAACGTAGGTTAAGGCGTGCACCTATAAAACTGTTTTGCACTATCTGGGTATGTTGATCTGTTTCCCACGATTCCTGTTGTGGAAAGTATATGCCATCGAATATGCCTCCCAGATAGTTTTGATAATAGCAGGAAATATCATTTCCTATAAGGAATCTTCCTTTAAGAAGTGGCATTAGATATAGCTTTGATGTAAGTTTTACAGGCTTTTCTACATTAAAACGTATGCTGCCGAAAGGTGCTCCACCCTTATAGCTGAGGCCGTTCTTTGTATACAATATTGCATGTATGTTGGCTTTTGTGCCAACTGTAGCAAAGTAGTCTTTGTTGTAAGTATCTAGAAGAAAGTCGCCAAAATAGTTTATGAAATGTGATGCCGACATCTTTACCGGACTGTTGTCCGGAAGATACATGTAATGATTATAGTTGAAAAAGTCGAACTGAACTCCTCCCTGTATACGGAAATTTGAATGTATTTTAGAGTAGTATGCCTCTATATGTTGTGAAGCATACTCAAGTTTTTCAAGCTTGTTGGTATGAGAATACAGTCCGAAGTCATTGTACTTTATCATGTATGAAGCACTGAAGCGATGATTGAAGAAATTTCCATAAGTAAACTGTAATTTTAGATAAGGATTTTTAGATATCCTACCTGTAACAGAATAATGATAGTTGGTATTCATATCGTTGTCGTTCGAGGCGTTGAGCAACAGGCTGCCTATGGCTTCGGTATCGAACCTTATTCCTATATTAAGCGCCTTGTAGTTTTTTGGAGTAAGTTCGAATACCAAGTCGTATGGAGGATTGTCTGTAAGGTAATATTCTACTGTAAGGAATGTATTCATTCCCTGCATGATTGATATAGCGTGGTCTATCTGCGATGTATGGATAACCGAGTGCTCATGAAGATTTATCTTATTTCTAAGCCACTTTTCATCTTCTGTCTTTATTCCGTTTATCTTTATATTGTTTATGTAATATTTAGTGGGGAGTTCGCGTTCTTTTAATTTCGTAACTACCGAGTCTTCTTTCGTACCCTGATTATATATTTTCTTTTTAAGAGCAATTATCTCGTCCCACTGTTTACGTGCTGCTTTTTCGCCAATCTCAAGCATTGAATCTATTGCAGCATCCTGAAAACTTGCAGCCGAATATCCTTTTAATGGTGGGTTTATATATAGATCGGTAGCATAACGGTTTTCACGATATTTCTGCTCGCCCATAATATCTATCAGTTGCGAAAGCATGCTTGGCAGCGATGTTAGTTCCGATTTGGTTTTCCAACCGGTGGTAAGGTCTATTCCTATTATTATCTCGGCACCCATATCTTTTACTACGTCTACAGGAAAATTGTCTAGCGCACCACCGTCAATTAGCAGCATGCTGTCGCGGCTTACCGGTACGAATACTCCAGGTATAGACATGGTAGAACGCATGGCAACAGGTAGCGAACCCGACGAAAGGTTTACCTGACGTCCATGTACTATATCTACAGATACACACTTGAAGGGGATGGGTAGATCCATGAAATTCTTAACATCGTGATAGCCGGTAGTAAGTTTTGTAAAAAGGTTCAGTACATTTTGTCCCGTTACATATCCATTTGGTATTGAACCTTCTCCATTTATAGAGAAAGGAATATGAAAGGCATAGGTTTCTTTTTCTTTCTTTGAAAGAAATACCTTATCTACTCTTTTTACCTGGTCGCTTAATAGGAAAATCCAGTCCTGATTTCTAAATAGACTATCCATATAGTTAGCATTGTAGCCTATGGAGTAGAGTGCCCCAACCAGTCCGCCTATACTGGTTCCTGCAATATAGTCGATAGGGATGCCGGCCTCTTCAAGTACTTTCAATACTCCAACTTCGGCGGCTCCTTTTGCACCTCCTCCTCCAAATACCAATCCTACCTTCTTTCTTGGCGTTGATTGCTGAGCCTGAGATGTAGTTACGGTAAAGAGCAATAGAAATACTAAAATTGTTGCTATGTAATTAAGTCTACTCATGATACCTATGTATGTTAAATCCTTATAATATATACTATATATAATGTGAGATGAAATATGTTTTTAAACCATTAACTATTCTAAAACACTGTTTGTTTTGTGAATGATTCAAAAAAAAGAATATTGGTATAGGAAATGTTACATTTTGGTTATTGAAATGTATTATATTGTATTTAACTCTTTATTTATTAAAATATTATCTTTATGTTTGTTTGTGTCAATTAGCCGAAAAAGTATTGATTTAGGTTAAAATTCTATTGATTGTGAACGACAAAAAGATTTAATTTTGCTATCTCTAATAAAAACATAAATAATTTAATACAATGAAAAGACTATTTCTATCTATGATTATGTGTGCAACCGGCTTACTTCCCATGGCGGCTCAACAGGTTAAGCCTGCCATACCATCCGATCCGGATATAGAGGCTAAAATACAGAAGAGACTGAAGACGATGACTCTTGAAGAGAAAATTGGTCAGATGTGCGAGATTACAGTAGACTCGGTAACTGATATGCAGAAGAGGGATAAGTTTACGGTGAACAAGAAAATGGTAGATAAGGTTATAGGACAATATAAGGTGGGCTCTATTCTGAATGTTCCTTTCAGTATAGCACAACCAAAGGAGGTATGGGCCGATTTGATAAAGACTCTTCAGGATAAATCTATGGAGACGATGGGCATTCCTTGTATATATGGGGTAGATCAGATTCATGGCACTACTTATACGCGTGGTGGTACCTTCTTTCCTCAGGGAATAAATATGGCGGCAAGCTTTAATCGCGACCTGATGAAAAAGTCATCAGAAATATCGGCTTACGAAACTAAGGCAGGATGCATTCCGTGGACGTATGCTCCGGTTATGGACCTGGGACGCGATCCCAGATGGTCTAGAATGTGGGAGAGTTATGGAGAAGATCCTTACGTAAACCAGGAAATGGCAGTGGCTTCTCTTAAAGGTTTTCAGGGAGATAATCCTAATAAAATAGGACCAAATAACGTTGCTGCATGTATAAAGCACTTTATGGGATATGGTGTACCGGTATCGGGAAAAGACAGAACTCCATCTTCTATATCAAGAGCAGACATGCGCGAGAAGTATTTTGCTCCTTTCCTGGCGTGTATAAAGGAGGGAGCACTGTCGCTGATGGTAAACTCGGGAGTAGATAATGGAATGCCTTTTCATGCAAATAAGGAGTTGCTTACGGAATGGGTAAAGAATGACCTTAACTGGGATGGTATGATTGTTACAGACTGGGCCGACATAAATAACCTATGTACGCGAGATCATATAGCAGCTACAAAGAAAGAGGCTATAAAAATAGCAATTAATGCAGGTATAGATATGTCTATGGTGCCATACGAGTTGAGCTTCTGTGATGATCTTAAGGAGTTGGTGCAGGAGGGTGAGGTGCCTATGTCGCGTATTGACGATGCAGTGGCACGTGTGTTGAGACTGAAATACAGACTTGGGCTTTTTGAAAATCCTTATTGGGACATAAAGAAGTACGACCGGTTTGCTTCGGCACAGTCGGCAGCAGTCGCACTTCAGGCAGCCGAAGAATCAGAAATACTACTAAAGAATCAAGATAATATACTTCCTATAAAGAAAGGAGAGAAAATATTGCTTGCAGGACCTAATGCAAACTCTATGCGTTGTTTAAACGGTGGGTGGTCATATTCATGGCAGGGAGATCGTGCCGATGATTGTGCGCAGGAGTATAATACTATATACGAAGCTTTATGCAATAAATATGGAAAAAGCAATATAATATACGAACCGGGGGTAACATACAAGACAGCCGGGGGCAGTGAATGGTGGGAAGAAAATACTCCTGAAATTCAGAAAGCTGTAAATGCTGCTGCAAAGGCCGATGTGATAATTGCATGTATAGGCGAGAACTCTTACTGCGAGACTCCGGGTAATCTTAATGATCTTACACTTTCAAGAAACCAGATAGATCTTGTAAAGGCTCTTGCGGCTACGGGTAAGCCTATAGTTATGGTTCTTAACGAAGGACGCCCACGTATAATAAACGAAATAGAACCATTGGCAAAAGCAGTAGTAGATATATTGCTGCCAAGCAATTATGGTGCAGATGCATTGGCAAATCTTCTGGCTGGAGATGCCAACTTCAGTGCTAAGTTGCCCTTTACTTATCCTCATCATATAAATTCGCTGGCTACATACGATTATAAGCCATGCGAGAATATGGGACAGATGGCAGGTAATTATAATTACGATGCTGTTATGGATGTGCAGTGGCCATTTGGATATGGACTGAGTTATACCGACTATAAGTACGATAACTTCAAGGTGGACAAATCTAACTTCAATGCCGACGATGATTTGACTTTTACTGTTGATGTAACAAATACCGGTAAGATGGAAGGGAAGGAGAGTGTATTGCTATTCTCGCGCGATTTGGTAGCGAGTAGTACTCCCGACAACAAGCGTTTGCGTAATTTTGAAAAGGTATCATTAAAACCGGGTGAAACAAAGAGTGTAACAATGAAGATAAAAGGAAGTGATCTTGCTTTTGTAAATTACTATGGTAAATGGACACTCGAGAAAGGTGATTTTATCATGACTTGTGGCAATCAGACTCTTCCGCTTGTATGTACGCAAACTAAAGTATGGGATACGCCTAATAGATAATTAATAGGTATAAAAAATAATAAGCATATAGAGAATGCGTGATGTTTTATTTAAGGAATATCACGCATTCTTAATATGAATAGGGGTTTGCAGAAAATAATTGAAATGGCTGAAAAGTCAATGTTTATGATTGATTTTATTAAGTTGCTGATTTTCAATAATTTTATTTTATCGGGCTTGTGTAGGTAGTTTTTATAAATAAAATTAAGTATTAAAATACGTAAAAAAAGGGTTGATATATTTGCAGGTTAAAATAAAAACCCTACCTTTGCATCGCTTTCGAAAGGAAGTAGATATGGTGGATGTAGCTCAGCTGGTTAGAGCGTCGGATTGTGGTTCCGAAGGTCGTGGGTTCGAGCCCCATCTTCCACCCATCAAAATAAAATCCCTGCAAACGAATAGTTTGCAGGGATTTTTTGTTTATTTTGTCTTTTGGGGTGTTTTATTTGCTCATTATTATATATTGTGTTATTATCATTCTTTGAAAGGAATTGTATAAAATGGATATAGAAACGATTCGCAACTATTGTATAAAGAAGAAGGGGATAACCGAAGAGTTTCCTTTTGACGAAGTTACCTTGGTATTCAAGGTTATGGGAAAGATGTTTGTGTGCATAAGTCTGGATAATCCGGAGTGGATAATTCTTAAGTGTAATCCTGACTATGCAATCGAGTTGCGCGAAGAGTATTCGGATATAGAAGGTGCCTTTCATTTTAACAAGAAGTACTGGAATCAGATAAGATTAATGGGTGAGGTTAGCGACACCCTCATTCTCTCTCTTATAGATCACTCTTACGATGAGGTACTTATGAAATTTACACGTAAAATGCGTCAGGAGTATGATGCACTTCCATAGATAAAAATTATGAATGTTATAAGAGTAAATGAGGTAGGATCGACCAACGATTATCTGGCCGAATTGGTAAACAGAGATAATATTGAAGAATTTACAGTGGTTGTAAGCGATTTTCAGACAGCCGGCAAAGGTCAGCGCGGCAATAAGTGGGAATCGGCTTGCGGAAAGAATCTTACTTTCAGTATGGTGGTGTTTCCATATACTGTTCTTGCACGCGAGCAGTTTATTATTTCTATGATAGCATCGACCGTAATTTGTGATGTACTGAGTGAATATATAAATGATGTAAGGATAAAGTGGCCTAATGATGTTTACTGGAAGGATAGAAAGATTTGTGGTATGCTTATTGAAAATGATCTTGAAGGTATGAACGTTATGCGATCCATTATTGGAATAGGTGTGAATATAAATCAATGCGAGTTTCGTTCGGATGCTCCCAATCCTGTATCTCTATTTCAAATACTTGGTAGCGAGATAGATCGTAATGAGGTGCTTTGTAAAATAGTAGATGAACTTAAGATAAGATTTACCGATATTTCAATTGGTGGTAGTGCTAATGATATTCATGAAAGATATCTCTCTTCTCTTTATAGAAAGGACAAGGTGTGTAAATATACCGATTGCAATGGAGAGTTTATGGGTAAGATTGTAAATGTTGAAAAGGATGGACATCTTTGCATTTTGGATGAAGATGATAGGGTAAGGAGGTATATTTTCAAAGAGGTGAAATTTATTATCTAACTATAACCAACCTGTTATTAGGTATTTTGGATGTTATTTATTTAAATTTGTTAATATAATATTGTGTTTTCGGAAATTGCAACATGAAGATGTTATATTTGTACAAATTACAATAACTAATTAATATCTATGAAGCACAAAATTTTAATAATAAGCAGTTTACTGCTTGTTTCTCTGTACTCATCAGCAGAAAATCTTAAATTATGGTATAAGCAGCCTGCCAAAACATGGGTGGAAGCACTGCCGCTTGGCAATTCCCGTCTGGGTGTAATGGTTTATGGAGGTACATCTCAGGAAGAACTTCAGCTTAATGAAGAAACAATGTGGGGAGGAGGTCCATATAATAATTATAATACTAATGCTCTGGGTAGTCTTGGTAAGGTAAGAGAACTTATTTTTAGCAATAAAACTCATGAGGCGCAGGATTTGATTCAGAAAACTTTCTACACAGGCAAGAATGGAATGCCGTTTCAGACTATAGGTAGTTTGATGATAGACTTTCCTTCGCAGGGTAATGTTTCGGACTATTCGCGCAATCTGGATATTGAGAGGGCAGTAGCTACCACATCGTACAAGGCAGATGGTGTGAATTATAAACGAGAGGTATTTGCCTCTTTTACTGATAATGTAATTATTGTACGTATTACTGCCGATAAGCCCGGAAAGCTAAATTTTAATATAGGATATAAATCTCCGCTTGATTGTAAGGTTGTGAAGAGTGGAAATAAACTTGTGTTGCGTGGTAATGGAAAATCGCACGAAGGAGTTGATGGCAAGATAAAGATGGAAACTCAGACGATGGTAAAGACCGACGGAGGTAAGGTGAAGGTAGGCAACAGTGATATACAGGTGCAAAATGCAACCGGTGCAACGATTTACGTATCGGCGGCAACAAACTTCGTAAATTATCATAATGTATCGGCCGCCGAAGGAAAAAGAGCATCGGCATATATGACTGCTGCATTGAAAACACCATACGATAAGGCTGTTAAGAATCATACTGAATATTACAAGAGACAGTTCGATAGAGTATATTTCAATCTTGGAAAAAGCGAGAATGAGAAACTTGAAACAACCGAAAGAATAGCAAAATTTAATGATGGCAATGATCTTCCGCTTGCAGTATTGATGTTTCAGTATGGACGATATCTTCTTATATCATCATCACAGCCGGGAGGCCAACCTGCTAATCTTCAGGGAATATGGAATGATAAACTGAATGCTCCGTGGGATGGAAAGTATACAATAAATATAAATACCGAAATGAACTATTGGCCTGCCGAGGTTACTAATCTTTCCGAAACTCATTCTCCTTTGTTTGATATGATTAAGGATTTATCGGTAACGGGTAGGGAAACGGCAAAAAGTATGTATGGGGCAAATGGATGGGTTGCTCATCATAATACTGATATATGGCGGGCAACGGGTCCGATAGATAATGCTTTCTATGGTACGTGGCCAAATGGTGGTGCTTGGCTTACTACACATATGTGGCAGCATTATCTTTATACCGGCGACAGGAAGTTTCTTGAAGAGGCATATCCTGCAATGAAAGGATCGGCCGATTTCTTTCTTTCTTTCCTTGTTAAGCATCCTAAGTATAACTGGATGGTAAGCGCTCCTTCTATGTCGCCCGAACATGGTCCGCAGGGTGAGGACGCAAAAAAGGCCTCTACTATAGTGGCAGGTTGCACAATGGATAATCAGATTATTTTCGATGTGTTGAGTAATGCTTTGGAAGCTTCAAAGATATTGGGTAAGTCGATATCATATCAAGATTCACTGAAATTAATGATTTCGCAGTTGGCACCTATGCAGATTGGTAAGCATAATCAGCTTCAGGAATGGCTGGAGGATCTTGATAATCCTCGCGATGGCCATCGTCATATATCACACGCTTATGGACTTTATCCAAGTAATCAAATCTCTCCATATTCTAATCCTCTTCTGTTTCAAGCAGTAAAGAATACTCTTTTACAGCGTGGCGATGAAGCTACAGGATGGTCTATTGGTTGGAAAATTAATCTTTGGGCGCGATTGCTTGATGGTAATCATGCTTATAAAATGATAAATAATCTTCTTAAACTACTGCCTAATGATGAGGTTAAAGATCAGTTTCCGAAAGGAAGAACTTATCCTAATCTTTTTGATGCGCATCCACCTTTCCAAATTGACGGAAACTTTGGCTATACTGCCGGAGTAGCCGAAATGCTGATGCAGAGCCATGATGGAGCTCTTCATCTTTTACCGGCATTGCCCGATGCATGGTCCGAAGGAAGCATAAAAGGATTAGTGGCAAGAGGAGGATATGTGGTAAACATGGACTGGAATGGCGGACAGTTATCTAAAGCTGTTATAATGGCAAATATTGGTGGCAATCTGAGATTGCGATCTTATGTACCACTCAAAATTGAGGGAGGAGCTAAGCTTAAGGAAGCAACCGGAATCAATACTAATGAGTATTACAAGCAGGCAGCAATAACTACTCCTATAGTATCGGATAGCATTAATCCGCAATATCCTATATTGCAAAAGGTATACGAATATGATTTACCTACTGAAGCCGGTAAAGAATATGTAATTTCAAGAGGTAGATGATTTAACATTACATTAACTCAAAAAAATAATGATAATGTAAAAAATACCTAATGCCTTCTAAACATAATATTCCTAAAAATGTTATGATTATAATATTTGCAACCTTTATATGATGATTATTAATTATCTTATCATAAAAAGGTTGCATTTTTTATTAACTAAATTAATATGGAGTAAAGATAAAAAATGTTATATTTGACCATTGAATTAAAATAACCATGAAATTAAAGAATATAGCTAAGCTTGGAGTAATAGTCTCTGTTACACTTTTTTGTGTAGCGGTAGGAGCCTATTTCTTTGCTAATCTATATGCCTTTAACCGAAATAAGGATTTTAATCTTTATAATCTGGTCCCTTCCGATGCTCTTTGTGTGGTAGAGAGCGATAATATAAACTATTATTTTAACGAGTTCTCTCATTTAAGCTATGCCAATCAGATAGATTCCCTGCAAATGGGAGGTGTAGCTAATTTTGTACTAAATAAGATAAATGATTATTGTTCGGATAATGGACATGGGCTGAATAGTAAGATGGGGCATATAGTTATAAGCATGCATGATTCTTTGACAGCCGATAATCAGATATTATATTTCTATACAGATAATGATAATGATAATATAATAGACAGGATTTTAAAGGACTATATTTCATTGTCTGTATCTCCGAAGAAGGAGAAATATATGGATAAGAATATATTTATATATCCAATCAATAATAATTCGTTCCTTTCGGTTTACAGAGGTGAAGGTTATAGGGTGGTCAGCTTTCAGAAGAGACTTATAGAGAGGGTTATAGAGTGTCAGGAAAAGAATACCGGTTTGGCACAAAATAAGGATTTTATGGGGGTTAAGAATGTAAATAAGTCACATAATTATCTTACTTTATACAATCATCAGCCATTGTTGGGATTTATGGATAATAAGGATTATAAATGGAGTGAGTTTAATTTTAATATTAACAGTGATGTTATTTACCTTACCGGCGAAACATCGTTAAAGGGAAAAGACTCTATAATAAATGTAATAAACACAGAACTGAGGAGTGTACCCGATATAATGCAGGATAGTGTAATTATTACTACCAATATTGACTCCATGCGCCGGAATATTTCTGATATAAACACGAAGAGAATGAAGGGAAAGAGCACTCTGTTTGATGAGTGTGTTGCCGGATTGTCTAGTGAGGCTTCCTTTATGATGGTTATGGATATGGATAAGCTTAATGAGAATGGAGAGCTATATAAACCATTTGTACTTCCTTTTATATGGGAACATAAGAAAGATTTCAAGGATTTTATTCTCTCTTCTCAACTTTCTTTGGCTAGGGATAAGCTTATTCATGTAATTATACTTACTTACAAGAATTGATTCTATTTTACCGCAGCTTGTTTCTAAGGAAATGCGGAGCTACTTTGTATTTGAAATATATTAATGAACCTACTGTAAGGATGGCTCCGAAAAGATATGCTATCTTGAACGAAGTAACCTGAGCAATAAAGCCACCTGCCAGCATCCCGGCACCTATGCCTACATCCCATGAGGTGAGATATGTGCTTGTTGCAGTACCTCTTTTACTGTTGGGTGCCAGATTAACAAATAATGTATTGAAGGCAGGAAACATTATTCCGAAGCCTACACCTAGAAGAAGGGCTGTTGCAAAGAAAAACATGGAAGTGAGTGTCTGGGAATACTCTATAACCCATCCGCATGCGCTTAGACAAAAGAAGCAGAAGCAAACAATGTATAAACCTATGTATATAACTTCCGTTATCTTTCCTTTGTCGACCAGGCGTCCGCTGAAGAGTCGGCTTACGGCCATTCCTATAGCCATGAATGTGAAAAAGAATCCTGAATCTACCTTTAGACCTATCTGGTTGGCATACATTGCAACATAGTTGGAAGTCATGCCGTATGGTATAGATAGCAGCAGCAGACATATACCTGCAGGTATGCCTTTAAGTAGTACAAAACGGTCTAACGATATGGCTTCCTTTTCCACTGGAGGTCTTGTTGGGGTAACTACCAAAGATGCAAGTATGAATCCTAGTGCACAGCTTATCATGGCACACCAAAATATAACATTGAACGAGTAGGCATTGTGTAGGAATAATCCTACCATGGGGCCTATACTCATAGCAGTGTTGTTTGTAAGGCCATAGTATCCAAGTCCCTCGCCGCGACGACTGCTGGGCATGATATCTATAACAACAGTATTGCCGGCCACGGTTACGGTACCAAATGTAAGTCCATGAAATATTCTTATTAAAGTGAAAAGAGTTAGCGTGCCTGCTATAAGATATCCGGCAAATGAGGCTGTGAACAGAAAATAGGCAAGCAGATAGAGAGGCTTTCTTGCAAAGGTATCAAGTAAATAGCCGGAGAAGGGACGAATGGTAAGTGCAGCCAGTGTATAACAGGCAAGTATTATACCTATTGTACCGTTATCTGAATGAAATACCTCTGAAAGATAGAATGGAAGTACTGGCATTAATAGATAGAATCCGAAATATAAGAGGAAGTTTGCTCCAAGAATTTCAATATAGTTTCTTGTAACTAGTTTTTCTTTCATATTGCTGTAGTTTAAGTGCAGAGATATGCTTGTTGCCCTTATGATAAGCTTTTATGGTACTGAGTAATATAAAAAAGTCGTTTCAGAAATTCTTCAATTTCTGAAACGGACTTTAATGTTTTATATCGTAATTCTAGTTGGCTGCTTCAAATTCTTCAAGGAAACGAGTATCGTTTTCCGAGAAAAGACGTAAGTCGTTTACACGATATTTAAGATTAGTAATACGTTCTATACCCATACCTAAAGCATAGCCCGAATATACTTTGCTGTCTATACCGTTTGCTTCAAGTACGTTAGGATCTACCATACCGCAACCCAATATTTCTACCCATCCTGTACCTTTACAGAAAGGACAGCCTTTACCACCACATATGTTACAGCTTATGTCCATTTCGGCACTTGGTTCTGTAAATGGGAAATATGATGGACGAAGACGAATCTGCGTATCTGTTCCGAACATTTCTTTAGCAAATAAAAGAAGTACCTGTTTAAGGTCGGTAAATGATACATTCTTGTCTATGTATAGAGCTTCTACCTGGTGAAAGAATGCATGTGCACGATAGCTGATAGCTTCGTTTCTGTAAACACGTCCCGGACAAATAACACGGATAGGAGGTTGTGATGTCTCCATTATGCGACTCTGTACAGATGATGTATGAGTACGTAGAATTATATCGGGGTGAGCTTCGATGAAGAATGTATCCTGCATATCGCGTGCCGGATGATCTTCTGCAAAGTTCATTGACGAGAATACATGCCAGTCGTCTTCTATTTCAGGACCATCGGCAATACTGAATCCTAAACGGTGAAAAATATCTATTATTTCGTTCTTTACAATGCTTAATGGATGACGAGTACCTAAATCTATTGAATATGGTGTACGGGTAAGATCAAAACCATCGGCTCCGGAATCCTGAGTTTCGAAAGATTCTTTCAGGGTAGCAATCTTGTCCTGTGCCTTGTTTTTCAGTTCATTCAACTTCATTCCCACTTCCTTCTTCTGATCGGCAGGAACATTGCGGAAGTCTGCCATCAGCTCGTTAATTGCTCCTTTCTTACTTAAATATTTTATGCGGAGCACTTCCAGTTCGTCTGCGTTTGATGCTGTTAAACCATCAATTTCCTGAAGTAATTGTTCTATTTTAGCTAACATACTTTCTTCTTTATTTTTTATTGCGCACAAAGTTAAGGAATTAAACTGAATATTTTGTTGAAAAGTAAAAAACTATATTTATTTTTGCACCGATTTTTCAATGAAATAATGAGAAAACTATTTTACGGAGTTTTGTTACTTCTACTGGTAAGTGCATGCCAAGGCAACAAGAGTAAGGTTGATCCTTTTTCGCAGCTTACTAACCAAATTGATTCGATATCAGAAAATGCTGATTCTATATCGGATAGTATTCCTGCCGAAGAGGAAAATATAATACCTCCGTCGGCCGACGAAAGTTTCGCCGATTTCTTCTATAATTTTGCACTTGACAATGAGTTGCAGAAATCGAGAATCATTTTCCCTCTCAGTTTTTATAAGGATAATAAAAAGGAGATAATTCAGAAAAATCAATGGGTTCACGATCCAATGATGAGTAAACTTCCTTCTTATACTGTATTCTATGATATTGCTTCGCAGATGGAAATGGAAAAGGATACTACAATAAACAGCGTAAAGATTGAGTGGATTTATCTTAAAAAAAATAAGGTAAAGACTTATTATTTCGAAAGACTGAAAGGATTGTGGAAACTGGAAGCTATTGATTATAAAGATATGGCTAAATCGGAGGGTGAGAAGGAGAGCTTTTATGATTTTTATAAAAAGTTTGCCGTCGATTCTCTTTTCCAACAGGATAGAATTGATTCTCCTTTGAAGTTTGTTACAGTTGATCCTGATGATGAGTTTCAGATATTGGAAACTACTCTGGAACAGGGACAGTGGTTTGCATTCAAGCCTATACTGCCTGATGTATATCTAACAAACGTACTTTATGGTCAGAGACTTTCTCCTAAATCTAATACGAAGGTTATGGAACTTAAAGGATTTGGCAATGGATTTAATAATACACTCTACTTTGAACGTCGTAATGGAAAATGGAAACTTACGCAATTCGAAGATTTGAGTGACTGATATAGTGCTAATGAAAGAAAAAGAAAACTACTCTTTATTACCGCATAATACTTTTGGTATTGATGTTAAGGCAGCAAAATTTATAGAATACTCTTCTGTTGCCGAACTGAAAACTGTTTTAGTTAATGATAAGGTTACTCTTCCGCTTCTTCATATTGGTGAAGGAAGTAACCTGCTATTTACTCGCGACTTTTGTGGTACGGTGCTTCATTCATTGATAGGGGGATATGAGGTTGTAAAGGAGAGTGCTGATTTTGTCGATGTAAAGGTAGGAGCGGGAGTAAAATGGGATGATTTTGTAGCATATGCAGTTGATAATGGATGGTTCGGAGCCGAGAATTTATCATATATTCCCGGTGAAGTAGGAGCTTCGGCTGTACAAAATATTGGTGCTTACGGATCGGAAGTAAAGGATATTATACTTGATGTTGAAGCTGTAAGCGTAGCAACCGCCCAAGATAGAGTATTCAGTAATACTGAATGTGGATATGGTTATCGTGAAAGTGTTTTCAAGAAGGAACTTAAGGGAAAGTATATAATAACTTATGTTACATTCAGACTGGCCAAGACGGGTTCGTTTAATCTTGAATATGGTAATATTAGAAGTGAACTCGAAAAGTTGGGAGAAGAGATAACTCTCAAAACTGTAAGAGATACAATAATAAATATAAGAAGAGACAAATTACCCGATCCTGCTGTGCAGGGTAATGCAGGAAGTTTCTTCATGAATCCGGTGGTAAGTGGAGCGAAGTATAGAGAACTTGCAGGGGTTTATCATTCAATGCCCAACTATAAAGTAGGAGAGGATGAGTACAAGATTCCGGCTGCATGGTTTATTGATCAATGTGGATGGAAGGGCAAAAGAATGGGAAATGCCGGAGTTCATAATATTCAGCCATTAGTACTTGTAAACTGCGGAGGTGCTACTGCCGAAGAGATTACCAGGTTGGCACAGGCTGTGGTGAAATCGGTGAAAGATAAATTCGGAGTTGTTATTTCGCCAGAGGTAAACTATATATAAGATAGATGGAAATTACAATTTTGGGAAGCGGCACATCTACGGGAGTACCCGAAATAGGGTGTACATGCAAGGTGTGCACTAGCAATGACTTACGTGATAAAAGACTTCGCTGTTCGGGGCTTGTTGATGTGAACGGAATGAGAATATTGATAGACTGCGGTCCGGATTTCAGAGAACAGATGATAAGACTTGATGATTTTCGTGCCATTGATGCAGTTCTTGTTACCCATGAACATTATGATCATGTGGGGGGACTGGACGATTTACGTCCTTTCTGTCGTTTTAAGGATGTTGAAATATATGCCGAAGAAGAGACTTGCGAGAGGATTAGAAGAAGAATACCATATTGCTTTTACGATAATCTATACCCGGGTGTTCCTAAGCTTGTTCTAAACAATGTAATGCCCGATGCTCCTTTTACAATAATGAATGATAAGAACGAAACTGTAGAGATTATTCCAATAAGGGTTATGCATGGCAAGATGCCTATACTTGGTTTCCGTATTGGCAACATGGCATGGATTAGCGATATGCTTACTCTTTCTGAAGAAGAATATGATAAGCTAAAAGGGCTGGACGTTCTTGTAATGAATGCATTGAGAGTGCAACCGCATAATACTCATCAGAATTTTGAACAGGCTATTGCCAATGCTAAGCGCATAGCAGCAAAGAATACATATTTCGTACATATGAGCCATCAGGCAGGTCTTCATTCTGAAGTAGACAAATCTCTGCCCAACTCTATTCATCTTGCATACGACGGAATGAAGATATTCCTATAGTCTGCTCTTTAGTGAAAAACGACATATACCGTTCAAACCACAACTCTCGCATTTAGGACTGCGGGCTATGCATACATATCGGCCGTGCAATATTAACCAATGATGCGCCTTGGGTACAAGATTGTGTGGTATATATTTCATTAGGTATTTTTCGGTTGCCAGTGGAGTAGTACAACTTTGAGGCACTAATCCCATACGATGACTTACACGGAATACATGTGTATCTACAGCCATTGCTGCCTTATTAAAAACTACGCTTTGTATTACATTTGCGGTCTTTCTTCCTACTCCCGGCAGTTTTACTAAATCATCAAGAGTATCGGGAATGTTACTATCAAATTCGTTTACCAGCATTTTTGCCATCCCTACCAAATGTTTTGCCTTATTGTTAGGGTAACTTATGCTTTTTATGTACTCAAATACAACTTCAGGAGTTGTGGAAGCAAGAGATTCCGGAGTAGGAAAATCGTGAAACAGGTCAGGAGTAATCATGTTTACACGCTTGTCGGTGCACTGTGCACTTAGAATTACCGCAATAAGTAATTCGTAAGGATTTGAATAATGAAGTTCGGTTTCGGCTACCGGCATCTCTTTCTCGAAATATTCGATAATATGGTTATATAGCTCTTTCTTGCGCATTACATATAGAAATTATATGTGCAAATATAGCACTAATATTTCCCAATTATAATATTATTTAATAGATATAACTTTTATATTTATTCATAAAATATATATCTTTGCAATCCAAAATTAAATAACATGTGATGCCGTTAATAGCGGTCGTGTATTCTAGAACACCACGTAAAAAACAGGAAATATGAATAAAAACAATAATACTGTATCTGTATCTTTTATGATACTTGGCATACTTTTTTGCGTATGCCTAGTTGCTGCCAATCTTCTTGAATCTAAAGTTGTTCAGATTTGGCAATTGACCGTAACCGCCGGATTGGTGGTATTCCCAATATCTTACATAATAAATGACTGTATAGCCGAGGTATGGGGCTTTAAAAAAGCACGTCTTATAATTTGGATGGGTTTTGCAATGAACTTTCTTGTAGCAGGACTGGGACAGTTGGCCGTACTTCTTCCTGCAGCTCCTTTCTGGGATGGTGAAGAGGGATTTAACTTTGTATTTGGTATGGCTCCAAGAATAGCTGTAGCTAGTTTGGCTGCTTTCCTGGTAGGTTCTTTCCTTAATGCATATATTATGAGCATTATGAAGAAGGCATATAAAGGAAAGTATTTCTCATTGCGTGCAGTAGCTTCTACATTGGTAGGAGAGAGTGCAGATTCAATCATTTTCTTTCCTATAGCTTTTGGTGGACTTATCCCTGTAAATGAATTGATAAAGATGATGATTCTGCAGGCAATTCTTAAGACTCTGTACGAAATACTGATTCTTCCGGTTACCATCCGTGTGGTGAATTATATCAAGAAAGTTGATGGAACTGATGTATATGATGAAGATATATCTTATAATGTACTAAAAATAAAAGAGATTTAATTTATGAACAAGAGCGATGCATTGGTAGTATTCAGCGGAGGGCAGGATTCTACCACTTGCCTGTTCTGGGCTAAGAAGCATTTTCGTAAAGTTTATGCTTTAAGCTTCATATACGGACAAAAACATGTTAAGGAGGTAGAGTTGGCCAGAGGCATTGCCGAAAGAGCCGGCGTGGAATTCAAATCAATGGATGTATCTTTTATTGGATCGTTAGGAAGAAACTCTCTTACCGATACTTCCATAAAGATGGATGATGAAAAACCTGCAGATAGTTTCCCAAATACTTTCGTACCGGGAAGAAATCTGTTTTTCTTAAGTATAGCTGCAGTGTTTGCTCGTGAGCATGGAATTAATCATATTGTAACGGGTGTATCACAAACCGATTTTAGCGGATATCCTGACTGTAGGGATGCTTTTATAAAATCGCTTAATGTAACACTTAATCTTGCAATGGACGAGCAGTTTGTGCTTCATACTCCGCTTATGTGGATTGACAAGGCCGAAACTTGGGCTCTTGCCGATAAATTGGGGGTATTAGAGTTGATACGTCACGAAACTCTTACGTGTTATAATGGAGTGAAGGGCGACGGTTGTGGACACTGTCCGGCATGTAAGTTAAGAAGAGAAGGACTAGAGAAATATTTAAATAATAAGAAACTTTATTAGATAACATAGACAATAGCTATTTTAGTAACTACTAATTTATCATCTCACCGATATTATGAAACTTTTTCATAGGGGTGAGGAAATTTCCGCATCTAGGTGAAGCAAATTCCGCATCAGGATGATACGCAAAGTTTTTACAGTAAATTTGTTTAATTACATATAGTAGGTATATAAAATTCTATTGTTATTAATAATTAGGAATTATGGAAAGAAGTGAGGAACTTACTATTCTTGGTAAGAAAACAGAATATAAGCAGGATTATGCACCTGAAGTGTTAGAGTCATTCGTAAATAAGCATCCTGGTAATGATTACTGGGTGAGATTTAATTGCCCCGAATTTACTAGTCTTTGTCCCATAACCGGACAGCCAGATTTTGCCGAAATCAGGATAAGTTATATGCCTGACATCAAGATGGTGGAAAGCAAAAGTCTGAAACTTTATCTTTTTAGTTTCCGTAATCATGGCGACTTTCACGAAGATTGCGTAAATATAATAATGAAGGATCTTATTAAACTTATGGATCCTAAGTATATTGAAGTTACCGGTATATTTACTCCACGTGGAGGTATTTCAATATACCCTTACTGTAATTATGGTCGTCCTGGTACAAAATATGAAGAACTTGCCGATTATCGTCTGAAGAATCATGATCTTTAAAAAATAGCTTTCCTAAAAGAAAAAAGTATCATTTTAGATCCGGAAATATAGGTCAAAATGATACTTTTTATTTATGTAGTTGTAAGCTGTAACTTCTACTAACTCTATTTTTACCTGTTAGAAAGGCTATTCCTTTTAATCTGGACTTAATTATTTTATAGTTATGTATTCTATAGTTGTAATCTCTATAAAATAACTATAGAATTTTCTTTTTACATCATTTTAAGATAATTCCAATCCAAACGCTTCCTTTAGCTTAAGTAAAGCCGGGTTTTTCTTACTCATCATCTGGAAACGTTCCACATGGCTGTAAGCTCGCTGGTTTTCATTATCTTCACTTACCCTTACCGTCATGGTTATCTTGCGGTTATGAAGCTTTTCGCGAAGATGACTCTCTATGTGTGGCTTTAGTTTCATCATAAATCCTTTTACCATATCATTTTCAACAACTACTTCAAAAGTAGTTGTATTTAGTAATTTAGGAGTCATGTTCATCATACGGGATCCGTTAGCCTTTTCTTCTACCGGTAATATGGTAGTAAATTCACGCCAGTAATAACTCAAATCGTTTTCATTGAATATATAATCTTCGTATGATTCCGAATATGAAGTTTGTTTTTTTACATCATTGTGCGAATGGCTTGATGCATCTTGTGTATTTGCAGTTCGGCGAATAGAAATGTTAAGCGAACCTGCTTTTACCACAGGAATTTTCTTTTCCTCTTTAATTGTGGGTAGAGGATTAACGTGTACGGCCTGTTTTGATTCGGATACAGACTGGGGTGCCGCTGCTGCATTGTTCTGAACAGTATGAGCAGTGGACTTAGCAGCATCGGCACTCTTAGACTTATGCTGCTTGAATATTGGTTTTAATGTATTAGTAGGGCGACGCCCACCAGAAATATCGTCATCTTCCGTAAGAGTGAGCTGTGCACACTGAATGAGTGTAAGTTCTACAAGCAGACGCTTGTTCTTGCTTACACGGTAGTTCATGTCGCAGTCATTACATAGTTTCATTGCGCGATAAAGGAATTTAGCATCACATTTTTGTGCTTGTTCCTTATAACGTTCGCGTATTGAAGCTCCTACCTCCAGTAATTGTATGGTAGCCTGATCCTTACTTACAAGAAGATCGCGAAGGTGTGATGCAAGTCCGTTTATGAAATGACTTCCATCAAATCCTTTATTTATAACCTCATTAATAAGAAGCATAGCCTCGGATACTTTGTTGGAAAGGAAAATATCTATAAGTTGGAAGTAATATTCGTAATCAAGTACGTTCAGATTTTCTATTACACTTTTATAAGTAACGTTTCCGTTAGTAAAGCTAACTACCTGATCGAATATTGAAAGTGCATCACGCATACCACCGTCGGCCTTTTGTGCTATTACTGTAAGTGCTTCGGGCTCAGTATTTATATTCTCTTTAGAAGCGACATACTGTAAGTGTGCTACAGCATCATTTACACTTATTCTGTTGAAGTCATAAATCTGACAGCGACTAAGGATTGTTGGAAGTATTTTATGCTTTTCGGTAGTGGCCAATATGAATATGGCATGTTTGGGAGGCTCTTCAAGAGTTTTCAAGAAAGCGTTGAATGCCGATGTTGTAAGCATATGTACCTCATCGATTATATATACCTTGTATCGGCCTATCTGAGGAGCAATTCTAACCTGCTCTATAAGATTACGAATATCATCTACAGAGTTGTTTGATGCTGCATCGAGTTCGTGTATGTTATACGAGCGTTGTTCGTTGAAAGCAACGCACGACTCGCATTCATTGCAAGCCTCGCCTTCGGGAGTTAGATTAAGACAATTAATCGTTTTGGCAAAAATGCGTGCACATGTAGTTTTACCGACTCCACGCGGTCCACAAAAAAGATAAGCATGAGCAAGCTTCTGAGTAGCAATTGCATTCTTTAATGTCGTAGTAAGAGAACGTTGTCCTACTACAGAATCGAAGGTTGCGGGACGATATTTTCGTGCCGAAACTATATAATTTTCCATAAGCGGATAAAAAACTTATTATGTGTTATGCAAATGTAATACAAAATATCGTCTTTTTTAGGTTTGGTATGTATGAAATGTTTTTATCTTTGCAAATAAACAGAAATAGAAATGGGTGTTAACAAATTACTTCTAGTATGGAATTTTATAAGGCGCCATAAATATATGGTAACCTTACTGGTATTTTTCGTGATAATAGGATTCATTGATGAAAACAGCCTTGTAAGGCGTGTACAGCATCAGCGCGAGATAAGTAGTTTAAATACACAGATAGAACAATACAGAACGCAGTATGAGGAAGATACAAAGCGTATGAAAGAATTAACATCCAATCCCGAAGCTATCGAGAAAATAGCAAGAGAGAAGTATCTGATGAAGAAACCAAATGAGGATATTTATATAATTCAGAAAAATGAATAAGATTTATAATTTAGTGGGAATGGCAGGTGGAGTGTTGGTAATAATTGCTGTATGCATGCAGTTGCTACGCCTTGAATGGTCATCTTACCTGTTCCTTCTTGGAGCTGTAATGTTTGCATATGTACAGATAGTACATTCGGGATATGATGGAAGTAATTTTATAATAAAGAGATTGAGAAGGCAACAGATCCTTGGAGCAGTATTGCTTATAGCAACCGGTTTCCTTATGATATTTATGAAGCATAATGAGTGGGTACTGTGTCTTACAATTTCGGCTGTGATAGAATTGTATACTTCATTCAGGATACCTTCCGAACTTAACAAGAAAAAGTAGAAATGATACATTATAAAAATAGCTCCCGATGTGTTTTGCATCGGGAGCTATTTTTATACTTTTAAATGTTAGTCTACAATAGTCATTTCATTTACTAGGTTACTGCATCCTCCAAGTTTGTCGAGAATAAACAGTACGTAGCGTATATCTACTGCTATACAACGCTGTAGATTATCGTCGAAGTTTATATCTCCGCTAAGTGATTCCCAATTGCCGTCGAATGCACATCCTATAAGTTCGCCTTTACCGTTTATTACAGGCGATCCTGAATTACCTCCGGTAATATCGTTTGTAGTAAGGAAGCATGTAGGCATTTCACCATCTTTCATTGCATAGCGTCCATAATCCTTATTATTGTATAGTTCCTTTAGTTTTGCAGGAACTACAAATTCAGGATTAGAAGGATCTTCTTTCTCCATTACCCCCTTAAGTGTAGTGTAATAGTTATAATGTACTCCATCTTTTGGATCGTATGGTTTGATATTTCCATATGTCATTCTAAGTGTAAAGTTTGCATCTGGCGCTTTAGGAGTAGGAGAGTACATTTCGCACAAACCTCTTACATATGTTTTATGAAGAAGATCAAGATCGTTCATTGAACTGTTTAGTCCGTTTCTTAATTTCATTGCCATTGCATATTTGTTGCGTACATATTCTGTCATAGGATCTTTTTCGATAGCCTTTACAGTAGGTTTGCTTATGAATTTATTGAAATTCTTATCATTCGAGAATATTGAATTATCGTAAAGATTGTCTATGTAAGCATTAAAATCGCCCTTGTATTCATTTTTTACAGTAGCATATAATGGAAGGATATTTTCGCCAGATACCATTTCACCATATAGCGGAATAAGTGCCTTGGCTACTTTTCTGTCAACTTCATGATCATAATCCTTGTTGTGTATGCTGTTGTAACTCTCTTTCAGAATAGATATATACTTTGCTGTATTTTCTTTATCTTTATTCTGCAAGGCACTCTTCAGGCTATCCATTACTGCATATGGAGTACCGAATTCGATTCCTCCCATAAATACTTCAGAGAAGTAATACATATCTTTCAATACCGGATTTGTCTTATCTACTATTGCATCTATCTTATTGACTACCTGTGCGTAATCGGCATTGTTATTATCTTTGGCAAACTGAGCAAATCTTTTCTCCTGTTCGGCTTTGGTTTCAAGAACCTTATTGTCGACTATTGCCTTATTCATGCCTATTGAGTTCTTCCAGTAGTTGCTGCTTCCTGCAAATTTACTTGCATACTGTATTCTTATCTTATCGCTTTTGGACATTTCTTTCTTAAGTACGTCCAAACGTGCACCGCGTACTTTAATACGTGGTTCATTGCTTGAATACATGCGCTGTTTTACTTCGCTTGCAGTAAGATAACGACTAGTGCTTCCCGGAAATCCCATAATCATGGCATAATCTCCTTCTTCAATTCCTTTAAGAGAGATTGCAAGATGTTTCTTTACCTTCAATGGTACATTGTTTGCATCGTAATCGGCAGGTTCGCCGTTTGCATCGGCATATATGCGGAATACAGAGAAGTCTCCTGTATGACGAGGCCACATCCAATTATCTGTTTCACCACCAAATTTTCCAATAGATGAAGGAGGTGCTGCAACCATTCTTATATCGTTGTAAGTCTTAAGATATATCAGATAATATTTGTTTCCTGCATAAAAAGGCAATGCCATGGCACTTATTCCTGGTTTGCCGTTAAGGTCGCTCTGTTTAAGTTGCTCGTTGGCAAATTTATTTAGGAAAGTACTTCCCAAAGCATCTGTTTCTGTAATTTTACCTGCTTTTATTCTTGCATTGATAGAGTCTGTAACATCAACTATTCTTTCAACGAACTTGAATTTAAGTCCTGGAGTATAAAGTTCGTCTTTTCTGTTTTTTGCCCAAAAACCGTCTGTTAGATAATCATGCTCTACCGAACTGTGTTGCTGAATAGCACCATAACCACAATGGTGGTTAGTAAGGATAAGTCCTTCTGGCGATATAATTTCGCCTGTACATCCTCCTCCGAATATACCTACCGCATCTTTCAGTGACAGACTTGTAGGACTGTATATCTCATTAGCTTCCAATGAAAGTCCCTGTGCTTTCATTCTGTCAATGAGGTTCTGTTCCTGCATGAGTTGCAATAGCCACATCCCCTCGTCGGCACGTATCTGAGAGTATACCGAACAAACAAAAAGGAGTACCAGTAATTTAATTTTCTTCATCTTTTTACTTTATAATAATTCTTTATTGTATATTAGTTGTGACAAAATTAGAAAAAAAAGATAATATCAACTATAAAAAGCTATTTAGAGTAATAATGGTATATTTATTTTTAAAATTTAATAAAAAATTTTTGTCAGTAAATTATAGATTGTATTTTTGCTTACCGAAAATCAGTAAAAGGTTTGAAATGAACATGAATAAACTTTTTTTCTCTGTTATTTCTCTCGTTGCGTTTTGTTCTTGTGCAAGCGAGTATAAAATTGAAGGAAATTCTTCAGTTTCAAGGCTTGATGGAAAAATGTTGTTTATAAAAGTTCCGAATGGCGATAACATGATTAATGTAGACTCGGCAGAGGTGGTACATGGCATGTTTAAAATGGAAGGTATTGCCGATTCTTCTGTTATTGCTTCATTATATATGGATGATGAAAGCATTATGCCTTTTGTTATAGAAAAAGGAAAAATTTCAATAAGCATAGATAATGCCCGTATAATGGTTAGCGGAACTCCTCTTAATGACAAACTTTATGAGTTTGTGTCGAAAAAAAATTCTATTGATGACAAGGCTTATGAACTAAGTCGTATGGAAAGCCGTATGATTATGGATGGTAAGGATCCTCAACAAATAAATAAGGAGATGATACTACAGCAGGAAAAGTTGATAGATGACATGAATGCTCTTACCAAAAGCTTTATTCAGAGTAATTACAATAATATTCTGGGGCCGGCAATATTCATAATGATATGCAACAGTTATGATTATCCTGTAATAACTCCATTTATTCAGGAGATACTTGAAAATGCTCCCGATTGTTTCAAGAATGAGCCTCTTATAAAGGAATATGTATCATTGGCAAATTCAAACATGGAACGTTTGAAATGCCAGCAAAATCCACATTAATATATTTTATTGATCGGGATTGTCTACCTTTCCCTGATATTGTATTGGAAGAGACTTGTCGATTACTTCGTATGCCTCTTCCATCGTTTTTCGGATGTTGTCCATTCCTTTTGTCTGAGGATATATAGGCTTATGAATAACCAAAGTAAGAGGATGCCACTTCACAAAACCTCCGGTACGTGGCAATACATTGAATGAACCTATTATTGTTAGCGGTACTACCGGTAGTTGAAGTTCGTCGGCTAATTGGAATGCTCCTTTCTTGAAATATCCCATGTGGCCACTAAATGTGCGTGCTCCTTCCGGAAAAACCACTAATGAAGTTCCACCTTGAAGTATTTCTCTGGCTTTCTCGATGGTTTCCTGAATCTTTTTAGGTCCTGATTTGTCTACAAATATATGACGTGCCGACTCGCATGCCTTACCAACGAAAGGCATTTTTCTTAAGCTTTTCTTCATCATCCACTTGAAATTTCTTCCAAGAAATCCGTAAATGAGAAAAATATCGAATGATCCTTGATGATTGGCAACAAAAACATATGATGTTCCTTTCGAGATATTCTCTCTTCCTTTTACATGCACAGGAAGAAGAAGAAAATAGCAAAAAAGCTGTGACCATATTTTGGGGGGATAGTAGCCCCAGAAGTGTGCTCCGCCTATTGCCGAACCTATTATTGTAGTTATTGATGTTAAAAGAGTTATTACGATTAGAAGAGGACAAGCTATAATTACTTGAAATATTATATATAGTATTCTCATAAAAGTTTAATTTAACACTACAAAGATATACAACTATTGCAAAAAATCAAGGAAAGTAAATATAGAATTATTTTTTACCGTCACTTAAGGTTATTACAGTAATTTCGGGAGCGGCTCCTATTCTTAATGGAAACATTACGTATCCTAGTCCTATATTTATAAATAGTTTACGATTTCCCTCTTCATATAATCCATTATGTTCCTTGTATACGAATTTGGCAGGCGAGAAACCTAATATGTTTGTCTGCATATCATGAGTATGTCCCGATAGCATGAGCTGTACATCCGATTTTGGAAGTACTTCACGACGCCAATGCGTAGGGTCATGACTCAATAGTATTTTGAACATATCTTCTGTTCCATTCAAGGCTTTAGGTAGATTTCCATGATTTGGAAATGGAGGATTACCACTGTTTTCTACTCCTACTAATGCTATGCTATCACCATTTTTGTAAAGCTTTACATTTTCATTGTTAAGAAGACGCCATCCCATCTGGCTCTCTTTAATTTTAAGTGAGTCGAGATTATTCTGTTTTGCCTGATCTGTTTCCCATTTTATGTAAGGTGAATAGTCATGATTTCCCAATACGGAAAATACTCCATCTTTTGCTTTAAGGGTGCCTAATATATTCATAAAAGGAGTAACTTCGGATGCTATGTTGTTAACAAGGTCTCCGGTAAATACAATAAGATCGGGATTCTGGCTATTTACAATACTAACAGCTCTTTGCAAAGCCTTTCCCTTGTCTGTCCAGCTACCGGCATGGATATCCGACAGTTGTACTATCCTGTATCCGTTAAACTGCTTGGGTAAATCCGAAAAAACAAGTGTAACTTCGCGTATCTGAAAATGCCTTTTACCTTCGGTTCCTCCATATATTATATATCCAAGTGCTATAATGGCTATTGTTCCCCCTATATATTCTCCATTTATCTTCAGCCCGGTAAGTTTATGGAATCCTATCATTAATAAAATAATGAGCGAGAATAATATCTGCGGTACTGTAAAACAGAGAAAAATTATTATGAAATTACTTAATAATCCAAGAGACTTAGGAGATGGAGAATAAGTGCTAAAAATAATAACCATTACTATGAAAATAAGTAATGAAGGAATCCAGAATGCCCATTTTATCCATCCTACAGAAAGCTTCTTTATGTATTTATTATAAATAAACCATGTAGGCAACATCAATAATAAAAGGAAGAAGATAAATAATTTTATTAGCATGGATTTATGTATTAAATTGCGTAATTAAATATAACATTTAAAGTTGTACGATGTTTCTTTAAATATTGGTTATAAGTTAGCTGCTAAATATTTTTTAGCATTTTCTATCGTCATTCCTCTTCTTTTAGCATAATCTTTTAGCTGTTCTTCGTCTATCTTACCTATTGAGAAATATCTTGATTCCGGATGAGAGAACATGAGTCCGCTTACAGATGCATGAGGTATCATCATCCCGTTCTCTGTGAGCGATATTCCTATGGATTTCATATCTAGCAGTTTATCGAGTATAAAGTTTACAGACTGATCGGGTAGGGAAGGGTATCCTACTGCTGGGCGTATTCCCTGATACTTCTCATTGAACAGATCTTTTATGCTCAAATCTTCTTCTTTGGCGTATCCCCAATCTTTTCTTCTAATAGTCTCGTGTAACTTTTCGGCAGTTGCTTCTGCCAAACGATCACACAGAGTCTGTGCCAACATTCTGTTATATTCATCATCAGTATATAGGTGTTCCATCTCTTTATCTACAGTAGTGGCAAATATACCAATCGTATCTTTTACTCCTGTAGAAAGCGGACGTATGAAGTCGCTTAGGCAAAGAAAAGGCTCGTCGTTGTTTATTTTCTGTGACTGCTGTCTTAAAAGAGGAAAAATAGTATTTCCAATAAGTATGTTGTCATTATCGCTATTTGCCGGAACAATTTTACATATACCGTGTGTAAAGTACCTGCCATCCAGGTGATTAAGCATTCTTAAAGCCTCTTTGTATAGTTGCATGGCTTCGGCTGCTTTACTTCTCTCATCTTCAGGGAAGTTAGCCAACCACATAGCCTTGCAGGAATCGCATCCATGTATATCGGCTATAGATGCAAAGCGTGGAGGAAATCCCCACGCATGAAAGAAATATATCCAGTTTATATATTCACTAACTTCGTGAATATGATATTTTATAATCATCTTGTAAAAGTTAAAGCTTCTCCTCTATAATTTTCATTAATTCTATTATCTGAATAAACAAGCGTACCATTGACAAAAGTCTTTTCTACTTTTGATCTAAATGTATGGCCTTCCATAGGACTCCAACCACATTTGCTTAGGATATCTCCATTATTTATAATATGACTGAAGTTTGGGTTTACAATTACCAAATCGGCTTTATATCCTTTTCGTATATATCCTCTTTTTTCAATATTATACAAATCGGCAGGATTGTGACACATCTTTCTTACTAGCTGCGTAATTGAAATATATCCTTTATGATATAATTCCATCATGCTGATAAGAGAAAACTGTATCATAGGCATTCCCGATACTGCTTTCAGTGCACCTCCTTCTTTTTCCTTCAACAAATGAGGAGCATGATCTGTTCCTATTACATCAATAATATCTGTAGATAGTGCAGTTCGCAATGCCTCACGATCATCAATGCCTTTTATAGCCGGATTGCACTTTATTCGTGAGCCTTCTATAGCATAATCCTCGTCACAGAACATTAAATGAGGTATACACACTTCTGCTGTTATCATTTTTTCGTTTATAGGTTTGTCGGACAGCAGAGATAGCTCTTTTTTTGTGCTTATATGAAGAATATGCAATCTTGCATCTGCTTCGGTAGCAAGCTTAACCGCTAGTTGCGAAGAGTGGTAACATGCTTCCTCACTTCTTATAAGAGGATGATATTTTATATCTAAATCTTCTCCGAATTTCTCACGGAATAGTGATGTATTCTTGCTTATTATAGATTGCTCTTCACAGTGAGTAGCCACTATCATATTTGCATTTTTAAAAACAGCTGCAAGCAGATCCATTCTATCTACCAACATATTTCCGGTACTTGCACCCATAAATAATTTTATGCCACAAATATTTTTTCTGTCTAGTGAAGGTAATAGAGAAATGTTCGAGTTGGTAGCTCCGAAATAGAAAGAATAATTTATAAGACTTTTTGTTGCAGCATCTTCGAACTTATTTTCAAGAGCTTCTATTGTTGTTGTTTGAGGAGAAGTGTTTGGCATATCCATGAAACTTGTTACACCTCCTGCCACAGCAGCCTTACTTTCACTGTTCATATCAGCCTTATGAGTAAGTCCAGGATCGCGGAAATGTACATGATCGTCAATCACGCCTGGCATTAGATAGTTACCATCAGCATCAATTATTTCATCAAAATCATTCTCTTCTATTTTTTCCTCTCTGTAAACTATATCTTTTATTATATCATTTTCAATAATAACATATCCTTTTAAAGATTTGTCTTCATTTACAATAATGGCATTCTTTATTAATGTCTTCTTCATCACTCTTTCTTTTGTGGATATTTTTTAAACAAACTATCAAGTTTCAATTGAATTACTCCTAATACTGCTTCCCCAAATATGCTGGTATTCATTTTTGAGGTACCAAGTTCGCGGTTTACAAAAATGACAGGTACTTCGGCTATTTTAAAGCCACACTTATATGCAGTAAATTTCATTTCTATCTGAAAGGCATATCCCTTGAATCTTATTTTATCAAGCTCTATGGTTTCGAGTACTTGTCGGCGGTAACATTTAAATCCGGCAGTAGTATCATGAATGTTAAGTCCGGTTACTATACGTACATACTTTGATGCAAAATAAGACATCAAAACTCGTCCCATTGGCCAGTTCACAACATTTACTCCACTTATGTAACGCGATCCTATGGCAACGTCATATCCTTCTTTAGCGCATTTATTATATAAACGTGGTAAATCATTAGGATTATGACTGAAATCTGCATCCATTTCGAAAATATAGTCGTATTTATTAGCAATAGCCCACTTGAATCCTGTTATATACGCAGTTCCCAATCCTAACTTTCCTTTTCGTTCTATCATGAAAAGGCGTTCCGGAAATTCTTCCTGAAGTTTTCTTACAATATTTGCAGTACCATCGGGCGAATTGTCTTCAATAATAAGAATGTTGAAATTCTTTTCAAGATTAAATACTGTACGTATTATATTTTCTATATTTTCCTTTTCATTGTAAGTAGGTATAATTACAATGCTATCAGATTGTGCCATATATTTTATGTTAAATATATATTAATAACGTACAAATGTAACTAATATATTAATATTTGTGTAGTTTTTTAATTTTATTAAATAAATAGAGTGTATGGATAAATAAAAAACTTCTTTATTAACTAATTATAGTCTATTTATTTCCATAAATGATTTGATAAGGCTGTTCTAGTCCACTTCTGTATATTAACTCCTTATTCATGAATATCTCTTTTGTATTTCCATCAGCCAATATCTTTCCGTCTTTAAGTATTATAGTACGTTTGCATATGTCCCATACCATTTCCAGATCCTGAGTTATTATAAGACATGAGTGTGAAAAACTTTTTATAAGTTCTATAATATTCAACCTGGCTCGTGGGTCGAGGTTGGCAGTAGGTTCGTCCAAAACCAATATATTAGGTTCCATAGATAATACTGTAGCTATTGATACTCTATGTTTCTGCCCTCCCGAAAGTCGGTATGGAGTAGTTTAACAACATATCATATTTAAAGAAGGTTCAAAAAAATAGGGTGAGCCAAATTATTTTGACTCACCCTATTTATTAAGTATTTTTTTTGACTTTAGAAAGCCAATCCTACACGGAATCCAATATTACTTCTGTTATCCATCTTGTAATCGAATACCTGTCCCTTATTAGTAGCATAGCTATAATAAGCTGCAACATGGAAACCTACACTATTGGCCCAAGGATAAATGTATAATCCTACTTCAGGCTGCATATAAACACCCCATGTATTATCTTTTACTTCATAGATGTAGAATTCACTCTTCATCTTTGAATATTCTGCACCAACTTTGGCTCCTACATAAGGCTGAATTATACCATCGTTAAAACGATAATGAGCTGTAACACCAAAAGGTAACTGGAATACAGAATGCTGCTGATCGGTATTGATAGATGTAGTACCAATATTTAAAGTAGTACGAGATACATATTTATTATTTGTACTGTAATTTACGAAAGCACCAATAGCCAAATCAGGTAATACATAATAACCACCTTCGAAGTTCATGCCCCAGCCGCTTGCAGTATTAGCAAATTTATTATTGCCTAATGGAGCATTAAACTGCCAGTCTGCATTAAAATAGGTATAAGGAGTAAGCTGTGCATTTGCAGGAATGGCAAATGCAACCGCAATAACTGCCAATGCTATTATTTTAATAAAAGAATATTTTTTTGTTTTCATAATTTCTTATTCATTTAGATAAATACATCTTTATTTTTTAAGATATGGGCTTTGTGTAAAGGCTTGATTTACAGATGCTACAGTCTTTGTAGTATTTAGGCCTCCGTTAGGAGCAATCAAACCACTTATATATGTATTCCAGATAATAGGCAATTTATTGCTTGTAGGCGTAGCATCCAAGTTTATCATATCTGCAATAAGTGAGCCTGTATTATAAGAATATGTAACAGCATATGGATAATACCAGTTGTAGTTGTTCCACGCACCGTTCCAATATCCTGGCCACCAATATCCGCTATATCTCCAAGGGTCACCCCATGTAGTAAGATAATAAGTATCTTCAATGTAGCTTAACTGTATACCAAGATCAGCTGTACCCTTTTTAGAAGTATAAGTGTAACCTCTGTTTGTCATATTTGTTTTGAAAGCATTGATTACACTCTTAGCATTAGCATCTGTCAAATAGGTAGTATCAGCTTTACTTCCTGTAATTGCCAGAATACTGTCAGGAATGAAAAATGTAGAAAAACTGTTGAATGTAGTACTTTTCTGATAGTCTGTCAATACTAAGTATCCATTATCGAGTTTATCGGTATCAGGATCTTTTTCACAGGCAACAAATGCAAAAATAGCAATAAGTACCGGAATTAATTTTTTCATGTTATTCTCTAGTTTAAGTTAATATTGTTTTATGTAAATTTACTTAAAGAACGTCTATTGTATTAAATAGTTCATTCTTTAGTTTTTTTAAGAACTACAGGAGTATTGGTATCCTGTTTCATCTCTTCGTTTGCCAAAATGATTGTAGAATCGCTTGCTACTATGAAATTTTTCTTTCCTTTTTCGGGAGTTGCAGATATTAACTGATAAACAATTGCTCCGTTTGTATTAGGATTACCTATAATTGTAACAACTAATCCACTATCTTTTACAGCATCTTCCTTACCGGTTTTGGGATCGACCGGAGTCATTGTCATAGTATAACTACCTATTGAATCGGCGGTTATTCTTTGAAATACAATAGTATAAGCAGTACCTTTGCTACCTTGTGCAGGAATCATTCCCTCATATGTAAGGTTAGCTAAATTACCTACAGTACTGTCGTTTACAGTAAATGCAGAATCACTTGCGGTTTCGGCTATCATTTCGGCATTCTTGTTGGCTTTAGAACCACATGCCATCAATGCAGCTGCAATTACAGCTAATGTAAAAAACTTTTTCATTGCGAGTCAATTTTAATGGTTATTTCGATAAATAACATTACTTTGACTATTTTGTTTTTCAGTATATGCCTTTTAAACTTATTTGATGCGTAAACCGGCTGTTTTTTTTACATTTATAGAAGCCTTTATATTCTTAAAAGCTTGTGTATTAATGCTATTTTCAGTGTAATCGGGCATAGTGCCTGTAAGTATGTATGAAATGACGTTTTTTAACAAGTATTCATTTATATTTCCTAAAGGATACATCGTTCCTAAGTATTTTCTTTCACTTATAGCAAAAGTTGGAACTATTCCATCGGAATAATCTGCTTTATTATTGGCATTTAGTGTATATGCTACAACTGGCCATAATATGAAGTCTAGATACTCTTCTGTGTAAGGTTGCATTGCTACATTCTTCCCTACAGTAGTTTCACCTATGGTTATTACGTTATCTCCCATATAAGGTTTCAAGCAGTTTATTATTGCTTCCGAAGCTGATGCTGTAAATGCAGAGGTAATAATATATATCTTGCTTAGATTCATATTGTATGGAGCCAAATTTGATTCGTATTTTATCGTGTCGGCCTGTGGAGTTGTTATTTTATTGTATTGAAGTGTAAGGAACGTTTTTCCCAATGCTGTGCTTGGCACTAGAAGTGATCCTAGTTCCTGTGCACAACTCAGATATCCTCCTGGATTATATCTTAAATCTAATATAAATGCATCGGGCGTTTCGCTTTTGAATTTTGCAAAAATCTGCTTCATCTGCTCTCCATACTGAGTATCGGTAGGAGTATTGTTTGGTCCAGTACTGAACTCATTGTAAACAAGATATGATATTTTCTTTCCTTCTATGTTATATATGGTATCTACATAGAAAGGATTCATTTCAACTGTTCTTGATGCGCCTATATTCAGAGTTTTTTCCGTATCCCATGCCAGAACTCCGTCTACATCAATTAATTGCTGAGTAGTGAATGTAGTTGCATTACCCTGCATAAGATATCCATAATTATCGGTAGTAAGCCTAATTCCTTTAATTTGCGATATCCATGTACCGCGTGTTAAACCAGATTCGGATGCAGGTGAGTTGGGTAAGACAAATAGTACACGTGCGAATGTATGGTTTGTTATTCCGGTTGGATCGGTCATTAGTTCGAAGTCGAATCCGTATGTAGAACTTCTCTGAAGATAAGATCTGGAGGTACTTGTGGTCTTTTCTTCTATATACGAAAATTTATCGGCTTTCTCTGTATCATTACCTTTAAATAGTATTTTAGCAAGAAAATCAGCTGGCTCTGCAAAAAAATCATTTTTTGTAGGTGTTCCCATTTCCGAGTACCAAAGATAATGTGCCTGCATTGTTTCTTCTATCCATGTATCATCTTCTATCAAAGCATAATACTCTTTACTACGATCTTCTCCACAAGAAGATAAAAATAATGCAGATAATATATAAATTATAAATCTAAAATTCTTCATAAAAGCCAATATGTTTTGTGCAAAGTTAGAGCTTTTTTAATAAGAAGGATATTTGCTCTAATGTTTTATTTTCTTTTTATACATTTCCGATACTTCAAGAACATTCTGAACAAAGTTGTATGTTTCCTTTCCTCTGAAATATCCATTCTTGCATACAGGATCGTTATAATACTCTTCATTGCTTTTTAAAAGCATATATTCTGCTACGTTACCTTCCCATAAGTATTTGTTTTTTCCGTATTTCTCGGCCAGGGCCATTGCATCGGTTATATGACCCACACCGGCATTATATGCAGCAAGAATGAACTTAGTTCTCTCTCTTGGATTCTTTATCTCCTTGAATATTCGATTTGTAAGTCCTATATATTTTACTGCTGCTTTTATACTTTCTTCTGGATCATGTTCCTTGCCAGAGTGTATTCCCATTTTCCTTGCAGTGGAGGGCATGAGTTGCATAAGTCCTTTTGCACCTGCCCACGATACTGCATTTGCATCGAAGTTTGATTCTGTATATGCAAGTGCAGCCAGTAATCTCCAGTCCCAATCTATATTCTTGGAATATGATTTGAAGAATTTATCGTAATGAGATATTTTTCCATCTTTCAATGAAAGTATGGAACCTCTTTGAGCTAAAGTCTTTGTAATTTCGAAATATTTTCTTATAAGATCTTTGTAAATTTTTGTGCCAAGTATCTCTTTATGCCATTTGTTTGCTGCCTCTTCAAGCATTGGCATGTTCTTTCTTACTCCCCATGCTCCACGCTGGTCAAAACTTACTGCTAGATCAATATTAAGGTTTGGATAATATGTCTTGTTTAACTGAGCCATGTCATTATCGCTTATAGAGTAATCAATCTGTCCGCTGGCTACTTGTTGAATCAAATCTTCGGTAGATATACTGTCATTATATACCGCATTTATGATTAGGCCGCCACCTAATTCTTTATCGAGGTTATTCAGACGATTAAGATATTTGCCGGGCTTAAGGTATATCTCTTTTCCAATCATTTCTGTAACATTCTTTATAACTCCCTCTTTTGAGTTTCTCTGAATCAATACCTGATGAGTTATAATATCTTCTCCACAGAAATTTATCGAATCTTTAAACTCCTTTGTAACAGGAAAGTTATATGCAATAAGATCGCCTTCTCCATTAAGAAGCATTTTAAGAAGATCTGTATTGTTCTTGGCTACCTTTACCTTAAGCTTCAGGTTCATGGAGTTTGCGAACTGACGGGCAAGTTCAAACTGGAAACCCATCTCTTCACCACGATACTTGAAATAAGATAATGAACTATTCAGTGTAAGAACAGTTAATTCTCCCTTTTCCTTTATTTGCGGTAAGTCATAAGTACTAATTTCTGCTTTTTTCTCTTTTTTAGTACACGATACAAAAGAAAATAGCAGACATATAAGAAGTGGGAGAATTAACTTTATAGTTCTCATTTATCAAGAATTTTCTCTATATACAGTTTGATTATCTCGATAGCCTTTTCATTATGTCCTCCCTGTGGAATTATTAGATCGGCATAGCGCTTGCTAGGTTCGATAAATTCAAGATGCATTGGTTTAAGAACGCGCATATATCTATCCATAACCGCTTCGGCAGTTCTTCCACGCTCAATCATGTCTCTTTGTATAACTCTTATAAGGCGTTCATCTGGATCGGCATCAACAAATAGTTTAAGATCCATCAGATTTCTCAGCTTTCTGTCGCTTAGTGCTAGAATACCTTCAATGATTATAACTTTACGAGGCTCGACATGAATAGTTTCGGGTTGGCGGGTACAGGTAAGATATGAATAAATAGGTTGCTCTATTGATTGACCTTTCTTTAACATAGAAATATGTTTTGAAAGCAATTCCCAATCAAAAGCATTAGGGTGGTCAAAATTGATATTTTGTCTCTCTTCTACAGGTACGTTACTGCTGTCCTTATAATAAGAATCTTGCGGCAACAATGCTACTTCATCTTTCGAAAGGCTATCCATTATTCTTTTCACAACAGTAGTCTTTCCAGAACCGGTTCCTCCGGCAATTCCGATAATTATCATTTTAATTGAATGCGGTTATTAGAAATTTATTAATTTTGTAGCTGATCATAAGAGTATTATGATCATGATTACTTTACAAAAATAGAATATTAAATTAAAAAAATCAAGTATGGTAAAGCATATTGTTATGTTTAAACTGAAAGATACTCTTTCAAATGAAGAAAAAAATAACGTAATGTCCAGTTTTAAACAATCTATCGAAACATTGCCCTCACAAATAGGTTTTATACGTAAGATATTTGTCGGAATCAATATAAACCCCGCAGAAGACTGGGATATATGCCTTGAAAGTGAATTTGATACACTAGAAGATGTCAAGGCATATGCACTACATCCTGCACATGTTGCGGCTGCATCAATTCTGAAAGATGCTAAAGCTGGTAGAGCATGCGTAGATTTTGAATTTTAGTATTATTTAAATTATGAAGAAGATTATTAATCCCTGGAAAGGGATGGAAGGTTACAATTGCTTTGGATGTGCTCCTCACAATGAAAGTGGAGTAAAGATGGAATTCTTTGAAGATGGAGATGATATTATAAGTTTCTGGAAACCCGAACCACAATTCCAGGGATGGATAAAAACCCTTCATGGAGGAATTCAGGCAGTGCTACTTGATGAAATATGCGGATGGACTGTATTTCGCAAGATGCAGACAGGAGGTGTGACTTCAAAAATGGAAGTGCGCTATCTTAAACCTGTAAATACTGATGATTCTCATCTTATTATAAAAGCGCGAATTAAGGAAATACATCGTAATCTTGTTACCGTAGAAGCAGAAATACGCAATAGCAAAGATGATGTTTGTTCTACTGCTCTTTGTACTTATTTCACTTTTTCTAAGGAAAAGGCCGAAAAAGATATGCATTTTAGAGGTTGCGATGTAGAACCAGAAGAGTTTATTCCTTTAATTTGAAACAAAAAGTGCATAAAAAACGATAATTGTTTGCTATTTATATTTTTATAGTATACATTTGTCGCAAAATAAAGAAAACAATATGTTTATAACAACTACACATCATCATCATTTTCCTAACGAATAATTCGGTGGGCTATGATGCTATGTAGTTAAATTATATAAAGGCTTACCGATAACGGTAGGCCTTTTTTGTTATATTGATCTTGAAATATTAATAGTTAAAATATATAGTTATGTTAAGAATTGCAGTACAGTCAAAAGGTCGTTTGTTTGAAGAAACAATGGCATTGCTTCAGGAAGCTGATATAAAGATATCTTCTTCAAAGAGAATTTTATTAGTACAGTCATCCAATTTTCCTGTAGAGATTTTATTTTTAAGAGACGATGATATTCCTCAATCGGTTGCAAGTGGAGTTGCTGATGTTGGTATAGTTGGCGAAAACGAGTATCTTGAGCGTGATGAAGATGCTGTAATTATAAAACGTCTTGGTTTTAGTAAATGCCGCCTATCGCTTGCTATTCCAAAAGATGCTGATTATAAAGGATTGTCGTGGTTTGAAGGGAAAAAAATTGCAACTTCATATCCGGGTATTCTTAAGAAATTTATGAAAGAAAATAATATCAATACTGATATTCATGTAATTACAGGTTCGGTAGAAATTGCACCAGGTATAAATCTTGCCGACGCTATATTCGATATTGTAAGTTCTGGTTCTACTCTTGTAAGTAATAGCCTGAAAGAGGTAGAGGTCGTTATGAAGAGTGAGGCTCTGCTTATAGGAAATAAAGAGATGTCGGAGGATAAGAAAGAGATATTGAGCGAATTGCTTTTCCGTATAGAGGCTGTCAAGACTGCCGAAGACAAGAAATATGTGCTTATGAATGCGCCTACCGAGAATCTTAAAGCCATAATTGAAGCCCTTCCTGGAATAAAGAGTCCTACTGTAATGCCTTTGGCGCAGGAAGGATGGAGCTCGGTGCATACTGTACTAGATGAAAAATGTTTTTGGGAAATAATCGGTAAGTTAAAGTCACTTGGTGCACAGGGTATTCTTGTTCTTCCAATCGAAAAAATGATAATCTAAATTATGGAAAAGATACTTTATCCTGAAAGGCAAGAGTGGGAAACTATTTTAAAACGACCTACTCTTGATGTAACTGCTCTTCATAATATAGTAAAAGAAGTGGCCGATAATATAAAGAGTAATGGAGATGCAGCTGTATTGGCTTACGAAGAGAAATTTGACAAAGTGGTTCTAGATGAGCTTGCCGTATCTGAAATTGATATTCAGAATGCTTCTAGTCAGATTGACGATGTGTTGAAAGATGCTATAGTAAAGGCTAAAGAGAATATATATAAGTTTCATGCTGCACAGAAGTTTGAAGGACAGAAAGTAGAAACTTTGAAAGGTGTTACATGTTGGCAAAAAAGTGTAGGAATAGAGAAGGTAGGTCTATATATTCCTGGGGGAAGTGCTCCTTTGTTCTCCACGGTACTTATGTTGGCAATCCCTGCAAAGATTGCTGGGTGTCGCGAGATTGTTCTTTGTACTCCTCCAGATAGGAGTGGTAATGTAAATCCTGCAATTCTTTATGCAGCTTCCGTAGCTGGAGTAAATAAGATATTCAAGGTTGGCGGAATACAAGCTATTACTGCGATGGCCTATGGTACTGAGTCTATTCCAAAGGTATATAAAATATTTGGTCCGGGAAATCAATATGTGATGGCTGCCAAACAGTTCGTATCATTGCAAGACGTTGCAATAGATATGCCTGCCGGTCCTTCGGAAGTTGAGGTACTTGCCGATGAAAATGCAAATCCTACATTTATAGCAGCCGATTTACTATCGCAGGCCGAACATGGCCCCGACAGTCAGGCTATTCTTATAACTACTTCCGGTAAACTCATTGACAGTGTAGAAAAGGAAGTATACCGACAGATGAATTTGCTGCCACGTTGTGATATTGCATTAAAGTCTATAAAGAATAGCAAACTTATACTTGTAAAAGATATGGAAGAGGCAATGGAACTTACTAATATGTATGCTCCAGAACACCTTATTATTCAGACCAATAATTATAATGATCTTGCCTATAAGGTTGTAAATGCAGGATCGGTTTTCTTAGGCCCTTATACTCCTGAAAGTGCAGGCGATTATGCATCAGGAACAAATCATACTCTTCCTACAAACGGATATGCAAAAGCTTATAGCGGAGTAAGTCTGGATAGTTTTATACGTAAAATAACATTTCAAGAAATAACTCGTGAAGGAATAGATAATATAGGAAACATAATTGAAGTAATGGCTCATAACGAGCAGCTTGATGCTCATAAGAATGCTGTTACTTTAAGATTAAACTCATAAACATGAAAGCACTTAAAGAACTTACACGCCCCAACATATGGATTCTTAAACCATATTCATCGGCACGTGATGAATACAGTGGTATTGAAGCGTCTGTATTTCTCGATGCAAATGAGAATCCTTATAATTCGCCCAACAACCGTTATCCCGATCCTTTGCAATGGGATTTGAAGAAAATGATTGCCCCTATAAAGAAGGTTGATGCAGATAATATTTTCCTTGGAAATGGAAGTGATGAAGCTATTGATCTTGTATATCGTGCTTTTTGCCGTCCCGGAATTGACAATGTGGTGGCAATAGAGCCAACTTATGGAATGTACAAGGTTTGTGCAGATGTTAATGATGTAGAATATAGAAAAGTATTGTTGGATGAGAATTTTCAGTTTACATCTACTAATCTTATGGGTGCGACTGATGAGAATACTAAGCTAATATTTTTATGTTCGCCAAACAATCCAACCGGAAATAATCTTGATAAGGCTGAGATAATAAATCTTATCAATTCGTTTCAGGGATTAGTTATTCTAGATGAAGCCTATTCGGATTTTTCGGAATATGAATCATTTCTTCCAAATTTGAAGAAATATCCTAACCTTATTGTTCTTCAGACTTTCTCTAAAGCTTGGGGATGCGCGGCTATACGTTTGGGAATGGCTTTTGCCTCGTCCGAAATAATAGCAATTTTAAGCAAGATAAAGTATCCATATAACATAAATTTGCTTACTCAGAAAGAGGCTCGTGAAATTCTTCGACGTCACTATGAGGTAGATAGATGGGTAAAATCTTTGTTGCAGGAACGTGAACGATTGGTGGAGGAATTCAAAAAACTGCCATGTTGTATAAAAGTATATCCTACCGATGCCAATTTCTTTCTTACCAAGGTTACCGATGCAAAGGCTATTTACGATTATCTTGTAAGTAATGGCATTATAGTTAGAAACCGTACAAACGTTACATTGTGCAATGATTGTTTGAGGGTTACAATAGGCTCACGCCCCGAAAATGATATTCTATTAGATACGTTAAAGAAATATTGATTCTATGAAGAAAGTTTTATTTATTGATAGAGATGGTACACTTGTTGTCGAACCGCCAATAGATTACCAATTAGATTCATTCGAGAAACTGAGTTTTTGTCCTAACGTATTCAGGAATCTTAGCTTTATACGCAGTAAACTTGACTATGAGTTTGTGATGGTGACAAATCAGGATGGTCTTGGTACATCTTCTTTTCCTGAAGATACATTCTGGCCGGTTCACAACTTAATGCTAAATACTTTTAAGGGTGAAGGTATTGAATTTGACGAAATTCTTATAGATAGGAGCTTCCCTGAAGATAATGCACCTACTAGGAAACCGCGTACAGGATTGCTTGAAAAATATATTGATAATCCAGAGTATGACTTAACTAATAGTTTCGTTATAGGAGATAGAATTACTGATGTAGAGCTTGCCAAAAATCTTGGTTGTAGAGCAATTTTTATGCAAAAAGATAATGATATTCTTAAGGAAAAAGGACTTGAAGATGTAGTTGCACTTACCACAACAGATTGGGATATGATAGCCGAATTCCTATTTGCAGGAGAAAGAAGAGCAACTGTACAACGCACTACAAAAGAGACAGATATATTAGTATCGTTAAATCTTGACGGAAGTGGTAAATGCGATATATCTACCGGACTTGGATTCTTTGATCATATGCTTGAGCAGATAGGAAAACATGGTGCAATAGATCTTACTATAAAGGTAAAAGGAGATTTAGAGGTTGATGAACATCACACCATCGAGGATACAGCAATAGCATTGGGAGAGTGCATTTATAAGGCTCTGGGAAGCAAGCGTGGCATAGAAAGATATGGATATTGTCTGCCAATGGATGATTGCCTTTGTCAGGTAGCACTCGATTTTGGAGGACGTCCGTGGTTGGTATGGGATGCCGATTTCAAACGTGAAAAGATAGGAGAGATGCCTACCGAAATGTTCCTTCATTTTTTTAAGTCTCTTAGTGATTCTGCCAAGATGAATCTTAACATAAAAGCGGAAGGGCAGAATGAGCATCATAAGATAGAAGGTATCTTCAAGGCACTTGCACGTGCCATTAAGATGGCTGTGAAACGTGATATCTATAATTTTGAGGTTCCGTCTAGCAAGGGATGCATTTAGCATATTACCTACATGATATATTTCGTAAAAGCTTGTCTAACAAGTGTGTAAATTACCATATGAATTTATAATCTGTAAGCTGTAATTTTTCGGAAAAGAAAAAAGTACTATTTTAGATCCCGAAATATAGGTCAAAATGGTACTTTTTATTTATATAGTTGTAAACTGTAACTTCTACTAACTATATTTTTACTTCTTAGACAGCCTCTTCCCAATATTAATGGTTAGTATATTTTATATCAGGGAATTCCCTAATCCTTTATAAAGTAAAATCATCTACAATATAAAAGGTTAGGGAACTTTTATTATTTGTGTAGCTAGTGCGCTACATGCTTTTATAATATTATACGTTCACACTCTTTCATCCACAATGCTGCGCTGGCATCACTTGGCATACGCCAATCGCCTCGCGGACTTAATGATACGGATCCTACTTTTGGACCGTCAGGAAGACAAGAACGCTTGAACTGTTGCTGGAAGAAACGGTGATAAAAGGTTGTGAGCCATTTTTTTATTGTTGCATTATCATATTTGCCGGCAAAAGCCTTTTTTGCAAGGAAGAAAACCTTGGTAGGCGAGAAGCCAAATCTTAATATATTATATAAGAAGAAGTCATGCAGCTCGTAAGGTCCAACTAAATCTTCTGTTTTTTGCTTTATGTCTCCATTCTTATAGGCCGGAAGAAGTTCGGGACTTATAGGAGTATCTACTATATCAAGTAGTGTAGTCTTCGATTCTTCATCAACTCCATTAATGGCTACCCAGTTTACAAGATACTTCACTAGAGTCTTTGGAATGCTTCCATTTACTCCATACATAGACATATGATCTCCATTATAGGTTGCCCATCCCAATGCCAACTCTGAAAGGTCGCCTGTTCCTATTACTAATCCATTTATCTGATTTGCCACATCCATTAAAAGCTGGGTTCTTTCGCGTGCTTGCCCATTCTCGTATGTAATATCGTGAACATCAATATTGTGATTTATATCTTTGAAATGTTGTATGCAGGCATCTTTTATACTTATTTCTCGGATGGTTATGCCCAAAGAATGCATTAAGGAAATAGCATTGTTATAAGTACGGTCTGTAGTACCAAATCCAGGCATAGTTATACCTGTAATACCTTTACGTGAAATTCCCAGCTTGTCAAACGTCCTTATACAAACTAACAGTGCTAGTGTAGAATCAAGTCCTCCGGATATTCCTACAACTACATTCTTACAATTAGTATGTACAATTCTTTTTGCCAGTCCTGATACCTGTATCTCAAAGATCTCTTCGCATCTTAAGTCAAGCTCTTTACCTTTGGGAACGAAAGGCGATGAATCGACATCACGTGTAAGTTCTTCGTTGTCTGTATTCGAAACATATATTTCACTCTTTATATACTCTTTCCTTACATCCGCAATGTTAGCACCAAATGATGTATTTGTTCTTCTTTCATTTCTAAGTTTTTCTACATCAATTTCACTTATAATAAGCTGCTCTTCAAAGCAGAATCTTTTCGATTTAGAAATAAGAGTACCATTCTCGTATACAATTGCATTGCCACCAAATACTATATCAGTAGAAGATTCTCCAAATCCACTTGAGCTATATACATATCCCGAAATGCATCTAGCCGACTGCTGTGCAAGTAATGAACATAGATAATTATGTTTCCCAATTCCCTCATTGCTGGCAGAAAGATTGAATATAATGTCGGCGCCTTTCAACACTAGCGAACTGCTTGGCGGAATAGGAGCCCATACATCTTCACATATATCTATTCCAAAGTTATATTTAGGAGTATTGAATATTACGTTACTTCCAATATTAGCTTTTTGTCCACATAGTAATATAGTATCTGTAATATGAGTAGTTGAAGAAGCAAACCATCTTTGTTCGTAAAACTCTTTATAATTAGGTATATAAGTTTTAGGTACAATGCCAGCAATCTTACCCTTACATATTACTACTGCACAGTTTAGTAATGTAGAGTTGTATTCTAAAGGCATGCCAAGAATTGAAATAGTGTCTAAATCGGCTGTCTGTTCTAAGAGGAACTTCAAGGCCTCTATTGAAGCGTCAAGCAGAGTTGTCTGTCCAAATAGATCGCCACAGCTATATCCTGTTATACATAACTCGGGAAAAACCATAACTTCCACCTCTTTATTTGCAGCTTCTTTTATAAGATTACAAATTTGTAAAGCATTAAACTTACAATCGGCAATCTTCAAGGAAGGTATTGCAGCGGCTACCTTGACAAATCCATATTTCATATTTTTATTCTTTAATTATAAATACAAAATTAATCATTCTTCTTATTTATGCCTTCCCAATAAAGAAAAATAAAAAAAATATGAGAAATATTTGTTTGTATTAATAATATACATATATTTGCAATCGAATTAAAGTTGTAATGATTACAAATTTGAAATAATAAGAAGAATGAAAACATTTGATTATCTTTTAAGTCATGATATCAAGCCTTCCGTACAGCGAATAGCTATTATGGATTATTTGTTGGCGCACAGGGTACATCCTTCTATTGATGTTATTTATTCAGCTTTAAGCAAAAAAATGCCTACTCTTTCTAAGACTACAGTTTACAATACTCTTAAACTGTTTGTTGATAACGGAGCGGCGCAGATGCTTACTATTGAAGAAAAGAATGTCCGTTTTGATGGGGATAAAAGTTTGCACTCGCACTTTCTGTGTAAAGGATGTGGTAAAATATTTGATATGCCATACGAAGGTGAGCAAAAGATGGATGAACCGCTAAACCTTAATGGGTTTATGGTAGACGAAATTCATCATTATTACAAAGGTTATTGTCCTTCATGTGAAGGTAAAAATAAGAAATAAAGAATTTGACTAACTAATTAAAATTATTATTATTATGAAGAAGTTTATTTGTACAGTTTGTGGTTATGTTTATGAAGGTGATGCAGCTCCAGAAAAATGTCCTATGTGTAAGGCTCCTGCTTCTAAGTTCCAGGAAATGGTAGAATCAGAAGGTGGTCTTGAATTTGTAGACGAACACGTAGTTGGCGTAGCTAAGGGATGTGACGAAGAAATGATCAAAGATCTTAACGCGCACTTCATGGGCGAATGTACAGAAGTAGGTATGTATCTTGCAATGAGCCGTCAGGCAGACCGTGAAGGTTATCCTGAAATTGCAGAAGCTTACAAACGCTATGCATGGGAAGAAGCAGAACACGCTGCTAAATTTGCCGAACTTCTTGGCGACTGTGTTTGGGATACAAAAACAAATCTTGAAAAGAGAATGGCTGCCGAAGCTGGCGCTAATGCAGACAAGAAACGTATCGCTACTCGTGCTAAAGCATTGAATCTTGATGCTATTCATGATACAGTTCACGAAATGGCTAAGGACGAAGCCCGTCACGGTAAAGGATTCGAAGGTTTATATAACCGTTACTTCAAAAAATAAGAGAGAGTTTCAGTAATAATCCAAATTAAAGGCTGCATACTTATATAGTATGTAGCCTTTATATTTTATGGTATAGCTTAATTTTTTTTAAGAAGTACTTCCTGGATGGCTTTCTCGAAAGTTGCCTTGTCGGCTGCGCCAACTATAAGTTGAGGCTGTCCACTCATAGGAATGAATAAAATTGTAGGAAGCGATTGTATACCCATAGCACCTGCAAGCTCTTTTTGTTTATCGGTGTCTACTTTATAAACTACAATCTGTCCTTCATATTTCTTAGCCAGACTCTTTAAAATAGGTGCCACCATACGGCATGGACCACACCATGTAGCATAGAAATCTATAATTGCAGGTTTGTCACCTTTGTATTTCCACTCCTTGGATCCAGAAGTATAGTCGAAAACTTTACTAAGAAACATTTGATTGTCCATAGGGATTACAATATCCTTACTGTTGGATTCTTCTTCCTTTGTATTTTCACTTTTACTTTGCTGAGCACACGAAGATAGCGTACAGAATATGGCCATCATTAAAAACAGGGTAATTTTTTTCATATAATTATTCGTATTGCGAAAGCAGGTTACTTAAATCTTTAGCTTGCATGGCTCCGCTTTGTCTCCATAACTGCTCTCCGTTTTTAAATATCATCAATGTCGGGACCGACTGGATTTTATAGGTTGATGCAAGCGCTTGATGCTTGTCTACATCAATCTTTACTATACGTACAGCTTCTCCTTTCATCTTTTTCAATTCTTCAAGAATAGGTTTCATCATTTTGCATGGTCCGCACCACTCTGCATAGAAATCAACCAATACCGGTATAGGTGATTTTATCAATTCATTAAATTTTTCCATAATCCATTGATTAAAATGTTGTTTATAAAGATAACGAAAAATAAAATGATAAGTTGACCGAAAATAGATTATTTATAAAATTAAAGGCATCCTTATAATTGGGATGCCTTTAATTTTATATTTAAAAAAAAATTATTTTTTAGCAGAAGGGCTATAACGGCTGTTTAGACCATCTATAATTTCATTTGTAATGTTGAAAGCCGGATTTGCGTAAAGAAGATTATCAAATCCGCTATTGCTTATAATCAAGTCATAACCTTTAGTTTTGTTGTAAACCTTAAGGAATGAGTTGATAGAATCACGCAACTGAAGACTGTTCTTTTGATTCTCGGCTGCGAGTTCATCGCTTAATTTCTGTTGTAAAGCTTGTAAATCCTGTTGTTGCTTGTACAAACGCATCTGTTCTTGTTCAGCACGTTCGCGTGAAGCAAAACCATTGTTTTCTATTTTACGTTGAAATTCTTTTGCGTCTGCATCAAGAGATTTAGCTTTCTGATTTAAGGTAGTACGGATGTTTTCTTCTTTCTGGATCATCATTTCATTAAGGTCATTCCAAAAATTATATTTAGTCAGAAGAGAATCAATCTCTACATAAGCTATTTTCATGTTTGAAGAACCTTGAACTCCATTAGCAACTGGTGCAGAATCTGCCGTGTTGTTTTTCTTATCACTGCATTGTGCAAATAGAAGTCCTAGTGCAAGAACCACACATCCATTAAAGATGATACTTGTTTTTTTCATAATCTTTTTCACGTATAGTTTTTAATAATATAATTCTATAACTTTATTTTATCACTTCCGGTATTGCATTACCGTTTTTCTTTCTGGCTTCACGGTCTTGTGATTGTATACAGTGAATCCCTCTCTTTCTTAAGAATTTACTTCCGCTTACGTGAGTATTAGGGAACTTTCCCTTTATCACGATTCCTACAGATAATAATGCTATACATATAGCAACAATTAACACTGTTATAAAGATAGTATCAACCATTTCTATTAAATTTGTCCTGCAAAGATATGTTTTTGTACTGATTTCTTTTTCTATTTTACATTAAAAAAGAAAAAGTATAGTGAGAAAGAGAGTAATTTAACAAAATTTTATACAAAGACGAATTGAAAAATATATAATACTATAAACTATGACTGCAAAAGATTTAAAACCTTCATCAGTATTTCATTATTTTGATGAAGTATGTAAAGTTCCTCGTCCTTCTAAGCATGAGGATAAAATAATAGCTTTTCTAAAAGACTTCGGAAAAATCCATAATCTGGAAACGAAAGTAGATGAGGCAGGAAATGTTCTTATAAAGAAAGCTGCTACAAAGGGTATGGAAAACAGAGAAACTGTAATTCTTCAATCGCATATAGATATGGTATGTGAGAAAAACAGCGATGTAGAACATGATTTTTTCAATGATCCTATTAAGACTATCGTAGATGGCGAGTGGCTTAAGGCTAATGGTACTACTCTTGGTGCCGACAATGGAATAGGCGTGGCTACCGAATTGGCTGTGCTTGCTGCAACAGATATTAAGCATGGCCCAATAGAGTGCTTGTTTACTGTTGATGAGGAAACCGGACTTACAGGTGCATTCGCACTTAAGGATGATTTCATGAATGGCGATATACTTATTAATCTTGATTCGGAAGATGAGGGTGAAATGTTTATAGGGTGTGCAGGAGGTGCAAACAGTGTTGCCGAATTTAAGTTTGAACTTGTAGATGCTCCTAAGGATTATTTCTTCTTCAAGGTATTGATAAAAGGACTTACCGGGGGACACTCTGGCGATGATATAAATAAAGGGCGCGCTAATGCAAATAAGTTGCTAAACCGTTATCTTTCTATATTGAATTCTAAATTTAATCTATATATATGTAATATAGATGGGGGTAACCTTCATAATGCAATTCCTCGTGAAGCTTCGGCAATATGTGCTGTTCCAATGAAGGACAAAGAGAGTGTACGTGTGGAACTTAATATTTTTATTGCCGATGTTGAGAATGAATACACTGCTACAGAGCCTAACTTCCATGCCGATTTGTCATCGGAACTTCCACTTGAAAAAGCAATAGACAAGAATGTTACAGATAAATTTCTTAAATCTGTATATGCAGTATTTAATGGTGTATTTGCCATGAGTCAGGATATGCCGGGACTTGTAGAGACTTCTTCAAACCTTGCATCTATAAAGCAGAAAGAGGATAAGATAATAATTGTAACAAGTCAGCGCAGTTCAATAATGTCTGCACGCAGAAATGTATCGGAAATGGTAGCATCTGCATTTATTCTTGGAGGTGCAACCGTAACAGTAGGTGATGGCTATCCTGGATGGAAACCAAATCCGGCTTCTCCTATTCTAAAAGTTACAATAGACAGCTACAAGCGTCTTTTTGGAACAGAACCTAAAGTGAAGGCTATTCATGCCGGATTGGAATGTGGTCTTTTCCTTGAAAAATATCCGGCTCTTGACATGGTTTCTTTCGGCCCAACATTGCGTGGAGTGCATTCGCCGGATGAACGCATGCTTATTCCAACAGTCCAGAAATTCTGGGATCATCTATTAGATGTATTGGCTAACATCCCTGTAAAAAAATAAAAACATGAAAAAATATTTTTTACTCTTATCACTACTATGCATAGGATTTGCAGCTAATGCTGCCGAACCTTTCAGAATTATGTTCTATAATGTAGAGAATCTGTTTGACTGTAAGCATGATTCTTTAAAAAAGGATGAAGAGTTTCTTCCTACATCGCAAAAGAAGTGGGATATGGCCAAGTATAATGACAAGTTGGCTAAGATCTCTAAAGTTATAGTTGCTACAGGAACCGATCGTGTGCCCGATTTGGTAGGGTTGTGTGAGGTGGAAAATGATAATTGTCTTACTGACCTCACAAAGAATTCACCACTACGTCAGGCTGGATACGAATATGTAATGACTAATTCGCCCGACCAGCGTGGGATTGACGTCGCTTTACTATATCAGCGCGGTAGCTTTAAATTGTTAAATACTAATTCTATACGCATACCTAACGAGGAAATTGAAAGATGGCCTACACGCGATATACTTCATGTAACCGGTCAGGTACTTTCGGGCGATACTATGGATGTATTTGTATGCCATATGCCTTCAAGATCGGGTGGAGAAGAAGAAAGCGAGCCTTACCGTCTGTTTACAGCACAGATACTTAACATTTCGGTCGATTCGGTAATGCATGAAAGAAAGAATCCTAATGTGGTGATAATGGGCGACTTTAATGACTATCCTACAAACAACTCAATAGCAAAGGTACTTGGCGCAGTAGCTCCTAAAGATAAGATAGAAGGTGGCAAATTATATAACCTTATGGCCGATCGTCAAGAAGGTACTTACCGATACAAGGGAGATTGGGGTGTTCTGGACCAAATGATTGTTTCGGGTACAATGCTTCAGGGAAAGGATGGTGTAAGAACCTCGTATGATAAAGCACAGATATTAAAACATCCTTTCTTAATGGAAGAAGACGACCGTTATGGAGGTGAAACTCCTTCAAGAACATTCTGGGGAAACCGTTTTCACGGAGGATACAGTGATCATTTACCTATATGCGTAGATATTGAAATAGGGAAGTAATATCTCTTTATTATTATATATCAAATCGACCGCCGTCAAAAATAAATTGACGGCGGTCGATTATTTTTTTATGGCGGTCGATTTTTTATTTGTTTAGACCAATTTACCAACTTCTCTAAACCAATTGAAGTGTACTGAATTTAGTTACGCTTTTTTTCTTAAAACATAAAGCAGTTGACGGGTTATACTTATTATATCTAAACCGGTTTACATATTTATTTAACAATTCGGTTTTGATTGTCAAATCTATAAATAATATAAGTAATATATAAATCATTCATGATGATAAGGCCCATTGTTTAGAATAGTGAATGCCCGATACATCTGTTCTACGAAAATTAGCCTAATCATTTGATGCGAGAAAGTCATCTTTGATAATGATATCTTTTCCTGTGCTATATCGTATATTTTCTGCGAAAAGCCATAAGGCCCTCCTATAATGAATACAAGTCTTTTATTCACAGTATGAGTCTTTCTCTCTATCCAATTTGCAAATTCTATTGAACGAAACTCCTTACCATGTTCGTCCAGCAACACAACAACGTCGCCCGGCTGAATAGACCTCAGTATCATTTCGGCCTCTTTCTCCTTCTGCTGTTCCATACTTAGACTCTTTGTATTCTTTAATTCAGGAATAACCTCCATATCGAAAGTGGTATAATGCTTCAAGCGATCTACATAATCGTTTATAGCCGATATGTAATGCTTCTCGACTGTACGTCCCACTACTATTAATGTAAATTTCATATTTATTGAAAAAAAATATTTTTGCAAAAATAGAGAAAATCCATACCTTTGCCCATTAATTTTAAAAAATAGATATTAAAATGGATAAGGATGTAGTAAAAGACCTGATAGACAGATTGATAGATTTGTCGTTTGCAGAAGATATAGGTGATGGAGATCATACTACACTTTCTTGTATCCCTGCCGATGCAATGGGTAAGTCAAAATTGCTTATAAAAGAGGAAGGTATACTTGCGGGTATAGAAATAGCAAAAGAGGTATTCAATCGTTTTGACCCAACCATGAAGGTAGAGGTATTTATAAATGATGGTGCTCATGTAAAACCCGGTGACGTGGCAATGATAGTTGAAGGCAAAATTCAATCTTTACTCCAAACAGAACGTCTTATGCTTAATATAATGCAACGTATGAGTGGTATCGCTACGATGACCAACAAGTATGTGCAGAAACTTGAAGGCACAAAGACTCGAGTACTTGATACACGCAAGACTACTCCTGGAATGCGTATACTAGAGAAGATGGCTGTAAAAATAGGTGGCGGTGTAAATCATCGTATAGGTCTATTCGATATGATACTTTTAAAGGATAATCATGTAGACTTTGCCGGAGGCATTGACAAGGCAATAACAAGAGCTAAGGATTATTGCAAAGAAAAAGGTAAGGAACTTAAAATAGAGATAGAGGTAAGAAACTTCGACGAACTACAGCAAGTACTAGATTTGGGTGGGGTAGACCGTATAATGCTCGACAACTTCTCGCCTGCAAATACCAAGAAAGCAGTAGAATTAATTAATGGCCTATTTGAAACAGAATCTTCGGGTGGTATCACCTTTGATACTTTAAGAGATTATGCCGAATGTGGAGTTGATTATATTTCGGTGGGAGCACTGACCCATTCTGTAAAAGGTTTGGATATGAGTTTCAAGGCTTGTTGATTAACTAATCAATAAATATATTTTTTATACAGAATTATGAAGAAAATTAATCTTTTCAGAGTTGCTCTTCTTATGCTTGTATTAAGCACAAGTTCTGTAACAAAAGCTCAGGATTTGGGCTCAATCCTTTCGGGAGTAACTAAAGCAGTTACAAGTAACCAAGCTACTGCAAAAAATATTGTAGGTACGTGGCAGTATAGCAAACCTGCATGTACTTTCGATTCGGACAATATTCTGGCTACTGCCGGTGGTGAAATTGCTTCCGAGAAAATAGAAGAAAAAATGGCACAAATATGTGCACAGGCAGGTCTTAAGAATACAACCTGCAAATATGTTTTTGACAGTAATGGTAAATATTCGTGCACTGTAAATAACAGGGTATCATCGGGAACTTATACATTTGATGAGAAAAACAAGAAAATAAACCTGGTTACAACTACCGGAATTAAATTCAATGGTAAGGTTGTGATGAATGGCAATACAATGCAGTTGTTGTTTAGTTCCGACAAGCTTCTTAAGTTGTTACAAACTATGAGTAGCGCTGCCGGCAATACTTCGGTAAATTCTACTATGAATGTATTGACCTCTCTTTCGTCACAATATAACGGAATGAATCTTGGCTTTGAAATGAAAAAGAAATGATATTTATTGTATTTTATATAGATTGATGGTGAATAACCATAACAAAAAAGCTTGAGATTGTAATCTCAAGCTTTTTTGTTATGTAATGATTATGCAATATTACGGTGAAATATATGTGAAATATAAGCATGTCTAATGTCACACGTAAAAGCCTATAAACAGAAGGCTTCAAGGGGATTGTGACATTGTGGAATATATTTTATAAAATTAAAATTAGTAGTATATATAGCTTTAAAGCTTTATTCTACTTATAACTTATATCTTGGCACAGACTAATATTTACAATAGTTTTTACATATTATAATGTTATTTCCACAACATAGTCAATGTCTGTAGGAACCTTGTCGAACATAAGCGTTATGCCTTCACGATTCTTAGTATACTGTATCTTCTTCTTGTCAATAAATTGCTGTACATTCTTAATTTTTGTATTTCCTGTAGGAAGGAAAAGAGCCTTATCTTTAAGTGAAAGTACATGTACATAAAGTTTGTTTCCTTTCTGAGTCGTTACACCCCATTCGTGTGGAGCAACCATACCTCCTCGGGTTCCGTATATAGTTTCGCCATATAGTTTCATCCATTCTCCCATTTCATGCAATCTATTTACTGCAGTTTCAGGAAATTCGCCATTGGGCTGTGGGCCTATGTTCATTAATAGATTTGCATCCTTTCCGGCTGCCTTTACAAGATAGTGAATTAAATCTTTTGTCGATTTATAGTTTTGATCGGCTATTTTGTATCCCCACATGCCATTCATGGTTTCGCATGTTTCCAATGGTAAGTGACTTATGGCCTGTCCTGACAGTCCCGATGCATTTTCGCCCGGAAGATCTCTTTCGAACATTTGGAAATCTTCGCCTTCGAATGGAGTTTGATGATGATTGTTTCCTATAAGGCATGCAGGTTGTAGTTTATGAATCATTTCGTACTGTTCGGGAAGTTGCCAGTCGAATGAAGGATTCTGATCCTGATCCCACCAACCGTCAAACCATACTGCACCAATCTTTCCATAATTAGTAAGAAGTTCGGTAAGCTGATTATTCATGAATGTATAATAACTCTTCCAGTCTCCCTTCGGGTTTGGTCGGCCAGTACCTTGTCCTGTGCGTCCCCATACTGCATCTTCACGTCCCCAGTCTATATGTGAATAATAAAGATGGAGTTTTATTCCCTGTTTTTGACATTCATCAGCCAGTTCCTTAAGTATGTCGCGTTTAAATGGAGAAGCCTTTACTATGTTGTAGTCACTATACTTGCTGTCGAACATGGAAAAACCATCATGATGGCGTGTGGTAATGCATATATATTTTGCTCCGGAAGCTTTTATGTCGCTTACCCATTTTGCTGCATCAAACTTTGATGGATAGAATCCTTCGGCCAGTTTTGCATACTCCTTGTAGTTCAGATTATTGTTAGTCATTGTCCATTCGCCGCTTGCAAGCATGCTGTACACGCCCCAGTGAAGGAATATGCCAAACTTATTGTCCTGAAATTCTTCACGTGCTTTAAGGTTCTCGGGCGACGGCTTGTAATGAGTTTGTGCAAAAGATGGCAGTAGACTACTTATGACTATAGCTGCCGATAAAAGTGATTTTTTCATATAGATAATTGTTAAAGATTTAATTATGCATTACAAATATACTCTTATATTTAAAACATACATAATTAAATCATTGACAATTATTTGTTCATTCCCTCATGACTCTGTGTCATTTCCAGAATTGTTATATACTGTATATTACTGAAATCTTCTTTCCTGGTAGGGCAATCTTCCATTTTGCAATTTCTGCAATGTCTAAATCTACATGGGTCGGAGTGTACCGAAAGCTGAATCTTCTTTGACAGATGATCGCACAAAGCATCCTTTAGCTTATCAGTTGCTTCATGACTTTGCAGTATGTTATAATACCAGGGTAGTGTAAGATCGCAGTCTATATACATATAACTACCATATCTTATTACTTTAGTATTATGTATATCTATCCAGTCATTCTCGCGATTCTCATTTATAACATTTACCATATTCTGCAATATCTCAGTGTCGGCCTTGTCAAGCAGATTCTCGGATGTTTTTCTTAATATTGAAGCTCCTGTATAAATTATTATCGAGCCAAATATTAAAGCCAGCGCACTATCTATCCATAATATATCAGTAAAGTAAAGAAGCAGCAATCCTATAACAAGTCCTATAGTAGAGTAGGTATCTGACTGTAGATGTTTCCCTCCGGCTATTAGTGCTATTGATGTATGCTTCTTGCCCATTTTTATGCTATACCAACCCATTATATAATTCATAACTCCGGCTACAGCTATTACTATAATACCAATATCTAGTTTTGCAATAGGAGCCGGATTGAAAAGACGTACTATGCCTTCGTATATAATAAGTAATCCGGCTATTGTTATAAGTAATCCTTCTATTGAGGCCGAAATTAATTCCATCTTGCCATGTCCAAACGGATGTTCCTTATCTTTCGGCTTGGCTGCCCACTTAAGGCTGAACAAACTTATTATCTCGGCTACAACATTTACTATGCTCTCCATGGCATCGGTAAGAATACCTACCGAATTAGTAATAAAGAAAGCAATGAACTTACTTATAAGTATGAAAAGAGATACTCCTATTATAACTCTCTGTACTTTTACCTTTATATATTCCTCTTCCATAATCTACTCATGTTTTTTTCGGTTTGCTATTATAATTGCTCTTAACGGTTGATCTTCGGCTATATAGTTCCATCCCCAATCCCATAGTACCCATAATCGGTTTCTAAATCCTACTATATACATAAGGTGTACAAATAGCCATAATATCCATGCAAAGAATCCGCCGAATGAGTATTTGCCTATTTGTGCTACTGCTCTATTACGTCCTATAGTAGCCATGCTGCCTTTATTGATATACTTGAATGGAAGTGTTGTACGTTTGCTTATTAAATCGGCTACATACCTTCCTTCCTGAATCGCTACCTGTGCAATCTGCGGCAATGGATAATCTTTTATTATGGCAATGTCGCCTATGGCAAATATATTATCGTACACTCTGTCCTTACTGTTATTATATACTTTGCAATATTCGTTGGTAAGAATACGTCTTCCTCTATCAGTAGCATCTATCCCCTCAAATTTGTTTGCTATTACGCCGCTGGCCCATATAAAAGTTCTAGTTTCTATATGATTTGTGTCGTTGTAAGTTAGTACTTTACCGTCATAATTTTGTACCTTACAGTTTAACATCACTTCAACTCCCATCTTTTTAAGATCTAAAAGAGCCTTATTTGACAGTCGTTTGCAGTAAGCTTCTAGTAGCCTGTCTGTTGCATTGAGCAGATATATGTGTATTAGAGAAGTATCAAGAGATGGAAAATCTTTTGGAATTATTTTGCTCTTCAGTTCGGCAAAAGCTCCTGCCAGTTCTACTCCGGTGGCACCACCACCTACTATTACAAAATTTAGATATGGCTGTTTTTCTTTATTGGAAGTAATTATATTTGCCTTCTCAAGATTTATATATAGAGAGTTACGCAGTCCAAGAGCCTCAGAAATACTTTTCAGTGGCAAAGAGTTCTCTTTTATGTCGTCCATGCCAAAATAGTTAGTATCGGTACCGGCAGCTATTATAAGGTAATCGAATGAAATGTAACCTTCGTTGGTATGTATTATTGATTTATCTGTATTTATGGAATCAACTTCGGCCATAATGAAATGGAACTCACTGTAACCTTTAAATATTCTTCGTAAAGGCATGCTTATTGAAGTAGGTTCAAGGCTTGATGTGGCTACCTGATAAAGAAGAGGCTGAAATTGATGGTAATTATTTTTGTCAATCAATACAATCTGGAAATTCTTGTTCAACAATTCTCTTACAATTGCAAGTCCGCTGAATCCTCCTCCAATAATAACTACTCGAGGATGTGATGAAGAAGAGATATTTATTTCCATATAGGATATGTGTTAATCTATGAAATATCATTTTTTAGATACGTTATATAAAAACAAATATGAGATAATATTTGTTGATTAACTTTTCGTTCATTTATCTAACTTTTTTATATTTGCAGCTATTAATCCATTACTTCATGGTACTGTTGAAACGCATATCTTTTTCATTGTTAGGCTTATTACTTGTAACACTTGTAGCTTCTACAGTTATAGGCAAGATATATGGCAGCAATGTTGCAGCCAAACTTATTTATGACTCGATATGGTTCGTGTTATTGTGGGTGTTGTTTTCAGTATCGTCACTGCTGTATATACTAAGCCGTAATCTTATACGACGAGTGCATACCTTTCTGCTTCATCTATCTTTTATTATAATTCTGGCAGGAGCTTACGTTACATGGCTTTATGGAGAATCGGGATCTATTCATCTTAGAAACGGCGAGTCGTCCAATTTTTTTATAGACAGTAAAGGATATACTCATATAATGCCATTTAACTTAAGACTTGATGAATTTGTAAAAGAATATTACAGTAATTCATCGTTGCCCAAGGATTATGTAAGCCATATATCGGTAAGAGATAAACATAGAGTATCTTCTGATAAGATATCTATGAACAAGCCCTTTATTTTTATGAATTATCGGTTCTGTCAGGGTAGTTATGACGATGATGGTAAAGGAAGTGCATTGCTAGTGTCTTATGATCCTTACGGTATTATGATTACATACATTGGATATATGTTTCTGCTTATAACAATGTTATTGTTTTTTCTAGACCGACAGTCTAGGTTTCGTCAACTTATAAAAGCTCGTATATTTAAACGCGGAACTACTTTCGTGATACTTATGTCTTTAGCATTTTCACTTCAGGCACAAACCTATACTCATGAGAATGCTCTTGTCGAGGTTTACGACAGTGTAAGATTCCTCAAGCCATTGTCTATAGCACTTATTGTTAGCGGAGTAATATGTTTTGTATACTACTGCCGACAGATAATATTTGGAAGAACTCTCTCTTCAATACTATCTTTTACTCTTAATATTTTTCTAGGAGTTTTGTTTTTCTTCATATCTACTCTTTTGGGTATAAGATGGTACATAATAAATAGCATTCCATTGTCGACAGGATTTGAGACTATGCTATTCATGGCGTGGATAATTATATTGTTAACACTATTCATTCAGAGACGTTTCAAGATGATAATGCCTTTCGGACTGCTTGTTGGCGGTTTGGCCATGTTGATTGCTTCATTATTTCCATTGGGAAGCGAACTTCATCCGGTTCGGCCGGTATTGGCGTCTCCACTTCTTAGTATTCATGTAATTACTATAATGACAGCATATGCACTTTTGTCGTTTGTAACTTTAGATGGTATTGCAGCTTCGGTAATCTTTTATTCAAACAGAAAAAGACGCGTTGAGGTAGACCGACTTAGAATTATAAGTGAAATAATTCTGTATCCGGCTATATTTTTATTGGCCTTTGGCATATTTACGGGTGCGGTATGGGCAAACATATCGTGGGGCAGATATTGGGGCTGGGATCCAAAGGAGGTGTGGGCGCTTATAACTTTTTTACTATATTCGCTTGCTATCCATTCCGATTCATTGCCATGGTTCAGGAAATCTATGTTTTTTCATATTTTTTGTATAGTTGCATTTGCTGCCGTGTTAATTACTTATTTTGGAGTTAACTTCCTGTTGGGAGGTATGCATGGCTATGTTTAATAAAATAATGACTTATGATAATTTTAAAGAGAGAGAAAGATAAATTGAGATTTACCGACTTACAAATTTCATGTTTCAGTGTTATAGAGAGTAGGGTAGAAGAGTTTATGATAATGATAACCGGATATGATAATACTATTCCATTCGAAGGACAGGTAGATAATATCATTACTTCTTTTAATGAGTTCATGACAAAGAAAAAGAATGCTATTTGTGTATTCAGAAGATTTTTTCTGAGTGATCCGGCCAATCAGTACAATTATTTAATAAGCAAGATTAATAAAGAAGGCGAAGGAGCAGTCTCAGTAATAGGACAGCCACCACTTAATGGAAGTAAGGTAGTTTTGTGGGCTTATGTGCAGACGGGAGTAGAGGTGGCTATAGATGATAGAAGATTATTCGGAGTAAGAAATGGAGTGCATACTCATTTGTGGACGGGGAATACTTTTACTCATGCTGATAGTCCGGAAAAAGAAATGAGGATTTTGTTTGATGATTATAGAAAGATTCTTTCACAACATAAATGCAGTCTTGATCCAAACTGTATACGTACGTGGTTATTCGTGCAGAATATAGATGTAAACTATAAAGATGTAGTAAAGGCACGAAATGATGTGTTTGCAGAGGTAGGACTAACTTCCGATAATCATTTTATAAGTAGTACCGGTATTCAGGGATGCAATGCATGTCCAGATGTTACTGTGCAGATGGATGCATATTCGGTTACCAACATAGATAAAGATCAGGTAAGATATCTTTATGCCCCAAAGTTCCTTAATCGCACTTCCGAATATGGAGTAAGTTTTGAACGCGGTACCTCTATTACTTACGATGATAGACAGCATGTCTTCATTTCGGGAACAGCTAGTATAGACAATAAGGGAAATATTGTATATAAGGGTGATGTAGAAGCTCAGGCAGAAAGAGTAGTATTAAACGTTCAGGCTTTGTTGCATGAAGCCGGATGTAGCTTGACTGATATAACTCAGATGATAGTATATCTGCGTGATATGAACGATTATGAAACAGTAAGCATGATATATAATGAAAGGTTGGGAAATATTCCTAAAGTATTTCTACTAGCACCCGTATGTAGACCCGGATGGCTGGTAGAAATGGAATGTATAGCTATGAAGTCAAAACTTTAATCAAAATCATTTTTAAATTATTATTATATATTACTACCATATTTTACATACTTCATATTTTTTATTGAATAACCACCTTTTACATAAAAGGATAAAGGATTATATATTAAGTTCTAATTAACTAAAATTGGCATTGTAAAATAAACTATCATTTTATAGATATGTTTTTTTATTAAATAGTATTGCCAAATGTAGTTAATGTTAGAAAAATAAGAAATAATATAGTATGATTAAGCCTTTAATTGTTTCTTTTATTGTTCTTTTATTTTTACTTCTATTTACTGAACATGCTTTTGCTCAGAATGCAGATTCTGATCTAAAAATAGTAAAAACATCTTCGGAAGATGCAAAAATATTGAAAGAAACCAAGCCACAAGGACCTCACGAAATACCAGTTCCTCAGTTTATATTAAAATCAAATGATAGCAACTTTTTTCTTACCATAGGTGGCATTATAAGTCCTGTTATGGGATGGGATATAGGAAATAATCTTTATAATGCTACTGGATCGGGATTATGCTTTATTACTAATTCTATTCCAGTACCGGCTATAAAAGGTCATAAGGCAGATTATTATATTAATCCACTAAATGGTGCAGTCGATTTACAAGTGGTAGGACTTGCGGGTACCAAGAATCAGATTACAGGATATATAAAGGTAGGTACAAATGGTTCAAACTGCAATTTATGTGTAACAAAGGCATATATTACATGGAAAAAATTTACAGGAGGACTGAAGAATACTTTAATGCAAGATGCTAATGCATGTCAGCCATCTACTATTGATCCGGAAGGACCGTCTGGTTGCATATCAAATTCCTCATATGAGATTAATTATGTTTCACCTTCGTATAAAGGTTTTAGTTTTGCAGCTGCTATAGATATGCCTACTTTCTATTCAAGTAACGGATATTATCAAGGAAAGGATTATCCAATATATGATAATAAACAAGTTGCTAGCAATGAATATGCCGATGCCGAACAACTTATACCTGATATACCAGCCTGGATTCAATATCAATTTTCTCCAAACAACAGAATACGCCTTTCAGGATTGATAAGAAATTTTGCTTATAGAGATCTTGTAGCCGATAAGACAAGACATGTGGTAGGATGGGGAAGTATGCTTAGCGGAAATATTCAACCCTGTAATCTATTGATATTATATTATCAATGTGCCTATGGAGCTGGAATTGGACGTTATGTGCAGGATATTGCCGGATTGCCACTTTCATTTGTTCCAGAAAATTCAAATCCTGGAAAGATGAAAGCATCGCCTATGATGGGAGTTAATTTTGGAGCTACTTTAAATATATCTTCTAATCTTCAGTTCAATATAATGGGATCTGAATGTAGAATCTGGGGCGTCGAATCGCAATGTACAGCTGCCGATGCTACTTGTAACTATAAATATGCACTTTATGGTGCAGTCAATGCTTTTTATAACATAACGCCATATCTTCAATGGGGTATAGAATATATTTGGGGGCGTCTAAAGACATGGAATATAGGGGGTGCAAACGATAATAGAATACAGACCCAGATAATGTTTACTTTATAAAGACAGAAAAGTATTTTAGGATTAAAAAGCTCTTCATAGATATTAAATATCGTTCTACTTACTTAGATTTACATTAACTGTAAATCCAAGTAAGGTTTTTATAAATAAGTTATCCAAAAATCCATTTTGAAGCTTTTGGGAATAGTTTATATAATACACTTACAAATGTCCAACTTATTATAAAAACAATAATAGCTGTTACAGGAATTCTAATAGGTATAGGAATAGATAGAATATTTGCAATAGCATATCCTAGTCCCACAACAAAATAATGTATAAGATAAATACCCAATCCACACTTTGTAATATTCGAGAATATATTTATAATTCTATTTGAAGAGAGTTTTATTTTCTTTATTATAAGAAAAATAGCAAGAGTCATCAAAACAACGTTTGGAGAACAGTATAGAAAAAATAATTCCATTTTTTCTTCTGTACAATCTGGAATCGCTGTCATTTCTCTAAATCCTATATATGTAATTATATAACCTATAATAAATATAGGAATGCTTATAGATAATGTCTTAATCCAATTCCATTCTTTTAAATCGTTTTTCAAACAGTACCCTAAAAGCAGATATCCGTTAAATCCAGCAAAGTAATAAAATGTTCCAAAACTGTTCCATGCACTTACTCCTAAAATGTTATTTGAGAAGAAGTTGTAAGCATATGGCAAAAATAATGTTACTGTCCAAAATCCAAGAAAATACTTTTTATGTTTAATAGTAGATTTCTCTACCCATGCCGAAAAGAATGGCATATATAGATACAACCCTATAAGCATATATAAGTACCACATAGGAATAGTGTATACATTGAATGTAAATGGAATGAGCATAATATTATATAGCGCAGTTCCAAATGACTGTGATGCATCGCTAGAGGCGTATGCAAATGTATCAGATAAGATAGAGGATGGTAGTCCCATAACCCCGGTAATCCATGGAAATAGATTATATAGTACCGACCATATTAAAAACGGAACAGCAATTCGTAGAAGACGTTTCTTGTAGAAATTTCCAATCTGCATATTTACAGGAAGAAGAAGTAATCCTGTAATCATAACAAACAAAGGTACGCACGGACGAAGAAATGATCCATATATTCCTCCCCACAGATTAAATTCAGGATTAGAGCGCGCTTCGGGTGATACATTGAAAGGATCAGAACAATGGATAGAGATTACCATGAAAATAGCTACAAATCGTAGTATGTCTACCCATATAATTCTTTTAGTAGTAATAGTTGATGGTTGCATAGTTAAAATTTTATGTTTTAACTGCAAAAGTATAAAAATGGTATCCCTATTTTCTTTAACTACTTAAAGAAACGACTATTTATTTTCTCAAAGCACATAGAGTTACATGCGACATTCCCAAATATGATGCAATATATCCTAAATTCACTCGTTGAAACATTTTCGGATATTTATCATAAAAATCTTTATATCTCTCTTCGGCCGACATATATAAACGATATATTAATCGTCTTTCCATCTCTACAAAAGCTTTTTGGTGCAAAACACGCAACCAATTTGCTATATCATTTTGCCTTTTACAAAGCTCTTCAAGTTCGTCTATAGACATATAATAAAGAACCGAATCTTCAAGAAGCTGTACCATTTCATTTTCGTATCCTTCTGTTGTTCCGTAGAAGCTATTAGTAGAATATATAAGCTCTCCCTCCTTACTAAACCAAGAAGTAATCTCTTTCCCATCAATTAGGTTGTATGATCGTGCAATGCCTTTACTTATGAAATACACATTGTTATTTTTTCTTCCTGGTTCAACTAAAATAGTCTTTTTTGAAAGCTTTATAACCTTTAAATGGCTAGCTATAAGTTTAACGGATTGATCACTTATCTTGTATATAGCATTAATCGATTCAATAATACCATCCATATTACAATATGATTTCTGGTTCTTTTCGTTCACTACATTTTTCGTTCAATATCTTGGAATAAGGTGTAATATAAATGCGAGCATTGTTAGGACACCCTTTTACACAAGCACAGCATTTTATGCATTTATTTATGTCACTTATAATTTCATCTTCCAAAGAAATACATTCCATCGGACAAATATCTATACAATAACAACATTGCGTACAAAGAGTTTCATCGGTAGAAGGAGTTGCAGGAGTAGGAGCGTAGTCTTTATATGGGAAATTCCCCTTAATAGAAATCTCTGTTAATTCTTTTATACTTTGAATAGAGTCTATTTTTTTAGCTATATCTTTCCCAAAATCGTAAGCCTTTATTAGATCATCTTCATCGGGTCTATTCAATCCTATCGGATACTTATTTGTAGAGTAAGAATGTTCGCCAATAAATGCTCCAGCCGCAATTGGTATTAATCCCTGCTCCTTTACTAAATTATTTAATTCAAGTAAAGCATCATCATAGTCTCTATTACCATAAGTAGATATTACTACACAAAAAGTAGAATTGCCATGGATACTCTTAAGTCTTTCTACTGCTATTGGCACTACTCTCCCTCCATATACAGGAGCCGATATTATAACAAGTTCGTCATTATTAAAATGCCATTCTCCATCAATAGGGAAAGTTAAGTCTATAGTTCCTTCCAATTTGAACCCTGTTCCTTTTGCTATTTCTTCTGCAATTTTTGCCGAAGTATGTGTAGGAGAGAAATATATTGAGCGTACTTTATTTATATTCATAGTAATTTTTGTCTGTAAAGATATATATAATTAATAATAAAGGTATGTTACTAATTGTTTTAATACACTAATGAAATAATAATTACATTTTGTCATTCTATTATATTTGTCAGATAATTTCTGTCTGTTCGGATTATGTTACTCTTCCTTAAAATAATGTCTTCTTTTGAGCTGACTGGAATATTTATATTATCTAAACATATATTATCAACGTCATCAAAAATAAATGCTGGTCTATAATCCTTTTCTTTAAGTTTTAATGTAATGTTTTTGAATGTTATTCCGTTAACATGCCTGATATAAAAACCCCATGAAGGAAGTTCACCGAACATAGAAAATTCCGGATACTCATTTACTTTTTCGGGTACATCTTTAATACGCCATAAAGGAATATATGCCATACCTTTAGAAGCGCGTCCTGGACATATTATTCTTAAATTCTCTATTACTATATTTTCAACTTTCTGTCCTGGTATACCAGTTATAGAAGAAGGTATAGGATTATGGAAGAAATTAACAGCTGGTCCGCGCATGTCATAATCACTATCAGGACGTCCGAAAGGTATTTCAACCTCTATATTATTAAGATGTATGTTGCGCAATATTCCAGTAGACTTTCCTGAACGACTTCCTAATCTTACAAATATGGCATTTCCTGTATTCCGTGCCTTTATATTGCTTACTTGCACATTCTCAATAAATCCTCCATCTACTGATTCGATAGCAATAGCCGAGCGGAAAGTATCGTATATTTGAATGCTATCTATGTTTATATTACGAAATCCTCCATGTGATGCTGTTCCAAATTTTACTGCACTTGCGCTAGAGCAAATATTGCAGTTTGTTATATAAATAGAATCATTGCAGTAACCTGGATAGTATGATTTTAGGCATATTCCATCGTCGGCAGCATTTATGTTACAGTTTGTTATCTTAACATTCTTGCAGTCTGTAATGTCTATACCATCATTATTCCAATAAGCACGATTAAATACTTTTACATTGTCTATAATTACATTGCTGCATAGCTCAATAGTTACTCCCCAACATGCACTATTGCGTAATTCTACTCCTTTTATATCAATGTTTTGACAGTTAGAGAAGCGAAATAACTTTGGACGAGCAGTTTCATTAGGTCTCATTCTCTTTGTATTGTAGTTTGAATCTATTCTTATTCCTTTATGATGAAGACTATCTATGTTAAGTGCAAGTTCACGACCATTCCCATCAATTGTTCCTTCACCTAAGATGGCTATATTACATGCATTGTTTGCTACCACCAGCGCCATAGATGAATTATCTTTTGCATTTGGTGATTTTGGTTCATTTAGTCTTTTATTATTATAGTCGTATGGATTTGTACTTCCCTTTATAATTGCATCCTTTTCAAGATAAATCTTTACTCCGCTTTTAATTTCAAAGCTTCCTGTAAGATAATATCCTGCAGGAAAACGAAGTATTCCTCCTCCTTTAAGTGACAATTTATCGATCAGGTTTTGTAGAGTAGTAGTACATTTTGTCTCACTGTTACTCTTTATACCATGTTTAGTTACATCAATTATCTTATCCGAACCAATAGCTTTGGATATAGTAATGAAAAATATGCAAGTAAACAATACTAAAGTTTTTTTCATTTATATTTCTTGTTATAAATACTAAGTAATATCAAAATTCAGAAACAGTTTGCTTACCATCCAGCCATGCTGCCATGTTAAGCACTAACAGATTCCAATTTTGGAACCCTTTATTCAGTACAGGCTCTCCATTTTCGGGAAGATAATATTCATGCAATGCACCAAATCTTTCATAATCTCTTCCAAGAAGTATTATCGTTTTCTCGGCTAACTCTTTTGCCTCTTCCTTAAATCCATATTTAATTAATGCACGGAATACAAGATAGTTGGCATTAATCCACACAGGTCCCGTCCATGACGATGGATTGCCACTAGCCCGTAAATCGTACATTTTTTCCTGAGGAGATAGAGTCCTTATTCCTGCCGGAGCATTGAACGATAAGGTATCTTTATATTGATTCTGAACAATTTGTAGGGCCTGTTCTGGAGTTGCAATTTCGGCCCACATTGCCATAAATCCACTCCATACGCTAAATCTTTGAATCAAACAGTCGTACGTACGAGGATGTCCTACATGAAGAAATAAATCTCCAGCTCTTAGACCGTAAGTTTCGGGCTTAGTTACAGGTAGAAGATTAAGATCTACGCTATAGTAGAATTTATCTCTTTTATCCCAACAGTGTTTCCTAACCGCCTTTTTTAAATCGTCTGCTTTTATGGCGTATAATTTCGAAATTTCTACCAACTTAAGACATTCAGCAATATACTCCATTGCTTCCAATTCGCGAACCATAAGTGAATTTAAGAATATAGATCCCGAACTTCCTTTCGGTCGGTAAAATGTACTAGGATCATCATCTACTCCTATAGCCTTATCATCTTCCCAATATATAAGTCCCGTAGCTTTGTCACGATGCCAATTCATATACTTATCTACAAAAGTCTGCATGGTATAAAACTGTTCTCTTAGCCATTCGGCATCATTATTCATATTCTTTATTATGAAAGCTGCATGCTGTGCAAGACAAGGTTTATGCATGTTGCTTTTCCAAGGATTTATTATTTCGAGCATTTTTTCTCTTGAAGGAGCATTTCTTTCTATCCAAATAGGAATCCATCCATCCATTCCTCCGTAACTTAATGAATTCAGTACACATCCCTGTTCATACTTCAAAGCCTCCATTCTATCTTTTTCTGTACCATTTTCAATAAGAATTTGTCTAAGTGCAACATTACTAAGCCACGAATCCCAATCCCATAACATATCTAGATATTGACTACTGCCGGGTGCTAGAAACGGGAACTTTAAAGCTCCTCCTGCCTCGCGGTACATTCCCTTCATATCCTTATAAATATATTTTCTACAAATAGACTTGTATTTTTCTACATTCTGAGCCGAACGTATAGGAAGTTGTGAATATGCATTTACCCAAATAAGTAGTGCACTAATTAATAAAAGTATGTTTTTCATTTTTAGATGGTTTGCAGCAAAAATAACAAAAAAAGCTTATAAACGTAATATGATATAAATTAGATTAAATTAATTTTATGGTTATAATACTCCTAATGTGATAGTGTTTAATAATTTATTGGGAATAAAGAGTTAATAAATTTTAAAATACATTGTTGATTAATTCTATGAAGATACAATTTTATTAGGTTTAACGTCTTTAGTGAAATCTTAAATAGAATAAAGACACACATGAACAAAAAAATTAAATGGGGCATAATAATTATTATAGCATTGGGGTTTACAGGTTTGGGTATATATCGTTTTACTCCGAAAAAGAATGGTGATTTAAAGGAAGCATATAATCTTGATGCAAAGAAAAAAAATAAGGTCCTAAATGTGACAGCCGAAGTTATTAAGGAGAGATCTCTTACCGATGGAATTTCTATAACCGGACTAACACTTCCCGACGAAGAGGTGAATCTTTCGTTTGAAGTATCTGGAAAGATAATGCAGATAAATTTTGATGAAGGTACTAGAGTAAGGAAAGGACAAATACTGGCAAAGGTAAATGATGCACCGTTAAAGGCGCAGCTACACAGACTGAATGTACAGTTACAGTTGGCTCAAGACCGAGTGTATCGTCAAGATGCGTTATTAAAGAAAGAGGCGGTAAGTAAAGAGGCATATGAACAGGCACAGACAGATTTCGCTACTCTGAAAGCAGAAATAGATATTGTAAAGAGTAATATAGCACAGACAGAGTTAAAGGCACCGTTCGATGGGATAATAGGACTGCGTCAGGTTAGTGAAGGAGCGTATGCTTCACTCTCTACAATAGTTGCTACTCTTACAAAGATTACTCCATTGAAGATAGAGTTTTCAGTTCCTGAAAGGTATGCCGGAATAATAAAAAATGGAACGAATCTTGAGTTTTCACTTGAAGGGAAACTTACCGCTATGAAAGCAAAGGTTTATGCTTCCGAATCCAAAGTAGATCCAGAGACCCATACTTTTTCAATGAGAGCATATTATTCGAATGCTAACGAAGAAATTCTGCCTGGAAGGTTTGTAAATGTATATTTAAAGACGCAGGAAATAGATACAGCAATAGCAATCCCTGCCGAAGCTATTGTACCGGAGATGGGTGTTGATAAAGTATTTCTATATAAAAGTGGTAAGGCTCAGCCTGTAGAAGTAAAGAAAGGTATACGTAATGAAGAGCGCGTACAGATTCTTAAAGGATTGGTAGTAGGTGATACAATCCTTACATCGGGTACACTACAGCTTAGAACAGGACTATCTGTAAAACTTGATGAAATAGAATAATAACCATATACAGTGAATCAATAATATGAACATATCTGAATTAAGTATTAAACGTCCTGTTCTTGCAACAGTACTTACTATGGTTATTCTACTTTTTGGTTTTATAGGATATACAAGTCTGGGAGTTAGAGAATTTCCATCTGTCGACAATCCTGTAATTACCGTAAGCTGTTCCTATCCAGGAGCAAATGCTGATGTTATAGAAAATCAAATTACCGAACCGTTAGAACAGAATATAAATGGTATTCCTGGCATTCGTTCTTTATCAATTGTGAGCAGTCAGGGAGATAGTCGAATTACCGTTGAATTTGAACTATCGGTCGATCTGGAAACAGCTGCAAATGATGTTCGCGACAAGGTATCGCGTGCTCAGCGCTTTCTTCCTCGTGACTGTGATCCTCCTACAGTTTCGAAAGCAGATGCAGATGCAATGCCAATATTGATGGTAGCTCTTCAAAGTAAGAAAAGATCATTGCTTGAACTAAGTGAAATAGCCGAACTAACTGTAAAGGAGCAGTTGCAAACAATCCCAGATGTTAGTGGAGTATCAATATGGGGTGAAAAGAGATATTCAATGCGTCTGTGGCTAGATCCTGTAAAGATGGCCGGATATGGGATTACGCCTGTAGATGTGAAGAGTGTTCTGGACAAGGAAAATGTAGAACTTCCATCGGGAAGCATAGAGGGTAACTCTATAGAACTAACCATACGTACGTTGGGACTTATGCATACAGCTAAAGAATTCAACGATCTTATTATAAAGGAGGATAATAATCGCATAGTACGTTTTAGCGATATAGGACGAGCAGAGCTTAGTGCACGAGATATTAAAAGTTATATGAAGATGAATGGTGTACCTATGGTAGGTGTAGTAGTAATTCCACAGCCTGGTGCCAATCATATTGATATAGCCGATGCAGTATATGACAGGATGAAGACAATGAAAAAAGACCTTCCTGAAGATGTTACATATACTTATGGGTTTGATAATACTCGTTTTATCCGCGCTTCTATAAACGAAGTAAAAGATACTGTATACGAAGCCTTTGTATTTGTTATTATAATCATATTTCTATTCTTGCGTGACTGGCGCGTTACTTTGGTACCATGCATAGTAATCCCGGTTTCGCTCATAGGTGCATTCTTTGTAATGTATCTTGCAGGTTTTTCTATAAACGTACTTTCCATGCTTGCAATTGTACTTTCTGTAGGATTAGTAGTAGATGATGCTATAGTTATGACCGAGAACATATATATTCGTATTGAAAGAGGTATGGCTCCTAAAGAGGCTGGTATTGAAGGATCAAAAGAGATTTTCTTTGCTGTAATTTCTACTACTATTACGTTAATAGCAGTGTTTTTTCCAATAGTATTCATGGATGGTATGACTGGCCGATTATTTCGCGAGTTCAGTATTGTAATTTCGGGTTCGGTTATAATATCCTCTTTTGCAGCTCTTACTTTTACTCCTATGCTTGCAACAAAGTTGCTTGTAAAGAGGAGTAAGCATAATTGGTTTTATAGAAAGACAGAACCTTTTTTTGAAGGTATGAATAGTGTATATGGATCTTTGCTTAATTCTTTCATGAAGAAAAGAATTTTAGTATTTCCTGTAATAATTTTCATTATTATCGGAATATGGTTTTTATGGAAAAATATCCCATCCGAAATGGCTCCTTTAGAAGACCGTTCCAACATAACCATCCGTACTACCGGAGCCGAAGGGGTAACATATGAATATATAAGAGATTATACAGAAGAAATATCAATGCTAGTAGATTCTGTGATAGAAGATTCTGCGGCACTTACTGCCAGAGTTTCTAGTGGAAGTGGAAATGTTCGTGTATCGTTGAAAAATATAAATGAACGAGATTACAGTCAGATGGATATAGCCGATAGAATCTCGAATGCGGTGCAGACTAAAACAAAGGCACGTGCTTTTGTTCAGCAACAAAGTACATTCGGAGGAAGGCGAGGAGGAATGCCTGTACAATATGTGCTACAAGCTACTAATCTTGAAAAGCTGCAAGAAGTTCTTCCGCAATTTATGGCAAAAGTCTATGAAAGCCCAGTTTTTCAGATGGCTGATGTAAACTTGAAGTTCAGTAAGCCCGAGGCTAGAATAGAAATAAATAGAGAAAAAGCCGGAAAAATGGGAGTAAGTACCAGAAGTATTGCTCAAACTCTTCAGTATGGTCTTAGTGGTCAGCGTATGGGCTATTTTTATATGAATGGAAAACAGTATGAAATAGTTGGCGAGATAAATCGTCAACAACGAAATAAACCTGTAGATTTAAAATCGATTTATGTAAGAAGTGATAAGGGAGAAATGGTTCAGATGGATAATCTGATAAATTTGCAAGAAAATATTGCGCCTCCTCGTCTTTATAGATATAACCGATTTGTTGCGGCTACAGTATCGGCTGGACTTGCTAAAGGAAATACTATAGGTCAGGGACTTGATGAAATGGATAGAATTGCTTCGGAAACTTTGGACGATTCATTTAGAACGGCACTCTCGGGCGATTCGAAAGAGTTTCGCGACAGTTCTTCTAGTTTGATGTTTGCATTTATACTTGCGTTGGTATTGATATATCTTATCCTTGCGGCTCAGTTTGAAAGCTTTAAAGATCCTATAATAATAATGATAACTGTTCCTTTAGCTATAGGGGGAGCTCTTCTTTTCATGTTTATGAGCGGACAGACAATGAATATATTCAGTCAGATAGGGATTATAATGCTTATAGGACTAGTTGCCAAGAATGGAATTCTAATTGTAGAGTTTGCAAACCAAAAGCAGGATTTAAATGGAGAAGATAAGTATAGTGCTATAAAAAGTGCATCTATTCAACGATTACGACCGATTTTGATGACAAGTGCATCGACACTTCTCGGACTTATTCCACTAGCATTTGCAACCGGAGAAGGAGCAAATGGTCGAATAGCGATGGGGATGGCAGTAGTAGGAGGTATGCTTCTTTCAACGTTAATGACTCTATTTATTGTACCTGCCATATATACTTACATATCAACTAACAGATTAAGAAAAGTAAAATAATGAGAAAATATATACTAATAATATTATGGGGATCGCTCTTCTGTAGCATAACTGCACAAAATCATTACACACTTAAATCATGTTTGGAAAAGGGATTAGAAAATAATTACTATTTACGTATTGTAAGAAATGAAGAGCAGATAAGTAAGAATAATGCAACAATAGGGAATGCTGGCTTTCTTCCAGTTGTAGACTTGAAGGGAACATATTCGGGAAGTATTATGAATAATGAATCGAAACTTAGAGAAAATAATAATGTAAATAAGGAAACCAATGTTTTTGATCAAGTATACGATGTAGGCGCCGATCTTAATTGGACTATTTTTCAAGGATTCAAAATGTTTTCTACATATAAGCAATTAAAGGTGTTGGAATTACAAGGAGAAACGAATACACGAATAAATATAGAAGATTTTGTAGCTGGCCTTGCTGCCGAGTATTATAATTATGTATGTCAGCATATAAGGATGAAGAACTTACTGTATGCAGTTAAGTTATCAAGGGAAAGACTGCGAATAGTAGAGGAAAGATATAATATAGGAGACTTTTCAAGGCTAGATCTTCAGCAGGCAAGGGTCGATTTTAATGCCGATAGTGCCAAGTATATGAAACAGCAAGAGTTACTTAACTCTTCGTTGATAAGCCTTAACCGACTTATGGCTAGAAAAGATCTAAATGAAAAGATTTCTATAAGTGATACTGTAATTAATGTAACTCGTCTTTTATCTTTAGATGCGTTAGTAAATGCTACATTGAAGAATAATGCTTCATTGATAAAAGCATTTCAGGATAAAAAACTAGCTCAAATAAATCTTCGTATAATTAAATCGCGTAATTATCCTTATATGAAATTAAATGCAGGATATGGATATACATACAGAAAATACGATATTGCAAACAATATTAGACAAAGTAATATTGGAGCAAACTTCGGGATAACGGTCGGGATGAATATATTTGACGGTAATCGTAAGAGAGAAAGCAAGAATGCAAGAATAGTAATAGATAATGCCGAATTGCAAGAAAAAGATTTATTGCAGACATTAAAAGCTGATATAAGCAATCTTTGGCAATCTTATACAAATAATATGGAAATGCTTAAGTTGGAACGTGAAAATCTTATAGCAGCACGCGAAAATCATGAAATAGCTTATGAACGTTATCTTTTGGGAAATCTTTCGGGTATAGAGATGAGAGAAGCTCAGAAAAGTCTTCTGGATGCAGAAGAGAGAATTCTTTCTGCCGAATATGATACCAAAATTTGTGAGATATCATTATTGCAAATAAGTGGAAATATAATGGAATATTTGGACTGATAATACTAAAAAACAGCCATGTAAATATTATTTATATGGCTGTTTTCAATATTATTAATATTCCTTTTTTATAAATTTTGCTGTAAGCCATTTTCTTACAGGTTCATCGTACAGCTTTAGGAATACGTAAGCAAGGATTATATTTACTATGAATAACCCCAAAGCAACCGGCCATGTTTGTGTGAATGTAAGACTCTCACTCCATAACCATGCATAGAAAAGATACATGAAAGGATAATGTATCATATATAAAGGATAAGATGTAGTGCCCAAAAAATTGCATATTCTTGATGAATGCTTATCGGTTGTTTTACCCGATGCACCAATATATACAATTAGAGGAAAAATGAATAAAACGCATATTGTATCGTATATTCCGTTTTTCCAGACAGCTTCTGCGCCACCCACATGAGGTATTGATAGCAATACAATAAGAGTAATGGTGCAAATCCAAAAAGCACATTTTATTTTTATAGGCTTGAAAACTCTAGACATTAGCAGTCCAATTGAGAATGAAAATAATAGTCTAAGCATACCTCCAATAAAATTAAAGTCGGCTAAACTCCATCCTACGCCTAAATGACCGTATCCCGAAAGATTGAATATAGCAAATGATCCAAGTCCTATCCCTGAAAGTACAACAAGCACGGTTAACCATTTAGTCGACATACGTCGTATAAACAGTGCATATAGGATATTTCCTATATACTCAAAGAATAGAGACCAGCTTGGGCCGTTAAGTGGATACATCTCGCCATTTCCTCTTACTTCAGGTCCTGTGCCTGGCACAGCTGGTATCAATAATAAGTTTATAAGAATGGCTGCTAGAATAAAATAGAGTGAAACCTTAGAGCCATCCCATTTTTCACTTCCCTGAATAATGAATGTTAATGCTCCAAGAAGAACGCCCATGACTAACATAGGGTGAAGTCGTATAAGACGGCGTTTGAAGAAATCTTTAGTTTTCATGGTTTTCCATCGGTCGTCATAGGCATATCCTACCACGAATCCAGAAAGAATGAAGAAAAAATCGACTGCCAAATATCCATGATTGATTTCTTGGTCTATTGGACTTGTAGCAAAACCTTCGAAAATATGATACCATATTACTATCAAGGCTGCAACTCCTCTTAATCCGTCAAGTAATTCATAGTGAGGTTTAGTGTCGCATAATACATTAGATGAGTTAGTTTGCATGTTAGTTTTGTTATATGTTTTTGCATGACAAATATGGTAAAAAAAATAATTTATGAAAAGCTTATATACAATAGATAACATTTTATTTAGTTACTTTACATAGAATTTCGTATATCCATTTTAGTAACTCTACTAAAATAGATTCTATAGGATGTGATGTTGAATAGGTTTACGTTGTAGACCATTTATTTGACATTTATATAATAGTATTAACCACCTCTTAACTAAAATTAATTATTAGAATGAAAAACAGAAGATATGTACTGTTAACTATGACCATAATGACTTTTATGGGTAATTCATTATCTGCACAGGATGCAGAATTTAATTTTTCATCACAAAGATCAGAAGCACAAGATGTATTAATGGTACCAGGAAAGAAAATTGACCATAAAGGTATAATTATCAATCCTACACCACAAACACTTAAGGTAGATGAACATAATAAGATAAATTTATTTGCAGGAATAAAATTAACGGATAAAAAGAATGTTTTTGCTAATGATATGAACTTCATTCAGAAATCTAAGAAAGGAATATCTGTAACTGTAGATTTCGGAAGTAAATTGGCAGCAAAACATAATGTGAAGAACGTTTCGGGAGCTTATATTCTTGAAATAAACAAAAAAGGAATAACTATTATAGGTTATGATGAAAGAGGTGCATTTTATGGAATACAGTCTTTAAAGCAACTTGTGGAGAGCGAAATATCTATAAACGGCAATTTACCTTATCTTTATATAAATGATTATCCCGATTTGCCTTATCGCGGAGTGGTAGAAGGATTTTATGGCACACCATGGTCGCATTCCGTTCGACTCTCTTTAATAGACTTCTATGGGAAATATAAAATGAACAGCTATTTATATGGTCCTAAAGACGATCCTTATCATAGTTGTCCAAACTGGCGTTTGCCATATCCAGAGAAAGAAGCTGAGAATATAAAGCAACTTGTTGCGGCATGTGGTAAGAATAGAGTTGATTTTGTATGGGCTATTCATCCAGGGCAGGATATAAAATGGAATGAGGAAGATTATATGAATCTTGTCAACAAGTTCAATATGATGTATAGTTTAGGAGTACGCTCTTTTGCTATTTTTTTTGATGATATAGATGGCGAAGGGACTAACCCCCTAAGACAGACAGAACTGCTGAATCGCCTTAATAAAGAATTTGTAAAGAATAAAGGAGATGTAACATCGTTAGTAGTTTGTCCTACCGACTATTCTAAACTATGGGCTGACCCAACTCCACAAGGTAGTTTGAGTATTTATGGTAAAACTTTAGATCCGTCTATCCAAATATTCTGGACAGGGGATGCAGTTTGCAGTGATCTTACAAAATCGACAATGGAGTGGCTTAATTCAAGAACTAAAAGACCTGGTTATTATTGGTGGAATTATCCTGTAACTGATTATGTTCGTCATATAATAATGCAAGGACCGGTATATGGACTTGATACTTCACTTACAGCCAGTGAACTTTGCGGATTGGCAAGTAATCCTATGGAGCACGGGGAAGCATCTAAACTTGCACTTTATGGAGTTGCCGATTATTCATGGAATGTATCGCAATATAATCCTATAGATAATTGGGAAAGAGGATTGGAAGTTATAACTCCTGAGGCAAAAAATGCATATAGAACTTTTGCCATTCATTCATGTGATACAGAAACCGGTTATCGACGATCTGAGTCATGGGAAACCGAAACATTCCGAATATCTAATTATACCCAGAAACAATTTGATGCACTTAAGAAAGAGTTTGAAAAGATAGAAAATACTCCAAATGAATTTGAAGGTAAATGTACTAATAAAGCATTGATATCCGAACTGCATCCATGGTTAGTTGAGTTTGGAAAATTGGGAAATCGAGGTAAGAAAACTCTTGATTTGATTAAATTCAAAGAAAAAGGAAATGAAGCTGAATTTTGGAGTGCTTATGTTGCAAATCTTATGAGCGATGATGATAAGAAAGCTTATTCTGCACATAAATCAGGAACAATGAAATTGCAGCCTTTCTACGAAAATGCGATGGATGATCTAATAACTCAATTCTATTTTGATATTACAGGAGATGTTCCTACGTCTTATAAAGGAATAGGTTCTTTTAATAATCTTTCTACTCCTCTTGCCAAGCTTATGCTTGACAATGATACTACTACTTTTTATACATCTGGAAAAGGACAGGATGCAGGTGATTGGATAGGAGTTTATCTTGGTTGTGTTAGGATAGTTAGTGAAATAGAGATACTTCAAGGACGAAACTCAACAGATGATGTAGATTATTTCGATAATGTTATTCTTGAGTATTCAAAAGATGGAAAAAGTTGGAAAGCTCTTACAGATAGTCTTAAAAAACAATATGTTATAACGTGGACCGGTAAACCTATTGAGGCATCTTATATACGCTTAAAACGATTAGATTCTGACAAGAAAAACTGGGCAGCAGTACGATCTTTTAAGGTTAACCCTATAAGAAGTAGTGACTTACCTTTCGTAGTAAAATCTGAAAATATAGATAAAGCTTTGTTGGGATTCGATAAGAATCCTGAAACATCTTTCGTTAATAATGGAGTACTTCTATTTGGAATACCTGTCAATGCTACTAAATGTACTCTTCTTCTTAAACCTTTGATAGCTGGAGATTCTAAGATAGAGATACGACAGCTTAGAAAAAATGGTAGTGTGCTAAATAGAATTACATCAGATTCAGCTTTTGTGAAATTTGATATAGTGAAAGATGCTACTACTATTGAAGTAGATGGTAATGTCGAGATATTCGAAATCGTAATGAACTGATTTAAGTATAGTAATTATTATTACAATATTAACTGCAAAGGTAATCTATAATTATCTTTGCAGTTATAATGAATTTAGTTGGTGAGTAAATTTATTTTTAATAGATACATTTCAGTATATAGTATAAGATAGGTATTAATATATTATCAATCAATAAGAGCATATGCAGCATTTACAAAACTAGCACAGTAGTATGATAACGTTGATAAATCCGTATCCTTTCATTTGGAACGATTGCAAGAACAATACAAATTCCCATATTCAGTTTTGTGGGTTTATTTAAAAACAGAGCTACGAGTGCGGCAAGTAAGTTTTCAATGCTAAAATAAAATATTTCAGAACTTAATAAAGAGGAGTCAGAGATATTTCTTCTTATACAGATTAAGCAAATTTATGCTAATAACGTAATCTATCAGAAATTGCAAATCAACCTAGAATTTTGCTTGAACCCATTTTTTCGTTGTCTCGGCAGTGAGATAAAAAAAGCTCGTAAAACCTTGATTTTACGAGCTTTGACTTAGATTTTCAGTCTTTTGTCTTAGACTTTCAGCGGAGAGACAGGCTCTCGAACTTATACTTTCACAGAATATCATAAAACTGCAAACGACTGATAATCAAGTGTAAATTACAATATAGAGTAAAAGTAAATGTTTCTAAATGTCTTTTGCTATCTCAATAATTGGGTGTATATTTGGGTGTAGAATTTCAAACGCACCCAATTATGAATATCAAGCGCAACATCATTTTTGCATTGGAGAGCCGGAAAAAGAACGGTGTGCCAATCGTAGAGAACGTACCCATCCGTATGCGTGTCATCTTTGCCAGCCAACGCATCGAGTTTACAACGGGCTACCGGATTGACGTAGCCAAATGGGATGCAGATAAGCAGCGGGTAAAGAACGGATGTACCAACAAGCTAAAGCAAAGTGCAGCCGAAATCAATACGGACTTGCTGAAATACTATGCCGAAATCCAGAATATTTTCAAGGAATTTGAGGTGCAGGAGGTCATGCCAACGACCCAACAGTTGAAGGAAGCTTTCAACATGAGAATGAAAGACACCAGCGAAGAACAGCCGGAAGAAGCCCCTGTCAGCTTTTGGGAGGTGTTCGATGAGTTTGTAAAAGAGTGCGGTAACCAGAATAACTGGACGGCATCCACCTATGAAAAATTTGCAGCAGTGAGGAACCACCTCAAAGAGTTCAAGGAGGATGCAACGTTCAACTATTTCAACGAGTTTGGATTGAACGAATACGTCAACTTCCTGCGTGACACCAAGGATATGAGAAACAGCACCATCGGCAAGCAAATGGGATTCCTCAAATGGTTCCTGCGCTGGAGCTTCAAGAAAGGACATCATCAGAACATTGCATACGATACGTTCAAACCGAAACTGAAAACCACCTCGAAAAAAGTAATCTTCCTGACTTGGGATGAACTGAACAAGCTGAAAGACTACCAGATACCCAAGGATAAGCAATACCTGGAACGTGTGCGTGATGTTTTCCTGTTCTGCTGCTTTACGAGTTTGCGGTATTCGGATGTTCGCAATCTGAAAAGAAGCGATGTGAAGTCCGACCACATCGAAATAACCACAGTCAAGACTGCCGACAGCCTGACGATTGAACTGAACAAATACAGCAAAGCCATACTGGACAAATACAAGGACATCCATTTCGAGAATTACATGGCTCTGCCCGTCATCAGCAACCAGAAGATGAACGATTACCTGAAAGAGCTGGGCGAACTGGCAGAAATCAACGAGCCTGTACGGGAAACCTACTACAAGGGAAATGAACGTATTGATGAAGTCACACCCAAATACGCTTTGCTCAGTACCCATGCAGGAAGAAGGACATTCATCTGCAATGCGCTGGCTCTCGGAATCCCGGCACAGGTGGTCATGAAATGGACGGGACACAGCGACTACAAAGCTATGAAACCCTACATTGACATAGCGGATGATATTAAGGCAAATGCCATGAACAAGTTTAATCAACTATAAAAGTATCAAACAGTTTCATAGATAGTTACCAATGACTATATTTGTAGAAATTATCATCACAATATGAGCAACAAGGAATCCAACATAGAGAAAACGAATTTTGATGCATTCATACAAGCGGTCGGTTCGGAAATAGAACAGGCACAAGTAAGGCTGATTGTTGCAGCCAATGCACAAATGCTGTTCCATTACTGGAAGATAGGCAATTACATCCTTTATCACCAGCAGCTGCACGGATGGGGAAGCAAAATCATCAAGCAGTTGGCAAAGGCTATCCGACTGCATTACCCTGAAAAGAAAGGCTATTCGGAACGTAACCTTACCTATATGTGCCAGTTTGCAAAAGCATATCCTTTAAGAGCGTTGCAAAGTTTCATAGAAACAGATGCAAGCCTGTCTGTCCCAACCATACAGAGTGTGACCAATGAAGTATTAAAACTGAATGACAAGCAATTTACGCAGGAACTTACTGCGCAAATACAATCGATTGATTGTCAATCATTAGCAATTACGCAGGAAGTTCCTGCGCAATTTGAAGATGTGGGAAAAACCGTGTCTGCCATTTACAGGATGGGAATCAGGGAAATAGAAGAAGTTTTCTTGACCTCTCCTATAGCCAAAATAAACTGGACAAGCCAAATGACTATACTTGACAGTTCGCTACCTTTAGGTCTAAGCTACTGGTACATGAAGCAGTCTGTGGAAATGGGATGGAGCAGCAATGTATTGAAAATGCAAATTGACAGTGATTTGTATAGCCGACAAATCAGCAACAACAAGGTAAACAATTTCACGACCACACTTCCGGCTCCACAAAGCGACCTTGCCAATTACCTACTCAAAGACCCGTACATCTTTGATTTGGCAGGAGCCAAAGAAAAAGCAGACGAAAGGGATATTGAAGAACAGCTGGTGAAACACGTTACCCGCTACCTGTTGGAAATGGGCAACGGTTTTGCCTTCGTTGCCCGGCAGAAGCACTTCCAAGTCGGAAACAGCGATTTCTTTGCCGACCTGATTCTATATTCCATTCCGTTGCACGCATATATCGTGGTAGAATTAAAGGCTACCCCATTCAAACCGGAGTATGCAGGACAACTGAACTTCTACATCAATGTGGTGGATGATAAACTGAGGGGAGAGAATGACAACAAGACTATCGGGTTGTTGCTATGCAAGGGAAAAGACGAAGTTGTGGCACAATACGCATTGACAGGCTATGACCAGCCCATCGGCATCAGCGATTACCAATTGAGCAAAGCGATTCCCGAGAAACTGAAATCAGCGTTGCCCAGCGTGGAAGAAGTGGAAGAAGAACTGGCCTCTTTCCTTGACAAAGACAATAACACTCAAAAATAGTTGCGTCCATGAAAGATGTAATTACAACGCTGATTCCCCGATACGGAGAATTGAACAGAATATATAAAGACTGGTTTGATAATAAAGGTTTCTCTTTTGAAAAGCAGAAATTCATTACCAAGTTCTATCTGGACTACAATGATGTAACGGTTCTTGAAACAGCCATTCTTGAACTGGTGTTTCATCTTCCACAGGAGCAATACACACTGATTCTGAATAGCCTGAAAAAGGAAGTATGCGAAAACATAAGTTATTACAAGAAAGGATGTATGCCGGATGAACAGACCGTTTACAATATCTGCTTCCGAGTTTCAGAAATCTATAAAGAAGCCATAGAAGAACAGCAATACAAGACGACCAAGCTCCATGCTCCGCTAAACGAAGCATACCACCGATACGATTCCATAGGTTATCGGGAACACACTGCAGAGGATGAAAAGCGTGCGGAAATGGAATATGAACGGTGCAAAGATGAATACGAGGAGAAAAAAAACAAGCTGACCGAACTCTACGATCTGCAAAAACAGACCAGAGAGAAAGCCCTGCAATATGCAAAAAGCCGTTTCAATGAAATCTATCGGCTGGGCTGCCACCTCAAAGAGACATTGGCGAAATATGTATTTGATGAAACAAACGAGCCGGAAGAGCCAGCCGAACAAGAACCAAATGCCCCCAACATACAGGAAGAAGTGCTGGGAACGAAACAGACTGAGTATTTCAATATGGAACTGCTTTCGCTCATTCATGTAACCTGCGTGGGAGAACAGTTCGAGAATATTTCCGAACATGATTTCTATACCTGCATGAACCTGCTACCAAGCGACACCAAACCCCAAATCAGACCGAGAGAAAAAATACGTACCTGCTATCTGATATTCCTGATGAGCGAAAAACTGCCCAAACAGGACAGGGAGAATTGGAAGAGGAATATCCTGAAAATATTGGATATTGAGGAAAGCTACTACAAGTCAAAGTACAAAGAGCCTGTTTCCGATTTCCCCAGTGACAGCAACCGGAAATTTGCCAAAGAAATGGATGGTATATTCCGATAATCTGTGATATGCCCTGACATTTTACGAAACAACCACTTTTACCACTCAAATTAAATTTTTGAGTGGTATTTTTATTATCTGATATTCAGATAAATAACAAGATATTCCATTTATATCAACCACATCCTTACCACTTACAACCCTACCTAATTTTGCATCGTTCGAGAACAGAGATAACAGCCAGTGCGCAGGGCTGATTGTTAAACGACTAAATAGATTGAACGATGAAAAATCTTCAAGAATTATTATCAAAACCCGTCTGGCAGATGACAGGTGAAGAGTTCATATTCCTAAGTAAGCACGCTTCCCGTCAAACGGAAACGCAGCCACAGCCCATTACAGACACAGAAAGAAAATATGTGTACGGAATACTGGGCATAGCCAAACTGTTCGGGTGCAGCCTACCCACCGCCAACCGTATCAAGAAAAGCGGAAAGATTGACAAGGCAATCACTCAGATAGGACGTAAGATTATCGTGGATGTTGAGCTTGCCCTTGAACTGGCTGGAAAGAAAACAGGAGGACGGAAATAACGGGAGGCATGGCTATGGACTATATGAAAGAGACTAAGGAAATATCGGCTGAAGAAGCCATAATCCTTTGGCAAGCCTCACGTTTGAGCCTGTCGAAAAGTTATGAGAAAGCACCTGAAATCCTTAAAGTACATGATTCTGTCATTGGGACATTGGGTAATTTCAGCGCATCCATCGGCAAAGCCAAAAGTAAAAAAACGTTCAATGTATCGGCTATCGTAGCCGCTGCATTGAAGAACGGCACAGTGCTGCGGTATGTGGCTGAACTGCCTGAAGATAAGCGGAAAGTGCTTTATGTTGATACAGAGCAAAGCCCTTACCATTGTCTGAAAGTCATGACGCGCATTTTGCGAATGGCTGGTTTGCCAGATGATAGGGACAATGAGAATCTTGAATTTCTTGCCTTAAGAAAATACACGCCTGAGCAGCGTATCAGGATTGTGGAACAGGCTATTTACAATACACCCGAAATCGGTCTTGTAATTATAGACGGCATACGGGATATGGTGTATGACATCAACAGCCCCAGTGAATCAACACGCATCATATCCAAGCTGATGCAGTGGACGGACGACAGGCAGATACATATCCATACGATACTGCATCAGAACAAAGGGGATGAGAACGCAAGAGGGCACATTGGTACGGAGTTGAACAACAAGGCGGAAACCGTATTGCAGGTAGAAAAGGACAAGGGCAACGGTGACATCAGCCATGTTTCAGCCATTCACATCCGGGCAATGGACTTTGAGCCTTTCGCATTCCGTATCAACGACAAAGCCCTTCCCGAACTCATTGAGGGATACAAACCTGAAACAAAGAAGCCGGGAAGACCCGAAGAAGAGAAGTTCGACCCTTACAGGCATATCACCGAGCAGCAGCACCGTATCGCATTGGAAGCCGTTTTCGGGCTGAAAGAGGAATACGGCTACAAGGAACTGGAAGATGCCTTAATCAAGACCTATATGTCAGTGGGTGTAAAGCTGAACCATAAAAAGGCGGTATCGCTCATCACCATGCTCCGCAACAAACGGATGATAGTGCAGGAGACAGGCAGAAAATACACATTCATGCCTGACTTCCACTATTAGCCCATTTCCCTGCAATCACTTCACTTTATTCTCGGGGTGTATATATTAGGAATATAGTGAAGTGCTTGGGGAATGGGACTAAATCACTTCACTTTATTACCGTATCCTATATATACGAGAATTTAGTGAAGTGATTATAGACCGTACTTCCTAAAAAGGTACGGGCAAAAAGAAAAATAAACCAATTCACCAACTACTAAAACAATCATTTTATGGATATACAGACAGCCAAGCAAATCAGAATAGCGGATTATCTGCATAGTTTAGGATATTCTCCCGTCAAGCAACAAGGTGTCAATCTGTGGTATAAATCACCGTTAAGGGAAGAAGCCGAAGCCTCGTTCAAGGTAAATACCGAACGTGAACAATGGTATGACTTCGGTTTGGGTAAAGGTGGTGGTATCATAGAACTGGCTGCACACCTGTACGCTACCGACCATGTACCTTACATCTTGAAACGGATAGCAGAGCAGACACCGCACGTGCGCCCGGTATCTTTCTCTTTTGGAAAGCAAAACTCTTCCGAGCCGAGCTTCCAACAGTTGGAGATTGTTCCGCTGTCATCTACTGCCCTGCTTGCCTACTTACAAGGTAGAGGAATTAACATAAAACTGGCGAAAAGAGAATGTAGTGAAGCACGTTTCACTCACAACGGCAAGCGGTACTTTGCCATCGCCTTTCCCAATGGTTCGTGTGGATATGAAATCCGCAACCGCTATTTCAAGGGCTGCATCGCCCCAAAGGAAATCTCCCACATCAGGCAGTCGGGAAAAGCGAGGAATACCTGTTATGTGTTCGAGGGATTTATGGACTACCTCTCCTTTTTGACATTGAGACAAGAGAGCTGCCCAAATTATCCGGAATTGGACGGGCAGGACTACATTGTATTGAACTCCGTATCGAATGTAAACAAGGCTCTCTATCCGTTGGGCAATTACGAACGCATCCACTGCTTTTTCGACAACGACCATGCAGGACTGGAAGCACTCCGGCAAATCCGCATGGAATACGGCAGAGAGCGGTACATCCGGGACGCTTCGCAGATTTACAGAGGATGCAAGGACTTGAACGAATACTTACAGAAACAGATTGAAAGAAAAAGGCAGCTCCAGTCCGCCAAAGGGGTGCGCAGCCAATCACCGGAAAAGAAGAACGGCTTCCAGTTATAGCCCACTATAACTACACGCTTCGCTTTCGTAGTTGTGGGCTCTCCCGAGGGGATTAGGGCTTTGCCCTAATGACCCACTCAGGGCGTTTCACCCCTGAGAACCCCGAGCAAAGAGTGACCCTCTCTTTGCAATCTCCGCTTATGGGTTACCCCTAAGAACCCCTCTGCGAAAGCGAGCAAAGTAAATCAATTGTAAACAAAGGAAAGAAGCTATGGCAACAAAATCAAGCATACATATCAAGCCTTGCAACATCGCATCGAGCGAGGCACACAACCGAAGGACTGCCGAGTATATGCGTAATATCGGGGAGTCCAGAATCTATGTCGTTCCCGAACTTTCCACCGATAACGAACAGTGGATAAATCCCGACTTCGGCACTCCCGAACTGCGAACTCATTATGACAATATCAAGCAAATGGTCAAGGAAAAGACCGGACGTGCCATGCAGGAAAAGGAAAGGGAACGCAAGGGAAAGAATGGAAAGATTATCAAGGTGGCGGGATGCTCACCCATCCGTGAAGGAGTATTGCTTATCAGACCGGACACCACACTGGCTGATGTACGCAAATTCGGTGAAGAGTGCCAAAGACGCTGGGGCATCACTCCGCTACAGATTTTCCTGCATAAAGACGAAGGGCATTGGCTGAACGGTCAGCCGGAAGCAGAAGACAAGGAGAGCTTCCAAGTCGGTAACAGATGGTTCAAACCAAATTATCATGCTCATGTCGTATTCGACTGGATGAACCATGAAACTGGAAAGAGCCGAAAGCTCAATGACGAGGATATGGCAACCATGCAGACCCTTGCTTCCGATATTCTCCTGATGGAACGTGGACAGGCAAAAGCTGTCACAGGTAAAGAGCATCTGGAACGAAATGATTTCATCATTGAGAAGCAGAAAGCCGAACTGCAACGTATAGAGGAAACCAAGCGACACAAGGAACAACAAGTAAGCCTTGCCGAACAGGAACTCAAACAGGTAAAAGCAGAGATACGCACGGACAAACTAAAGAAAACAGCCACCAATGCTGCTACCGCCATAGCAAGCGGTGTAGGTTCTCTTTTCGGAAGCGGTAAGCTGAAAGAACTGGAACATCACATCGAGCAGCTACATCAGGAAATTACCAAACGGGACAAAGCTACTGATGAATTAAAAATTCAGATACAACAAATACAGGAACAGCATAGCAGACAAATTCGTAATCTTCAAAGAATACATAATCAAGAACTTGAAGCCAAAGACAAGGAAATATCACGATTGAGCACCTTGCTTGAAAAAGCCCACAAATGGTTTCCCATGTTCAAAGAGATGTTGAGAATGGAAAAATTATGCGCTGTTATCGGGTTTACCAAAGACATGATAGAAAACCTCTTGACAAAGAAAGAATCCATACAATGTAGTGGCAAAATTTATTCCGAAGAACACAGGTGGAAATTTGACATCAAGAATGATATTTTTAGGGTTGAGAAACATCCGATGGATAGTGGTAAGCTTATGCTGACCATAAACCGACAACCCATAGTACAATGGTTTAAGGAACAATGGGAAAAGTTACAGCAGAATCTACGTAACTCGGTGCAGAGAGAGCAAAAATCCAGAGGATTTAGAATATAGAATAGCCTATTATTAATAAAATCAAGTATCTATGCATCCAAACAGATTGTTTTTATTACAGAATCAAAATCCTAAGAATTTATAAAAAATGAAGCCTAAAGAAGTTTTGGAAAAATGGATAGATTGCTTTAACAAAGCAGATGCTTATCATATAGCAGAGCTGTATGCTACTAATGCAGTAAATCATCAAGTCGCAAACGAACCAATAATAGGTAAAGAATCAATCTACAAAATGTTTGTGAATGAATTTGCCACTGCTAAAATGGTTTGTATGGTGGAAAATATTTTTGAAGATGGCGAATGGGCTATCATGGAATGGAAAGACTCTCTTGGACTTCGTGGATGCGGATTTTTTCATGTAAAAGATAACAAAATCGTCTTTCAAAGAGGGTATTGGGATAAACTTTCATTCTTGAAGCAACACAATCTTCCAATTGAATAAGTACTATCAGAATACGGACTGGGAAATTGAAATACCCAGTCCGAGTTATATAATGAATTTTACTTGTTAAACTATTTAAAGTCAGTTGGATAACAAACCATACCTTTCACATTCTCAGTAGCTCCAGGTATTAATTCAGCCACCATGCAATATTCATGAGAGACTTCGAAAGGAAATTCAATTCCTAAATCGATAGCCTTGCGATAGCCAAATCGAGGATAATACTCTTTATGCCCCAATACGACTGCTGTGCCGTAACCCAAAAGTGCTGCCCTCTGATGGGCTTACTGAATCAACATCCCCCCCCAATTCCCTTACGCTGGAATTCCGGCAAGACTGCCAATGGAGCTACACTCAGGGATGTGACAGACTGGGTGTCACTGTCTATCTTTACTTCTGTAAGTAAGATATACCAGACAATTTGTTTTTCTGTCATTTTCTTGTTCTTATCTAATTGTTAGGCTCATTGTTGTTATACATTGTTTAATTATAGATAAATCGTGAATATCCTTCTCTCTTAAATCGTAGCCCGAATGGAATACTTGTTGCCCTTTTGCAGAAATGCAAGGGATGCTTCTGCCTTCAAAGACTGCTGTTCCAAAATAGTCCGGTTGAAATTCATACCAGCCTCCATCCAAGTCGGCTTGTTTGGAAGTGCCGTCCGCATTCAAGACAAAAGGATGGATATCAATATAGCCTAATTCTTTGCTATACAGTTCCACACGGGTGGGCAACCAATTTGTTTCAATTTGATATCCTCTCTCCTGCAAAAGATCAAGGAGTTGGTCTGTATAATTGGCATCAAAATCAATGTCAATATCTCTATGCAAGCGGGTTTGCTGTCCGTACAAGACATCCACTCCCCAGCCTCCATCCAACCAAAACTGCATGTCCAGGCTTTCCAACAAGTCCAAAACTTGAAATAACTCTGTAATCGTAGTGTGTTCTTTCTTTGTCATATAATAATTCTTTAATAAATAATACTATGCGTAATTATCCAACTGCTTGATTGAAGAAATAAAATTTGCACCCACTCCAATCAGAAAGATAACCCATCCGCTGATCATAAAGACGGATGTGATACCCCATGCTTCCACCCAATATCCTGAAGCTACGATACCCAGCATTGATGGAAAGGTACTCAAACTAAAGATGAGAGAAAAAGTCCGTCCAAGCATGTCCGAAGCCAAGTTCTGCTGAATAATAGCGATGAAAAGCGCATGGTAAATGGAATAGGCTATGCCTCCTGTAAATGTTAGGCAAACAAAACCTATAAATGCGCTTGATGGTAAATAACTGGCGCTAATCAGATACAATCCCAATATCACATAAGCCGTATGCATCACTAATGTTTGCTTGCTTTTCAAAGCCTTACAGGCAAGTACTAAACCGCCCAACAATGCCCCTGAGCCCCAACCCATTTCCACAACTCCCATTTGCAAAATGTTTCCGTTGAAATGCAGAAGCGTCATAAAAGGAAATAACGTAAAAACAGGCATAAGGACAAAAGTCACCAGCGTAAAGCATACGAATAAAGGCAAAATGCCCATTGTACGCCGCAAGGTATGCCAACATTCCGTCAGTTCTTTTTTGAAATCTGGAAGAACTTTCGTTTTTTGAAGAGAAGGAATCTGGACACAAAGTAAGGTCAGACAAGCAGCAACAGCTCCGATCACATCTATGAGCAGAATATACTGTATGGGAAGCCAAACAACGAGGCTTGCCCCTACAACGGGAGCTATCACCTCACTGAAGGATTGAATGGAATGGTACAAACCTGATACCCTGACAAGATGGTGCTTGGGAACCAGTAGAGGGATGCTTGCCTGTAAAGCAGGTGCATGAAACGTACTGCCTATTGAACGACAAGCAGTCAATAGATAAAAAAAAGAAAGGTCTTTATAACCCTTGGTTATCACAATAAAAAGACATAGGGTACAGAACGCGATGAACAAGTCCGAATAAAACATCGTTTTCTTTCGATTCCATCTGTCAACATAGACCCCGGCAAACAAGCCTAATACAAATTGTGGTAAAAATCCAGCTAAAATAGCCAGAGATAAAGCTGTCGGGGATTTAAATTCGTTGCTAATCCAAAAAATAATGGAGAAGCCAACAATCGTACTTGTTAAAATAGATATGAGTTGGCCTATTCCTATCACGGCCAAAGTTGATTTCCAATGATTCATTGTGCTAATATTTCATGCGTTTATAGATAAGTACTTTCGTACATTAAGCAAAACGAAATTCTATCCACACAAAAAACTTGTATTATAATCCACTCCTGACGTTGGAATACAATAACAAATACTTTCAGGACGATGTAAAGTCCTGAAAAATCAAACTGAATGGATAGATAAATATTAGTCTTTTCTCATCGGATTCTTTTAATATCGCTACTCTTTTATTATGTAGTGGTTGTATTATCTTAAATAAAACAAAAACAGCCGACTTTACATTCTTGGGTGTAAAACTGGGTGTTTGTTTTGCAATCTGCTGATTTTCAGCGTTTGTTGCGGAGAGACAGGGATTCGAACCCCGGGAAGTGTTACCTTCAACGGTTTTCAAGACCGCCGCAATCGACCACTCTGCCACCTCTCCTTAACTTCTTTAGAGAAGTACTTCCTTTCAAAAGCGATGCAAAGGTACGCTTTTATTTTAAATATGCAAATACTAAGGGAGAATTTTTGCAATAAAATTTTCAAATCGTACATTTGTATTCTATAATTAATGAAGAAATATATACAATATATATGATATATCCCCAGAATTTTGAGCAGAAAATAGGATTTAATTCTATTCGCCATTTATTGAAAGAAAAATGTCTAAGTACATTAGGCGAGGAGAGAGTTGACGAGATGATATTCATGGATCATTTTGAAACAATAAATGAACTATTGGAGCAGGTTATTGAGTTTATTCGCATAATTAATGAAGAAGATGCCTTTCCTGATCAATATTTCTTTGATGTACGACCATCGTTAAAAAGAGTAAAGATCGAAGGGATGTATCTTGAAGAACAAGAGTTGTTTGACTTGCGTCGTTCACTGGAAACTATACGTGATATTGTATCCTTTCTAGGAAAATCTGATATAGATGAGAATGAAAATGAAAGATCTCCTTATCCGGCACTTAAACGATTGGCAGGCGATGTTATGGTATTTCCACAATTGCTATCAAGAATAAATAATATTCTTGATAAATTCGGAAAAATTAAGGATAATGCATCTAGCGAACTTTTAAGGATTAGAAGAGAATTGGCTTCTACGGCAGGTAGTATTTCAAGGAGTCTTAATTCTATATTAAGAAATGCACAAGCCGAGGGATATGTAGATAAGGATGTAACTCCTACTATGAGAGATGGTAGATTGGTTATTCCGGTGGCACCTTCCCTTAAAAGAAAGATTAAGGGGATTGTTCATGATGAATCGGCAACTGGAAAGACAGTTTTTATAGAACCATCGGAAGTGGTTGAGGCTAACAATCGTATACGTGAACTAGAGGGTGAGGAGAGGCGTGAAATTATAAGAATACTTACAGATTTCTCGAATGTTATTCGTCCACAGATTTCTGCAGTTCTTCAGTCTTACGAGTTTCTTGCAGAGGTAGATTTTATTCGTGCTAAGGCGTACTTTGCTATAATGACAAAATCTATAAAGCCTTCATTTGAGAATAGAAAGATACTTGATTGGATTAATGCTGTGCATCCTATTCTGCAACTTTCTCTTGCGAAACATGATAAGAAGGTTGTACCTTTAGATATTGAACTTGATACTTCACGACGTATACTTATTATTTCTGGACCGAATGCTGGGGGTAAGTCTGTATGTCTTAAAACTGTTGGACTTCTTCAGTATATGATTCAGTGTGGAATGCCTATTCCTATTAATGAAAGGAGTCATGTAGGTATATTTGGTGGGATATTTATTGATATTGGTGATGAACAGTCAATAGAGGATGATTTGAGTACATATTCTTCTCATCTTACTAACATGAAGATAATGATGAAGAACTGTAATGATGAAAGTTTGATTCTTATTGATGAGTTTGGTGGTGGTACCGAACCTCAGATTGGCGGTGCTATTGCAGAAGCTGTGCTTAAGCGTTTTAATGAGAAGAAAACATTTGGTGTTATAACTACTCACTACCAAAATCTAAAACATTTTGCAGAAGATCATGAAGGTGTTATAAATGGTGCAATGTTGTACGATCGACATATCATGCAACCGCTGTTTCAATTGCAGATTGGAAATCCGGGAAGTTCTTTTGCCGTAGAAATAGCACGTAAGATTGGATTGCCTGAAGAGGTTATTGCCGATGCTTCCGAAATAGTAGGAAGTGAATATATAAATGCCGATAAGTATCTTCAAGATATTGTGCGCGATAAGCGATATTGGGAAACTAAACGTCAGAATATACGTAAGCGAGAGAAGCAGATGGAAGATACTATATCGAAGTATGAAGCCGAAATATCTGAACTAGAAAAGAGTAGAAAAGAAATAATAAAGAAAGCTAAGGAGGATGCTGAAAGATTATTGGCGGAATCGAATGCTAAGATTGAAAATACGATTCGTACTATTAAAGAAGCGCAGGCTGAAAAGGAGCGTACGAAGAATGCGCGTAAGGAACTTACAGATTTTAAGCAGTCTCTTGATGATATAGAGAAAAAGAATGCGGATGATAAGATTGCTCGAAAAATGGCTAGTCTTAAAGAAAAGCAAGATCGTAAGAAAGACAAAAAAAATAATAATACACAAAAAAATGATACTTCGAAACCTATTGTAAAAGTTAAGGTTGTTGAAGTAGGATCGACTGTAAGAATGAAAGGACAGACTATTGTTGGTAAGGTATTAGACATAAATGGTAAGAATGCTATAGTAATGTTTGGTATGATAAAGACAAATGTTAAGTTAGAGAGGTTGGAACATGTCGATGCACCTATTAATGCCGACAAACCTATTGCTAAAAGTACTTTTGTAAGTAGCGAAACACAGGATAGAGTTTACGAGAAAAAGCTTAGCTTTAAACAAGATATAGATGTTCGTGGAATGCGAGGAGATGAAGCATTGCAAGCTGTTACATATTTTATTGACGATGCAATTCTATTAGGAGTGAGACGAGTAAGAATATTGCATGGTACCGGTACAGGAATTCTTCGTACATTGATAAGAGATTATCTTTCTGGAGTACCTGGAGTAGCTCATTTTCAGGATGAACATGTGCAGTTTGGAGGTGCTGGGATTACTGTCGTAGATCTGGAATAATATAAACCTAAATTTAAAATTATAAAATGAAATCAATCAGAGAATTATATAGAATAGGAACCGGACCTTCGAGCAGTCATACCATGGGACCTCGTAAGGCAGCCGAAATGTTTCTTAAAAAGAATCCTAAAGCAAAATCTTTTCAGATTACGCTTTATGGAAGTCTTGCGGCAACTGGACGTGGTCATATGACGGATGTTGCTATAAATGATGTACTAGAACCTCATGCTATGGTAGAAATATTGTGGCAACCTCATATATTTTTTCCTTTTCATCCAAATGGAATGACTTTCAAGGCTTTTGATGATAATAAGAAAAAACTTGATGAATGGACGGTATTTAGTGTAGGTGGAGGAGCTTTGGCCGAGGAAGGTAAAGCTTTGCTTGATATACCAGAGGTTTATAACATGAACAAGATGAGCGAGATCCTTTATTGGTGCGAACGTACAGGAAGGAGTTATTGGGAGTATGTAGAAGAATGTGAAGATGCAGGAATATGGGATTATTTGACCGAAGTATGGGAAACTATGAAGGAGGCAATACAACGTGGAATTGATAAGGAAGGTGTTTTGCCTGGTCCGTTAAACTTGCGTCGTAAAGCTTCTATGTATTATATAAAATCAAAAGGTTATAAAGATAGTCTTCGTGCAAGAGGGCTTGTTTTCTCATATGCTCTTGCAGTAAGTGAGGAGAATGCATCGGGAGGTAAGATAGTAACGGCTCCTACATGTGGTGCTTGTGGTGTAGTACCTGCAGTGCTTTATCATTTGCAGAAAAGTCGTGATTTTAGTGATACTAGAATATTGAGAGCGTTGGCTACTGCTGGACTTATTGGTAATATAGTAAAACAAAACGCTTCTATTTCAGGAGCTGAGGTTGGATGTCAGGGAGAAGTAGGAGTAGCTTGTGCAATGGCATCAGCAGCTGCAAGTCAGCTCTTTGGAGGAAGTCCGGCACAAATAGAATATGCTGCCGAAATGGGGCTTGAACATCATCTTGGGATGACTTGCGATCCTGTATGTGGTTTGGTGCAGATTCCTTGCATTGAAAGGAATGCTTATGCGGCGGCACGTGCTCTCGATGCTAATATATATTCTGCATTTACAGATGGCACTCATCGTGTTTCTTTTGATAAAGTGGTAGAAGTAATGAAACAAACAGGTCATGATTTGCCTTCCTTATATAAGGAGACAAGTGAAGGAGGGTTAGCTAAAGATTATAAACAGATGGAATAGAAATAATTCCTGAAATAATAAAGGTTTATTCTAATATAATGACTATCTGATAAAATAGATAAATCAGATAGCCATTATTAATATTAAGATTATTATAATGTTTTAATAAAATTCTCGGCTTCGATTATTGTTTCCGGTTTGCCTATATCCAAAACTTGAAGGTTGTTATCAATATATCCATAAACACAAAGTTCTTTATTCTCAAGCATATCCATATAGAAATCAATTATAGAGAAGTTATCTTTATAATTGTATTCCAACATCAAATCAAATAAAGATGGGTTTATTACCTGAATCCCACTGAAAGCATATTCACTGTATTTGCCTTCTTTATATTCAATATATTTAGGTTTTGTTTCGCCCGTGATTTTATTTATCCAACCGCATAAAAGATTATTTTCATCAAATAAAAGCTGACGTGTTGAATTGCGCCTGCTTACAAGCATAGTTGCTTCAGCCCAGCTATTTGTTGCTATATGTGTGCGATATAGTTTCGTAAGGTCACAATTAGATAGTATATCTACATTATGGACTAAAAAGCTGTGCATTCCTGATATTGATATATCATTTAAGTCGTTTATAAATATATTATCATCTTCACTTTCATTATTTATAAGATCAGAATACGTATTTATATTATTGCAGAATATGTTCTTATCGAATTTATTGAGGAATTTTCTTGCTTGCAATAATCCTCCACCAGTATTCAGTAATTCATTTCTTTCGTCAGAAATATGTATTTTTACTCCGAAATAATTATTTTTCTTTAGGTAATCTATTATCATATCAGGATAATAGTGTACGTTTATTACTATTTCATCGAATCCTGATTCTTTTAATTGCATAATAACCCTCTTTAGCATTGGTTCACCTGCTATTGAAACTAAAGCTTTCGGCATATGTTCTGTAAGGGGTCTGAGACGTGTACCAAGGCCCGCAGCAAAAATCATTGCTCTCATAATTTTGATTCTAATGTATTTTCTATATTTTGTTCTCTATGAATTAATATAACCTTAACTCCAAATTTTGTATTTATATGTTCGGCCATGTGTTGAGCTGAATATACAGAACGATGTTGTCCTCCTGTACAGCCGAAGCATACAGAAAGATTGGCAAAACCTCTCTCCATATATCTTTTTACCGATGCATCTACCAAAGCATATGCATGATCTAGGAATGGAAATATCTCTCCGTCATCTTCAAGGAATTTTATAACAGATTCGTCTAAACCTGTAAATGATTTATATCTTTCATATTTTCCTGGATTGTTGACTGCACGGCAATCGAATACAAATCCGCCTCCATTACCAGATGGGTCATCAGGTATTCCTTTTTTATAAGCAAAACTCATAACTCTTACTGTTAGTTGTTTCTTCTTTATTTCATCTTTGAATTGCTTAAGTTCTGTTAGTTCTTTAAGTATTTTGCATAAATAAGGATATTCTGGATATTCATCTTGTAAAAGATGTGAGAGATTTTCTATTGCATATGGAACACTTTGTATAAAATGAGGTTTTTTTTCGAAATATCCTCTAAATCCATAGGCACCCAATACTTGTAAAGTACGAAAAAGCACGAAATGACGTAACTGACGGAAGAAATCTTCTCTTTCAATAGAGATGTACTTTTTTAACGAATTAAGATATATCTCTATTAATTCCATTCTCAATGATTCTGGATATCTTGCTTTTGCTTGCCATAAGAATGAAGCAATGTCATAAAAATAAGGTCCTTTTCTACCACCCTGAAAATCAATCAACCATGGTTCATTATCCTTTATCATAACATTTCGACTTTGGAAATCGCGATACATAAAAGTTTCTGACGAACTCTCTAGTAGTACATCGGCCATTTTTTGGAAGTCATCTTCTAAAATGTCTTCCTGAAAATCTAGTCCTGTAGCCTTAAGAAAGCAGTATTTAAAATAATTTAAATCCCATAAAATAGAACGGTGATTAAACTCGGCTTGAGGATAACATTTCTTAAAATCAAGTCCTTCTGCTCCCTTAAACTGTACTTCTGGTAGAAGTTTCATCGTTTTTCTTAGTATGTTTTTTTCATCTTCCGAGAATACGCTTGTAATTCTACCTTTTTCTATAGCATTGAATAATAATGTATCTCCCAGGTCTTCTTGAAGATAATATTCATGACTATCTGATACAGAATATATTTCAGGAACTGGCAATCCTTTATTTTTGAAATGACTTGCAATATATAAAAAGGTCTCATTCTCATCCTTGCAGCTTCCATAAGCGCCTATTGTATTGATTTTTCCAGATATTCTGAAGTATCTGCGATTAGATCCGGAAGATGGAATTTCTGTAATTGAAACAGGAGCACTTCCTGTAAAGTTTGTATATAGTTTCTCGAGTTCTTCGGGTATCATGATAGTATAATAATTATGTGGTAAAGATAGTAATACTTTATAAATGAAGCGTTTTTTTATTAAAATAAAAAAGTGCAACAGGTTTTACCGTTGCACTTTTCAATGTTATTTAATTTCAATTTCCTCCTTCATATCAATTTCTTCTCCCTTTTTATCTTTAAATAGATATTGTAGGAAAGCAAGACTCTGATCGGGGACAATTTTAATTCCAAATCCATATTTTATCTGCCATCTTCGCTTGATGGATATTAATCCTTGATTAACATAGGCAGCAATGAATGGATGGATGTACAAAGTAAAGTTCTTTATCTTCAGTTTGTTTACCAGAGTATCAATTTTATTCTCTAAAGTATCAGTAAATAGTATGGATGATTTTATGTAGCCTTTCCCGAAGCATGTGGGACAGGTTTCATCTGTAGTGACATCCATTGCAGGGCGAACCCTTTGTCGTGTAATTTGCATTAATCCAAATTTGCTTAGTGGAAGAATGTTGTGCTTGGCACGGTCTTTTTGCATATTTTGACACATTCTTTCATAAAGTTTTTGTCTATTTTCTGCAAGATTCATGTCAATAAAATCCACAACTATTATTCCACCCATATCACGCAAACGTAATTGACGAGCTAACTCGTCTGCTGCTCCCAAATTTACATCAAGTGCGTTAGCTTCCTGTCCGTTCGCTGCTTTAGACCTGTTTCCGCTGTTTACATCTACAACATGCAAAGCCTCCGTGTGCTCTATTATAAGATAAGCACCACTTTTGTAGGAAACAGTTTTGCCAAACGATGATTTAATTTGTTTGGTGATGGCAAAATTGTCGAAAATAGGAAGATCACCTGTATAAAGCTTTACTATTTCGGCTCTGTCAGGAGCAATAAGTTTTACATAATCCTTTATTTCATGTAGAACGTTTTCATCGTTTACGTATATGTTCTCGTAAGAAGGATTAAATAAATCTCTCAACATACCAACAGTACGACTGGTTTCTTCATAAACCAATTCAGGCAGTTTGGTTGCTTTTTGAGCTTTAGTAATGGTTTCTTCCCAATGCTTAAGCAATATTTTAAGTTCACCATCAAGTTCGGCAACTCTTTTGCCTTCAGCTACAGTACGTACTATGACACCAAAATTTTTGGGCTTAATGCTTTGTAGTAACTGCTTCAGTCGAGCTCTTTCCTCGCTTGATTTAATTTTTTGAGATACTGAGACCTTATCATTAAAAGGTATTAACACCAAATATCTACCTGCAAAAGATAGTTCACAGGTTAATCGAGGACCTTTTGTCGATATAGGCTCTTTTACTATCTGTACAACGATTTCCTGCCCTTGTTTAAGAACGTTCGATATTGAACCGTCTTTTTCGATGTCTGGCAGTGAAGATGCTTTCGAGATAGGATAAAGTTTCTTTCGGTCACTTAAAACTTGCTTCAGATACTTTTCATAAGAATGAAATTGAGGGCCTAGATCCAAATAGTGAAGAAAAGCGTCTTTTTCAAACCCGACATCCACAAAGCATGCATTAAGACCAGGCATTAATTTCTTAACCTTAGCCAGATACATGTTACCCACATTGAAAGAAGCACTTCTTCCTTCTTTTTGTAATTCCACCAAATTCTTATCTTCAAGAAGAGCGATGGAAATTTCTTTGGGTTGTACGTCAATTACTAATTCGCTTGTCACTTTTGTTCTATTATAAATTCCATTTTATCGTTTAAACAAAGAACAAACCTGAAAGACGTTTAGTTTCTTTGCAAGGCTTGTTCTTTATTTGTCGTCAACAAACAGACTACAAATTATTTTTTGCTTTTATGTCTGTTCTTTCTTAATCTTTTTTTACGCTTGTGAGTAGACATTTTATGTCTTTTTTTCTTTTTTCCGCTTGGCATAGCTTGAAATTTTTAAATTGTTAAACTTTTAATTATTATTTATTCCTTTACAGACAATACGAATGTCTTTGCAGGTTTAAATGATGGTATATTATGTTCTGGTATTATAATGGTTGTGTTCTTAGAGATGTTACGAGCTGTTTTTTGTTTTCTCTTCTTAACCACAAAACTACCGAATCCACGAAGGTATACGTTTTCATCATTACCTAACGACTCTTTCACCACTTCCATAAAAGCTTCTACCGATTGCAATACAGAAGCTTTATCAATACCGGTTTTTTTCGTAATTTCATTTACGATATCTGCTTTAGTCATTTTTCTATCAATTATATTTACTGTTATTGTGATAACTTAAAATTTTGGACTGCAAATATATAGCATTTCTCCCTCTTTAGAAAATATATTATGAATAAAATTACTAAAAAAACAGTTTATAAATAATATATCTCTTTAATCAAGGGGAAATAGGTATAATTAATAAAATAAATGACAATAGAAAATGATTTGCTTTTACTATTATATAGTTGAATTTTATATTATTGATATAAAGCAGATTGACGAAATTGATATGTGCATATTTATATTGATTTATTCAGTTTTTATTGTTTATACCTTTAATTATATAATTATTTTACTTATTTACAATGAGTAAATCTAAAAAGTAAACTTGTTTTATATTTTGAATAAGGTTATGATATAAGTAATAATTATTCATCGTATTATTTGTTTAAATGTTTTTTTTCTATAATTTTGAAGCCAAATCAATTAAACAATAGAGATTATGTCAGTAAATAAAGTTATTTTATTGGGAAATGTAGGAAAAGATCCTGAAGTTAGATATCTAGATAATGGTGTTGCTGTAGCTACTTTTTCCCTTGCTACATCAGATAGAGCATACACTTTAGCTAATGGAACTCAAGTTCCCGAAAGAACCGAATGGCATAATATTGTTTTATGGAGAGGACTTGCGCAGACAGCTGAGAAATATGTACGTAAAGGCGACAAATTATATATAGAAGGAAAACTTCGTTATCGTTCTTATGACGACCAAAATGGTATAAAGAGAAATATAGTGGAAGTTTTTGCCGATAATATGGAAATGTTATCTTCAAAAGGAACTGCTTCAACTCAATCTGTTGCACAGAATACATCTGCCTCATCGGCTCCTCAAGCCACAGAATCTTCTAATGAAAGCAATTCAGATGATTTGCCTTTCTAATTACTTTATGTTTAACTAAAACCAACATCATTGGACCCGGACTCGTATTTATGCCACTTGGCAGATTTATTTAACAATGTAACATTAACACCTCCTTCTATAGGAGCTATCTTTTCAATCATATTAGCCGGAGCATTGCTTTATGCATCCGGCTTTGTATCAGCATCCGAAATTGCATTTTTCTCTCTGTCTCCAACTGACCTTAATGAAATAGATGAAGGAAATTCTGCTGCCGACAAGAGGATTAGCGTGTTGCTTGATAACTCAGAAAAGCTTCTGGCTACAATTCTTATATCAAATAATTTTGTGAATGTTACTATAATCATGCTTTGCAACTATTTCTTTGCAAGCTGCATTGATTTTGGAGAAGCTAAAATTCTTGAATTTATTACAGTAACTGTAATTCTTACCTTCTTGTTGCTGTTGTTCGGTGAAATAATGCCTAAAATATATTCAGCACAGAATACGCTTAATTTTTGTAGAAAGGCCTCTGGAGTTATTGTTTTTCTGAATAAGGTTTTCAAACCTTTTTCATCACTATTGGTGCGTTCTTCGTTTCTCGTCAATAAATGTATCTCAAAGAAGAATTATAATATATCAGTAAATGATCTCTCTCAAGCATTGGAACTTACTGATAAATCAGAAATATCCGAAGAAAATGATATTCTTGAAGGCATCATCAGATTTGGAGGTGAAACTGCTAAAGAGGTAATGACTCCACGTCCCGATATGGTCAATCTAGATATAGAAGCCGACTATTCCGAGGTGATGAAATGCATAATAGATAATGCTTATTCCCGAATTCCTGTATATAAGGACACATGTGATAATATAAAAGGTATTCTTTATATAAAGGATCTTCTTCCTTATCTTGATCGTGATAATAGTTTTAGATGGCAGAATCTTATACGCGAGCCATATTTTGTTCCTGAAACAAAGATGATAGATGATTTGCTCAGAGATTTTCAGACCAATAAGATTCATATTGCTATTGTAGTGGATGAATTTGGAGGAACTTCGGGGCTTGTTACTATGGAAGATATTATTGAGGAGATAGTAGGCGAGATTAATGATGAGTATGATGAAGAGGAAGTAAACTTCGTTAAAGTTGATCATAATACTTACATATTTAATGGAAAAACTATTCTTGCCGATTTTTATAGAATCATCGATGCCGATCCTGAATCTTTTTCATCTGTAGAAGGAGAGGCCGATACATTGGCTGGGTTACTTCTAGAAATAAAAGGAGATTTTCCTATACTTCATGAAAAGATTAATTATAATAGATATAGTTTTGAAGTTCTTGAAATGACTGAGAGAAGGATTTTAAAGGTAAAAATCTCAATACACTCCCAAGATGCCGCTATTGAAAATAAATAATGAAGAAGATTTTATTCTTGGTATATGGAAAGTAGAAGAGGATGAAAGTACTTTAATTTCGATGTTGAATGAGAGTGATTCGTATACGCAAGAATTATCGCAGTTTAACTCTTCATCCCGACGAATAGAATGGCTGGCTGTAAGAGTCCTTTTACAGAACATATCTAAAGGATGTAGAATAATGTATCAGGAGTCAGGACGTCCTTTTATTGAAGATTATTCGTATAATATAAGTATATCTCATACATGTGGCTATGTAGCTGTAATACTTCATTCTACCAGTGAAGTGGGAGTTGATATAGAGCATTATAGTACAAGAGTAAATAAAGTAATTGCACGTTTTATTCGTATGGATGAAAGTCCTTCATATTATAAAGGAGACGTTACATGGTCAAATCTGTTACATTGGTCGGCCAAAGAGACTGCATTTAAGATTCTTGATAGTGAAAATGTAGATTTTCTTAATCATCTTTTCATCCAACCTTTTCATACTACAGAAAAAGGAATGTTTATACTGAAAGAATTTAGGACAGAAAAGAAAGAAAGCCTTAATATACATTATGAAGTTTACTCTGATTTTGTAATTACATGGTGTGTGAAATAAAAGTTCCTTCATTTATATAAATAAAACGAAGGAACTTTTTAGTCTTATTGTATTATACTATTCGGCAACGCATATTGATACGCGATTTTTATCATTTACAGAAAATGGTTGAACTTCTGATCCCTTGTATTCTATAATGACTCTATCTTCACTTATTCCTTTTGCTTTTATTGCTTTAGCTACAGAATCGGCACGCATTTTAGATAGCTTATCATTGTATTTTGAAGTACCAGTATCCTTATCGGCATATCCTGTTATTGTAACTTTTGATTCAGGATATTTATTCAGATAATCAACAAGATTTATAATCTTACTATCTTCTACAGAACGTATTTTAGAAGAATTTATAATAAAGAATATATTTTCTGTCAATGCATCCTGCTTTTTAGGTGTTTCTTTTACTATTACTGCAGGTTTAGGCTCTTCTTTTACTGCAGGAGTAGGAGCGGGACTCGGTTCGTAATATACTGTTTCTGTCTTTGTATAAGTCTTTCCAAATTTAAATGTAAAGCCTCCTAATGCATTAAATTGCCAATCAGGATTTCCTGCCTTTTTTGAATTAAACTTATCAGAAATAATGTTACCGTTTATTTCCAAATTAAAGAATACATTATTACTTATACGAATATTGGTTCCTAATCCCATTCTTCCTATAGGTAGAATTTTATGTCCATCCCATAGATTCTTTAATTTATCTCCATTATTATTCAGTGTTACTGCCTGATCGTTATCAAAGGCATAATTTACTCCTATACCCAAAAAGCCATATCCATTAAATACGCGATAAGGGTTATACTTACAAAATAAAGTGCTCAAATCAAATAAGGCATCAATATTACCTTGTAGATATTTAAATTTATATACAGTTTTTGGACTTACCCATACGCCTTTTGCTTGCCAAGCACTTGCGCCTATACGTAAACCAAAAACAGGATTAAAGTTATAGCCTATATTACCAGCAATAGCCGGTGAAATAAGATCTGAAATATTTCCTTCTCCTACTGTATAGCCTATTCCTCCTTGTGCTTGTAGGAACCAATGTGGTTTAAAAACTACCTTCGCTTCTTCTTTTACCTCCTGAGCAAAAGTGACTGTTGTACATAACAATAATGTAATAGTCAGAATTTTTTTAATATTCATATCTATTTTTTTATATAATTTAGATACAAATATATTTATTATTTATCGGAGCTTGTATAGTTTTGTTTAAATAGAATAAAAAAATATAAATAATAGGATGAGCAAAAAACGTTTTTATTTATTTCGATAAAGTAAATATAAACTCCAATCCACCACCCGGAGTCGTTTTGGCAAGTATAGTACCTCCATGAAGAATCACTGCATTCTTTACTATTGCTAGTCCTAGTCCTGTTCCTCCAAGTTTTCTTGATCTTCCCTTGTCTACGCGATAAAACCGTTCGAACAGTCTGCTTAAATGCTCATTGGATACTCCTATACCGTTGTCTGAGAAGCTGAAGTAATATTGATGCTCATCTTCTCGAAAATTTCTTATCATTATAGTTATGTCGCTGCCGGCATATGCCATGGCGTTATCCATTAAGTTTCTGAATATTGAATATAAAAGTGAGTTGTTGCCATTTATAACTAGATCTTTTGATATTAGATTTCTTACTTTTATATTCTTGTTTTCAAGATCAAGAGCTATCTCGTTTATTATATTGCCTACCATGTCTGTAATGTTTACAGCCTCTTTTTCTATCATTCCAGGTGCTTCTTCCATGCGTGTCAACACCGAAATATCGCGTAGAAGATGCGTTAGGCGGTTGCTCTGTGCATAGCTTCTATCCAGAAAAATATCTATCTTGTCTCTTGATAATCCTGGATTGTTTATAATAGTTTCAAGATATCCCTGAATACTGCTTACCGGAGTCTTAAGTTCATGAGCAATGTTTTGTGTAAGCTGTTTTTTTAATCTGGCTTGTTCTACTTCCTGAGTTATATCGTTTATAGATATTTCAAAACTGTTATCTTGAAATATAATACATTCAATAGAGAAAATTCGTCCGTTCTTGTCAATTTGCATTGACATTCTTCTTTCTTCTTTTATCTTGACCAACTGTTGGTAAGAGTGATTTATGAAGTTTACTATCGGCTCAAATTCTGGTATGCAGAAAATCTCCTCCGAACTAGAAAGATTCTTGTCGGACATGATATTTATATATTGGGTAAACTGGCTATTAACCAATATTTCTTTTTTGTCGCGCGTAAATACTCCTAATCCTTCGTGTGATATTTGAAGATGTGTAAATAGTTTTTCACGCTCTATATATAAGTCTTCCTTAGCTTTATGTAATCGTCGATATATTTTTATTATATGCTGAGATATCTCTCCAAGTTCATTCTTTGGAAATGCTTCCTGTATTCCTACATCAATAGGCTGATTCTTGTCGGCCTGCAATGCAAATTCCTGAAGTCGTGTAATTGAAGTGCCTAACTTATGAGTAAATCTATAGAAAATTATTATAAGAATAATACTTATAGTAAGCGTAAACCATATAAAGTGAGGATCGGCCTTAAGATGTCTTACCAAGTTTACACTGTATGGCATTGCCGAGCGGATAATATACTTTTGAGAAGGGTAATATTTAGCTGAATAGAAGAATTCTTTACCTAAACTTTCCGAAACTCTGTTTATGGAATAGCCGGTACCACTGTATAATGCCTCTTTAATCTCTTTTCGGTTTAGATGATTATTAAAAAAACCTGGATTATTCTCTATATTGTCATATAGAACATTACCATCATTAGATATCACTGTAACTCTCAACTCTTTTATATTATGCTTATCTACATATTTTTCTACATCATTCATGTTGAACGAGTCGAGAGTACACACATAATCATTTAACCGATCGTTGTAATTCTGAAGTTGTGTATTCAGTAGTTCTATCTTATATTCCTTTTCGCGTCTGTACTGAAAGATAATGAAGCAGGTAGCAAATACCAGAAACAAGATAATTACAGACAAGAATAGTTTCTTGCTGAAAGATAATACATGATGGGAGAATTCGATAGTCATTTATGAAAGTAAATTTATTCTGTTTCGAAGCAATATCCGTATCCAAGGCGTGTAACAATGCATTTGCCGTATTTGCCTATTTTCTTTCTTAGTCGTGTAATGTTCACGTCTATAGTTCGGTCAAGTACGTACACCTCTTCCTGCCATACTTTTGCAAGAATATCTTCGCGTGAGTATACACGACCAATGTTGTTAAGCAGAAGAAAAAGTATTTCAAACTCCTTTTTGGTAAGAGAGATTTCGTCTCCGTTTATCGTTACTTTTTTCTTTGTTGTATCTATTATAAGATCCTGATATTGAATTTGTTCTTCCTTTGCTTTTTCATTCTTCCCGGATGCTCTTCTTAATACAGCTTTTACCCTTGCAATGACTTCTCTTAATGAGAAAGGTTTTGATATATAGTCATCGGCACCAAGGTTGAATCCTGTTACTGTATCGTTCTCGGTATCTTTTGCTGTAATAAAAATGATGGGTATATTGGCAGTAGTTTTATTTTTCTTAATCATGTTTGCCATTTTGAAGCCAGATATCTCGCCCATCATTACGTCAAGCAACAGCAAATTGTACTTTTTCAAGTCTAGTTTAAGAGCCTCTTCGGCCGAGTTTGCAGTATCTACAATGTAACCCTCGTTTTCAAGATTGAATTTTAGGATTTCGCATAAATCCTCTTCATCATCTACAACTAAAATTTGATATTCGTTCATATTTTACCAACTTTTATTTATTATTACAAATGTAACAATTATTTCTAATGCAAAGATGGTAGTTTATTATTTCTATTTAATGAAACAAATATTACAAAGGTATTACAAAAGGTCTAAACTGAATTCTCCTGCTACAGGAATACTCATTTGGTGACGTATTTCGCGAGCCGATAGTCTGTGACCGAGCAAGAACATTAGTTTAGTAATAACAGATTCGACTGTAGTATCATAACCACTTATAACGCCAGCATCAAGTAAATGTAAACCAGTTTCATATCTTTCCATCTCTACACATCCTGTTGCGCACTGCGATATGTTTACTATTATTATTCCATTGTTGGTAGCCTCTTTCAGTAATTTTATAAACCATGGTTTTTGAGGACCGTTGCCCGATCCGTAAGTCTTCATTACTACTGCCTTCAGTCCTGGAGTATGGAATATATTTCTAATCATATTTTCCTGAATTCCCGGAAACAGAGTAAGAACTATTACATTGGTATCATATAGGTAATGTGGAATTAGTTTCTTTGTAGGATCAACTTTTCTTATCTTGTCGGTTTCATATTTAATGTGAATACCTGCAGTGGCGAGCGAAGGATAGTTGTAAGAACGGAATGCGTTGAAATTCTCTGCATTAATCTTTGTTGTCCTATTTCCACGAAGAAGATGATTTTCGAAGAAGATGCATACTTCAGGTACAATGGCTGTTCCGTCAGGATATTGTGCTGCTGCTATCTCGATGGCAGTAATAAGATTCTCTTTTCCATCCGTACGAAGCATTCCTATAGGCAACTGACTGCCGGTAAGAATTACTGGTTTTGATAGATTTTCAAGCATGAAGCTCAATGCAGAAGCAGTATAAGCCATGGTATCTGTGCCATGAAGTATTACAAAACCATCAAAGTTATCGTAATTATAGTTTATAATCTTTACAATCTTTGCCCAAAGTGAAGGTTCCATATCCGATGAGTCGATGGGAGGAGTAAACTGATAAGAAGCAATGCGATAGTTAAATCTTTTCAACTCTTGTACGTTCTCCTGTAACTGATCAAAGTTGAATGCTTCCAGAGCGCCAGTTTCAGGATTTTCCATCATACCTATTGTTCCACCGGTGTAGATTAACAAAACGGAAGGATATTTACTCATTATCATCGATTTTTCTGGTTTTATAATGACACAAAGATAGTAATATTATTTAAATTTTACAATTGCTACAGTTGCTAATTACATTTGTCTATTACTGTAATTAGTATTTGTAACTAAAACATTTGTTGAAGTTGCAAATATAAACTTTATGTTTTAAAAAACTTATTGTTTGTATTAATAAACAGTAGCGTCATTTTGTTTGTTAAATTACAGTATATATAGGCTGTTTCAATATATATATATGTCGTTATATGTTGTTTTGCATTGCATATTATTGACAATCAGAATGTAATATTTAAAATCTTTAGTATGTTGTTTGATTTTTGTTTAATGTTTTTTATATTTATATCGTTAAACAAAATAAGACTTTATGAAAAAGACATTTTTACTTCTATGTATGCTGTTAACTATAGCAGTTACTTCGGCAAAGGATATCAAAACAGTAGTTAACCCGAGTATTATGATCTCTAATGCAGGTACTTCACTTCAGTTCTCTAAGGTTATAATTTCGGATACGGCTACAGTAATAGAGTGTCACTCTAAATTCCGCCCTAAGAATTGGATAAGAATAAGTAAAGATAGCTTCTTGGAAGTAGATGGAAAAAAGTATTCTATAAAAAGAGGTATAGGTATAAATATTGGCGAACTTTTTTGGTTGCCGGAAAGTGGGGAGGCAGATTTTGCTGTAGTATTCGAACCATTGCCTAAAAATACCAAGATGTTCAATTTTAAAGAAGGAGAAAATAATGGAGATTGGAAGATTTACGGAGTCTCTCTTACCTCAAAGATAGATAAAATAAAGTTACCCGATGGTTTTGGCGATAATATAAAAAGTGATGATAAAATGCCTGCACCTCAATTTAAGAATGGTACTGCCAAAATAAGAGGATATATTTTAGGGTTACCTCGTGGAGAGAAAATAGAAGGTAAAATATCTTATAATGATTTGAAAGGAAGAAATGAAGTAATTATTCATTTGGATGATACAGGATATTTCGAGACTTCAATAAATATTCTAAGCTCAACTTTGGTTTATCTAGCTTTCGAAAACAGAAGTGCGTTCTTTATTGTGTTTCCTGATACAGAATCTTCAATATGCATGAATTTGCCCGCAATGGCAAATCCGTCTAAATCCAAACAGAAACATTACTATTTTGATGGTTATATGGCTGCTTTCAACCAGGATTTAATGAACTCTCCTTTATTTTTTAATATTATGAAATCATATAGTGATATAGAAAATAAGATACGAAATCTTGATATTGATGCATCATTTAAATATTTATATGAAATTAGTAATAAGAATATAGAAATTATAGACAAATCCAAATTAACGGACGATGAAAAAGATTATTGTAAGGTAAGAAACGTTTATACTTTAGTATCCGTTCTATATTCAATACCTTATATAATTGCTTCAAACGAAGTTAAGGCAGGAAATATCAAAGAGAGTGAAATGAGGAATTATATTATGGAAATATTCACAAAAGATAAACAAAACGAGTGTAATAGTTATATGAATGAGATTGTCTCTGATATAAAGAATAATGGTATGTGGCATCTCTACCAAAATCTTGACTATTTTCTTGGAACATTGAAGCGCTGTGATCTTGATAATATGAAATGGAATGAGAAGGATGTTAAGTTTATCGATGATTATTTGAATTATCTAAAAATGTATGATAATCTAAAATCGTTTATCGTTCTTGATGACGCTCAGATTTCGGGTGTGGAAAATATAGAAGTACGCAATTCCCTTTTGGCCGAAAATGAGGCATTGAAGAAAAAAATAGAAGAAAATAAGAAAAAAACTAGTTATCGTATAAATAATATAGGTGAGGTGGCGAATGAAGATCTTTTTGCAAGTATTATAAACAAGTATAAAGGGAAACCTATTCTTATTGATCTATGGGCAACTTGGTGTGGTCCATGCAAGATGGCTAATAAAATGATGAAACCTTTGAAGGAGGAGTTCAAGGACAAACTTGTATTTATATATGTGGCAGGAGAGAATTCTCCAAAGGCTACTTGGGAAAATATGATTGCCGATATTGATGGCGAACATATCAGACTTAATAAATCGCAGTGGGAATATATTTGCAATGAGTTTAATTCAAATGGAGTACCTACTTATTTACTAGTAGATAAGAATGGTAACGTAACTTATAAGGAGGTAGGATATCCTGGTAATGATAAAATGAAGAACAGAATAGATAAGGTTGTAAATCAGTAATTATTTAGTGTAAAAGAAGAACCATAAAAACAATCTACTATATATATTAGTCAAATAAGCTCTATAAATAATTAAAATAGTTAACTACAAAGGATCGATCGTTTCATATATATGAGGCAATCGTTTCATAGTAGTGGGCCGATCGTATCATTATAATGAAACGATCGGCCCACTATAATGAAACGATTATATTGTTTTAGCAGTTTGACTGACTATAACTGATTTCACTTTACACCTAAAGTTAATATTTACTGATTCATTATACTACTCTTTTTTTCTTACCTACCAACTTTACATTATAATTATAATCTTCCTAAAGAGCTTTACATTTAGGACTGGGGGTGCAAAGCTTAAAACAATCTTCTTTATGTATATATGCTTGTTATATATAGAGAGAGAGTTTAAATTATTTAATCAATTATTTAATTTGTTGTAATTCATACTTTTAAATCATTAATTAATTTATCTATTGCTTTATCGGAATTTCCTTCATAATTTCCAAGTAGTGTTACAAACTTACTACCTATAATAGCACCCGATGCATTTGCACAAGCGGCATCGAATGTTTGGCGGTTTGATATTCCAAAACCTATCATTCTTGGGTTCTTTAGATTCATGTTGTTTATTCTCCTGAAGTACTGCTGTTTTTTCTCGTCAAAATCCTTCTGAGTGCCGGTTGTGGCTGCCGATGATACCATATATATAAATCCATCTGTATTCTGATCTATAAGTTGTATTCGCTCTTGGCTAGTTTCGGGAGTTATAAGCATTATAATTTTTAAATCATACTTTTGGGCTATCTCTTTGTACTCTTCCATATATTCCCTAAATGGAAGATCGGGTATTATAGCACCGTCAATACCGACATCACTGCAACTCTTGCAGAAGTTTTCGAAACCATATTGAATTATAGGATTAAGATAACCCATCAATACAAGAGGTATAGTTACTTCACTTCTTATGCCTTTTAGTTGAGAAAAAAGATTTTTCATATTCATTCCATTGCGTAATGCAGTCGTTGCTGCATTCTGAATAACAGGTCCGTCGGCCATAGGGTCGCTGAATGGTATTCCTATTTCTACCATGTTTACTCCGTGATTCTGGAGTGACTTTACTGTATGTGCTACATTGTTTAGTAATGGGTAACCTGCACAAAAATATATAGATAGCAGGTTGCTAGGCTTGTTTCCGAATAATTCATTGATTCTGTTCATGACAATATTTTTTTATTTTCTTATTTCTGTAATAAAACTCTCAAGTAATTTTATATTTTTCAGTGCGGGTGAGATTTCGAAACCACTATTCAAATCTACTCCTGCCAACTGATCATGATGAAACTCCTTTATCTGTGGTACACTGCTAATGTCTATGCCTCCGCTTAGAAAGAAAGGAGTATTTCCTTTGTAATGATGAAGTATATTCCAATCAAATTGTATACCCGATCCTCCGTAAGATATGCATTTTGTGTCGAATAGAAAAAAGTCGGCCATACCTCCATACTCTTTCTCTATTCTGCTAAACATACGAGTTGCCGTTTCAGGTTGCTCATTGCATTTTACGGAAAATACTTTCACTATTTTAAACCCTTCTTCCTTAAGTAATTTGCACTGATCGGGCTTTTCGTTACCATGAAGCTGAATAAAATCAAGTTGTAAGGAGTGTGCTATATTTAATATATTTTCCGATTTTTCATCAACAAATACTCCTGTGCGTTTACTTCTTGTATCCATTAACAGCTTCTGTTCTTGGCATATATTTTCCAAGTTTCCGAAAAAATATCTTGGAGAAGGTGGATACATTATAAATCCCATCATATCTATATCAAGAGCATCTACGGCACGAATATTCTCGGGTTGCCGCATACCACATACTTTTATAATCATAGCTGTAATATGAATTTGTTCAACTCTTTATCGGGATTTGCACTTTTCATGAAATTCTCGCCTATAAGGAAGCCACGGTAACCTACTTTACGCAGTTCCTTTACAACAGAAGTATCAGAGATCCCACTTTCCGATACTTTTATCATATCTGATGGAAGTTTCTGAGCCAAGACGAATGAATTCTGTACATCTGTATGGAAAGTGCCAAGATTTCGATTGTTTACCCCAACCATGTTAATATTATCGTCTATATAATCTATTTCTTTTTCACTGTGAATTTCCAAAAGCACCTCAAGTTGCAGTTCGTGAGCCTTGGCAGCCAATGCGCTACACTCTTTTACAGACAATGCCGAAGCTATAAGGAGTATGGCGTTTGCTCCTACAATTCTTGCCTGATATATTTGATACTCGTCTATTATAAAGTCTTTCCTTAAAATAGGAAGACTAATTGACGGACGTGCATTTTTTATGTCCTTAAGAGTACCTCCAAAAAACCTTTCGTCGGTAAGTATTGATACGGCAGTTGCTCCGCTTTTTTCGTAACCCGAAGGAATTATTGATGAATCGGCTTCGGCATTTATCCATCCTTTAGAAGGAGAACGGCGCTTAAATTCGGCTATTATGCCCGAGTCCGATTTTCTTAATACATCACTCATACTTATTACAGTATAATCGTTGTTACAATTCTGTACAAGTTGCTGCATGCTTACACATCTCTTCTGCTGTTCTACCTCTATTCGTTTATGGGCAATTATGTCTTCCAAAATATCTTTCATGATAACATCAACTGTTTAGTTCTACAAATTTCTTTAATGTATAGAATGCTTTACCACTTTCAAGAGATTCGCGTGCTATGGCCACACACTCTTCTATTGGTTTGAAAGGCTCAATAGCCTGTATTGCAAAAGCAGCGTTGGTAAGTACAACTTCAGTCTGACTTTTGTTGGCTTTGTTCTGCAATACACTATCGAATATCTTTGTTGCTTCCTGTTTTGTATTCCCTCCATAAAGATTTTCTTTCTTGGCCATAGATAGCCCTAGCTGTGAAGGTGTATATATAGTTTCGTATTTTGCAGTGATCACTTTAAACTCGTTAGTTAGTGAAATTTCATCATAACCGTCTAGACTGTTTACAACTGCAAATCCTATTCCCATGCGTTGATATACATTGGCATATAGGCGCATTTGCGTTAAGTTTGCCACACCAAGCAATTGATAAGCCGGTCTACATGGATTTACAAGCGGACCAAGAAGATTGAATATAGTACGTATTTGCAATGACTTTCTAACAGCTCCTACAAATTTCATAGCAGGTGTAAATAGTGGAGCATGAAGATAAACCATATTACACTCTTCTATAGATTTTGTAAGTTTGCTCTGATTGTTTGTAAATACAACTCCATGTTCCATCATTACATCACTTGCACCACTTACCGAGGTAGAACCTACATTACCGTGTTTGGCTACCTTGTAACCGGCTCCTGCCACAACAAAACATGCACATGTAGAAATGTTGAAGGTATTCTTGCCATCGCCTCCGGTACCAACAATGTCAATGGGTTTATAGGCATCCAAATCTATTTTTACCCGGGTAGAAAGTAATGCTTCCTGAAAACCAAGCAACTCTTCTACATTTATTCCACGCATCTGAAATACGGTAAGCAATGAAGCTATCTGTGCATCCGAATATTTTTCTTCTGTAATATTAAGCATTATATTTTTTGTCTCCTCACGAGTAAGCTCTTCGTGCTGGAAAAGACGATTCAATATTTCTTTCATATCTTAATGATTTAACCAGTTTGACATAATTTCTTTTCCTTCTGGAGTAAGTACAGATTCTGGATGAAACTGTATTCCATGAACATCTAAATCTCGGTGTTTCAAAGCCATTATATTTCCTTCGTGGCTTATAGCAGTAACTTCAAGGCATGAAGGAAGGGTAGAGGGATCTACCACCCACGAATGATAACGGCCTACTTGAAGATTGCTTTTCATTCCATGAAATATATAATCATTGTCAAGTTGGCTTATCTGGCTCTGTATTCCATGAAATACATCCGATAGGTTTATAAGTTTGCCTCCGAAAGCTTCACCTATAGCCTGATGTCCTAAACATACTCCTAATATAGGTTTAATTCCGGCATATCGTTTTATAACGTCCATAAGCAGATTAGCCTCGGAAGGAATGCCGGGACCGGGCGACAATACTATCTTGTCAAATTTCTCTAAATCATCCAACAAGAAACAATCATTTCTTATTACTTCTACTTCTGCTCCCAAGCTTTTAAGCAAATGAGAAAGATTGTATGTAAATGAGTCGTAGTTGTCTATAATTACAATTTTCATATTCTACATTTTTTCAGCCATTAATATTGCTTTCTTTAATGCTCCAAGTTTATTGTTAACTTCTTGAAGTTCATACTCTTCGTTGCTCTTTGCCACTATGCCGCCGCCAGCCTGAAACCATAGCTCGTTGTTGCGACTTACGAATGTGCGTATGGTTATGGCTTGATTAATGTTGCCGTTTAGTCCTATAAAACCTATACATCCTCCGTATGCGCCACGGCTGTGTGGTTCGTACTCGCTAATAAGTTGCATGGCTCTTACCTTAGGTGCCCCGGAAAGTGTGCCGGCAGGAAATGTATCAATGAATGTCTTTACATTATCTGCTCCTTTATTCAACTTTCCGCTTACACGACTTACAAGATGTATTACATGGCTATAATACTGTAATTCCTTGTAAAACATAACTGTGACATCATGACAGTTGCGGCTTAGATCATTGCGAGCCAAGTCGACCAACATAACATGCTCGGCATTCTCTTTAGGATCATTCTTCAAGAAATCGGCAGCTTTGGCATCATCATCCTTTTTTCCCGTACGCTTTGTGGTTCCTGCAATAGGATCTATATATGCATGTCTATCTTCAATGCGGCAGTGAGTTTCGGGCGAAGATCCAAATATTCTAAAACCGCCAAAGTCGAAATAAAATAGATAAGGCGATGGATTTATACTGCGTAACGCGCGATAAAGTTTGAAATCATCTCCTTCGAATTTTTGTATGAAACGTCTGGATAGTACAATTTGAAACACATCTCCACGCTTGCAATGATCAATACCTTTCCTTATATTCTCTTTGTGCTCTTCATCGGTAAGAGTGCTTGTGGTTTCTCCTACAGGATGAAAATCGAAAGTAGAGAAATTACGGTTATGTATTTGTGTTTCTACATAAGTAAGATGATCGTCTTCTCCGTCCTCTGTCATTTCAATAAGCACCATCTCACTTTTGTAGTCATTGAATACTATAATATATTTGTATAATATATAAAGCATGTCGGGAGCATCGTTTTTAGAATCTGAACTCTCTTTTATTGTAATATTTTCGAAATAGTGTACAGCATTGAATGTAGTATATCCATAAAGACCGCAATAGTTGCTGTAATTTCCTTCCACTTTGAATGATGCGATGAATTCGTTTATGGCATTTTCTACTCTATAAGTATCATTTATCTCTTTCTCGATAATGCTATCATCTGGAAATTTGAGAGTTGCTTTTCCATGGTTTATGCCTATACTTGCTATAGGATTCAAGCCTATGAATGAACGGTTATTCTCGGTGTCATGATAATCCGAACTCTCCATTAAAGCACTTTGCGGAAAGAGATCGCGTAGCTTAAGATATGTACTTACAGGAGTATGCAAATCGCCAAGCATACTCTTGTATTTTGTTTTGTAATTGAATGTTTTCATATTGATTTTTATTTGGTCAGCATTTGTTTGTTTGCCAGATATGTTTCAATGTCCTTATCGCCGCGTCCCGATACGGTAAGTACTACAATATCTGAGGGCTTAAACTTTATTTTATTTAGAGCACCCAAAGCATGAGCCGATTCTAGTGCCGGTATAATACCTTCAAGAAGAGTTAATTCGTAGGCAGCTCTTATGGCTTCATCATCATTAATAGCCAAAATTAAAGCTCTATTTTGTTTGGCTAGATTAGCATGCATTGGTCCGATTCCTGGATAATCTAATCCGGCAGAAATAGAATAGGGTTCCTCAATCTGTCCATCTTTATCCTGCATTACTAATGTTTTCGAACCATGAATTATACCCATTTTCCCAAGCTGTATAGTAGCTGCCGACATACCTGTCTCTATTCCTTTGCCTCCGGCTTCTGCCAATACAATCTGTACTCTTTCATCATCTATGTAATGATATATTGTACCAGCAGCATTACTTCCACCTCCTACACAAGCCATTAGATAATCAGGATAATCTCGTCCTTCATGTTCAATGAGTTGCTTTTTAATCTCCTCGCTTATTACCGACTGAAGTCGTGCTACCATGTCGGGATAAGGATGAGGTCCTACTGTAGATCCTATTACATAGTATGTATCTTCAGGATTACAACACCAGTCGCGTATAGCCTCATTGGTAGCATCCTTTAGTGTCATGTTACCCGAAGTGACTGCTCTAACTTCTGCTCCAAGCATCTTCATTCTCTCTACATTAACATGCTGACGCTCTACATCTGTTTTGCCCATGTAAACAATGCACGGGAGGTTCATTAATGCACATACAGTTGCAGTAGCTACTCCATGCTGTCCGGCTCCTGTTTCGGCTATTATTCTAGTTTTACCCATACGCTTTGCAAGAAGAATCTGTCCTATTGCATTATTTATCTTATGCGCTCCGGTGTGGTTAAGGTCTTCGCGTTTAAGATAAATCTTACATCCATACTTTTCGCTCAGTCTATTGGCCAGATAAAGAGGAGAGGGGCGTCCTACATAATCTCTGAGTAGCTGTGCAAATTCCTTTTTGAATCCTTCCTCCTTTAATATAGATAAATATCTATTCTTTAACTCATCGACACATCCGTGTAGTATTTCTGGTATGAATGCACCACCGAATTCTCCATAATAACCTTCATTGTTTACAAGATAACTTTTCATAAATATATATTTTAGTTTAAATTCAGACAAATAAAAAAGGGGCTGTCGTAAATCGACAGCCCCTTGACTTTGTATCCTTATAATTTATAATTATGGCATATATACATACAGGTTCTCATCTCTTACGACTTTTGTGAGTTGTAAGTGACGCCACCAATACATATTTGCCATATTTTTATTCATTTATTTCTGTTATTTTTAATTAACTACGGTGCAAATGTAACCGTTTTGTTTAAACTTCCAAAAGAAAATTTACTTTTTTTCTTGTTTTTCTGCAGCAGTGGCTAATTTAGTTTTAATCATTTCGGCCTGTTCTGCTAGTTTGTTTACTATATCTGCATTTATATTATTGATACTCTGTCTGGCTTGTTCGGCTAAGAGATGTGCATTTTCCTCCATTTCATTTGCAGTTCTACGTAAAGAATGTCTCATGCATCTGCCTCTTTGTGAATGTACCAAACAACTTATTGCTGCGCCGGCCAACGCTCCTAGTGTCAATCCGGCTAAAAATTTACCACCATTATTCATAATAAAAACTTATTTTTAAATTAGTTCCCTAAATGAACATTCTTTTATTGTAAATGGTTTTATGAGCATAAGTTAAATAAATTATTAAAAATAAAAGTATATGCAACGTAAAACTTGGATAAGAATTGTGGCTATTGTATTAGCATTATTATTATTATGGTGGCTTTATTGGGCAATTTTGATAAATGAGGATGGTAAAGAGGAAAGTTCCAATCCGGCTAATCAAATTGAAGCTATTCAATAACTTATAGTATAATTGCTTTTTTGAAAATTAATGTATATTTTTGGTAAAACTTTAAAATAAAATTATGAAACCATTTAGTTATACTATAATACGTGCCATATGTGCATTGGTATTGGGAGTTTTTCTAATAGCTTGGCCCGAATCTGCCATAAAATACTTGGTTATTATGGTAGGAGCCATATTTGGTATTTCGGGCTTATGGGCAATTATAGGATATTATACTAACAGCAGTAAAGGATATAATTTTCCTGTAATAGGTGCAGGTAGTCTTATATTAGGAATAATATTGATTAGTGCTCCTTCTTTTTTTATCAATATACTTATGTACATATTGGGTGGATTGCTTATAATTGCAGGTATAAATCAGATAGTTCAGCTTAATGTGGCACGTAAATGGAGTATGGTGCCACCAGTATTTTATGTTATTCCGGTGTTGATTCTTCTTGCCGGTTTATTGGTGCTGATAAATCCTTTTGCTGCGGCTTCTATACCTTTTATAATACTGGGAGTAAGTTGCCTGGTTTATGGGTTATCCGACTTTATAAATGCACTCAAATTTAAGAAGAAACTTGATAAATACGAATATTAGTATTATGTCTCCCTATATTTTTTGGGAGACATTCCTGTTTGTCTTTTAAAGTACTTTCCAAAAGTAGATATATCTGGGAAATTTAGTGAATATGCTATTTCCTGAATAGTGAGGTCGGTTGATTTTAATTTGGCCTCTGCATCCGCTATTATAAGATTACTTATTATGTCTGTTACCGTCTTTCCGGTAATTTTATTTACGGTTGAACTTAAGTGTTGAGGAGTTATATTAAGTTTGGCTGCATAGAAAGATGCACTTCTCTCGGTAGCATAAAATTTTGACATTAGTATAATTAGTTTCTTTACTATTTCCTCTCCGCGATTTCCGAATTTTCCATTCTTCCATTCTTTTCCATAAAAAGTTCCTATTCCATGAATAAGTGTCATCATTAGTGCTCGATAAAATCCTTTGTCTGGATTGAAAGGATTAAGATTTATCCATTTTATTACTGATGAAAAATATTCCAATATTATTTTTGCCTTTTCGTCGGATAGGGCTAATACAGGAGTTTGAATAATCAATGGTAGATAGCTAAGAGTAGATATAAGCAAATTATTGTCCGATATAATATTCATGTTGAAAGCTATTATATATAGCTCACATTCGGGCGATTGATGCGTAACATGAAGAAAACTGTTTGGCATTATTGTTACGAACGAATTCCGTGACAGTGTATATTCTGTAAGGTAAGTAGATAATGTACACTCTCCAGCATTACACAATATAAACATATATTCCTGCGTTTTCTTTGGAAATGGAAATATCTTGCATAAGATTCTTGTATTGTCAATTAATGCAATTGCATTTTTATCTTTCTCAACAAGGTTAAAATTATATATACCGCTCATAAAAAAACCTTTTATATTTATATTATAGGCAAATATATAGTGAAAAAAATGTCGAATCAAACAAAATGATTAAAAAATGACTAATATATCTTATCATAAGCACTTGTACCAATTATATAATAATGTGAACTTTGCATCCTAAATTAAAGAGATAATAAAACGTATGAAACTTAAAAATTGGTCATTAGCGACAATTATTATTGCAACATTAAGTGCATGTACACAACCGGGAGCTAAAGAACAGGGTCCACGTCCTGTAAAACTTGCAGAGGTTTCCTCGCTTAATTCTATAGAAAAATCTTTTTCTGGAATAGTTTCTCCAGATCAGTTCAGTGATTTGGCATTCAAGATGTCGGGCCCACTTGTAGCTATGAACGTGCTTGAGGGACAGCGAGTTAAAAAAGGACAGGTAGTAGCCGAAATAGATCCTACCGATTTTATACTTGATTTTGAAGCAAAGAAAGCTTCTTATCAAAAAGCTCTTTCACAGATGCAACGTGCCGAGAAACTGTTGGCCAAGAATGCAATTTCAGTTCAGGAATATGAATCGGACAAAGCTTCGTTTGCAAATGCAAAGACTGCATACGAAAATGCACAGAATACATTGAATGATACAAAATTGCGTGCTCCGTTTGATGGTTTTATACAAAATAAATATGTAGAGAACTATCAGCGTGTACAACCTGGTCAGGGTATAGTATGTCTTATAAATCCGTCTAAGCTTCAGGTGGAATTTACTATTCCAGAAAACAATATTAAGTATATAACATCGCCTGGACAGCTTTTTGTCGAGTTTGATGCTTATAAAGGAAAATTGTTCAAGGCTAAGATAAAGGAATATGTACAGGCATCGCTTAACGGAGCCGGAGTGCCGGTCTTTATGTATATTGACGATCCCGAATTTAATCTTAATGAATATAAAATTTCAGTTGGATTTTCATGTAAGGTTATTATTAGAGCAGAAGATGTTGTATCGGGTGTAGATGTACTTACAGTACCTTTATCGGCGATAGTATACGACAATAATAGCAATAGCAAGTCGGTATTTGTATACAATTCAGCTTCGCAAACTGTTGAGCAACGAAAAATTTCGGATATAAACGGAACTATCCTTCAAGATGAAGATGTAATTGTAAATGGCGACATTAAATCGGGCGACAAGATTGTAGTAGCAGGAGCAACACGTCTTTCAAACGGTCAGCAAGTAAAAGTATTAACTGAATAATAATATAAAGAAATAATAAATGAATATACCAAAATATTCCCTCGAGAATAAGAAGGTTATATATTTTTTCTTGGCTATATTAATGATTGGAGGCATTATCTCCTTCTTTAAATTACCCAAGAAAGAAGATTCTCCTTTTGTTATTAAAACTGCGGTTCTGGTAACTCAATATCCTGGCGCCAATCCTCAGGAAGTTGAAAGGTTGATTACAGAACCTATTGAACGTGAAATACAGTCTATGTCTGAAGTAAAAGAGATTAAATCGGAATCCTACTTCGGACTATCAAAAATATCTATAGAGTTACAGCCAACTATTGCACCCGAAGCAATGCCTGTAAAATGGGATGAACTGAGGCGTAAGGTTGCAAATATCCAATCATCGCTTCCAAGTGGTGCTTCTACCATTAAGGTGAATGACGACTTTGGTGATGTGTTTGGTATATATTATGCTCTTGTAGCCGACGAAGGCTTTTCATATAAGGATCTGCGTTACTGGGCTCAGCGTATACGTACCGAGCTTACTCCTTTAAATGGAGTGCAGAAGGTTATGCTTTATGGCGAACAAACCGAAGTGGTGAATGTAAAGATATCAAGTTCAAAACTCTCGGCTCTTGGCATAGATCCGTCATCTATAATGGGAATACTACAGAAACAAAACGTGCAGGTTAATACCGGAGATATATCAACCAATAGTTATATGTTAAAGGTTAGAACTGAAGGAACTTATACCAGCTTGGATGATATAGCGAATCAGCTTATTGTAGGTAAAGATGGTCGCGAAGTACGTTTGGGCGATATTGCTACTATTGAACGCGGATATTATGATCCACCTTCATCACTAATGCGCGTAGATGGTAAGAGAGCCATAGGTATAGGTGTAGCAAGTGGCGCAAAGGATAATGTGGTGGCAGTTGGTGAATCTGTAAGCAATAGTTTGGACGAGATAACCAAACTACTTCCTGTAGGATTGGATTTAAAACCTATATATCCCGAAGACAAGATTGCAGGCGAGGCTAACAATGGATTTATAATAAATCTTATAGAATCTCTTTTTATAGTAATTCTTATAATATTTATTGTAATGGGATCGCGTGCAGGTATGCTTATAGGTAGCTCACTATTGTTCTCCGTAGGAGGAACGCTTCTTATAATGCTTATGTGGGGCGTTGGTCTAAATCGAACTTCACTTGCGGCATTTATCATTGCAATGGGTATGCTTGTAGATAATGCAATTGTTGTAACAGATAATGCGCAGATTGGTATACGTCGAGGCAAATCGCGTTATCAGGCTCTTATAGAAGGTGCATTAAAACCACAGTGGGCACTATTTGGTGCTACACTTATAGCTGTATGCTCTTTCTTGCCTTTATATCTGGCACCGGCATCTGTAGCCGAAATTGTAAAACCGCTTTTCATAGTATTAGGTGTATCATTAGGATTGAGCTGGATATTGGCATTGTGTCAGACTACTACTTTTGGCAACTTTATCCTAAAAGAAGCTAAGCCTGGAGAAGAGCAAAAAGATCCTTACGATACTAAACTTTACCATAAATTTGCAAATTTCCTTACTCTACTTATTAAGAGAAGATTTGTAACTCTTACGGTGGTAATTGCAACATTGGTATTCTCGCTTGTTGTTATGGGACTGATGCCTCAAAGTTTCTTCCCTAAAATGGATAAGCCATACTTCCGTTCAGATCTTGTGTTTCCTGAAGGGTTCAGTATTCATGCTGTAGACAATGATGTGAAAAAAGTTGAAGAATTCCTTAAGAATAACAAGAAGGTAAAAACATATTCTGTAACATTAGGCTCTACGCCACTTCGCTATTATCTTGCAAGTTCTTCTTTCGGTCCGAAATCTAACTATGCAAACGTAATGGTAGAAACTGTCGATTCGAACGATGCAGCTATTGTAGAGGAGGAGTTTAATAAGTATATGAATGCTAATTTCCCTAATATAATTACTCGTTCGGCTCTGTTTGCACTTTCACCTGTTCCAGAAGCTGCTATTGAAGTAGGTTTTATTGGAGAGAATGTAGACACATTGACTGCACTGGTAGAGAGGGCTAAGGCTATTGCACTAAATTGTGACATGGTAACAGATGTACGTTCAAACTGGGGTGATAAGGTGCCGGTATGGAAACCTATGTTTTCACAACAAAAAGGTCTGCGATTGGGTATTACACGCCAACAGGTGGCTAATTCATTCCGTACTACCACCAACGGACTTCCACTTGGCGAATATCGTGAAGGAGATATCTCACTTCCTATATTGCTAAAGGATGAAGAAGTTGGCAACATGAATATAAATGATGTAAAAACTGTACCTGTATTCAGTACAAAAGGTAATTCTGTAAAAGTAGAGCAGGTAATAGATAACTTTACTCTTGACTATGATTATAATGTAGTACGCCGTTTTAACCGTGAACGTTGCATGATGATGCAGGCCGAACCTAAAAGAGGAGCTAACACTATGGCAGCATTCAAGCAAGTTTGGGATGAAGTAAGTACAAAGATAAATATCCCAGAAGGATATAAGATGAAATACTTTGGCGAGCAGATAACTCAAGACGACAGTAATGAGGCTTTGGCAGCCAATGTACCTCTTACATTCTTGCTTATATATATAACATTGCTGTTCTTGTTCCCAGGAAACTATCGTAAACCTATACTTATAATGCTTATGCTTCCGCTTGTATTTATCGGAGTAGTATGGGGATTGATAGTATTTGGCAAGTCTCTCGACTTCTTTGCAATCCTTGGTCTTCTAGGACTTATAGGTATGAATATAAAGAATGCCATAGTACTTGTAGATGAAATAGGATTGCAGCTTAAAGGTGGTAAAGGAGCGGTACATGCCGTAGTAGAAGCAACAAAGACACGTATCGTACCTGTAACAATGGCATCGGGTACAACTATACTTGGTATGTTGCCACTACTTGGTGATGCTATGTTTGCCGGAATGGCAGCTACTATTATGGGAGGATTGTTTGTATCTACTGTACTTACAATATTCGTACTTCCTGTTACTTATTGTATATTCTTTAAAATCAGAGCAGATAAATAATGAAAAATAGAATATTATTGATTGTTGGACTGAGTTTTGCTTATTCTTCATCGTTCGCACAAGAATCTCTTAACTATAAGGAATTCGAGAAGAATGTGCTTGACTATAGTCAGACATTAAAGCAGAGCGTGGCACAGAAAAGTGCCATGCAGAAGGCAATGAAAGCTGCAAAGACTGCTTTCTTTCCGGCCGTTGATGCATCGGGATCTTATCAATACCGAATTAATAAATATGAAATGGGATTTGGAGGTACTTCAATACCTATGGAAAAAAGTACATATTCGGCCGAAATAGGAGTTGCACAACCTATATATAATGGAGGGTCTATTTATAATAACTATAAAGCTTCGCAAATACAGTCACAGATTGCCGATAAAGCCGTAGATCTTACTACAGACAACATTATATATGCAGCCGAAGCAGGTTATTGGGGAACAGCTGCACAAAAGGAAATGTACGAGACAATGAGTGAATATGTAAGTATTATTCAAAATCTTACCAATCTGCTTCAGGAAAAGTACGATGCTGGACAAATAAGTAAGACTGATCTTATTCAGATGCAGGCTCGTCTAAAAGAAGCCGAACTTCAGAAATCAAGTAGCTACCAGCAGTATCAGATAGCTATGCAGAATATGAATACATTGATGGGTATAGATCCTTTGAATAAAGTAAACTTGAGTGATTCAATTTCTGCAGTAGTTCCAATGCCCGAGTATCTGGAAGCTAAAACAGCACTTACTCTTAGACCTGATTATGCAATGTCTCAGTTGGATATAGATTATCAGAAAAGACAAGTAAAGTTGGCCGAAGCTAAATATAATCCTTCATTGGCAATTGGATTCAAGGAAACATGGGGTACCCAGATGCTTAATATAAGTGGCGAGACAATGTTTAACTCAAATCTGTATGCATCGTTAAAAGTGCCTGTTTTTCATTGGGGAGCACGATATAAATCGAAAGCTGCACAAAAAGCTATACTTATTGGAAAGCAATATGCAATGAAAGATAAGGAAGATCAGATTAATAAAGAGGTAGCCAAGTCATGGACTTCTCTTACCGAATATACAAAGCAGATAAAACTTGCGGAAGAAAACTGCAAGTTGGCCGAAGAAAACCTAGAACTAAATACATTTAGCTATACCGAAGGAAAGCTTACTATACTTGATGTATTATCGGCTCAGCTTACATGGATTCAGGCTTATACGAATTTAATTCAAACTCACTATCAGCAAAAATTGTCGTTGGCAGAATACAATAAGTCTACAGGAATGCGATATATGAAACAGTAAGAAACATTTATTTAAATATTTAAAATGAAAGAGCGGAATAGAGGAATGACCTTTATTTTCGCTCTTTTTCTGTGTGAAAAAGTATTAAATTAATATATGTATGTAATTGATATATAGGATAAATAATTACATTCGCAAAGTTTTGTTATTGTACTTATTACGAAAACCATAATTAATATTAATACTTATATGAAAAACAAGAAAAACAATCTATTCCTGTTGGGAGTAGTATTTGTCGCCATTTTAGGTGGTCTACTTTTCGGATACGACACAGCAGTAATTTCAGGTGCCGAACAAGCTTTGCAGAAACATTTGGGATTAAATTCATTCTGGCATGGCATAACTGCTTCAAGTGCTCTTATAGGATGTGTAATAGGAGCAGCTTTTTCGGGTTTGTTTGCATTTAAATTTGGACGACGCAACTCATTGCGCATAGCAGCACTTCTATTCTTTCTCTCGGCGTTAGGATCTTTTTATCCTGAATTTCTATTCTTTGAAAAAGGAGATACTTCATTCAATCTTATAATAGCATTCAATCTTTACAGAATACTTGGTGGAATAGGAGTAGGATTAGCTTCTGCAATATGTCCTATGTACATTGCAGAAATTGCGCCTTCCAATATACGTGGCAAACTTGTTTCTTGTAATCAGTTTGCCATAATTTTTGGTATGTTGGTTGTGTATTTTGTTAATTATATAATAAAAGAAGGCATGCCCGAAGAGGTTCTGGTATCGGATGGTTGGAGATATATGTTTGGATCGGAAGCAATTCCTGCAGCACTTTTTGGGCTCTTGCTTTTCCTTGTTCCTAAGTCACCTCGTTATTTAGCAATGATAAATCAGGACGAAAAGGCTCTTCAGGTACTTACAAAAGTAAATGGCAAAGAGAAGGCAACCGAAATCTTAGCTGATATAAAAGCTGTATCATCACAGAAGACTGAAAAGTTATTTACTTATGGCGTTACTGTTATTGTAGTTGGTATATTACTTTCTGTTTTTCAGCAAGCTATAGGTATAAATGCCGTATTATATTATGCTCCACGTATATTCGAGAAAATAGGTGGAGGAGGTGATGGTATGATGCAGACAGTAATTATGGGCGTGGTGAATATATCATTTACATTGGTTGCAATCTTTACTGTCGAGAAAATGGGACGTAAACCACTTCTTATTATCGGTTCCATAGGGATGGCAATAGGAGCATTTAGCGTGGCTATATGTGATGAAATGCAAATAGGAGGATTATTGCCTGTAATATCAATAATTGTTTATGCGGCTTTCTTTATGATGTCCTGGGGCCCTATATGTTGGGTACTTATTGCAGAAATATTTCCTAATACTATCCGTGGAAAAGCAGTGGCAATAGCTGTAGCATTCCAATGGATATTCAATTATATAGTATCATCTACTTTTCCGGCTCTATATGAGCTGAGTCCCGTATTTGCTTATGGAATGTATGGAATAATATGTGTATTGGCTGCATTGTTCGTATGGAAAATGGTTCCTGAAACAAAAGGTAAAACATTAGAAGATATGACTCGTCTTTGGCTTAAGAAAAAAGGGTTATAAGATATGATTGTTTTTTATATGATTTTAGATTAAAAGTTTATTCTTTCTTGAATTTTATTTTAATACTCCTTTCTTAATATATAAAAATAAAAGCTCCTTTTGCCATAAGATGTAGGCAAAAGGAGCTTTTAATTTTATAATGCTAGAATAAATTATTATTCTTTATCTTTTAAAGCAGCGAAAACCAATCCTTCAAGTTCTTCTGCCAATTCAGGGTTATCAGATACGCACTGTTTTGCAGCATCACGACCTTGTCCAAGCTTGGTGTCGTTATAGCTGTACCATGAACCGCTCTTCTTTATAATGCCAAGTTCGGCTCCTAAATCAATAATTTCACCAGATTTAGATATACCTTCACCAAACATTATATCAAACTCTGCTTTTCTGAATGGAGGAGCAACTTTGTTCTTTACTACCTTTACTCTTACCTGATTACCAATAACCTCATCTCCATCTTTAAGTTGTGAAGCACGGCGGATATCCAAACGTACAGATGCATAGAATTTCAAAGCATTACCACCAGTAGTTGTTTCAGGATTACCAAACATCACGCCAATCTTTTCACGTAATTGGTTAATGAATATGCATGTTGTGTTAGTCTTGTTTATTGCAGAAGTAAGCTTACGCAAAGCCTGTGACATTAAACGTGCTTGCAATCCTACTTTGTTATCTCCCATATCGCCTTCAATTTCGGCTTTAGGAGTAAGTGCAGCTACCGAGTCGATAACAATAATGTCTATTGCAGACGAACGTATAAGCTGTTCGGCAATTTCCAAAGCTTGTTCACCATTGTCGGGCTGCGATATGAATAAATTGTCAATGTCTACACCAAGTTTACCAGCATAGAAACGGTCGAAAGCATGTTCGGCATCGATGAAGGCTGCAATCCCACCATTTTTCTGTGCTTCGGCAATTGCGTGTATAGCCAAAGTCGTCTTACCCGACGATTCTGGACCATATATCTCTATTATTCTTCCTTTGGGATAACCACCAACTCCTAGAGCTGCATTCAAGGCTATAGATCCAGAAGGAATAACTTCAACTTCCTGTACATTTTCTGCACCAAGTTTCATGATAGATCCTTTTCCAAAGGTTTTCTCAATTTTGTCCATGGCAGCCTGTAGTGCCTTTAATTTCTCTCCGTTACCTGCTCCTGGAGCAAATTCTAGTTCGTCATTCTCTTTTTTAGCCATATTTATAGTTTTATAGAATTTGAGCTGCATGAGAAGAAGTCTTAATCTCCTTAGGAGAGATAACTCTTTCAATCACACCGCTTTCATTAATAATAAATGTTGTTCTGAAAGTGCCCATATATTTTCTTCCATACATGCTCTTCTCTCCCCATACTCCAAACTCTTCTACAAGCTTCTTATCAGTATCTGCTATCAAAGTAAACGGAAGTTCATTTTTTGCAATGAACCTCTGATGAGATTTTTCATCGTCAATGCTTACTCCTATAACTTCATATCCTGCTTTTTTTAAATCGGAATAATTGTCACGAAGATTGCATGCCTGTGCAGTACAGCCCGATGTACTGTCTTTAGGATAGAAATAAAGAACCAATTTCTTTCCGCTATAATCACTTAGCTTGATTTCTTTCCCATTCTGGTCTGAACCAAGAATCTCGGGAGCTTTGTCACCTACTTGCATACTGTAATGATTAATGTATTAAAGTTCAAGATCTTTATCATGTATCTCATGCCAAGGTAAGCCTTGTTTGTTAAGTTGTTCCATGAACGGATCTGGATTAAATTCTTCTACATTCCATACTCCCGGACGTTTCCATAAACCTTTCATGAACATCATAGCTCCAATCATAGCAGGTACTCCTGTAGTATAGCTTACTCCCTGCATGCCTGTCTCTTTATACGCTTCATTATGACTACAGTTATTGTATACGTAATAAGTACGTTCCTTGCCATCTTTCAATCCTCTAATACGACAACCGATTGATGTTTCACCTTCATAATTTTCGCCAAGATCTTGTGGATTAGGCAATACAGCCTTTAAAAACTGAAGAGGAACAATTTCTATTCCATGATATTTGATTGGATCTATGCTTGCCATTCCTATATTTTGTATAACGCGGAGATGAGTAAGATATTCCTGACCAAATGTCATCCAGAAACGTGCACGTTTTATTGTTGGAAAGTTTTTTACTAATGATTCCAGTTCTTCATGATAAAGAAGATAAGAATCTTTAGGACCTACATTTGGATATGTAAGATCTTTATGAATTTCCAATGGTTTTGTAGTTATCCATTCACCGTTTTCATAATAACGTCCGTTCTGAGTAATCTCGCGAATGTTGATCTCAGGATTGAAATTTGTTGCAAAAGCTTTATGATGATTACCTGCATTGCAGTCAACGATGTCAAGATATTGGATTTCATCAAAATGATGCTTAGCTGCATATGCAGTATAAATACCGCTTACTCCAGGATCGAATCCACAACCAAGAATAGCAGTAAGTCCTGCGTCTTCAAAACGTTTTTTGTATGCCCATTGCCAACTGTATTCAAAATGAGCAATATCCTTAGGCTCATAGTTGGCAGTATCAAGGTAATTAACTCCTGCCTTAAGGCATGCTTCCATTATTGTAAGATCTTGATAAGGAAGAGCAACATTAATTACTATTTCGGGTTTAAAGCTATTAAAAAGCTCTACAAGTTCATCCACATTATCAGCATCTACCTGTGCTGTCTTTATTGCAGGATTACCTATCGCCTTAACGATTGCATCACATTTTGACTTAGTGCGGCTTGCAATCATGATTTCTGTAAATACATCAGGATTCTGAGCCACTTTGTGTGCTACGACGGTACCTACGCCGCCCGCACCGATAATTAATACTTTACCCATTTGTTACTTTTGAATTATAATAAATAAGAAGTATGGTATAATACCATTCGTCGGGCAAAGATAACAAAATATTTTATGTAATAGTTGGCTAAATATCCTTTCTTATTAATGTATTTATCCATTTTTTAAATAAGAATTAAGCTTACAAGAACCTTTTTAAAGAATGTAATGTTTTTGAAATTAATATAGATATTATATATTTGTATAATAAACTAACAGATTTAACACTATATTTAAAATGAAAAAAATCTTATTTACAATTATGGGGTTATGTGCCGGAGCACTTATATTTACCTCATGCAGCTCTAAAAAGAATATGTTAACAACTTCTTCCTTGAATGGTGAATGGAACATAACCGAAGTAAATGGCACTACTTTGACTACAGATCCTCTTCCTTTTATAGGATTTGATGTAACTCAGCATCGTATTTACGGAAACAGTGGATGCAACCGTATGATGGGATCTTTCGAGGCTGACTCCTTAAATCCAGGGAAAATATCTTTTGGACAGATAGGTTCTACGAGAATGATGTGTCAGGATATGAAAACAGAACAAGCCGTTCTTGATGCATTGGGAAAAGTTCAGTCATATGAAACATTATCAGACACTAAAGAAGAAATAGCACTGTGTTCGCAGAATGGCGATAAACTTCTTATTCTCGAGAAAAAAGTTATCAAACCCTTGTCTTTGTCAGAATTGTCAGGAGAATGGAAAATTGAGACTATAAATGGAAATCCATTAGAGGCAAATGCAGAAGTATCGCCTTTTATTGGATTTAAAACAGATGAAAGTCGTATATATGGAAATGTAGGATGTAATACAATTAATGGTGAGTTAATTCAGAATCCAGATGTTGTAAATTCATTATCTTTCAAGAATTTGGCTGTAACACAGATGTTATGTCCTGAAATGGAAACTGAAAGAGTTGTTCTGGAGTGCCTTAATGCCACAAGTAGCTTTAATAAGATGAAAAATGGTAATATAGTACTTTTAAATAATAAAGGTGAAGAGTTGCTCGTTTTGAAAAAACAATAATATACCTTATTATATAAGAATGAAGAGCTGTTGACAGTTATTGTTATACAGCTCTTTTTTTAGGTGTTGATGTCATCTTTTAAGTCATTTTGTCAGTAGAGATATTAATAATTATTCGTGGCACAACCTTTGTTTTTATTAAGTCGTACGAACGGTGTATGATTAATATTTAAAAATAATTTATTTATGAACCATTCGAACAATAAACGGTTTTAAAAATTAAAATAATAAATTTAGAATATACAATTATGGGAAAAATTATTGGTATTGACTTAGGAACTACAAACTCATGTGTCTCAGTATTTGAAGGAAATGAACCTGTAGTAATTGCTAACAGTGAAGGTAAACGTACAACTCCATCTATAGTTGCATTCATCGAAGGTGGTGAACGTAAAGTAGGTGATCCTGCAAAACGTCAGGCAATCACAAATCCTCAACGTACTATATTCTCAATCAAACGTTTTATGGGTGAAGGTTGGGATCAAGTACAAAAAGAGGTTGCACGTGTACCTTATAAAGTAGTTAAAGGTGACAATAATACTCCTCGTGTAGATATAGATGGTCGTCTTTATACTCCACAGGAAATTTCAGCAATGATTCTTCAGAAAATGAAGAAAACTGCAGAAGATTATCTTGGACAAGAAGTAACAGAAGCTGTTATTACAGTTCCTGCATATTTCTCTGATTCACAGCGTCAGGCTACAAAAGAAGCAGGACAAATTGCAGGTCTTGAAGTTAAACGTATTGTGAACGAACCTACTGCTGCTGCTTTGGCTTACGGTATTGATAAGGCTCATAAAGATATGAAGATTGCTGTATTCGACCTTGGTGGTGGTACATTCGATATTTCTATCCTTGAATTTGGTGGTGGTGTATTCGAAGTTCTTTCAACTAATGGTGATACTCATCTTGGTGGTGATGATTTCGACCAGGTAATCATTGATTGGTTAGTTGAAGAATTTAAGAAAGATACCGGCGCAGATCTTACAAAAGATCCAATGGCTATGCAACGTTTGAAAGAAGCTGCTGAAAAAGCTAAGATTGAATTGTCTTCTTCTACAACAACTGAAATCAACTTACCATATATCATGCCAGTTGACGGACGTCCTGAACATCTTGTTAAATCATTGACTCGTGCTAAATTCGAATCATTGGCTCATACATTAATTCAGGCTTGCCTTGAACCATGTAAGAAAGCTATGTCGGATGCAAGTTTGTCTAATGCAGATATTGATGAAGTTATCCTTGTAGGTGGTTCTTCACGTATACCTGCTGTTCAGAAGCTTGTTGAAGATTTCTTCGGAAAAGTTCCTTCTAAAGGTGTAAATCCTGACGAAGTAGTAGCTGTTGGTGCTGCTGTACAGGGAGCGGTTCTTACAGACGAAATTAAAGGTGTTGTATTGCTTGATGTTACTCCATTGTCAATGGGTATTGAAACTATGGGTGGTGTAATGACTAAATTAATCGATGCTAATACTACTATTCCTTGCAAGAAGAGCGAAACATTCTCTACTGCAGCCGATAACCAAACAGAAGTTACTATCCACGTACTTCAGGGTGAACGTCCAATGGCTTCACAGAACAAGTCAATAGGTCAGTTCAACTTGACAGGTATTGCTCCGGCTCGTCGTGGTGTTCCTCAGATTGAAGTGACATTTGATATTGATGCTAACGGTATCTTGAAGGTTTCCGCAAAAGATAAGGCAACTGGTAAAGAACAGGCAATCCGTATCGAAGCATCATCTGGCTTAAGCAAAGAAGAAATCGAAAAGATGAAAGCTGAAGCAGATGCTAATGCAGAAGCAGATAAGAAAGAACGTGAAAAAGTAGATAAATTGAATCAGGCTGACTCAATGATATTCCAAACTGAAAATCAGTTGAAAGAATTGGGTGATAAGATTCCTGCTGATAAGAAAGCAACTATCGAAGCTGCCCTTACTAAACTTAGAGATGCTCATAAGGCTCAGGATATAGCAGGTATGGATGCTGCAATGGCTGAAGTAAACAATGCCTTCCAGGCTGCAAGTGCTGATATGTATGCACAGTCAGGCGCTCAAGGTGGTGCACAGCAAGGTCCAGGTGCTGGTCAACAACAGCAACAAGGTAGTGCTCAAGGTGGTGCTGAAGATATTCAAGATGCAGACTTTGAAGAAGTCAAATGATTTAGGTAAAAATACATAACAAAATCTATATAAAAAGAGTGCAGCTCAATGAGTTGCACTCTTTTTGTTTCAAATAAAACTATTTATTTCTATTGATTATTTTCGATTTTTGGCTTATATTTGCGACATATTTGCGACGCGACTTAAAAGGCGAACATCTGCAACTTATACATACTTATAACTACTTATGCCAACTTAAAGAGGGAATATATGCCGGGTGCTAAACTTGAATTCAAAAGGAAGTGTATTATCTGTGGTCAAACCTTTACCCCAAAAAACATCACTTCAAGATGCTGCTCAACTAAATGTATTAAGATAGCATCTAAGCGAAAAAAGGATGAAGAACGTAAGAGTGAGGAACTGTCTGAACTTATTGCTCAAATACCTGAAGCAAGAGATTATATTACAGTACCTGAAGCTGTGGCTATGTTTGGAATAAGTAGGGATTCTATATATCGTCTGATAAGAAAAGGCGTTATTCCAAGTATAAATATAGGTGAACGGTTGACTCGACTCAGTAAGAAAGAACTATCAAAAATGTTTCCAATGAGAAATACCATGGCAAAAGAGGATAAAGCAAAGTCTAAGCTTTATAGCCTAGAGCCTAAAGATTGCTATAATATAGGAGAGATATCAAAAAAATATCATATTGATGATAGTACGGTATATTCTCATATACGTAAATATTCTATTCCAACACGTCAGATTGGCAACTATGTGTATGCTCCAAAATCTGAAATAGACCAACTATATAAATAATCTGAAAATGAAGAAGGCATTAGCTCATACAAGGTGTACCGTAAAACTACGCAAATCAGAATATAAGGAAGAGTGGTATTTAACAGTGGAAAGTTATCCTGTCTTTAAAGCTGGCAGTACTAAACCCTCTAGGCTTGTTGAATCGTTGAATCGTATTATAACTACTCCTGTTTGGGATAAAAGCAGTCCTGCAAGAGGCAATGATAGTTATAAAGCCAAAAGAGACCAGAATGGAGTAATTCTATGTAGGTCATCTGTTGATCAGGAAGCTTGTATTTATGCTGATAAAGTAAGAAGTCTTCGTCAAAGAGAATATGATAATGCCTCACTCTATACAGAAACTGAGACGGTCCAAGCAGAAATGAATGAAAAATCTCAATGTAATTTTGTTACATTTTTTAGAGACACAATAAGGAAACGCCATAAGAATAGTTCGGATTCTATTATCGTAAACTGGTGCAGAGTTTTAGTTTTGATAAAGATGTATGTCAATAGTGATACGTTACCTTTTTCAAGAATAAATATTGCATTTATGGAAGATTTCAAATTATTCCTGATTGATGCACCTTGTGGTGGTAATAAGAAAGGAACCATTTCGCAGAATACAGCTTCTACCTATTTCTCTATATTTAAGGCATGCCTCAAACAAGCCTTTGTGGAAGGGTATTTAATGGTGGATATATCTGCCAAAGTTAAGGGTATTCCGGGTAAGCAAGTTCGACGTGAATATCTCACTCTTCCTGAATTGGAAAAATTGGCATCTACACCATGTGGCGATGTGTTGAAAAGAGCAGCTCTATTCTCGGCTTTGACAAGTCTTCGCCATTGTGATATTCAGGAACTCAGATGGGGAGATATTGTAAAAGAAAATGGAAGGTATAGAATAAACTTCACTCAGGAGAAAACAGATGGAGTTGAATATCAACCGATATCTGAAGATGCTTATAAATTGTGTGGCATGCCAAGAGAGAATGACCGATTGGTATTTGAAGGTTTGCAGGATCCATCATGGATTAATGCACCTATTAAGCGATGGGTAGAAGAGGCGGGTATTAAAAAGCATATCACATTTCATTGCTCCCGACATACTTCGCATGCCTCTACAAATTCACTCGCAACTAGTTATATATCAGCATAATTCAGAATAACACAAATTTGTAACTAACACAGAGGTAACATATTCATCAAAAATAATTAGTCTGATTTATAATTGAACATCTTTCGCAAACTCGTGTCCTTTATCGTTTCATTGGAGATTATTTTTGCCTTCAAAGAAAAAAAACGAGACCAAATCTTCATGTTCTCCAGCTTCAATTTTTCCAATCCCCTTTTTTGTTGTGCCTATCCCTGCTCACATATACATGAACAGGTCAATATATATGTCAGTCAGTTCATGTATATATAGTACATGACTTCTGACCTGTTTCCTTTTCTGACCGTATTCGGGCTCTTTGTATTCACAGCCCCGTTTCTATACCGGTCAAAATATTAGTCAGTCAGCCCGTGTATATATAACACGACTTCTGACTTGTTTCGTTACAGACCTTTTTTCTTTTTTTTAGAAGGTCTTCTTTTATTATTTGCCGTTTGCTGTGTCTTGATTATCCGGATGCCTACGGTATTCTTTGCCCCATTTGTATCGGATTCGCTCCCTCATTTACGATTTTCGCGAAGGTCTGTTTTCGTGTGCAAAGTTACGGAGCAAAGACACTGCACAAGAAGCGTCTTACTATCTTCGGTAAAAATTGACGAAAACTTTCCGCAATCTCAGATTACGGCATTTCATAAAATTTCATCCTTGATTTCTTGTTTGTCGTCCTTTCATTCTCCGTTCGAAATGGCACATAAAAACAGTCCTTTCTGGCGAAGTCGAAAGACTTTGAATAAGAGGGAATAAAACAAAGTTTAATAATTAAAATTTACGATTATGCCGAACTGGTGCAGTACAGCGTATGCGATAGAGGGCGACGCAAAAGAAGTAAAAAGCCTCCATGATTTGATGAGTGGATTGCAGAAGCAGAAAGAACCATCTGTTCCGAATGGTTTTGGAACAGCATGGCTGGGAAATCTTGTAGATGCTCTTGGAGAGAACTGGGAAAATGTATTTTGCCGTGGAAACTGGTACGACCTGCAATTTGACGGCAGGGTGCTTACTTTCAATACTGAAACAGCCTGGTCTCCCTGTAATGAGATGTTCGATATGGTATGTAAAAAATACCTGACATTAAGCTATTTCTATAGGTCGGAAGAACCGGGAATGGCATTATATTTTACCAATGACAGAGAGGGCAGATACTTTCAAGACCGATTTGTTATAGAATTGTGTACCCCCGAAGAAGAATACTATACCGAGTATTTCCCGGATTTACAGAGCATGTATGAGTGGCTGGAGGATATTTGCGATATGCAAGTCCAATCAATGCAGGATGTCGATGCGATTGTAAAACAATGGCAAAAAGAATATGCCGATGCCTACTGCTATATCCACGAGTACAAAATTCCTGATTGACTTTTTTTCAAAGGCATAGATATATGTCTGAAAGTTCCTAATCCGTAATACTGAAATCCGTGTCGGCTTGTTGCTGATACGGATTTTTGTCCCGCAGTCTGCCGCCAGCAACATCCTGTTATAAAAGAAACGGATCTCTTCAAGACCATTTACAGGTCATCCCATTTATAATCAGTTCATCCTTTTATAATGATTCCAACATCCCCATCTGTGCGCCCTGTGGAGGATTCTATTTTTCTGCAAAGGTAAATCGGCCGTTCCAATCATGCCAATGCCGACTGTCGTCGCGAGTGAACCGTAAAATCTTCCTCTCCGTTGTCGAGCGTATTTTTCGTATCAGCCTTGCAGTATTGCCCCTGCCTCATTCTTTAGAGCAGGAAAATAAATCCCTACGGTCGCAAACAGACCGAACAAAGGGAAATAATAACAATTAAAAAACATAAGACAATGAGCAGATTCGATTTTATCAAAAGCGGCAACCTCCTTTATTGGAATGACCCTGACGACGGCAAATCCACTGGCGACTACAAAGTGATTTCCGCACCTGAAAAGGTTGACGGCAACAGCATTATTGTAATAGCAAGCAAATACTCTGAAATGGAGGTCTTGGCTTCGGAGTTGTCGCCGATACCTCCAGCGAGAAGTCATAAAGAGGAGTTTCGGAAATGGAGGGCGAAACGTGAGGCTGAAGGTGCGGTGTTTTACAACAGACTTTCAGAGGTTATTGCCACTTCCAACGATTTGGAAGTTGGCGACATGGTGGCGTTCACAAATGATTACGGCGTGGTGTTCGGTCCGCATGAGATACTGGCTTTCAAGAAAACGTGGAACGGTGGCAGATGCGTTTACCTTGACAGCGATGCGTATTGGTTTGCAGACCGTCCCGACCAACTGACCCTGATGCGCAAGAGAATTTCGGAATAACAGTCAGCATGGACCACCCGCCACACAGCGGGTGGTTTTACCCTTGCTCCCCATGCCGGTGGCTTTCCCTTTTATAGCTCCATTTTAGATAGCTCCTGTTTTACTCAAGCAATACCCTTTTGTAGAAAGACGCAATGCTTGCCACGACATGCGCCACGGGTTGTTTTCGCGTGCAAAGTTACGGTGGACGAACGCCGTTCAAGTACCGTCGTGGCTACCTTCAATGAAATTTGACGGAAACTTTCCGCAATCACAGATTACGGCATTTCATAAAATTTCATTGAAGGTTCCTTGCCCTCTGTTCTTGCCTCCCCCGTTTGAACCGCACGTAAAACAATCCCTTCAGGCGAAGTCGAAAAGGCTTCAAGGGCAGGGAAAATAAAAATTTGAAATATGAAAGTGATATGTACAAAATGTGGCGGTATGCACGTGGCTTGCGAAGCCATGATTAACCCCAATGACAAATCTTTCCGTAACTATACGGATGAAGCCTTTATCTATGGCTGGTGTGACGATTGCAACACCGGAGTTGTCCTCTCCGATGTTGATGAAGTGAAAACGGACATTGACAGGCTCTATGCTGATTATTGTGCCGAGCATAAGGCAGAACCGCTTTATGCACAATGTGAAATCGTGTGGAAAGATGAAAGTTTCGAGCCTGTAACAATAAAGCTATCTACAGATGCGGACGATGCCACCGATGAAAAGATATTCTTCTATTGCAACAGCATTGAGGGTCTTAAATCACTCGCTGATTTTGAGAGAGAAGATTTTGTCCTTACAGACTGCATCTGCCTGACAACAGAACTGAAATAATAACATTAAAAATCATATTTATGCACTCAACTATTTTTCAGATAACGACCGAAAAGGTTGAAGAAAAAGACGCTCTCCTTAATGAGAACACCTTGCAGCAGGGGGACTATTCAGACCTTGATTACTGCTCAGATATTGACGAAGATGACCGCAGGGAGCGTATTGAACGTCTCGTAAACGAAATCCTGCCGGAAGGGATGTTCACGCTCATAGACGAGAACACAATCCGTTACAACGGCGGAGTGGAAGCATGGCAAGAGGAATGGGTAAAACAGATAAACGAAAAATGTTTGCTTGTAACCGCAAGCAATATCCATGAATGGAGCACATTGTATTATCTGAAAGAAGCGATAGACAATCCGCTTGATGCCGGAAGTCGTTTCTATGATGACAACAGCGGATGTTCTTCCTATTCAGATAAATCAGGAGAGTTTATGAAAAGTCTGAATAACCTTGAGGCAGGCACCCTGCTTTATGTCGGAGGCGTTATAGACTATCATTTTTAAGCGACAGGAATATGAACAAGTACAACTGGAAAGGTTACGGTTTTATAGGGACAGTACCCGAATTTGCAGAAAAGTTCGGGTACTGCAAGCCCCCTACCTTTGTCAATGACATCAAGCGTGTTCCACGCCACCGATACAACTGTATGGGACGCTGTGGAACAAAGGGTTTATGAGAAAAAACGAAAACGGGCGAAGCGAGCCTGCTGCATCTATAATGAATGAGGATATGACCGAGAGCTACATCATCACCAAAGAAGAATATCTGGCGACAAATCTCCCTGTCAGGGAGAAGCACCATGAGCCATTCCTGCTTTCGTATAGCAACCCGAGTGTTACCTTATAACCTCATTGGAAACAGCCATGATGAAATCCCTGTCAAATCCGCCATGACGAAATACTCCGCCGAAGCAGTGAAATTCGCCGAACAGCTTTTGCTTGCCGCAGGATATTTCAATGGCAACTGTCCTGTGGAAAAAACGTCTATAACGGTAAACTACACCTCGCTGTACCTGACCTACGGCAACGGCATCAGTATCACCTTTGACTCTGAACGAAGCCGTGACGGGGTGGACAACTGCCGTTTGGCGGTTATTGACCTTGACGGAGAAAGGATTTACAACGGTTGGCGGAGATTAGGCAGCGGTGATGAAATTCTGTACTATACGGTTGTGAACAAGGACTGCAAGGATGGCTCATGGTATTTAATCTGACCATGACCGACAGGCGGGGCTTTGCCCTGCCTGCACCTTCAGAGGGTGTGGCGCGAATATCCACCGCCATGCCTTTTTACCTCACGGGGTTCACCTTGAGACAACCCCGCTTTCCCTCTTGTAAATGCCCATTCCTATCCTTTTTTATATTCCTGTCCAGGAGCATGACAGCACAACCATTTCTATACAGAGCTATCATATTCCTGCTTGCCGGTCGGGATAGCAGAATATTACGGTACAAAGGTAGAAGCCGCTGTCAGAGCGTCAAGGTCAGGCACGCCGTGTTTGTCACTGCAAGATGGAGATTCCGCTCAATCTTTCCCTCCAAAACCTTGCCTTATCTGCCATGCGCCACCTTTACAGGCACTGTAGTAATATTCAAGTCCCCGACACCCAAGCGGAAAGAAAGGGATAAAAACCAATAACCTTAACACAGAGAAGAGCATGTATGAGAAAGAAGAAACATCAGACATCATCGGCGCATATTGCACAATACTCTAAGATTGCCAAGGCATCTGTGACGGTCAGACTGTCAGAGATTACGGCACAGAGGGCGTTGTAAAGCTTCCAAACGGCGAAGAGATAGCAGCCCATCGGGACGAGGTGATTGTTTTAGATTGACTGCGCCAATGTACGGTGACGACAGTCTGGGCAATACGCTCGGCCTGTAGTGTCTGCTATTCCTGTTTTATTTCTTTTGTGAAGGCCACCTTTTATCATTTTCATAGGCTCCGCCGATGATTTCAATTCCTTTTTTATCCGGCAAATCCATTTTATGGCAGTCCGTTTCGTCAATGAAGACAAGCCGTGCCGTCCTTGAAGTCCGGATCTGACCGTGCATCGTCTTTTTTGTTTATGCCTTTCCCTTTTCCCGCCGGATATATTCTATCAGCGTTCACCGGATACGGCAAAGACTGCGGTGCATCCTTCGCCATCCTTTCAATCATCCATTTCCCAGTATAGCCGTCAACCATAAGACTGTCTTTCCAGGGTAGCGGCCCATACGCCCACGGACAGCCGCACACGCATACATAGTCCCGGACGGACATCCATTTCACCGTCAGTATCAGGTCATGATAGCGAGAGGTGTGCAATGTCCGGATTCCGAGTTTATACGGTATTGCTTCAACGTACAGCCATCTGAGACAGTATGGCGTTGTCAAGCTGCCAGAACAGTATTACGCGAGTCATACACAATTATTTTTCCTGATGCGAATTTATGATCATGGCGGAGACTTATGCTCCTACGGGACGGTTTCCACCTTTGACCAACGGCTTTCAACAAATCTTCCTTTTTCTTTTCGCAGGCTTGACAAAAAGAGTATTTGTCGAACCTTCCGCTGGTGCTACCCTATGCCCATCTCATGTTTTTGCATCGTAAAAATTAAATGTTCAACTCTTTAATACTTAAAGTTATGGCAACTTCAACAAACAACACCAACTCTTTCAACCTCAGTGGCTTCGTAGCCGTCAACGCAAACATCCGCAACTTCGAGAAAAGCTCGGTTGCCCGTTTCCCTCTCTCCGTCAGCCGCACCGAGACCAACGGTGACGAGTCCACCCGCAAGTCGGCCCTTGTAAACTGCGAGTGCTGGCGCAAGTCCGAAGAGGCATCAACCTTCGAACTTCTCAAGAAAGGCAAGCTCGTCCAGGTTTCAGGATTCATCCGCCCGGAAGAATGGACATCGGAGGACGGAACCAAGCACAACCGCATCGTCTTCGTCGCCACATCCGTCAGCGAACTGTCCACCGAAAAGAAAACCGACGGGAAAAAGCCGGCGAAAGGCAAGGCTTCCAAGAAGAAAGTGGCATGACGCTCTCATTCCTCTCTCATCAAAAGACGGCCACAGCCGTCTTTCCTTTTACTCACGGGCTGCGTTCATACCTTTTATATCCCTGCAGATTCCGTTTGTTTGTCACCCACCTCCTTTTATACGGACATGATAACCGTTTATATCACATTGTCACTCATCCGGCAGTCGCCTGTCCGTTTTCTGCGGCGAATTTGGAGGTGGCAGGGCAAACATCAAGGCACACTGCGTTCTAAAGGCCTTGCCTAATTCCCCTTATGGCCACCATTTTCCGATGCCGCAAGAAAACAGGAGCGGCGATCCGCAAGCCCGATTAAGGCAGGGAAAAACCACTCCACAAGTCTAACATTCAAACTTAAAAGAAAATGGAAAAAGACATTGAAAAAATCCCTACTTACGCATTGTCCTATCTGGTGAATGGTGATGCGAGCAACCTGACAGAGGACGAGATTAAGCAGATAGACGAAATCTGCCGCGAACAGGGCATCGGGCTTGTTGTCCCAATCAGTGACAGCGTGGAAGGCGGAGCCGAGCCGTATTTCAGCAGCACACCGTTGTTCGGCAAACCGACAGAAGTGGAGGACTGCATCATTATTTACCGGAAAAAGGATTAGAGCCATGGATGTAACAGTACATAAAGACATTTCGGACAAAAGCAGCCTTGGGAACAGTGTTGCCGTTATGGATGAAATCAGGCAGGACGGCGAGACCGTCCTGTCAAGCAGTGACGGCATTTCGATTCCGATGATATTCCGCAATCTCAGTGGCAAGAACTTTTCGGGAAAGGAATACCGTAATTATCTCAAACACGTGGCATACGATGATATGGGCTTCGTTCCCGGCACAATCACATTGTGGCATGGCGGACGGCTGGTTGCTAAAGCCAAACTGGAAAAAATCAACTGACAAATGACGGCAAGACTATGAAAAAAGATAAACTGACTGCCCATAATGAGGAACTGATAGAGCTCGCATACTCCACCACCTACCGAAGCAGCATCCGTACTATGATACAGGAAGCGGACACCGAACGATGCCACGTAACCCTACAGGGCATAATGAATGATGCCGATGTGGATTGGGAAGATTGAGCGTGACAAGGGGACTGCTGATATCCGGCAGTCTCTTCCCAGGTGAAAAAGCCGTTTATAGCAGGCATGATGCCCTTACCCCGTCCTTTTATAAGTTTGCATCGACGCTGGAACACGTAGGATACCCGTGACGCCAGGTGCGCCGATACCCTATGTTCCGTTCCTGTTCGGGCGGCCTCCGGCGCAGGGCGAGCGTGGGCCGGCAGAGTGTATCATGCTTCCACACACACAGCCTGTCGGTGACACCCACGGTTCGCTCTTCGCCCCGACTTCCCCTGCACTCCAAGTTGCCGTGCTTGTGCTGTGGCCAGTCCCACGATTCCCGCCGTTTACTTTTATAATGCAGCATCCCCCTTTGTAACGAAGATCGTCCGGCTTGGCCGGTTCACCTTTTTACAGTTCTCATCAATGCCGGCGCATCGCATCCTCTTATAATCAGACCTTTTAATAAAAAACATCCCCGGTTATAGAAAGAATCTTTCTGTCTGGAACCGTCACTCCCGGTGGTTATCGGCGCGAAGTTCGGCATCCGGGCTTATAAGCCAAGGTTGTACGGAGTTTCTGCGAGATTTTACAGACGTGCGGTAAAATCATCTTGAAAACCTTGTCCCTAAAGCCTCTTTGCCCCCTGTGATGCGCAGATAACCACCCTGCTTGGTTGTGATAACCGGGCAGGGGGATTTCATTTTCACATGATACCGCCGGCATCCTGTTTTATATGTCCATCAGCCGGAAACCTACCATTTCCCTTTTATACCTCATACTGCCGATATTCCTTTTATACAGTGAAGAATACACCAGGATTTTTTATCTCCGGTCAAAAATGCCTGTTGTATATAAATAATCCTGTTATACCAGTCTTACTATAGTTCTTTCTCAAGCTTGAATGTCTACGACAGTCTTCTGACTGTGTATCATACCAGTCTTACTATAGTTCTTTCTCAAGACCACCCGACCGGGGTTTACGGCGCGAAGTTCGGCATCCGGGAGCGACGGGAAAGGTCATGCGCTGTTTCGGCGAGATTTTGCGGCATGGGCGAAACATCATCTTGAAAACCTTGCCTTTCACCCCTTGACGATGCCACTGTAATGCGCAAATAAACCTCTTGTGGATGGCTTCGGAAAGAAGGATCCAAGAAAGGGAAATAAAAATTAAAACAGATTTCAGATATGCGTACAAAAAGAATGACAACAGAACAAGGCAGGAGATGTGGTATCAGCCGCTTCCCCAATTTCCACCGAACAGGCTCTATAAGGGGCATGAAGAAACTCTATTACGGCAATGACGCTCTTCTCGTAAGATGCGGACAGTATATCTATAATGTGATAAGCGAACCATCAATATACAATCAGGCAACAATATAATAATACGGACATGAAACAGATAATATGGACAAGCGACTATTTTTTAGATGACAAGGCGAGGGAGGAATACGAGAACTCGCAGCGTGACATACTCGATGACGAAGACTACACTGTCAGCGATGCGGAATGGGCAGAGGTTATCAATGGCAATCTGTCGGACGAGCGCATGAACCTTGACAAACAGATTGACGGCGTTGTCATGGCATTTGCCGACCTCGGTCTCTGGAACGGCAGACGGCAGGGTTACAAGATACTCGGACATAACATCAACGGTATATTCAACGTGTCGGAAGATGACAACGAATGGTACGGTGACGGCTTCAATATCCGTGGCAGCCTCACGCACCATGACGGCACCCACCATGTACTTTACCGTGTGGTAAAAGACATGGAAGAAGCGGAACGCATTGGGGAAATGATTTACAACCGTGAAATAGACGAAACCGGCTTCCGTAAAAAGACCCGTTCACTCTATCCGTATGTGGCTGAGATTTACGGATGGAAAACAGGGCGGTTCGAAGCGGCTTTCAATAAAGCGCGGTGTGACTGATGACAGGCTCCGATATGGGGTCTGTCACAAAGTCTATGTTTCCATGAGGGATTTCGTAATCCCTCATGGGAGCCGTGTGCCGCATCCTCCTTTTATAGCGGTTCCCCTCGTCCTTTTATACGGAACAGCTCCTTTTATGCCACAGGCTTCCCATCCCGGTAAAAGCGGAGTGTCTGCAATATTTCCAGCCATAAAACATCAGGAGCGATGCCCCGGATAACCGGCACCACGCTTCTTTTTGTTTTTTCGCAGGAAATCCTATCGGCAAACATGACACATGCCGTATGTGGTCACAACGGCAAGAGTCATTTCCAGGCTTGCCCGGTAGACCATCATTATATACCCACCCAAGCCTATGCCTTTCGCTTTCCAGTTTTCCATCGGCTGCGCTTGAAAACAATGCACACTGCTCAATCCTCAATAACCAACAGTGGTACACTTTTTAATTATTATCCAGTCTCTTTTTAGATTATTATACCCTCCCTTTCTATATCATCACCGTTATAATTCTTTTATAATGTTCAATTTTTTATCCGGTTTAACGTCCTCATCGGAATTATTTTACCGCGAAGTTAAGTCCGGCCTGCAACCGCCAAGGCATACCTGCCGGTGCCATCCGAAAATCTTCCTCCTGCGGAGCGTATTTTCGTGTCAGCCTTGTCTTTATGCCAGCCGTCAGCCTCGTGTTTGCAGTAAAATAAATCCCAGGAGGCCGGAACATACCGGAAGAAAGGGAAAAGTATAAACTTAAAATCATCAGTTATGGACAATAGACCAAACAAGGAACATGAACTTGCAAAACAGGTGGAAGCGGCTCTCAACTCCTACGGTTTCAACCCAAAACTGTTCGCAGCAGCCATCCCCACAATGCACCGCACGTTGCAGCAGTCACTGTGGCGGCTCATCAAGGAATGTGTCAAGGTCATCGCTGACGAGAAGACAGGACATGATGACCGCAACATGGCTTCACACATGGAAGCAAAGAAAATGCTTGAATACTTCAAACTTCACGGACGGCATATACCGTTTGTCTAAACCTGTATGAATATGGAACATAAATTTTATCTGCTTGCGACACTGATTGAAATGCAGGACAGCGTTTCTGACGGACACGCGCTGTATCGTTCACTTGACGATGCGATGAAAGCATTTGAACAGGAGATTGCCGACTGCCAAGAAAATTTCAATGAACGGCACGGCAGTACACTGATTGACCTGCCACGGTGTAAGGAGTGGAGAACGGAAGACGGTTACGGCTATACGGTGACAGTCGATGAAATGATACCGCTATGAGACAGCCGACCTATAATTACATCAACAGACTGATTGACCGGATAACCAAGTACGGTCAGTCAAATAACGACAGCTTTACATTCTACAGGCATCTTGTGGAACTGCAGAGTAGCACAAGCGGTTACGTTTCTGTGACACTGTACAAGACCGATGACAGATACGGTGGAGAACTCGCGGATTTCAGTTTCGACTATTGGACGCTTGAACTGCACTTTGTCGGCACGGTAGGAAAGGTTTTGACGGAAAAAATCATCAGTGCCTTCAGATATTTCTACGCTCCCCGAAAAATCCGTGTCTCTTACGATGAATACGAATATGAGGACGAGGACACGACCTATGAGTATGACGAAACGGACTGGGACAAGCCGCCTGTAAAACGGCTCAATAAATAACAATCAATAAACAAAAGGATTATGACATTCGATTACAACAAGGAAGACAAGACACCCATGTCATTGGTGCTTGAGAACGGCATTACAGCCGAGGGCGAGTTTATAGACCTCAGAATAACCGTGGAGACCCTGCCAAAAGGGAAGCAGTGGTATCAGATACGCCACTGTGACGATGACGGCTCTGAACCTGCATCCCTGAAAAGGGGGTGCGTGGTGGTAAACTTCTTCGGCACGTTCATCTGTGACCCGATAGCCGGAATGAATGACGGTGACGAACTGGAGATAAAAGAATGGGGCTGGTGAATGACTGCCTCACTGACAACTTAAAATCAAGGATATATGAAGATAAAGAATTTTGCGACATTCGGGCTGTTTGTTGACGGCGATATGATAGACAGCGGAAGCATACACGCCATGGAGAACGAGGCAACACGGAGAATATTAAGCGGACAGGCGGAAGCCGCACGCATATCCGTCTTTGACTTTGACGGCGACAAGGTCGTAGAGAAAACGCCTGTCTTATCCTTCCGCAGGAATAATAATGACATCATCATCGCCAATATGCTACTGCCCGACAATTCCGAAAGTGTAAGGAAAAACCGCACTCTGATTGAGATAAAGGATATTGTCGATGAAATCATGGAGTGTGACAGCTTGGTTGACCGTACCGAATTTGACACGGTGCGGTGCAACATCGGCAGCGGAATACTCTGGACGTGCGATCTTGTGAAGCTTGAGCAGTATTTTGACATAAAGGGCGTTATCGCCGAGGGCGACAATATAGCCCTGCTTATCCGCAACTTCTAATCTGTCTCCCTTAGCCTTGTCGGGCAAGGCTAAGGGAGCTGTCCGGCATTGCCACTTTTACAGTGTGGCGGCATTGTCCTTTTATATCGCTTCGCGGTTTATCCCGGTTTTATCCGTGACCCTTCCTTTTTTATTTCCGTGGACTTCCCGGTTATAGCGTATATCTCTTTTCCGTGCCGTCCGCCGTCCCGCTTAGTTTTATCAGATGCGAAGTTCGGCCGTCCTGCTTGATCCGACCGCTTAAAGTGCATTTCTTGCAAATTCTTCCTCTTGCGGAGAGTAATTGGCAAGAAAAGCCATCGTATGAAGCTGATAAGACAGCCGTGTGTTGCATCTGTAAAACCCCAAGGCGGTTCCGGGAGACAGGAACTGAAGAAAGGGGAAAACAAACATTCAATAACTCATTAAAACCATACGAAAATGGAAGCAACACTCAATCAGACAGCAGTAAAGGACATCACAATGGTAGCAATCTCCGCAATCCGTCCTAACAGTTTCAACCCACGCAAGCACTTTGACGAGACGAGTTTGAACGAACTCGCAGGCAGCATTCGTCAGCAGGGAATACTACAGCCTGTAACCGTGCGCCCCACAGCCGACAACAACGGCTATGAGCTTGTGTTCGGTGAACGCAGATACCGTGCAGCAACGATTGTTGGCATGCAGGAAATCCCTGCCATAATCTCCGACCTTTCCGATGAGGAAGCCGAGGAAATCGCCATCACCGAGAACCTACAGCGCAAAGATGTGACACCCATGGAAGAAGCCAATGCCTACCAACGACTCATGGAGAGCGGACGGCACGATTTATCCTCTCTCTCCGTGCAGTTCGGCAAAAGCGAGGCTTATATCCGCACACGGCTGAAATTCGCATCGCTTATCCCTGAAATCGCCACCCTGTTGGAAACGGACGAAATCACGGTTAGCGTGGCAAGCGAAATCTGCCGTTACGGTGAGGACATACAGCGTGAGGTGTACGAACAGCACTTGAAAGAAGATGTGACATACAGCAGTTGGCGAGGACAGAAAGCCTCTGAAATCGCAAGAAACATTGAACGGCAGTACACCGCAGACCTTGACCGTTATTCTTTTGACAAGACCCTGTGCCTGTCATGCCCCCACAACACGAACAACATGTCGCTTTTCTGCGAGGGCTGCGGAAAATGTGCAAACCGCACCTGCCTTGCTGAAATGAACGCATCGCACCTTGTGGAGAAAGCTCTGCAGGTATTGGCGGAGAATCCTACCGCAACACTCGGACATACCAACTATGACTACAACCTTACCGCCGTGGAGCGTCTTATGGCTATGGGGCACGAGGTGGAGAATGCCATGCCACACGGTACGGCTTATCCCCGAAAGCCCGAAGCACCTGAAAAAGAGGACTACGACAATGAAAAAGCCTATGAAGCCGCATGCAGTGATTACGAGCAGAAGCAGCGCGACTACGAGGGAAAATGCGCTGAAATACACCGTCAGAGCCAGAATGGCGAAATATCGTTCTATGTGAAGATAGGGAGCAATGACATAACGCTGTGCTATGCGAAGAAGAACAGCGACATGCACGGCACGGAACAGCCCCTTACTCCTGTGGAAAAACTGGAGAAACAGGACAGGCGCAACAAGGAAATCGCCCTTGAAAAGACAATCGAGGACACCAAGAAGCAAATCCTCAACATAGATGTGGCGGAAGCCAAGTTCGGGGCTGACGAGGACAGAATGGTTTATTTCTTCCTGCTGTCAAGCCTGCGGAGAGAGAATTTCCCCCTGCTGGGCATTTCCGAGGAACATACACGATACCTCAATGACGAGGACAAGATGAACATCATCGCCAACTTGACGGCAAAGACAAAGGCTGTCATCCGCAGAGACTATCTGATAGCGCAGTTCAAGGACGCATACAGGAACAATGCCACGGCAGACCTTATGCTTGACTTCGCACGGAAGCACATGCCGGACGAGCTTGCCGAGATTGAAAACGGATATAACCAAATCTACGAGAAGCGACACCAACGCATTGAAGAACGGAAAATGGCAATCATGGCAAAGGAAAAGGTTGCGGAAGAAACGGACGGCACGGCAAGTGCCACCACAGAAGACACGGAACAGGAAGAAACGGCAGCCTGACATTTGATATGCGACCTATGAGGCAGGGTGGAGAAATCCGCCTTGCCTGTCTGTCATTATATTACACCACATATTACTATACGCATTTTATGACTGTCAACGAACATCGGTCATAAAGACCGTTCCCTCTTTTTGGGCAACATTGGCTCCCGTTACCTTTTATAATAAATTCCGGAACCACTTAACCTGCCTGAAGGCACATTCCTCTTTTACAGACTTTCCATTATATGGAAGTAGTTTTCAGTATTTGCATATCCGCTTCCGGGCGGCTGATCTGATTTTTGTCGCGAAGGTACGTGCCATGCTGTTCCTTTCTGCAAGGTCATGCCGGACGGTTCCCGGCAAAATCTCCATATCCCGCCTTGCGGAAATAGTATTTGGCCGTGAAACCTTGCATAAGGAGCCATGCCACCTTGTGGGGCGACATAATCAAATCAGTCCCGGAAGTAGCGATGCTACGAAAGGGAAAACAACATTTACTTACTAAAACAATGACGATATGACATTCAGAGAATTTATGAGAGAGAACGGCTATGAGTTGCAGACAACCTTCTGGAGTGATTTCTCCATAGCAGACCGATTCGGACTTCCGGCAGTCCGTGACACTTTCAGACGTGCATTCGAGGAGTGGAAAGGGGATTACAAATATCTCACGGAACTGGTGTTGGTACTCAACCACAAGATATGGCAATACCATGAGACAAGACCGGAGTTTGCGGAATTGTACCAGTCACTTTGGGAACAAGCCGACCTATACGCAGCGGAAAATCTGAAGGATGACGAGCTGGGCTATTTTTTAGACACGACGGATTAAATCTGAATATCGGCGAGAGTACAGGGATTTGTATGCCTGTGCTTTCGCCTGTAGTCCCCTTTTTGTTTATTCTCCCGTCTTTGGCAACCTTAGCACTTTTCCGGCCAACGGTGTCAGAACCTCTTTTACATTTTCTGAGGCCATGGTGTGGCCTCCGTCAAATTCCTTGGCATGAACGTAGAACCGGTCATAGACAGGGCGAAAATGCGCCAGCGTGTCTTGCGTGCCGAACAAGCCATAGACATACCGCTTGTGGCGCGGAGTATAATCCGCAAACTGTACCGTTTCCATCATCCTGAAATGCTCCACAAGCCTCTGCGTCACTTTGAACTCCTGCCGGTGGTCGGCACGCGGAGACTTGTACCGGTGCGTCCCGATTCTCGTTTGAAGGAACTCCGTCATGGCAAAGTACGGGTTTATCAGAATGACTTTCCTGTGCGCACTGACGAACATCCTCGCATAGAAACCGCCACAGCTGGACCCGACAACCAGTTGCGGGCGGTGGATGCGGATTTCCCTTTCTATCAGGGCTACCGCCTCCTCCGGATAGAGCGGCAAGTCCGGGGCAATGACTTTTGCCTCTCCGACCAATGCCTCGCGTAACGCCAATGCCATATCACAGCTTCCGCTTGAGGTAAACCCGTGCAGGAACAATATCTTCTTCATCCGTCTATTCCCCGTCCCCTTTCTTTTTCCTTGGGCCGAGCGGCCCTTTCCAGCGTCCGCGGTCAAGCTCCACGTTGGCTTCGTTCAGGATGCGGAACACGCTGCTCCGGCTGCGGAAGCCCGACTTCTTGAAAATCTCGTCGATGGGGAATCCTTCAATATACATATTGACCACACGCTTGTTGCGTTCGGCACGGCACATCGCCTTGTCGCTGATGCTCTCGATATGTTTCTTGATCCGGCTTTTATGACGCGAGGACTTGCGGATGGCGTTCGCCTCCTTCGGGAGCAGGGCGATGGCTGTAAGCACATCGCTGGTCCGCGTTTCCGGGAACAGCTCGTTGCCCGAATCTATCCGGTCATGTATGGAGACCAGCCTTATGTTCTTCAGCCGGCAGAACTCCAGAAAGAAGACGAGCTGCCTCGCACCCCGCAACGCATTTGAAAGTTTGGGGATGACGACCGTATCTCCGAACCGGATACGTGCCATGAGGCTGTCCCACTGCGTCCTTGCCTTATCCCCCGACAACAGTTCCTCACGCACAATCTCCACACAGCCGAAGTTCTCCATCCATCCGCTGTCGGCCGAGAAGTCCTCATAACCGGGAGCCGTCATTATATATCCTATTTTTGCCATCGTATGAAAGAGTATGATTCAGAGCGCAAAATTAATCAAATCATCCGACAACCAATCAAACTCTATGCAAAAACAGCCGTTACTGCACCATTTTTATGATTATTTACCTAATCAGGGCTTTTTGCGGAACAAATTTTATGTCAGCCACAGAAGATTATCTGACTGATCCGGCAGATTTTCCGCAGCAAAAACACAGTATGATTTATGTGTCTTTCCGGTTTGTCTTTCAGTGTCTTTGCTTCACAACATCAAGAGTTGCAGATGTTTGCAAAAATCATATTCAGAGTATGATATTTCAAATAAATATAAATGTAATTTAGATTGTACTTTCGTATCAGGATTATACTCTAATTTCGCGGCGTCAAACAATCGCTCATGCGAGAAAAACAGATATTGATATGACTGATTATCCGTCAAAGAAGACAATGTTGCGGCAGATTGCCGCCCTGTTGCCGGCATTGCTGCTAGCGTTGTCACTTTCCGCCTGCAAGGACGGAAATTCCGGAATAAAAAGTTTTCCCGGTGCCGATGCCGCGCTGGAGGATTACAAATCCTTCCTGCGCTCTGTCTCCCAACGAAAGGCTCTCTCGACCCCGGAGCTTGTTTCCTCCGTCCTGGAGTGGAAAGCCCTTGACGATTCGGTGAGTGCAGCCATGTTCCGTGACAGCGTACATACGGATCGTGCGGCTGTCGATTCGGCATACTTCTCCCTGCGTGATTCCATCACGGACAGACTGGCATCGCTCGTTGACGGCCGCAAACGCTCGTTCCTGGATTATCTTGACTTCGCGCTGGCGGTCAACAAGCCGGGACTCGACCCGCTCTCAAGGCAGTTCGTGATGTCGGCGCACCGGTTCTATGCCTCGATGGATTCCGTCCCCGTCTTTGGACTGGACAATGCTTCCACTATCCGCAGGTATGAGGACATTCTCGACGATGCCGCACGGCGTGGATTCCGTGACAAGCGTGCCCTGTTCACGTTCCTGCGCAACGAGGACAGGGCGTTCCGCTCGTTCCTCGGCCACCTGCCGACACTCGGCGACATACCGCTCTCCAAAGTCCGTGACGGCTCGTCCGCACTGATGAAGGAAATGATCGGACTGTGCCAGGGAGACAACCCTCTGTTCACGACCTCGGAAGTCGTGATACTGCTGACGATGCGCAACAACCGGCGTCTGTTGCAGAACGCCCTGCAATGTGTCAATGACATCAACAACCGCAAGGTCAAGGGCGGCGACCAGTCGGCGGCCTATCTGTGGATGCTGCTCCAGCCCTGGATATCATTCGACGGCTTGGCCCTCTCGCTTATGAGCGATGCGCAGACGGGCACGTTGCGGACACTGGCCGCGGAAACGCCGAAATGTATCGTCAAGCTCGGCAAGCCACAGTTCCCCATCGACACGAACGAGCTTCCCTCGCTGCTTATCAAGACCACGATTACCAATCTATGACCGACATAAAAACAAGATACGACTATGCTGAAACATAAAATTGAAAGGTTCCTCACTTATATCTCCATGCAGATGCCGGCACTCATGTCACGCACGAATTACGCCGGCGCCGAAATCTTCGACGGCATGGCCGTCCTTGAGTTCAAGCTGCCCAAGCCGTGCGATGTGGGCGACCTGCTCGACGAGTTTGACGACCGGATGGAACTGACAATCCTTTACCATGTCATCCCGTCAGAGGCGACGGTCATGGGACACCAGTGCTGCGCCTATTCCAATCCGTCATTCGACTACCTGTATAAGGTCAACGGCATCAGCGATGACAACGGAATCTGCGACACTATCTACGCATCACTTTATGATTCGCTTGAAAGTTTCGGGCTTGACCTGCAGGCGGAGCTTAACGACCAGACATCGAAAAGCAAGGTCGTTTTCGCACGCAAGGAGGAAGACCTGCTGCGCGACTTCATGAAATAACACACCGACAGTCTGAACGATGAAAGAGACCGCATACGACAGGATTGTCAAGACCATCCGGGAAAAACACACATGGATAACCGTGCTTCAGGCTGACAGGGAACGCAACCTGATGGCTCAGGTCGGCCGTGAGCTGCATGAGGTTCGTTGCCGTGTGCTGACGCTGGTGGCCCTGCGCCAGCACGGGCTGTACAGGAAAGGCCATGTCTGGGACATCCCCGAATACAACCTTGACAAGGCCGTGCGCTCGCTCAAGCGCAATGCCCGTTTCAGGGAACGGTGGAACAAGGATGCCGCGATCGCCGATGACATCAGCGAGATAATAAACCGCGCGTCCTACGGATTCATCCGGCTTGAACTTTCCGATTTATAACCGACAACTCAAATTCAAATAACATTTATCATGCTGATAAAGATTCTCTACTCGCTTCTGCTTCCGACTTTCCTCGTCGTGCCGTTCCTCTACAGGAACAAGCGGCCTGCCATGCTCGACTTCTACTGCAACATGGCGATGAGCTTCGCCTTCAGGAAAGTGTACACGCGGATGCTGCTGCTTTTCCTGCTGGCATTCCATTTCTATCATCTGACAATCTTCCGGAACCACTATGACCTTATCCCGTCATCGGTGCTGTGCTTCGCGATGTTCTCCCATCCACTTTGCGAGAGGTGCATCTATTTCCTTCAGGAGCGTCGCGTCCTTTGGGCCGGCATGGTTCTCTCGCTGGCGTGCCTCTTCATCCCGCACTTCATGCCTCTCGGTATCTCCATCGGCGTGCTGCTCTGCGGAACAGTATTCTATCCGTCCCGTCTGCTTAGGGACATCCTGTCCGTGGCCGGAATGACGAAACGTTCTGAGAACCGGGACGACCTTGAGGAAATCGCCGACTGGTATTTCTGTTGGGACAATTCAAAAAATTGCAAGAGACAGAAATCCATGCGCGGGCGGAAGCACCTGCTCAATGACGAAATCGAGGATGCCGAGTTTGTGGAGATTGAGCAGGGACAGGATGACAGACAATCATAAACCGGACAATATGGAATCAAAGAATATTTTTTATCTCACCGCAAACATGGAACTGTTCCGCTGTCTTCAGGAAGACAGACCGGAGGATGGCGGACGGCTGTCCCGTTACAGCGCGTTTGTCTATCTGCTGGAACACATGAACAGGCAACCCGGCACGGTGACGGCTTCCGGACAGGAGATTTTTCTTTCCGCCGGACAGCTTGTGACCTCGTACAGTGAGCTTGCCGCAGTATGGAAGTGGTCGCGCGACAACGTGCGCAACTTTTTCCTTGCTTTGGAAAAGACGGAAACCGTTTCGTTGGAACGCCGGGGAAAGGCTACGGTCATATCACTTCCGGTCGGCATGACCGACACTCCAGTACCGGCACGACTTCCGACCCGTGACGAACGTGACAGACTGCGCTTCATCTTCGGCACGATGTCCCTGGAAGAAATGGCGGAGATGCTGGAGTCCGTCATGTCGGGAACCGAGCGGGACGTCAACAGGCTGAAATCCGAAAATCCCAATGACATTGATATCGGACGGCGGCTGTTCAGGCTGGTCAACCACCTCGTCCTGCATCCGTCCGGTTTCTTTCCCAAGGACGACCGTGTGGCGGATGCGCTACGCTGCCTCTTTGTCGAAGACTGCGGATCCGACCTCGCAAGTTTATTCACCCTGCTCACCATCGGTGGACTCAAGCTGGTCGATGACCGCTGCGACAACACGGAGTTCCCCCTGTCGTTGCCGGACAAGACAATGCGTCTGCTTGCCGTGGTCCTCGAATACTATTCTCCTTTTATAAGGCACGGTGTCCTCTCCAATCCCGCAGCCTTCGGAAAGCCGGGACGGGCTACAACCGAAGCCGGAAAGGACATGGCTCTGCATACGGAATAACGCGGCGGCTTGCCGCCTCATTATCGGACGGGCTACGCCCCAAAAGGCCGCTTCGCGGCTGTCGGGAAGCATAATACCCCGAACTTCCAGCAGGAAATCGGGACGAACCGCCAAAAGCGGCAGCAAGCTGTGAGATTATGGAAGATTTTTTTATAGAAAAATTCTGAAACAATGAAACCGAATGGCTCAAAAAGTCTTCGGAGAATCGAAATAAACGACGAAAAAATCATGGCAAATTCACAAAAACAAGTCATGGATCTCAAGGTTGCAAAAGGCTTCACCGAAGCTCAAAGCGACGAGCATAAACGCAATTGGGACGATAAGAAATGGGGCCGGGCATCGGGATATGGCGCCTATGACCGCACACGTGACGGCCTGAATTTTGAGATTGTGAAGGGGGAAATCACCCATGTCGATAAGAAAAAATCCATCCCAGACCGCATACGAGAGATATTGTCGGCACGGGGAATCAAAGACCCGAACGAGGGATTGCCGGAGCCGAAATTCCGCACGGTGGTGAACTTTATTTTCGGAGGTTCACGTGCGAGGATGCACGAGCTGGCTTTCGGGGAACAGACGGTCAATCTCAATAAAGATGCAGACAATTCCCATATTAAACGCTGTCCCGATATTGAGAAATGGGCATTGGACGTGTACCGTTTTGTCGCCGACAAATGGGGTGAGGAAAACATCGCGGGCTTTGTCGTACATCTCGATGAGACGAACCCACATTGCCATTGCACGCTGCTGCCGATAAGGGAGGGACGCTTCGCTTTCAAGAAAATGTTCGGCGGAGGAAACCTGTATGACTACAAGGACTATATGCGCTCGCTGCACGACGAGTTTGCAAAAGTGAATGAGAAATGGGGATTGTCACGCGGATCCGACATATCGAAAACCGGAGCGAGGAACATCCCTCCGCAGGAATACAGGCGTATGCTGAGCCGGGAATGTGCAGACCTTGAATCACAGATAGAATCGGACAAATCCCTTCTGCAGCAGCTGAAACTTGAGGCCTCCCATGCGGGAAGGCGGGTGAAGGGGCTGACCACGATGATAGCCAATCTCGAAAGCCGCAAGGCAGAGCTGGAACAGGAAATGGTGCGGCTTTCCACCGATTTGCAAGCTGGGAAAGGAAATGCTGATGAATTGCAGAGGAACATCGACAGGCTCGGAAAGGACTATCAGAAAGTGCTTGATTCCCTTACGGACAAGCGTCAGAAACTCGCCGAGGCCAGCCGTAAGCTGTCCGAATACCGGGAGCTGGAGGAAGAATCCAGAGAGAAAGCCAACGAATACCGGCAGCAGGCGGAGGATTACCAGAAGAGTGTACGGGAGGCTTCGGGAGACCTTGCCCAACAGGTCCGTTTTCGTATCGCGGATGCTTTTGTAAATGATGTCATCGGGAGCCTTAGGAGCACCTTGCCGAAACTTGGCGATGTAGGTTCCGCGCTTGACGGCACGCTGCTCGAAGAGCTTGCGGAACGTGGCGAGGACATACTGAAATGTGCCGGAATGCTGTTCGCAGGATACGTGGACGGGGCCACGACTTTTGCCGAGGGACACGGAGGCGGCGGAGGCGGAAGCGACCTGCCCTGGGGACGGAGAGATGACGAGGACGACCTGCTTTGGGCGCGGCGTTGCCTCTTCCGTGCGGCAAAAATGATGCGTCCGGCAGGCGGAAAATCTGTAAAACGCAAATGATGTAACACCAATTAAACAAATTCAAACGATGAAGAAAATCTTATTTTCAATGCTCATGACCTTTGCGGCGCTGCTTGACGCGGATGCCCATGCGGTCAGCACGGCGGAGATGAAGCTGAAGGAAATCAAAGCCGGACAGGAGGATATTACGCCCTGTAAAAAAACGGCCTATCTCTCCGGTGCAATCATTCCGTCATGGAAGGACAACTGGTTTGTCAGCGTTTCGGGAGGCACTTCCTCGTTCATCGGTTCGCCACTTGGATGCGACGACCTGTTCGGACGGCTCCGGCCCGCTCTCCAGATTTCACTTGGCAAATGGCATACGCCTTCGGTGGGAAATCGTCTCGTTTTTCAGGGCTTCGAGTGGAAAAGCGGGGCTTTGTCGAACCAAAAGTACCGCTATTACCATGCCGACCTGCTTGTGAACCTGATGCCGTCCTTGGCTATGGGGAACACGGAGTGCCGGTGGGATATCATTCCTTTTGTCGGCGTGGGGGTGATTGACAACCGCGATGCCGACTGCAATCCCTTTGCCTTCAATTATGGCGTACAGGGACGCTTCCGCATTGCCAACGGCTTCCATATTACAGCCGAAATAGGCAATGCGACCACGTTCAAGGATGCCGACGGCCTTGGTTCTGCAAGGGAAATAGGCGACCATCTGCTGACGCTTTCCGCCGGTGTGTCATGGACTTTCGGCAAAAACAGCGGCTGGAAAAAGGTCCTGGACGCACGGCCGTATATCATCCGAAACAAGCGGCTGGAAGCCTTGGCATACGCAGGGGAAAAGGAGAAAGAAAGGCTTGCCAAAGAAAACGGGGCAAATGCCAGACTGATTGCGGAACTCCGAAAGATTCTCGAAATAGAGGGACTGCTGGACAGGTATGCCGGATATTTTGACCCCACTGACAACAACGGCAGTGCCTCGGCCGGAGGCTATGCCATGAATGATTACAGCGGCCTGAATTCGCTGAGAAAAAGGCTCCGTGAAGGTAAAAGCGGCAACGCTGCAACAGACAGAAAGACCGGCAAAACACACTTCGGCAATGAGAGCGGTAATGCGACAGATAGTGACAGTAGCGGGGAAATGCACGGATATCCGGGTAATACCGCAGACGGGAATGCACCTCTCGGCGCACCGATCTATTTCTTCTTTGAACTCGGTACCGACAATCTTGTGGAAGAATTACAGATGCTGAACATTGACGAGATTGCACATGTCGCAAAGAAATATGGCCTTGGCATAGAAATCACTGGAGCGGCCGACAAAGCCACCGGAACGGAAATGATAAACTCCAATCTCGGTTCTCTCAGGGCTTCTTTCATTGCCGGATGCCTGAAAGAAAGAGGTATTAAGGAGGATATGATCAAGATTTTCTCAAAGGGCGGAATTGATGACTATATACCAAGTAAAGCGAACAGAAACGCCATTGTGAGGCTGTTTCTGCCATGATATAAACGAGAGCTTAAAAGCTAACTTTTTCATTTTTTTGCAGGCAGTCCCGACCGTGAGGTTAGGGCTGTCTTTTGTATAGAGAAGCATACAAAAATTGACGATTATGGGAACATAGAAGTTAATTTTTTTTGCGCTTAAGATGTCTAATCACACAAGAAAATGAAGTTTGGATAGTGTCCTTTCATGTGGGTGTTTCAATAAACACAGGCGGATTCACACTTGAAAAAATATCAAAATTTCAAAGGTCAGATAATATTTATGCAGACAGCCCCGACCGTAATGGCCGGAGCTGTTTTATTCTACGAAATAATACATATCGTCTATTTCCAGAAATCATCCTGTTCCCAGTCTTGCGGGAATCCCATGGCTTTCTTATCTACTGTAGGATATGCTTTGAACAGATCCATCAGTCTTTCCTTGAACGTATTTCTTGGCGATATGGAGAACAGCAGGTATCTGATCATGCAAATCCGATAATATAAACGACGCTTGTCTGTCGTATTTGCATCTATCCAACGGAATTTTGTTTTCTTAGGCTCTGCCGTGATGACAGAAAGTTCCCGGTTCCATGTCCTGCTGTGATGGCAACACATATTCCGCAATCCGTATAACACGGTCAACCACGATACAAGCACATTGTGATTCAGTCCAAACTCATTGGCGATACTTTTTCTCAAGGCATTGCTTTTCAGATTGGCATACAGATGAGTCAGTGTCCCCAGCGGGATAATCTCTGTAATCATCCATGCCGGAGGATATTTATTGGTATAAGTCTGCCTGAAATGAAGGATAAAATCTTCTTTCGATTTATGAATTTCGGTATCTATTACGTTGAGTGAGGCATTGAACCTGTCGTTGTTTGCAAACAACGAAGGCTCGCACATCCAGCAGAGATTACCGGTCGCTTCAGATACTCCATTTGCAATCCGTGCCCTTGCTGCCACTTCTATCTTCTCGATTTCATTCAACAGAATCAACCTGAGTTTACGGTCAAACCTGTACATATCCATCGCATTTTGGAAAGAGGCTCCGGATTTATATTTATGATTGGTTTTAGGAAACAAAAGTAAGGGGAAAAAGTATGCGGACAACCTAAAATAGCCTATTGTTGCAAAATACTCTTCCGCTTTTTCCTCATTGGCGATATGAAGGCCTCGGCTTTTCAGCAGTTCTATATGTTGCCGTGGCGTAAAAAATGTTTTGTTGAACGGTTTTGCCATGGATATAAAATAAAACGACCTGCCGATTTGAGCATTGTGAAGAGGCTTGGCAGGTTCTATTGGTGCAAAGGTAATAAGTTTTTTCTAATCTGCAAAATATTTCTTGCCTTTTCTGCCGATTTTATTGTCATTTCCATATCGGACGCCTGAAAAATAATCCGCTAAAAATTGTGTATGTGAGAATTGTTTTGTATCTTTAGTATGGGAAATACCAATCAAACAGTTACAGACTATGGATATTATACTTCTACTATTGGCCGGATGGTGGCTGTCGGGAGTCTTGGGCTTTCGGGAGCGCAGGAAACCGCATCGCAAACTCAAACGCTCGTTCTGGAAGCCGGATATGGACGAATACGACTGGGAAGAGTTCAACAAACGAAACGGCCGCTAATGCCTTATGTCCAAAAAACAACCCGACGAAGACAAATGTCCCCGGCGGATTGCAATAAGGTATGCTGTGTCTGTTCAGCGGCTGCAGTGCGTCCCCTGGAACGACACTTCCCTGTCTTCATGCATCATATTGAAAGACTTGTCCTCGATATGGACAACCTCTGCGGTATTACCGTCATTGTCGATATCATACACATCGGGATATTCGGTCGTGTGTCCGGGAATGGCCTGATAGCTGTCTATCTGCCTTTGAACAATGTCGATGCAGTGGCTTATCACGGATGCGGCACGGCGCACGTCTTGCAGGATCGTCTTGATAAATTCAGGGGATTCCCGGAGGCTGTCGAGCCATGACTTGAGGTACGCCGCAGAATCCTCCTTGACATTCTTCACGATGCCGTAGCGCGAGGCGACAAGGGCACTGCCCAGCTCGGCCACAAGTTCCTCGCGGGCATATTCATCCGATCCGAATGTTGCGGGCTTCAGCCTGTCGAGGCGGTCTTTGGAGCCGGTTGAATGGGTCATCTCATGGAATGCCGTACCATAGAATGCCTTTCCGTTCATGAACTGGGATTTTTCCGGTAGTACTATTTCATCCCTCGATATGGAATAGTATGCCTGGTCCTGATGTGTCGGCTTTATGGGGCATACCCAAAGGCCGTGCTTGATAATCTCATCCATCGCCGGAAAAGAGAATTTCTCCCCGTCAAGGGATGCCGGCCTCTTAATCCGGTTCTGCTCCGCAAACTTTGCATACAGTTCAGGACGAGCCTGCTCCAGGTTGGTCTGAGCCACGTTGAACACATTATTCCATAATTGATATATGTTGATAATTATCAATAAAGTAGCAACGTTTATATAATGGTAAAGTAACAAACAGGTAACAGAAAGTGGAATTTATAGGAAGTCAAAAGGAGACTTGAATTCGTGGTAGATTTACAGCTTGCAAAGATACAAAATTAGTTTTTTCCAGTCATTCATGAATGCTCAATAACAAAAACTAACCGCTCACTCAATGAAACCGACCGTTCACACAATTTTTTTCTGTGAAGAATAATTGAAGGATATTTGCACCGATGATTACTCAAAAAGAGTAAATCGGAGGTGTATTCAAAAAGCCAATAAATAGAGGAGAGCGAACAATATAGCTGAATGCAGAAGAATGTGCTTGGTATGAGCTATACTGTTGTTCGAAAGAGTCTTCGTAATCTATTAACAGAATTTTTGCCAGGCACGTGGGTGAGTAATCACTTGCGTGTCTTTTCACATAAAGTAATATTGTGCGACAGCAGAAGTTATGCATCTTATTTCTAAGATAAATACTTTAGATATTTTACTGATGGGAAACTTTAAAAAGCATAATAAAGAATATCTCAGTGAAGAAATACACTTTTGTGTCAATTCAAATTCACTTTAAGGTTCTATTTTTGTATCAAATTCAAATAATCAAGATAAACAAATGGAAAGGTATGGTAGAAATCGCATCTATATTACAGATGAAGAACAGTTAAGAATAAAGAATATCCACATTCTATTAGGTGGTGCTGGTATAGGAAGCATTATTGCCGAATGTGCATTAAGATTTGGATTTGAAAACATTACAATAATAGATGGCGATAAAGTTGAAATCAGCAATTTAAACCGCCAGAATTATACAAATGCTGACAAAGGGAAATACAAGGCGGAATGTCTTTACAAGAGGTTGTTGAAGATAAATCCACAAGCGAATGTTCGGTTTATCAATTCTTTCATTGATGAATCAAATGTACATGAGATTGTAGCCAATCATGATATCGCAATCAACGCCTTGGATTTTAAATCGGATATACCATTTGTCTTTGACAGAATTTGCTCGGAACTAAACATACCCGTACTTCATCCTTATAATTTTGGTTGGGCAGGCTATCTTACTATAGTAAAACCGGGAGGGTATCAACTCTCTGAAATTTCAAAAGACTATAAGGGATTTGAGCTTAAAATGGCAGACTATGTGGTTCGATATGGAAAGTTTTGGAACATGCCGAAACAATGGTTAGAAAGCGTTTTGGATGTTTGCCAGAATGATTCAGGAACAATGCCACATCCACAATTGGCTGTAGCTTCATGGATAACCGCAGGCTATTGTGTCAATGCCATGTTCAATATAGCAACCAACAAGCCTGTCAAGTATTTCCCGAAATTCTACTTTTCATCTTTACTTTGTGAATCAGGTGATTAAAGAAGTCTGTAATTAACTGCTAGTGATACAGCTTCCGCTATATTTTTCACTTCAAGTTTGGCGAATAAACTTCTTTTGCAGGCCTTTACAGTATCTATAGATTTATAAATTCTCTCAGATATTTCATTCATGGTATAACCTTGTGCTGAAAGACGAAGAACGTCACGTTCCGTCTCAGTCAAGGTTATACTTTCTTTTTCTGTCCATTCGTGTTTCACTAAAGAATATTCATAATATTGATGATTACCGTCCTTTCTCATGATGATGTTTCCCGGCTTATTTATAGCCGACATGGATATGGTACATAGCGACAGCCAAATCCTGCCGTCTTGGGTAAGAACTAAAGGCGTTAGTTTATGGTTAATCAGTTGTGCTTTTTTTCCATGCAGAATATGAAAGTCATAAGAAATAGTATAATGCATCCGTTCATTCTTAGGGAATGTATCAAAAAGTGAGAACCCAGTTCTGTTTAGCTCTATGAGCATATCTTGATCTTCCTCTGGAACCATATCCGTAAAAATCTTATAACCGAAGTCTCTTACCTTTTCAGATGAAATACCACACAGATAATAGAAATTTTCTGATGCATATAGGAAATTGCCCCTATAATAATCTATTATGTAAACGCACTGATGAGTGCATCTGGCAAATGCCTTAACCGCATTTATCAAAAGGCCTGTATTCTTGTAGTCTTCATCTGTTATATTATTGACCGCATTAGATGCTATGAAGTAATCCCCAATTTTAGAAGTCATATTTTTGTTTTTAATAATTTAGTTGTTGCAAAAATACGTAAAATGCCGTTTTGCGGATTTTTTTTTGCCATATTTTAACACACAAAAGGGTAGTATTTACAGGAGTAAATAGCAAAATACACTTTTGTGTCATAATAATACATCGAACTGATAATAAGTTTGCAGTAAATAAAAACAAAAAATATCAGTTATGAGAAAAATAGTATATCAAAATGGGAACTATAGCATTTACCAAGTAGGCAAAGAAAGATTACGCGAGGTTGCTGAATTTGTCGTTAGGGAGAACTATAAGCATCACACTGGCACGTATGATGGAAATACGGTTGAAGAAGAAATCATGTCTGTGTACAAAGAGGAATTGGCTTTTGTGGACAGCTCTTTAATTTTTGTGGTCTATGATTCCAAAGATAAAATTATTGGGTCAATACGAGTATTTAAATGGGATCGCAACAAGCCATTGCCTATTGAAAAGCTGTTTGGTATTAATCCTCTTGTGAAGATACATTCAGAAGGAAAATATAATTTCTGGCACATTGGTCGATTTGCGATTAATAAAGAAACAACTATATCTACGGTGTCACTATTCAAACAGCTTATGCTATTTGCTGTTCATCCTATTGTTTCTGACCGAAGAAGCTATATGATAGCTGAGACCGATAGCAAATTACTAAGAGTAATGAATGCATTAGGTATCAAGACAAGAACTTTGGGCAAATCAATTTATTACCTCGCATCAGAGACAATACCTGTATGCTCCAGTAAAAGAGGCCTTTTACCTTTCTATAAGCATTATAACAGTCTTTTTGAGGCTTCATGATTACACAAAAGTGTATTTCTTTATTCTAAATTTTAGAAATACACTTTTGTGTCAAAACCATTTGTATGTGTCTGTGTAAATTTGCAACGTTGAAAAATAGAGAATGATTGAATGGCCAAACAATTATCAACCCAGACCAAACTGGTAAAAGGAAGCAGATGCCGAAAAGCTTATAGAGTAGGTTAATTTCAAGTGATACACAAATGAAAAAGAAAAAAATTAGACAAGAAAAAAACCTTGTTCTACTTGATTGCTTGACACAAAAGGAGAAATCGATTATCTCTGGTGGTGGGAAAAAAGTCAGTGGAGAAATTACTGGGACTATTAGAATTTACTTTTGATGTTTAATTTAAAATTTACAATCATGAAAAAAAAAGAATTTAAAAGCGTAAATGACATGACTCTTATTGATCAATTGACAAATAAAGAAGTCAATCAAATTAAGGGTGGAAAAGTGAAGGTTGAAGGTACTGTGAGTATTAAGATCTCAAATTTGAAGTAATGAAAAAGAAAAATCTGTCAAACTTTTCTCACATTGTCAATATTGATTGGCTTACCAATAAAAATGCTGATTCAATAAAAGGTGGTAAAAAATCACCTCAGGATTCAATTTTAGTACCTAAAATTGATATTCCCGAAATAATAATAAGAGTCTAAAAAATGGTTTGAACTAAGTAGTAGCGAGCGAAGTCTTGCTACTACTTAAAAACGTAATGCAATGAAAAAAACAATATTGTTAGGATGGCTTCCGCCAGCGATGGAGAATACCCCATCTCCATGTCTATCTGTATTAAAGCCTGCATTAGAACAGGTTGGGTATAATGTCTCTTTGAAGTATTGGAATGTATCATTGAATCCTCTACTAAAAAATTTTCTCAATATGGAGAGTTTGATATATGATACAGAACTTAATAAACTGATGCCTTTCTTATTAAATATAGGCATCAATCTAAATGATACGAAAATTGTGGATAAAATTAAATACTATATTTATTCCATAAAACCACAACTACATAGCAAAGGGCATGAATATATTAATGAATACTTTCATTCGTTCAATGAAAAATTGAATCGTTGGTTTGAAAATGAAATTAGCCAAATAAAGTTTGATGATTACTTGTTTGTTGGATTTTCAGCCCACTTCTATCAATGGCTTGTCGCTAATCTGTTTATTGACAAGATAAAAGCCGCCTATCCAAATACTCATATACTTGTGGGTGGTTTTGGAACAAAGGAGGAAGCTATTACGTTTTTGAAGAACTTTCCACATGTTGATTATACATCTTGGGGAGAAGGGGAATATTCAATGCAGCAACTGGCATTGTTTTTAGATGGTGAGAGAGTGTCACTATCTTCCATTCCTAATACTACATACCGTGTCGGAAATGAAATTAAAGTGAACTTATTGAGAAATGTCTATGTGGATTTAAATAATTCTAAAATGGATTTTTCTGATTATTTCAAATCCATACAAAATACATCTTTGGATCAAGAGTTGTCTTTACCCATAGAAGGTGGCAGAGGATGTAGCTGGAAACAATGTAAATTTTGTTTCTTAAATACAGGCTATAAATATAGAACAAAGACAAATGACCAAATAATAAAAGAAATTAAGGAACAGGTAGAGCGCGGTATGAGGTGAATCGTTTCTTATTTTTGGATAACGATATCATAGGGGCTGAGATAGATAATTTCGTTGAACTATTGGATATGCTAATTGAATATAGAAAAGAAAACAATGACTTTTCCATATTATTGGCAGAAATAGTTACAAAAAACGTTCCGTTTAATGTCATAAAAAAGATGGCTCTTGCAGGATTTGAATCCGTTCAAATAGGGTATGAATCACCAAGTAATAATCTTTTAGGAAAGATTCATAAAAAAAACACGTTTGCCAGTAATCTGTTTTTTATTAAATGGGCAAATGAATTTGGTATTCGTATTAATGGAGCAAATGTCCTAAGAAATTTGTTGGAAGAAACGACAGATGATATAAAGGAGAGTATTGACAATTTATATTTCTTGAGATTCTATTTCCAAAAGAAATTAGTATGTCATAGTTATTCTTTCCTTAGTGTAGCAAAATCGTCTCCTTACTATCGGACTTTATTAAAAACAAACCGATTGACAGAATGGAATCAATCACATTTGGCGCAATTTACTCCTGAAAGTTATATGCCTTCAGAAGATAAATTTATACTCTTTTTCGATTTCATAAAACCGGAGTATAATCATTTGTGGGACACTTTTCAGCAGATAGAGCAGCATTATATAGATAACATTTACGATTACCAACTGATAATTGAAAAAGACAGTGTGTTTTACAGAGAATTCTATAATAATGCATTGATTAAGGAAATTGAGTTTGACACGGATGATATTTATTGGGAACTATTACAGTTGTGCGATATCAATGTTTTATCTATAGAACAAATAACAAAGAAGCTGGGCAATAAAAAATCAAAAGAGGGTGAAACTCTGTCTGAGGTAATTTTTAATTTAGAAAAAGAAGGGTTATTGTATTGTAATGATAATCAGACAGAGATTGTGACTATTTTAGATATTCATAGAACTATAAGTCTGCAACAATACGAAGTAAATACTAATTCTTCTATGCGGATAGATAATAAATGCCATGAGGCTTTATTAGTTAGTTAAATATTAAAATATAAATATATGTTAGCGAGAGGATTAATATCATTGGTGTTTGTCTTGTTTTTAGGTGTGATAGCAAATGCACAGACTATCACAGGCAAGATTGTTGATTCAAGGGATGAGCCGATAGAAGCCGTTACTGTCGTTGCTCAAACGATGGACTCTGTTTTTATTGATGCTGTCATTACAGATACTACAGGTCGGTTTATTATAAAAAATGCACCTGAAAAATATCGTCTGATTTTGCAACACCTATTATTTGTTACGCAACAATTCAATGGGCATACCCCTAATATCGGAACACTTACAATGAAAGAACAAGATTACGCATTGAATGAAGTTGTTGTAAAGGGGGAACGTCCACAAGTCAAAGTAGAAGAAGGTGCTCTAAGCTATGATATAAATAGAATAGCAGAAAAGAAAGTTATCAGTAATGCCTATGAATCCGTTCTACAACTTCCAGGAGTAGTTGAGCAAAACGGTTCAATTACTTTGGCAGGTGCCAATGGATTTTCTATAATACTCAATGGTAAACCGACAACCATGAGTAATGCACAGCTTTATGAATTATTAAAAAGCACTCCAGTTTCAAGCGTTGAAAAAATACAGATTATGTATAGTGCCCCCGCTAAATTCCATATCAGAGGTGCCGCAATCAATATCATCACTCAAAAGAAAAAAACGGAGAATCCATTTCTACAGGGAGAAGTTAACGGTTCATACATTCAGAAACATTTTACGAACGGTCAAGGAGGTATCAATTTATCGTATTCCTCCCCCAAATTATCTATTGATTTTCTATATTCACTATCAGCGACTAAGAATAAAACGCAACTCGATTTGGCGACTTTACATAAGTTAAATAATGAGACTTACGATATAGAACAGCAAAACAAAGGTACAAAAGAGGATCTTGCTCATAATATACGTTTGGGAGGAGAGTACACTTTTAATAACGAAGATAAACTTAACCTGGCTTACACAGCGGGATTAAGTTCTGATGGAAAAAGTATAGAGAACTCGGTCGGTAGTTTTTCTAATTCTACCAATAATAAGGATTTCGATAACTCTATGCATAATATAAGTCTGAGTTATTCTTCTCACAATAACTTCAGTGCGGGAGTAGATTATACGCATTATAATTCACTTTTCTATCAAGATTTTCAAGATACTAGAACGGATGGAACGATTAACGACTTCAGTTCTGACTCAAAACAAAAGATTGACCGGATAAAAGTATATGTGGACAAAAGCCATGAATTTGCCAAGGATTGGTCACTTAATTATGGAGCAGAATTCAGATATGCAACAGATTATAATATGCAGAAATATAATTCAAGAACTGAAACTGATATGACGGGATCGAATACTGACAGTAACATTAAAGAATATACATATAATGCCTATGCTGGGTTCGATAAAAGTTTCACAGAGGCTTTTTCCATGTCATTCTCTGTTATTGGAGAGTATTATAAGCTGGCCGGATATAATAACTGGGCAATTTATCCTACATTAGACCTCACATATGTGCCTTCACCCTCACATATCCTCCAGCTTTCATTCTCTACTGATAAATCCTATCCGGATTATTGGGATATGCAGGAATCTGTTGGATATTTGAATGGGTATACAGAGATTCATGGCAATCCATATCTGAAACCATCAAAAGACTATTCAGCTCAATTGATATATATATTAAAAAGTAAGTATCAATTTCTATTATACTATGACTATGAACCCGATCATTTCGAGCAATTAGGTTATCTGTCATCAGAGAGACTGGCTTTGATATATAAAACACTTAATTGGAACTATAAGCAAATGGTGGGATTAAATATTGTGGTTCCTTTTAGTCTCAGCAATATTCTTGATTCAAGAATAGTCTTAAATGGTTTTAACAATTCGTCAAAATGCAACGACTTTTATGATTTATCTTTTAAACGGAATAAGTGTACGCTATATTCACGCTTGGATAATACTATCAATATTTCCTCCAAACCCAATATTAAATTAGAACTGGCAGCCATGTATATGACTCCTTCTATCCAAGGCATTTACGACATAGGTAGAATATGGAGCCTGGATGCAGGTTTAAAATGGAGCTTTGCAAAAGACAAAGCTGAATTTCGTATAAAGGGTACAGATTTATTCAATAGTACCATGCCTGATGTGAAAACCAGATATAAAAGCCAGCACATGGATATGCTCATAACACCGGACAGCCGTACTTTAACAGTTTCTTTCAGATATAAATTCGGAGGCTATAAAGAGAAAAAGTTTAAAGAAGTGGATACGTCAAGATTTGGTCAAAAGTAAATTTAAGTTTAAACTTTAAACGAACAGTACATAAAATTATAAATATGTCTCAATTTCCACTATATTTTCAGCATGATGCTATGCAATGTGGCATAACTTGCCTGCAAATGGTATGCAAATATTATGGGAAGGAATATACCCTTATCCAACTCTCCAACATATGTTTTGCTACCAATGAAGGTGTATCCTTGCTTGGTATCAGCGAAGCTGCCGGGAAATTGGGCTTCCATTCAGTTTGTGGAAGGACTACCATTGATCAGTTACCCCAAGCAGAGCTTCCATGTATTCTTCATTGGAACCAGAACCATTTCGTGGTGCTCTACAAAGTAAAAAAGAATAAGAAATTCTATATTGCTGACCCGGGCAAAGGACTTTTGACTTATTCCCGAAAGGAATTGGAGGAGCATTGGATAAGTACCATCTCAAATGGTGAGGAAAAAGGTATTGCTATGTTTCTGAATCCTACTCCTGCATTCTACCAAAAAGAGGAAGAACCGGCAAAGGACAAACGTTCTTTTGCTTTTCTCTTCGGGTACTTCCGTCAGTACCGAAAGTTCTTCGGACAGATTGTTCTCGGACTGTTCCTAAGTAGTTTATTACAGCTTATCCTTCCTTTTCTTACCCAGGCAATTGTGGATGTGGGCATCACTCATCAAAATATTGGTTTCGTATGGCTTATATTGTTGGGACAGCTTATGATTACGATTGGTAGGACTTCGGTAGATTTCATCCGTCGTTGGCTATTACTGCATATAAGTATGCGTATCAATATTTCACTGGTAAGTGATTTCTTCATCAAACTGCTGAAACTGCCGATGTTCTTTTTCGATACAAAACTAATGGGCGACCTCATGCAGCGCATGAATGACCATGCCCGTGTGGAGAAGTTCCTGACCACTCAAACGCTGAGTGTCACTTTTTCCATGCTGAGTTTCATCGTGTTCGGGATAGTCTTATTTCTATATAGCCCGATTATTTTTGGTATCTTTCTGATAGGCAGTGTCATTTATGGCATTTGGATTTCTGTTTTCTTGAAAAGAAGAAAGATTCTTGACTACATGCTGTTTGAGAAGCAAGCTGAAAACAATAACAAGACCTATCAGTTTATTACTTCCATGCAGGAAATAAAACTTCAGGACTGCGAACAGCGTCGCCGTTGGGAATGGGAGGATGTACAGGCGGATTTGTTTGGCGTACAGATGAAAAGCCTAAAACTCCAACAAGGGCAAGAAGCTGGTAGTATCTTTATTAATGAAACCAAGAATATCGTCATTACGGTGGTGGCGGCAACGGCTGTGATTCACGGAGAAATGACATTGGGTATGATGCTGGCGGTGCAATATATCATCGGTCAACTTAACAGCCCGATAGAACAGTTGATGAGTTTCCTTTATGCTCTTCAAGATGTCAAAATCAGTCTGGAGAGAATCAATGAAATTCATTCCATGAGGAATGAAGAGACGGACGAACGCACGTTATGCTCTTTCATAGATAACAAGAAAAATATAACATTTAATCAAGTTGATTTCAAGTATGATCCGCACAGTCCAAAGAAGACCATTGATGCGGTGAATCTGTACATACCCGAAGGTAAGGTAACGGCTATTGTTGGAGCATCAGGTAGTGGGAAGACCACTCTTTTAAAACTGATGTTAGGCTACTATTCGGTGGCCAGTGGCGCAATTAGTATAGGAAACACCAACTTGAATAACTTTGATTTGAAGTGGTGGCGAAGACATTGTGGTGTGGTCATGCAGGATGGAGTGATTTTCTCTGAATCCATAGCACGCAATATTGCCGTAGATGATGGAGAGATTGACAAGGAGCGTCTGTTACGAGCCATGGAAATAGCCTGCATAAAGGATTACGTTATGGGACTTCCTCTGAAACTGAATACAAAGATAGGGCGTGATGGAATTGGATTAAGTCAAGGTCAAAAACAACGTATCCTTATTGCACGAGCCGTATATAAGAATCCGGATTTTATCTTTTTGGATGAAGCCACTAACTCTTTAGATGCCCAGAACGAAAGATTCATCGTAGAGCAATTGGATGAGTTCTATCGAGGTAAAACGGTGGTTGTCGTGGCACACCGACTTAGCACGGTGAGGAATGCCGACCAGATTGTAGTCCTTGATAAAGGTAAAATCACCGAGGTAGGAAATCACGCATCACTGATAGCGAAACAAGGTGCATATTATAATTTGGTGAAGAATCAACTCGAACTAGGTAATTAAAAATAATTATGGAACAGAATGAACTTGACAAGATAGAACTTAGGAGCGAAAAGGTTCAGAATATCATTGGTAAGGTACCGCCAGTTATCATCCGCAGTGGAATTGCCGTGCTTTCCATCATATTCTTTATACTAATGGCTGCAATGTGTATTGTTCCTTATCCAGAAACGGTAAGTGTGGAAGCTGAACTACAGACAACCCCTTGTGGGCAACAAATAAAGATGATGTTACCATACCGATTGGTGTCACAGACAAGCTATGATACATCCGTAAAGGTAGATTTTGAAGGTTATGATACTAGCCAATTCGGTTCTGCGAATGCAATAGTTTCAAATATAGATAAGAAGCCTGTTCGTATTAATGAGGTAAATTATTTTGCTATTAAACTGACAATAAAGGAGTGTTCGCCAAGAATACAAATGCATACTGGTATGAAATGTTATGTTTCCTTATTATTGTCCAATAAAACTCTAGTACAAAGAATTTTCAGCAAGCTCAATTAATTGATAACAGTATAGTTCATTTCGATAATCTAATGAATTGCTTTGTAGTAATAGTAAACAATAATTACTACACCGACAATACATGGCATTCCAATATAAGTAATAATCTTCCACACCATATCAAGATGCAGAAACTCATAATTGGCATAGCAGACACAGCCGAAGAACAACGAAAGCATCACGATAATCCACCACATACAATAGAATAAAGGTTCGGAAATGGTCTTTCTGTCTTCTCGATCCTTTATTCTTTTTTCAGCCTTACGACCAGCCTCTTCAATCCGATTGACCATCTTGGTGCAAGCATTGTCAAACATATCATTATACTCCTTCTTTACCTCTTCAGGAAGCTTGATGGTGCACGCATCGTTCAAGTCTTTGATTACAGGCTGCATCTTGTTCGGAAAATCTTTAAGTACATCTTTACAGTCCGTCAACTTCTGCGTAGCATCATCTATTTCTTCGGTAACTTTAGTATAGTCTCTTATTTCATGTTCGTACTTGTCCTTAAATTCTGCGTTTTGAATAGCTGCATCAGCTTCCTCAAAGTCAAATTTACTTCCCATATATAAATGTTTAGTGTCGTTTGTAACCTGATTTCTGTTTCACTCCTAAATGCCTCTTGGCAAAATGTGCACATCGACGAGCCCATGCCAAGTCATCATCATCCTTATCTCGCCAAGGCAAATCACTTTGACTGCCACCGCCACCACTGCCAGTCTGTACATTCTGAGCATTTATCAAACCAATGAAGATGGCTACCGCAAAGTCTTTCAATTCATCGCTGTTGATAATGCTTGTATAGTCAAATTTATTATCGAAATAATCATCAATATCCTTTGGAATGTAGTAACGTTGCTCTTCATCATTCTGATTCAGCGTGTACTGAACATAGCCACTATTTTTAAGAGTATAGTCAATTGCAGGTTGATGAAACTTCGGTACAACAGGCTCATAAATGGTAACTTTAGGACTGTCATTCTTGGTCTCATTCTTATGCAAAACTTGTCCATGCAGTTTCTGCCAAGTAGCTTCCAACTTCGGTACAGTAAGATTTCTGCCCGCTCCAAGCTCTGATGCAATGAACTTCGCACGTCCTGACATAATCGCATAACCACGCAGAATATTTTCTTTGTCATAGCGTTCAAACACATCATAACCTTTGCTTGTAAGTATAGCTTTATATTCGTTCCAAGACCACGCATCCATAGATTTCAAGGCTTCGCAGCAGTCCTTTGAAACCCCAGCTTTGTTTCTGTCATGAATCTCTTGGGCGGTAGTCCAACCTCTGCGTATGGCAATTCGTTCCGCTGCCCGTTGCGCCCGAAGATGAATCTTATGATCATTGTTGGTGTACCCATCGTTATCAAGACGAGAGTATGCAGCATGTAAATGAGGTATTCCACATTCGGATTCAAGATGAAGCCAAACAGTTCCGAGACTATTGGCTAAATGAGTAGGTTTAGAAATCACTTTACCTTTATCGTCTTTTACCGTCTGGTTGTCAAACTCACGAATGAACTCACTCCAAAGCTTCTTCCAGTCCTCCTGGGTGTAGTCGGTTGTATGTTCCTTGGCAGGACTCAATTCAAGTCTGATAACAGAGTTGTCAATTTGTTTAAACTGAGCAACCTTCAACTGAATAGCATTCCAGATACCTAAAGCATCAAGGTGTGGTGACATAAAGTAACTGGCGATGAAGTGAATCTTCTCAGGTTGTTCCTTGTTCTTGGATTCGCCTGTGATGTAACGGACATCGTTGATGCCGTATGATATGGATTTTGCGTGTGCAATCATAATGAATATTGTGTAAAAGTAGTTTTGATGTTCATTATGGTCGTTTGTTGGGAACCTTCGCCTTGTTCAATGTATCTTCAATCCGATTGGCAAGCTTACCAAGTTCCTTGATCCAACCCAACATAAATGAGTAGGTGTTGAACATTTCCTTTCGCTTTTTACTATCCATTCCATGAAGAGCAGAAGTAAAATTGACAAGGTCGGCACGACAGTCATCCAGATTCTGAAGTACCTTGACTTCATCCTCTGTCATTCGTGCTTTAGGTTCATAGTTGTAGCTACGAGCCAAGATGTAATCACTTACGGTTATACCGCATCTATCAGCCATCTTCCTAATATGGTCACGCTGTGAAACGGTCACTTTAGCTACCACTAACACGGTTCTCTTCTTCTCAGGCGATAGACGTTCTCTAGATGTATTATTCTTCATAGGACGATTAAAATGAGTTATAAATGGTATTAAGAGGTGTGAGCCTGCGAACGCCGCACCTACAAACTTCGTGAGTAGCGAGAGCGCCTATGGGATGACCGAAACGAAGTGAGGTTATACCTTGGCATATCTCGCAACAGATTCCTGTTGAAACCGTACTACACTCCAAGAATCTACTGGCAGAAACGCCATTATTATAGGTGGTTGCGGGATGTCCGAGACGCTTCTTCATAGGCTTGCAGCAGTATTTTGAACAGTTGGCTCGTTGGTGGTATCAGAAACGCTCCAGTCCTGAATGCAGACGAAGGCAAGCATGGATGCCGTGCGTGAGATGGCGACTTCTATCAGCCCCAGGTCTTGCATGGTGGTAAGTAGGTTGTGAATCTTCTTGCGCCCCATACTCCATTGCTCTGAGAGTTGCAGTTCGGAAAATTGGGCTTGTCCCTGCTTTACGATTTGCGGACGACGGAAAGAAGTGTCTGTGCATTGAGCTGTCTTCATTCGGGATAATAGATCGAAGAATAGCGATAGATTACCAACGACATGATTATCGTTGTCGGTTGTTGTTCCATTCAACCATTCGATAGCCTCTTTTGAAAGTCGGATGGATAGTGTTTGAACTTGCGATGGTGTTTTGAATTTGTATTGTTCCATGTGCTCGTTTTTGGTGATTAGTGTTTGTGCCCAAAATGAATCGAAACACCAAGTGAATAGATTGAATTACTGAATTTGTTCTGAGAAAGAATATTCGTTGTTCCTCGCAATATCCATTCAGCATTCCGATTCAAAACTGATAGCGTAACGTTTTCAGTTTAAGATCCATTCCTTGCAGAGTTGACTAAAGCCCCAATCAAAGAAAGGGAAAGCAGTCATATCCATTCAGAATGGAACTCAACTGAGATTGTTACTTGTTCGTGGCAGTGGTGGTGCTACCGGGTTGAGCTGAAGACTTGGCTTGTGTAGCCTTGCTGTCGTCTGGCATGTTCTTCAGATGATTGCAGGTAATGTTCATCGTCTCAGGATTAGATGAAATCATCATCAGTAAGCCACTGACTTGAATAATCTCGTCCTTCTCGACAAAGCTACCGACAGTCTTCATCAACGACTGGGCCCGTTGTTGTCGATGTGCCAATACCTTGTCAAAACTGTTTCCATCCTCCTTGGTCAAGCCATAGTTCAGATAGCGGTTCACTGCCAGCAAGTCATCCTTGTTGATAGATGCGAGATTGGTGCTGCCCTCACTCGTGCCTACCATCACACGGATAGCATCGCATTCAAACGGAGTGCATCCTCTCAGAAATTCAAGAATGACTTTGCCACTCTTGTCATTACTTGCTTTGGACACTCGCTTTGAATTATTAGCAACATCAACCTTGTTGACCGGCTCAACCATCTGACCTTCATCTTTCTTTTTTTCTTCCATGATAAAAAAGTTTGTGGGTTATTAAAAATGTTTATGGTTCACTATGTATTCAGTGGCAGTGGCATTGACTTCATCTTCTGAAGCTATGCGCACACCATGTAGAAAAGCATCCAAATCAGCCTGCTCGAAAAAGCATTGCTTGCCCGATGGCTTATAATATGGAATGACTTTCTTCATCATCAGTTTGTGCAGGTAGCTGACTTTGAAACCTAAATACTCTGCCGCCTCTGCGGTCTTGAAAAGTTTGTGTTCTGTGCTCATCGCGTGGTTTTTGGTTCATAAATACCGAACATTCGGTAGAACTCCGCCCTGGAGTCTGCTGCGAAATAACGAATAAAAAAGAAATTATGGATGAGCTTAAACATCTATAAACCAACTTAGTAAAACTTGTGAAAGCATACGTAAACAAGGCAAGAAAACAGACGAAAACAGATTTGTCCTGATGGGTACAAACAAAAAAATCCCGCTACAACAGTGAATTGTAACGGGAACATGGAATATAATAAGGTGTGATTATTCGGGTATTTTGGCTTTCCAGCGAATGAATGTACGAAGGTCTTTTATCCTGTCATGTGATAAGCCAACACGCAAGAATACTTGGTCGATGGCTTCCTTGTTCGTGACGGAAGACTCACGCTTGTACATGCTGTTGTAGTTCTGTCGGAAGTTGGTCATCTTCCAGAATCTCTCATAAGCACTCCAGCAAGTATTGATATTCAGAATTTCGGATATGGTAGCTACGATATATACCAGTTGCGACTTCAAGATGGAACTCTTCGGCTGGTAGTTTGCATCCAAAAAGTTTGCTTCAACCAGACCATCGAAGAATGCCTTTGACAAAGGGTCATCTACAAATGGAGCATCACTCGGGATAGTTGCATCAGTAGAACTGTCTGCTGAATTTGGTTCTTCATCTTCTGTTGTCTCATCGTTATTATTTGCGTTGACTTCATCAGTATTTTCATTAGCAGGAACATCAAGGGTAGAAGTAGTTGGAACGGACGTGTTTGTGTTCAATACCGTCTGTTCCCTTTCGTCACCTTGCTTTTCAGAAATCTCAGTCGCTTTTTCTGTTTTGGTAGAAGTGAGCTTGAAATACAAATGAACCAATGGTGCAACCAAGGCTATCATACCGAGCACCATCCAAATAATTCCAAGTAATCTATCATTCGGTTCTGGATAGACCAGCTTATATAATAAGGTGGCAGCATAACAGCAAGCCACGCCAATCTCAACGAATATCCATATAGAATCGTTCTTCTTCATGAAATAGAAAATACAAATTAGAAATGGTTGTCAAGAATAAGACTATCTGTCTTTCATCTTGTAGAACAGGTGCTCTTTATCCAAGAACACAACATAGAATACACTGTCAATGATGTATCCAGCAACACGAGCCTTCTGGCCTTTGATGTCCATAATGACAGCCCAACTCACATCACCTTGAATATAAGCAGGAACTTGGAAATCACTTCTTGGAGGAAAGTCTTTGTATAGCTTGATAAACTTCTTCTGAATAGCCTCCAATACCGAGCACTGGCTGATGTAACCAAACTTCTGCAACATATAAGCTAACAGTTTGTCTTCCTGCCAACTCTCGTATGTCTGTCCTGGAGGACACTGGTTCTGGTCAAAATCTTTGAAGTTGAAACTAATTTTAGGCTGTACACCTTCAACTGTACGTTCCTTTTTTCGGTTTTGGGCACGAGACACTTCTCTGGTCTGTGCCTTCATTCTATTCTTGAACGCCATCATCGCTATAGTCTGTTATGAATTGTTCAATATTTCCGAAATAAGGAATTGCACCATATTTACCAACCAAGTAATCTTTCTGGTATGATGCATCGTTGCGGACGCTCTGCGCCTGATTGATTTTATATTCAACCAATGAATACAAGTCTGATTCACCTTTGCGATTCTTCTCTACAAACCATATCTGGTCTCTGCGAAGCAAGTCTCTACGAAGCAGGTTGGTGTCATGAGTCGTAACAATAAGCTGTGCACCATTATTATTCATCTGACTTTGGAACAGTCTGATCATTTCCATTGCCAAATGAGTGTGCAGACTGGCTCCAAACTCATCCACTACCAAAGTGCCGCCATCACGAAGACAGTCGAACCAAGGGCCCAATAAAGAAAATATCTTGTTTGTACCCAATGATTCCAACTCAAATGGGAACGATTGTTTTCTGATAAGCTCATCGCCGTTATAAACGGAGTGAGAGGCTGAAATATCCAATCTCTTCAATTCCTTGTTTTCAGGATTTATCATACGAGCCAACTCAATAGAGATTTGACGAAGGCGGGCTTCGGTATCATTGTTCATATCGATAGTACGCTCACTTACATTCAAATCCTCAATGCCCAAGTCAATAAGACGAATAAAGTTCAAGACACGTTGCTTCATCCAGTCATCAGTCATGAACTGACGGGCTGTGAATTGCATCGGTTGTTCTGGAGCTACCAAAATATGAAGTTGTGTGTTGAACCAGTCTTTGATTTCCATAGAAGTTTCCACATTGAATTGAGCCGATGTAGAGAGAAACAAAGCATTAGCACGGGTTTTACTTTCCAGTCTTCCTGCACCTTTGAATGTCTTTGAATTGATTTTGATTTCTCCATTCTCACGAGTAAAACAGTAGCTTTCACGAGAAGCGTCCAACGGTCTTTTGAACAACCATTCGGTTTGAACGACATCATCCTTAATCTCAAAGCCATAACGATAACGAGTGTCTTTGATGATGAAGATCATTTCAAAGGAAGCTGGAGAAGATTGTCCTTCTGTACTCAATAAGAATTTTATCTTTGCCGAATCCTTCAGGATATTCTCATCCAAGAATGAGTTGATGACCATGAGCTTGAAAAAAGAAATGGCACTGATAAGATTACTCTTACCAGAGGCATTAGCTCCATAAACTGCACCCACCTTTAATAATTTAAGGTCGGCATCCTTTAACTGAACAACATTGGAAAACCCATTGCTGCCCTCCATTTCCTTCACTGTATTTGAAGCAGCCATGCTGAATGTAGCTTCGTGAGGAAATGACATAAAGTTCTGAAAAGAGAATTCTACTATCATTGTATTTACTTTTAAACGATGCAAAGATACGAAATATATTCCCTAAACGATAATGTATTGTGAATATTTCACAGAAATAGCTATTTAAAGACAAAAAGCTATATGAATTTGATTTGTAGCTCAATTTTTGCCAGAATAACAGCTATCACTGGTGGGTTGTTGTCTTGTTAAACTGATTCATTTTACATTGCAGGTATCGTGAACTATTTTGATTTACAAGTTCGTGTAGGTATACTATTCTTCTTTACACCAATATTCTACTCAAATACGCTATCTACCAGATTAACCGCATCATCTTTCTTCTTATTGACGATTTTAGCGTAGATTTTTGTCGTTTCAATGTTGGCATGCCCCATCAGTTTACTGACTGTATAAAGGTCAACGCCTAAGGTAATCAGCATCGTTCCGAAGGTATGACGGCTCACATGATAGGTGACTTTTTTATAAGTGATACCTGCTGCCTTAGCCCATTCCTCCAATAGGGTAGCAATACGACTTGGCGTTGGAAGATCCTCAAAAACCAAATCATCGTCCTTGGCATCACCACGTTCAGGCAACCACTTAACGGTAGTCTTCGACAAAGGAAGATAGATAGGCTTGTCTGTTTTCTCCATTACGGTAGTCAGTCTCCATTGTTCACCATCACGGGTGATGCGTCCCCAGTTGAGTTTATAAATGTCACTACGACGCAAACCACTATAACAGGAAAAGAGGAACGCTTGTTTGATGTCCTCTCTTCGCTCGCATGGGAATGGGGTAGCTATCAATTGCTTCACCTCGTCAATGGTCAGGTATTCACGGGTGCTTTCTGTACGTTTGATTTTCTCAAGCGATGAAATCTTGCTGAAAGGATTCTCACTGATAATGTCATTCCTTACTGCCATATTCAAGGCTGCACTGAAAACAATACAGTAACCCTGTGCTGTGGTTGCAGAGATAGGCTGACCGTACAGACCTCTGTATTTATTCTTAAGAAAATCAATATATCCCAGACAGAAGGCTTTATCGACACCACGCATGGTAACATTTTCACCACAATAGGCTATGATAGTCTTGGTGGCAGAATGCACATTCATATAACTGCCATTGCCTTTCTCTTTCAACTTTCCTTCATACTGCTTCATCAAATCAACTAAAAGTAATTTGGATAGGTGTGAAGTGTTCTTCAATCCAGCCTCGCTGTTGGTCAGTTCGATGATTCGCTCAGCCTTTATCTTGTTGGCAGCAGCAAGTGTGTTGGCATTCTGAACCTTGGAAGCATTATCCACTTCCGGCACAAGATAGAGTTTCAGAAACTCATAAGAACGCTTGCCATTACGATAGCAATCCAAGTAAATAGACTTGTTGCCGTCGTTCAGTTCCTTAAAACGAATCTTGACAGGCTCTTTCGCTTTTACAGTTTTCTTTGGTTTAGCCATAATATAGATGTGTTTTTGTTTACTCAAACATGTTGTCAATCTTGGAAAGTGCGTCAGCTTCCACTTCAACAGAAGAGGATTGTGGCATCTCCTTGATTATTCTGTCAGTACGCTTTGTTGTCTTATAACCCAGCAGCTGTGTAGCAGCATAAGAATCTTTACCTGCTTGAAGCGTCATCATGGTGAAAGTATCTCGTCCTGTTCTGAAAGTAATATGCTTGTCGACACCTGCTACTTTTGCCCATTGGATAAGAATGTCATGAATACGAGTTACACAAGGCAAGCCTGAAAATACCGTAACCTTGTCGCTTACATAATGACGTTTGGGAAGCCACCGCATGGCATCTTCTGAAAGAGGCAATGAAATACTCTTTGATGGAATGTCGATATAAGACTTACCGTCCTTCTTTTTAATCTGCCCCCAAGAAAGGGAAAGAATATCATCCTGTGTGATGCCACAATAGCAAGAGAACAGGAACGCAGTCTTCACCTCTGGTCGTTTGCTTACCGGACATGGTGTCGCTATAAGAGTTTGTAATTCCTCTTCTGATAGAACCACACTCGGCACGGACTGACGGACAATCTTCTCAGTCGGTGCTATTAAGTCAAAAGGATTCTTTTTGATGAAATTCAGTCTGACCATCATATCCATGGCAGAACTGAGACAGTGCATGAAAGTTTCAGCAGTGTTATTTGTAATCTGTCCGCCACGTTTGCTCTGGCATTCAGTCAGCAGATAACGAATGAAGCCAACACAATAAGCTTTATCCACCTTATATAATAGCACATCTGCACCCTTGTATGCTTCAATGGCATCCATTGTACTTCGAACTATGTCAACAGAGGAACGGCTTTTGCGTTGTTCGGCACAAAGTTCATAGATATGCATGGCGTCCATCAGAAGTAACGCATCTTTTGTAACAACCTGTTCCGTTTTCTCATTATCGTCGCTCTGTAATGAAGTCGCATCATCAACGGTATAATCGGTTGAGATTTCTTTCAGTCTTTGAGCCTTGATTGATTCTGCCAACTTCATCGTCTTTTCATTAGTCATTTTGGATTTGTTATCCACTTCCGGCACAAGATAGAGTTTTAGGAACTCATAGCTACGTTTTCCGTCCGAGTAACAGTCTAAATAGATAGTTTTGTTACCCGAATTAAGCGACTTATAACGTATCTTAATACATTCATTATCAGCGTTTACGGAATTTTTCAAAGCCATAGAAATACACGTTTAGTTTGTTACTCTGCTGCAAAGATACAAAATTTAATTGATTAAAGTAACAATAGAGTAACAAAAACGAGGAAATATTATAGAATCAAAGAAAGCCAAGGTAAATCAAATAGTCTTATTAAGATACTGATATAAAGCATTATAATCCACCTTTACTTTCTTTTATTTCTCATAAATTCTACAATGTATAATATTGAATACGTTATATACGTTCAGCTTCGGATAGACATTATACGCCTTTTTCTCTTCCTCGGAGAGTTTCCTGTAATCCTCGTATTTGATTTTCTCTTTGGTCTCACGGTTCACGACCGTGAAACTGGTAAGGAATATCGGAAAAGACTTCTCTCCCTTGTTGACCGTGACGGCCGGTAGCTTCTCCCCGTTGTCATCCACCAGCGGCTTGTGGTTGCCGTCTTTGCCAACGGAGTAATTCATGCCGATGACACGGTTGAAGGTGCAGAACACCGGAAGCCGGTAGCCGTTTTTCTCGCACAGTAACATGAGCATTGTGGCGTTCATTCCATTATATTCCCTGCCATTCAGGTTCTTGGGCCATTTCAGGCTGCTTTCGGTGAACCATGGCTTCTGCCAGTCGGACTGCAGACTTTTGATTTTTTCAATCATGAGATCTGCGAACCTATCGAGGGCGCGGTCTTCGGCACTGCGTCCGTCACCGCTGTCGTTGTTTTTCCTGTATGCCATGTCAGAACGGTGGTTTTTCGTTGTCCTTTGCCGGTGTGAAAGGCTGGCGCTCCCACGGCTTGATCTCTTCTAGAAGGCAGTCCAGGTCGATGCGTCCGTTATATGCCGATACCGTCAGCTTGCCGGTGGCGTGTATCTTCATCTTGGGTTCAAGGAACGCCTCCTTGACATAATTGAACTTGATGAAGCGCACCCATGTGAACTGTAGGGCATCCCCGGATTTTTCCGTGGAATATGCCGAGAATGACACATATTTCCCGCCTTTTTTGTCGGTTTTCTCATCGACGCCCTTGCCGACGGTTCCCTTGAACTCCAGTGTACCCTCAATGGCATCTTTGTCAGATTCGGGACAGAGGACAACCGTGTCGGCATGGAAGTTGAAAAAGAGGTTATCGCTTGTTTTTCTGAAAGTAAGCGTTCCTATCGCCTCGATGCGTATTCCTGCCGTCAGGCAGGACAGATCCGATTCGTCCCCGTCCTTGCTTACGAATAGGGTCAGTTCCTTGCCCGGCATGTTGTTTCGCGAACCGGGAACTGTGAGCTTTACGGGGAAGCCGATGAACTTTTTGCCATCGCCTGCCACACGGATAGCGGCCGGCTTGCTGATGACACCGTTGATTGTTGCCTGTACTTTTATCATACTGTTTTTTTAATGATGAATGATTATCTGATTGAAATATTCTCTGATTGTGTCTGCTGTGACATTCCCTGACGGTAATTCTGCGACAGCTGCGCGTTAAGCGCGATGTTGCCGACAATGCCTGAAATACATTCTTTCTTTTCTTCACCGCTCAGGGTGCCGTCCGACAGGACAAGGCTCATGCGGTTCATGTCTGCCGCTGTCAGCCGTGCCGTGAAACGGTTTGTGCCGGTATCCACGGACAAGGCTGGTGCCTCGCCCTCCTTCACCAGGAGCGTACACTCCCTCATTCCCTGCACGAGCGGCGTAAGGTTGATGCGCCTGTCCATTGCGGCGGTTGTTGCCGCAGCCATCTGTTCTTCTTCCGTCTTGTTGTCGATCTGCACGGCCAATGCCATCAGGGAGGTGAAGAGCGTCATCGCCATTTCCATTACCGGGTCTTGCTCGTACCCGCCCATGCCGATGCCGCTGTCCTCGGATGACAGGAGCTTCTTCATCCATTCCTCCGGCGAAAGGGAAGTGTCTATCACGGGGCTGTCCGGGTTTGGGCTTTTGTACTTCGCCAGCAGGTTCTGTCCGTCGTGCATGGCAGTGAGATGGATATTCCCTTTTTCGGCTATCTCTGCGAGATAGGCGGCGGGATCCATGTCACGCCCGGTTCCGTCCTCCGCAATCTGCCTTACCCCTATATGCAGGTGCGGCCCTGTGGTACGGATTCCCGTATTGCCTGAAACGCCTATCTGCTGCCCGGCATTCACCGTATCGCCGACTTTGACGGATAAGGAACTCAGGTGCAGGTAGCTGACCCGTATCTTATCACCGCCATCACGTACGTACTCGACGATGACGGATTTTCCCCCGTCAGTATTGGCATTGTCATTCACCGCCACCACCTTGCCGTCCTTTTCCGTGGCCAGCACAGCCTCGTTGTCACAGCGTATGTCCATGCCCTTGTGCATCTGCTTTTTTGACGGGTCGGTCGGGTCTGTTCGCATACCGAACGGCGATGTGACAAACAGGAACTCCTCACGTTTCAACGGGAAGGAATAGTCTTGCCCCGCACCGTTGACATTGGCGGGCTGCAGCTGCGGAGTGCCTTGTCCCGGCTTCAGCCCCTTGGCGTTCATCTCTTCCATTACCATGCGGTCATACCGCTGTAGGTTGTTACTCTCAATGATAGAAATGAGTGCCGGCGCATATTTTCCAGCCGTGGCATATCCGGCTTTGTCAAGCCCCTGCGCCCAGCCCCTGTAATCGTCCGCATCAAGTTTGAAGCACGATGCGTACCGTGAGTTTCCCTTCAGGAACCTCGAATGGTGGGCATAGGAATCGCCCACGCTGTCGTAGCTGCAGAATTTCTCGTTCGGCTTGTCATCGGTATAAAGCCCGTATTTACCACCGCTTGCTATCCATGACTGCGTTGCCTTGATGCCGAAATGGTTGTTCTCGTTCTGAGCGAGACGGCTTTGGCCGCTTGCGCTCTCAAGGATACCCTGTGCCAGCGTCACCGAGGCCGGTATGCCGTACAGACGCATCTGCTCCATCGCAAATTTCACGTATCTTTCCGCGTATGCCTGATTCTTTCCTGCCATAGCCTACATTCTTAATCCGGTGTGACGTTCCATGTTTTCCACTCCCGTGACTGAATTGTGCGGGAGTGACATACCGGCCTTTCTGCCTGCAGACATACTTTCTTCGCCATCGCAGATAGCCACTCTTGCTCCCGACCGCACGAGTTTCGGCAGATAGATGTCCAGCATTTCTGTCGGGAAAGACACTTTCACGACGGAATCATCTTCCTTTTGGTTCCCTAATTCTGTCTTTACAAGTCCCAGCGTCTTTTCCATCCTCGGTACATCTTCCTGATAGGCTTCGTAACGGTCGCCGTAACGGAACAGCAGGACGGTATCGGGATGTTTTTCCCTTATCGTTTCATACTGCCGGAGTTCAGGACGCACGACCGCCACATCGGGACGGACAACCGCCGTGTTTTCATCCTGCTGTTGTTCGACGGTCTGTTCCTCCGTTTTCTGCATCAGCAGGTCGGCGAACAGGTTGGCGGCGAGGCAGGTCTTGTATTGCGCCACGTCGTCTGCCACCCACATCCTCTGCCATTGCTGTCTGCTCACCTCACGGGGCGGCACCTTGTCTATGCCGTCGATGACGGGCACGCACAGTATTTTGTCATCCTTGTTCTTGAACACGTTCACGCGCTTGATACGCAGCGGGTCGATGCCGTCCGGCACGACCCCGAACAGATCGACCTTCAGGCCGGGTTCAGCTTGTGCGAGGGCATAGTATTTCTGTGCCAGCTCGTTGCGGACAGTTCCTGCCGCCACACGGTCATCCTGCCTGACGGTGGAGAAGAAGCGGTTGATGTCGTTCTTGTCCGGGCGTATGCTGAACGACGGCCCGTTTTGCGGCTTGAGGCACAATACCCAGCCGTCCGCATCGTCACGGAGCATCTGAATCCGTTCGAACTGCACCTCCGTGGCGCGGCTGACTGCCTCGCTGACATTGAAGGCAGAGACTTTCCTTATCTCCTTTCCGTCCAGTTTCGCCGAATACACCTGTTTGTCCGCGAAGTAGGAATCATCGGGGTGATAGCGCAGCTGGCCGTCCTTGTTGAAGAACCTGACATAAGTGGCTCCCTGCGCCATAAGAGCCGCTGCTATCTTCTCCTTGTTGAATCCGGGGATGGTGTGTGACACCACTCTTGCACCGGCCTCCCTGCGCTCGTCGGCCGTCATCACCTCATCGGGAAACAGCCAGTAGTTGCGGCGGTCGCCGTTGGGCATCACGACGTCGCCTCCCGACCGGGCCGAGGTGGGAAGTACCACATCGGCAACACCTGTGTTCCTGTCAAGTACCACGACAAATTCTCGGCTGCGTTTGTCCGGGACCGCATTGATGTCGTCGGCTATGACATGTGCCCCTTTTTCCTCCCACTCCTGTGGCAGCCATTCGGTGCAGAGCCTGTGGATGCGTGCGGCGGAATCGGAAGCTTGGGTATAGGCGATATTGACAAGCTCCGGGTCGTCATGTTGCAGGCGTGCGTCGTTGAGCGCGTCCTGCGTCAGCCGGTCGTAATGCCCAAGCCCGTCAAAGCGGGCAAGGAACTCGCGTTTGTCATCCGGACCTCCCGGAAAGTTACGGTCGCTGATCTCCATGCCTCCCTTGCGGAGGATGTCCTGCAGTACCAGCGCATCCGCCGCCGATACCTGCGGCCGCCCTTCTTCCTGCTCCCGGAGTTCCTCCGTCTGCTGTCTGTTGCGGTCATGAGCCGACTCCATGCGCTCCCCTTGCTCCGCCTTGCTGATGACATCAAGCGCATTGTTCACATCGCTCTCCACGGCGTCTATCAGGCACGGATTCTCCTTCAGTTCCTCCGTCCAGTATTCCACCATGCCCCGGCTTTCGGGGGGCAGCTTCGCCGGCAGTCCGAACTCCGCCATCTTCAGGCCGGAGACTATCTCAGCGATAAGACGCTCGTAACGCAGGGCATCCCCTGACGGTGCCTTGCCGCCGTGCATAACCATGCCCTCCCTCGACATCCGTTCACGGTGCCCGGTGGCACTCACCACCTGGCGCACCAGCTCCTGCACATAATCCATGTAGTTCCCGAAATGTTTCTGGTCAGGGATATAGACGGCATCCTTACTTGTGTCGTATGCCGCTGTTCCCGTGGTCGATTTCCTTATGGGCACAAGATTCTGCGAAATCTGTCCACGGAACCTGCTGACTGCGGAACGTGTCTGGCGTTCCTCCGTAAGGATGTTGCCTCGGTCGATGATTCCGCCGAACTGCTGGCGCAGTCTCTCGAACTCCCTTTCGTCCACGTGGGGAAGCGTGGTTTGCTCCACGTTGAAAAGTGCGTGGATCTCACGCTTGCGCACGGCCTTGTACTGTTCCTGCTGTACGGGAGGCAGGTTGCGGTAGTCGTTGCGGGAAATAATGTCCCTCTCATCATGCTTGTTGACATAGGAGTCCCACCTGTACCAGTTCATCGGCACGGAACGCTCGTCCTTCAGTACGGATTCGTTCCGCTTCCTTGCTTCCGAAAACGTGGTGTACAGTGCCGTAGAATAGCCGTGGCTGTCAGCGTCGAGTATCAGCGTAAGGCTGTTGAACGGGCTGAGCGCAGCTCCCTTGGGATAGATTCTCGGAGAGAGGCGTCCCGACACGTTCAGCCAGTATCCCTCCGCCGATGCCCCGTTGAGGGCGTTTGACAGCAGCTCCACTTGTCTGGCCGCCGCCGTCTGTTCCTGAGGTGTCTTTTCTTTCATCGTTATATGTGATATGTTGTTTTTTTATCTGAGGATTATGCCGCGTTCTTGTTGCCGCTCCTGCTTGATCTCCAGGTTGCGGAAATTGTCTTCCGCCATCGCTTCCATGCGGTCGTGACGGGCAAGCACCGCATTGGCAAGCGTATTCAATGGCAGTGCTCCAGTGGCGTATGCCTGTGCCGCGTTGTCAGGCAGCATCACCGAACAGGGCACGTTGTCAATAGTGGCTATCAGCGTGTTGCCCTGTATGACGGCACCGGATATGCGCGGATTCAGATCTTCATCGTCATACTGCCTGTAACGGACGGCCGGACGGGCTTCACCTTGTTCACGTTCTATCGCCTCATGCCCCATCTTGTTTATGAGGTTTGCACCGCCCATGCCTATCAGCACCATCTTCAGCAGAGGGTTCCTCACGAACATGCCTGCCATGATGGAGGCCAGGGGCATCATGCCGCTTTTGAGGTTCACGAAGGTGGTCTTGCCAGTAAACAGCCCCACGAGCATGTCAGGTAACATGGCTATCACGTATGGAAGGTTACGCCCTATGTCGCCGATACCGTCCAGACCGACCGACTGGAGCAGGTTCGCCCAGCCGTCGTTGTTGTCCTGCTTCTGTATTTCATCTTCCCTTTCTTCACCGTTGTTTTCAACGCTCGGAGTGTTGCCGCCAGCCGTTTCCGGCTCACGGGCTTCCGTGTTTTCTTCTGAGGGCTGTGGTGCCTGTTGCTTTTTCTGTGCCTGCTCCCTGTCATTCTGCGCTTTCCGGTCGAGATAGTCCCATTCCTGGCCGGGAGCGATGACGGACGGTACTTTGGAGAAATTCTTGCCACGGTCTGCCGTCTGAGGTTTGCCAAGAGTTATCGGGGAAAACATGAAAGGGGCAAGTTCTTTTCCCGGATTCAGAAAAAAATTCTGCTGATTGCCGAGGTTCCAGTCCATTTCCCAAGCGTTTTTTTCTTTCAATATGGGCATCTTTTTTGACAGGGTGCCGTTGACCGACTGGATATAGCCGCTCTCATAGGCCTTGATGCGCCAGCTATCCTTGCGGATATCCGACAGTGTGCTGCCGTTGCCGCCGAACAATCCCATACTGACGCACTGGTCAACGGTCAGACCCTTTTTCTGCTGTTTTTTGTCAAGCACGGCCTCAAGTCCGGAGAACACGACCTCCGCACCGGCCAACCTGGCAAGCGAACCCCATGAGTACACGCCTCCGAAAGCCACCACGTCCGATGCGAAACTCACGCCCTTTGCCGCGCCTTTCTCCGCCTTTGACGGCTTATACATGGCTTCGCCACGTTCTTCAATCTCACGTTGCAGCGGAGATTTCATCATTTCCTGTGGCAATCCGAAAAGGCTACCGGCAGCCCCCTTGCGGATGATATAGTCGAAAGAACCTTTGGGCATCTGGTCGCGCACCATGCGGTCAACCATCATCTGCTCGATGCGGTGGTCCACGTAGGCGAGTGCCAGATCTGTGCCGAGTTTCGAGGAAAGCTCGTCGTAACGCTTGCGTCCCACTTCCTCCACCACCGCGTTACGCCATTCCCTGGCAAGGCGTTGGAGGTCGGCCACAAAGTCCTTGTTGCCGAGTATGCTGTCCTTGCACATCCCCACATAATCCTCTGCGGTCTTGGAGCATTCCTTCCCGGTAAGCCGGAGGTACTGCATGGTGTCGTCAGGACCCGGTATGCCTGCGGAAGAAGACGATTGTGCAAGGGTACGCATGATGCCGGCAAACGAATTGGAATAGTCAGCCACCTCTTTGGCTTGTGCCGCCTGAAGCACCGACTTCTCATGGTTCATAACCGGTACGAAATAGGTGTTGAAATAGCAGTCAAGGCAGTATTCCACCTCCGACAGCCTTTTTGCATTTTTCGGTTGCGCCATTACGATATATTCAGTTGTTTCAATAAATTTTCTTTTGTCTGCTCGATGGCATTGTGGTACACTTCCATCTGTTTGGGATAATACTCTTCAAGCATCCTCTCTTTGTCTATCCGGTCAAGCAGGAACTGTATAGCACATTCTCGCTCTATCTCCACGGCCGCCTCGCCGTCTTCCGATCCGTTGAACCAGGCCTTCATCCACCACCGTATGCCGGACCTGTCAGGATAGACAGTCACCAGACGTTGTATGTCGAAACTCCGCACGTTGATGTCAAAATCGGCAAGGGGGTCTATGATTCCGGCGGTGGCGACGGCTTCGTCATAGCTTTTTTTTTACCCGCTTCATCCATGACCGACAGGAATATCCTGTGCCGAAGGGCGAGATAGTTGAGAAAATCCCCGATAAGCAGGTTCTGCACCTTGGCGGCTATGGGCACCGACCGTTCCGACAGTCCGAGGGGATTGGCCATAGACGGTATGGCATCATAGAAATAGCTTCGTGCCGCCGACAATGAGAAGATATTACGCAGGGACTGCTCGGTCTTGTCGGGCACAGTGTAAAGACCTCCAGCAACCTCCATCAGGTATTCGGGATAGAACCTCGCCATCAGTCCTTCTATCTCCTCCATGTTCTCGTCATACTCCGTCGGGATGTCCATGTCAAGGGTCTCGAAGTCGGGCATGCCGCTTTCCGTACCGGACATTTTCATGTTCCCGAAAAGCATCTTCAGGAACTCGACAGGGTCTATCTCCGTGCCGTCATACTTCACTTCAAGATGAAGGGTGTTCCCGCTGATGGAGAGGATGCTCCCGGCCTTGACACGTTTACCGAAAGCTATCATCGCGTTGCGTATGCCGCCATAGGTCACATCGTATTTTCCGTAACGAGCCGTCTGGTAAAGGCCGTGTTCCCTGTCCGTGCCGATGGCGGTGACGATGCCGTCGGCCACCGCACGCAGGACATAGCGGTCTGCGGCGAGGTCTATGCCGTGGTTGAAGCTCCCGTCCTCCTGCTTTCCGTAGGTACGGGTCAGCACCACTTCTTCTTTCCTGTCATTGAACGGCATACAGTAGCCGCTCTCTGACTGCAGGTTCATTTCCTGTGTATATTCCATTGTTATTCCTTATATGGTTTACTTGTTGCCTTGATACTGTGGCCGGACACCGTTCATCGGTGCCATCCTCCCTGTTGTCGGTTGTCAGCTTGCGGATTCTCCTGTACCTGCGCCACCCGCGAATTGTTGCCGATAAGCATCATGGCGAGCAGTGCGCCGCCGATCTTGCCGAGCCAGCCGAACCGCCCGAATATCATCAGTCCGGCGGCAAGAAGACCGATGATGCTCAGTCCCGACACGTTGCCTTTGCCTATGTTGGAGAAAAAGTTGCCGAACATATCGGCACCGTTACCCCCACATACGTTTTTCAGGAACTCGGAGATTCCCCCGAATGTGCTGTTGGCCTGCTGTACTGTCCCGTTCAGGCCGGACACGGATTCCTTCACATCCCGCACGGTCTCCTGCACGCTACGGGCGGCTTTGCCCGTGGTGTCCACCATCGCATCCACATTCTCTTTTCCTATCGCTATGTCGGCGACCGTCCTCACTACCGGTTTATCATTGACAAGTGCCTCCCAGCCGAGATAGCCCACCCCGGCGCCGACCGTGGCGGTTTTCACAGCACGGCCTGCGCCCACAAGTGTGCGTTGGGGATGGATGACAGCCCCGCCAAGACTATGTGTCGCCGGATTGTTGATGACGTATCTGCCGCCTTTGAGTATTGTTGACCATTTGCCCATATCTGTTGTCTCTGTTATATTGTTATTTCCTTTTTTTATGACCGTCTTTTGCTCCGTATCATTTGTTCGGCTTTATCTTGCTGTTGCTGCGCCAGCGTTCAAAGGCTTCGCCCGTGATTTTCCATTTATCTACGTCATGGCTCTTTGCCTTGCAGTCTATCTCCCGCCACACATCGGACAGGGAGGTGTATTTGACCGCAAGCATGAGCCTGCGCAGGTTACGGTTCAGCAGGCGAAGCTTTGGGCGTATGCCGAAAAGGAGCTCTATGCGCTCCTTTTCAGTCATCTTCATGCCCGAGAGGCATACCAGCCTTATGTCGCTCACGATGTCGATGCCGCCGAGTATCAGTTCCCGGTATATCGAGCTTCGGCGTGGCGTGAGTGCCACGGCAAGCGCGTTCTCGGGTGATTTCTCCAGCTGGCGGCTCAGGCTTCCCATGTTCTCCGTCAGCTTGCCTATCTCGTGGTAAAAGCCGTATATCTGTGCCGCATAGCTGATTACCGAGCGGAACGAGTCGAGATAGTCGTTGAACTGCCGCTGGAAATCGGTCGTGGCTTCTACTTCCTCCTTTGTCCATATATGCCCGGTGGTCTGCAGCAGCATCACCTTCTCTTGGGCTTTGAGCTGCTTCTCCGCCTTGTCTGTATACAGGACAATCATTCCGGCCAGTGCCGGGTCTGTCTGTGCGTGCCCCTTGCAGATGCCCAAAACGAATGCCAATATGATTATTGCCGTCCTTATCATGCAGCTTCCTTATTCTATGGCTCTTGCAGCCCGTTTCCATCTGTCGAGGGCGTCACCGGCTATGCTACCGATGTCTCTGTCCGGCGTTCTTGCGGTGATGTTGTTCCACACGTCCGTGAGCGTGTAATACCGTATGCTCAGGTACAGCCTGTTGAGTTTCCTGGAGAATGAGCCGAGCTTGTCGGACAACGCCCAGAGCGTCTGCGAGCGTTCCGCGCCCGTGAGCATGTTCATCTTTCCTCCGGTGGCTATGGCTTCCCGAAGCAGCGTATAGACGGAGATAAGCTCTGTCGCTGTCTCAAGGTAGAGATTGTTCATCGACATGGTGGCGACAATGCCTTGCGGGTTCGAGCCGATGGCCTTCTTGAGCTTCCCCAGGGTGATAAAGATGCGCACACCGTCCTCGTACAGCGTGGCGGATGCTTTCAGCGACGAGGCGAAGCCGGAGGCGGTCTGCAGATAGCCGGAATATTTTTTCTCCCATTCATGTATCTTGGTGAACTCGGCGGCGATGGTGTTCTGCAGAGCGGCCGTCCGTGTCTGTGCGTCGGTCTGATCGTGCATCTGCCCGTTGATGGCCTCGTTCCCTTCGGCGAGGGCGAGCCATTCCAACGGGTTGGACACGACAATCTGCGCCCTTGCCTGCATGGAGACAAGGACGGCAACAATGACTGGAAATATCTTAGCGGTTGGTAATTTCATATATTCCGTTTCTTTTACGGCTTGCGCCCACCCGTTCACGTATGAAGGGGATAAGGTTATCGCTCATGTCAAGGCCCACCATGTCAAGGCGCGGAGTGGAACGGTCACCGGAGTATATCTGTATGGTCTTCAGCCCGAATATCTGTTGTGAGAAGCTGCTCTCTTCCCGGAAATCGACAATGCGGTAGAGTTCCATAAAGTCGCGGGTGCGCCGGAACACGCCGTGCTCGTAGATGAACTGCTCGTCGGTGATGACGAACCTCATGCTCCGCAGATAGAGGAAACGGTACACGAGGCAGGCGGCGACAAACAGGGACGCCCACAGGAGGACACCCGCCATGAACACGCCGTCAATGCCCGCCACAACAAATCCTGCAAGACAGACGACGGTGATGACAAGGTCGTTGGCAAGGTACTGCCTCGCACGGGGGCGGAATATCATCGTCCCGAAACCGTATGTTGGCTGTGTCTGTGTTTTCATCGTCTCATTCCTCTTGTTTGCGATTCCTCATTCTCCATGGAGGTGTCAAGCAACTGGTCGTTCCAGTCTTTGTACCGTCCGTCACAGGGTTCATATCCGATTCTCCGGCTGTCGATGCCCAGCCTGCCGCACACCTCTCTGAAGTCGAACGGCTCTATCGGCAGCTCGTGACGGCTGACGCCTTTGGTCAGGTCGGTGACGACAAGATTCTCCTTGTCCTGCGACAGGTGGGAGGTGAATACCCTCCCGTCTTTCTGAAGGGCGAAATTGACGGCGAACATCCGTCCGGCACGGTCACGGTCGAAGCAGAGGTGGTGGACGGCTTCGGGCGTATGCTCTATCATCGACGAGAACTGGCGTTTGGTGGGAGAACCGCCGGTTGACACATATACGGCATCGGCGAGGTCGTGGTAGCCCACATTGCCCGGCTCGTTCATCTTTATCTGATAGTAGGCCATCGCATCGAACGCGCTCTCGAACCAATAGACATCCTTCGCCTCGCCGATGGGACGGGTGAAGCCCATGTCGCTGCGGTTGTTTTCCAGACGGGCGATCCAGAGACCTTCCGCTGCGTTGCTTCCGGCGGCCATGCCCTTATAGGCGGTCTTTCCGTCGGCATTCGGCCTGCTGCGCTCCTCCAGTCCCACGATTTCCCTGCCCGGCCATGCGGCAAGCGACAGCGGGAATGAAAGGTTGGTGTATTTCTTGCCGTCCCCTCGTTCTTTTGTAGCCAGAAAGAAATGGCCGGAGAAGACACGCTGGGTCTGGAGGTTGATGCCCCTGTGCCGGAAATAAGGATAAAACCGTTTCTGTGAGTCCCAGTCGCCGTTGATAAAACTCTGCGTCTCGTAATCGTAGATGTCGAATGGACGTGTCTCGCGCTGTTTCCCGAAATCCCTTGGCACACGGTCGGCTACGGGATGGTTCAGGAGACGGTTGCAGACAAGGTTGACGAGCCGGTCGCCCGACATGCCGGGCCTGTACTCGGCGAAAAAGCTCGGATGCTCCTTGATGAAGCTGATGACATTGTAGTTTTTTCTCTCAGGGGGCTGGAAGCAGCACAGGCCGTTGGCGGTCACTATGAATTTGTCTCCATGCACACGCTTCCCGTCACTGCCGATACGGACGTAGGCGGGATAGCGCATGCCGTCCCTGCGGTTGAGCTGGTAGCCGGCATCCACCAGTAAGTCCTGGATGTTTACCCTGTTCTTGAAATCGTCGTATGTTAGTTCTGACATGGCCGTTTGTTCGTGTTACTGTTAAAGGCCGTGCCCCAAACCGGGGACGCGGTCGTCAGGAAGGTTTTTCATGGCGTCGAACTGACGCGCCGCCACATCTGCGGGGCTGTCGACACCCGGCTTGAAATAGACGTGCGGCATGGGGCCGCGGTGTCCTTCCACATAGATATCGGGCATGGGACTAGGACCTCGAAGAAGGTCATGCGTGACCACGGCTCCGGCGAGCAGGGCAGCCGAGATTTTCGTGCCGAGCCCCACGGGGTAGCGGTCTTTCATGTCCACCTCCTTGAAGACTTTTGAGAAGAGCTTCATGCGGTGCAGGTCGTCCAGTGCCATGAACTTCTCGTACTGTTTCTGCGAGATCTCGTGGCTCATCACCTCGCCGTCAATGACGGCCGTCATGCGGTATTTCACCTCGCCCTCGCCTTGCACGGGTTCCACCCGGATGTCATCGACGGTGACTTCACGCCCGTGCCGTCCCTCCCGGAACCAACCCTTGTTGCTGTCTATGAGGCTCAGGGCGTTGCCGTCCATGACCACGCCGCCTTTGGGCAGGTTGTCCCGAAGCGAGGGCTCGCGTTCCACTTGGTAATCCTGCGGATTCGTTTCCTGACGGTAGTATTCCTCCTGCCGGTTGGCTTTTTGGTCGAGGTCTGCCTGTACTTCGGGATGGAGCCTGATGTCTATCAGCTTATCGCTGTTGAGCATGTCCAAGGTGACGGCATCGGCAAAGTCCTCTTTGATGACATTGTTGAGCATCTCAAGGCGTTTGTCTATGGGATGGTCTTTGACGGAATTGGAGGCTAGCACCGCCAGTTCTTCATCGGAGAGGCTGTACTGCAGGTCGGCGTCCAGTGTCGACGACTGTATGGTGACGGTCTTGCTTACGGCATCCACGAGTATGCCGTGGCCGGCCAGCACTTCCTGCCATTTCTCGTTGGAGAAATAGACTTCCGAAGTGATGGCTTCCTTATACGGGATTGCCGGTGCGGTCGGTCTCTGTGCCCTGTCAAGAGGGGTTATCACCGTCTGTAGTTCGGCCAGCACGTCTTTCTCCGCCACGGGAGCGGTGTTGTAGCCCTTGTAATAGAAGCCGTAGCCGCCGGATTGCAGTTCTCCTGGCTTCATGCGCCCGCCGGGACGGTTCGGTACCATCGGGGCACCGGGATAGTAGAGCTGGCCTCCGATGCGGCGCAGGTGGAATCCCTCCTGTATCCTCGGTGTCCATCCTAAAAACGACCACCCCATCATGTGGTGCGGCGGTACGGGAAAGCGGCGATATGGTGCGCCCCTGCCGTATTCGCCCACGCCGATGCGGTAGCCGTGCAGCCCCATCGCCACACGTCCGTTGGCGTTGCGGGCATGGACGAAGTCCTTGGGCATGTCGAAATCTGCGGCGACGATGCTCGCGAAGGTGTTATAGGCCCTGCGGTTGGCGGTATTGGTGCCCCAGTCGGTAAGGGCTTTCAGCTGCTTTTCCGTGATGGGATAGTCCAGCAACGGGGAGTCATGCCCCTGTACGAGCAAGGCGAAACCGTTGCTGCTTGCGGCCACATGGGCCTGCATCCCGTTTCGGAGCAGGATGTCCTGCAGTTCGGGAGTGAGCTCAAGAGGACGCGGATTGGTGTTTGTCCTTATAGGCATGATCTGTCTTGTTTATGCGTTTCCGTTTTCCAGTGCCTCGTCGAGTAGGGCGTTCCTCATTTCCATGAAGCATGTGGCAGATTCTTCAAGGTTCGGGTCAAGTCCCTTGCGGTGGCAGTACCATTCGTATTCCTGCGACAGCTCGCGCGAGTGGTGGCTGATGTAGTCTTTCCAGCCGTATTCGCCGGACTGCACCTTCTCAATCAGTTTCTCTTCGGGTTCGTATCTCATCTTGCCGGCGGTTTAGTGTTTGAGGGTCATGTTGTTGCGCTTGCGCATCTCTTCCCACAGTTCCTCGGTGTAGGACGCTTCAGGAACATAGTCGAGGTTGCCTTCTCCGTCCGCGACCCAGCAGCCGTTCAAACCGAAATTGTATCTGCCGAAGCCCTGCCGCTGTTCTTCGCGCCATTTCTTCTCGTCGCCGCGTGTGAAGCGCACGCCTGTCTTTTCATTGAGGTCGATGCCGATGGTGTAGAGGTCGTCGCCGTCCATGACAGTGATGGGCAGTCCTTTCTGCAGGCAGGTAAGCTCCGCGTTGGTGAGCTTCATCTCGTTGGCGGCGTATTCGAGGTTACGGCCGATGACGGGGGTGGGCACGTAGATGATCTGGTTGGTGCCTTGGTCTATCTGGTGGAAAGCCTGTATCTCCCTTCTTTCGGGTATGTTGACTGGGGCGATGACGGGACGGTGTTCAAGCAGCGCCTTGCGCTCTTCATCCGTGAAGCGGTCAAGTCGGCCGGCTTTGAGCTGCGGATAGAACACTACATCGACGCTGTTGTCATCCATACGGACGAACGCGAAGCGGGTGCGGGCATGAATTTCCTCTCCGCTTTCGTCAATGACACGGATGGGAAGCACCGGGGAACGGCGGCCGTCAAGGATGTCTTCTATCGCCTTTTGGGGCAGGTCTTCAAACATCTCTTGTGTCAGCCCGAATCTTTCGAGTATGCCGTAGGGCAGCTCCTCGCTTTGAAATCTTTGAATCTTCATTTTTATAACTTTTATGGATTGTCGTTGCCACAAAATTATATGCGCCGCTCCGAATATGAGGTACATATAAATATGATTTTGTTATGGTTTATCTATATTTAATATAATTGCATATAATCATACTTTCTTTCATACTCTAATGCTATAAAAACGAGTATTACACATATTTAGAGTATGATATTTATTACATACGAATGTATCATGTAATATGATTTTGTCTTATACATGATTGTTACTTTTGCACCATGTTAAGGATATTTTTAATTATAACAGGACTGTGCTGCTGCATGGCATCGTCGGCACAGTTTCATACGGTAACGCCCCAAACGGCACGTTACAGGATTGGGCGTGTCGCACAGGGGAGAGCAGGGAAAACAACGGAAGTGACGGGAACAGCGGCACCGGCAAAGTTATCGGCCGATACCGCTTCAATGCGGAAACAATGGATAGACAGTTATCTGAGCGTGTCTTATCCGCTAAAGGAGATTCATGTGACCTCGCCATTCGGTGTCAGGACGGACCCGTTCACGAAAAAGCGCAAAAGGCACAACGGACTGGACTTGAGGGCTGACCGCTGTGAGACCTACGCCATGATGCACGGCATGGTGGTGAAGGTCGGACAAGGCAGGATATCCGGGAAATATGTCACCTTGCAGCACGGGGACTTCTCCGTCAGCTATTGCCATTTGTCCGAATGCCGTGTGAAAAAAGGCAACTGCGTGAGACCGGGGGATGTGGTGGGAATAAGCGGCAATACAGGACGGTCAACCGGGTCGCATCTACACCTGACAGTACAAATGGGGCGGAGGCATATCAATCCGGAGATATTGCTGCAGTTCATCAACGAGACACGAAAACAAGCATTGAAGAAACTTTCCGAATGAAGTCTTTAATACTCCTTTTTTATATCCCTTTTATGCCTCAAATGTCATTTTCTTACCTGAATTCGGGATAGGCAGCCCCTTCTTCTAAAGATGAGGAGCTGAATCCTATCGGTCAAATATTTCTTGAATGCACTGGTTTAGAGTGGCTAGGCAAAAGAGAAGAGAGCCTTTTACGTCGGGCGCCTTTCCCCTCTGTTTGACAGCTGCAAGCCTTTGTCATGACAGACGCAAATGTTCAAGCCGACAGACACAGGTGTTTAAGCCGTCAGACACTTGCGTCTGATAGGGTAGGAATAAACGTCTGATAACCAGTGGTGTTTTACTTTAAAATACAAGTCTCTGTGTGAGGTTGTCGACCTGCTTCTTATCCCGAACTCCTTTAGATTTGCATCCTCTTACTATTAAGGTAAAATAGCTACCTTTACAGTGAATGAAAGTTAACCTGAGAGTATGGTGACCTATCCCGAACTCTGAGTTTCATGTACTCATAACCTGAATCAGTCCATACTCTCATTTCAGTTGAACAGATCCGATTAGAATTTTAAGCTCACGACTTATTAAAGGATATAGCTTGTTCAACTCTTTGGTTAACTATTAGAAAATGAACAAATATATGGAAAAGAAATGGTTTGTTGGCATTGATGTGTCTAAAAAGACAATAGATGTGGTTTATTATGACAGGAAAAGGCGGAAAATATGTGAAGAGATACACCGTCAGTTCCCTAATGACCAATCCGGTTTCAAATTGATGCATAAGTGGTTTAAAGAGTGCGGAATGAAGAGTGCGGCATTGGTCATAGGACTTGAGAATACAGGGATTTACAGTTTTGACCTGTCCGACTCTATGCGTAAGATCGTGCGTACGGCGTTCCCCAACGCCAACCGTGTCATAGGCAGATTCCACATTCAGAAACCGGCATGTGATGCCGTACAGGAACTTCGGATCAAGCACCGTTGGGATGCTATTCAACAGGCGAACGATGAAGTGGAAGAAGCGAGGCTCAATGGAGAGAATTACGTCCCCTTCCGCTATTCCAATAGAGATACCCGCAAGGAACTGCTTATGCACTCACGTTACCTGCTGCTCAAGTCGGCAGAGAAATGGACTGACAGGCAAAAGCAGCGGGCTGCCTACTATTGAGGAATATCCTGACATAAAGACCGCATACGGGCTCTGCCATTCACTACAGATGATATTTCCCAAGAATACAATCAAGGATGCCGCACGCTTATCCATGGCACGCTGGTACAACAAGGTGGAAGAAGCAGGACTTCACTCTTTCAACGTCATTGCGGCCACGTTCTATGAACATTATGATGAGATCCTTAACTTCTATAATAACCGTGCTTCAAATGCAATGGCTGAGTCCTTCAATGCGAAAATCAAACTTCATTGAACTATTACCTTTTGACAACAAGGATGTTATTCCCTATATCTCAATCATCCTCAATATACCGGATAGCTTCTTCCATCCACAAATCCTTGCCATCGCGAATATCTTCTACAGTCTCTCGTATCGGAATATCTATTTTCACGCCTTTTCTTTGGAATGGCTCCCAATCAGGGTAATACATGCCATTTGCCGAATATGAAAAATTAATCCCCATAGGTAAATTGAAGTGGCTGACAGGTCCTATGGCCCCTGCACTTGGTGTTCCTATTACTTTACTGTCAACTGCATTCCGGTATGACATGGTTCGAGCTTCTCCCACACTCATTGTTGCATGATCGACAAGGATAGCGACTTTCCCCGTGAAGTGAGCCGGATTGTCCGTTCCTGTTATTATCTTATCATTACAAATGAAATTGCCGGGATTCGACTTGTCATTAACGGATGACCAAAGATAAACAACCTCTTTCGGAAGCAACCACCTTATTAAAGCGTCATTTACTGCGAAGCGTTGTCCCTGATGATGTCTCATATCAATAATAACTCCTTTGGCCGATTGACTCCTTGCAATAAAATCTACAATGCTATCATCGGGCATAGTATTTATATTGATATATGCTATGTTTTTTGAGTCAAGCTTATACTTCTCAACAAAATCGTCACCAAACATGGGAGTCAAGGGCTGTTTCCCTTTGTATGGAGTCGCATCAATCATGGTTGTTTCTTCTTTGCCGAAACGCATATAAGTCACCGAAATCGCAGAGTTCTTTGTCACCAACAACTGGTATAGAATCGAATTAATCAAGTTGGAAGGAACGGAAGCATATACATAGCGTGCTTTCTGCTTGATTATAGAATCAATATTTTGATTATCAATTCTAAGAATAATATCTCCCTTTTCAAGCTCACCGACTGAAGATTCGGAAACAACCACTTGATGGTCAAACGTGTAGGTCAACCGAACCGGCAAAATAGAATAATCCGATATAGAACCGGAAAATAAATCGGAAGACGAGGTGTAATGTGTATGTGAATCATTGATACAAGTAAATAATTCGCGCAAAGTATATTCATAATCTTCCTTACTTCCTGGCTCAACAAAACGAGGTATAAATTCTTTCAGAAGTGAGTACCAAGGCCGATCTGTGATTTCAACGAAGGGGAAATTATATTCCATCGCATTCCAGAACTTAAACAAAGTCAATATACGAAAGCCTTGATCTTTCCAAGGAATATCTACATATCGGGGTTCCCGACTTTTATTCATGTCAGTGATTGTAGCATAAGTCTGTATATAATAATGTGTATGATTGCGTTTGGCATTTCGTATCTTGTCGAATTTAGCTACTAACTCATCACCAAACATTGTCCTATCGTAAATCCAATCCAAATTGATTACACGGGAATACATGGACGAATCGGAAATACTATAATCTTTGGTCTCCTTTATTTCCCCATACTTATCAATCCAACTATTGAAGAGCTTATTTCTCTCTTTTTTGTTTCTTGCGTCGGCAATCTGTGGAAGCACTCTGAAGAGTTCATAATCCCAGTTGTAGTTTCCTTTTGCGACTTCCGGGTGGTAATATTTCAAGAAACCCCACACTTTTCCAAGAATCTCCAGATTTTCTATCATTAAAGGCGACAAAGACGAGAGCCGGATGCCGGATGCTTTATCGAACTCCCTGTCATCATCGGCCTTATGCTTTACATTTACATAATCACTTAACGGTTTATTATCGAAATATGCCTTGCAGTCGTTAAGCCAAATTTTGGTATTGCTTCCTGAGGTGAGAGCATATACAAATATTGCTCCCACATTCGGTTTAACCGCTTCTTTAATGGAGAACGCCTGCCACCCTCCTGCATTGACAGATTGGTCAGTTGCTATTTTTGAGCACGTAGTACCCCGCTTGAAGCTATTGGTCGGGTTTACATAAACTTGTTGAATCCCGATATATAAGTCTGCTTTATTGTCAGTGTCAAATCTATATTTACACTCAAAGGTGATAGAATCTGCCTCGATATCATCCATACGAATGTAATATCCCGCAAAAAGTTGCGTAGGAGAGGACGACGACGTCAGACACAATGATTTATAACCATCCCAAGTGGTTGCAGAATCCACAAAACACTCATTACCGGTCAAATACCAGCCATTCAGATGATTTGATACCGGTTCGTAGTTCAGTGAAGCATTCTTAAAAGACAGAGTAGCATCTTCTTGTTGTTGCTGTGCAAAAAGAGAAAAAGATGTCAATAATAAAAAAAAGACTAACTTATTTTTCATATTACGTCGTTTGTATTTATTACAGTAACAATCTCAGAATAATTTTCTGTAGCATAAATCAATCGAATTGACTTCAATTCTTCTAGTACATGAATCAATTCAATATTTAAAATCTTTTCCTTGAATTTATTTTCAATCTCAAGCTGCAGTTCATTTATTGTTATAACTGCGTCATTTGCCTTTAACAAGATAAACCAATCTAATGATTCTATATCAAATTCGAACGTATTAATAATTACATTATTTAATCGTTCGTTATAGATTATGTTTGTTCCTCTTTTTAACAATTGATAAGTGTAATCATTATTCAGATAGTGTTCTTCAACTTGTTGAAATAATGTCCATAAAGGATTTGTTCTATCATTAATAATTTCCACAATTGAGGGCTTTAAACTCTTCTTTTTAAATACACTTTTTGGTAATGCATCTATAAAATTATTAGCTCCCCACAAATGAAGTTGATTTTCCACTTCTTTATAATAGCGACTTGAAGACATTACAGCAAGCGATGTTATGTTGTGGTGAAAGCCTTTCCGATCAAGAAAAAAACGCATTACATGCAGATTATCGATTGATTCGAAAATATCCTCATCAGTTTCTTCTAACAAACCTCTTATCACATTGGCACCACTAACATTTATTTTGTATTGGATAGCAAATTTTATAAAGAGCAGATTACTTGCAAAAGTGTTTTTTTTATCAATCTTATTCAACAAAGAGCTACTTGGAGATTCAGACCCAATTTGCACACTAAGAAAGCCTGCCAATGCCATCTTCCTTATAGTAGATGAGTGAATACCTTTAGTTATAATTTCTGCCAAAATAATAGAAAAGTCGGGATATTTCTCTTTAAACAAAATAAGATGGTCTAATAACACATTAAATTCCTCTTGATTTTTTCCTATAATATCATTATCCAAAAACATAAAATGTAATGGGTTGTACAATTCCTGCATGTATTGAATTTCCTCGATTAACTTAGGAATCGATTTTTGCCTATATTTATATCCGGTATTTAAATAACAAAAATGACACCTTCTCCAATGACAACCACGACTTGATTCAATCGGCATAAGAATCTTCAAATCATTTAAAAAATTATATTTCTCTCTTTGCTCAAAGTAATCTGAAAAATCAGGTCTGACTTCAATATCCGAAAGATCGATATAATTTTTATTACGATTGGTAGAGGTTCTTATTTTCCCATTTTGACGATAAGCGGTATTAATCAGTTTTTCATGATTCATATCCGTTAAAGGTACGTTCTTCAATAATTCTTTCGAAAGAACAGTCAAAGAGTACTCACCTTCACCCCAAATGGCATAATCAAATTGATCGAAATTTTCAAGAAAAGCAACCGAAGATAATTCTGTCCCTATACCTCCTATAACAATGACACAGTCTTGGTCTTTTTTCTTCAATTTTTCAGCAATGACGGATGCATAAATCCATTGATATAAACTAACAGACATACCATAATATAGGATATCAGGAGAATAAATATCAGCAATGACTTCATCAAGAAGTAAATCAAACTTTTCAGCAAACTGTTTCATGTGATCATCAAATTCATCTGAAGTCAATCCCATGTTTTGAGGTTTTAACAACATCAATTTTGTTTTGACTAAATTATATGTCACAAGATCATTGCTTTTTATTGCTAAAAAATTATAAATAAGCATTAAAGAGTCGCCTTCTTGTATACTTTCTGAAACATTTCTCCATAGAAAATCACTCTGCATTTTTGAAAAAATCATATTCCAATAAATGACTTTTGATTCAAATCCTTGGAATTTAAGGAATTGTTTCAATATTGACAAAGCAGGTGATGGTGAATCTACTCGGGCTGGAGTAAACCAGTTAAATACAATTCTATTTTCCCTTTCTGAAGTTCTCATTAGCATCATATAAATAATTAATTTTCCGATTAGATATTTTTTTCAAATAGACTTTTTTGTTTATAATATCATTTTTATTAAGAAAGAATTCTTCAAGTACATTACTAAAAAGTTCTTTACCATATTTTTCTTTTATGGTTTTCATAAACCCTAAAACCTCATGAATATCATCAAAAAACAATTCTGCTAAAAAGAATTGATTATAAAAGAATTCTATTGTTTTCGATTCATAAGGTACTTGTTCTTTTGATCTGAATATGTGTCCAAACGTAACACTCTTTATCAATTTACAGCTTCCTCCTTCCAGCCATACTTTGATGCTTATGAACTGTTCATCCATACCATAAGATTTCAAACCCTTTAATCCCTGCAGATATTTCCAATAACTTTTATTACATGCATACGAAGCTCCTAAAACACATGGAATTTCAGAAGTTTCATTTAAAGTTAAAGAATGAGTTAACCAATTCGCAGATAAATCATCAAAATTGAAATAAGCACCGCACCCTTCCCTGTTTTTTTCTGTTTCAAGTAAACTACCTTTTTCATCAAGTGCCAAAGTCTTACAACAAAACAAAGCTCTCTGATCCTTTTGCAGTTCTTTAACTATCAAAGCAACCCAGTCATTCTGAAAAACCCTCATGTGGGCATCCAACAACAAGAAATGTTGGGTGGAACAAATCTCAACTCCTTCGTCACGTGAAAAAGCCACACCCTTTCTTTCAGAATGTTCGATATAAGTTGCATCAAATTGCTGCGCAATACTTTGATAATTATAACCATCCGAAGAAGCATCGTTAATTAGTATGATATTAAAATCATCAACTGAGTTTTCACGCAAATTTTTAACCGTATTATAAACCTCTTCACCTTCGTTTAGAAAAGGAATGATCAGAGTCAATTCATTATCATATGTACGCTGTTTCATTGGCTAATCAGAAATTATTTATATAAACCCACGTATTTTACTCGTCAAACGATAAATACATATCTCTGAGATTCAGAGTCAGTTTATCGAAATACATCAATACATCCTGCCCCAAATGACCATCATAATTTGTAAGGAACGAAAGTTTACCAGTTAACACTTTGATGGTTGGAACTGTCATCTTTTGTCCTCCGATTTTCAATGGGACATTTTTCAATTCATACACTTCGTTATCGACAAAACCATCTATTCCACCCCGCCGTATGGTATTTAAAGTTCCCTTTTCTTTTATTTCATCCGTATGCGCAGCAAAATAATTGGCGGAAAATTTGCTTGTATTGGCACCTGTATCCAATACAAAAAGTACCGTATTGCGATTTGCTTCCAATTGAACAATCGGCATGGCGAAATCCAAAAACAGATTGCGTGAATTACATTTCCGGGGGTGAGCAACTACCGTAATACTTTTATTCTTGCAGATTACTATTTTCTTCATTTGGTTCATGACAGGAAAACCTATAATGCCATGAATCACATAATTGGCTTCCGGAAACGAGAGTGATTCGTCAGGCATTATCTTGAAAACGACGTTTTCAAACATTAAGTCGCCAATCCGCAGTTTGTCTGCTAAGCCCACCTTTAATTGCACTTTCTTGTCTACTGCTCCTGTTGCACTTGCTTCTGAATTGAGCATCCGGATTCCCATTCGCCGGGCACTACTCTCGGATATAACGTTCGATGCCCCTGTATCAAAAATAAAATTTTCCGTTTGCCCACCACTTGATACATTTATTATCATGTGATTGTATTGATTGAGAGAGACCGGAATACTTACGTCAGTAGTTATATGCATTTTTTGTGCAGGAAACTCTTTTACCGCCTTGACGAAATTGTAATATTCTCCACGCAGCATATCCAACCATACACTATCTACGACATAACCATATTTGTCTATGGCTATCTTTAATGCTTCGGCAGCCCGGCTGTAACGATATTGTTTAAACAGGTTATCGTACTTGATTACAAAGACATTATGAAGAAGTGCATCGTTCAAAGATTTATTATAATTGACAAGTAACTTGTCGATAGTCTGCAATGATTGCTCAGTTTGATTGAAGGCATTCTGCAAATTAGCTTCAAGATACAATACAATGTGTGGAGATAATTCAGACCTTTTTTCTTGCAACAAAGTTTCAAGTTTGAAAAAGTCTTTTTTGTCAAGCATTCGAAGCAAGTGCAACTCTGTCGACAGACTGTCTGATACAGATATCGTCTCCATTTTTTTTGTGTATTTTTGCCGGGCCTCTGTTATAGAATTGCTTTTTATGGTATATGTTCCAAACAATAAAATGGCATAAAGGAATATGAAATTAATAAGTAGTTTCGATTTATGCTTCATAGTCATTCGTTTTAAAAAGGTAATATCAATTGTTACAAAGATAAATTATTTACATGAATCTACCGCATAAATATGTTACATCTTTCTTTGCCTATGTTACATTTTGTAGAAAAATACCCTGTTTCCCCCAGAAATAGGCAGGATAAAGTGGTTTGCAATAAACCATGGATGGGGCGGTGTTTGAAGGCATAGAGATAAAGGCAAGCAGGACGGTGACAAATGTTCTGAGCTTATTTCGCATGGGTTCTCCGCTGTATTTCCGCTATCATTGTTTTTACCTCGATTCCCACGCGTAGGAAGTTCTTGTACAGCACACGCTCACGTTCCTCCTTTGACAGGAAGGTGTAGAACTTGGGCAGTTCAACATACCCGGCTTCCTCCTTAGCTATTTCCGCCATGTCGAAATCCGTCTTACAGAAAAACTTGGTGGTCTGGAACTCTTCCGATTCTTGGATGTTCATGCTGTCGCCTCGTCCTATCTTGGTCTTTACGAAATCCCGTGCCGTCTGTCCGCATATCCAGCCTGTCGGCATATCGGAAATTTTACTTGCCGGCACAAGGCTGTCAAGGTTCTCGTTCAGATTGATCGAAGTCTTATCACGGTCGATGGTAACACCTCTCTTGAGTTGCACCACCTTACCGAAGATGTCATTCGACAGCCATTCCAGCGTCTCCTTGCTTCTCGCCGAACCGCTCACTACATTGCCCACTGTCGTGATGATTTTCTGCATTCCAACCTTGCCATAGTCGGCTTCAAGTTGCGGCAGCTCCTGGAAACCGAGCGTGACAGACACCTTGTTGCTTCGTGCCGTGCCTATCAGACGGTCTATCTTGTGGAAATACAGTGTTGGAAGCTCATCGACAATGATGCTTACCGGTATGTTCTTTCCTTGCCCTGTGTTCACTCGTGTGACAAGGCGGTTCAGGATAAGGGCGTTCAACGCACCGATGATACTTTCCATTTCGGGATCGTTGGCGATAAGCAGATAGGACGGGTTCTTCGGATCGCTGACCTTCAGGTCGAAGTCATCGCCGTCACGATGGAATATCCAGTACGATTCCTTGGTGGCAAGGCGTGAGGTATAGACGCGGAGCGTGCCTATCATTCCTTCCAACTGTTCCATCGCCTTGTTCTGCAAGGCGGTCTGGAACGGACCGAGCAACGGTGCCACCTCGTTGTCGGTCTGCAGCACATCGAAGATGGTCTGATAGCTCTGGTTTAGAAACGAGAGGATATGCGGCATGTCGCTGTACTTGCCGAGCCAGTAAGCAGGTTCCGTCACGGGACCGTCCTTGTATTCGCGCACGATGCCTGTCGGCTTCCATATCCTTGTCACCGGATCCTGCACCTTGTCGGCATAGAGCTGTCTGCCGGAGGAATCATAGGGCTCTTTCTCATAGTTCACAAAGAAATAGATACAGGCCGCGAGAAAGTTGACGGCTGAGGTCTGGAAAAACTGATCGGAACCGCCGCCTCCCTCTTTCTTGCCTTTCTGCAGGGATTCCAGCAGGGTCTCTGCGGTCTCGCTGGCTGCGGCAAGATTAGGGACGTATTTCGCCTGTATGGGGTTCACGCGCCGGGAATACTCCACATCCACGAAGTTGATGATGTTGAACCGGCAGTTGGGCGGTGTCTTCCCCAATCGCTTGTTTTTCAGATAATGGTAGTAAAGCTTGGTGGCTAAGGTAGGGAACTTGTAATCATAGACCACCATTGCGAAACCTTTGGCGGAGTGCTGGCGCATGAACGGCTCGATGATGCTGAAAGTCTTACCCGAACCGGGAGTACCCACGACCCAAGTGCCTCGGAACGGATTGGAGATGGACACACATCCTTTACGGAATTTCCCCTTGTAATAGAAGCGCATAGGGATGTTCACCGAATACTTGTTCTCCACCGCTTCGGTAGCCTGCTCGAAGCTCTCGTTCTCAAAATTGAAGCGGTCTTTGAGCAATCCCTCTTTCAGGAACTTGGAGATGTTGTCAAGGGCAACATGGATAAGCACCGCACCAACAACGGACAGTACCATATAGAGCCAGATGTTTACCTTCAGCGTATAGATGCGCGGCATTATTGAGAATCCAAAGAGCCACACGGACGCGACGACAAGCCCGACACCGCCGAGCAACGGATAGAGCACCCGTTTCCGGGCATCCATCTCAAGGTGTTTCTTGTTGCGCGTTCCCACACAGGTGACACAGATGAGCAGGAAGGTCGTCACCTTGGCATATATCAGGTTCCCGTCATGGTATATGAACCATGTCTTGATACGGCCATGGATATCCACGAGCACCCCGTTCCAATGGCCGAGCGTTTCCGGATCGGAGGCATACTCGAAAAATTCAAGTAGCAACGATACATAGACCGCCGCACGGAATATCTTGTAAAGTCCCTGTATTTCTTTTGTTTCTTCCATAGGTTCTGATTTCTTCCCTATTATTCGTTAAGGGTGATGATAGGACGTACCTTATGCAACTGGAGTTTGGGTGTCTCCTGCACAGCCCCGCTGCCGATCGAGTAGAGCCACGCTTTCGAGGTCTCCTGGCCGGCTACCTCCGTGGATGTCCAGTACCATACCTCGTCCGCTTCATCGGGCAACGGGTTCCCGCCACACTGCCTGATGATGTCGTTAATGTACGGTTTGGCGGCATACAGCAGGCGCATCTGGGCCACAGAGGGGATATAGGCACTCTGCCCGTAACGCCACATGGAGAACACGGCATTGGCAGCCGGAGAACCACAGCCGCTGTTGGCATACATCTCGTGGGTGTTAGCGTTGCCGTCATGCGCGTACATATCAGCGGATGTCCCCTGTGCCACACCCATACTGTCGGCAAAGGCTTCATACGGCAAGTCGCGGAGATACACGGCATAGCCGTTCCCTTCGGCATTCCCGTCCGTGTTGAGATGGAACACCACGGCGATAGGTTCTTTGCCCTGACGACCACAATCTTCAAAGGTCATGATACGGCCGTCGGTGCAAAGCACATGACCGACCTTCACCGAGGTGTCGGGGAACTCGTGATGCCCGTCGCATGACGCGAGGGGCACGGACAGCACCAGGGCGCACAAGCCGAAGCAGTTGCGCCTTAACATTTTCCATGTCCTGCGCCATTTCACTTTCAGCCCCTTGCTCTTGGAACGGCTGTCCGTCTGTCTGTGGGCGTTGGCGCGGTTGATTATCTTGTTCATGCGGTTCAGTATTTTCACATAATTGGTTTTCATGACTTTTTACTTTACAGGAAGTTTGACTCCTAACACAATGCCTGTGCGGAACAGGTCCTTGCCTTTTATCATCAGGTCTGACTTCACCTGCCAGTACAGCTGCCAGCCGCCACGCAGACGGTAGTTGTGCTCATACCCGGCATGTATGCCTCCCAACACCCTATGGGTATCCGAGCCGAGCGAACCGCCGAAACGGAAACTGCCGTAATGGTTGCGGCCACGTACCACGCACGGCTTGTAGGCGGCACCTATGCTCCATGTGCGGTAGTTTTTCCAGAACGAATCCGGGCAGATATGGCCGCAGGCGGCGCATTTGTCCCACTTGAGATAGCCGTTGGCAAAAAACTCCCAGGCATTGTGGTAATCGCTCTCACACTCATAGCTGAGGGTGGCTTCCAGCCCGTTCTCATACAAGAGTCCGATACCCAGGGACACCCGTCCGTCACGGTCGCCGGCAAATGCTGTGGATGATACCGCCAGCACTGCGACAAGAATCATCAGTATCTTCTTCATAGCCTATTCCTCCGTCAGTAATGCATTGCTGAAGCCGTCGGCCGACAGCACATCCTCGTAATCTATGTCCACGGATATGGTGCGCCCGGAAATCTGCTTCTCAGTCAGCTCCACCGTCAGCACCTTGTCGTTGGGGAATGTCAGCTTCTTCACCACTATCACATTGCGGTAGCCGTGAAGGAAAGACCGGGACTGCTCCAGCACCAACTCCGGCTTCAGCTCCACGACCTGCGAGTTCGTGGCTTTCGACACCTTCTTGTCGGAGAGCTTGAGCCTCACTTCATCGATGTCGAAACGGATGTTGGTACGGTTCTCCACCGAGAAATCAAGGAAGAAATAATCGCCCGCCGAATAGATGTTGTTCAGCCGCATGGTCATGCGGTGCTTCTTATTGCTCACGTTGCGGAACCTCGCGGGTGACGTCCATATCTGACGTGCATAGCGGTACATGTCCTCCGTTGACATTGACACGGCGGGATTGTGGTAGGCGGTGCGCTCCGACAGTTCCACCTCCTTGCTGGTGACGGCCTCCGTCAGCCGTGTCGTGTACAGCAGGGCGTACTGGGTGCGGTAGCGTTCCGTGACGATGGTGACGATGGCAAGCACCTCACCGTCCTCATGCCCGGCTTCCTTGGGCTTCAGGCGGACGGTGTTGTTGATGGGCTGGTCGCCGGCAACCAGGTCTGTGGATATATCTACAAAGCGTATCGGTTCGGAGGCGATGATGACGGTCGTCACCTGCTCGTTGACGGTGAGCTGCTCCATTTCCAAACAGGTGGTCTGCGCATGGACGGAGTGGAATGCGGCGGTAAGCAAGAAAGCCGCAAGAATCTTTTTAAGCGTTGTTCTCATTGTTGATAGGATTGTTTTCGTTTTCTGTTTCTGTGAGTTTCTCTGCCTTTATCCGTTCCCCGGCTATCCGGCAGTAACCGGCATCGGTCTCGAAGCCGATATAGTGCCGTCCGCTTCGGATAGCGGCTATGGCCGTGGTTCCCGACCCGATGCAGTTATCAAGCACCACATCCCCCTTGTCGGTATATGTCCTTATCAGGTACTCCACAAGGGCGACGGGCTTCTGCGTGGGATGGTAGAAAGCCCCGGTCTTGTGTTCCTTCGCTATCTGTATGACAGAAGTCGGGTATTTGTCATCGGCGATGCGGACTTCGGTCATCCTCATGTCGCCGTAGCAGCGGTTGGTGAAAGTCTGTCGGGTACGCCGGCCGTGGTTGCGCTGCGACTTATCACAAGGAATCATCTGCGGATGGTACACGGGCAGGTGCTCGTAAAACACCAGGATGTCCTCATGCTTCCGCAGCGGCATACGGTTGGCGTTCAGATGTCCGCTGGCTCTGTCCTTGTACCAGACAAGATTATACCGCCACAGCCGTGGCTGTGACATGAGCAGTCTGGCCGTGAACATACCCTGCGCGAAAAGGATGACGGGACTGTCCGGCTTGATGATGCGCCGGTATTGTTCCCATAGGGGTTCCAGCGCTATCGGCCTGTCCCAGGCGGCATATCGGTTTCTGCGGTTCAGCATGCCGTATGGCAGGTCGCATACGATGGCATCGATGCTCCTGTCGGCAATCCGTTTCATCCCTTCCAGACAGTCCTCATTGTATATTTCGTCAATGCGTATCATCGTCCTACCTGTTTTTGCTGTTTTCCCTGCTGTTCACCAGATAGACGAAGGTGCCGTACTTGAGCTTCACCTTGTTCTTGCGTATGGATTTCGATATGGCACCGGTCGTCTGCTGGTAGGCGTTCTGTATGGCCTGCATACCCCACTGCGTGAAGTTGTTGCCGTAACTGCCGTTGTTGATGCTCATGTTCCTGCCCATAGCCCCGGACGCGATGTCCTTGGCGGTCTCACGGAAAGAGGAATTGGGTACATAAAGCCCCTCCATGCCGTCGGTGTCGTAGAGTGTCAGGCTCACTTTCAGGAGTTCGTCATCCACCATCAGGCTTTTGACAGTGCCCTTCACGCGCTGCTGCCCGAATCCGCTCATGGTGGCGTACATGTACGAGCCTTTTGCGAGGACCACCCCGTTTATCTCGACTTCATTGAGCAGGCGTAACCTTACACGCGAGCCGTCAACGGCTTTCACATCTTCGTCGATGATCGCCTTGATAAGGTTCGGCTCAGGCTCGTTCTCGGCAAGGGTGTTGAAATAGGCCGAATTGGGCTTCCTGGCCTTTACCACGGTCTGCGTGGCGGCATCTTCGGGAGGCTGTGTGACGGCATCAACGTTCTCCGTGACCGTGTCTGCCGTCTTGGGCGTGTCTTCTGTGGGCGGTAGCGGTGCAGGAGTACCCTCCATGCCTTTCTGTCCGTTCAAGCGTGCTTCAGCCAGTGCCTTGTTCAGCTCGTCGAGAGCTTCCTGCCGGCGTTGTGCGCCGCGTCGGAGGCGTTCATCCTCGCTCATAGGTTCCGTAACGGAGTCGTTTGCCATCGTCATGCCGCGCTCCCGGCTCATATCAAGGCGGGACTGCATCTCCTGCAGGCGGCGTTCCGCCTCTTCGTCGAGCAGAGCAAGATCCTGTTCCGTATATTTGGAGTCGTATGCCTCCGTTCCGGCTTCCTGCTTCCTGTCGATGTTCTCCACGGCCGAGTAGTCCTGTATCTTGCCGTAGGACTTGGCCATGTTCTCATACTTTCTGCCTATCTCGTCGGTGCGGAGCTGCGCCTGCGGCAATTCCGGATTCAGGTACTCCGTGGTCTGCATGCCGGACGGTTTCTCCGCCAGCTTCACGTCGAAGACATCGAAGATGAAGTAGCCGGCTCCCAGCAACAGGGGGTAAAGGATGGCCGGGAGCATGTATTTCGGCGCACGCCAGTCAATCCTGCTTGTAAGTTCTTTCAGGGTCATTGCTCTCTGTTTTTATGATTTGTTTATTACGTCTCTGTCTCAGCAGCTCTTCCTGGTGCTGCGTGGCCGTGACCGTCTGCCCGGTCTGCGGGCGGTTGTATATCTGTACCATGCGGCAGATATTCAACGTCAGGCAACCGATGACGATGCCGAACACCAACGTGAGAAACACCTTGGGATGCCGGCAGGCGAAACACTGCGCATATCCGGCGGCCTTGTCGATTTTCAGCAACCTGGCCCACTTGCGTCCGGCACTGACCTCCTTCTCGTACCTTTCGGCATATCCGGGGTCGTTTTTGTCCGGCACCTTCTCTCCGAGTATAAGTTTCTTCCATCCCATGATCAGTAGCTGTTTTTGGTTCTCTGTTCGATGTCCTTGTTAAGCAGGGTGCGCCAGTTCACGATAAGCAGCCCGTGAGGGTTGTTGTCGGTGCGGGGCACGCGCTTCAACTGTCCTGCCGTCACCAGTTCTCTGGTAAGGATGGAGGTGCGGCGTTCGATGCGCTGCCTGCCGTAATAGGTGAACTCCATCTTCTTCTTGTTGAAGCTGATGCTGTCGCAGAATATCGAGAATACCGCCGAGGTGCCCATGATATTGTTGTAGAATCCTTTTTCCTTCAGGGTGTTGTACTGCGCAAGGCCGGTCTCGTCCACCAGATACATGGCTTTGTCAAGTGTGTACTTGATGTATTTGTCATCGGGAGCGAGCGTGAAGAAGTAGTGGTGGAACATTTCCACATGGCTCTTGGCTTCCACATCGAGAGTCTCCTCCATGGTGGTGCGTTGCACAAGGATGGGCACATTGCCGTCCAGTACATAGATTTTCTGCTGGGCGTCCACCACCATCGAGCGGGCCGTCCAGATGCTCGACAGGCTGATTACGATGCATCCGGCAAGGAACAGGGCGCAGATTATCATCACGAGCTTGATTTTGTTTTCTAAGTTCTTTATGACCATTGTTTACTTATTTTGATGAGTTTCTATACCTTATTATACATTATCGCATCATGGATGAAATCGCGCCGGTCGTTGACATCTTGGCCTGCTGTGCCACACCCTCGCCGAAGTTTCTCGTACTGAAAGCCGTATCACCCTCCGGTATCATCCATGCGGCAAGGTCGGGCACAAGGTTCAGACATTTCAATGCCACGATACTTGCTGCCATCAGATAGCCCGCCGAGAAGAACGAGTTTTGCAGATAGGCCGCCATCGTAGCTTCGTTCTGGGTAATGGCTGTCAGGTTTTCGACCTGTATGCAAAGTACGATGTCAAACAGCAACAGCACATAAAAGCCCACGAAGTACAACATGGCTCCGTAGAAATGCACCGTCAGATAACGTATCATCCATTTCGCCCAAGCACCTTCCCATTTGGGCAGGAGGCTGAAAGCCCACTGTATAGGTCCGAATATCGTCAGCATGCCGAGCAGGATTTGCTGGCAGTAGATGGTTGCCCACCAGCCTATTCTAAAGACAATCAGCGCAATAACCATCACAATTTTGTCTATGCAGACCACCGCGCCGGAGGTCAGAGAGGTGAACCACAGCTTGCTGGCATCCTTCTCCATATTGGTGACTTCATCGACTCCGGTCTGCTCCATCGTAGATTCTATCAGGGCAGGATCCATCGTACCGGCACGGGCTACGTCCGCCTGTGCCTGCAAGCTGGTATAGAGCGTGTCACGGACGAAGATGAGCTGCTGCACTTCCTCGAACTTGTCCCCGATTTGGGCGGCTTCCGCTTGGTACAGGTCATGGGTGTATGAGCCTATGGCGTTGGGAATGTACGAAAGGAAATCAAGCACGCACCAGCTGCTGCCGCTGTTGTGCATCCCTGTGTCCGCCGGAGGATACCACCATGTCATCACGATGGCTACCGCCAAGGGTCGGAACAGTTTCATCACGTCGAGCGGCTCGTTCTTCACCATCATCTTGTAGGCCATGCCCGCCGCCATCACGATGGCGAAGAGTGCCGCCAGTGCCATGCACATCTGAAGAATCCACCAAAAAGGACCTTGCGACCCTGTGAACGTGGCATCGCACAGGAACTCGTTGGTCTGGAAAATCACGTCATCCACCTCTTCCTCAAGCAGGTTGATACCAAAATCGCTAAGAATATTGTCTGCCATTGAATTTTGTTTATTGGTTATTTATTTCTGAATCTGTCTGTCGCCCTTATGGCTGGTTGATACTGTTTCCTATCGCGCTCCAGCACACATCGCGCCACCGGGCCAGTGCCTCCGCCGCATACACGGCGTTCTTGTTTTCCCTTTCATAGCTTGATGCCAATAGCGAGGCGGTCGTCTTGCTGTTGGCCAGATAGACGAGGTAGCGTACCAGTTCCTCATTCTTGCGCGACACGTCGGCATAGATGCGCAGGTACTGTTTCTTGCGCTGTGAGTTGGGCATATAGACTTCCTGTGTCGCCTTGATAGCCGACTTGAATACATTGTAGTATTCCTTCCACACCGCCTGCTGGCTGGGAGAGCCGCCCAGTTGCTGGATGCGGTCGATGTTCTTCTTGAAATCCGCCATCTTGGAGTTGAGCTTGTCACCCTCCGCCAGCCATGCGACATCCAGTGCGCCCCCTGTGCGGTCAGCCACGTTCAATGCCTCTATCTCGGCTCGCTTTGTCAGGGCGGAGTCCAGTTTCTCCGCATCATCCACCTGCCAGTAGCCTGCAATCCCCGCCGTGGTACGGAACGACAGTTTGTTCTTTGCTGCGGCGGTTTTCCTGTAGCTGTTGTGCAGCAGGGTGTAGTAGAGGTCCGGAGTAAGGGAGCCGGAACCGATCTCCGCCACGGTAAACTGGTTCTGTTTGGCGGAATCATGGTTGTAGGTCACGTTCTGTGCCGTGGCCGAAGCCACGCACATCCCTGTCATCAGATATAGCATCAGTCGTCTCATTTCCTGTTTCTGTATGGGTTAAGCCCGCTCTGCCGCCACCGCCCGAAAGCGTCCTCTATAATGAGCGACCGTGAACGGGGTGTGTAAATACTTTCTTTCCAATAGCCTATCCGAACTTGAATGTATCTCCATGTGTCGAAATAGGCGGCATTGAGCAGTTTCTTGATGTTGTCAAGACTCGTGTTGATGCTCTCCAGCACAAGCATGAGGTCGGATGTCGAGCACGCGGCGGCTCCCGTGGCGTACAGCACAAGGTCGCTGACCGACCGGTACAGCCCCTTGCCCTCGGCCGATATTCGGTCGATGCACCTCAGGCTTATCCGTATGATGACGGTGTCCTGCAGGGCGAGCTTGTTGCGTTTCAGCACTTTGGAATTGTAGTCTTCGAGCAGCTTCTTGTAGTCGCCGATACGGTCGTTCACCGTCTGATAGGTGGAATACACATTCATGGAGGTGCGGAGCGACTGGTACAGCACATCTATCACATCGAAAGCCCGGGTGTATTTGTCAAGGTCGAAGTTCAGCACCTTGTAGTCTTCCGCCGCCTTCGCGCTGTACTCGTGCAGCAGGTTGTTGCTCTGTTCCAGCGTGGCGCGGGCGAGAAGCAGGCTGCGCTGGTTCTTGTGGTCGGCGATATACGCTTCCACGGAGGTCACGTCGAAGCCCCATTGCGCCCTGACGACGGCCGGCATCGCCAGCATCATCAGCGTAAGCAGTATGTGGATTTGCATTTTCATTCGGTCGGTTCCTCCATATATCCGTAATGGCGGCTTCCGGCACCGTTCATCCAACGGGCGAAGCTCTCGTCAAGAATCGTGCGCCTGCGTCCCTGCTCGTCGTTGATGTAGGGGGCGGCATTTTTCAGCACGTCGATGATAGACAGCTTGTAGTGCATCATCTTCTCAAGGCATACGAGGTCGGCATAGATGCGTGTCAGGCGGCTGTCCACCTCACGCGCTATCTCCAGTCGGTCAGACGACCACAGTAGGTGGTAGGTGTCGCCGCTGTTGTCCTGCTCCACCTGCTTGTTCCTGATATATTCGGTGCTGACGGTACAGGAGGGATAGTCCCTCGCTATCTCCGAGATGCGGGCGTTCACCGTGGCGGCGTTCTCCCTGTCACTCTTGTCTGGGGAGAGCTGCAGCACATCCACGACCTGGGTGTCGCTGTAATCCGCCGTCAGTGTCCATTCTATCTGCATGATGGCCCTGTGTATCTTGATGCCGAGGAAATACTTCGGCTTGCGGGCGATGCTCAGCGTCGCCTTGAACGTGATGACGGCGTCCATGCTCCCGGAGGTGGCAGTACGCACGTAACTGTAGCCTTCCCAATGTCCCTCTCCCTGCCAGGTGAGGTGGAAAGCGGTCTTACATTCGTTCATGATGGCGGGGATGCGGTAGTAGTCATCAGTAGGCACTTCCTCGCCGCCGGCGGCTTCCTCACGCACAGCCCGCAGGTCGGTGAGTTTCTGTCTGAAGCCCTCCTGCTGGTGCGTCAGTTCCTCTATCCGGGTCTTGTTGGCATTGTACCGTTGGCGGAGCACAGCAGCTTCCTCCACCGTGGCTGTGGAAATCTGCTTTATCAGCGTCCGGTTCTCGCTGTTGAGTACATCTATCTGTGTCTGAAGCTCCGCAATGCGGTTGTTGTATTCCGTTTCCAGACGGTCAAACTCCGACAGGTCGAGATTGTTGTCCGTCAGCGTGGTCTGCATGGCGCATTCTTTGGAATGGCTATTGAGCGAACCGCCGCAACTACAGCATTTGTACTGCGTGTTGCCCTGCGATATGATGAACCCGTCATGGCAGGTCACGGAGATGATCACGCTCTCCGTGCCTTTCATCTTGGCTTCGTCTGTCGCCTGGTAATAGTTCTTGGCATCCGAACCGATGTAATAGACATATCCTTCCTCGTTGTCGTTGAACTCCGACAGCCGTGCCTGCATCTGCCGCTGGAAGGTGCCGAGATCCATCGAATAGGAATCGAACACATCCTCATATATCTCTTCCGTCCGGTTCCAGTTCTTGGTGACACGGATGGAATAGGCGTAGGACTTGGCGTACTGCCTGTTCTTCTTTAACAGGATGTAGGCGTAGCGGGAATAGGAGATGGAATAACGGAATCCGTCGTCCGAGGAGTTCATCTGCTTTACCTTCGCTCTCGACCATCCGGCATAACTCTCCGAATTGGAGAGTATCTGCTCCGTCTGTGTCGGAGAGGGATAGAAATTCGCGTCGGTCGTGTTGAAGCGTGTCCATGCACCGCCGTAGAGGATGCTGTTGTCATCGGTGGGCGGCATGTAGTTGCATAAAGTCTCGCTGCCGCTGTCACGGCGGTAGATGTACCAACGCTGGGTGTAATACTGTCCCATCGTCTCACGGAGATAGTCGGTCATCCACGAGGTCATGTTGTAGCTGTCTATGCTGAACAGCCGGGCCACGTTTTCCGGGCCGCCGACCATCGAGAGCAGGGTGCCGCCGAGGTCATGCTCAAGCGACTTGTAGAACCCGTAGCTGCTTTCCGCCGCGTTCACGATGGCGGCGACATTCCCCTTGGCGATGTCGTTGAACGAGCTGCTGTCGAGCAGGGCCGCCATCATGTTCTCGGCTCCCGCACCGGCGATGCTTACTCCCATGTCATACAGATTGCCGATGTCCGTCTCAAGATTCTCTTTGCTGAAATTTCCGGGTATGCTACCGAGGTCGTCAAAAAACTTCTTCCAGTCCACGTTGCCACCGCCGGCAAGGTTGAACAACTGCTGGAACTGCGGGGCAATCTGTAGGAACACCACGTCACGGAATGACAGGGAGCTGTTGGTGACGATGGACTCGAACTGCATGCAGAGCGTCTCCACCTCGTGGCAGACCTTGAACAGGTAGCTGCCCCAGTAGAGCGCGGTCTGGGGCGAACGGAGCATCATGCCCGCCACAGTCCATATCTTCGGCATGATCTTCGCGCTCACCAGTGAGTAGATGCGCCGGTAATAATAATTTTCCGTGGCACTGCTCCAGATGCCGAGGTCGGTCAACGCCTTGCGGTCAAGATACTTGGACATGAAGATGCCGGCCGTGGCGACTTCTGCCGCGCTGTAGCGGTCAAGTATCTTCCGTACCTGTTCGCTGTAATACATTTCCGTAGCGGTCTCCGTTCCGAAGGCGGCGGTCATGGCCGCCACCGTTTTCTTGTCGTAATTGACGGAATACCACACCGAGGCCGCAGCTTGGGAGGCTGCAGCCAGCAGGATGGATAATATGAGCAGGAGGCGGTGCATACTTGTAGTCCGGTAGTTTCTTATTTCCCTTTCTTCACCGTCCCTGTCTTGAGAAAACGGTATTTGCCGGAGGTGCAGCTCTCGTTGGCGGGTGTGTACTCGACATACCCGCGTGACTGCAGTTCCTCACTGGCGGATTTCATCGCCGTGACGCTGTAACCGCTGACAAGACTGAGCAATGCGGCCGGGTTGATGCTGATGGTCTCCTGTCGGTCACGCCTGTAGCGGTAGAGCAGGTAATAGAACAGCACGGTGGCTTCCTTGCTGAAATTGTTGTTGTCGCAATCGCGCCAAAATTCCTCTATCAGTTTGTTCTCGTTCATAATGGATGTTGTTTATGGTTTATTTTTATCGTTCCTTGCGGGCAGGTTCAGCACATGGCCGGCTTTCTGCACCCGCCTGGCAAATTCCAGAGGGGCACCGATGCCGGAGTTGTCCCAGTCCCTGCAATACCTCTCGATGGCTTCCTGATGGCTGCATCCCAGTTCCGCCTTGTATAGCTTGAGGGCGTCCTTCTCCGCACGCTCCGTGGTATAGGTCATGTAGCATTCGTGCGATTCCTCCACGCCGTACACGTTGCTCGTCGATCCCCTGCGGATGAACACCTCGCGGAAGAAGGAACGGCCGTCCTTGTTGTCGAGCCGGTTGATGGTGAAAATCTTCTTGCAGTCCACATCGGTAAGTCCGAGGATGGCCTTGATGTTGTCGAAGCGTTCACGGAACTTGCTCTGGTCGAGAAGCATCACCACGTCGGAATTGTTGATGATGGCCTCCTTCACAATCTCGCTGCCGATGATGTCCTGTATCTCCTGTGTCACGACACCGACCGACGCCCAGAATTTACGGGCCGTCTTGTAGAGATACTTGATGTATTCGGCCATAAGCGGGGTGGCGATGGCTTTCCAGGCTTCTTCAATCACAAGGACTTTACGGTTCTTCTTCAGGCGCATCTTCTGAAGGAAGACATCCATGATAATCAGTGTGACTATCGGGAACAGCGTAGCGTCATCCTTGATTGCGTCGATCTCGAACACGATAAAGGTTTCGTCAAAAAGTGTGCTGTCCATGTTCTCGTTGAGCGTGGTCTCGTGGCGGCCTCCCCTGTAAAAGTCACGCAACTGGTAGTTAAGGTCTGCCGTGTCGATGCCTTTCAGCTCGTTCTCACTGATAATCTCCGGAATGCGGGCCACGGCGAAGTCAAAGAAAGAGTTGAATGACAGCGGGGCGTCAATCCTGCCCGTGAAATAACTGCGGTAGTATTCCTCGATGGCCTGTCCGATAAGCCTGTCCTCCGTCTTTGTCACAATCCCTTCCGAGCCTTTCCATATCTGCAGGATAAGATTCTTGAGGAAGTTGATTTTCTCGATGTTTATCTCTTCCTTGGTAATTTTAAACGGATTCATGGTGATAGGCTTCTCCTCGGTATAGGAGATATATTTGCCACCGAGATACTCACAAAGACCCTCATAGGAGTTACCGGTATCGACCATTACCACGTCTGTTCCTTGCTCGTGCAACTGACGCACAACGCTGTTCATGTGGAAGCTCTTGCCACTGCCCGAAGGCCCTAAGCAGAAGAAATTGGAGTTGTCGGTCATCTTGACCTTTCCCTCCTTGCCGGTGATGTCGATGGCTACGGGCATCCCTTTCCGATCGGTATAATATATCTTCAGAGGGGTGTCCTCGCTGTGTTGCACGTGCTCCTTGTACATCAGGCAGGCGGCGGCATCCGAAAGGGTGAGGAAACGGTCGTATTCGGGACTCATGCCGTAGCAGTTTCCCGGAAACGAGTTCACGAACAATTCAAGCTGGTTGTAGGCACGCTTGGAGATATGGATGCCCATGCGTCCGAACATGTTTTCAAGATGGTTCACAGGCTTCTGCATATCCACGTTGCGGGGGCAGCACACGATGAGATTGAAGTGCGTATAGACAAGCTGCTTGCCCTCGCGTGCCACCACTTCCTGCACCTGCCTGATGTCCTCCACGGCAATCTGGTTGCTCGGGTTGGGGATGGAGGCGTGACGGTTCTTCTTTTTCTCAAGAGACGAAAGTTCCCGCTTCTGGTTGGGGATGAAAATCATCTGGTTGTAGATGACGGTCTCCGCCTCCGGGATGCTGTCGATGGCGGACATGAGGTCAAGGGGCATCCCCGTGTTGTTGACCTCCACGTTGGTGAAAGGACGGACAAGGGACGGAAGCCCTGCACAGTCTACATCGATAAGCGAGAACACGCGGCATTTGCGGTCGCCCATACCGATGTTCTCGTCATCCACCTTAAAGTTGTTCATGGTGACGACCGGGCTGTCGAAGTCCATCGCAAAATAGCGGTCAACATAGCTGTCGCATTCCCCGGCCGTCAGGAACCGCACCTTCAGGCCGCCGTCACGCAACTGGTCCTTCACCTTGCGGATCTTCACAAGGAAGTCCTTCCATTTCTTCATGTCGAAGGAATACAACTTCCCTTTCTTCGACTCCTGCGTGATGACAAGATAAGTACGCGTGTCGGTATAGGGACGGCCTTCAAAGTAGGCGAAATAGGAACGTGACAGGAACTCTTTGTCCTTTGTGTCAGCCTGTGAGAAACGCCGGCGGGAGAACACGTCCTGTTTGTGTATGGCATATCCTTCGCCGAGGGTCTGCGCCACGGCCGTGAACAGATGGCAGAAATCGTAGTAGCGGTCGGAGTCGGCGGAATACTTCTGCACGGGGTTCTTCATCTCAAGCACGGCGGAATACTCGCCGGTCTTGGTGTATATCACACCGATGCCGTCGTTATCCTCCACGGAGAAATAGATGTCACGGAAGACGCGCTTGCGTTTGCCTCCCGTGCCGAATACGGCCACCGAGATTGCCATCCCTGTCAGGGTAGCCGCGAAAAACAGTATCACATACCAGGTCATGACGGTCAGAACAGATAAAAGAGTCTTGTTTTCATGTCGCTGTGCTCCTTGGAATTGTAGGCGGTGATGAACCATCCGCTCATGTCGATGGAGTAGAAGGTGTCCTCGCCCGATTCACTGGAGGTGGCATAGGTGCCTTCCGGTATCTTGAAAAAGGCAGGCAGGCTGTTCTTGTGCTTTTCAAGATGGTAGGCAAGCCGGGCCATTTCCGCCAATGACGGGATGTAGGCGGACGGAAGCACCCGTTTGTCCTGGAAGTTCTTGAGGGAACGACCGTCCGCATTGCGGAGTATGGACTGCGTGAGTGCCGCCCCGTCGTCGAATCCCAATGAGCAGTTGCCGGGATATTTGATGCGGGGACTGAACACGATATGGTCTTCTTCCTCCTGCGGCTGACCGAAATATCCCTCACGCAGCCTACCGTCCGCCGTCTCGAACACGTGTCCGGTACGGAAAGATTTCTTCCCGAACCGGTTACTCGTACTGTTGTCGTCCAAAGCGACGGCCTTTCCGTGACGTCCGTCCGTCTTTATGATCCAGGCAAGGCTGTTCCCGTCAAGCTTGGGCGAGATGGTGCCGTCCTTTTGCAGGAAATATCCTGTCTTGACCGAATCGGTGCGGGCGACAGCCGGTTTCTCGAAAGGATGCCGGGTATCGACCCAGCTGCTGCCTAACGACAGCCTGCCGCCGCTGACATGGAGGCGCAACTCGGTGATGCTTCCTCTCCGCAACGGCGGGAGCGTGGTGGATATGGACAGTTTCTTTCCGTTGACCTTGAGGGATATGTGTATCTCCCCGGAATCCTCCGTAGGAATAAGGTTGAAATCGTGCGGGATGCCGTTGTTCAGCAGACAGTCCGAAAACGCCGAACACACACGGTCGGTATTGGACCGCCTGCCATCCAATTTCCCCTTAAGCGGAATCAGGAAGCCCGCTGTCGAAACACAGTCTCCCTGTATCTCCAGAATCTGCATCACGTCGCTGATATTGTCGCTTTTCAGTATCAGGCGCAGCAGGGCGGTAAGTTCTTCTAATTTCATTGTAATCTTTGTTTTGTCGTTTGTCTGTGTCACGGATTGTCTCTGTCCGGCAAGTCTTTCGCCGAACGGATGGCTGACCGCAACGGTGTCAGCCGGATGCAGTGACGGCAGGAACGGATAGCAGACAAGGGGAGAAGCCGTGCTGTCCGCCATGATGGGGACCGAAGGCTTGAACACCTTGCCGTCGAAACGGAATTCCACGGCCTTGCCGCCCTCCATGCCGTCAAGCCATACGGCCAGCGAACCTATTTCTTCCAGCTCGGACTTTGTACGGTCCGTGACTTCTATCTCAAGGGGCTTGGACATTTTCAACCAGCCATCCTTCACCTTTTCAGCCGTATGGTGCGCTGACAGGGCATCTCCGTTGCGGGTGTTCCCCGAACAGCCGGCAAGAAGCAGGGCGATAAACAATATCAATCCGCAGTGTCTCATATCTTTAAATCTTTTTTGAACCGGTGTAAATGAATATTCCTTTGTCTGTTTTCTTGGAGTGAAGTCCCTTGCGCTGTTTCACCATGATGAAACCGGCTCCCGTGCAGACCGCCATAACCAGTATGACAAGCCCGGTGAGGAAGCCCAGCACACAGTAGCCGATGATGAATCCGGCTATCGCACCGCCCGCGGTTCCGGCCGCCCAATAGATGTAACGCCCCCGGATACCCATGAATTCAAGAGGCTTCTGAAGCCCCTTGAAGACCGGGTATGCGGTATAGCCGTTGTCTGCGTTCACTGCCATAAGGTCAGGAGATACCGAAGAACAGGGGCAGTGCCTGGGCTGCTGCAATCAGGAAGATGCAGGCTCCTACCACCATCATTATCTTCTTTTTCACGTCCTGTTCCTCGTTGTTCATGGCGATGTAGACGCTGATCGCGCCTACGACAGCCACGACGCCGGCAATGGCGTAGCAGAGCTTGACGACGATGGGCACATACTTGGCGATTTCCTCGCTGACCGTGGTCAGGGCCGTAGTACCCGCCTCGTAGTTTCCGGCGGTATTCTGGGCAAGACAGGCGACGGTGCCGACAAGCAGCATGAATGCCAGCGAGCTGAATCGAGGGGATGTGACGATTTTCCGGATGGATTTCTTGATTTTCTGTAATTTGTTCATCTGTTTCGTTTCAAAATGGTTTAACGGTTCTCTTATTTCTCATTTGCGCATTTGAGTCTTTCTATATTCGGTAGCCGAAGAAGGCGGGGAACACGACGGTAGCCCCGATGATGAACAGGATGGCTCCCACCACCATCATTATCTCTTTCTTCCAGCCTTCCTCTCCGGCGTTTATCTTGAAGTAAATCTGCAGGCTTGCGATGACGGACACGATCCCTGCCACGGCATAGCAGACATAGACCACATAGAGCAGCATGGTTATCACGAAGTCGTGGGCTTTCGCCAGTCCGTCCGCGCCCCAGCTGTAATCCACTCCACCGCATTTGGCGGATACGGACTGGCAGCAGACGGCAAGCACTGCCGCCAGTACCACACGTGCAAGGTCAGTATGTTTCACGGGTATGGCTGACTGTGGATTTGCGGAATGCAATGTCTGATCTCTTGTCATACAACATCTGTTCAAGTTCGTCATACGAGATGCCTCCTTCGCTCGTCACGTCGGTCTCGTCCATGTTTTCTGTCAGGTTGTCGAAACGGCCCTTGCCGTTCTCTGAAGATACTTCCCTTTCAGGTTCCGCTCTCTCCGGACTGTCGCTTCCCCGGCCTGTATCTTCTCCGAGGGAGAATCCGTCGCCGCTTTCCCTCACGGGCATAGCGACAACTTCATCCAGCATCCCGCTGACATCAAATTCCTCGACCGGGGTGTCTTTCTCGTTTTTCTTGCCGTAAAGGTCTTTGCTGATATGGTAACCGTAATAGATGATGTAGGCTACTGTCAGCACGATGACAAATATTACATACGGAGTCATTGTCGTTTACGTTTATTTGGGTTTGGGTTTGAGTTTGATTTTTTGCAAAGTAGTATCGAATATTACAGGCAGAAAAATTGTATTCAGCAAATTCCTGTTCTATTAACTAGAATTAGTATAAAGCACTGATTTCAAACTTACTTTCATACTCTAAACATCATTTTGTACAAAATAAGTATGAAAATATCACAGTATGATTGTGTATTGATTTAAGTAGTATTTGTCCTCATAAAAGACAACTCATCGTTTTATTTTATTCCGGGAGCATACATATAAGATGCTTATGGAGTAAAATGACCGGGAATACGGTTCCCGTTTATTCCAATCTGTCCGAACTTCCGCATATCCCATTTCATCAATGAAATTTCCTTGGATTTCCTGATACAAAATTTGACTACAATTTATTTTAGTGTCTTTATTGTAAGTAAAATCATTACGGAATTTACATTAAAATAAACTGACTGACGTTCGGAATATCAACTTTCTTCTGTAAATCAAGACTTTGTGGATTTTTTTTGCTATCTTTGCACCCAAATTCACAAAAACATGGTGACAGACCTCGCACATTTCATCGGAGAGACAACCGACTATGACAAGAAACAGCAGCTCGAGACCAACAAGCCGAAGAGTTGGTGCAAGAGCGTTTCTGCCTTTGCTAACGGGCGGGGCGGCTTTCTGATTTTCGGTGTGGCTGATGATGACACTGTGACTGGATTGGATAACCCGCAACTTACAGCGGAGAAATTCAGCGAGATTGTTAAGACGAAACTGGATCCAGTACCGGAGTTCTCGCTTTCATTCGAGAAGATTGACGGAAGGACATTGATGATTGTCCGTGTCGAACCGGGAAACATCACGCCATATTATTATATGGGAGACGGACAGCAGATTGCATTCTGCCGTCTCGGTAATGAAAGTGTTCCTGCAACGGCCAATATGCTCAGGGAACTGGTGCTGCGTGGTACTCACCAGTCGTATGACAGCCTGTTGTCAGACTACAAGTTCGAGAATTATGCCTTCACCAAGCTGCGGTCGGTTTTTCATGCCCGGACAGGTAAGGAATTTACCGACGATGATTACGAATCATGGGGCATCGTGAGTGTGGACGGACGCCTTACCAATGCCGGCGCATTGCTGGCGGATGAAAGTCCTATCCGCCATTCACGCCTGTTCTGTACCCGTTGGAACGGTCTTGACCAGGCGCACGGCATAATGGATGCCCTTGACGATGTGGAAGTGTCAGGCAGTCTTGTTATACTGTTGCAAGAGGGACTTGATTTTTGCAGGCGCAATTCCAGAAAGATGTGGTACAAGACACCGGATGGACGTGTGGAATTGCCCGGCTATCCCGAAGACAGCATCCTTGAAGGATTGGTAAATGCACTGATACACAGGTCTTACATTGAAATCGGAGGTGAAGTTCATATAGACATCTTCGATGACCGTATAGAGATTTCTTCTCCAGGAGGGATGTATGAGAACAAGCCTGTTCAAGATTGCGACATCTTGCGCATCAGGTCGCGCCGCCGCAATCCTGTCCTTGCCGACATATTCAGCCGTCTCAAATACATGGAACGCCGAGGCAGTGGATTCAAGAAAATATGTCAGGACTACAGCCTTCAGGCCAATTATCGGGAAGAGTTGCATCCGAAATTCTATTCGGACAACTACGATTTTGTACTCACGCTCTATAATCTGAATTATGGTGTCGGGAATGGGGCAACGGAATCATTGCCCCAAATTGCCCCAAATTGCCCCAAATTGCCCCGAAGTGCCCCGAACATATCTGACAGTATCGAGATTTTCCTAAAAGTCCTCCGTATGTTCCCCAGTGGAACTATCCGGCAGTTGTCAAAGGAATCCGGTTTTTCTGAACGCATGGTCAAGTATTACATACGCTCTTTGAAGGAATCAGGCTCTATACGTCGCGTTGGAACCAACCGGAAAGGGTATTGGGAAATCGTTGAATAGATATGGTAGAAACAAAATATTAAGGTATAACAGCAGGCGGCAATATTGGTGATATATGCCGCCTGTTGCATAATATGATATGAAGTCAGGGATAAAAACGCTTGCCACGGAGAAAGTCGTTAAAGTCTTTGTAACCCTCATAGACGCCCGATGCGTCATGTATCCCGTCGCGTGCTTCGTTAAGCGCATCCACAGCCTTGCGCCCTGCATCGTCATTGTCGAGGCAGCAGGTGACGGTCGGATAAGGCGCGAGCCATTTCATTGCCTTGCGGAGGTTGGAAACGGAGTTCAGCACCACGAAATCCATTGTCTCGGCAAACGGCGTGAAACCAGACCGGCGGCATAAGGTCATGTAGGACAGGAAATCCATGAATCCCTCAAAGACGGTACACAGGTCATTATGACTGCCCATTTGTATAAGCGACACATCCTTTTGCCCGACCGTTCCCTTGAAGAACGGATTCCTTACTTCATATCCGCCCCGGACATTTCCGAAACCTATACCGTAGTAACGGCGGCATCCGAGCGAGAAATGTATCTCCCGGCAGAACTCCGCCGCGACAATGCCGTCTATGCCTCTGGAACCGAGGTAGGACAGCAGTTTCTCGTTGGAAAGCTGCTTCACCGTCACATCGCGGAATGCGCCGGCACGTTCATCCTGCCATTCAGGCGGTATGCGTTCTCTGATAACAAGCTCCGCCGTGGTGTAGTTCTGGATATGGCGGATCACTTCCATGATGTCGTTGGTATTGTACATCATCTTGCCGAGATCAATGATGTCGCCGCTCTCCATCGTGGCAAGGTCGTACCAGCGGTTTTTCTTGCGGCTGACCTTGAACGACGGATGCCTGTCTTCCCGGTATGGGGCATGGTAAAGCGCGTAAGTCTGGTAATTGCGCACCGGACGGATGCCAATCCTTTCAAGAAAACCGATGATGTCGATTCGCTTGATTTCCCCGAAATTCACTGCCATGTTCAATTTCTTAAATCCGTTAGTCTGTCCCGGTCATACCTGTATTCCCTGCAGCCCTTGATGACGATGCCCTTCGACATAAGATGCTTCAGCCACATCACAAACGAGGTGCGCCCGCGCTTGTAACCGGTCTCCGCATACATTTCCCTCAGTCTGGCGACAAGCGTGTTGTAGCCCTTGACCGGGCCCTCGGCAAACACCTTGTCAAGAATCTCCTTGTGCTGCGATACGGTGATATTCTCGAATGTCACCCGTTCCTCTTCATCGCTACTGAAACCCGGAATATCCTCCGGCAAACCGTCCTCATTGATGCGGAAGGCAAAGTTCGAGAACTCCTTTTCCCGGGTTATCATCGGCCGTACTTCGCTCACTTCAGGGTTTATCTCGCTTTTGATGATTTTCATCACGGTCTCGGCCTTGTTGTTCAGTTCAGTCCCGATGTGTCCTCTCGTATTGTCGTCGCTCTTGTTAAGATGCAGCACCGTATGGATGTGGATGTTGTACATATTGGTCCACCGCATGAGGTCGTTGATTATCTCTACGGACTCTCCGGGAGAATTGATGTCGTTGATCAGGTCGCGGATGCCGTCGATGACGACGAAACCGATTTTGTCGTCAACTTCCAGTGCGGAGTCGATGATATTGCGGCGTTGCTGTGGCGTAAACTCCCTGAGCATGAGAAAATCCAGCGATGTAATTTCACAGTCGGACGGTAGCCCCGCCATCTTCAATATGCGGTGAAGCACCTTGAAACAATGCACACGGCTTTGCTCCGTATCTATATACAGCACCTTTGTCTTGCCGTCGGGCAGCTTGGCGCGATAATGAAGCACCTCTTTTCCTGACAGCAATGCGGCCACTATCGCACTTACATTGAATGTCTTTCTTGATTTCGGCTTGCCTACGGACGCACTGAAATTACCCACTGTAGCCACCGTGATCTCATCGACCGTCAGTATCTCCGGCGGAAAGACATAACGGTCAGTGGCCCGGATTCGGACATACTCAAGGAACTCCTTGAACTTCTCACGGTTGACTTTTTCCTGCGGTGTAAGCTCCTGCCGGGCCGGAAAGATCCTGTCGAATGGGATTTCATCTATCTTCATTTCTTCTCTCCTTTCCTGGCTTTGCGGTTCCCCTTGGGGAAATCCGCCATGGTCTCGGCCGCTGCTCTGCGGCTCATCTCGTACTTGGAATAAATGACATTGCGGCGCAGCACGTCATCAAGTTCCTTCCGTTCAATATATATGAATTTCCCACGGGGCTTGAAATGGGTAATCTCCCTGTTGGAAGTCATAAGGTATATCTGGCTTTTTGATACCCCTATATATTCCGCCGCCTCTTCGACGGTCAGCATCTCGCGGCACATGAAAAGCTTGGACTCCAGTTCCTTGAAATGTTCGAATATCTCGCCGAGGTCGCCGTAACGCTCCATGAACGTACAGATGGACTCGATGCGCTGCACCGCTTCGTCAACCGTGTTTTCTCCCATTTTGGAGAGCAGGTGACTCACGTTTTCCACCCGCTGGAGAGTGGCTATAAATTCCGATGTCATAAACTGTCTTATTTGTTAGTAATAGCACTCATGCGGTTGTTCAGACTCATTGAGCAGACCTGTTTCTGGTTCGATGACCATGCGTGACTTTATCCATTTGTCAAGGTCCTCCTTGCTGAAGAAGATACGCCCGTTGGTCGGACGGCTGTGCGGGATGTCATATTTGCGCACCAGCTTGTACAGATGGCTTGGAGTGATGCCAAGGTACAGGGCTGCATCCTCGACTGTAAACGTGCCTTTCAGGTGGAAAAGTATACCGATGATCCGGTCAACGCGCGACAACAATTTGTCGAGCTTGACGGAACACCGTTCTCCCCATTGGGCATTCGTGACAGTTTGCTGTTGTTCATTCATTGTTCCTTTGTTTTTTGATTCAACATTCAGGGCCGTCACCCTTCGTTTTGAAAGCTTTCGACTGCAAAGTAACAATGCGATCGGGCATTGAAAGCAGTATTTTGAGTGACACTTGGCAAATGTCACTCAAAATAGCACTGTCACTCAGGATTTGTTGGCATATTTCTCATGGATATGCTTCATCAGAATGTCTATGTCATTCTTATGATTGAAGACACCATTGCTTCTTGCACGGTTGAGTGCGGACGAGAAATTGGAACGTGATTGCGGCTTGTTCTTTCCTTGCAACAGGATGGAACCGTTGCGTTCAAGAACGGTCTGCCAACGGTGGCTGATAAGGTTCATGGCACTGAGACAGTCAAAGAAATAGGCGATGCCCATAAGGTTTGTCGCAACCAACGGAGTGGTGAGTGTCCCGTGCATAAGGTCATTCATCTCCTGGATGGTGATTTTCTTCTGGAAGAAGCCCGCATCATTGGCGCAGTCAGCAAGAAGAGGCATGTCTTCGGTTTGGAGTGCGCATGAAAGCTTCAGCTCCTGTACCCGTTTTGCGAATGCTGTTTTGAATGAACCCGGATGTTGCTTTTCGTCATCACGACGTTCCGTATAGACAAGGAATATCACCGTGTCTATTTCCGAGGCTTCCAATGAAGGTTTGGAGAAGAACCGTTTTACAAGGTCGGTTCTTTCCAGCAGAAGTATGCGGACAGCTCCCAATGTCTTACGGTGAATGTTCTTGCCTGTCGCATTTCTGCCGCCGGCATAATGATGACCGTCGAGGAACTGTAAGGCGAATACCCTCGGCGTCATTACACCTGTGGCTACATAGTCCTGATACTCTCTGTGCGCTTCCAGCAGCAGTTGGCGCAGGTGATCCAGCCCTGCATCACTATTAACGGACCGGTAAGAAAACCTTCCTGTAAAAAAAAGGAATAAGTTTTTGGATGAATGGATTTACTACCATACTTCGGATGTTGTTAATGAATAATTTATATTCTAATCAATATAACAAAGTAGATTCTTACATATGAGAACCGTTTTATCCTATTCATGAAAAAATCGTATTTATGGAAATAAGGTGGATCATGCCAAACCCACATACAGGCAACGCCATGCTTTGACAAAAGTATCAACAATAAGTGAATTAACGGTTCGGTCGGTATAAATATACACACACCTTGACTGACCTTGATAGCCCGCCTGCATATTGCCGGTTAGTCACTCTAAATATATACACCTTCTGACCGACTGACTTGTTTTATTATTCGAAAACGCCATCGAACAAAGAGACAGCCTCGTCTTTCTTTGTATTGATAATCCGGGCGTAACGCTGGGTGTGTCTGATTGTGGTATGGCCGAGCAACTGACTGGTGGTATAAATGTCTATGCCTGCTGTAAGACAGAGCGTTGCAAAGCTGTGCCTCCCGGCGTGAAAAGTGATACCCTTTGTGATGCCCGCATTCTTCATCCACGTGCCGAGGGTCTGGCCGTAGTTCCTTGTAAGCCGGGGAAATATTTTATCTTCCGCCACGGTATCCCCTGTTTTTTCCGGCAACCATTTCCGGGCATTCATGTTCAGTGGCAGGAACAGTTCTACACCGGTCTTGTATTGGATAATCTCAACCTGCCAGTGGGTAGCGGTTTGCACAATGTCTTTCCAACGGAGATTCATGATGTCATAAATACGGAGTCCGCTGAAACAGGAGAACAGGAATGCACCCTTGATGTCCTTCCGGTGGCAGGGAGTGGCGATAAGACGTTTTATTTCCTCTACCGTCAGATATTCGCGCTTGTGTTCCTTGATGGACAGCGAGGCTCTGGTTATTCCCTTGAACGGGCTTTTGGGTATCACGCTTTCACGTACCGCATAATTCAGCGCAGCTCTGACATAGCTCAGATATAGGAATACTGTGGTTTTTGTCAATTTCTTCCGGTCTGTGTTGTGTGCACTGCGACCGACAAGGTGTTCCATAAAACCAGCAAGAAATTCTTTGTCCACGTTCGCAAGTGTTGTTTCAGAATCATAATCCGTGACCTCCTTTACGGTTCGGTCCATCCATCTTTTCGAAGATTCGGCACAGTTTTTCTTAGCATTCTCGGCATAGATGCCCATCCATGTGCAAAACGGCATCCGGCCCTTATGCGACTTATCCTTTATGCCTGCCATACTGTTGGTGAGGTCAAGTATCATTTCCTCCTTGATGGCATTCGCCTGAGCAAGCGTATTGGCATTCATGATCCTTGCCGGTGCATCGATTTCAGGCACGAGATACAACTTGAGGAACTTGTATGTCCGCTTTCCGTTATGGTATATATCCAGATATAACGATCGGTTGCCGTTTTTCAACACTTGCTCGCGGAGTCTTATAGGTTCCTTCATCACTATTTGTTTCTTCTGTCTGCCCATAGTATTTCAATCAAATAATCTGTCAATCATGTAAACTGCATCCACTTTCTTTTTATCAACAATTTTTGCATACACTTGGGTGGTCTCGACATCCGAGTGCCCGAGTAACTGGCTGGTGGTATAGAGATCTGCTCCCATTGTCAGTGTCATCGTCGCAAAGGCGTGGCGGCTCACGTGGTAGGACACCCGTTTTGTTATGCCGGCTTTTGAGGTCCAGGTCTTCAGGACATGGTCGCAATCACTCAGCGTGGGAACATCAAAGACGGCATCATCTGGATTTCCTTTTTCTTCCGGCATAAACTTCTGGGCCTGCAGGCTCAGAGGAAGATAGATTACCTTCCCTGTCTTTTGCTGGCGCAGTTCAACATGGATTCTACCGTTCTCCTCAATCACGTCCTTCCAACGCAAGCCTTTGACATCACTGTAGCGTAACCCGCAAAAACAGGAGAACAGGAACGTCGTTTTCACCCTTGGGCTTCTGCATGGTGTATTGATGAGTGCCTGCACTTCTTCAATGGTGAGATATTCGCGCCTTGTGCGCTCTCCTTGTATGGATGCCCATTCAAATGAAAGCAGAGGGTTATCGCCAAGAATTTCCAGGTCAACGGCATGATTGAGTGCCGCACGTATATAACCGCAATAGCCGGATATGGTTTTCTTCGCCAGTGGTTTTTTGGTCATTCTGGTTTTCCGGGTTCCCAGATATTCTATGAAACCCTGCAGGAATTCCTTGTCGACCTCATACAATCTTATCCGTGGATTGTAAGCCTTCAGACATACGGATACCGCATGTACATGATCAACAAGGGAACTGCGTCCTTTTTTCTTTCCAAATTCGGCATATTCGTTGAGCCATTCTATCAGAGGCACCCTGGCTTTGTCCGAAAGAACTGTCACCGGCTTTTTGTTAGTGATGTCAAGAATACGCTGCGCCTTAATGGCATTGGCAGCCTTAAGCGTGTTGACATTCCTCTCCTTTGCCTCCTGTGATATTTCAGGAACAAGGAAGAGTTTGAGAAACTCATACCTGCGTTTGCGGTCGGTATAAATATCCAAATATATGGATTGGTTGCCGTCTTTTAGCTGCTTGAAGCGGATGCGGACAGGTACCGATTCTGATTTTTTCGTTCTTGCCATTTTCAGCCAATGCTTTATTCTGTGTGTAAAGGTACAAAAAATAGTTCGAAATGACTAACAAAAAAGTAACATAATTGATAGAAATAACAAAAAATATCCCTCTATTCTCTAAAAAGAAAATTAAATCATCTTTCTGTAATATCTTATAAATAAGGGATTTCATTTATAGTTGCTTGCAGTTTCTCATTAGGGATTATGATATTTTACTTTATCCGTCATTCGTTTGCAACAAATCAATTGGCAGAAGGAACAGACATTTATACCATTAGTAAAATGATGGGACATACAAGCGTAAAGACTACGCAAATATATACCAAGGTAGTTGATGAAAAGAAGAACAAGGCTGCCGATGCCATTAAACTAAACTTGAATCTTGATAAATAGGCAGTAACTCAATCAGTAATATTAAAGCTTGACATTTGCAGACCAATCTGTAGATGGCAAGCTTTTGTTTTTTATGTAATATTCAACTAAAAATGTGGTGGAAGCTTTGTGCTGGGCTGCATCATTCTTCCATTACCTTCCCATTAATTGTACTTTTTTTAATTTGTTGTATTTGTTTCTGTGTTGGTAATCAATAGAATAACCATCTATGCTCGCTTTTTTTTAAATGGACTTTATGTGGTGTGTAGCAGTTTGGATGCACCACTCTTCCACAAAATATTTTTGTTGTCGCCCTTAACAAAACAGGGTGGCACGTGCCTATTGTACGATGCCAATTTAAATAAAAAAGATTATGGGAGAGATTCCATTTACATTGGAGACAATGCCTCAGGCATTAAAGTACATTATTGAAAGATTAACTGTGTTAGAAAACAAAGTTGACTCACTTAAAGGAGACAAAACAGAGATTGAGAACGAGTGGATGAACATTAAAGACTTGTGTTCATATCTACCAAGCCATCCTGCCGAACAAACTGTTTACGGTTGGACAAGTAACCATCAGATACCTTTCTATAAAAAAGGGAAAGGCATCATGTTTCGTAAATCAGAAATCGAAGATTGGCTCAATGATGGTGAAAAACGAAAAACAGAGCAGGAGTTGGAGGATGAAGCGCAAGATTATATTAATTCAAGAAGGAGGAGGATGTTTTGATGGATGCAATTGAAATTTGTAATAAAATCAGAATGGAAACTCTTCATGTTGATGAGACTGATTTTCCACTTGAAGCATTCCCTGAAACGGTAAAACAAATAGTCTTGGATTTTGCCATGTATGAGAATTATCTAATAGAATATACCGCAGCAAGCATGTTGTCTGCGGTAGCTTCTGCAATAGGTAATTCTCTTCATATTCGTATTAAGGGAAATTGGGTGGTAAATCCTGTTTTGTATATGATTCTTGTTGGTCGTCCGGGACTAGGTAAGACACCGCCTTTAAATGCAATCTTCAAACCAATACGGCAAGTTGATAAGTTGGCATATCATAAATATGAAAAAGAGATGCAGGAATACAATCAAAGACAAGCTGAATCTAAAGCCAAATCGAATGCCGCAACAGATGAAGATAAACCAATCCTGATGAAAACCATTGTTTCTGATTTTACACCTGAGGCATTGATGAAGGCTCATCACAACAATCCACGTGGGGTGGTAATCTTAGTTGATGAGATTATGGGGCTGTTCAATTCTACCAATCGCTATAATTCAGGACAATTGATAGAACAACTTTTGACCACCTTTAGTGGAGGTTCATTGGATATAGTGAGAATGAACAATCCTATGCCTATCTCAATAGAACATCCGTGTATTAATATGATAGGTACGACTCAAACAAAGCTTATGCCTAAAATATTTCAAAAAGGATATGAGGAGAATGGTTTCTTGGATCGCTTCCTTTTTGTCTTGCCAAAGTCACAAAAGATTGCTCCGTGGGTAATGACAGATAAGGATGAGATAAATAAGTCATTGCTTGCAGCTACAAACTGGGATAAGATTATAAACAAGGTGCTTTCCTTAATACTAAGAACTGAAGATGGAACAAGGGATATAATTCCTTTGATATTGGAGCTTGATGTAGAAGCTTGTAAATATTTCTATGATTGGTGGAATAGGAATGTAGATGCTATTAATGCAATAGAGAAAGATGAAGATGTAGAAAGCAGAATTATGAAAAGCACACTTATCGTTGGCCGATTATCATTGGTTGTTCAGGTTATGCGATGGGCTTGTGGAGAGAGTCATATTCAGAATGTAGATATATCATCTGTCAAAAGTGCTATACAGATATATGAGTATTTTGAAAAATCGTATCGTCGTATTCAAGCTTATGTCTCAAACAATGATTTGACTGAGGAGGAAAAGGATTTGCTCGATAGGCTTACACCTGCATTTGATACATCTGGTATTTTAAATGCAGGTGTTACCATGAATATTCCTGAACGAACTATCAAGAGCAAACTTAAAAGATTCTGCAAGATTGGTGTCATTAATAAAATATCACATGGACATTATGAGAAAATATATTGATACAGTCGGCAATCATATTGCATTATCTGCACTTTGGCACTTTCCGCAGAGGTTAATAGTGCAAAAATGCAGAAAGTGCAATGGTTTTAAAGTGCAAACGAAAGGAGGCTATTATGTCTGAATATAGATTCCATCTTCAAAAATATCAACGTGGCTCTAAAATAACATGTCCGCACTGTGAAAGGAAATACTGTTTTACAAGATATGTAGATGATGAGTGTAAGATAGACTTTCCTATCACTGTCGGGAAATGTGATCATGAGAATAGTTGTGGTTATCACTATACTCCTAAAGATTATTTTTTGGAACATCCACAGGACGATAATGGTGATAGATATAATAAGGTAAATCCGATGGCTTATAAGAGTTCTCCCAAAATAGCGATACCGATGCAAACATCTTTAATTGATAAAAGCATTATGGAGAAAAGCATGGATCGTTATGAAATGAATCCATTGTACATTTTTCTGGTCAGTGTTATGGGTAATGAAGTGGCAAGAAGAATGTGTGAATTGTATAATGTTGGTACATCACATAAATGGAATGGCTCAACAGTTTACTGGCAAGTTGATTCCTTAGGAGATGTCCGAACAGGTAAGATAATGCTTTACGATTCAAAGACAGGTCATCGTATTAAAGAGCCAAGAGGTTACGTCAGTTGGGCTCATTCAGAATTGAAGATTGCAGACTACCAATTAAAGCAATGTTTCTTTGGCGAACACTTGTTGACACAAAATCCATATTCTGTAATTATGATAGTTGAGAGTGAGAAGACTGCTATTATCGGGAAGTATTTTATGCCGGATTATATATGGCTTGCAACTGGCGGAAAAAATGGATGCTTTAATAAAGATGCTATTCAAGTGCTGAATAATAGAAATGTTGTCTTGCTGCCTGATCTTGGTGCAACTGATAAGTGGAGGCAATATATGACAATGCTTCAAGTGGTGTGCCGTTCTGTATCAATAAGCACATTGCTTGAAGATATGGCTTCTGATGAACAGCGAGAAAAAGGTTTGGATATTGCAGACTTTCTTTTGATGAAAGATACACAACAGATGGTACTTCAAAAAATGATAACTCGCAATCCATCTCTCCAGAAGTTGATAGATGCATTCGGTCTTGAGATAGTAGAGGAATAGTTAATATGTGATGACAGCTTGCTGTCGAAAGAAAGGAGTTGTAAAATTCCGTAGCTTATTATGGCATTTTTACTTACGTCCGCAGACTTACGCTGCTAAAAAAGCCAATAAGCGAGAGGAGTTCCTCTCGACACCCATTTATCCTAATCGGATTAGGACGGAATTTACAACTCTAATTCAAACAAAACAAAATCAAAATGAGTACACAATATGCAGTATGCCATCTACAACGTGGCAGTGGTAATGATGCAGGAATGTCATGCCACATAGAAAGAAAAACAGCAGATGGAAAATTATATGTTCCCGAGAATGCTGATAAGAACAGAACTTCATTGAACCGAGAATTGATGTCATATCCCAATGGGGTAAGGAACAGAACAGAAGCTATTCAACATCGTATTGACAACGCTGGTCTTCATCGTAAAGTCGGAAAAAATCAGACTAAGGCTATACGGATTATACTTTCCGGTACACATGAGCAGATGATGAAAATCGAATCTCAGGGAAAGATGAAAGATTGGATAAATGCTAATCTTAAATGGCTTAAAGAGACATACGGAGAAGATAATTTGGTCTCTGCTGTACTTCACATGGATGAGAAAACCCCACATATCCATGCTACAGTCGTGCCAATAGTTCAAGGGGCGAGAAAGCGCAGGGAACGTGAAGGAGAGAAGAAATATAGAGTTAATACAGGACCAAGATTATCGGCTGATGATGTAATGTCTCGTGGTCGCTTGCGTCATTATCAAAACACTTATGGAGCAGAAATGAAGTCATTTGGTTTGGAACGTGGTGTGGTTGGTTCAACGGCAAAACATGTGGTGAACTCAGACTTTTATAAGCAAAGAATGTCAGAGCTTGAAGCCGATATTTCTGAGATGGAGAAAGAATTGGAAGCGGCAAAAGAGGGGAAAAGTAGATTCTTTGCCTTATTTAATAAAGGTGATTTAGCTAAAGCCAAGAATTCAATATCAGAGAAAGATAAGGAAATAGCATTACTCAAAAGTAAAATTACAGAATTGCAAAAAGAGAAGGATATGTTATGCCAGCAACATAGGCAGGACATATCAAAACTTCATAATGGCTATAAGCAAGAGATAACGAAAGCCATTAAGGAATTAGAAAAGCTGAAAGGTACAATTGAAAGTAAAGATGCTCAAATAGCAAGGCAGAATCAACAAATAGATCGGCTTGATAGAAAAGCAAATCCGCATAGATATAATTTATTATCAGGAGCAATATTGACAAATCTGTTTGTGCCAAACTATTTGCATCCATCTCTTCATATCTGGACAAAGGTAGGAGAGGAGGAACATGAAGCAATAAAATATGATATAGATTACCAAACAGCCAAAGCCCATAGCAATGGAGATATTACCGACTATGAGTTTGTGAATGCTATATTTGAACCTTGGGAGCAGGTGAATGAGGTGCAAGCTCAGATGTTAGGAGCAGCTTTTACACTAGCATGTGGTGGACCCGCACAAGCTCATGTTGGAACAGGAGGAGGTGGAACGCAGTCGGATATGCCATGGGGAGAGAAAGATAAAAGACGTAAGGATGGCATGAGACGTTAGCTGTCTATCTTTTATCAATCAAAGGATATACTTTCAAAGTATGTCCTTGCTGTACTTGATAGATGAATTATGAATTCATTATACATAAGTCACTGAAAAACAAGAGCGGCCCTGATTAATGGACAACTACCTTGAGATTTGTGATTATCAAGTTTAGGGGGTGAACGATTTTGACACCCCCCATCTTGAATTCCTGATAAAACCGATTTAAGGGGTGGACGATTTGGCTACACCTTTTGTTTGAGCATTTATAAGGGAGTGATTTCAAATCACATCCTTGTTTTAGTAAATTGTCATTTGCAAAAACAATTCCATTGAGATAGAATGGTGAAAAAACATACTAAATTGTAATTATACTAGAAAAATATACCGTAGAATGAAAGGAATATGCGAAATTATGCGCTGTTTAGCGTAAAGATTGTACCTTTACAAGCAAATATATAAGCAATGGCAAAGAAATTGAATCGAATAAAAGTAGTTCTTGTCGAAAAAGGTGTATCTCAGACAGAACTGGCAGAAGTACTTGGCAAAAGTTTCAGTACAATTAATGCATATTGTGCTAACAGGCAGCAACCATCTTTGGAATTATTGGCAGATATTGCAAAGTACCTTTCCGTCAGCATTAAGGATTTGATTGTAGATAGTGTAGAATAAAAAGAAAATAATCAAATATGGCAACAACACATTTTTTTAATAACTCTGATGGGCATTCGCTTTTCAATAAACTGAAAGCTATTGCTCAAAATATGTCAAATTTCGATAGATTCTTGGCTGTTGTTGGCTTCTTTCGCTCATCTGGTTACTTTAAACTGCGTAAAGAACTGGAAGGTGGAGATGGCAAAGATGTAAAAGAGATTAAAATTCTTGTTGGTATCAACATCGACGACATATTCCGCAAGCATAATAAGGCTTTGCTTTTTTTGTCAGATGAAGAAAAGGCTAAAAGCATTTATGAACAGGATTTCGTTGATGACATTAAAAATGCTCGTTATTCACACGAAGTGGAAGAAGGCATTTTGACTATGTTTCAAGATATCTCTGATGGTCGCTTGCAGATGAGAATTCACTCATCAAAGAACCTACATGCTAAGTTCTACTTGTGTTTGCCCGATAATCATAATGAAAGTAGTGATGGTTGGGTAATTATGGGGTCTTCAAATATTTCAGATTCAGGTTTAGGCTTAACTCAGCCACCTCGTTATGAATTAAATGTATCTATGAAAGATTATGACGATGTGAACTATTGTCATGATGAATTTAAACGTCTATGGGAAGAAGGTATTCCTTTGACCATGAATGATATTGATGCTTTCAAAAAGAAAACGTACTTGGGTTATCAACCTACACCTTATGAGTTATTCATAAAAGTTTTGATTGATGCGTTTGGTGACCAAGTAGAAGATGATTTTACGATTCAGCTTCCTGATGGCGTAAAAGACTTGAAATATCAAAAAGATGCTGTAATTCAAGGATACCAGATGTTATTGGACCATAATGGTTGTTTCCTTGCAGATGTGGTTGGTCTTGGAAAAACGATGATTGCTACCATGATAGCTAAACGCTATATAGAAGCTAATGGTAGGAATACTAATATTCTAGTTGTTTATCCTCCTGCACTTGAAGATAACTGGAAAGGTACATTCAAAATGTTTGGTATCAAAAAGTATGCGCAATTTGTTACCAATGGTAGCTTGAGTAAAATATTGGAAGGTAGAGATCAATATAAGGACAAAGAAGATTTTGACCTTATCATTGTGGATGAAGCTCATGGTTTTCGTAGTGATAGTGCAAGCAAATATGATGAATTGCAAAAGATATGCAAGGCTCCTTGTTCAAATCCAGGATTGCTTAGAAGTATTCAAAAGCGCATCATGTTGCTTTCTGCAACTCCTCTTAATAATCGTCCGGAGGATCTATTGAATCAACTTTTATTATTCCAAAATAGTCAGACATGTACTATTGATGGAGTGCCAAACTTGAAGGCGTTCTTTACTCCATTTATCATGGATTATAAAAAGTTGATGAAAGAACGTGAAAATCGTAATGTGACAGAAGATGTAGATAAACTTTACGATGACATAAGAAAGAAAGTCATTGATAAGGTTACAGTCCGTCGTACTCGAAATAATATTATCAATGATATAGATTATAATAACGACATTAAAGAACAAGGTATTTCGTTCCCAAGTATTTTGCCTCCTGTTCCATTGGAATACAAGATGAGCGCAGCAACAAGCAAGAGATTTTTTGAAACACTCGCTACATTGTCCGATGAAGAGAATCCAGAACATTTGGAGTATGCTCGTTATCGTGCTATTGAGTTCCTTAAACCAGAGTTGCGCAGTCAGTTTGGTAATGCCGTCCATATAGCTCAAACGCTGGCTGGTATCTATCGTGTACACATGGTTAAACGATTAGAAAGTTCTTTCTATGCTTTCAAGAAGTCTTTGGCTACACTCTTGCGTATTACTGAGGATATGATAAAGATGTTCGATGAAGATAAAATTGTGATTGCTCCAGAACTCAATGTCAAAGACTTGATGATGAAAGATATGGAGCTTGACGAAATTATTGAGTTTGCCATTTCGAAAGGTTATAACAAAAGTGATTTTTTATTCAAAGCAGAGGATTTTGATCCTTCATTTAAAGAGATGCTTGAGAACGACATAAAGCTTCTTAAGGTATTGAATGCTGATTGGGCAAATGAGAATGAAGATCCAAAATTTGATGAGTTCAAGACTCACTTGACTAATGAATTCTTAAATAAGAAAATTAATCCTGAGGAGAAGTTGGTATTGTTCTCTGAAAGTGTTGATACCTTGAATTATCTCTATGGAAGATTGACAAAAGAACTGAAGCTTGAAGATGTATTGATGGTAACAGCAAAGAATCGCGACAGCATGAAGAAGTGCATCAAAGAGAACTTTGATGCTAATGATGATACAGCCAGCCGTAAATACAACATCATTATCACCTCTGATGTACTTGCTGAAGGTGTCAATCTGCATCGTGCTAATGTCATCATAAATTATGATTCTCCATGGAATGCAACAAGACTGATGCAGCGTATTGGCCGTGTGAACAGAATTGGCTCTAAGGCTGATAATATATATAACTTTATGTTCTACCCATCAAAACAGGGTGATCGCGAAATAAAATTGTATGCGAATGCATTGGTAAAACTGCAAGGCTTTCATTCTGCATTTGGGGAAGATGCACAAATTTACTCAAAAGAAGAAATCGTCAAGCAATTCGAAATGTTTGATAGCAAGGTTAAAGACGCTGTAGATAAGAAGATTGCATTGCTGAGAGAAGTGCGTGATTTGTATAATACTAATCGTGAACTTTATCACAAAATAAAGAATTTGCCAATGAAGAGCCGTGTGCTACGTGATAACAAACATCGAGCAGGCAAGACAATTGTATTTGTGTCGTCCAATGTGAAGACGGAATTCTATCTATCAGACAACAATACGGTGAATATCATCGACTTCTTAGATGCAGTAGATTATCTTCGTGCCAAACCGGAAGAGATGCCATTACCATTCTCTAATGATGAAAAACATTATAAGAACGTAAACAGCGCATTAGAAAAGTATGTTCGTGATTTTGTAGAAGATGCTGATACCAATACCGTCGTTCGTAATGATTTAGACAAAGTGTCTCTTGAGGCAAATAAGTTTCTTCGTACAATAAAGCAAATCACACAAGATTCCCAACTTAAGAAAAGTTGTGATGCACTAATGTCTTTCATCACTGTCGGGGTATATCAAAAATTACCACGCTATATACGAGAACTATCTCGTGAATACAAGAATGACCGAGTGCGAATGAAGCAAGATGAGTTCTTGCTCTCTATTAAACTCGATGCTCTTGTATCTGAGTATAACACACAAAATAAGGTTAAAGATGGTGATAGAGTAACTGTCGGAGACCCACAAATCATTATTTCAGAATCTTTTATTTGATAAAATATGAATTACACAAAAGATGATTTCAAGTCTTTGTTTCAGGCAAAGTTTAGTTATACTGCATGGTTTGATATGCTTAAAGATTTCTTTAAAGCAGATGAACTTCGTACAAAAGCGGAATCTATTTCTGATCCAGCTAATTGCGACAAAGGTTACTACATAGGTGCGCTCAATACTAATGACAGCTACCGCATTGGTCTGTTCTATTATGAAATTGGCAACAGCAATGTAGCTCGTAAGAAAGTTGGATTGCGTAATCTTGTTAAGACATTTATCAATCCAAATTGGGGTCAGTTTGATGCTGCTTTGGCTGTGTTTTCTGATGGCAATCAGTGGCGTTTGTCATTGATTAGTGATATTAAAGGTGAAGCTACAGCTGCCAAACGTTTCACATTTGTATTTGGCGAAAAGGATAATCTGTATCGTACAGCTATTGAACGTTTTGCCTTAATCCGCTCAGAGGGTGTATCATTCGAGGTATTGAAAAAAGCATTCTCTGTAGAAGCACTTACTGAAGAGTTCTTCAAACTATACAAGGATCATTATGAACGTTTCTGTGATTTCATCTACCAGAATGCTAATAATGAAGACTATTTCGGCCCTGAATTTGCAGAATGGAACAGTCATGAAGATACGCAAAAACATATACGTGACTATGTAAAGAATCTAATGGGGCGCATTGTTTTTCTTCAGTTCCTTCAAAAGAAGGGATGGATGGGTGTTCCTGCCGATAGGAATGATTGGGTTGGAGGTGATGCCTATTTCATGCAACATCTCTTTGATTATGCATCAGAAGAGCAAAAAGAGGATTTCTTAGATAAAGTGCTCGAACCGTTGTTTTTCAACTGTTTAAATAGACTTCGTCCTAACGATGTGTTTGAAACAAACATTAATGCGATTGGCGCTGTGAAAGTGCCTTATCTGAATGGTGAGCTATTTGAACAAAAAGAAGTGGACAAAGCCAAATCACGTTTTCCCAAAAAGTATTTCAATGATTTATTGAATCTCTTCCTACAATATAACTTCACGATAGATGAGAATGACCCTAATGATGCAGAAATCGGTGTTGACCCTGAAATGTTGGGAAAGATTTTCGAGAATCTATTGGAGGACAATAAGGATAAAGGAGCATTCTATACACCTAAGGAGATTGTTAGCTATATGTGTAAGGAAAGCCTTATCTCTTATCTTTGTACACATGCAGCAGCTAAGCACAAAGAGGCCATCAAAGTACTTGTAAACAACCATCAGCTTACAGATAAACTACATGAAGATGTAAAAGCATGCCAAAAGATTAATAAGTACCTTCAAGATGTAAAGGTATGCGACCCTGCTATTGGTTCTGGTGCATTCCCTATGGGTGTTATGAATGAAATATTTTCGTGTCGTAAAGTCCTTCATGAGAATATAGAAGAAGATGTAAATGAAGAAACTCATGCACAGATTAAACGTGATATTATCCAGAATAATATTTATGGTGTTGACATAGAACAAGGTGCGGTGGATATTGCTCGCTTGCGCTTCTGGTTGGCATTAGTTGTTGATTCGGTTCTGCCTGAACCATTGCCAAACCTTGACTACAAGATTATGCAGGGGAATTCATTGGTTGAAAGCTATAAGGGATTGGATTTGTCAAATCTCTTGCATAGCGATGACTTGTTTGTTTCAACCAAAGCACAAGAATTGCCAAAGTTACTTCGTGGATATTATCGTGAAATAGACAATGACGCTAAACGTAAACTACGCCAACAAATTGATTTTACGATTAAGCAGTGTATCTACCTTGCTGGTATTCAAAATTCAGTAGAAATTCCAAATTCTGATTTTTTCCTTTGGCATACTTATTTCCAAGAGGTATTTAAAGATGGTGGTTTTGATATTGTGATTGGTAACCCGCCGTATCTATTAATTCAAAATATTGAGGATAAAAATCTTGTTGCCTATTATAAGAGAATTTTTTCAGTTGCTTGCTATAAGGTAGATTTATATCACCTTTTTATCGAGTATGGTGTAAATATCTTGAAGAACAATGGGACGCTAACCTACATAAATCCATCTAATTTTTTAACAAACAATTATACTATTACATTGAGGAATTTCTTGCTGAGAAGTAATAGTTTATATGATGTAATCAATATAGAAGACAGTGTTTTTTCTGCAAATGTCAACACTTGTATTATTAAAGTGATAAAGGGTGTTATTCCTGATAGAAAAATCAAATATAAGACCGCATGTTTACTCAATAAAAAGCTTCAGATTACAACCAATTCAACTTGTTTAAGAGAAGACTATCTTGAAACAGAAGGAACAATAATTCAACCACTTGGCTGCGATGAGGAACAAGTATTGGTCAAAAAGATAAAAGCCGGAAGTGTGGAATTAGGCTCTCTTGCAAAAGTAAAGTTCGGGATGCAGTTAAGAAATAGAAGCATTTATCCATCTGATGTCATGGAAACTTATGATTCTTCTTTATTGACTAAATATCATAGGAAATGTCTTACGGGGAAAAATATTGTACCTTATGGTTCTACACATAATGGATTATATTGTTATTTTAATACAGAAGCTAAGTGTGGTGGTTGCTGGGATGAAACTATTCATAATACACAAATAAAAGTTTTAGTAAGACAAGTTGGTTCTACTCCTGTTTGTGGTATTGATACTAATGGTTTTGCTGTGTTAAACAGTGCTTTTATGATTGTTTGTGAGTCAATAGATCCGTATTTTGCACTTGCATTAATCAATTCGTCATTAATGAAATTTTATTGGAGTAATGTGTTTGAGGACAAAAGAAAAACATTCCCAAAGATAAAAGGAACATATCTAGAGAAAATACCAATAAAAGTCCCTTTTGATGAAAGCATTAGTTCTATATGCAAAAATGTATGTCATAAGAAAAAACAAAATATTGATACAATCTCAGAAGAATATTCGATGGATCTTCTTATCTATAAATTATATGGCCTCACTTATGAAGAAGTAAAGATTGTAGATCCAGAAACGATGATTACAGAAGAAGAATACTATAAAAAATAGTATATATGAGAATAGAAATAATAGCAGAAATAGAAGGACTTTTTATTATAGATAAACCTGTTGTAGCCAAATTGTTTCCGTACGAATTTAAAATATATGAAGACAATTCAAAACGATATATAAGTATATCAAAGCCAATCAAAGATTATCAGAATGTGCTTCCTCGCTCATTTACGAGAAATGGTATTACTGTAATTGAGGCAACTAAATATGAAGCTTATCAGGATATGAAGCAATGGCTTATTTATATAGAGGCTATGGGAGCTTTTAACTTTGAAGTTGAGAAAATTCATATTGATGAATTAGAGATTAAGTGGATATGTGAGACAAAAGAAGAACAAGGTAGCATCCCTATTTCATCACTGAAAAGAAGTCATGAGAAAAAGAAGGCTGACAAGCGGTTATGTGACTCAAATTTATCTAACATAATAATATTTAGAAAAGTATTGCCTGAAGCATACATTCCATACAGCTATTATAGACAAGCCAAGAACTTCTTTTATAAGAATGATTACTATTTTGCTTTTATAAATTACTTTATGATGCTTGAATTCATGTTTGCTGATGGACAATTTCAACAAACTAAAGTAAATGCTAAATTTAGAGAATCTAAATTATTAGAATTATGTATTCTTACAGCACTCAACATGCTTAAAGCAAACGACAACAACAAATTAAATTATTCATGCTTACTTGAAGAGTGTAAATTTAGGCATAAAGAGTTGAATTTTGAAGGAATTGTTTATGTTTTGGTTCAATTCAGAGGACTATTATCTCATGCATCTGAAAAGTCGAAATGTTATTTGTTAGATGTTGATAAATTAAGACCAATAACTTTTTACATTAGTCTTGTTTGCTTTTTGTTGTGTGGATATATTCAAGTATATTGTTGCTCCAGTGAAGATAGCAAATTAAGAATGATAAATCAACGAATAAATGAGTTAAAGAATCAATGAGCAGACTAAGCAAACTATATGAAGCCATGGAAACTCTTCGAAAGGAGAATCTTCCAGTGGATGAAAACCTTGAAAGGAAAGCAAATGAGATAGAGGAAGAAATCATCAAAAAAGAAATTCTTCCAATATTGACTAAAAGTATAGAACCAGCACTCCAGCCAGTTCAGCGTGAGCTAGTATTAGTAGTTGACTATATTCCAGGACAGCCAATAAGCGTCCACCTAAGTCGTAAGCGAAACTTCACTGCTGATATGCCTGATGCAAAAGAAATTGTAGTTGATCCTGAGGTTACGCATCATCAGCGAGATAATCATAATGAAAATGATGATAAAATACTGCGTGGTCCGGCAAGAGATATGGCGGTATTCTTCCCAGATGGAACTATTATTGCAGAAAAGAAAGCTGTAGACACTTTCTATAAAGTTGTTAAAAAGATAGGTGTAGCTGAAGTTCGTAGGGTAGTTGAAGAAAAGAATCTGAAATTCTGTAAAGTCCCAGTTATTTCCAATCGCAGGGATGCTAAATATGGAAGAAGTCAAAAAGACTTAGGTGATGGGTGGCTATTAATCACTCATAGCAACAATCCAATGAAGAAGGAGTTTATAGAAAAGATTTCAGAAGCTCTTCATTTAGGTATAAAGGTAACATTGAATGATAATGTGTAATTTTGCAATATGACCGAACAAGATATACATAATTTATTAGCAGCAGGTGAGCGTGTAACTTTGGAATGCAAGAAAGCCCAAAACAGTTTACCAAACTCTATGTGGGACACATATTCAGCTTTCGCCAACACTTATGGTGGAACAATCCTTCTTGGCGTGTATGAAGACACTAAAGAGAAAGATATGTTGAAACGTTTCACTATTACTGGCGTTGATGATGCAGATAAGATTCGCAAAGACCTATGGAATACTATTAATAGTAGAGAGAAAGTAAACATCAATCTTCTTCATGATGAAGATGTGCAGACTGTAAAGGTTGATGACAGGGATGTGATAGCTATTCATGTGCCTCGTGCAGAATATAACTTACGTCCTGTCTATATCAATAATAATCCAATGCGTGGCACTTATTGCCGTAATCATGAGGGTGATTATCATTGCACTGACCAACGATATAAGATGATGGTGCGTGACTCTTTTGAAGATGGCAACGACCGACTATTCTTGGAATATTACACCATGGACGATATTGATATTCCTACATTGGAACGTTATAGAAATATGTTCAAGGTAGACCATGCCGACCATGTGTGGAATGACTTGAATAATAAGGACTTCCTTATTCAGCTAGGCGGTTATGTAGTGAATCGTAAGGAACATACAGAAGGCCTGACAATGGCGGGACTCCTAATGTTTGGTAAAGGCTTGCCGGTACGTGAGAAGTTTGATAATCTTCGTATGGATTATATTGACAAGACTAATCTGATAGGAGACCAACGTTATAGTGATCGTCTCACTTATGATGGCACATGGGAGAATAATATCTTCAATTTTATTCGCATGGTAGTGCCAAAACTAACTCGTGACTTACCACGTCCATTCAAAATGGATGGTATTATTCGTCAAGATGATACGCCACAACATAAAGCTGTACGTGAGGCTTTCACCAATATGATAATTCATGGCGACCTTATGATGAATGGTTTATTACGAGTTGAAAAATATGATGATAAGTTTGTACTGACCAATCCTGGCTTACTTAAACTTCCAATCGAGCAAATCTATGCAGGTGGTGAATCGAAAGCTCGTAACCAACGTATGCAGAACATGCTTCGCATGATAGGTTATGGAGAAAACCTTGGTTCTGGTTTCCCTCTTATTCTCAGTGCATGGAACGAGAAGCATTGGTTGAAGCCTGAACTTATAGAGCAACCGGAATTAATGCAAGTGAAGCTGGTGTTGCATATTGAGAGCAAGGAGGACATAAATGTCCCCCCAATGTCCCCCCAATGTCCCCCCAATGTCTCAAAGGATATTTTTAACAAACTAACAGAGCGACAGAAGTCAATAGTAGAATTAGTATGCAGCATTCCAACCATTACGAAAGCTGATATGTCGGAAAAGTTTATGGTTGTAGAAAAAACTATACAACGTGATTTAGGCTCAATAAGGGAAGCTGGAATAGGTCTTACTTATGAGGACGGCAAATGGATAATTAAAACAAAGGAGTAATATGGATAAAATATATAAGTGTATAGTTTATATCATAATAATATTATTAGTGCCACTTTCTATATTGAAGGCAATAAATATTTGTATTACTCATCAATTGGGGTATCTCGAATTTGCTTTAATTCTTATTCTAATCTGTGCATTATGGTATGGGCTCTATCGCCTAAGTTTCTTCATTGCAGAACGGATAACTACGGCTTACGCAGAAGTATATAAGAATAAGGTGATACCACACATAGAAATGCAAGCAATAGATAGATATATTGCAGAACATCCTCTTCCGGAAACAAAACAAGAGGAGAGGGTAGAAGTTATAGATGGCAAGAACCTACATGAGACTAATCAATTGAAGAATGCTCAGATGGGATTGGAGCAGTTTATGGCTGTTTGTAGAATTGAGCGTGAAGCTATGATGGCAAAGAAAGCGAATGAGGATGCAGAGAAGTTGAAAAAGGTATTGGAATATACACGTCAAACGTTTATGAAGTTTGGCTTTACAGATGAAGAGCTTTTCCAACTAAATGAATGTGTTACTACTTTTGTAACATTACGTGCTGTTCTCCCAGCTATAAATGTTCATATTGTAAAGAAGGCACTTACTCAAGGCGATCTGAAAAATTTTAGTTGGAATATTGCTAATCAGTACAATATTGAACCAGCATTGACAGCTCAATTTACACAATCTACATTTAGTGCTTGGTTTGCTAACACAGAAGTATCTTCATTGATGAAGAATCCTAAAGTGACGAGTGGAAAGGTCAATATTGAAGTTAATATGATATTATAAACCTTTTGATATACATATGAAAATCCAAGAAATAACAATAGAAAACTATCGAGGAATAAAAGATCCTATAGTATTTACTACAAATAATTTTAATTGTATTGTCGGCAAAAATGATGTAGGAAAGTCTACTCTATTAAAGGCTATGAACATGTTTTTTAATGATGCTTCTCCTAATATTGATGATAAAAATGTTTCTTCTGAATCAAATTTAATATCTGTGAAAATCTGTTTTGATTGCCATAATGTAATAGTTGATATTGATGGTGGAATACAGGCTTATTTGGAGTCTGAAAAATTAACAGATGAAAAGGGCTATTTATGTATACATAAACAATGGGATATATCACAAAAAACAATTAAACCATCGTTTTATATTAAAAGAAAAAAATACGAAGAGAATGATTTTATGTTTTTAGATGAAAAAGGTTTAATAAAACTCTGTAAAGATAATAACATAGAAACGACAAAAGGTAATGGCGATGAATATAATAATAAGGAAAAACGAGGAAAATTAAGAGAAATATACGAAAGTAAAAATTATTCATTTTCTTATGAAGAAGAACTTTTGCCTACAACAGGACAAACAAGACAGAAAAAGTTATTAGACTCAATTAAAAGTTTAATGCCGTCATTTGAATATTTTAAAGCTGATAATTCTCTCTCTGATAGTGACACTTCTATACAAAAATATTTTAAAGAAAAAGCTCTAACTTTGATTCGGGAGAAAATAGATACAAGCGATGTGGAAAGCCAAATAAAAGAAAAAGTTTCCGAATATTTTGATAGAATAACAAATAAAATTAACAAAGTACTATTAAAAGACGAAAAAGTAGAAGGTTGTCTTGAATTTGATTGGTCAAAATTAATATCAACATCGTTCAGATGCTCTAACGAAACATATAATATCCCTTTAAACTCACGTGGAGATGGTTTCAGAAGAATTACAATGATGTCATATTTTGAGATGCTTGCCGAGGAAAAGGATACAAGCAAGACAACTGTTTACGGTTTTGAGGAACCTGAAACATTTTTGCATCCAGAAGTTCAGCTTCAACTCTGCGAAAGCCTATTAGATATGGCAAGTTCAGGTAATCAAGTCTTTATAACAACGCATTCCCCTATTATAGTTTCAGAGGCTAATAAGAATGACATTATTTATATATCTAGAGGTGTTGATAAAGACTATATTCTAAATCAAGATAGAGATATTGATTTAAAGTCGATTGTAAATGATTTGGGAATAAAAGGTAATGAATCTATATTTAATTTGTATAGTGATACTAAATGTTTATTTCTCGTAGAAGGTCCAGATGATGTGAAGGCTATGAATCACTTAGCAAAAGTTTATAAAGAAAACGATAAAATTGAATCTACATTTTCCGAGTTAGGAGTTACTTTAATTCCTGTTGGTGGTTGCAGTGCAATTAAACATTGGGAAAATTTTCAAATAATTAAAAATTTGGGAAAACCATATTTTATTATGCTTGATTCTGATAAAGAAAATATTAATATGGAATCTCCTAATTTGAAGAAATTATTAGAGATGGATTATATTACAAATGATTGTTGTGTAACTAAAAAGAGAGAAATAGAAAATTATATTCCATGTTCCTATATAAATGGTCTTGGTAAAGATTATGAAGATATTAATTATGGCGATTGGGATGATGTAAAAGATATATGTAAAAAACATCCAAGAAATGTTCAATTAGGTGGAAAAAAAGTTTGTGAATACCATTTTAATAAATTGTCATTTAAAGAACTACGACAGACTTTCTGTCCATCTGGGAAAGAATGTGATGATGAATTTCTTCAAATCTATAATAAAATAAAGGATAAAATAAAACTTTAGTGACAATATACAAGATGAATTTTAACAGATATTTAGTTTTTAAGGTTGTCATATTTGCGACATATAACTCTAAGTAACTGATAATCACTATAGATAATCTTTGAAGAGGTGAAATAAAATCTGATAAATATCAATAAAAAACAAATCCCGTGTAACTCAGTAAGTTGCATGGGATTTGTTTTTATTGATGGCTTTTGTTCTATTTTTAAGTATTTATCGTATTTTTACTTCAAATTATTGACTTGAGAAAATATTCGTATAATAGAAAGTTAGTGTCTTCAGGGTTTTGATATTATTCTAAAATAATAAATCTATTTATATTTGGCTTCCATCAATTGAAGTATACTGAATTTAAATTAAAAAAGAGCTCTGTCCATTAATATTTTCTGTAGCTTTGTTTATAATCGTTATTTTATGGATTAAATTAGTTATGATATGGATTAATATAAAAGTATTTTTGTAAAATGAATTTTGAAAAATTAAATATAAGCAAAGAACTACATAGTGTTCTTAAGAAAAATGGATTCGATAAGCCTACAGACATACAAGCAAATATTATTCCGGCTATAATTGAAGGACGAGATGTATTGGCTATTGCACAAACAGGTACTGGTAAAACAGGAGCTTTCTTAATTCCACTTATCGAAAGACTCTCGCTGGATTGTTATGGCAATTTGCCGAATGGATTAATTCTTGTACCTACAAGAGAATTGGCACAACAGATAGGTAGTGTGTTTAATGAACTTAATGGTAAATCAAATATCTCTTGTTCTCTTATTTATGGAGGGGTGCCTATTGAAGAACAAATCGAAGCATTGCACAAGGGGGGAGATGTTGTAATTGCTACGCCTGGACGCCTTGTCGACTTAATTAGAAGAAATGAAATAAATTTATCTTCAATAAAAATGTTTGTACTCGATGAGGCAGATAGAATGCTTGATATGGGTTTTAGTGAAGATATAGAGTTTATTATCAGCAATCTTTCAAGTGATGTTAATACTATGTTGTTTTCGGCGACTATGCCTTTAGAGGTTAAACAGTTGAGTGAAAGAATACTAAAAGACCCTTTTGTAGTAGAGATATCTGGAATATCTACTATAACCGATTTAATAGATCAGAAAGTATACTATGTAGAGAAGATAAATAAAAACAGTCTTTTGACAGAATTCCTTAGAAAAAAAGAGGTTACATCTGCCATCATATTTACAAAAACCAGAAAAAGTGCAGATATATTGAATGAATACTTGCAAACAATGGATTTCGTTTGTGATAGAATTCATTCTGATCGTTCTCAATATGCTCGAGATACAGTGCTTGAATCATTTAAAAATGGCGAACTTCCCATACTCATAGCAACAGATATAGTTGCGCGTGGAATAGATGTATCTCATCTTACTCATGTGTTTAACTTCGAATTACCGCAAGATGCCGAGACTTATATCCATAGGGTAGGACGTACGGGAAGATCAGGAAAGAGTGGAATTGCAATAACTCTTTGTGCTCCCGAAGAGAAATCGATGCTTATTGATATACAGAAACTGATGAAGAAATGTATTCCGGTTGTAAGTAATCATACATATGCAAATATTGCCCTGACAAAAGCTCTTCAAGCTGCCGATGATAAAATTGCAGGCAAAAAGGAAAAAAGTCGATACAAAGGCAGTAAAGCTAATGGTGACTTTTTTAGACGGCAAAAGTTGGCACAGAAAAAAAAATAATATAAGCTTATCAATCTATGATTAAATGGTCTAAAATGTAGAATTTTAGGCCATTTAATATATATATAATGCTTCTTAATCTCTTATTTGTAATATAAAATTAATATGTAAATAGTACAATAAGATGATGTATTATAACTCCTCGTTATTCAATAAAATATCAAGTTGTATTTTGTAATTATCTAATTATCATGCATTAATATTTGTTTGTGTGATTTTTATTTATACTTTTGCACCTCTTTTTAAAAGCCTTATACTTCTCAGCTAACTACAATAAGGCTTTTGTTTAATTAAAAACTAAAACTAAATCAAAGAATGAAAAAACTATTTTTTGTAGTAGCTGTATGCTTAAGTTTTATCTCTTGTGAAAAAGAAGATGTAGTATCTGCGTCTAACGAAAGCAATCTTAAGGAACAAACAGTTACTACTGTAACAGAATCCTCAAAGAATAAAGAGTTGACAATAGAAGACATTTCTATTTATTTGGGACTCGAGAAGGGGCAGAATGTCTATGAAGCTATTAATACTGCTGCTATAGTTAATGGAGAAAAAGAGGTAAATGGCAAAAAAATTTCAGTAAATAAAACTACTGTAATTGAAAGAAATGAAGAAGAAGGATACTTCATTTTCAAAATTGAGGGAAAAATTAATGATACCGCATTTATCCATGAATTTAAATTCAATGGATTCTCTAAGAAACCATCGCCATATTATATGGCTACCCGAGCCAATGTAAGATGGAAACCTGGAAGTAATTATTTGAAAGATTTCGATTTTGATGATCTTTATCTACTTAATAAAAAAGATAAATATACAGCTCAGTATCTTTCTAAGTGGGTAGAGTTTTATTCTACTAATTCAGAGGGTGAAAATCTATATGTCTTTACTCTAGAAGATATTAAAGAGACTGTAATATCGGATCTGAAATTTACTAAAAATCCTTATTCAGGCGGACAAATAACATTTGCCATTGCTTATAAAGGAATAAAAGGAATATCAGTCAGTAGACCTTCTTTGCCGTTTAACCATAATGAATATTACAGTAATATAATGCAGATTGTAGATGGTTCTACTGGTAAATATTATATGGACGGAGTGTATCAACATATAGATATGTTTTACGGACAGTTTTTTAAATATGATTCAAATGAATTTTATGTTGAATTGGGAAATCGTAAAGCAAAAGATAATCAAAAAAACTCTATTGAAGTTACATTCTCAATAAATGCAATAAAGGATAATTATGAGATAGCGATTTTTGATAAGAAAATTACAGGTTTCAAACCACTTACAGATCTTAAAGACGACCTTATAATAGCACAGTCATCAGACCTTATAGATTACATGAGCAAAAGATTAAAAAAATATTCTGATGGTGATGTAAAAGAAATAATATCAAAATATCCAATATCTAACTGGATTAAAAAGGCTCAGATGGGTATACGTCGTGAAGGAGGAGTTATAATGCTTAAGTGTGATACTAAAAGTTTGATGAATGGTAATTCAATAGTAGATTTATGGTTGCCCCAAAGTAATAGAATTGCTAATATGGATATATATTTGGAAAATCCACATTTCGAAATAGTAAGTGCATTAAAAGAGAACAATAGATTGAATTTAGATATTGAACTTACTAATGTAAATGAAACTTCTCTAGAAGGAGTTATAATACCATTAGAAATAATAATTAATAATGATTGATTGAAAATCTCCGAAATTTTATGAATGTTATATTCTGTTTATGCCATTGTTAAAATTCTTCGCTTGGAAAAGTAATCAGTGGTAAGTAATGCTACCATCTTCTAATAAGAATAATAATATTCATTATCTAAAATCTATCTTTAAATTTAATAGCTAATTTTTGTGCCGTTGTACTTTAATAGTTCAACGGCACATTCTGTTTTATTACATTTTATACTTTAGATTTTAGAAACTTGTTGTAAGTACTATTATATGTTTATCTAAAATTACTTTTTTATATTTTTATTTAATAGTGAAAATGGCTTCGTTTTCTGGTTTCTCTAGTTTATCGTTTAAAAGAACCATCTTGTCACCCTCATACAAGAAATTTATTGCAGGAGAACCATCGAATGGGATGAGTTGATATACTATTGCATTTTTGTTTGTAGCATCACCCCGAAGCGTATAGATTCTTCCATAACTATTAGAAGATGGCTTTTCTCCATCGGCACGTATATAGGTACTTGTCAATTTAAATACACCATCGCCAGAGTTTTTGTAGTTGTATATAGTTAACTCATTTTGAACCTCAATGCACGACTTCATTGATAGTGAACCATTAAAAACTCGTGTTTCAAGTTCGGTTGTGTAATCTACCTTGTGTAAAGAGTCTAGTACATTGAACGGCTTAATATCTTCCATTGAAGCTACTTTGTAGTATTTAATACGATACCTTCCGTGCTTATCCAGCAATAATGAATCTGCAGTAACACTCACTATAGTAAGCGTGTCCGAGAAATCAATCGTCTGTCCATTTCCTATACTTTTTCCCCACAGAATCAATTTATCATCTTCCGCTTTCCATCTCTCATATTGAAGTGTAGCCATACCTATCGATTTTGCTTTACCATCAGGATTAAGATTCATTCCCTGTACAACATCAATGCTAAAAGGCATAACCTCTATCCAATTTCCATCAAACTTGTTGTTATTACTGCTGCATCCAATAAAACTAATTAAGGTCGCAGTTATGATTATTGATTTAAATATTTTCATTGTCTTTTTATTGAAGATTCAGTGCAAATATAATAATTATTTAAATGTAAATTTTAGGTTTAGTGGTGTTGTAGTAAATGAACTATACTTCTATATTCTAATTATATTTCATTTACAATAAATAAGCCTTACATAAAAGTTCTATACTATTAATGAATCAGTGTATTCAAAAATCATCTTAAATATGATGTTAATCTTCTTACTGTCAAAGAATACTTTATATAAATTAATGTTATTAATATCTTATATCATTGAGGTTAGTATCTCTACAACCATATATTATGTAATTGTGCCAACTGCTATTAACTGCTTTCTATTTATTGTATTATCAAAAATAATGCACATTATCAAAGCATAATGATAATGTGCAAAAATAGTGATAATGTATTTGCAATGAATAATAACCGAACTTATACTTTACATCAACAGTAGTTGATGATATTCGATCTCTTATACATAATAAAGTTATGAACTATTTTGATTTTAGATAGATGTTGATTAACTTTGTAAATGCTCATATAATAGCTTTTTCGATATGAAATCAACTATAAACGATAATATATTATCTATGATTGATAAAACACCCGACTCATTGATGCGTGGTGTTGCAGAGAGGGTCAAGCAAAGACGATTAGATAATGGTTGGACACAGAAGGTACTTGCTGCTAAGTCTGGAGTCTCGATGCCATCGTATCGCCGCTTTGAATCAACAGGAGAAATATCGCTGCGTTCATTGGTAATGCTCGCCTTTGCATTGGATATGACCGATGAATTTGAATCTCTTTTTGCAGGGAAGGCTTACCAAAGCATAGATGATATACTCAAAGCAGAACAGCCAAAACAACGTAAACGAGGACGAAGAGATGAATAACATATCAGTAATAGAGATTTTTATTTCTGACAGGAGTGTTGGTCGAATGGCTATCACACCCGAAGGATTATGTGGCTTTGAGTACGATGCAGGTTGGTTGAAAGATGGATTTTCAATCTCTCCGTATTACTTACCATTAAAGCCAGGTTTGATCATGGCAAAACGAGATCCCTTTGCAGGAAACTTCGGTGTCTTTGATGATAGCTTGCCCGATGGTTGGGGAAATCTACTACTTGACCGCTATCTGCAAGAAAAAGGGATTGACCCTTATAAACTCAATAAATTGGAGCGACTGTCGCTTATTGGTTCAACAGGTCGTGGAGCTTTGGAGTATAGACCTGATAAAAGCGTAGCAACCAGTGATGAGTTTCTTGATTTTGACCGCTTGGCAAAAGAGGCTACACAGATTCTCGAAAGTAAAGAGAGTGAAGGCTCTATTGATTTGCTTTATAAATATGGCGGTTCTTCAGGTGGAGCACGCCCAAAAGTGTTTACCAAAATATATGGTAAAGAGTGGTTGGTGAAGTTTAAGGCAACCTCTGACCCTGCGAATGTAGGAGAGATAGAATATAACTATTCGCTACTGGCCAAAGAGTGTGGAATTAGAATGGCAGAAACTCGCCTGTTTGATGGTCGCTACTTTGGTGTTGAACGGTTCGACAGAAGCCCCAAAGGTAAAATTCATACCATAAGTGCCGCAGGTCTACTTAATGCGAATTATCGCATTCCAAGTTTGGACTACTCATTGCTATTAAAACTAACGCTTAATCTTACTAAAGATATGGAGCAAGTAGTGGATATGTTCCGTTTGATGGTGTTTAATATCTTAATCTCAAATAGAGACGATCACGCCAAGAATTTCTCTTTCCAGTGGATTGATGAAAGTTGGATGCTCTCACCAGCATATGACCTTTTGCCAAGCAGTGGATTTAATGGCTATCATACCACAACTATTAACGGTAAAGGAGAACCTACTCTTGTTGATGTACTTGCATTGGCAACTGAAGTTGGGCTTTCAAAGCAATTTGCAATTGACGTGATTGAATATCTAACAGAAAAGAGCAACAGCAAAAAGATGTTGAAATTCAATCTTAAATAACAATTTATGTATCTAAACCTAAACGACATAATAGTTTTAGTAGGAGCTTCTCAAGGATTCTTTCTTGCATTCTTACTTTTATTAAAAAAGGATACCCTAAAAATTAATATTCCATTGATCGTAGGTATAATATTGCTATCCTTACGATTGGTGAGTGATTTTCTATATGATACAGAATGGATAGTTAAAGTTGTCGATTGGGTTTATATGTTAGAACCATTTAATATTGCACTAGGATTATGTATCTTTCTTTATGTTAGGAATGTAATAGAGCGTAAAGCTATATATAATAGAAGAGACATCGTAATGTTGATACCATTATTTATATACTTTATTTACTATGGTTACTACTTTGCGAAAGGACACGAGTATCGAGTTTATGACGTGCAGCAATACATGGCTGAGGGAGAAGGCTTTGCGGAAGACATATTATGTTGGTGTGCAGAATCGGTAATTAACGGCACTTTCCTTCTATTTACATTGTTTATTCTAAAAAAATACCACATAGGCGTTAGGAATAACTATTCAGACATTGAGAATAAAGAATTATTATCTATTACGATACTTGTATTCGTACTATTGATTTTTTATATAATAGAAACTATCATTTCGATATTTGTTATTTCTGGTTCTTTTATTCCTGAGTATATCTATTATTTTGTATATTTTGGTTTAATAGCTCTGCTATTTAGCATTGGATATAATGAACTTATATGGTCTAAAAAAGCAGTCGATATATCTCCTACTCAAGAGAGATATAAAAATTCATCACTTGACATTGAATCTTCAAAAGGGTTATCTATAAAACTTAAATCATTCATCGAACAAAACAAGCCTTATTTGGATTCTCAACTTACTTTGAAAAAATTAGCAGAGATGATTGATATTCAACCTTATGTTTTGTCACAACTTATTAACGAGAGTTTTGATTGTAATTTTTCTGAATTTATCAATTCGTATCGAATTGAAGAGGCAAAACGGCTACTACGAGACCCTGAATATAAAAACTACACACTTACAGCCATAGGGTTTGAGTCTGGGTTTAATTCTAAATCGGCATTCTATATAGCTTTTAAGAACTTTACAGGGACAACACCTGCTAAGTATTGATAATGAGCGGTTCTGATTTATAAATCGGAACCGTTTTTATTTGTCCAGAATTATAATTACACACTCTCACAAGATTTTGTACCTCTACTTTTGCAGAAAAAAGAAGATGGAGTATGCGTTAATCACGGGGGCAAGTATGGGGTTAGGTTCTGCTTTGGCTAATGAATTAGCAAGGCGAGGTTTTAATCTTATATTAGTGTCGCTTCCTAATGAAAATATTGATAAAGTGGTTGACAATTGTCGCTGTATGGGAGTGCTATGTTACACCTATGAATTTGATTTGACTAACCGTGAAAGTTTGATAAACTTAACTCGTGAAATAAATCAAAGATACAATATATCAGTATTGATTAACAATGTGGGTATTGGCGGTAGTCAGCGGTTTCTTGATAGCTCGTTATCTTATATTTAGTCCATTATGAGACTTAATATTGAAGTTACTACCATATTGACACATCAGCTTTTGACAAACCTTAAAAGACAAAAGCAATCTCATATTTTCAATATCTCTTCTATGGTATCTTGCACTCCTGTTGGGTATAAAACGGTATATCCTGCATCGAAGGAATATATCCGCCACTTTTCAAGAGGACTACACGAAGAGTTAAAAGCAGACAATATCTCTGTTACTGTTGCATTGTTAGGACCTATGCCTACATCAGATGACATAAAGCGTCGAATCAAGGCGCAATGCACAATCGGAAAATTACTGACTATCTCAACACAAAAGGCAGCCAAAGTCTCTGTCGATGCAATTATGCGAGGCAAGTCAGAGGTTGTGGTAGGTTTTATCAATAAACTGAGCCTTAAATTACTGAAAATTATCTCTATGTACATCTGTACGAAGATTGCCACTAAAACCGTAAAAAGAGAGCTAAGATGAAAGTATTAGTTACAGGTGCAAATGGAATGTTAGCCGCAAACATAATCGAAGAGTTGTTAAATAGTGGCTATTTGGTTCGGGGTACGATAAGGAACAGGAATAAATACAAAGGCACTCTACACCCAAACTTGGAGTTAATCGAATGCGACTTTACTGATTTTGATACTATGTTAGAGGTGGTCAATGGGTGTGATTCTATAATCCACGCAGCAGCAATCACAGCACAAAATCATATAAATTACGAAGAGTATAGGCGTGTGAATGTGGAAACTACCGAACGTCTGCTTAAAATAGCTATGATATGCAAGATAAAACGATTTGTCTTTGTAAGTAGTGCCAACACAATAGGTCGAGGAAGCGAAAGTGTCCCCGGCGACGAAAAGACACCATTAAGAAGACCACTTATTGGCTCAATGTATGCCCGTAGCAAGTCTGAAGCAGAGCGGGTTATATTGGGATACTCTCGAATTATGGATGTTATAGTTGTCAATCCTACATTTATGATTGGTCGCTATGGCTCACTAAATGGGTCGAATAGGATTTTACGAATGGCTAAGGCTACGACATTTTGCCCTCCGGGAGGTAAAAGTTTTATAGACGTTGAAGATGCGGCAAGAGGTATTTTATTAGCATTAGAGTGGGGTCTTAGCGGAGAGCGATATTTGATTTCTGGTGATAATTTATCATTCAAGTCGTTTTTCCAGATCTTCCCACATGTAAAACGCATAATTGTTGTACCTCGCTGCGTAATGGTTGCAATTGGTCTCTTTGGTAATATGTTGCGAAGTGTTGGCATAAAAACCTCACTGTCAATCACCAATATTAGAATTCTATGTACAGAGTGCTTTTACAGTAATAATAAAGCAAAATCAGAACTTGGGTTCTCATGTAAACCAATATCAGAATTTATAAACTCTAAAAAATAACGATTAATGAAAAGTAAATTTATTGTAATTTCAACAATTTTATCACTGCTACTAAGCTCTTGTAGTGCAGCAGAACCAGATTCTCCGGGAGAAATTAATGGTATAGAACATCATGACATTGTAATTGTCGGAGGTGGTATTGCGGGTCTTACCTGTGGTTATCATCTTGGTAAAAAAGATTTTCTAATTTTAGAGAAACGTGATGTTGTTGGAGGTCGTGCCATCTCCGGAGTTAGAAACAACTTTACTTATGCCAAAGGTGCTGAATATCTTGGTGACCCAGAAGCTCGCCTTTCTAAGATGATTCGAGCTATTGGGCTTACGCCAAAAGAAATTCCATCGCCAATGGACGCCTATTTCGATGGCAAAGAGTTTTATTATGGAACTAACGGTATAGAGAGATACTTAATCAACGGGAGCAGCGTAAGTGAGTATAAGAGATTTATCACTTTGCTGATGAATGAGTATGAGGAGTATGATGAGGTCCCGTATCTCGACTACACTGCTCATGCAAAAGAACTCGACTACACAACGGCTAAGAATTGGCTTCAAAATAACGGTTTTGGAAGTATCTATATCAACAAATATAATGTTTCGTCACGAGGTTTATTCGGTGCATCATTGTCTAATATCTCTGCATTAAGCTTTATTCCCGAGGCAGCATTTGATTATGATGCAGATGATTTAAAAAATATTACCGATGATTTTGATGTAGAAAGCGAGTATGAAGATGCTTTAGAAGAGGAGTCAGGTTCATACACTTTTACTAAAGGGCTAACAGAGCTAACGGGTCGTTTAGGCGAAGTTATGGCAAATAAGTTGAGACTAAGTAGTACGGTTACAGAGGTGAAAAAGGAAGGGCAATATTATGTTATTTCATACAGCGATAAGAGTGGTAACATTAAAACTGTTATGTCAAACAAAGTTGTTTTGGCGGTGCCTGCACCTTTAGCACTGAAACTCGCACATACATTAATCTCAGATGAGAAGAAAGAGCTGATAAGTAAAATTGAGTTTGCATCCTATGCCACGGTTGCGATGTTCTCAGAGACACCAATATTTGATAAAGCATTTGATTTAGCTGTCCCAGATGATTACTTCTTTACCGATATATACGATGCCACTTGGGTTGAGAGATATTACGACAAGAAAACGCCTGAAACGTATATAATATCTGCCTATATTGCCCCTCGCACCTACGAAGATCATTCACTGGATAATATGAGCGATTCGGAACTAATGCAGAAAGTGTATGCCGATTTGGATAAGGTTTTCCCAGGTGCAAGTAAAAAAATCACAGGTTATGATATTGAACACTTTCCATATGGTTATCCCGTGATGACTTTAGGTGCTTACGAGAGATTAATAGAGTTTGACAAATTAAACAGAGGTACAATTCTATTAGCTGGTGATGGCATGATATATCCAACTTTTGAAGCCGCTGTTGAATCTGGTTACATTGCAGCACAAAGACTACAAGGTAAATAATTTATTAATACATATGTGATATAATGAGAGAATATATTTATAATATCTTAAAAGAAATAGACTCCAATTCAGACCTTTTTAATTGTGATATTATTGATAATTCTCTCAAAATGATATTATTTCTAAAAAGGAAATTAGAGGAAATAAGGCAATAGATTCTGCATTATCAATTTGAAAACAAGGAAGAAGAAATAATTTTTTTTAAAGAACAAAAACCTGATATATTAAGCAAGTTGTTGTATTATAATAAGATTTTTCAGATAGAATCGAAATTTCCTAATGGTAGCGATGAGGTTATAACTAATTATTTAAATAACGAGTTAGATAGTCTTACCTATTTTTTTAACAAGAATCTTGATTTTTATCAATACTATCTTTCAAAATCAACCATATACGATCAGTATTATTTTGTGCATGGCAAGACCGATATACGTATTGGTTGTGATAGTTCGCACTTTAATAGTGATCCTAATTTTTCAACTGTGTGTGATTACAAAGTAGCGAAGATACTTGCAAATGAGATGTTACGCATCTATATTAACAAACGTCTTCAAAGTATTGGAAAAGAAAACGATTTATACTATGTAAAAGTTCTATACTCTAAATCACCTCTAAAGTTTACGGGACGTAAGATATCTTTGGTTAAGTTGGGATATGCTCTTGCCAATTCAGGTGATATAAACAATGGTCGGGTTGAGATAAAAGAAATGATGGACTTTCTAGGTGCAATATTCAATGTTGATTTAGGAGATTATTATCGGACATATATTGCTATCAAAGACCGCAAAAAAGATAGAACCGTATATCTCAATAAACTCATCGATATGGAAAATCCAGCCCTACTTGCTCCCCTGTATCCAATTTAAATTGCCCCCTAAAACGGAGAAAAAGAGTTGTTTTATCGGTTTGTAAAACGTATCTTATCTGTTAAATAAATCAAAACAGAAAGTATGTCTAATAAATCAATAAGTATGAATAAGATTCGTCAAGTCTTACGGTGCTATGCCTCGGAAAGTGGCACCAAAAGTATCAGCAGTATGCTGAACATGTCCCGCAATACTGTCAAAAAGCACTTACACATTTATCAGAAGAGTGGCTTTTGGAAATTCCAATGTAACTGCCCCCCAGTGTCCACTCTAAATTGCCCTCTAAAATTATTTTATAAAACAGCTAAGCTTTTAGCTTTAGAGTCTGATCTGAACGTTATCAGTATGCCGGGGTTGTCATTATGTTTATTTCACAAATATACTTCTTTTATTTTTTACTTTGTATCTTCCTAAGCGACTCTCCATGTAGTTCTACTCTGATAGCTTGGTGGACGATTCTGTCCAGCACCGCATCGGCTATCGTTTTTTCACCTATAATATCATACCATTCCTTAATCGGAACCTGAGATGTTATAAGTGTATAATTCTTACGATGTATATCTTCTATTATATCCATCAGATTGCTTCGTCCTTCGGCATCAAAGGGCTGTATACCGAAGTCATCTAATATCAGTAAATCCATCCGCTCTATTTTCTTGAGTTCCTGCAAGATTGTTCCTTTGGCCTTGGCTACTTTGAGTTGTCCCATTAATCTGGCTGTATTTGCATATAGAACTTTTAGTCCTTTTGGGCAGGCTCTGTAACCTAATGCAGTAGCTATATAGCTTTTACCCGTGCGTGCACTTCTGGTGACAAACAAATCTTTTGCCTCCTTAACGAAAGAAAGTTCGGATAGTCTTTGTAATTGATTGCGGTCTAATCCTCTCTCCAAGCCATAGTCAATTTGCTCCAGAGAGGCCTTATAACGGAAAGAGGCTTGTTTGATAAGTCTTTCAATGCGAAGTACGCCCGTGAACCGGAGCTACTGAACATTGAGATGAAAGACTTTTTGGAGAACGAAGATTGTACCGACTTCTCCCACACCCGCATGAACATCTACTTCCGGGATCTGGGCAACGAAAGCCCGCTATTGGTGAAGTTGATAATGCAGAGCATCTACAAGAATAACGACCGCAAGATTCGCCATTTGGGTAGCAAGCGGTTCGGCATCCAGTTCGTTGTCAAGGGGATTTACACCTACAACGGGATTCTGTATGTGCATACGCAGACCAAAAACAGTTCCAATGTGCCGTTCGATACGGATTTTATCAAGTATAAGATAATCGACAAGAAAGTGGCGAAGCGCACAGCGATTCAGGAAACAGTGCTGGATGCGGTGCGTAGTTACAACGAGGTGATGGAGATTGGTGGCAAAGCGACCGTCCGCACGGTGTATGCTCTTCCGAAGTTTACGATTCCTGACGACAAAATCCTGCTGGTGGAACTCTACGAGAAGAACGGCGGGCGACATCAGACCATCCGTGTGGAGAACGCCGACATCGTGAACGCCGAAGTGATTAACGAACTTAAAATCAAATAGGAATGAAAAAATCCATTTTTATAATGATACTTTTGGCGTTGTGCCTGAATTTTCAGGTGCACGCACAAAGATACCTGCCCGGCATGAAAGGGTTGCAGATTACGGCGGGAATGGCTGACGGTTTCCACTGGAACGAGAAAGAGGATTTTGCTTACAATATCGGTGCGGCGTATAGTGTCTATACCAAGAACGCCAACCGTTGGGTGATTGGTGGTGAATACCTCGAAAAGCGGTATGACTACAAGGATATACGCATACCTGTGCAACAATTCACCGCAGAGGGCGGCTATTATCTGAACTTCCTTTCCGACCGCCGGAAAATCTTTTTCCTCTCGGCGGGGCTGTCTGCTCTTGCCGGATATGAAACCAGCAACCGGGGCGAAAAGTTATTGCCGGATGGTTCTCTGCTACTGAACAAAGATGCGTTTGTGTATGGTGCTGCTTTAACACTGGAGTTGGAAACCTACCTGAGCGACCGATTGGTGTTGCTTCTGAATGTAAGGGAGCGGGCAATGTTCGGTTCGTCCATCGGGACGTTCCACACGCAGGTGGGTGTCGGAATGAAGTTTATAATCAACTAATTAATATGTATATGCAAAAGATATTATCAAAAATCAGGATGGGCTGTTGTATGGTGGCGGCTCTCCTGTTCTTCGGCTCATGCGATGATAAGCTGGAGATTCAACAGGCGTACCCGTTCACCATCGAAACGATGCCTGTACCCAAGAAACTGAAAATCGGAGAAACCGCAGAAATCAGGTGTCAGTTGAAGCGGGAGGGGCGATATTTGCCGACCACGTATAAAATTAGATTCTTCCAACCGGACGGTAAAGGGGAGTTAAAAATGGATAACGGTACTTTGTTCCTGCCAAATGACTATTACCCGCTGGAGAAAGAGACGTTCCGGCTCTACTACACCTCTGCATCCACCGACCAGCAGACCATTGACGTATATGTGGAAGATAGTTTCCAACAACTCGTTCAACTGACTTTCTCGTTCAACAACGACAGCAGCAAGGAAGAGGAATAAATAAGACTCCTGCACAATTAATGTTTATATTGTGCAGGGTCTTCAATTCATTTTATCCGATATTAAATTCAGGCTTAATTAAGTCCACATTTCCTGAACACACTATCTTAACTGGGTTATGATTATAGCTATCTTTACACTGAATATTTACAGGAGGCTGCGCATGATATATACAGGCAGCTTCAACTTCGTCCAAAAGATGCCCTTCAACTGGACATACGGAATAATACAGCATCTCTCCTTTTTTTACATAAGAGCACCAATCCTCATAATGTTCGTGTTCTCCATTTACCCTTTCATTAATGTTTTCTGCTTGACCTATATAAAGCAGTTCTTTGAGTGAACAATTATATGTTCCATCACTTTTCTGATTTCGGATACCTCTGTACACAAAATACAGCCCTGAGTAATCAGGCAAAGTATGCTTCACTGCTTCTCTTGTGAAACCTTTAAATTCTAAATTGTGAGTTCTTCTAATTTTCATAATATTTAAATTTAAGTTAGTAATATAATTTGCACAAAATATTACAAATAGTATTCCATCCTCATAATGAAGATATTTACGCAAGAAATCATGGCGGAATATGACATAATGACACATTATTCCTGCCAAACGATTTTTACCCGCTGGAGAAAGAGACATTCCGGCTCTACTACACCTCTGCATCCACCGACCAGCAGACCATTGACGTGTATGTGGAAGATAGTTTTCAGCAGTTGGTTCAACTGACTTTCTCGTTTAATAACGATAGTAGCAAGGAAGAGGAATAACCCTTTTTGTATGAATGTGTTAAAAAATACTCAACATTTTATTGTTGGGTGTTTTTTTGTGATTAACTTTGTGTAAATGAAATGTGATTTTTTAAATTCACAGCAAAAACTTATATATTATGGAATATCAAGATTGTTTAATTTGTAAAAAGGATAAAGCAACGAAAACCAATTCACATCTGATACCAAGTTTTATGGTTGCTAAGGTATGTAGCTATGACGGAAGTGGAAAACGTGATAAAGAAGTCATGTTTACAATGACCTCTTATGAAGATAAAGTATATGTAGGAGCTGTTCCTGATACAAAATTAGATGAACTATTCGACCAAAAGATATTAACGGAAGAACGTATCGAAGAAGAACTAAAAGATAACACAGCATCAAAAGACTATATTTTCTGTCCAACTTGTGAAGCCAATTTATCAAAATATTTGGAAGCACCTTATGCAGAACATCTTTCAACAGGAAAGCCCATAAATATGGAGCTTGCTTATTTCTTTTGGCTATCTATTGTTTGGCGAATGTCTATTTCAAGGCAATTTCAATTTGCTTTATCTAATGATATAGAACAGTTGCTTGGTGATTGTTTACATGAATACATGGATGCATTGGCAAGTGGTCAAAAGACGGATGCTATTATAGAAAAATGCAAATTCTCGTATCAATTACTGCGCTGTCCCTCTTATCTTCCCAATGGTATGGCTTATTTGGGTGGACGATATTGGGAAGAAAAAGGTATACTTGTTCTTACTTTGGGAGATACGATTCTTTGTGTAAGATTTGATGGTGCAAAACTTCCTGAAGATTTTTCATATCTTGGGCTGGAAGAAGCTATAAAGTCAGCTCCTGAAAACAAAGGAACTGATACAGAAGAATGGGTAAAAATAGGAAAAGAGGCATTTGAAGAAGCCATGACACAAATGGTAAAAGAAACAGCGTTAAAACGATTGCTTAATGAAAAGGAAGTAGCAGATAAAATTTGGCAAGAAGTAGGACTGTCAGGGACTATGCCGGATGAAATATTTCAAACCTTTATGGAAAAACTATATTCAGAAAATTCAAAGCAAGGGGATAGAAAAACGCATGAGCGATATGTCCAAATTTTTAATGAGACATTAGAATCTTTTGGTTTTATAGCCAAAGACTAACCAAACACTACTAATAGCATATATGGGAAATAGAGAAACGGTTTCTTTGCTACTTTCTTTCCCGCATAGGCTCACGAAAGAAAGTAGCCGGGCGGAACTCCCGCCCGGTATAGATTACAGTTCCGCAAAATTATTAACCTCACATTCCAATATAACGACCTCCGCCTGATGGGTGTAGAGGTCGTTTTTCTTTGCCGCTTCGATGGCTCGTTCTTCACTGGAGTAAACACCGAAACAAACCCGGCTCGATTTTGTTTTGTGTACGTCCGTTTGAAACAGGATGTAAACGGGTGGTTGCTCTTGGCGTTTTATCCACTCGTCCCGCTTTTGGCGGCAGATTTCAAGCGTTTTCGCTACCGTTGAAAACAGTTTGCCGTTTGTATGGCGGTAGTCGTATTGAATATAAATCTGACCTCTGAACGCTCCTAAACAGCACTCAATATACTTTTCTTCTCCGAGTGTTTGGGTGATGCTCACCCCGTTTTTGTTTAATGATTCCATACTGGTTTTATTGATTGGTTTATATTATTAGCAAAGCAAGTAACAACAGAAACAGCACCGTAGCGCATAGACCGTAAAGGATAGACAGGCAGAGCCGCAACAGGAAACACGCCACGCCATAACCCAAAAACAGAAATAACGCCGTGCCTACTCCGCTAACGCTGGCAATACGGTACAGGATAAACAACAGCACCAGCCGCAACACGATTTTATAAATGCTTTTCTTTTCCATTGTTGAGGGATTTATGGGCGGGGTGTCGATGTCCCCGCCCGGATTGTTATCTTTAAGCCGCCCGGAATACAAAACCGTCCTCCATCCAGTAGTCGCCGCAAAATAAATCACGGGCAAACTTGGCATAATCGAAGTAAGATTTGGCAAACTCCGGCAGGTCATAGCACTCTTCAACGATTTGGTAGGCAAAATCCTCTTCATCGTCCTCTTCACCCTGATATTCATCTTCAAAAGAGCTTACAAGGTCGGCGGCATCGTCTTTCTCAAAATCGTGTCCTTTGTGGTTACACCACACAAAAAAGGCTTCTTGGCGGTTGTCGTCCATATCTTCCACTGCATCCCGCAATTCAAAAAACTTTTCGGATAACCAGCTTTCGCCGATTAGGCTTTCCGGTATGTTCTCCCAGTCCTAATACATATATTCTGCATCTTCTTCGTCCTTGTGTAGCTCCCGGCACGCTTCGTTAAATTCGTCCTTATCCGAATAATCGGAGAGGTCGAGCCACTTTCCAAAGATTGAACCTGCGTTATACTTGCTGTATGTGCCTACATAAATTTTTGCTTCTGATAGTGTTACCGTTTCCATGATTTCCTGTTTTTTTAAGTTTATGCGGATTTGAGAGGTGAGGGAGTTTAGTTTCATAATCTTTTTCCTGTTTCTCGTAAATCCGACTTTTTTTTATGCGTCTTTCGGTCGGGTAGGTCGTTTTCGTTTCACATAGGCTATAAAGGGTAGTGTTTAGCCTTTGCAGGTTTTTGAAGAAAAATACACTCAACCGTAGGGCGCAGGAAGATTTTTGTTCTAACCCGTAGGGCTTGAACTTGCTAAGGCGTGAGGAACACGGAAATACCTTTGCCTATTGAAACAAAAACAAATGACCGCCCACCGCATGACTGCTTATTGGGAGTGGTTTACATCGGGAGAAACGGGAAAGAGGTCTGATTTTAATTGAAATAGAGATATTTATGTATGATATTGAAATTATATCACTAATTTTGTTCTATATAAGAATTTCAATATGAATATAAAATTATACATAGTAGGAGCCAATACCGATGATAAGGGTACGCAGTTGGAAGAATTAACGACTGCTATTTTGCAAAAACAAGGATATGTCAATATCTCAACTAATGCAATATATAGCGGAGGTAGTGAGATTGATGCTGTTGCTGTACATAAAAATCGTTTAGCAGTAACAGATGTAGAATACCCTGTTGTGTGTGAGTGTAAAGCGCATAATAAACCAATAAATATCAATGATTGGTTAAAATTTATTGGGAAGATATATATAGAGAGACTTAAAAATCCTCAAACAATTGGTCTGATGATTGCTCTTTCAGGTGCAAATGGTAATGTTATGGGGTCTTATAGCGAATTAAGAAAGTATCAGTTTGTACATCTTATTGCAAATGATGATTTGGTGGCTCTTTTAATGTCTGAATATAGATTATCATCGTCCAACGATATAGAAACTAATATATCACAATACACCAATAAACGTATTGCAGAAATAGGGCTTGTATATTATGCTAAACATGTTTATTGGCTTGTAAGTTTTATAGACGGAGGATTTACCTTGTTAAATCATTGTGGGGAAACATTGAGTGAGCAAGTCTTAGATAATATGCTGCAACTACTATATTCTAATTCCCCTTTTACTGGTTATATTGATATTAAAGCTGAATATGCAGCAGTGATTAGACAAGCATCAATTGACAAGTTAGCATTAAGCATTCTAATGGATGAAATTGAAGAGTTTTCATTTAAAGAGTTACTTACTAAAACACAAGCCATTCTTCCCGATTCAAATGACACTATCAATCAAGATGAATTTTCTGTTATTCTTGCAGCAAATAAATTCATTCAAAACAAGGCTGATAAATATTCATTACTTCCGATTGATAAAATTGATTTTATAGAATTTTATCGCTATGTTTTCACCAATGCTGCGCCTATAAGAATTTTAAGTAGGCAGCTCTATTTGAAGATGATAAACGAACAACTCTTGAAGAGAATTTGTGAAATCCAGTATTGTATAAAGATACCGGATGATAAAAAGAACGAATCTTTGTTCATTTTACAATATTCACCAACAGCGTTGGCGTATGCAATAGAGGAAGATAAGGCGATAACACGTTATCGCTCTCCGAATGGCAATACAATTGCCCCTAACGTAGATAAAGGGCATACAGAATGGTTTATGCACAAAATCACAAACTCATTTATTCAAGATTTTCACAATCAAATGTTCCATGAACTTTACCTCAATGAATATGAGATAACCTCAATATGTATTAATCTTGGTTTGGAGATAGCTCAAGAAAAAAGAGATAAAGTAATTATTAATGACAGAAAAGAATTATTGCTTGGTAGATTGGGCGAAGAATATAATAATCAAGTTATTTTAATGGGGAAATTACCTGAAAACTAATCCCATATAATTGCGTGTGTCTTTTTTACACAAGTGTATCGCCAGCTTGCCTTGTGATACTCTTGTGCGGGTTTATGGAGGTTCTTTTGCGGAAACCCACAACGTGGATAAACGAATGTGCAGTATCGTTTGGAGTTTTGAAAATGTACCGAAGTAATGGGATATAAAAATAGCGGGACGATGCCCGCTACTACTTGATGGAGATAACCAACTTATCACAATTTGTGATAAGCTATTCTTTGGGTCTTTTCTTGACGGTGTGTTTGACTTTCAACACCGAAAGGTTAAATTCGATGGTGGTTTCTGTACCTACGGTTTGAAAATCATCGCTCAGTATATCTGAAATTAATTCTCCGCTCTTTTGCATCATAGATTTTTGCTGTGATTTTTCGGACTGCTCCGATAATTGGGAGATGGTTCGGGATAGCTCCCGGACTTTGGTAAATGTTTCAATGATGGCAATTGTAGTTTCCGTTGCTTTGGGTGACTTCAGGATGGTTGCCAGCATATATAAACCACGTTCTGAAAATGCCTTTGGCGCATATTTCAAGTTCTCACCACGTTTCAAGGTCGAAATTTTCGACCTTGAAACAATGGCTTCATCCATAGATAAATAAAGAATATACCCATCAGGGAATTTATCGGGGTTGTTCTTTACCGCTTCATTGATACGTTTGGTTTCTACCCCGTATAATTCCGCCACATCGCTATCAAGAATCACTTTTTGTTCTCGGATAGTGATAATTTTGTTTTCAATAAGTTGCTGCTTCATATCGCTTTGTATTTTAATCAATAACTATTGAGCCACCTCCTTATATATCTTCTCAATACCTGCAAACTTCTCAGAAAGTCCTTCCATATCGTTGCCAATTTTGCTGTTGGTGATGCGGGCGTAAATCTGTGTTGTTTCAATATTGGCATGCCCCAGCATTTTGCTAACCGTCTCAATAGGAACACCTTTGGCGAGCGTGACGGTGGTCGAAAATGTGTGCCGGGCAAGATGAAATGTCAAATTCTTTTTAATTCCGCATACATCGGCTATCTCTTTCAAGTACGCATTTAATTTTTGATTACTGATTACCGGAAGTATTTTACCGTTAGGTAATTTACCCTCATACTTTTTGAGAATCATTTTGGGAATATCCAGCAAAGGAACATTTACAGGGGTATTGGTTTTCTTGCGTTTGGTGATAATCCACAGTTTGCCATCAAACGAAGTACGAATGTTATCTTGGGTCAAAGCCGCCATGTCGCTGTAAGCCAATCCGCAGAAAGAGGAAAACATAAACAAGTCCCGTACCTGTGTCAGCCTTTCGGAAGCCAGTTTCTTTTTCATAATGATTTTCAGTTCCTCTTCCGACAAATACCCTCTATCCACACGCTCCAACCTAATTTTGTAGTTGGCAAACGGGTCGCCGACAATCATACCGTTGTTGCGGGCAATAATAATAATGCGTTTGAAAAACTGCATGAATTTGGCGGTGGTGTTTGCACCACATTTGCCAACGGTACGCAAATACAACTCGAAGTCTGTAATAAACATCGGGGTTATCTCTTTAATGGATATATCCGACAGATTGTATTTGCGCTGGATAAAGGCTGCAAGATGGCGGCGGGTTACTTCATACTTCTGATAGGTCGCCGGAGTTTTGGAAATACCTATCAACTGTTTCACATCATCATTGTGTTTCTCAAACAGATTCAGAATAGTGTCGTGGCTCTCGCTATGCCCCAAAAACTCATTCTTCACCTTTTCGGCGGTAACATAGTTATCCCGGCGTTGCATATCGTGGTAGATGGTGTTTAGAGATACTTTGATGTCGTCCAACAACCTGTTTGCTTTCAGAATTTCGGCAGAACGCCCTACGGCTCGCTCGGCTATTGCGTTCCACGCAGTAGGGGGTACGTCAATCTTTGAATTGAAACGGCTGGCTACGCTATCTACCGTGATACGAACGAAAATTGGGTAATTGCCATTGGCTTTTTGCTTGTCTTTCTTAGCGAAGAAATAGACGGAAAATGTACTTCTCATCGGCTCATTTTTTTAGTTACAAAATTACTGTAATTAGTTATTAATGAGCTTCAAGCAGCATCGCCAAATTCGGACAACACTTCGCCATTTTGGGACTTCGTGTACCCCTTTTCCGGTTTTTTCTGTCGGGGGTACGAGATGGGTTACAAAACCTGTCATTTTGTGGCGAAAACTTGTCTGCCGACCTCGCCAAAGAGCATAAAAAAAGCCCCACAATCCATTGAATTTGTGGGACTTGTCTGTTTGTTGTCCGGTTTCGTCCAGACCTATCAGCGGAAAGATAGGGATTCGAACCCTAGGAACAGTTACCCGTTCACCGCATTTCGAGTGCGGCCCATTCGACCACTCTGGCATCTTTCCTTTTGGTTTATTCTAGATAGTGGATGCAAATTTATATCTTTTTTGAAAAGTTGTTTAATAATGACTAATAAAATTAATAAAAATTTTTTTTATTAATTTTATCTTCAAATATGTAATTATTTCTTTCGTGTATTTTGTTGATTTATAAATATATACGGTAATGTGTTTTGTCGATTTTACTATGTCATTCATTATATATTGCCAAATATTTAGTATAATATATCTTGATGCATATATGTTATTTTATCGACTTGTCCCTATTATGTATTTGCTCCATGGTAGTAACGATATTAGTTTTGTACTGGCTACGCAACAAATGAAAGTTAGCAAGCCAATTATTGGTATAGACAGGTATACAGGTAGGATAGGGTTGGCTACATCGCCGTTTATGAACAATGGTGCAATATTGCTCAGGAAGAACATATGTATAAGATATATTCCGAACGATAAATCGGCTATAAGTGCAATTATCTTAGGAGTCTTTTTTAACTCTATGCACGTAAAAAGAAGAAAAGCTCCGAAAGTTGCACATAGTACATTGGGTGTGCAAAATTCCCAAGCCCATTCTAACATAGGTGTTTCTATATTAATTCCCGGAACGCCTTTATACCAGAACGACCATCCTGTAAAGATAGATCCTGCCAAAAAGCATATAAGGCCTACTGTAAAGCGTTTCTTACGAGGCCAATTTAAATGGAAACGAATATAATGTGCAAGAACAAGATAACCAAGATAACCCGAACAATACCATAGCATCCCAAAACCATTCCAAAAACATTCGCCCAATATTTCGGGAGTAACGAATCTATGTACCCATGGCATGAAGCATGAAATGGAAAAAAGGCCTATAAATATAAGCTCATCTTTGGCTTTGGAATTCTGTAGCCAAGGAGATACTATAGGTATAATTATATAAAGACTTATAAGAGGATACATAAACCAAAGATGACCCGCCATTGAAGGAAAATTCCATGGAATTGTTTTCAAATCATTAAATGATTGTTCCCAACTCATACCACCCCATAGAAGTGGTAATACTGCATATAGAAGCATAAAAATTATAGTGGGAGGAAGAATGCGAGAAAAGCGATGTTTGTAAAAGTCTACCATAGAGACTCCTGGTTTCATGGGAACCAGCAGAAATGCTGATACTATCATAAACAGAGGCACACAGGTGCGAGATAGAAATCCATCGTAAAAGGATACCCAAAAACGATTGCTTTCATTGGCCAACATAGACATATTGCCTGCAAGTCCTGATGAGTCGGCTGCATAGAAATTTTCACTAGAATGTACAAATATCACTAATAAACATGCTATAGCGCGTATGAAATCTACGAATATTATTCGTTGGTTTGTGTTGTTCATGGTATATAAATAAAATTATGTAGTTTGTGTTTATAAAATTATTATCTGTAAAATCTACTTTTATAATAGAAATAATGTGATATACTACTATACAATTTCTATCATAAAAGTATGATATACAAAAATAGCAAAACTAATTAAAGCAAAAGGATAAAGTCTGTAAAAACCTCTTCACTCGCCTGATATAGTAGCGATAATTTTTCGTGGTCCACCATAATCTCTAAATTCACAGAGATAAATACCTTGCCATGTACCCATGTTTAGTTTCCCATTGGTAATGGGGATAGATAACGATGAACCGATGATGCTGCATTTTGCATGAGCCGGCATATCGTCCAAGCCCTCAAGTATGTGTTCGTAATATGGTTCTCCTTCTTTTATCAAATGATTAAATATGTTTTCCATATCTACACGTACATCAGGGTCTGCGTTCTCATTTATTGATAGAGCGCAACTGGTATGTTGTATAAAAAGGTGGAGTAAGCCAATTTTTGGCAAGAGGGGGAGTTGCTGATATATTTCACCGGTAATCAAATGAAATCCCCTTCGTCGTTCTTTAAGTATAAATTCTTTTTGTGACCACATATAAAAAGTATAATTATTATGTTAGTATATATAAATAGCAATTCTGTTCTGGATAATTGCTTACATTAATTTGTCTGATTGCTTACAATGCTTTATACTACTCTTACCATTTTATTTTTTGTTCTGTGTATCTCAACCACTCTTTGTTTAATTCAATGGTATAGTCGGTTTCAAACATTTCAGTATGCAAAGTGCTTTTGTGCGGACTCCAATTTCCACATATCACTCCGTCTGTTGCAATTATAGGATAGAATATTCCACTGTTATTATGTGCATGGTGTCTATATTCAGGAGGAAGAACTACATCTCGGCTTTTATATCCAATAAGGTACTCATCGAAAGGAGGTATAAGATGGGTACTTCCTTTACGAAAACCTTTTGTACGACAACTATCCAACAGATAAAAATCTCGTCCCTTCCACGATTCTTTATAGAGTTTATCATTTAGTAGCTGAATACCTTTTTTACAATCGCCGGCATTAAGTCCTGACCACCATACATAATCCTCTAAGGTTGCAGGACTACGACTTTGAAAATATTTAGTAGTTAGCAACGCCAACGCCTCATCTCTGCTTATAGATTGAGTTGGATTTATCTTATTCGAAGTAAGACAATAGGTTGCTTTGCTTGGATGTAAATCGCCACTAACCAAATATCCATTAAATTCGGCCATGCGAATGTGATATGAAATGCGATGATCGTCTATAACTATTCCATTCCTTACCAATGAATCTGTAATATCGTCTTTAGTTACATTGGTTTTGGCTCCTATTGTCTCTTCTATTATTTTGCGAACCAATAATTGTTCATCTTCTGGTATGCTTATCTTGTTAGATTTCATCCATCCTTTCAATGTAGAAATACTTTTAGGCGCACATAGTTCCAACATCCACCTATAGTCGCTATTAGTAATTAATTGCCATGTACATCTTAGCAGATGCATTCGTATAATTTCACCGCTGTTATAAGCATTCTTAAATGCCTCTTCAGATGGTTTTTGGGTTCGCATAGTTACAGCCCATCTCATCATGCGGTAGTCTTGGGCTTGCATTGCTGCAAGATGATAAACTACGTCTGCCGGATTAGTGAACTGCTGACCAATAAGTTGTTGATTCAAAAGACGTATGGCAATAGGATTCATAGTTTTATGATTTTGTCAGATTAAGTATCATCATAATAAGATGTTCTTACCGGTTATCTTATTTCAAATGGTATTTTATTTTCATCTCTTCCTGTTCTTCTGGCGTAAGGCTTTTCATATATGCTTTCCATCCTGGACAAAACCTAGTATGCCAATGCCAAAAACGCGATATTAACGATTCAGGATTTTCTTCGTATTTTCTTCGCATCTTGCAATCTGTGCATGGAATATTACTTTTCTTTTTCATTTTGATGATAAATTATATTTGTTTTGGCTTCTTCATTATGATTGATAATAATAGCTAAATCTTTCTTATTAATTTAAATATTGAAATTGATCTATATTAAGCTGTTAATTATTTTACAGTCATAGTTTTATGCTGTTACCAAAGATATGCAAAGTTATACTTATTTGTTGTAACCATACTTGTAAAAAAGGATATTCTTTAGATTTAAATTTACAGCTAAGTATAATGCTTAATTATAACTCTTAAATCTCTCTTTTTCAGTAGCTTTAGATATACTCCGATTTTCACGCCACAAAAATTATTTTTTACGCCATAAAAAATAATTTGACCGCGTAAAAAAAATATTTTTACGCGGTCAAATTTAGGTATAAAACGAAGCAGCTGAAATGTACTGAATTTAGTAACGCTTTTTCTTAAAACGTAAAGCAGTTAACGGGTTGTATTTATTATATCTGAACCGCTTTACATATTTATTAAAATTTAGCTTTAATCATTATAGGAAAGTGATCGGAAGGGTATCTTCCATTTTCCATATCATTAAGAGTGCCATATTTATTTACTATAATATTGTCGGTTACCCATATGTAATCTATTCGAGGATTAGTTTCGGCTGCTGGCTTGAATGCATTGAAGGTGCCGTAAGTGCCGTAAGGTTTCTGACGACTCACTTTATATGAATCTTTCAGCATACCATCCTGCTCTATTATTTTCATAGGTTCTTCATCGGGCGAAGCATTAAAATCGCCTGTTACGAATACTGGTACATTCTTATCGGCTATAGTACGAATTTTCTTAAGGAGCAATTTGCTTGATTCTCGTCGTGCTACTTTTCCCTCATGATCGTAGTGCGAGTTGAACATTAAGAATACTTTACCACTTTTAATATCTCGGAATTTTCCCCATGAACATATGCGGTTGCAGCATGTAGCGTCCCAACCCAAACCCGGAACATCGGGTGTTTCGGAATACCAGAAGTTGCCCGAATCAAGTAGCTGCAGTTTGCTTTTTTTGTAGAATATAGCCGAATGTTCGCCTGCATCTTTTCCATCATCTCGGCCTACACCTACATAGTCGTAGTCGCTCATTTCCTTAAGATTGTCTAGCATATGTTTGAATCCTTCTTGTGTTCCAAATATGTCAAAGTCATAAAAGCGGATCAAATCTTTCATGGATTCTTTTCGATATGGCCATGCATTAAGGCTATCCGATTTGGTATCCATGCGCAGGTTATAAGATGCAACATTTACAGAGGCTACTTTCCTGTTTTTTTCTGCATTACAGTTAAATGTAATCATGCTACATAGAATTAGAATAGCGAGAACTAATAGATTTTTGTTTTTCATGTTAATAATATATTGGTTTAGTACAGCAAAAATAATCTATATATGTTATAACTCGGTGTAACCTCTATACTTTTTATAAATATATTAAGTATATATTATGAAAATTATAGTAAATGATATACGTTTTATAAATAATTGAGTATAATGTATAAAATTAACCATATAGTCAAAATATATAGTTGCTTTGATACTTTTTTTACCTAGTTTGGAATAAACTATAAATAATTATGGGCTTTTAAGTTGTAATTTGTTACAAATGTGGTAGCCTTCTATTTTTGTATCCAATAAACCAAAACCAAGTATTTTGACTGTGAACATTAATAGAAGATTGTTTTTAGGATCCCTTGTATTGGGATTGTTCTTAACAAATATAAACGCAACAGAGCTAAACAGTGATAGTGTAAAAGTAGAAAATAAACCTCTTATAAGTAACGTCGAGGCTAGATTCATGCTTAGAAGTGAAGTAAGGGGAAATTTTGAAGGCGATGAAACCGACGTAAACTTTATAAATAAGCCTGCTATGGTTAGTCTGGGATTCGATATGGGAAGCAAGTTTGCATTCTATAGTCGCTATCGATTTGATTTTCCTACCACTATCCAGTCCGATGGTACTCCGGTATCACTATTGGCATTCAATGTGCAATATAAACCTATGGAAAATTTAAAGTTTGTAGTAGGAAAGCAGGTTATGCTACAGGGTTCGTGGGAGTTTGAATACAATCCAATAGATATATTCTACTACTCACTGATGGGAAATCATATACAAGGATTCGTAACAGGTGGGGCGGCTCACTATACAGTGGGTAAGCAACATATGGCACTGCAGGTAAGCAAGGTCGTAGATTCCGACTATACATGGAATGGAAGCAAAAATGCATGGAATGCTACATTGTATTATGCAGGCAATATAGGAAATGAATTCTATAAGCCTATATGGTCTTATACCTATACTTATGCAGGCAACAATAAGAGTCTTCATAACTTCATGATTGGAAATCAGTTCAATATAAACCGCCTTAAGCTAGAGTGCGATTTGATGGCACAGAACTCTTTTAGACATTATAGAAGTGAAAATGAAAGTGCAGCCGACATACAGAGAAAAACATCCGAATATTCAATAGTCGGATTTGCCGAATATGCTTTCCCGGGTGATAAATTCCTTCTGGCAGGGAAATATGCTTACGATAAAAGAAAAGATGCTGAAAGTAATGATGTTATAACCAAAGAACAGACCATATCCATGCAACTAAGATATAAATTGTCACAAAAATACGGACTTACTCTTCATGGTGCAGCAGCTTATCGCATATCCGATACACCTGAAAAATATCAGTATAGTTTTTCTGATATAGATAAGAAAATGTTTAATATTGGTATAACATGGGATTTTAAATATAAACATAATTAATCATTATTAATTATATTTAGACTAAATATTGTATATTTACGAAATCTTTTAAAAAGATAGGTGTTTTTTGTGAAAATAAACTTATACAATATTATTTATGAAGAGAACTTTCGTTATTAAAAAGTTTCTATTATTATTGTTTTTTTCTTTATATACAGTATTTGCATACAGTGAAAATATACATCTCGATGCCCTTATAAATATAGGAGTGGGAGTGTATGGATATAATAAGGAAATGATAATATATAGTGCCGTAATAGTAGGAATACTCTCTTTTATGATAGCGATGCTGTTTAATCTTTTTCTTCATAGGCGCATAAAGACAACCTTGAGAAAGAACCAACTTATAAGTGCAGAGCTTAACAAGAAGAATATAGAACTAGCCATGGCTATGAGGGCCGGAATGCTTATTCCTTTCCATTTCAACTTCCAGGATAACAAGATTGTTATTTCAATAAACGATGCAGATAAGAGAGATTGCTCCGATATATTGGAATCATTAAACGGTAAGACTCTGAATGAAATCAGTAAAAATATCCATCCCAATGACGTCGAAGCGTATACCAAATTTAGTGATAGTATGCGACATGGAACTATAGACAAGGGAAGATTGGAAATGAGATATGATGAAAAAGGACTTTTTGAAAACTATTATGAAGTATATCTCATAAAGAATAGATATGATGAAGTAAAAACTGATGAATTTATAGGGTATATCCAGAATATTACTTCTAGAAAAATGATGGAAAAGGCCCAGAAACGGAAAGAATCTTATCTTAAGTATATTCTGGATCAAATTCCTATACCTATTCATATAAAGGATATAGAAAATGAAGGTAGATATGTTTATTGGAACGAAGCATCTACAAAATTGCTTGGAAGCTCGTTTTATAATAATAAGGTAGAAGATGTAGTAGTTAGTAGCGAAGCACGGATTATAGATGAAATAGATAATCAAGTTTACTTGACCGAGAAGCCGTATAGCGGTTTTGAAACAATTCATACTCTGGACGGCCGAATGTTAGAAACTATTGTATATAAAAATGCTATAGTAGATAGGGGAAAGAAAAAGATTCTAATTACACGATGGGATGTAAGCGAACAGAACCGTCTGCAACAAAAAGCCAAGATACTAGATTTGTCTATATCTCATATACAGGCCTATACATGGTACTTCAATTCCGAAGAAGATATAATAAGTTATGGTGATGGATTAAGAGAACTAGGAGGAAATCCTGAATCGCTTAATACTTTCTTAAAGATAAGCAATAGTATTCATGAAAATGATCGTGAGAAATTTCTAAAGACTATACGAATTATCATGAAAATGGAGTCGGGTAATTTTAATTTCTCTTTCCGTATAAAGCATAGAGACAATGAAGAATTTCAGTGGTGGGAGTGTAGAGGAACAGTCGAGCAAATTGTAAAGAAAGACACTAACTACCAACACATAATGGGACTTAATATTAATGTGAATGAACACTACAAGATGGCCGATGAACTTAGAAAAGCTAAAGAAAAAGCCGAACAGTCGGACAAACTTAAATCTTCTTTCCTGGCTAATATGAGTCACGAGATACGTACTCCTTTAAATGCTATAGTGGGATTCTCTGACTTGCTTACGCAGACAGAAACTGATGAAGAAAAGGAAATGTATATAAAGATTATAAAGAATAATAGCGATTATCTGCTTACTCTTATAAGTGATATACTGGACTTGTCAAAAATAGAGGCTGGGGTTTTGGAATCAAAACGTGTAAAGTTTAATATTTCGGATGTATGCTCGGATTTGTATTCTATAATAGAAAATAAACTTGCTGGTAGTGACATAGAACTCATTATAGATAATCCTTATAAAGAGTGTATTGTAAATCTTGATGTTAACCGTTTGAAGCAGGTGTGGATAAATTTCCTTAATAATGCTGTTAAGTGTACTCATAATGGACATATTAAGCTTGGATACAATATTCAGGAAGAAGGAATAAAAATTTATGTAGAGGATACCGGAATAGGAATTCCCGAAAACAAGAGACAACAGATATTTAACAGGTTCGAGAAACTTAACAGCTTTGCACCTGGTACCGGACTTGGATTGTCTATTTGCAAGGCAATAATAGAAAATGCAAATGGTACCATTGGGGTAGATAGTGAACATGGAGAAGGCTCTACTTTCTGGGCTTATATTCCATGTGATGTAGATATTACAAAAAACTAGGATAGGAGTAAATTTATGCTTTATCTTTAGTGTAATTTAATTTGAATACTTTAAAAGGTAGACAGGATTGTCAGATATCGTTCAAGGTGCTTACTAATTGATAGAAAGGTTATAAGTTATAGATAATAATGGCAAAGTGAGAGTGCTAATTTAATAGGATTACTATTTAAAAGATAAGAGTTCTAGAAGACAACTGTGATAGAAAATAATTAAAGAAAACTAGCATTTGTTAGATTATTCAATTCTCTTTTTCTAATTTTGTGCAGTTTTTAATAAGGAAAAAGATAATGGAATTACCACAGGATCCGATGATGCTTTTTAGTGTTGTCAATATGAAATTACGTGACTGTTACTCTTCACTCGACGAACTTTGCGAAGATATGAACGTAGATAAGAATAGTATTATAAACCGTCTTAAAGAGGTTGGTTTTGAATATAACGAACAGCAGAATAAATTTTGGTAAGATTTATTCTGCTATTTTTCTTTTAATGTTTATATATCAGATGCAATCTTTATAGCAGTAGCACGATCGGGTTTGCCGGTTTCTGTAAGCGGTAACGAGTAGATTGCAATATATTCTTTAGGTTGCCAGTGCTTTGGAAGATTTTTGCGGCATTTTTCCGAAATATTATCTATAATATCCTCTTTACCTTCTATAAGCATTACAATCTTCTGACCGAATTTTTCATCGGCTTTCCATGTAATCATGAAGTTGCAGTCTGTAATATTACTTATAAGTGCCTCTACTTGTTCTATCTGTATCTTTATTCCACCACTGTTTATTACATTGTCTTTTCGGCCGTTTATTTTAAAATTTCCCTTATAGTTTATTTCGGCAATGTCATTCGTTATTAGTTCCTTGTCGCATACTCTAGGAGCATTTATTATAAGTCGGTTGTCGGTAGTAAGAGTAACCTTTACATCTTTAAGCGGAGTATACCATTCCGATTTATCCTTGCCGTTTACTCGTCTCATTGCTACATGAGAAAGAGTTTCGGTCATGCCATAGGTAGACCATATATTGTTTGGAAATTCTTCAATATGCGACTGAAGTTTTTCGTCTATTGCACCACCTCCAATTATAAGGTGATGTATGCCTTGAAGTATTTTTCGTTCTTTTTCATCTTGAACAGAGTTATATACCTGAAGTGGTATCATTGCTGCAAAGTTCGGAGAAATTGTCATTTCATTAAGGGGGTTGCCACATGGATTTACCGTAAGGAGATTAAATCCGCCAACCAATGCACGTACCAGCATCATTTTTCCTGCTATGTAGTTTAGCGGCATGCATAAGAGTGCAGTATGATGCTTGTTTATATCAAGAAAAGACAATGTAGTGATTGCGCTTGCAATCATTTTTTTCTTTTCGGCTATCATTGCTTTAGGAGCTCCGGTAGATCCAGAAGTATGGACTGTTATAATATCTTTTCCATCCCACCATTCCTTAAGGAAGGAATATATATCATTATATATTTCCTTACCTGTATCATTATTGTATGATAACAGATTAAGGTTATTTCGTGTGTATACTTTACCATCTATTTTGATGGTCTGATTAAAAGTGTCTGTAATGAATCTACTCATCTTTATTTAGCCATTTTAAAATGTCAGGCTCGTTCTGGTCCGGATTGAACCGGAGTGAGTCGTTCTTTATGTAAAGAGGAAAATCAATGTTATCTGTAAATAAGAGTCCGGTACCAAGTCCTTGTGGCAATCCATGATTGCGTGTGGCGCACCATTGAGCAATAGCGTTAAGTCCAATGTTGGATTCGAGTGCCGATGTAACCCAATAGTCTATGTTGCGCTCATTTGCCAGATGTATCCACTCTTCCGAACCCGAAAGTCCTCCATGTAAAGAAGGTTTCAATATTATATATTGAGGATTTATTGTATCAAGAAGCTCAATCTTGCTTTGCTTGTCGTTCACTCCTATAAGTTCTTCATCAAGTGCTATTGATAGTGGAGTATATGAACATAGTTCCTTCATCTTATGCCAATTTCCTGCACGTATGGGCTGCTCTATTGAATGTAAGTCTAACTCTGCCAGCCTATGCAGTTTAGATAGTGCACTTTCTGACGAAAATGCACCGTTTGCATCAACTCTTAGTTCAATGCGATCTTTGTCGAAATGCTTGCGAATAAAAGATAGTAGTTCTATCTCCTTTTCAAAATCTATTGCTCCTATCTTAAGCTTAATGCATCTGAATCCTGCATCAAGTTTTTCTTCTATGCGTGCATACATCTCTTCAAAACTTCCCATCCATATAAGGCCATTTATGGTTATTCCTTCTTTTCCCATGCTGAATGGTGTATTCCATAACTTCACACTTCCTGCACGCATGTGAAGAAGTGCTGTTTCGAGTCCGAAAAGTATTGAAGGGTAACAACGCATCTTTTCTCTATTCAATATTCCGGTCAATGCAAGTTCATTGCAAGCCTCATCCAGAAGATTATCATAGTTTGGAATATCGTCACAACTTAGCGCAGGCAATGGAGCACATTCGCCTATACCAAACGCATTGGTTGTGGCATTGCGTATTATTACATACCAAACATTGCGCGTAATATATACTCCGCGTGATGTTCCGGCAGGCTGTTTGAAATGAAGCTGCTTCTTTACTTTTCTTATTTCGTATTTCATCAATTATGGAAACTTAGGATAATCCTTAAAGCGAGGTTTACGTTTCTCAAGAAATGCTTTTCCTCCCTCTTGTGCTTCTTCTGTCATGTAGTATAGCATAGTTGCATCCCCTGCCAATTCCTGTATGCCGGCCTGTCCGTCAAGTTCGGCATTTAGTCCGGCTTTTATCATTCTTAATGCCAACGGACTATGTTCCATCATCTTCTCGGCCCATTCTACTGTTTCATCTTCGAGGCGTTCAAAAGGTACTACCTTGTTTACTAGTCCCATATCGAGTGCTTCCTGGGAAGAATACTGACGGCACAGGAACCATATCTCACGTGCTTTCTTCTGACCTACTATTCGTGCCAGATATGATGAGCCGAATCCTGCATCGAAACTGCCTACTTTTGGTCCTGTTTGACCGAATATTGCATTTTCGGAAGCTATTGAAAGATCACATACTACATGAAGTACATGACCTCCGCCTATGGCATATCCGTTTACCATAGCAATAACAGGCTTTGGAAGTGAACGTATCTGTTTCTGTACGTCGAGAACATTAAGACGTGGCACACCATCAGTACCTACATATCCACCATGTCCCTTTACGTGCATGTCGCCTCCGCTGCAAAAAGCTTTATCTCCGGCTCCTGTAAGTATCACTACATCTATATCCTGACTCTCGCGGCAGATGTAAAGAGCATCGCTTATTTCGCTTACCGTAGTAGGAGTGAAGGCATTGCGGTAGCGTTCACGGTTTATTGTTATCTTGGCAATCCCATTGTAAAAGTCGAATAAAATCTCCTTGTACTCCTTTATGGGTTTCCAGTCTCTTTTATTACTCATATTATATTATTTTTTATTGTTCTTAATTATATTATTTATTTCGTATTGAATGATAATATTCTCTTAATAGATTTGTATCATTCTCCTTATCTGTATATACCTCCATTAATATTGGCTTTTCCGCCTCTTCGCGACTTATAAATATGGGCAATGCGCAGTTCAATTCTTCTTGCGACGATACCTTCATATAATTGAATCCTCTCTCTATTGCCCATCCTTCGGCAGATGTGGTGTGTTCGGCTGTAATGAAACGTCTTGAATTACTTTTCTTATCCATACCGGGTAAGGTGTGGAATATTTCGCCACCTTCATTGTTTAGTAGCAAAATGCGAACATTGTTACGATAATTGTTGCTCCATAATGCATTCATGTCATAGAAGAAACTGAGGTCGCCTATTAAAATGAAATTCAAATTGCTGGAAGCAGCTGCATAACCTATGGCTGTCGATAATGAACCTTCTATTCCATTTACTCCACGATTACAGCATACTTCTACTGTAGGAGATACTTTAAATAGTTGGGCATAACGCACTACCGAACTATTGGCAAGGTGTAATGCTGATGGTTCGGGAAGATTATGAATTACATCTCCTATGACCGAGATTTCTGAATAGGGTAGAGATGGTTCGGGTATTTCCTTGCAATAATTCTCCCATTGAAGAGGATAAGACGTGGCTTTTCCTTCTAGCATGAAAGCAATCTTTTCAAGGAATTCGAAAGGATCCATTTCAATAATAGTGTTTATACATCCATACAAATCGGCTACTTTCCCATCGGCTGATATGTGCCAATGTTCGGCAGGTGGATTGCTGCGCAGATATTTCTTGAGCTGTTTGGATACTATATGACCGCCGTAAGTAATGAGCAGTTGCGGTACCATTTCTGTCTGCTTTTCGGCCGACATACTGTATATAGCTGCATCGAAGTTCCTGATAGGAATACCAGGTACGGTTTGATTGCTTAAATGTTCTGTAAGCCATGCAAACTGCTTGAAGAGTGGTTTTACGTACTTCTTCTCGAAGAAATATATCAGATTCATCTGTCCCACTACAATCATTTTTCTTGTATAATTATTAAGACGATCTATAAGACTCTTGTAGTCGCGGTCATAAATATTAAGCCCCTGATAACGTGTTATAACTCTTGCATCAGGCAACTTTTTGGCAGTAAATCTGTACAATGGTTCGGATAGTGGAATATTTATATGTACCGGTCCCTTACCGTGATGGTAAGTCTCGATTATAGCCTCGTTTATTAATCGATTACAATACCATTCATCTTCTTCATTATGTATTTCGGGAAGATTTACAGACATTTTTACCAAGCTCCCAAAAGCACCTGGTTGGGGTAAGGTCTGTCCATCCATCTGACCTATCCACGCAATAGGACGGTCGGCCGATATTACTATAAGAGGAACCTGTTGATAAAAGGCTTCTGCCACAGCTGGATGAAGATTTAAAAGAGCCGAACCGGAAGTACAGCATACGGCTGCCGGCCCGCCTCCCTGCAATGATAATCCAATGGCAAAGAAGCCTGCACTTCTTTCATCCGTAACAGGATAACAAGTAAAATCTTCAATATTAGATAAAGTATGTACTATCGGGGCATTCCTACTACCGGGACATAATACAATTTTTGTAACTCCGTGAGCCTTTAGAAGAGCTGCTAGTTGAAGAACACTTTTCTTATCCGAATACATATATTATTTATATTATTGGTTATTTCCTTGTTTTAAAATCTTATTCATAGTAGCAAGCTTACGGTTAGTCTCCTCCCATTCGGTTTCCATATCTGACGATGGTAGTAAACCTCCGCCTGCATATAGACGTGCATTATTTTTGCCTATCTCCATACATCGCAAATTTACATATAGATCTGTACCGTTATCTATATCTATCCATCCTACTATTCCGCTATAGTACCGGCGATCGTACCCTTCATTATCGTGTATGAACAATATTGCATCATCTTTAGGCAATCCACATACAGCAGGAGTAGGGTGTAGATTTTCCAATACTAATCCTATCTTGCTATTCTCTTTAAGAGTAAAGAAAAAGTCGGTCTTTCTATGAACAAGCTGACCGGCACGAGCTGTATAAGGACCCTTTTCTTCTATCTTGCTTTTTAACTCAAGTTTTTTCAGAGTCTGTCGTATATAATCGGCCACAATTTTCTGTTCGTCACAGTTCTTTATGTCCCATTCAGTAGGTACTACTTCATTCTGTATACTCATTGTTCCTGCAAGTGCTACGGTGTGCCAACTGTCAGGATTACCGCTGAGAACTATTTCTGGAGTACTTCCCACCCAGGTTCCAGAAGCAGTGGTATGGCATAAATATATAAACATGCGCGGATAGCTGTTGCATGCATTGATAAAGGCATTCAGAGGTGAGAAATTATTCTCTATAGGTTCTGTAATATATCGTGAAAGAACAATTTTAGAGAATCTTCCGCTTTTCATTGCATCCTTGAATACATAGAATCGTTTTTCATAATCCCTATTTATATCATCAACTTGTTTTTCTATATTTTCCTTTTCAGAATGTTCTATGCCATTTTCTTTGCAGAAAGCGTTGATCTCATGCTCTATTTCTTCCCAATCGTATGCCATTATATCAGGACGAATTATAAGTACTTTGTGTTTAGAATTCGGTATGAAAGGGGCGAAGACAAATCCTTTACGTTCATTAAGTTCGTACAGACTGTCCAGTTTCTCTATATCGTTAGATTTTTGAAGAACAAGATGACACGCATCTGTCCATGGCAGACGATACAATGCGAAGTTTACATTGCTTTCAGTTAGTCTGTCAATAAGATCTGCTGTTTTTTTATCTGGATTGTTCATTTTCGTGTTATTATAAAGTTTACAATCCTAGCTGTCGAAACAAGTCGACCGTCGTGGGTGGTTATATCTACATTCCACACATGAGTGGATTTACCTTTATGAATAAGCTGTGCCATTGCAGTTACGGTGTTGCCCACTTTCACAGAAGATATATGGTTTGCTGTAATCTGCATCCCGTTGGGAATCTCATTTTCATTACACAACTTCATAGATCCGTATCCTGCTGTAATCTCGGCAAGTGCAGCTGCTGCTCCTCCGTTAAGATAACCAAAAGGCTGGCAAGTGCGATTGTCGACGGCCATTTCAGAGCATACCATATTCAAGTCATATGACATAAACTTAATTCCTAGATGTTCGGTCATAGAATTGTTCTTATATGGCTGTTCCTGATTTTCTTTTTCCATATTTATACAAATTCGTAATATCCGGCAAAAATATATATTTTTATTTTGTCAGACAAAGTATTTAAGGCTTTCTAGATGATGTTACGTGACTTAATGACATAAAATATATTTTATTGTAAATTATAATGCCGATTCGAGTTTTGTAATATATTTGCATGATACATTTTATCATAAACATTTATAAATATGAAAGTACTGTTGTTAAACGGAAGTCCCAAGAAAGATGGCAATACCAATCTGGCACTTGAAGAGATTGCAGCCGAGCTGCAAAAAAATGGGGTTGATTCTGAAATTATATGTATAGGTGCAAAAGCTGTTCAGGGATGTATAGCTTGCTATAAATGTAAGAAGACGGGTATATGTGCATTCAATGATTTACTTTATCAAAAGGTACGTCAGGCTGTTATAGAGTGTGATGCAATAATAGTGGGCTCGCCGGTATACTACGCAGGTCCCAATGGATCTCTTTGTGCTTTGCTGGATCGTCTGTTCCTTTCGTGTGGGAGTTTTATGGAATATAAACCGGCAGCATCTGTTGCCGTATGTCGTCGTGGTGGTGCTAGTGCTACTTTTGACCGTTTGAACAAATACTTTACAATTAATAATATGCCTATAGTATCTTCGCAATACTGGAATTCGGTGCATGGAATGAATCCGGGCGAGGCTGCACAAGATTTCGAGGGATTGCAGATAATGCGTATATTGGCAAAAAATATGGTATGGTTGCTCAATAGTATAAAAGGACATACACATCCACTTTCCGAAGAGAGAGTAGCTACCAACTTCATAAGATGATTGCCTGCTAAAGTAACGTTGACGATACATGAATAATACCTCGGAATATTTATTATTAAAGTTCGGGGTATTATTATATATGAAAGTAAAAACAAAGTGTATTATTTCGCGATGACATATGTAGATATTGCAGGTTATGTTGTATTGTCATATCATAATCCTATATATTGAAATGATATATGTAGTAGTGCAAAAAGGAGCAAAAGTGTTTTTGTATTATTATTTATAATGAAAACTATATATTTATTTTTTTCTGCTTTTGCTTTTTACAAAGAATGAACGTACTCTTTTAATGATTTTTATACCAGTCATTACTCCATCGTATATGACCATTCCGGTAGAAATATTCTGCATTATTCCTTCCATTCCGCTTTTCGATTCTGAAGGTTCAAGAAGATCGCTCATTATGCAGTTCATATTTTCTTTTACTATTCTTATCTCTTCGCGTTTTTCCTTCTTAAGAGCCGCTATTGCTTCAAGGGTAATTTTCTCTTTCGATGTTGTATCCATATTACTTGTCATTTAATAGAACCTTAGCAAGAAAATTAGTCATAGGACGTATTATGAGATTCTTTCTGAATATATAGATAACTGCAATAAACAATACTATTATACCGGTTATTATGGCATAGCTACCTGTAAGACCTCCTACATAAGGTGCAATTATATATGCAAATGTGAATGAAAGATAAAATAAAGCTATCATTCCCAATATGATGAATACCAATATAAGAATAAGAGTGGAAAGGATAATAGTAAGTTTCTCGACCAGATCGAGTTTTATATAATCCTTCTGCAACTCGAGATATTTCCTTATCTCAAAAAAAAGATCCTGCAGACTATCTATACATTTGTCGTTCCCGAACATAATATTTTTTTTAAATTCAAAATAACGGAGGTGAAGATATTACCGCAAAAGGTATCTTCTACCTCCTTAATTGAAATATTATCCTTCTGTTTCTTTTATTTCAGAAGCAATTTGATCTACTAGATCATTCATATCTGCATGATTTAGGTTTATTCCTTTTTCACGCAATATGCGAAGGATCTTCTTACGAGTATCTTCTCCTTTTTCAGGAGCGAATAAAATACCAATTGCTGCACCGACGGCTGCACCCCCGATAAAAGCAGCTAAAACATTTAAACCTTTCATCTTCTTTTAATTTTAAGACACTTACAAATCTAACAAATAATAAATGATATGGTTGTCCTTTTATTTTTTTTATTATAAAAAATAGGTAGAAAAATTATAGTTAACTAAATTTAACCGCTATTATAATATAAAACCTCTATTTATATTACTATTTTTGCAAGAACATATATAGATACTAATAATAATATTAATTAATAAAGAGTCATCAATCATGAAAAAACTATTTGTGCTTGGAATGGGAGTATGTGTAGCATTTGCATTCTCTTCATGTAAATCAAGTGAAAGTGCTTATAAAAAAGCTTACGAGAAAGCAAAACAGCAAGAACTTGCAGAAGCTCCTGCTACACAAACCACACCGGTAACTGTTGCTCCTGTTGCAACTGCTCCTGCAGCTGTATCTGGTCCGGTTCGTGAAGAAAAGGTAGAGCTGGTTTCGGGAGAAGGCTTGAAGGCATACAGTGTAGTTTGCGGAAGCTTTGGTGTAAAGGCAAACGCAGAAGGTTTGAAAGACTATCTTGACGGACAAGGTTACAATGCTTTGGTTGTTTACAATGCAGAAAGAAACATGTACAGAGTTATAGCAGGTTCTTACGATGATCGTGCTCAGGCTACTCAGGCAAAAGATGCATTCAAGGCTAAATATCCTAATCGCGAAGATTTCCAAAAGTCTTGGTTACTATACAGAGTATATTAATTGTATCGAAATAAAAATATCCCCGATAATGATTGCATTATCGGGGATATTTTTTTGTGGCTTCTTAGGAATTCATTGATTTAAGAACGTCCCAGAATCTTTTTGGAAGATAGATATTCTTTACTGTCATAGCATCTTTGAATAGCGGAGCTATTTCTTCAACTTTAAATCCGGCTATTCCGCAACCTATTTCGGTTACAAGGAATTTCAGACTTGAATGTTTCTTTGCATAATTGATGAAATCGTCTATATAAGAACGAATGTCATTTACTCCTCCATGCATTGTTGGTATTGCATAGCAACGACCTGTCAATCCAACACCTATTCCCCATTTTGCTCCAAATTTATTGGCAGCAAGTAATGCTGCTCCACCTCCGTGCATTCCTTCAAGATTGCTTCCGAATACAAAAATTTCATCATCTTCAAGATGTGTGATTTGGTTTGAAGATACTCTTTCCATAATATTTATGTTTTAGAGGTAAATCATTTTTTTCGTCATCCCGCCATCAATAACAATATTCTCGCCATTTATAAAATCATTGTCCTCGCTGCACAAAAATAGACACATGCGTGCAATGTCCTCGGGCTTTCCTACACGGCGAGATGGGTGTTGATTATGATCCTCGGAAGTAAGTTTTTCGTAGTCGCTGTTTTGAATCCATCCTGGTGATATACAATTTACAGTTATGTTATATTGAGACAGAGAAACCGCAAGCGAATGAGTAAGCGAATGAATCCCTCCCTTAGAAGCAGAATATCCTTCGGTACCAGATTCACTCATAAGATATCGTGTAGAACACATATTGATAATTCTTCCAAAACGGTTCTTTATGATTTGGTTATTACGATGTATTGCAAGCAGGCGTGAAGTGGTAAATGCAGACACCAGATTTATTGAAAGTATATTTTCAAAATCTTCGGGAGTGGTCTCTGTAATATCTTTGAAGTTCCCTATACCTACATTATTTATTATTATATCAATGTCTCCCCATTCTTTAAATAGACTATTCATACACTCGGTAAGCTTTTGTCTATCTTTTACGTCTACATGAAAGAATGTAGCTCCGGTTTCAATAGAAGTACTTTTACCCTTCTGTTCGTCCATATCGCAGAATGCAACTTTGTAGTTCTTCTCCGAGAATGCCTTTACTACAGATCTTCCTATCCCGTATGCACCTCCGGTTATGAATACTCTTTTATTGTATTCTTTTATGTTGCTCTTTTTTACAGAAAATTTTCTGGACTTTTCCCATGCGGCTTTCTTTGCCTCATATTGAGCATATTGTTTTTCTAAATAGTTATCTGCCATAATAGGTAATATATTATACTTTACAAATATAAAATCCTTTATACTATATGTCAAAATAATATAAAGGATTTTTATAGTGTGTAAGAAAGTTGGTTACCTTTCAGTAGTTAATGAATATTATGTATTCTCCTTGTGCATGAATAGTGACTGTATTACCTAATGACTCGTTCAAAGTACCTTGCCACCATTCGCTGAAATCGCGTAAAGGATACTTAAGATCACTGCTACTTAATCCTATTGCATTAAAATTTATTATGGATATTTGCTGTCCATTGTATGATGGTATGGTTACAGTATCATTGCAGGCCATGAAGTAACCATACTCTGTATACATTCTTGTCTTTATTCCCATACGACGATATTGTAGTAGCAGACTTATATTACCTAATGCATGATCTTCTCTTTTGCCCGAGGCTCCTACTATCGAGAACTCTTTAATATTTTTTGAATAGAGATATTGTACTGCCTTGGTAAGATCGTTTGTCTCCTGATCGGCTATTCTGTATATAAGATGTGGATATCTTTCTTTTATATCATCGGATAGTGAGTCGCCGTCGCCTACTACTACAGCCGGCATATTTCCCAACCTTATATATTCATTTGCTGCTCCGTCGCAGCATACTACATATTCTGCTTTATCGAGTATTTCGAGTGGTATTCTGCTTGAAGGATATTCTCCATTGCCTAGAATTACAAATCGGTTCATCATGTCATTTGTCATCTTTCATTAATTTGATCCATTTTAGATAGCCAAAGATAGCTATTATAGCATAAAGTCCATATAATGCAGATGTAAAATAGAGTTCCTTGTATATATATAATCCACAACATACTACATCGACAACAATCCACGTAATCCACTGTTCTACATACTTTCGGGCCAGCATTATCATTCCCACTATACTTAATGCCGTAGTAAAAGAGTCCAGCCACGGTACGTTACTATCGGTATATCTTTCAAGGATAAATCCAATTGCTATAAAAGCAGCCGCAAATGTTACTGTATAAATAAGTATATTTTTAAAGGGAGTATGTGTTATGGAAAGCTCTTTTTTATTTTCTTTGTCGCCACTAGTATTCCACATTACGAATCCATATACTGCTATTATAAGATAATATATGTTTATGGCAAAATCGGCATAAAGGCCTGCATCGTAGTATACGAATATATAGATAGCAGGCATGATGATGCCTGCTATCCATAAATATATGCTTGCTTTGTATTCTAATATAAGATATATTATACCTACAACAGTTCCTATTATTTCAAGATAATTCATTTATATTTATCAAAATGTTATTGAAATGTTACCCATTACATTGGTTCCTGCCTGAGCTGCATATCCTGCATAGTTGTATCTTACCATTTCTTTGTTGTCATCAAAAGAATAACCGCTACCGGCATATCCATTATTCTCGTACTCTTCATTGAATAAATTATTTACCGTGAATCCTACTGTTATTGATTTAAGCTGAGGTAACTTGAATGTATAAGAAAGATTTAGATTAGATATGAAATATGCATCAAGAGTTTGATCTTTCTGTTTAGCATTTGTCATATATTGTTTGCTTACATATTGTGATTGCAGCATTGCAAGGAAGCCTTTGTAATTGAAAGTAAACTGATTGTTTAGAAGAAAATCAGGCGAGAATGCTATAGGTGTGCTACCATGATTTATGTTCCATGGAGTTGTTCCTATCTCTTCACCTTCATAAAGTGTTTCGGTAAAATTCTTTATGCGGTTGCGACTTATAGTTGCATTTAAGTTCCAGTCGAAGAAGCTACATGGTTTTAATCCTATCATGAATTCTGCTCCTGCACGGTAACTGTCGGGCACATTTGCTGCCATAGCTTCGCCAATCTCATTAAGTTCGCCTGTAAGTACAAGTTGATCTTTGTAATCCATATAATATAGATTAACTCCTGCCGAGAACCATCTGTTGGCATATACATACCCTAATTCATAATCGTTCAGTCTTTCGGAACGAGGATATACCTTAGTTTTGCCATCGGTGTAATTATTGCGAGTAGGCTCTTTCTGTGCTACCGAGAATGAAGCATAAAGTCTATTTTCATTATTAATCTGCCAGTTAAGACCTAATTTAGGATTGAAGAAGTTGAAATTATCATCAATGTCAAGTCTTTGCATATGTGCGTTGCTTTTATCATAATTGTCGTTTGATCCTTTTATCTTGTAGTGTATGAAACGATACTGAAGATCGGCAAATGCACTTAAACTTGAAGTGATATCATAATTAGCTTTTAGATAGATGTTGCCATCTGTCTTCTTTGCATTGTTACGATAATATTCATGATCGGGCGATAAAGCTCCTATATAGTTTTTTACCCATAACACCTTTCCGAAATGGTCTCCATCGTAATAGTTTAGTCCGCCACCAAGGAAAGTAGAAAGTCTGTTATTAGTATAATTTACAGAGAATACTCCGCCTCCGAAATCGTTAGCCATCTTTTTCTGACGTATAAGGTCACTTTTTGCAACCTCTGTTCCATCAATCATATAAGGTACAAGTCCATACTCTTTAAGCTTTCTGCCTGTCTTGTATTCCTGATAATAACCGTTTCCGCGTGTATAATGTAGTGCCGCATTTATATTCCATGAATCTGACAATATTTTATTGAAAAGTAACTGATAGTTAGTTTGAGTATAGTTGTCAGTCTGGTCGTCGTAATATTTAGTATTATTATTATCATCGGTATACTCGCCACATGAATTATATGTACGACCATACTTTTCCATTTCTTCTTTGCTTGCATAATTCCATGCATGATAAGTCTTCTCCTTTCCACCAAAAGTAAGTAGTCTTATAGACATGTCATCATCGTAATATCCTCCTTGTGCAAAATACGAGTTTAGTGATACAGATGCACGATCTATGTAACCATCGGTACCAATGTTGCTTAATCGTCCTTCGAAAGCCCAGTGATTGTTTATTAGTCCGGTACCAAATTTGAGTGTCTCTTTATGAGTGTTGAACGAGCCATACGATCCATTCAGTTCGGCAAAAGGTTTTGGAGTCATGGCATCTGTTGCCATGTTTATGCTGGCTCCAAAAGCACCCGATCCATTTGTTGATGTACCGGCACCACGCTGTACCTGAATACTTTTTACTGATGATGCAAAGTCGGGCATATTTACCCAAAAAAGTGTATGACTTTCGGCATCATTCATAGGAATGCCGTTTGCAGTAACATTTATACGGGTTCCATCTGTACCTCTTACGCGGAAGGTTGTGTAACCAATTCCTGCACCCGCATCGCTGGTAGTTATTGCTGATGGAGTCATACTTAACAAATAAGGAATATCTTGACCGAAGTTTGTCTTTTTAATATCCTGACTGCTTACATTAGTAAATGCTACAGGGGTCTTTTGTGTTGCACGCGTTGCTACTACAAAAACATCTTCAAGATTTACCACTTTTACGCTGTCTTTGTCTGCTTCGGCAGCAGATGACATAATGTTGCTTGCCAATATAGCTGCAACAAATAAAAAACTTTTTTTCATTGACTTTTTTTAATTTCTACGCCGGCATTACCCGGATCAGATTTGTAGGGTATGATCTCAGCCCGTTATGTTAAGGCACCCCATTATTCTTAGAATTGTGTGTGCAAAGCTATATCATATTAATCAATTTTACAAAATTATAATTATAAAATATCAATTACTCCATTCCCATTAATATTACCTTTGTATATGGTTTGGTAGCTTTTACAAGGCTTTTTATATCGGTCTTTTCTTTTACCTGCCCGTAGTGATAAGGATAAAAAACTTTAGGTTTTATTGCCTTTATGACATTGGAAGCTTGTTTTGCTGTCATGGTGTAAGGTTGATTTACAGGTAGGAAGGCTACATCTATATTCTTCAGAGATTTCATTTCAGGAGTATCTTCACTGTCGCCTGCAATATATATTCGAGATCCACCTATATTGAATATATACCCACAGTCTTTTCTCTTTTTAGGATGAAACTGAGTATGTTCATCAGTAGTATTGTAAGCCGGAACTGCTTCGACTTTAATTCCATTAGGAAGCGTAATATTCTGACCAGGACTCATAACTTTTACATTATTGCTCTTAAGTCCCCTTGCACTTGTCTGGTCACAATAAATCTTTGTATTAGAAGTGTTAAGTTCTTGAATAGCCAAAGTATCTAAATGATCGGAGTGCGAATGAGTTACAAATATGGCTGCAGCTTTGGGCTCTTTGTTATAGTTGGCGAACTGACTTACAGGATCAATGTAATAAACTTTATTGTCTGCACCTATGGCCACCGATGCATGACCATAAAAGCGGAATGTTATTACCTTACCGTTCTTGGTAGTGAAAGTATCCATACGTGGAGATTTCTGTGCATTCAGATGCAATGTAATAATAGACAAAAAAAGCAGAATCATTATCTTTTTCATAATAAAATTTTATATATTCATATAATGCAAAGCTATAAAATATAAAATGAATAAATATAACTAATTGTTTAATATTCTATACGTTAAATAGAGAAAATGCTGAAACTACTTTTTCTGTTGTTTGTTAATTAAAAACCAAAGAACGTTTTTGAACAAAACATCGAGGTGTATTTATATTAATTTTATAATTATCATGACTATAGATTCTTTTTTCTCATGTAACGGAAAGGACGACAAGACATTGGTACGTCCTATGGCTGTTGCCGGATCATTTTATCCGGCCGATAAAAAGAGTATTCAAGCTATGGCTGAGACATTTTTTAAACCTTATGAAAAAAAGAAAGAATTTGATAATGTTAATGCTATAATTGTACCTCATGCAGGATATGTATTCTCGGGGCATACTGCTGCATCGGCAATTGCACAGATTAATCCTGACAAAAAATATGACCATATTTTTCTTATTGGTCCAAGTCATCGAGAATATATTGACGGTGCATCAATAGACTGTGAATTTGAATATTATGATACACCTCTTGGTAAAGTAAAGGTAGATAAGGAACTTTGTCGTAAATTGGTCAATAAGAGTCAGTGCTTTACTTATAGACCTGTTGCACATAATCGTGAACACTGTATTGAGGTGCAGTTGCCTTTACTTAAGTATTACCTCAAAGATATGCCATCTATAGTTCCAATCATAGTAGGTACAGAATCGCTTCATCTACTAAAGGAGATTGCCGAAGCACTTGAACCATATTTCAACGGTAATAATCTGTTTATAATAAGCAGCGATTTTTCTCATTACCCCAATTATAACGATGCCAACATGGTAGACAAGCATACGGGGGATGCAATAATGAAAGGTGATCCAAAGGATTTTATAGAAGCAATAATAGAAAATAGTCACAAATATATTTCTAATCTCTCTACAAGCGCATGCGGACAGTCTGCCATAGGTATATTGCTTTATTTGGTTTCGCAACAAAATAATATAAAGGTAAATCATATAGACTACTGTAATTCGGGTGATTCTTATTATGGTGACAAAGATAAGGTAGTAGGTTATCATAGCTTTACATTCACGAGGCCAGAAGGAGTAACAGCCAATGAATTTAAACTTACTGAAGTCGAAAAGAAAAATCTTCTTAAGATAGCACGAAATGCCATAAAAAACAGAATGAACGGAATAAACCTTCCTTTATGTGATCCGGTGGAAATTACATCGGCACTCAAGATGCGCGGAGGAGCATTTGTAACTCTTACATGCAAGGATAAACTAAGAGGTTGCATAGGACATTTTGGTTGTGACTATCCTTTATATAAAATAGTAGAGGAAATGGCCCAAGCAGCAGCATTTGAAGATCCAAGATTCTACCCACTTCATCCTTCTGAAATGGATGATACTAAAATAGAAATATCAGTGCTAAGTCCTATGAAGAGAATTCATAGCATTGATGAATTCAAGATGGGTAAGCATGGAATATATATTGAAAAGGATGGAAAGACAGGTACGTTCTTACCTCAGGTGGCAAATGAGGTGAACTGGACAGAAGAGGAATTTCTTGGACATTGTGCACGAGATAAGGCCGGAATACCATGGGATGGTTGGAAAGATGCCAATTTATATGTGTATGAGGTTATAATACTCAAAGAATAATGATAAAATGAGAAATTTGGCTGCTCGATTCTTTAAGGAAGCTGATTTCTACAAAAGAACCGATAAGGGGGTACAATGTACTATATGTCCTCATAACTGTAATTTGAAAGATGGACAAATCGGTATTTGCAAAAGCAGAATCAATAATAAGAACATATTATATACTACTGTATATGGAAGAGTTTGTGCATTGAACATAGATCCTATAGAAAAGAAACCACTTTTTCATTTTTATCCTAAAGAAATGTGTCTTTCACTAGCAACTACAGGATGTAATCTTAGATGTCTTAACTGTCAGAATAGTTCCATATCGCAAGCTGCTCCAGATGAAGTAAAGGCACGTTTTATGTCGCCCGAGAGTCTGGTAGAAACAGCAGTAATAAATGATTGTAGGAATATAGCTTATACTTACACCGAACCGTTTACCTATTATGAATACTCATTCGATACAGCATTAAAGGCGCATGAAAATAGGATAAGAAATATAATAGTTTCGGCAGGATACATAAATGAAAAGCCATTGCGAAAGATGAGTAAATATATTGATGCTGCCAATATAGATCTAAAATCATTTGATAATGATATTTATAAGAAACTAAACGGCGCTACGTTACAACCTGTATTAAATACCTTGAAAATACTTAAAGAAGAGGGAGTATGGTTAGAGATAACTAATCTGCTTATTCCAACCATAAATGATGGTCCAGATATGATAAAGAAAATGTGCAGTTGGTTGTTAAGTAATGGTTTCGAATACAATCCGTTGCATTTCAGTCGTTTCTTCCCTATATATAAACTTACTAATTTACCGCCTACAACTATCACTCTGTTGTGTAGAGCACGCGATATAGCATTAAGTGAGGGAATGAAATTCGTATATATGGGGAATGCTCCTGAATTTGACGGAGAAGATACCTATTGTCCCAACTGTAAGGCATTGTTGATTAAAAGAAGGGGATTCCATGTATTAGAGAATCATATAAAGAATGGTAGCTGTAATAAATGTTCGACTACCATTCCGGGAAGATTTTAAATAATGATTATCTTATGATTAATTGCCTTATTCCTTTACCTACACTGCGCCAACTTGGAATAAGCTTAAGCGAACTCCTTATAGGTGTATCGTAAAGCAAAAAACAGAATAGAAGTGCCATACATCCATATGCTACCCATCCATAAATAGTACGTATACTTACAATCTGCATCTGTTTAATAAATATGTCCATAGGGTATCCCTGAGGAAGATTTGATCCATATCTTCCTACATAATCGGCCATAAAATATCTCATGAAGAATGAATATATCGCTGCACCTATGGTACCTCCTATAAACATATGTACCATATTAAATATGCAAAGACTTTGGAAGAAATGCCGAAAAGTCATAATCTCTTCAAGGCACACGAAAAATGTAGAACTCAATACGGCATAGCTGAATCCTCTCAATAGAGTAGGTAAATACATCCTTTCAATATTTACATCTGGTGAAAGGAGAAAATAATAAAGGATCATATAGCATGAAAGAGTTGCTATGCCTATAGTTATAAGTCGTAAGAAATTAAACTTTAGTACCTTCATCCATAGTAATGCGAATAGGCATCCTATAACTACTCCTATAATTACCCATAGATTAAGTGATGAGGTGGTGAGAAGATCATAATGAAAGATCTCTTTATGAATAATCTCTTCTAGAACATACTCTGCAGCCAGAAAACCTTCTACAAATATTATTAGTAAAAGAAGTTTCCAGTAATTCTTGTAGGTCCACATTTCGGTATCGAGAAAAGGATGACGTATGCTCAGCATTCTTAGTATGCATATTATGGCTGTAATTATTATTGCTATGGTGAGGTGACATATAACGTTACTGTTCCACCAATTATAAAACTCTCCATAGTTGAATAGGTATATAATTTCTATTGCTAGTATTGACCATAATAATGCACCAAGCCAGTCTATTCCATACAGTGGCATCTTCTTCATTATTCGAAAGTGCTTTGTTAGCGTTATTATTACAAGTAATACAAAAAGCATCAATCCTATTATGAATAGATTCATGTGACGCCAGTCATAATAATATGTTAGATAAGAAGTTATCCAATTGGAAAATGCTATGGAGCACAATATTATAATATGAAGAAGAGGGAAGAATACTGTAAAGTCTCTTTTCGGAGTCATCCAAAGTTGTATGTTAGACATGCACTCGAATGTTCCCTGAATCTTGAAGTATCCATCAATGAAGCATATAAACCATAATATTGGCAACCACGTTATGTGCATAGATGCAATATTGCAAAATATTACTCCTAATGCAGAGGTACACAGTAAGGTCTTATTTGTAAATCTGAACTTTAGTCTCAGAACAAGAGGGAATGTAATTGCCATTCCTGCCAGATTTATGTAGTTGGCCATTAGCATATCTTCTTTTATAAGCGAGTGGTTGCCTATAAATTCATTTAGTGCTCCGATATACACTCCTCCAGATAGTTGAAATGAAAGAGCAATACATATGTATATCCAAGGTTGAATAGACTTGGGTACGAAAGTTTTGAACATAGGCATTGTAAATTTGCCGTTTAATGAAGGTACTCCCATGTTAATAATTTACAGAACATTCAACATTAAGTCCGGCACGCAGTTTAACTAGATTATCAGTATTGTTGCCTTTTAGACTTATTCTAACTGGTATTCTTTGCTCTACTTTTACGAAGTTTCCTGTGGCATTATCTTGAGGGAGAGTCGAGAAAGATGTACCAGTAGCATCCGATATAGATTCTACTATTCCGGTATACGTTATTCCTGGCACTGCATCTGCTATAATTTCTACAGTACATCCTTTCTTTATGTTAGACATCTGACTCTCGCGATAGTTAGCAATTATCCAGATATCATTATTGTCCACTATATTGACAATGTTTTGTCCAGGTTGTACCAACTCTCCTTCATGTATTTCTCTCTTTCCCGTAACTCCGTTGCAAGGTGAAGTAATTATGGTATATGATAAATTAAGTTGAGCGAGTTCTACGGCTGCTTCTGCCAGTTTTATTACCGCTTCTGTTTGTCCAAGACGATGAGTCTGTTCGTCTTTTATCAAAGAAGTAGACTGCCTAGTTCTTAATACCTGATGGTATGCAGCTTTTGTGCTTTCATATGCTTTTCTTGCATTGTCGTATTGCTGTGAAGTAACCGACTCTTCTTTAAGCAGTTTTTCGAAGCGTTGCCAGTCACGCTTAGAATTTTCCATCTGAACTCGTGCTCCTTCTATTACAGCATCAGAAACAGAAAGATTATTCGTAGTAGTTTTTATTTCTGCATTAATAGCTGAACGACCGGCTAATGCATTTTCAAGGTCTGCTTCGGCTTGAGCAACCCGAAGTCTGAATTCAGTATCTTCTATTATAACTAAAGTATCTCCCTTATTCACTTGTTGGAATTCTTCAAAGCGTATTTCCTTTATGAATCCCGAAATTCTTGTGTTGATAGGAGTAATGTGACGCTTAGTCTGAGCATTGTCGGTATACTCTATATTACCAAAATGTATGAAACGTGAAGATACATAAAGCATACTTGCTATTATAGCACATATAATAACTGTATTATATAATAATTTCTTTGTTTTTCTTATTGTCATATTTTTTTGTTTTATAATGAACCTGATGTATATTTCATTTTATAATAGTTATATAGAATACTAATCTGTGCATTTACAAGATTAAGTTCGGCACTAAGCTTCATATTTGATGCATCAATCATATCAGTAAGGAGTGCCAGACCATTTTCATAACGATCTGATGTAACTTTATAGTTCTTGTTTGCTAGTTCTACACTTTTTTGTTGTGTATGGCAATCGATAAATGATGTTACATATTCTGTAAATGATATCTGAACTGCATTTTCTATATATTGTTTTGCCAATTCATGATTTACACGCGATTGAGATAGCTGTATCATCGCCTTTTTTATCTTATTGTCGTTTTTGAAAAGAGAAGATATGTTATACTTAATGCCTATTCCTGCAAACCAATAGTTAAAGTTACTGTTTATGACAGGCACTTCTATTGTTATAGGTCCATCCAAATGTTCTTCGACAAAAAATCCTATTTTAGGAAGCATTTCTGATTTTTCAATCTTTACAGCTTTCTCTCTCATGCTTATATATAGTTGAGATTGTTGTAATTGTATATTCTCATTTTCAGCAATCTGTTGCCATCTCTTTTCGTCAAGTAAGGAGGGAGTAATTGCATCAATATTGCTTTTAGGTATTATTACATTGTTTACATCTAGTCCAACAGTAGTGATTAATTTATGATTTATTATGGAAAATGCATCTTTCAGTCTTTGAAGCTGGAGTCTCATGTTTTCCAACTGAAGTTCATATCTTGTAATATCATTTTTGAGGGCGGTACCCTGATTCACCCGCTGCCGAGTATTTGCTATAAGATGTTCGGTTAAGACTATGTTATTTTCCATTACCTCAATCTGATTTGTAAGTTTGCATAGTTCAAGGTAATTTCCAGTCAGCATGAATCTTATATCCTGACGATTCTTGCGTAAGTCAAGAACTGCCATTTTTTTATGAATTTTTGCTATTGCAATATTATTAGTAATAGCTCCGCCAGTGTAAATAACCTGTGCTGCCGAAACAGAGAAGTTGTTTCCCCAGTGAGGCATGTCGATAGACTGACCATCTTTGAAGTTACGATTCCATAAAAATCCGTTACCCCAGTAGCTCGCCGAAAGCGATGCATTAATATCTGGAAGCCTATTTGCTTGTACAGATTTAAGTTCTTGATCAGCGGCTTCAGTGCCTATTTCGAAACTCTTTATACTTTGGCTGTTCTTGTCGGCCAAACTAAACAGTTCTTCTATGCTTATGACTCGCCGTAATGGAGTCTGAGCACATATAATCTGACTGCATAGCAGTGATAGTACACACGCTATGAGCCACTTGTTTTTGCCCATAAATAAAATTTAATGAATAATGAAATTAAAAATAGCTTGTAGAATTTATATAAAGCATATTTTTAGAGTTGCACGACTACACCCCATTTATGAAACTTATGAATCTTATTATTGCAGCGAATAAGAATGTAGTAATATTTTAGACACATTTATTTACCGTTTTAAATTCTGCTGCGAATGTACTGAAAAAAATATATAAGTTGAGACGTTTGGATAGGTGTATTATAAGATAATTTAACATATGGTTATCTAAAGGATAAATAATAAATATGTTACTCAAAAAGTCGATTATAGAAGTATATAAAATAGATATTAAGAATTCTTTTTCTAAAATTTACAGTAACATTCTATTGATTTTATACAAATCTAAATGTTAAATATTTCCTGTAGAACAAAATTAAATAAATATGAATATATGTATATAAAAGTGAAAAACAAGACTTAAAACATTAGATAAAGATCTATTTACTCTTGTCATTTCTATTATGATTATAGTTTACTAATGTATTTTGAAATTGTAAAAACTATAATTTTTACTCATTTTATAAAATGCCTCTAATATGTGTATGATATATAATTATTATCAATAAACACGGATTATTATGCGTTGAAAGTATTATTATCGTGTATATTAATAAATTAAAGACTTCAATTTTTTACTATATTAAGTTAGTATTATACTCTTTGAACTTTCCTTTTTAGTAATAAAAAAGTTTGTGCTATAAATTATAATATCGATATTTGCAGTAATAAAAATAAACATTATTTTAAAAGAATATAGTGTTAAATTAATTACTTGTAGAAAAAATATACCTCTTTTAATCGATGATTTTATTTATTGCCTGAATATTTTACCCACTATAGAAACTAACTCAATAAATAGCTTATAACTATAAATATATGATATATGTAAATGGATTATAAGATGATATTTATTACATTATTTATATTTGTAGAAATAGTATAATGGTTATAATTAGTTGATAATAAGAAGTATATGATGGTATTGCTTTGCTTTTGTTAATGATGTTCTAATATATATATATTAAGGATTATAATTATTAATGATATTATAAATAAATATATATTATGTAAGAATATAAGATATTTGTACGATATACATAAATTAATTATTGTAAAAAATATGTAAAGGCTATTTTGTGTATAATATTGGGTTTTATGGTAAAAAAAATAATCAAAGATGATAAACAAAAAAACTTTATTTGTTGTTGTTCTAAATATTTATAAAGAATTTTCAATAGTATCTGTATATCTGGGACAGATAACCGCGAAGCGCGCTTATTTGGATTGTATTTAATCATAATTCCAATAGTGATAATATATTAATTATTAAATGAGCAATAATTATAATTTGCGTTATATCTTAGATAAACTACCTAATCTATCTTATCTAAGCCGTTATTTAGTATTTGTAGCAGATATAATACTATCTCTAGTATCTTCAATAGTTACTTTTTACTTCATTAATTATCTATTGAATGCTACCAATGACATAAACTTGCTTAATGTAATACTAGCTATATCATTTATATGTAGTGTTGTAGGTGAACTATATTTTGATACTTATAAACATATAATTAGACATTCTACTTTAGGTGAATTGATGAATATTGAATATGTAATGCTTTTTAAAAGCTTGATTTTTATAATATGTTTATCTCTAATTAATTATGAGACATCACAATTTATAATAGGATTTGTCTTGATTGATTTCATATTTTCTTCTTTCTTGTTGATACTGATGAGAACCTCTATCACTTATTTTTATTACAAGCTTTTATATATAAATAAGAATGATAATACAATACCGGTAGGAATCTTTTCAATATCTGAAGGATCAATATCATTAATAAATTATCTTATAAATTCAAATTCAAAGTATATGCCTGTTGGCTTTATAACCAGAAAAATAAGTAATGCAGGAATGAGAATAACAGGGTTTCCGGTAATAGCTTACGATAGTGATAATATTTCTGTAGTATTGAAATCTTTGAATATAAAGAGCATTCTTTTTACTAATATAACGGAGTTACATTCTGATCAAGATTTGGTAAACACTTGTATAAATTCAAATATAAAACTTCAAATAGCACCTATCATCGAAGGTAACCGTAATGATTACTATAAGTTACGAATACAAAATATAAAAGTAGAAGATTTACTAGAGCGTAGTGAGATAAAAATAAATATTTCTGCTATAAGCAATACTTTCCAAGATAAAGTAATATTTATAACAGGAGCTGCCGGTTCTATAGGATCAGAATTATGTCGTAATATTGCTAGATTTCCAATACGACAACTAATATTATTTGATAATGCCGAGACTCCAATGCATAACATAGCATTAGAATTGAAGGAAAATTATCCTAATGTTAATATTGTACCTATAATAGGAGATGTAAGGAATATAATTAAAGTTGAATCTCAATTGTCATGTTATCATCCTAATATCGTATTTCATGCTGCAGCTTATAAGCATGTACCTTTAATGGAAAATGATCCTTGTGAGTCTATCTTAGCAAATGTAGGAGGTACTTGTAATATGGCAGAAATGTCAGTTAAATATCAAGTTGAGAAATTTATAATGATTTCTACAGATAAAGCTGTGAATCCAAGTAATGTAATGGGGGCATCAAAACGTATAGCCGAGATATATGTACAAAGTCTAAGTAGTGCAATAAAGAAAAATTGTGTAGCAGGAAGGACTAAGTTTATTACAACACGTTTTGGGAATGTATTAGGTAGTAATGGGAGTGTAATTCCATTGTTCCGTTCACAGTTGATAAAAGGGGGGCCACTTACTGTAACTCATCCTAATATAATAAGATATTTCATGACTATTCCCGAAGCTTGTCGTCTTGTTATGGAAGCAGCCAATATTGGAAACGGAGAAGAAATATTTGTATTCGATATGGGTAAACCGGTAAAGATTGACAGTCTGGCCAGACATATGATTGAAGAAGCGGGATATTTACCGGATATTGATATAAAAATCAAATATACAGGTTTACGTCCAGGAGAAAAACTATATGAAGAAGTTCTTACTTCTACCGAAAAAACTTTGCCGACAAAGAATAACAGTATTAGAATAGCTTGCGCAAGAGAATACTTATATAATGACGTTAAGTTTAAAGTAAACCATTTATTAAATACTGCAAGAGATAGAGATAAAATGGAAACGGTTAAACTCATGAAATCAATAGTTCCTGAGTACAGGAGTCTTAACTCTGAGTATGCTGACTTAGACGTAAAATAATTTTAATTAGATATAATATGAAAAGAATAATTTCATTATTAATCCTCTCAATAACCTTCTATACTCTTTTGTTTTCAAAAAATATTATTCCTCAGGATATAAGAAAGAATCCTTTGGTAACATATGAATCGATTAATAGTTGGTTTATAGGAATAAGTGGTGGCGGAGTATATCATATGTCTAATAATGTATTCAATCAAAATCTGTTTAAGATGTTTGGACCATCTTTTCAGATATTTGTTGGTAAAAACTTCACACCTATGTTAGGTGCAAGATTATCAGTAAATTATTCAACTGTAAAAAGTAGAGCTTCAGATGAGTTGATAGATGCTGTTCCAAGCGTATTTGGTGATGGCCGTTTCGATTTCCATTCATTAGGATTATTTGGAGATGGTATGGTTAACTTGAATAATTTATTCGGTAGAGTGGATAAAAGTTATAAATTTAATGTAATAGCTTTTGCCGGATTAGGAATTAACAGATCATTCAATTTTTCGGATAATATAAATGATTGGACATGGGAATCGGATGGAAAGACATATAGGTATGAGATTAAAAAAAGTTCGCCGTTTTATCTAGCCATTCGCGGCGGATTTCAGTTTGAGTATAAAGTAAATCCATTATTTGATTTGTTTCTTGAAACTTCATTATCTCTTACTAATGATAGATGGAATGGAGTAGTTTCTAGAGAGGCCGAAGCTTATGGAAATATGGGATTTGGTTTTATATACAAATTCAAAAATAATAAGAAGAAAATATATAATTACTCATTTATCTCTTCAGATAATTTGGTTTACTCTACACAAAAAGCTCCTGAATTAATTTCTTCAGATATTGTAATCAATAATAATTTATATACTGAACCTAATGATTCAACAAACAAAATTCTTGATGCAAAAATAAAGTTTAATAAAAAAAGCTCAAAAATAGAAGAAAGTCAGTTTGGCAATTTAGAAAAAGTCATTACTTATTTAAAAGATAATGAAAACAAGAAAATCATAATCATTGGATTCGGTGATCTGTCAACAAAAAATAAAGAAAAAGGGAAGAATGAGAAATTAGCGTACGAAAGATCCTCTGAAGTATATGATGTATTAAAAAAGGTTCCAGGTATATTGCCCGATAGAATCCTAATATCATTTCCAAATAAGATGAGTAAACTGAACTTTGATTCTGAAATGCACGGATATGTAATATTCATTATAAAACCAAATTACTAAAATGAAGAAAATATTATTATCATTAGCTCATATGAGTGGAAATGAAATTAAATATATAAATGAAGCTTTTAAGACCAATTGGGTAGTGCCGTTGGGGCCTAATGTTGATGCATTTGAAGAAGATCTTAGTCAGTGGATAAATAAGAAAAGTTACCAACCAGTAAATGTAGTTGCACTGAGTTCGGGTACTGCTGCAATTCACTTGGCATTGGTAATGGCTGGAGTTCAAAAAGATGATGTCGTTATATGTCAGAGTTTTACATTTGCAGCCTCTGCTAATCCTATTTTATATCAAGGAGCAATACCTATATTCGTTGATAGTGAAAAAGATACATGGAACATGGATCCGCAACTTCTAGAAAAAGCGATAAATGATACTTTACAAAAGAAGAAAAAACTTCCTAAGGCAATAATATTAGTACATTTATATGGTACTCCTGGTAAGATATATGAGATAATAAAAATAGCCAATAAATTCAATATACCGGTTATAGAAGATGCTGCTGAAGCTATGGGATCAGAATATGATAGACAATATTGCGGAATATTCGGAAAATTTGGAATACTTTCTTTTAATGGAAATAAGATGATAACTACTAGTGGTGGAGGAGCATTGATATGCCACAGTGAAGAAGAATCATTAAGAGTTAAGTTTTATGCAACGCAAGCTCGTGAAAATTTTCCTTATTATCAGCATGAAAAGATTGGATATAATTACAGACTTAGTAATATTTCGGCTGGTATTGGAAGAGGTCAGATGACGATAGTTGATGAACATATTGTTCATAGAAGAGAAATGCACAATCTATATGTGAACGAACTTGATGATATATATGGAATAGAAGTAAATAAACCATACTCAAAGATACCCATAAATCCAAATTATTGGCTTAGTACTGCATTGATAAATCCGGCAAAGACATCTTTTTCCTGTCAGGAATTGTCTGATTATCTATCTAGATTAAATATTGAGAGTCGCAGAGTATGGAAGCCACTTCATATGCAACCAGTATTTAGAGATTGCGAAAAGTTAGTAAATTCTGTTTCTGAACATATATTTGACAATGGAATATGTTTACCATCAGGACCGCTGGTTACAGAAGAAGATATACATTTTATTGTAAGTGGAATAAAGAAATTTAGTTTGCAAAAAAGAAAAGTATTTATCAAGGAAGATATTGTGTTCGATAATATATTAAAATAGCATTAATAATAATTTTATAAATTATAGAGTAAAATGAGAAATATATTAATATCAGTTATAATAATTGGATTTTCTATTTTGCTTTTTAGTTCATGTTCAACAAAAAAGTCGATAGTATATTTACAAGACATGGATGAAAAACAAGAATATCCCATTTTGCAAAAGTACGAACCTATTATACATCGTGATGATAAGTTAAGAATTATAGTTAGTTGTAAAAGTCCTGAACTTGCAATTCCATTTAACTTTCCAGGTACAGCCGGTACTACTTATTCTGTTTCTCAAGAATCAGTTGTTACTGCCAAAGAACTTCCTATATCGGGAGGAAGAAATAGTGATGGATATATAGTAGATGTAGATGGCAATATTGATTTCCCTATTTTGGGTAAGATTCATGCAGAAGGGATGACTAGATTACAGCTGACTGATACGATAAAGGATCAACTTGTAAGAAGTAATTATATTAAGGATCCAATAGTCTTGATAGATTTCATAAACTTCAAAATATCTGTTCTTGGTGAGGTGGCATCAAAAGGGACTTTTGACATAACTGGCGACAGAATTACTTTATTGGAAGCAATTGCAATGGCTGGGGATCTTACAGAGAATGCCAGAATTGATAGAGTAGCAGTGTTGAGAGAATATGGAAATAAAAGACGAATATTCTTTACCGACTTACGTTCAAAGGATGTATTTTCTAGTCCATGCTATTACCTCCAACAAAATGATATAATATATGTAGAACCTTCTTCTATGAAATCAACACAGAAATCACAACAGAAATTGCAGATTCTTTCTGTATGGCTAGGATTTATTTCAACACTAACTTCTCTTACTTTTCTTTTTATAAAGAAATAATTATTATATAATTATGATACGAATGAATGAAAATGATGAAGATCATATTCAGAAATCTCCAAATCTGCACATTAATATATCCGATATTCTATACTTTCTTTTAAGTAAATGGTATTGGTTTATTATATCAATAATATTATTTGTTGGAATTGCTTGGTATAGATATGTAAATGCTTCTTTCATTTATTCAAGTGGGGTAACAATAATGATAAAAACTCCGTCCGGAGCTAATCCTGAAGTGTTGGAGCGTCTTAATAAATATTCTACAGTAAATATTTCTAATGAAATACTTCAGTTCAAGTCAAAACGGCTTATGAATGATGTGGTGCAGCGGTTAAATGCAAATGTTAGTTATAGTATAAAGGATTATTTGCGTAGTAATGAATTATATACACTATCTCCTGTAACTGTATCATTTCTTGATTCACTAGATAAAAAAAACTATAGTTTCACTATTACTCCTATTGATAAAAATACAGTCTGTTTAAATGATTTAGGGAGTAATAATAATAGTTTTAATATTGAACTTAACAAAACTTATTCTACTCCTATTGGCAAAATAAGAGTAAATCCTACGCTGTTCTATAATGAAAAATGGTATGATAAATCAATTAGGATAAAGCGAGAACCGATAACAGATATTGCGCGTAGATTACTTGCTACTCTTAACATTACTCAAGCTCAAGAAGATGCAAATATATTGAATATATCAATAAAAGATATATCACCTGAAAGGGCCGATGAAATACTTAATACTTTAATTTCAGTATATAATGAACAAAATATTAAGGATAAGAATCAGATAGCTATTAATACTACTAATTTCATAAATGGTCGTCTGGTAGTTATCAGTAATGAACTAGGTGGTGTTGAGAGCGAGTTGGAAACTTATAAGAAAGCTAATCAGTTGGTAGATGAAAATACTAATGCAAATCTGTATTTGGGTACTTCTCAGGAAAGCAAGACTCAGGCAAATGATCTATCTACTCAGATTGGTCTTGCCGAGCATATACGGAGTTATCTTATAAATCCAGAAAAAGCTGTAGAGTTGATTCCTTCTAATACGGGATTAGCGAATATGGATATAGAAGCTCAGATAAGTGCCTACAATAATAATAAGTTGAAGAGAGACAAACTTATAGAAGGTAGTAGTGATAATAATCCAATTGTATTGGAATATAATAGAATACTTAATTCTATGCATCAGAATATAATTAGAGCGGTAGATAATTTTATAGTTGGTCTTAGAATGAAACTTCAGAATACAAGAAATCAGATGGCAAATGCCCAAAGTCGGATATCTCAAGTTCCAACTCAGCAAAGACATATCATGTCAATAGAAAGACAGCAGAAGATAAAAGAAGAATTATACTTGTATCTTCTTAACAAGCGTGAAGAAAGCCAACTTAGTGAGGTTATGACAGAAACTAATGCACGCATTCTTGATGAAACTAATGCAAATACTAATCCTGTATATCCCAATAAAAGGAAGATGTTGCTTACAGGATTTGTTGAAGGGTTTTGTATTCCATTGTTTATACTGATCTTATTAAGAATATTTGATACTAGAATAAAAGGTAGAAAAGATATAGAAGATGCAACCAGAATCCCATTTCTTGGCGAAATACCAAAGGATAAGTCTATAAAGAAAAGGAAAACTGCTAAAAGAAATGAAGTTGTAATAAAGGATGGTAGGGATATTGTCTCCGAGGCATTCAGAATAGTACGCACGAATATGGATTTTATGAAGGTAAAATCGGAAAAACTTCAGGTGGTTACATTCTCTTCGTTTAATTCCGGAGTAGGAAAGACCTTCGTTTCAACAAATTTGGCATATAGCTTTGCCAAAACTAAAAAGAAAGTCATATTAATTGATTTAGATATAAGAAAGGGTACTCTTAGTGCTCATCTTCGTAAATCTAAAAAAGGTATAACGTCATTATTGTCAGGAAATGCAACTCTAGACGAAATTATAGTACGTGATGAGTCGGGAACTAATGTAGATACAATATCTGCAGGACCTATTGCTCCTAATCCGGCCGAATTGCTAATGAGTACTGAACTTGATAATATGATAGAAGAATTGAAGAAGAGATATGATTATATAATCGTGGATAATGTACCTGTAGGAATAATTGCCGATGCGGCCATAACCAATCGTATAGCCGATCTTACTATCTTTATTATAAGAGTAGGGAAGTTAAATAGAGATATGCTTCCTGAATTGGAAAGACTATATCGCAATGGTCAGCTTAAGAATATTTCCCTTCTTCTTAATGGAGTTGAAGTAAAGAAGCATGGTTATGGATACAATTACGGTTATGGATATGGTTACGGTTATGTAAAGGAGGGAAAAAATATATAATAGTAGCTTCTAATTAGAATCAATAATTTAATATAATGTTTTTCTTTAAAAAAAAATATAGATTGTTGGATACCGGTGTTTTTTTAAACAAGACTGATATTCATTCACATCTTTTACCAGGAGTCGATGACGGATCCCCAAATATGGTCACAACGTCAGAACTTCTTGATTTTATGGAAAATACAATTGGATTCAGAAGTATATGGTTTACTCCGCATGTTATGGAGGAATTGATGAAAAATACTCCTGAGATTCTAACAGAGAAGTTTAATGAGGTAAGAGAAGTGTATAAAGGTAATATGATTTTAAATCTTGCTTCTGAATATATGCTTGACTCTTCTTTCATTAAACGTTTACCACGTGACATATTGAGATTAGGTAAAAAGCATATTCTTATAGAAACCTCATACATGGCACCTCCAAACGACATGAAATCAATTATAGAAAATATTATTGATAATGGATATATACCTTTATTAGCACATCCTGAAAGATATAGATATATGAATAAGAATTCATATCAGTATTGGATTGATTCAGGGTGTAAGTTGCAACTTAATTTTATGTCGTTGAGTGGCTATTATGGTGAGGGACCAAAATTAGCGAGTGAATATTTGCTTTCTGAAAGGAAATACGATAATGTAGGATCTGATTTACATCATTTGAAATATTACAAGGATATGCTATTAAGGCTTTATATGACAAGTGAGCAGATAGATGTTTTTGAAGAGTTGCTTTATAACAATGAAAATTTATGAAAAGTTTTGTAGTAAACGAGCTATAATTTAGTCATATGGAAAAGTGGACAATAGAGATAAAGCCAAAGAAAAAATGGCTTGATGTGGACTTAAAAGGCTTATGGAGATATAGGGATCTATATTATATGTATGTTAAACGCGATATAGTTACTGTTTATAAACAGACGATACTTGGTCCTTTATGGTTTCTCATACAACCTATTCTAACTACTATAATGTTCATGTTCATATTTGGTGGATTAGCCAAGATATCAACAGATGGAATGCCTCAACCCTTATTCTACATGTCGGGTATACTATTATGGAATTATTTCAGCGCAGCATTTCTTTCCTCATCTAATGTTTTTACTGCTAATGCTTCAGTATTTGGCAAGGTTTATTTTCCAAGGCTTGTGGTCCCATTATCGGCTATAACTTCAAACTTGATTAAGTTTGGAATCCAACTTTTGCTATTCATTGCTATATATATATATTATGCAATAATGGGAGCTAATATGGTCATTAGCTGGACTATAATGTTCTTTCCTATACTAATTATTATTATTGCGTTGCTTGCTATGTCTGGTGGTCTTATTATTTCAGCACTTACTACTAAATATCGTGATCTTACTCAACTTGTTGCATTTGGAATTCAGCTATTTATGTATCTTACACCAGTAGTTTATCCTTTAAGTGCATCCCCCGAGAAATATAAGCCTTTTATTGAGGCAAACCCACTTACTCCTATTTTTGAATCATTCAGATATAGTTGCATGGGATGTGGTGAATTTAATTGGAATGGATTGTTATACAGCTTAATCTTTCTTATTGTTTCGTTGTTTCTGTCTGTTATTATATTTAACAGAGTAGAACGTAATTTTATGGATACTGTATAATGAAATTATAAATGAATAAAAATGAATGATTTAGCTATACAGTTTGAAAATGTTGGGAAACTATACAAGTTAGGACTTGTAAGTACAGGAACTCTTTCAAATGATATTAATCGCTGGTGGAAAACATCAGTATTGCACAAAGAAGATCCATATTTAAAAATAGGTGAGACCAATGATAGGTCAAAAAAAGGAAATTCTGATTATGTATGGGCATTACGAGATATAACTTTCGATGTTAAGCAGGGAGACGTTGTAGGAATAATAGGTAAGAATGGAGCAGGAAAGTCAACGCTTTTAAAATTGCTGTCACGTGTAACTTCTCCAACTACCGGTGCTATCAGGGCCAATGGAAGAATAGCTTCGTTATTAGAAGTTGGTACAGGATTTCATCCTGAATTAACAGGAAAGGAAAATGTATACATGAATGGTTCTATAATGGGAATGACTCGTAATGAAATAGCAAAGAAACTTGATGATATTGTTAGTTTTGCTGGAGTAGAAAGATATGTTGATACTCCGGTAAAAAGATATTCAAGTGGGATGAGTGTAAGACTCGGATTTGCAATTGCTGCTTTTCTTGAACCTGAAATACTTGTAGTAGATGAGGTATTGGCAGTAGGAGATGCAGAATTTCAGAAAAAAGCAATAGGTAAAATGAAGAATATAAGTGAAGGAGGAGAAAGGACAGTTCTTTTTGTAAGTCATAACATGGGCAGTATAAGAAGATTATGTAATAAAGGAGTATTACTTGACAATGGACAGGTAAGTTTTCGTGGATCCGCTTCTGAAACTATATCAGAGTATCTGAAAGGTGCCATAGAGCAAAGTTCTTTCGAAGGTATTGATGGAGATCCTGATATACTCTTTCTAAGTAGTGCCTCTGTATACTCAAGTGATGGCGATATATTTCATAATTCATCTACTATAACTATAGAATTTGAAGTTAATGTAATAAAGAAAATTCCATCATTGGTAATAGGCTTCAATCTTATAAGTGCTTTTCAGTATCCTTTGGCACGCGCCGATTATAACGATGAAAATAAAGTAACCTCATTATTTCCAGGAACTTATAAGTTTTTATTTGAGATTCCTCCATATACTTTATCAAATGGATCCTATAAGATTCAATTTGATGTGGCAGAAAGAAATATAAAATGTTATACAAGTGAGAAATCTGAATTAACATTTGTTGTAGTGCAGGGAGAGGATTGCTTTGGTAATGTGTTTTCTGAAAATATAGCTATTAAAACATCTTTATTCCGTGAAAAATGGCTTAGAGATTATAGCTTAGTATAAATAAACATGATTTCAATTGCAATTCCTGCATATAAAATGCAATTTCTTGAGGAAGCTATAATATCTGTACTTTCTCAAACATATTCTGATTTTGAATTGATTATAGTAAATGATCATTCACCAGAAGATCTAGATACTGTAATAAATAAATTTAATGATAAGCGCATAAGGTATTACATTAATGAAAAAAATCTAGGTAAAAAGTCTATAGTATATAATTGGAATAAATGTCTTTCGTTGGCTAAGGGTGAGTTTTTTGCACTTTTATGTGATGATGATATTATGAATCCTGATTTTATATCTTCAATGTTGGAGTTATCGACTAAATATCCTCAATGTGACGTATTCAAATCAAGGACACTTCTCTTTAATAGTATAGATAATAGAATAATTAACGAGTCTCCATTATGGCCGGAATATGAATCTTATGATGAATTTCTGAAGAATAGTTTAATGGGGTTAAGACACCATACTATATCTGAATTTTTTTACAGAACTTCTGCAATTAAGTCAAAAGGAGGTTATAAAATATATCCATCTGGATATTATGCTGATGATGCTTCAATTCTGTGTTTTGCAAAGTATAATGGAATAGTTTCATCAAGTAAGGTATATATAACTTTCAGGAAAAGCTTAATTAACATCTCTACACATAGAAAGTATAATGTAGATAAGACAAAAGCAGCATTGCTATTTTATGAATGGATAAAGACTACTATTGATGAAAAGGAAAAATATGAGACAATGCTGAATGAAAGAATGAAATTTGAAATATATAACTTTTTTAGCACAGCGTCATTGAAAGACAAAATTACTATTTTATTTATAGTTCCTAATAAAGTTTTGGATATTAAATCAATAGTATTCTATGTGTTTAATGGGATCTTCTGTAAAATTAGATATATGATTAATGGAAAGAATTAAATTGTTATTTCTTATAGAGTCTTTATCAGCAGGCGGAGGAGAAAAAGTTTTAGTTACATTGTTGAATAATATTGATTTAGCAAAGTTTGATGTAACTTTATGCTGCATAAGCAATAAAGGTCAATTCAATGATGATATTAGATCTGATATAAAGGTTATATACTTGTTATCTAATCCTGACAACTTGAATTCTTTTGAAAAAATCTTTTATAAAATAAAGTATTATATGATATACAAGTGGTTACCATTGAAAATTGTATATAATATCTTTATACCTAAAGACTCCGATATAGAAATAGCATTTGTTGAGGGATTTGTAACAAATCTCTTATCCTTCTCTAATAATAAGAGATCAAGAAAAATAGCTTGGGTTCATACCGATTTGGCAAATAATCATTGGATTTCTTCAATATACAAAGATTTAGAGGAAGAATCAATTAGCTATAATAAATATAATAATATTGTAGGGGTGTCAGATACTGTATGCAAAGCTTTTAGCGGAATATATCACTTAGAGGATAAAATAGTTAAATTATATAATCCTGTAGATTTTTCTTATATAAAGAAAGCATCTCAAGAGCAAGAAATTCCATTATTAAGTAAAGAAAGTGATATTAGAATTGTTTCTGTAGGACGATTCGTTCCTCAGAAAGCTTTCGAAAGATTATTAAGAATTACATATAACCTTCTAAAAGAAAATTACTCTATTGAATTATGGCTTATTGGAGATGGTCCTCTAAGGAAAGAATATGAAAGTTATATAAAGGAAAATAAACTTGATAAAAAAGTAAAATTACTTGGCTTCCAATCTAATCCATATGCTTATATAAGACAATGCGATATTTTTGTATGTTCTTCTATATGTGAAGGATACAGTACCGCAGTAACTGAATCTCTTATACTTGGAGTGCCTGTAATTACAACCGAATGTTCTGGAATGGATGAACTCCTTGACAATGGAAAATATGGTATAATAACCGATAATTCAGAAGAATCTCTTTATTATGGAGTTAAAAGAGTAATAAATAATCCGTCCGTTATGAATTACTATAAGCAAAAAGCTAATGAACGAGGAAATTCATTTAAAATAAAAAACACTATTATACCTATTGAAAATTTTTTAATAGGAGGATAGCTATTATTTAGAAGTTATATTATATAATTTAATACTGTAAATAAAATATAATTATGAGGAAAAAAAAAGTACTTTTTATGTTGGAATGTATGGTAGTTGGAGGAGCCGAACGAGTACTAATAGATATAGTAAATCAACTTGATCCTAACAAGTATGATATTACGGTATGTTCTGTATTTAAGAACAGCATATATCCTTATTACAGGCAAACGTTTAAAGACCCTTTTAATAACAATATAACTTATAAATATATTATAAATAATGATAATATATTGCTTTACAAGCTTTTTAATCATATGGTATTGAAAATACCATCAGTTTTATATTCATTGTTTATAGGAGACAAGTATGATAAAGTAATTGCTTTTTATGAAGGATTCCCTACATATTGGATATCTAAAGCTAATATTGATAATGATAAGAAGATAGCATGGCTTCATACTTCCACATCTCTTTCTCAAGAATATAAGAATAGGATTGAACTGTTGCAACAAGAAGAGTATTATAAGAAATACAAAAGTATAATAGGGGTATCTAAAGGAGTTATAAATAGTTTTATTAATCTATTCCCTTCATGTAAGAATAAAATGCAGGTTATATATAATCCGATAAACATAGATACTATAAAAGAGAAATCAAAAGTTCCTGTAAATATTGATGATAGCAATGTTCCACTTTTCGTTTCGGTTGGGAGAATATGCAAGGCAAAGGGCTATGATAGATGGTTACGAGTTCTAAAATCTTTAAAAGAACTTGATTACAAATTCAAATCACTGATAATAGGTGGTGGAGATTCTACTGAGCTGAAGAAATATATACAAGATAACGAACTTGAATCGTATGTTGAACTGCTAGGCCATAAAGATAATCCCTATCCATATATATTAAAAGCCGATTGGATAGTAGTTCCTTCATTTGTAGAGGGATTATGCACAGTAGTAATCGAATCTGTAATATTGAATAAGAGTGTTATTGTTACTGAATGTCCTGGTATGAATGATATTTTAGGTGATAATGAATATGGAATTATATTAGGTAATACAGAGGAAGAACTTCTAGAAGCTATGAAAAATATAATGGAAAATCCCTCTCTGAGAGAGGAATATAAGAATAAAGTTAGGAATAATCCTATACTTGATGAGTTTAAATATTCAATTAAAAATATCGAATCTATAATAAATGCTTAAGAAAATAATTCTTTTTATCCGCAAATCTATTTTGGATATTGATGATAGGAGTCAGTTGGAAATTGCTATAGCAAATGGACTTAAAATAGGTCATAGTTGTAATATTATGGGTGAATGCATAATAGATCCTGGACATTGTTTCTTGATTGAGATTGGAAATAAAGTAACTCTAGCACCTAGAGTACATTTATTGGCACATGATGCAAGTACGAAGCGGGAATTGAACTATACTATAATTCGTAAGATTGTGATAGGTAATAATGTTTTTATAGGAGCCGGAAGTATAATTCTTCCTGGTGTAAGAATTGGTAACAATGTTATAATAGGAGCTGGTAGTGTAGTATCTCACGATATAACCGAAAATTCGGTTGCTGTAGGTAATCCTGCACGTATAATTGAGACATATCAAGAATATATGAAAAAACGAAAAATTCAGATGCGTAATAGTAGAGTGTTTGATGAATCGTACACTATAGAAAATATAACTGAGGAAAAAAAGAAGGATATGAAAGATTATCTTAGTGATAAAAATATTGGTTTTATTATTTAATAAAATGATTTCAGTAATTATTCCGGTTTATAATGTAGAAAATTATCTCGATCAGTGTATCACTTCAGTTCTTGATCAATCTTATTCTGATTTTGAATGTATTTTAATTGACGATGGTTCTGAGGATAATAGTGGAACAATATGTGATTACTGGTCAGCTCAGGATAATAGAATTAAAGTTATTCATCAACTGAATGGGGGTGTTTCGTCAGCACGAAATAAAGGTATAAATGCTGCAACAGGCGAGTATATTTTTTTTGTTGACAGTGATGACTGGATTGAGCCCGATTACTTGTGTGATTTTATAAAGGTACAGGGTGATGATATTGATTTAGTAGTAAGTGGAATGATTTGTTTTATTTCTGATACCGAGATTGATCGATTGATATATGATGATATGACTTTATTTGTAACTCCAGAATATATTAACGATTTTGTAAATATAAACAAAGAAGATTTATTACATGGTCCAATGTCTAAATTATATCGTACCTCTATAATTAAAAACAACGGAATCTATTTTGATTGTAATTTTTCTTTTGGAGAAGATTTATTATTTAATTATGCATATTTGAATTATGTCACAAAAATAGTGTCATTAAGTTCGTGCAAATATCATTATAGAAAAGGCAACGAGAATTCTCTCTCTTCTAAATATAGTTCAGATCGTTTTGATGTTAATTATTATCAATGGAAAGTTCTGAAAGATTTTTATTTGAATAGAAAAATGTGGAATGATTATTCTAAGTCTTATCTATATAATCGTTTGTGGGGTCAGGTGTATGATGGTATATTTGCGTTTCCATTAATTAAGAATCTATCAAGAACCTATATAAGTAATATTTTGAGTATTCCTGAAATAAAGGATCTTAAAGAATGGGATAAAGAATTTGACTGCGCTGTATGGATAAAAATATTAATTCTGAGAAGGTTTACAAATATTTTTTATATATACTTTAAAATAAAATTGCTTTTAAAATGAATCTATTATTGTATCCTCACAGTGGTAGTGGGAATCATGGTTGTGAGGCTATTGTACGTTCCACTTTAAAAATTATTGGAGCGAATAATTCACTATTGTTATCTTCTGCACCCGAAGAAGACAAACTATATGAATTAGATAAGATATGCAATGTTACTAGCAATTCTGAGAGGTTGCGAAAGAATACCATGTTATATTGGAAAGCTTTTCTGAAATTTCATCTTCTAAATAACAAGAAGGCTTTTGATGTTGCACATTTTAGTCCTGTCTTTAAAGAAGCTAGCAATAAGGATATTGCTTTATCAATAGGAGGTGATAATTATTGTTATGGAGTTCCTGGTTTTATATATATTATTAATAAAGAATTTAAAAAAAAGAATATCAAAACAATTCTGTGGGGATGCTCTATAGAACCTTCAAGTATAGATAATGAAATGATGAAGGATCTTAATACATATTCATGGATATTTGCAAGAGAAAGCATTACTTATAATGCTCTTTTGGATAATAAATTGATAAATGTATTCTTAATTCCCGATTCAGCATTTAAACTAAATAGGATTGATGCTAAATTACCTGATGGCTTTATTTTGAACAATACTGTAGGAATTAATATAAGTCCTATGGTAATGAATTATGAGAAAGAGAAGGGAATAACTATGCTTAATTATGTAAGATTAATAGAATATATAATTGATTCTACAGATATGCAGATAGCTCTTATTCCACATGTAGTATGGAAAAGCAGTGACGACAGAATCCCATTGAAAATGCTTTATGACAAATTCCGCTCTTCGCGAAGAGTAATACTGATAGATGATGCACCTGCTGAAGTATTAAAGGGATATATAGCGAGATGTCGATTTATGGTGGCTTCACGTACTCATGCCTCAATAGCAGCATATTCTGAGGAGATTCCTACATTGGTAGTGGGTTACTCTGTAAAGGCACGTGGTATTGCAAGAGATATTTTTGGAACAGAAGAAAACTACATAATGCCTGTTCAATCATTAATGAATGATAATGATATGAAACATGCTTTTCAATGGTTGGAACAACATGAAAAGGATATTCGTATGCTTTACTCTAAAGTAATGCCTTCATATAAACAGAAGCTTATTGAAGGTGTAAAATTATTAAAGATATTAGGATGTCAGTCATTCTAATAATAATAGGTGTTGTGGCACTGTGTGTCTTTCTAACTGATATATGGCTTATATTCGATACTTGGCAGAAGAGAATACATATAGGCAAATATACGGATAGAATAGAATGGCAGATAAGGCTTCAGCATAAAGCAAAGGAATGGATAAAAAAATCTCCTACAATAAGAATTGATGATCAAGAGAGATTTATTTTATGGGATATAATAAGAGGTAGATATAGGTCGGCTACTATTCAAAGTTGGCAGGATGCCGGATTGTTGATGGGCTTATCTAAAGAAGATGCGCTTTTTTATATGCATAAACATCCTAATATATTCAATGTCGAAAATATGGATATTGATGTAGCATTACTTGCTCATGCATTGAAAAAAAAAGAAATACTTAATAAAGAGGATGAAGATAAAGTAAAATCTCTTTTCGTTCCTTATAATGAAAATGGAACCGTTCCATATAGAAACAATATAAAAAATATAAGGTTTGTCGATACAATAGGACTTGCATGTCCTTTTCTTAATGATATTGGTTGCGTTAATTTAGTAAAAAGACAAATAGACGAATACGATAGCTTGCTGTTAAAAGGAGTATTTCCATGTCATGCATTTGATATATTTAGGAAATTACCATTAGGCGTTTACGATTGGAGCAGAGGTATAGGATGGTATATAATTGGTTTAACAGAATGTATCAGTATTGATGAAAACAAGGATAGAATAATAAAACTAGCTTATAAGATGCTTCCATTTCAAAGAGAGGATGGCGGTTTTAATTGTATGATATTTAACAGTCATGAACGTTTTGAGTCTTCTGGAAGTTGTTTGGCAGGAATACTTTTTATAAATGCTTATAATCTTACATCGGATAGCAGATTTTTGAGAGCTGCTTTTGAGGTAGAAAAATCATTAATGAAAAATACTAGAAGAGATGGAGCAATAGATTTCGCACAGGGCGATACAAAAGGAATAGGATTCTATTCGAATCAGTTTGGAATTATGCCTTTCGTTCAGGGAATGGGAATTTATTTATCTAAAAAACTTGATAAATATGAAACGAATTTTGGTTAATATATGGAATAATTCATATGATATATTTATTCATGTAAAGAACTATTTTTATGTTTCAATAGATTCTATATATGGAAGAATACATAATCCTCCAAAGATTATGTCTATAGAAGATACAATACAATATATAAAAGACAATAAATGTTCAGTAAGTCGCCTCGGTGATGGAGAAATAAAAATTGCATGTGGAAAAGATCTTGCATTCCAAAGAGCTAATACACAAATTAGGATGCGAATGATCGAAGTTATGTCTGTACCTATAAAGAATCATATTGTATGCCTTCCCGATATATTTAAAGATTTGTCATGTTATAATGATGAGGCTTATAATCATTGGAAGCTTCATTTAGCATATTACAGAAAATATTGGTATAAACATATTGATAGAAGACGTCTCTTTTACAATGCATTTATAAGCAGATGCTATATGATGTTTATAGATAAGAGCCGTTCAGAAGAATATTTCAAGAATATAAAAGGAATATGGGAAAACAGAAATGTATTATTAATAGAAGGAGAAAAAAGTAGATTAGGTGTGGGCAATGATTTATTTGACAATGTTTCTTCTATAAGAAGGATATTGGCTCCCAACAAGAATGCTTTTGATTATTATGATTCAATAGTTACGAAAATTATTGAATTAGCTCCATATTCATATCTTTTACTGCTTGCAATAGGTCCTACGGCTACTGTAATGTCTTACGATTTAGCCAAAAAAGGATATCAAGCAGTAGATATTGGCCACATTGATATAGAATATGAATGGTTAAGGATGAAGGCTTTACAAAAAAAACCGGTGAAAGATAAATTCGTAAATGAAGCGGGCGCCGGAAAAGGTGTAGGTGAGTCAAATGATATTAAATATTTGAAAGAGATAATATGCCGATTTTAAGTATAATAATTCCTGTTTATAATGTTGCTGAATATTTAGCAGATGGACTTGATACCTTGTTAAACCAACAGCTAGAAAATATTGAAATAATATGCGTAGATGATTGTTCGACCGATAATTCATTAGATATTATAAAAAAATATTCCCTTAAGGACAAAAGAATCGTTTATATTGAAAATGAGACTAATGGGGGAATATCTATGGCAAGGAATATGGGACTTACAAGAGCTGTAGGAGATTATGTAGCATTCTTTGATCCAGATGATTCTGTTGATAATGATATGTATTCATTAATGATAAGTAAAGGTGGAAATAATGATATAATAATGTGTGGTTACGAAACTTTTCCAGAATTTCATAAAGTATTACCTAATTTCTTGCCATATATATCATTATCTCCTATTGATTTTATAAAGAATAACAAAAAGATACATTCAAGCGCTGATTTATGTTTTTCATGGAGGTTTGTATTTAAACGTTCATTTTTGATACAGAACAAATTAAAATTTATAGAATCAATAAGATTTTGTGAAGATATGCCTTTTAACTTATCGGCTATATTAAGAGCAAATTCAATAATTTTAATTCCTCTTCCATTATATAAATATAGAACAAATAATAGCCAAAGTGTTATGAGACAGCCTTATAAAGAATACATGGAGGAGGGCTTACAATTACAGGTTGCCGAAAAGAAAAAAATTATAAGTCAATACAATTTGGATAATTATATCCCTATAACCAAAGATATGTCTGAAGATATTGTAAAAAGATACACTGCCATGCTTTTCAATAATCTAAAGAACAATTCTTCCGAGCCAAACAAGTTAAATGGGGTAAAAAGAATTATAGGTATGCCCATGATAAGGGAAGCTGTAAGGGAAATAGGATATAAAAATATCTTTCCATCCTTTAAGGAATATATTTTTTATCTAGCTATTAAGCTACGCATATCGTATGTAGTATATAAATTATATTTCAAATGAAGAAGCGTATATTTATTTCAATCCAGTATATGGAGATAGGAGGAGCCGAAAGAGCTCTCTTAGGATTATTGAATGCAATTGATTATTCAAAATTTGATGTAGACCTATTCATTCATAGGCATATAGGAGAGTTTATGAATTTTATACCTTCTAGAGTAAATATATTGCCCGAGATAAAAAAGTATACCACTCTAACGAGGCCAGTTAAAGATATACTAAAGGAAGGATATATAGATATTGCTATAGCCAGAATAATGGCTTTCTTAAAGGAAAGAAAAAATGCCGGAAAGAAAATTGAGAGTATTGCAATATACCAATATGTTGCAAATTATACTACTCCTCTTCTTCCTTCATTGAAGATGTTTGGTGAATACGACTTAGCAATAAGTTTCCTTATTCCACATAATATAGTCCTTGAAAAAGTAAATGCCAAGAAGAAGGTAGCATGGATACATACTGATTATTCTTATGTGAGTGTAGATGTAGAAAACGAACTTCCTATATGGAATAGATATGATAACATAATTTCTATTTCAGAATCTGTGTCAGAAAGTTTCCTAAAAATATTTCCGTCACTTAAGAATAAGATTGTGCTAATAGAAAATATTCTTTCAGAGTCCTTTATAACTACACAAAGCCTCCTGAAGCACGATAATGTTATGAATGATGCCAAAATTAAATTATGTACAGTTGGGAGATTCTCTTTCCAAAAAGGCATTGATAGAGCTGTTTTTATATGTAGAAGTTTAATAGAAAAGGGACTGAATATACGTTGGTATATCGTTGGATACGGTGTAGATGAAGAGTTGATAAAGTCTAATATAACGAAGGCAGGAATGGAAAAATATTTTATTCTATTGGGCAAGAAAACTAATCCTTATCCTTATATAAAAGAGTGTGATATTTATATACAACCTTCAAGATATGAGGGAAAGGCAGTAACTGTAAGAGAGGCTCAAATATTAGGTAAGCCGGTTGTCATTACTAATTTCCCTACGTCAAGAAGTCAGCTGTTGAATGATATAGATGGCATTATAGTACCAGATAATATTGAAGAAGCTGCAAATGAATTGGCAAACTTTATAAATAATAGTGCCAAGAAATCAAGAATTGAAAAATATGTTAGAACTCATCATTATGGAAATGAAGAAGAAATAAATAAAATTTATCAACTGATATGATTCATACCTTATTCCTGTTAATCTATAACATTATTCGCATATCTATTAATATATGCCTAAAAGGCAATAGATTTAATGTAAATTTAATTCAAAGGATAAATCCTTGGTGTACTTTGAGAACTTATAATAATGGAGTAATTAATATACGAAGAAATAACGAAATAGAATTTGGATGTGATATTCAGGTTCATAGCAAAGGAGGTCTTTATATAGGAAAGAATACATACATGAATCGTTACTGCATGATAAGCTGTCACGAAAGTATAAAGATAGGTGAGGGGTGCATGTTTGGACCTGGTGTGAAAATATTTGATAATAATCATAAATATGATAATATAAATGGAGTTAATTCGGAATTAAATACCGCGCCTATAGAAATAGGTAATCATTGTTGGATTGCTTCAGACGTAGTTATACTAAAAGGTGTAAAGATTGGCGATAACTGTATAATTGGTGCTGGTTGTATAATTGTAGATGATGTTCCTGCAAATACATTGGTAAGACAAAAAAACAACCTGGTTTTTTCTCCTATTAATAAATAATTATATGATTCCAAAGAAAATTCATTATTGTTGGTTTGGCGGGAAACCTAAACCCGATAAGGTTAACCAGATGATAGATAGCTGGAAAAAATATTGTCCTGACTATGAGATAAAGGAGTGGAATGAAACAAATTTCGATATAAATACGAATCTTTATTGTAAAGAAGCATACAATTTAAAAAAATGGGCATTTGTAAGCGATGTAGCAAGATTGTATGCATTGTATAATGAAGGAGGTATTTATATGGATACAGATGTAGAAGTTATACGTACGTTCGACGATTTATTAAATGATAATGGTTTTTTAGGTTTTGAATGCACCTCATGCATCAGTACTGCAGTAATTGGGACAGTACAGAATAATGAGTTTATAAAAGTATTTCTTGATTCATATAATGAAAGGAATTTCATATTATCTGATGGAAATTTTGATACTACTACAAATGTATACAAACTTACAAAGTTATTACTTTCGTATGGACTTCAGTGTAATGGTAGCAAACAAGAAATCAGGGGATTCATTATATATCCGAGAGATTATTTTACTCCATACGATTATATTAACGGTAAACTGTCGCTTACAGAAAATACATTCAGTATTCATTGGTTCAGTCAGACGTGGATAGGCAGAAAGAACTGGATTAATAGTTTTTATAAAATATATCACAGAATCATAGGTGCTAAAATGGATTGAATATGTATCCAATTAGAGTTTTGATGCTATTTACTGTAATGAATCGTGGTGGTGCCGAATCGATGGTAATGAATTATTATCGTCATATAGATAAAAGTAAGATACAATTCGATTTTATGGTACATCGTAAGGAACGTGGAGACTACGACGATGAGATTGAAGCATTAGGAGGTAAGATATACAGAATGAGAAATCTTAATCCGTTAACTTTCAGAGAATATCAAAATGAAATAAGTGATTTCTTTGACATTCATCCTGAATATAAAATAATACATGGTCATTGTTCAGAATCGGGATACTTTGTCTATAAAGAGGCTTCACGTAGAGGAGTACCTGTAATTATAGCTCATGCTCATAATAGTTATGCTTTGTTTGATTTAAAATGGATTTTCAGAATCTATTTTAAATATAAGATGAGGAACTATATAACAAATCAATTTACTTGTGGTCGTCAATCAGCCGAGTGGTTATTCGGGAATAAGAACGCAGATAATGCAATATTACAGCATAATGCTATAGATACATCTCTTTTTAGATATGAAGATAAGGATTATTTTGAAATGAGAAGAAAACTTAATTTGCCCATAGATGCTATGATAGTAGGGCATGTTGGTAGATTCGAAAAGCAGAAGAATCATTTATTTATATTGAAGATATTTGCTTCAATCCATAAAATGGAGTCAAATACATTCTTACTTTTAATAGGAACCGGTAAATTGATGAATTCAATAAAAAAAGAGGCCAAAAGATTAGGAATAAAGGATAGTATTATATTTCTAGGCAATCGTACAGATGTTCATTTTTTATTAAATACAATGAATCTTTTTCTTTTTCCATCTTTTATGGAAGGGCTTTCTTTGTCTATGGTCGAGGCTCAGTGCTCAGGGTTACCTTGTTTAGTTTCTGATGCTATTCCAATAGAAGTAAAAATGACGAATCTCGTTAGTTTACTTTCCCTAAAGGAGCCATCCAATAAATGGGCAGAAATAGCTATAGATCTTATGAAAAAAATAAATTTTCGTGAAAATTATTATAAGGAAATAGAAAATCATGGTTACGATATAGCAAGAAATGCTATTGAGCTTCAAAATATATATATTGATTTATTAAGTGGAAAATAAAAAGACATTAACTGTTTTTACTCCTACCTATAACCGGATCTCTACATTATACCGAGGGTATGAGGCTCTATTGAGGCAGACAAGCAATGATTTTGTATGGCTCATAATTGATGATGGGTCTACAGACGATACCATGAACCTTGTAACTAAATGGATTGCCGAAAATAAAATAAGCATCAGATATCATTACCAAAAGAATCAAGGTATGCATGGGGCTCATAATACTGCGTATAAGCTCATTGAAACTGAACTAAATACTTGTATTGATTCAGATGACTTTATGCCCGACAATGCTGTAGAAAAAATAATATCTTTTTGGAAAAAGAATGGATCTTCAAAATATGCAGGTATTATAGGGTTAGATGAAGATTTAAATGGTTCTATTATTGGTACCCCATTTCCAAAGAATATGCGCCACACCACTTTAGACAATTACTATGCTACTGGTGGAAAGGGAGATAAGAAACTTGTGTATAGGACTGATATTATTAGAAATTATCCAGATTATCCTATTTTTGAAGGAGAAAAGTATGTATCACTTGGATACAAATATCAGCTTATTGATCAGAGTTATGAACTGCTTACATTAAATGAAGTCCTTGTTAAGGTAGAATATCGTACAGATGGATCTAGCCTGAACATGTTCAAACAATATGTAAGAAATCCTAGGGGATTCTCTTTTATAAGAAAAGTGTCAATGAAATTGGCTCCTTCTATGAAACGAAGATTTATAGAAGCCGTTCATTATGTAGCAGAGAGTATTCTGATGAAAAACTTGAATTTCATAAATGAATCTCCCGATAAAGTTCTTACTGTTTGTGCTACTCCTTTGGGTATAGTATTATATTTATATATTGTTTTTAAGACTAGCCGACAAAAATGATTAGCATTATAATTCCAATATATAATAGTGCTTCTTTCTTATCAAAATGCCTTAATTCAATAATAAATCAAATTTATGAGGAGTTAGAGATAATATGCATAAATGATGGATCAACCGATGAATCGTTAGAAATACTTAGAAAATATAAAGAGGAGGATTCCAGGATAAAGATAGTATCTCATGAAAACAGAGGTATTTCCTATTCAAGGAATGAAGGAGTAGCAATGGCAAAAGGTAAATGGATAATGTTTGTCGATAGTGATGACTGGATTGATATAGATACATGTAAAGTAGTTTCCGAGATAGCAGAAAACGAAAAATGCGATGTTGTAATGTGGAGTTATATACGAGAATTTAAAAACAAATCTTTACCCAAATATTATTTAAAGCAAGAAAAAAAATGGTTAGGAAAAAATGAAGTAGCACTTATCCATAGAAGAATATTCGGACCGATAAATGAAGAGTTGAATTATCCTGATTCTATGGATGCATACGGTACTGTATGGGCTAAGCTTTATAGAAGAGAATGTGTAAGAGACATAAAATTTATTGATACAAAGGAAGTTGGATCGGCAGAAGATGTACTCTTTAATGCAGAGTTATTTAGTCAAATTAATAATGTAGTATTTACACCACACTGTTTTTATCACTATAGGAAATATGGAATGTCTTACACTAATTCATGTAAAAGAGATTTGTATAAAAAGTGGGAAAATCTTTATGATAGACTAGATGCTGTTATAAGAAAAAACAATCTTTCATACAGTTTTAAAGAAGCATTAAGAAATCGTATATGTTTGGGAATAATAGGATTGGGCCTTAATGAACTATACTCTTCTTCACCATTAATAGATAAATATTCAAAATTAGATTATCTTCTTAGACGAAAACGCTTCAGAAAAGCTATAGATAATCTTAACTTAAAGTATCTTCCATATCATTGGCGCATGTTTTTCTTTTCAATAAAATATAAACAAACTTTTATTGTTATGATAATACTTATCTTAATTAAAAAAATAATTGAGAAATGAGAATCGCATATTGTTTAAATAGTATTAGGTATCTTGGTGGGATACAACGTGTTACTATTGTAAAGGCTAACGCTTTAGCAAGTATTTCGGGAAATGAAGTATATATTATTGTAACCGATAATAATCAAAGCGCTCTTATAACAACGCCCCTGTCAGATAAGATAAAATTAGTAGATCTAGATGTGAACTATTATTACGACGATTGGAAATCTAAATGGAATGTTCTTAAAGGAATAGTTGAAAAGAGAATAGAACATAAAAATAAACTTGCAAAAGCTCTTAATGATATTCACCCAGATATAGTAATATCTGTAGGACAGGCCGAAAAATATATGATTCTTGAAATTCCTGGTAAATGGAAAAAAATTCGTGAGATGCATTATCCGAAAAAATATAGACGTATGTCTGTTAATACTATATATGAGAAGATGATTGCATATTGTAGCGATTTTTATGATTATGAATCGCGTATAAATAAATATGATCAGATAATACTCCTTACGAAAGAAGATAAAGAAAAGAATTGGCCAGATTATGATAACATATCTGTAATTCCAAATCCTCTAACCGAAGATAACAGTATATTGTCTTCTCTTGATACTAAGACTATAATTACTAGTGGTAGGTTAGAAAAACCGAAAAATTTCCAGTCACTTATAAATGCTTTCTCTTTAGTGTCTAAATTACATTCAGATTGGAAACTTGAAATATATGGTGAAGGCAGTCAGCGAAGAGAACTTCAAGATATGATAAACAGACTGGAAACAAAAAATATATTTTTAAAAGGGTATACAGATAATATCTACGAAAAGTTGGCACAAAGTTCATTATTTGTTTCTACATCTATTTTTGAAGGATTTGGATTGTCTATAATTGAGGCTATGAGTTGTGGATTGCCTATTGTATCTTATGAATGTCCTTGTGGACCTAAGGATATAATTGAAGACAACAAGAGTGGTTTTCTTATTACTGTAAATGATGAGAGAAAATTAGCTGAAAAGATAAACCTTCTTATAGAAGATCAAAATTTAAGGAAGAGAATGGGTAGTAATGCAAGAGAAGCGTCAGAGAAATATAAAATAGAAAAAATTATTCCTATTTGGATGACACTGTTTAATAATCTAAAAAATGGCAATAAGTAATAATTCGCTAATAAGTATAGTTGTACCTATATATAATTTAGAGACATATATTCTTAATTGTCTCGAAAGTATTAGAGTTCAGACTTATTCTAATATAGAGGTTTTATTGATTGACGATGGGTCAAGCGACGAATCAGGAGCTTTATGCGATGAATTTGTCAAGAATGACAGTCGATTTAGGGTTATTCATCAGAAGAATAGAGGATTATCTGAGGCTCGAAATATAGGACTTCGTATTTATAAGGGGGATTATTTACTTTTTGTTGACGGAGACGATTACTTGCATCCCCGTATGATAGAATTCTTATATAAAGCTATAAATGAGGGTGACTTTTCTTTTTCAATGGGGTTATATAAAAAAGTAAATGAATATAATCCTAAATATAATCCAGTAGAATATACAACAAGAACACTAAATAGAGATGAAATTGTAAGAAATTTATATGGAAATAATAGTGTAGATATTGCATTTAGAGTCTGTTGGAATAAGCTTTATAAAAGAAAGTTGCTAAGTAATGTTTTTTTTAATGATCAAGAAAGTGAGGATACTGAATTTAATAACAGAATATTTCTTAAATGTAATGAAATAATAGTTGTAGATGCCGAGTTATATTTTTATTTGCAGAGACCAGATTCTATAGTTCATACTGACTCGGCAAAAAGGCGAATTGGGATACTTTACTCATATATTTCCTGCTTGAATGCTATAGATATTAAAAATACCCAATATAGATCTTACATATTAGTCAAACTTTACAAGACAATGTTATATGTGAAACATTATGCAAGAAATAAAAAAGAAAAGAAAACTATTAAGCAAGATATGAATAGAATCATTAAAATGACCTATAAAGAATTTATAAGTAACGGAAAAATACCTGTTGTAATTAAATATTTGTTGTTGTTTACTTATCATTTCCCAATAATTTATTCTTCTTTTGTATTTAAATGTGAAATGCAGGCCAGATTGAGTAAATATATTAAAAAATAAGAGGCTTATGTTTGATTTTATACAATCGTCTCTATATACAGTTTATTTCAATTATACTATTTTCTTTTTGATATTGATAGCAGTATTCCAATGCTTCACTATAGGAGTTTTTCAAAGGGATATTGCTTTACTTGATAGTATATGGGGAGTTGTTTTTACCATTCTACTTATTCTTTATATGGGATTACGTCCTGTAAGTGGAGTTTTTGGTGACACTGTAAATTATGCTTCAGGTTTCTATCAGATAAAAGATTCGCCCATACCTTTTATATTTAGTTGGGGAGAAGGAGAATGGGTTTTTAGGAATCTTATGGGATTCTTTGCTAAATATAGTAACATTAATATTTTCTTTCTAACTTGTAGCTTTGTATATATAGGTTCATTATGGCTTGCCATGTATAGAATATTCAAAAAGTATTATTATCTCCCACTGCTTATCGTGTTTTCAATGTTTACTTTTTGGAGTTATGGAGTGAATGGTATAAGAAATGGAATGGGAGCATCATTATTTATACTTTCTCTTACATATGTTAATAAAGTTCCTTTAATGATTCTCTTAGCATTTATTGCCGGTGGAATACATAAATCTGTATATCTTATGATGGGTGCTGCTACTATTGCCTGGTTTTTGAAAAGTAGTTGGTGGTATATAAGTTGCTGGATATTTTCAGTAGTGCTATCTCTTATTATGGGGTCTACTATTCAAACATATCTTAGTGGATTAAGCAGTTTTACTGGTGATGATCGTTTCTCTGGATATCTTACTGGCAGTAATATGGTTGGTGAAGTCGTACAAATGAGTATGACCTTTAGATGGGACTTTCTTTTATATAGTAGTTTGGGCGTAATTGTTGGTTGTTATTTTATATTTGTAAGAAGGTTTAAAGATGAGTATTATTCCTGGATTTATAATATATTTATAATAACTAATGCTTTTTGGATATTAATAATAAGAGCAGCCTATTCTAACCGTTTTGCTCAGATTTCGTGGTTTATGATGCCATTAGTTTTAATATATCCTTTTATAAAAGATAGAGAATTCAGAAATAATGAGAAAATAATAGGTATTTTTTTGTTAGTTTTCTATGCTTTTACTTTCTATTTTAATATTCTAAATGGTTAAAATGCCAAAAAGGAAAAAAGTTATTTATATTTCTACTATTCCCTTATCTCTTAATATTTTATTGCGTGGTCAGTTAAGAATGTTAACTGAACACTATGAGGTAATTGCCGTTTCTTCGCCGGGTAATGATCTTGATTTGGTAAGAGAGAGAGAAGGAGTTAGAATAAAATCAGTATTTATGGAAAGAAGAATATCTCTCTTTAGTGATATTTTATCATTATTGAGTCTCATAAAGCTTTTTCATAAAGAAAAACCGTGGATGGTTCATTCCTTAACTCCAAAGGCTGGATTGTTGGCTATGATGGCAGCAAGGATATGTAATGTACCTATTAGGATACACACTTTTACTGGACTCATATTTCCGAGTGCATTGGGACTTAAAAAGAAGATTCTTATCTGTAGTGATAAAATTACATGTAGCTGCTCAACTCATATAAATCCAGAGGGGAAAGGAGTTATGAATAATCTAGAGTCTTTCAATATAACTAATAAACCATTAAAAATTATAGGAAATGGTAATATTAATGGAGTAGATTGTAATTATTATAAATGTACCCAGCATATTTTAGAGCAAGCTAATAAAAATAGGATCAAGGGTTATTTAACCTTTTGCTTTGTAGGTAGAATAGTTCACGATAAAGGTATAGAAGAATTGATATCCTCATTCGTAAGAATCCAGAAAATAAGATCAAAAATACGTCTTATATTGGTGGGGACATTCGAACAAAAACTAGATCCGATTAAAGAAAAAACAATTGAAGTTATAAAAAATAATGAGAATATAGAATATGTGGGATGGCAGCAAGATATACGTCCATTCCTTGCCGCTTCAGATATTTTTATATTTCCAAGTTATAGAGAAGGATTTCCAAATGTATTATTGCAGGCAGGTGCTATGGGGCTTCCTTCTATTGTGACCGACATAAATGGTAGCAATGAAATTATAATTAATGGAGAAAATGGAATAATAATACCTCCACGTAATGAAAACGAACTTTATTCGGCAATGATATATATGATAGACAATGAGGCCAAGCGTCATAGCATGGCTTTATGTTCTAGAAATCTTATAGAATCTAGATACGAACAGCAATATTTATGGAAAGAACTTCTAATCTTTTATAAAAGTCTTGAGAATGGAAACTAAACATGATGACATCTATTTATATGGAGCTGGTGGACATTCTAAGGTTGTACTTGAAATTATTGAAGCCAATGGGAAATCTGTAAAAGGTTTCATCGATGATAATTTAAAAGCTATAGAGTTTCAGGGAATTGCTGTAAATGAATATCGAAAAGATATGTCTCCAATTATAATAAGCATCGGCAATAATTTTATAAGGAAAAGTATTGTCTCTAGAATTGAAAAAGAGAGGAGACCAGTATTTGAAACTGTTGTTCATCCTAGTTGTATTATATCTAAAAGAGTAAAAGTAGAAGAAGGAACTGTCATTATGCAAGGTGCTATAATACAGAATGGATCTGAAATAGGAAAACATTGTATAATAAATACAGCCTCTTCTATTGATCATGACTGTATAGTAAGTGATTTTGTGCATATCTCTCCTCATGCAACTCTTTGTGGAGGTGTAACTATAGGCGAAGGAAGTTGGATAGGAGCAGATGCTGTTGTATTACAGGGTGTGAGAATAGGTAAATGGTGTACAATAGGTGCTGGTTCAGTTGTTGTAAAAGATGTACCCGATGGTGTTACCGCATATGGAAATCCGTGCAGAATTCATTAAAGAAATAGATATGAAAAGAATGTATGAACTATATGTAAAAAGATTGATTGATATAATATCATCTTTAATACTATTAATTATATTATTTCCTCTTTTATTGATTGTATATATTATACTGATCTTTTTAAATAAAGGTGATGGTGTCCTTTTCTATCAACAAAGAGTAGGTTATAAATGCCGAATTTTTAATATTATCAAATACCGTACAATGAATAGCATGAAAGATGAAAAAGGAGAACTTTTGCCAGACGAGAAAAGAATCACAAATATAGGGAAATTTATACGAGTTCTTTCTGTAGATGAACTTCCACAATTAATAAATGTATTAAAAGGTGACATGTCAATTATAGGTCCGCGTCCTCTTCTTGTGCAATACCTGCCTTTATACACTAAGGAACAAAACCGTAGGCATGATGTACGTCCAGGAATAACCGGATGGGCACAGGTAAATGGAAGAAATAAATTGAATTGGTCAGATAAATTCAAGCTGGATGTATGGTATGTTGATAATATTTCCTTTATGGTAGATGTTAAAATAATTACAAGAACTTTTATTAAAGTATTTACTCATAAGGATATTTCATATAATGGAGAAGAGACAATGCACTTTTTTAATGGGTTTAATTGAATAATTATATCTACATAATTAAAAATAACATATATTTGCCACTACAATTGGTAGTATAATGTTAATTTATTATGTATAATGGCTTCAATAAATGAAAAAAGTAATCTTGTGATCAATGCCAAGAATGAGCAATGTATTGATAGTATACAAACCTCTTTAAAGAATGAAAATTTTAAAGTATGGTTAGCGGCTTGTGTAAAGATGTATCATGAAAAGAAGACATCTATATTACTTAATAATTTGGGAATAGAGAATTTTCTTCCTATCCAAATTGAACATCATAAATGGAGTGACAGAATAAAGAAGATAGAAAGACTTGTTTTGCCCATGGTTATTTTCGTAAAGGTAGACAAAGAGCAAAGAAGAAATGTATTAAATTTATCTACTATATATAAATATGTATCCAATCCTTGTGAACATGCGCCAGCCATAATCCCTGACAAGGAGATGGACAGGTTCAAATTTATGCTTGATTATTCCGAACATTGTGTAGAATTTACCCAGAGTCCTATAAGGGAAGGAGTCAGAATTAGAGTTATAAAAGGACCACTTAATGGATTAGAAGGATTATTGATAAATATATCATCAAAAACTAAAGTAGCAGTAAAATTAGATATTCTAGGATATGCATGTGTTGATATGCCAATATCATATGTTATGTCTCTGGAATAACAATATTATAATTAAATGATAAGGTTATCAATTATCATACCTCATAAAAACAGTCCACTATTGTTAAGTCGCTGTATTGAAAGCATTCCTGATATAGAGGAATTTGAAGTAATAATAGTAGATGACAATAGTAATGATCATATCGTAGATTTCATTAATTTTCCTGGTAGGAATAGAAAATATACTCACATTTATGAAACCAAAGAAGGCAAGGGAGCAGGGTATGCTCGAAATATAGGCATTTCCTATGCAAAAGGGGAGTGGCTAATGTTTGCTGATGCAGACGATTATTTTACTTCAAACTTTCATCAAGATATACTGAGTTTTCTAGAAGAAAAGTATGATTTAATATGTTTCCCTGTTATATGCTTGGATAATAAATCACAATACTTTTATTCTGAAATTAATACTATAATAAACTCATCCGTTTATAGCAACAAAGAAAAAGCTATTTCGATTGTAACTCCTTTTGCAAAGCTTATAAAGACTAACTATATAAAAGAAAACAGGATTAGTTTTGAAGAGATAAAATATGGTAACGACATAATGTTTTCAATAAATGCTGCTTTGAATACTGAAAATATATATATTGAAAAAAAAACAACATTTTATGTATATAATATTATTCTCAATTCATTATCACATACAATCAGTGTAGAAGCATTGTACAGTCGTTTAAATACTTCAATAAGACAATATAAGTACTTGAAGAATAATAATTATGGAAGTTGCATGAGGCAAATTAATAGTATATATCTCGCTTATGCAAGACGTTTAGGTAAGCATGTGTTCTTTTATACTACATTAAAACTATTATTTAGTGGACTTCTTGTTTATAAAGCCAAATATAAAAATATTTCTAAAACTAATTATATTCTTTCTAACATAAAAAGTTATATAAGGATTTTCTAAAACTATATTATATGTCTATTAAAAATAAGATAATAGAATACTATTCTTCGCAAGAATGGAACATAGGATTCATCACTTCTGATATTAGTGATATACTTGCCGGTTCTATACCAACTGTTAAATGGATGAAACACAGTTATAAAGACCGATGGTTTGCCGATCCTTTTATTCTAGAAATAAATGAAGAGCATATAATAGTATTGGTAGAAGAATATTTATTGAAGAATAAGAAAGCACAAATATCAAAACTTATAATAAAGAAAGACAATTTTGTGCTGCAAGATATTATTCCTATAATAGTATCAGATACTCATCTCTCTTTCCCGGCTTATTATAGAGAAGGGGATAGGGTTTATATATATCCTGAAAATTCAGCATCCAGTGGTTTGGTAGTATATACTTTTAACAAGGATTGCACAAAGCTTATATCTCAAAAAAGAATTATAGACAATCCATTAACAGACAGTGTGTTTACACCAGATGATAGAAAGTATATGTTTACAACTGCAGTACCTAAACAAAATGAGAATGAATTACAAATATATGAATACGATGAAATGAAAGAAAAATATAATTATTTAACAACATATAATTTTACCAAAAAAATCGCACGTAACGGCGGCTTGACATTTAAATATAATAACGAATTATATCGTGTTGCACAGGAGTGTGAAATTAATTATGGTTATGCTATCATAATTCAAAAGATTAAAAATTTAGATAATTTAAAAACAATAGATTTTAAAGATATAGTTAGATTAGCTCCTTTTGATAAGATATATAATAGGGGCTTTCATACATTCAATTTATTTAAAGAAAATTTTATTGTATGTGACGGAAATAAGTTTGTACACCATTTTTTGTATAATAATATTATCTTAATACATTCTGCTATTAAATGTTTATTTAACAAATAAACATATTCTTTTCTTCTGTATAGTGCTTTCAGTAAATGAGTTGATTTTAATATATATTTATGATAGTCAATAAATGTATAATTGGAATGTAATAAATAATTTAAATTTTTAGGCAACATTCTTTCTTTTTAATTGTTCTAAAACTCAGTTATTAATATTAATAATTTGAACTATTATGAAATTAAAAGAGTTAGCTTACATTTCACTGTTTGGAGGTCTTATCAGTGCTTGTAGCAGTACTGATGACGTCAATGTTACTCCTAATACCAACAATGAGGTAAATAAAGAGTATGCGCAAGGATTTAGTACTTTTAAGGAAATAAAAGTAAATATTAAATCTACTACAACTGGAGCTTGTTACTCAATTTATTATGAATATCCATATGGCGAGGGTGGTAGCATTGTAAAAGCACCCTTCTTAATAGCTAAAACTCCTATATCAACAGAGCTTAATATACCCAAGGATGTAGATAAGCTTTATATAGTGGGTGAAGGTAATCTTATCGAGAAGAATGTGGCAGACTTAGACCTGTCACTTAAACCAACTTATCGAGCTATGAGTTCAGCAAGTCGTCTTAATGGTTATCCAGACGATCTTGATGGACAGATATCTACATTTTTTTCGGAATCAATGCATAATGTTCAAGGAGGAGATTTATATACAAATCTAGATCTTAAAAAGACATATAAGGGGAGTGATGAAGCTACTCTTTATGATAGCGTTGAAGTTAAACTTACATATTTAGGTGATGGAGGTATAGCCATAAAATCAAATACAGAGACTTCTACCGAAAAGAGACAATGGCCTGTTTTTGGTAAAATCTGGGCTTATACTTATCCGGTAAATGCAACTATGGATGCAAATCTTATAAATAATGTAGTTTTTTATGGATTATATAATGGAAAGTTGGTAAAGCTTGATTCTCCAGCAGATCGTGCTTATATTTTAAGTGATGCTAATGCAGAACGTACTGTGGCAGATGGTCAAAATGTAGGTAAGTATCTATTATGGAGTGGTGATGCATACAAAAATAATCTACATTACCTTTCTAATGGAGATCTTGATAAATCGGCAACAATAGAGAAACCAGGAGATGTTGGACAAGTTACTGTAAAATTGCCGGTAAAGGAGAATGGACAACAATTAGCTGTAGGATTTATATATAAATCAAACAGTGGGGATTATACTCCTTTGAAGCGCTTTTCTACTCCATGCTTAAATGCATACAGAGGTCCTACAACTGTATTTTCTAAATTACCTCCATTTAGTCCTGAAACTGTTATAAATGCTCCTATAACCCATGTTATTATTCAGAACTTCGTATCAACGGAAGATCCTTTCTATAATGTAAATGTATTGGGCGCAGAGAATAGAGCATATGATCATCCTGCATGTGATTTTGACTATAATGACATGCTTGTATTAGTAGAATCGCATGCAGATTTCAAGCCATGCTGTAAAGTTGTTCAGGAGCAAATTCCTAATGTTACTTGTACATCTGGAACTCTTACTTTCGAGGATAACTATCCAGCACATGGTGACTTTGATTTTAATGATGTAGTTGTAAGGTATTTATATTACAATTTCTACGATAGAACTGATGATAAGAAGAATTTCGTACAAGCTAAGTTATTTGCTTATGGATGTGACTTTACTAACGAATTTGGCTTTAGAAATGGTACTACCTATATTCCATTCTTTAAGAATATTAAAGGATACTTCAATGTTAACAGCAAAACTGTAGATACGCTAAATGTTAAAATTGCAGAGAACTATTTTGGTGGGAATGAATTCATACCATATTTAAGAAATGAAAATACGGATAATTTAGGCAATCCTATAACCAAAGATACCTATAATACTGCTGATTACCCTTATGTACTTGATATTGCTGATAAAACATGTCAAACTATACCATACAGATGGTGTCTTGAAAAGAAACCAATTGATAGTGCATACTTTGATATAATAAGTGCAGGATGGTATAATAACATAAAGGATGCAACATTAATTGTGGATAGATAATATACCTAATTGTTTGGTATATACATTCTATTAAATTACAATTAAAAAGAAAAATACTTTTAGACCCTTTTTTCTCTTTAGATATTAAATGTTTAAAGAGAGAAAAGGGTCTTTTTTATGTATATAGTCCAATTTTAATAACATAATTCTATGTACTGTTTTCTTTATTTAGTATTGTATTAGAAAGTAAAAGTTATAATCCATGCATCGTAATTTTTTGTTTTCTATATTAACAATCTTCTCACATAAAAATAAAAGCTGCCGCAGTAGCTATTAGTACTTGCGACAGCATTTTTTAATGAAGATTATCAATCAAAAACGTCTTATCTTATTGCCATTAAGATCAAAATAGAACTCCTTATCTCCGGTAGTTTCTATCTTATATCCTTTTGCAGGATTATATGTCATTTCATTAATTACATATACTACATTGTTTCTTACAAGAACATTGTATATTTCTCCTGGAAGTAAATCTTTAACTAATATTTGTGGAATTATTGAATTGTCGGGGGCATCTATCTGAAGCCACTGGCTGGTTTTCTTTACGAATTTAAGGTCATAGTTGTTATTAAGTTCAATTTCGTATGCTCCTTCTATAGTTTTTAACTCTACCTCTTTCACTGTAGCTGCAGGAAAGTAAGAGCTAATGAAAGTAATTATTTCTGGAGGAAGTGAAGATTTATTTTCAGATACACTTACTACGGGACCAATCTGAGCTGATACAAAATTAACACCTATCATCATAAATAAAAGTACTAAAGCTGATTTTAAGAATCTTGTTTTCATAATTGTTATTTTTAATTTTATAATTGCTATAACAATTAAAATATAGATTTGTTAGATTATTGCTTCTGGAAATTCTATAATCATATTTTTCGTTGGCTTCAATATGTTTATCTATTTAAATCTCTTGATATTTCCTTTATAATGCTTTTACGTGTGCATTTCAATGCCGGCGACAGAAATTCCGGTACCATTATCTCTAAGATATTCTTAAGTTCAAAGAGAAGCTCCATGTAAAACTTGCATTGGTTGTATGATAATTTTATATATAAGGCACGTGTTGCTACCGGTGCGGAAATATTCATTATATTATTCATACAAAAATCAAGGAAATCTGTTCTTATCTTTTCTTTGTATAATGGAATGCGTAATATAATATTAAGTAAAAGTCGTCTTTTGGTTTCACTAGTGGTCTTCATTGATTCCTCTACAAGCTCATCATATTTAAAATACATAAATGTTATATCCGAGTCTTTCAAATGAGTAAGTATCCATGTGGCATTTTCGGCTACTCTCTTGTTCGAGTCAAAAATAAACTTATAGAAAGTATCTTTATTGTAATCATTATCATTTCCATGTAATAGCATACATATATCGCCAATTTCTTTTTTTCCTATTCTATGTGTAAGAATATTATATAGATTTATCATAAATGATTGAATATTAATGTTTTTGCAAAGTTACTATGAATAATTCTAATTATGGAATAAATCAGTATATCACTACAGCCAGAATTAGTTTCATGCTGATAAAACTTTAGTTTCATGCTTACAAAACTTTAGTTTCATGCTGATAAAACTTTTGTTTCATGCTGATAAAATTTTTATTTTTTGTAGTTTAATTATAATGAGTTGTAGTTTACATAATTTATTGGATAGTGTCACTGAAAATTAATTATATTGAAAGTATGACAAAAGAATATTATGTTATATCAATATACAAGATTATTGGATTAAGTTTGCAAATTAATTGTTTTTTAGACATTCATAAATGAAAAATAAGAGAAATATCATTGTTTCACTGTTCCTCTCATTACTTATAGTATTAATGGGAGTAGGTGTTCCTATAACACATTATAGTTGTTCTAAGTGTGTTGGGAATGATAGAATGCATTCTCTTTTATCTGATGTAAGAAGTTGTGAGGTTAATAATGAATGTGGATGCGATACTTTGCATCATACCTGTACTCGCGTTACTGTGCATAAGATAAGTGTGCCGGTTATTGCTTCTTCTTTTAATTTCAATAACATCTCTATTCCGGTAATCAATCTTCTGTCTTATTGTTTCAGATTAAATATTTATGATTATGATTCTCTTTATGAGAATGTTATGAATTTCAAGGAATTCAATGTTAAACCTCCGCGAGGATACCTCAGCTTTATCTGTACCTTTATTATTTAGTTGCTTCTATATTAATATGTGAGAATATATTATTATAGTAGTAAACTAATCTTATATTTTAATGAAATATTTTTTAATAGGAGGACTTTTTATAAGTTCTCTCCATACTCCGTTATATGGACAGATAAGGGGGACAGTAAATGATGACAAGGGCGAACCTGTTGTCGCAGCAAATGTATTCTGGGCTAATACAGTCCATGGAACGACAACCGACGAAAATGGTAAGTTTATTATAGATAAGCATGACAATAACGAAAAGCTTGTTATAAGCTTCATTGGTTATGACAACGATACTATTACAGTAAATAACAGAAATGAATACGTTGATGTTATTCTGAAAAGTGGAATGATTATGGATGAAGTAGAAGTGGTAGAACGAAAGTTGGGAGTAGTTAAGCCACGTTCGAGTGTTCTTAACGTAGATATGATTACAGATAAGGAACTTACAAGAGCTGCCTGCTGCAATCTTGGCGAGAGTTTTACTACCAATCCATCTGTTGATGTAAGTTATTCGGATGCAGCTACAGGAGCCAAACAGATAAAGTTACTTGGGCTGTCTGGGCATTACGTTCAGATGCTTACAGAGAATATTCCTAACTATCGAGGAGCAGCATCGCCTTTCTCTCTTGGATATATACCTGGTCCGTGGATGCAAAGTATTCAGGTATCAAAAGGAGCAGCATCTGTAAAGAATGGATATGAGTCTATTACCGGACAGATAAATGTGGAATTCAAAAAGCCTCAGATGCCCGAAGAGATAAATGTGAATCTATTTGCCGCCTCTAAAGGTAGAGTTGAGGCAAACGTTGATGCAAATATTCATCTCAACAAGAGGTTGAGCACCGGCATACTGGGACATTATGAAAATACTCTGAAGAGTCATGACAACAATGGTGATGGATTTATGGACATGCCAGACATAAAACAGTATAACATTCAGAACAGATGGGCATGGGTGGGCGACAACTATGTGTTTCAGGCATCCTTGAAGGCTATTCGCGAGAAAAGAACTAACGGACAGATGGAGATGAACTCAATAAGCGATATGCCTTTGTACAAGATAGGTATAAATACAGATCGTTACGAAATGTTTACAAAGAATGCTTATATATTCAATAAGGATAAAGGTACTAATCTAGCTCTTATCTTGTCGGGCTCTTTTCACGATCAGAATGCTTTTTATGGTTATAAAATGTATGATGTTATGCAGAAAAATGCTTACGCATCACTTATGTTTGAAACAAATTTTAATGAGCACAATAGCTTGTCTACCGGATTAAGTTTAGATTATGATCGATTTGATCAGAAATATCGACTTGATAATATAAAAGATGCTCCTAGAATTAAAAAGGATGAAAGCGAAAGAGTAGAAGGAGCGTACGCCCAGTATACTTATAATCATAAAAAATGGATGGTAATGGCAGGATTGAGAATTGATAATAGTTCACAGTATGGTACTTTCATAACTCCACGTGCACATATTAAATATGCGCCTTCTGAAATTATACATTTCAGATTATCTGCAGGTAAAGGTTATCGTTCTCCGCATATTCTTGCCGAAAATAACTATCTGCTAGGAAGTAGCAGAAATATAATAATTAATTCTGATCTGAAGCAGGAAGAGGCATGGAACTATGGTATAAGTTCCTCACTTTACCTGCCAGTATTTGGGAAGACTCTGAACATAAATGCAGAATACTACTATACTGATTTTATAAATCAGATAGTTGCCGATATGGATAGTGATCCGCATTCTGTGAAGTTTGGTAATCTTGAAGGTAAGTCATACTCACATGTGTTTCAGTTAGAGGCTACTTATCCCTTCTTCAAAGGATTCTCTCTTACCGGAGCTTATAGATGGACAGATGTAAAGAGTACATATAACAATGTTCTTCAGGAACGTCCTCTTACAAGTCGTTATAAGGGACTTTTAACTGCATCTTATCAAACACCTCTTGGGATATGGCAGTTTGATGCAACATTACAGCTTAATGGAGGAGGCCGCATGCCAAGTCCATATAAGTTATCAGATTCTTCATTGTCATGGGAAACTAGATATAAGGCATTTCAGCAACTCAATGTGCAGGTAACCAGATGGTTCCGTAGCTGGTCTGTATATGTTGGAGGAGAAAACCTAACAGGATTCAAACAGAATAATCCAATTATAGGCGCAATGAATCCATGGGGAGATACATTCGATTCGACAATGGTTTATGGTCCTGTAGACGGAGCCATGTTATATGTTGGGTTAAGATATAATTGGAGTAAGAATTAATATAAAAATGATTTTTAATTTATACGAATTATGAAAACAAGATTCTTTTCAATAATAATTGCACTATGTACAACAGTAATGCTTTTGGGTAAAGATATAAAGACAGTAGTATTAACAACTTCACCCGAAATGCATTGTCAAAACTGCGAAAACAGAATAAAAAGTAATATACGTTTTGAAAAGGGGGTAAAAAAGATCAATACTGACCTTAAAAACAAGACGGTTACTATAGAATATGATACCGACAAGACAAATCTGGAGAAAATTTCATCTGGGTTTAAAAAGATTAATTATGATGTAGCGCCTGTTAATACTAAAGAGGATTCTTCAAAGGAATAAAGATTTCTGCTTTAATTTTTAGAAGCTTGATAAATAAACGCTAATCTATTTTTAAGTATAAGAGTCTGCTTAATAAGTAAAAATAGAGTTAGTAGAAGTTACATATTACCACTACGTAAATAAAGAGTACCATTTTTACCTATATTTCGGGGTATAAAATGGTACTTTTTTTATTTTCAAGAAAACGGTTGTTTACAGATTGTCAATTCATATTGTAATTTATATATTGTGTTATACAAACTCTATTCAATCTGTTTATGTTTTTATTAGAAAAATCACCTTCGTCACATATAATTGGGACGAAGGTGATTTTGATAAAAGGCATTCTTACATACCCTTAATTAGATTATAAATATTACATTTAAAATATCAGAAGTTGGCTTTGGAACCATTATCCCACCATATGCGTGTTCCGCCTTTATCGCCGCTTATACCGGTCTTGCTGCTGTTTTCCTCATTCAACAGTTTTAAACCAGTCTCCAAACCCTTAGCATTTGCATCATAAGCTTGACCGCTATAAATAACCCTTCTTACTCCTTCTTCTGTATTTACGCCACCATTACTTTCATTTACCAATGCCGGGAAGAAGTGAGGATAACCGGTTCTTCTTTGTTCGGCCCATCCTTCTGTTGATAGAGGGAACAGAGCTAACCATTTTTGAGTAATAATGCGTTCCAGTTTTTCTTCATTATTCGCATTTTCGTCCCATTTTACAGATAAGTGATTAACTGCTTTTGCATTATATGCAGGATCTGCAGGATCTATAAAATCTATTTGAGTAGTAGTTCCATTAATATATGCATCAATTGCACCATCGGGGTATTCTTTAACTCCCGCATATTTTCCTCTATATGACAATTCATTGTTCATTGATACTCTAATTCCATCTTCATATAGTTTCTTTACACTTTGATTTCCAATATCCCATCTTAATTTAGCTTCGGCCAACAAGAAATAAGCTTCTGCAGCTTTCATTATAGGTAGAGGCATTGAATATGATGAACCGTTATTACCTTGAATCCATCCAGAGAAATTTCCCCAGTTATTAGGCTTAGCAGGTAAACCACAGGCAAATCTTATTCCTACATATTCTTTACCTGCAGGAACAGTAACTTGACCAGTCTTCACATTCTTTATATCTCCTACATTTTTAGTCATGTAAAGCGGTTGGCGTGGATCTTTAAAACCGCTCATAATTGTAACTAAATTAGCATTAAAGCCACAATCTCCCCATGCAAACATTAACCACATTTCATTTTCAAGATTCTTGTCAATCATTATATCCTTGTTGACAGTTGCAAGAGTATTGGCAGCAGCTGCCGTAGCAATAGCTTTTATATCCATACCTGCAGTTTTCGCCTCAGCTTCACGTTTAGATAATCTTAATGCAAGACGCAATTCAAGAGTATTTGCTATTTTAATCCACAAAGAATTGTCGCCGTTACACCAACAATCAAAAGATTTAAGTTTTGCCAACTCGTTATCTGTCATAGCATTAATATCTTTTTTTGCTGTTTCAATATCATCAAACATAGATTTGAATAGTGAACTCTGACTGTCGAAATCGAAATAAGACTCATTTTTGCCCGATAATATCGAACTATAAGCCAATGGACCGTAAGCATCGGTTGTCATAAGTGTACCATAAGCTTGTACTATACGCATAATACCTGCCAGTCCCTTATCTCCTTTTAGTTCACAATCCTTAATGATACGACGCGTATTATTAAAAATATGAAGATAATAGTTTTCATACATACCTCCGCTGTGACCACGATTATCTGCCATATCGCCATTTGTAAAATTACCGTTAGGAGTCATAAAGTATCCGCCATATAGATCAATAGTAAGATTAGTCCAGAATTGAAACATATTTTGCTGTGGAGGATAACAATAGTACATTGGTTCCGTACATTGAGCTGCAAAAGGAAGGTCGGCAGGATTTACCTGTACTCCGCTAGTATTCATCTTTTCAAAACCATCTGTACATGAAGTCATAATATTTGCACCTGTAACTGGAAGTGTAAATAGTAATATATATTTAGCTATATTAGTTAATTTCATAATAATAAAATTTAGAAGTTAAGTTTTAAATTAAGACCAAAGCTACGTGAAGTAGGAAGAGCAAACATATCTATTCCCTGTACTCCATTACCAGTTCCTGCAGAAACATCAGGATCCATAGGGGCATCTTTATGGAAGAAGAATAGATTACGTCCTATTAAAGAAGCTGTCAGATTTTTGCCAGTTCCTAATAGATTACGGAAAGTATATCCAAATGTCATTTCACGAAGACGAACGTTAGTAGCATCATAAATATAATTTTCTACAGCATAAGGACTATTGAAATTATTATTTCCTACTGTCTTATAATATTTATCTGCATCAAACTTAACGCCATCCACTGTTACACCTCCTGCATCCCGAGCATCTCCAGAACGTTTAGAAACTCCCCATCCATCTAATGCTGCCTCGGTCATTGCTATTACTTTTCCACCAAATTTGGCGTCTATAAGAAATGAAAGAGTAAAATCCTTATATCTGAAAGTATTTGTCCATCCCATATTAAACTTGGCATTCATATTGCCCGCATATTTAAGATCTTCCATAGAATCACCACTTAATACCGGTTCGCCACGTTCATTTTTAATAGGTTTACCTTGATCGTCTCTCATAATATGTCGTACATATAAATCTCCATATTGACCACCTTCTTTAAGAATAATCTTAGCACCGCCAAAATCTGATAGAACCAATCCATTAGGAAGATCATCTACCAATGTTATAACTTTATTATCATTATATGAGAAGTTGGCATTAGTACTCCAACTAAAGTTGTTGTTAAATTCTTCAAACCAACCTGCAGAAAATTCTATGCCTTGATTCTGTATGTTTCCGGCATTAACATATCTATTTCTTAACCCCGATTCGTATGGAGCTGCAACCGAGAAGAACTGATTCTTGGTATTTGTCTTATAATAAGTAATATTTACATTTAAACGATGCTGAAAGAATGTTCCATCAAATCCCACCTCAAAAGAAGTAGTCTTTTCTGGTTTTAGTGTTCTAAAAGGAGCTTTGTCAGGGGGAGTGATGGTTCCCTGCGATCCCAATGAATACAATAAATTACTCATATATATAGGTACATCGTTACCTACTTTTGAATAACTGGAACGGATTTTGAACAAATCTACATTACTACCCATGTCAATGAATTTATTAAGCAATATACTTCCACCAATAGATGGATAAAAGAAAGATGTTCCTTCTGTAAATGCCAGAGTTGATGACCAATCATTACGAGCAGATAAATCAATGAATGCTCCTTCAAGATAACCTATTTGTGCAGTACCAAATATAGAATTAAGTCTTTTTTCTGTATTCCAGTTATCATCTTTGCCAATAGTTGACATATTTCCGTAATAATTATTAGGAGTAAAAATATTGGGATAATATATGTTGCCTGATCCTGGAACAGAAAATTTAGAGCCTTCTCCCCATAAATCAACGTGCGAAGTCTTACTTTTTGTAAATGAAGAACCTGCCGATGCAGAAAGAGTAAAATCGTTGAACGTATGATTATAGTTTACCAGAACATCTCCATATAACTGATCACTAAAGTATCTGTTATCTTTCATTCGGCCCATAGGATAAAGGTTTCCAACACTTGAAGCATATGCATTATGTACAAAATGTTCTTCTCCTCGTTCGTATCTCATACGACCTTGAACATTAAGATCTTGTGTAATATCCCATTTTACACTACCACCAAATTCATATCTATTACGGTCGGTTACAGGTTTTTGACGATTAAGCATCCAATAAGGATTACCAAATTGCTGCTGACCCGTATTGGTCCAATTCTGTACATTACATCCTCTGGAAGCATCATAAACTTCATATTGATTTTTATACATATTCCAATCTTCTCCACGAGGGAATAGATATACACCGGTAAGAGGATTCCATAAATAGCCAGAAGCAGCCTGATTTTCAATATGCTGATTTGTAAACTTAGCACTAAAATCAATATGTACATTATCCAGAACTTTGAAACCTACTTTAGAATTAAGATTATGACTACGGTAATCGTTCTGAGGAGTAATACCTGTAGAATATGTATTAGCATATGAAAAATAAGACTGGATATTTTCATTTCCACCACTTAAAGCAATAGAATTATTAGTAGTAAATCCAGTACGGAAGAACTTTTTAGCATAATTAGGAGCTTTGCTGGATAGTTTATCTCCCCAACTTAGAGTTCCATTATCGCTTACTCCATAAGAATTTTGAAACTCTGGCAATATCATGGCATTCTCCATCGTAGTATTGCTAGATACATTAACTGCTACCTTTCCTGATGCTGCCGATTTAGTAGTAATCATTATTGCACCATTAGCAGCAACTGCACCATATAAAGCAGCTGCCGATGCTCCCTTTAAAAGTGTAATAGAAGAAATATCATCTGGATTAATAGTTGACATCGCATCACCACCATCACGCTGACCACCATAATTGCTGTTAACCTGAGATGAAGTTATGTCCATCATTGTAGGAACCCCATCTATAACTATAAGAGGTCGGTTGCTTCCACTTATAGATTTATTACCTCTGAATAAAATTTTAGATGAACCACCTGCTCCTGTTGAGTTAGGAGTAATAGAGAGTCCCGCACTTTTACCTTGAAGAGAGTTTATCATATTGATACTCTTTACTTCATTTACATCTTTACCTCCAATAGTTTGAGCCGAGTAAGTTAAAGTTTCCGACTGACGTTTAATACCCATGGCAGTCACTACAACTTCCTTAAGAACTTTAGCATCTTCCTTAAGAACAATTGTAAGCGGTGCACCTGTAAATTTTACACTTTGAGTTCCATAACCAACGTATGAAACCTCAACAATAGAGTTTAGTGGAACATTCTGCAGATTAAATTTTCCATCGAGATCTGTTATAACTCCATTAGTCGTACCTTTTACAATAACAGATGCTCCTACGATTGTTTCGCCTGAGGAATCTTTAACTACACCTGTACAATTTTTACTTTGTTGTGTTGATTCCAAATAAGATTCATTTGGTAATGTAACGCTGTGAGCAACTCCACTAGAGAAACCGAACAGCAATAGCAATAAGCTAACTGATCTAAATTTTTTAATCATAGTTACTTTATTAAGGTTTATTAAATATCTAAATAATTTGCGTTTTCTTTAATATATATATAGTTGATAGCAAAATTATTTAGGTTAATGAGACAAATATAAAGATATATTTTAATAATGGTACACTTATAAACAATTTATTTGTGTTATATCGAGGTGTATAATAAATAAATGTAGGTATATATTTATATATAATAATATACAAATATTTACATATATTATGTAAATTAATATAGATTTTTAGTTGAAATAGCCTCTAGGATGATGTATAAAAAGATAATAAAAATACGATATACAGATTATTAGTGATTAATTTTTTATACAGTAAGTATAAGAAATGTTGTAAAAGTAGATGCTATATTTTTTTTATAAAAAATAGACTTAGTTGGATGGGATGGAAGTTAGATATACTTATAGGAAGGCTGAAAGTAAAAAGAGAGTATTAATTTGTAAGCGCACATGCTATTAAATAAATTTAGAAATGAGATTGTCTATCTTATATTAATTTCTATAATTACAATAGTGGTATTTTCTTGAAAAGTAATATCAAAGTTCTATATAATCATAATAAATGTCGGTAACGATGTTCATTATTTGAATTTAGGAACGATGAATTATCTTATTCTTTCCGGTTTATAATAGATTGCAAAGCTGAAAGAGTGAAATATATTAAGCCTAAGTATGCAAAGAATAAATTATAGAGTAAGAATATATAGATTCCTTCGGTATCCATGACGATCGAATTCTTTTATAAGTTGCATACCTAATTTTGAAAGAGATCGATTACTTGCAATATTTTGTGGATGTGCAGTAGCTAATATGAATTTTATATTGAGTTCTTCTGCAATAACTTTAAGTTGGGTGTTCAATATTAACATGTACCCATTCCCACGGAATTCTGTAAGAGTCATACTTCCACCAATCTCAGCTGTTTTATCAATATCTATATTAAGTTCATCCTTCACATCTTCGAAATCTTTTAAATCGAAATATATCCCCGACATTGCAACCAATTTTTCTTCATCGAAAATGCCATATACAATATCTTTTGTATCATTAGCAAAGGTATTCTCAATTTCTTCAGTAGAGAAAGGAATTAAAAAAGATTTGTCCGAAAGAGAATCAGTAGTTGTCTTATTCATATAAGTAAATGCATCTTTATCGCTACATGTAAGTCTTCTTATAATCATATAATATTAAGTGTGTGTGGTTGTATTATAAATAATTTTATTCCAAATATACACTACTTTCTTTAAAAACGATGTTCATATAATAAAAATACACAATTGTTAATACTATTATAAAAAAGATTGTGCCGCATATAAAAAATATAACCTATACTAACATTAAATGAACGATTGTTTGTATCCAATTTTTATATGTGTGATTAATACCAAAATTATATACTGTAAATGTATTGAAGTATTAAAATGGTGTTTTTCGCGCTTATTCACAATAATATGAAAGCTGTTTTTTATAATTACATTGTATTTTTAAAGAAAATCGGTCTTAATCCTTTAATATCACATTTAAATGGTTACCTGTATTATCCCACAATATTAAATAGAATATTATATCTTTGTAATATATAGTTTTTTATAAAAGAATTTATTTATGATTGATAAGGAATATTTGGATAATTTCGAAGAAAAGTTACAACAAGAAGTTTTACGTTTATGTACATCATATAAGATGTTGGATGGAAAACTTCTTGCTACAGATGATATTGATGGATACTGGGATACATTAGCACCAGAGTACGTAGCAGATGCCGTGCAACAAGTAAGTGAGTATCCTACTGTATCTGTGGCGTGGGCGGCATATTTAGGTATGGCCATTGCATTTGGATGGGATACTGATTGGGAATCTTTTTCTAAAATGGGTTATAAAGATTTTTATGGTGAACAAGGTTTTGATGATATGGATGAACATATTGTAAGAGATATATTAGGAATTTCTTTAGAAACTGAAGAAGCTCATGAACTTGAAAGTATGATTCGACGAAGTGCACAAACTGTAATAGCTCTTATACGTCATGAACAGATAGAGCCTCAAAGTCCTATGGCTTTCCATGTATTTGCAAGAGCAGTTAAGGTAATGTATAAGATCGGAGCCGCAATTGAATTAAAACGTTTAGGCTATAAGTTCGAGAAAGTAAATATAGCAGACTGTTGATTCTTTTAAACTACAGAATACTAATCTAAAAAGCTCTAATTTAGTGATAAACAATCATAACTAAATTAGAGCTTTTTTAGATTAATAATATATCTGCAAAACAGTATTTATTTAGTTAGACAAGAATTAATAGACCGTAGTAAAGACCATTCGTTGGTATAGTCTACATCGGTCCCTAAACTCCAACTCATTACTCCATAAAAACTTTGTGATATGGCATAATTAACCTTTTTCTTTATTAAATCCTGTCCATTGAAAACATAACTTTCTGTATTATAAGTTACTTCATTTATGCTAGACGAATTTATAAGGCCATTATTTACTAATGTAAAGTAAGTTACTGTTGCTTTTGAGTCATCGGCTGTAACACCATAAAATGGAAGACCAGGAACTATTTTTCTATTTGGCACCCCATAACTTATTAGTTTTTGTATGCTTGATATATAATTATCATAACTAAATCGGATAGGAGAGGGTCCATAACATTGCAATGATATATAAGTTACAGCATCTATAGCCTTATTGCTTATTTTATAAGATATGGGATCTAGAGTAACCGAAAATATATCATCATCATCTAATGTTTTTGCTAGTAGTATAATAGCATTGCTGTAGTTATCATATTCTTCTTGGGTATTTGCCCATTCAAAATCTAAATCAACGCCATCTAGATCTAAAGTTTCTATTATATTATTAACATTCCTGGCAAAATTATTTATAGCTGTTTCACTGCTAACCATCTTTTTCCAATTGGCTCCACCAGATATACCTAATCTTATAGATATATTATCAGCGAGTTTTGATTTAACGGAGGCTACCAATTCAGGATAAGTAGTAACACCTTCTCCATTATGCAACTCAAATGTTTCGAAACTCAGACTGCCATCGGCATTTGGTGTAGCACCTATACAGATTATATCTGTACATGCATTTAAGCTCGTAGATGATATATTACCATTATTGTAGAAGTTACCTCTGAGATAGGAACTAACTAAAAAATTCTTTCCACCATGTCCCGAATCAGTGTCGTTATCTGAATCGTTGCTACAACTAACTAAAGAGAAAACTATTAATGCTATAAATAAAAAGAATCGTTTCATTACTATAGATTTATATTTTAGATGAAAACAATAAATCATAGAGTAAAGTTTTATAATAATAAAATCTTCATATATAACTACTTCACCATATCAATTAGCTATAATGGCATTGAATTAGTGTTCATGACGTTCTTCTATTGTCAGGTAATATGTGATTTTTTTATGCCGATACAGGAAGTGTATTGTGTTTATTTTTAGTTGTTTGACCTTTCATAGTGACTAAAGTGAAGCTTTAGTTATTTAATTTATCGCTTTGTAAAAAAATGCAATAAATTAAATATAGTTTATAATTTTATTATCGTAGATTGAAATTTAGAACTATAAACCATATTTCCAATTAATATTGGACCCTTCTTGAAGTTGGAAGCCAATACCTAAATAACATTCACTGCATGGTTGAAATTTAATATGTAATCTTCCATCAGGTGTTTTATCATTAAAATACGCAAATATCTTTCTTTCACAGCAAGCGTGTTTCCCTTTTATTTCATCTATATTAGACGTATTTCTACTAAGAATAGTTCCAAGAGTTTCTAGTTTTTTAAATTTAACATAAGGATTTTCTTTATATTTAACTAATCCGTATCTCTTTACATTTTTAGATGTCTGTATTAACATAGAACCACTTTCAGAGGCTAACTTTTTCAGCTTGGTTATAAACTCAGGGTTTGGATCTAACCCTAGTGACATATTAATGGCTGTATCTTCAGAATCTAAATAACCACTAAACGAGATATACTTATCACTTGTTTCTTTATCAACAAAAACAGCAAAACATCGTCCCTTTGATTTTCGATAATCTTTGATATATTTTCCGTTTAACCCCTTTATCATATCAAAGATTTCATCGAAAAATGTTTTACAGCTATTGGTATCTAAGTGATCTTTATTATTAGTTTTTTCTAGTAATATATTTATTTTTGAAGTATAATTTATTATATGAATATGTATATCATCAATAGAATTAATATTGCTAGGAAATATATCCTTAAAAGAACGGATGTTTTCGTTTATCTCAATAAAGTCATCAGATAATATATTTTTGTGAAACTTGTTGATAAAGCTTAGTATTCTGTGCATTGTGCAAAACGATAAATAACCTAGAATGTCATAGAATAAAGATATAGGCTCAGAATCTATATTTTTCCCAATATTATTAATACTTTGGAGATGTGATAATTCTTCATTATATTTTGAATTGACATATTCATTGAAGATCGTATTAAATCCATTTATTTTATCATTATATATTGAATATATATATTCAATGTCTCTTATATTTAATAGATTAAAAAGATAATTCCAGTAATATAAACAATTGCTTTCTTTGATGGATATATACCGTTTTATTGGTAATTCTTCAATAAAATAATTTTCTTCATTGTTAGTTTGAGTTTCGTATCCTTTTAAATTTAAATTAATAAACCATGATAATTCAATACTGTAATTCGGATAATGCATTTGACATTTAGATTAATTTAATTAAATAAACATTTTATTGAAATCGTACAATATGAAGAGTGTAGACAATGGATTATAATCCCAGAGGCACTAGTTCTAATTGATTAATGGATTCATTTATGTATTGTAGAGATTCGTGCACTTTGAGTACTTCTTCATAGTTCCAAAATTTGACTTCTCCATTTATTGGTAAGGCTGCTATTTCTTTCTTGATTTTCTCGATCTGTTTTTCGTCAGTAACGGCGACAATACCTTGTACTGCCTTGTTGTTCTTAGCTTTCATCAAATTGAGAATTAAGCTATCAATAGAGCCGGATGTTTGTACTTCAAATACATAAATCACACGTCCCATATTCCCTATAGTTACCTCCCAAATGATATCAACAACGGCTCCATCTGCAACTTTCTTTTCAACCTCCGCTCTGAAACCAAGGCAACGACCTATTTCTGCGAGTTTATCTCGAATGTCGTTGTGTATAAATAGATCTTCTTTGCCGCTTTTAGCTGGCAGTTTTTCTTCCTTACTTGAAGGCGCACACATTTCTGTGGTAGTTTGTAGCTCTTGCCAAATAAATGTATTAAGCGTTAGCATATTACTAACCTCAATAATACCTTCTTTATCTGCAAACTCAACTATCTCACGACCATACTTAGACAACGCTTCATACGTTTTGCCATTTAGACGAGCTTCATAACGAGGAATATTCGGAATCTCTAAGGCTGTAAATCCGTTATAAGTTTTACGATTCCAGATAAGATATTCCGTAGGGTATGTTTTACAAAGTAGTTCACTCATAATAGCAGGTCCAACACCTTTTATCTTGGAGCGGAATTCATCCCATCGTTTATCGATAGTAGAGTTGCCATAGATCAGATTTGTGAACTGCTCACGCAATAGCGGCATACCATTGGCTTCGATGATATTATCTACCTGATAGTGCTTATTACCCCACATAGCCATAGCCCACAGAGGAGCAAGATAATCAAATAGATCATCTTCTGTCATACTCTGCAAACGCTCTTTAGCATAGCTTTGCGTAGTGGTTGCAAGTAACTCCCTTTCGGTTTGTTCCGACAGAGCCTGCGATTTATTTGTCTCAAACCACTTTTTAAAAGCGATTAGATATTTTGATAGTTGTTGCGTGTTCATTTCGCTGAAGTTATCTCTAGAAGTTTATCTAAAAGCGGCTCGAAGCCATTATAATCTTGGTCGGCAAAGGTGTGATATTTTTGTTCGATCTTTGTTTTTATCTTATCACTTGTTGAACTTTTAATTATTTTATATTCATTGAATCTGCTTTTTAAGTGAAGTTCACTAACGATGTCATTGTATACATTTTTATCAAACAGATCTTCAACAAAATATGGTTTTGTTATCTTTTCTATAGAGACAGGAATACTATAATTTTCAAGATAAAACACATTCTCTAATTGAGTATGTTGAGTTTTAAGAGCGTCTATTTTCTTCCATCCCTCTAATCCAGCTTTGTCATAGTCAAATATATATATAATTTTTTTTGCATTTGGAAGGAGTTTAATTATTACATCATTGAAGAATGAGTCGGTGTTTCCGGCACTTCCCATAGGTATGAAAGCTAATTGACTCAGAGATTCATATTTTTTATCTTTTTTCGCAAATACATTAATTGCTTTTCTTAAGTATTTAATATCATAAGTTCCTTCAACGATAAGCGTAATAGGAGCAGATAGAATGAATGCACCTTCAAAAAGATTTACATTACCACCCGATAGTTCTGTAATTTGTTTTAATTTATTAGAGTCTTCTAACTTGCCATTAACTATATGACGTACATTTTCAGCACGCATAATATTTACAAAAAGTGGAGAATGTGTAGTAACAATATTATACCTGTTTTTTGTATAAATCAACTTTAGTAAATCTGATTTTCTTGAGATATGGATATGTGAATCAGGTTCGTCAAACATACAGAGACTTTCTTTTGATGCAAGAATATGGATCATAGTGTTTGCTATAATCATTTTCTTCTCTCCTTCGCTTAGTCCTTCAATATTTCCTTTTTCTGCAAAAGAAATATTGATTTTTGTTATGACTTGGCTATCACTTTCGCTACTGCATTTGTATAAACAATAAAATAATGTACTGGCTTGTTCTATAAAACTGATCTCACTTATTAAATCTCTAAACTCACTAACAGTATAAGAATTTCTTTCTTTAAGTTTCTCTATTAATGCCTCTGTTTGTGTTCCTTCCCATTTCTTTAGATTTACTAATTTATAATCAAAAGAAATTTTACACTCACAGCCTTTAATTATTGAATCAACAAAGGGTACAACATCTATGTCCTCTGAAAATAATAAAACTAAAAATGACAGTTCCCATTGATATTTACTGATATTAAACAAAAATGGAGGTGTAAAGCTTGGTGTTGCTGTTACCTTATTGCAAAATTTTTCATAAATTGGCTTATAGTATTTCTTCCATAATCTAGTATCTTCACCGCTATATGAAACAATGATGTTTTTAGGCAGGATATCTAGAGTAATTTTACTACCATTTTTTAATTTTCCATCATGTATTTCATAATACTCACCTTTGAGGATATAGCTTATTCTATATTTAAAATCGCACGGGTATTTTCTTAATCCATCAGTTAATGTTGCAATATGATAAAGGCTGTAAAAAATAGCACTAATAGCTTCTATAACATTACTTTTACCTGAACCATTAAGACCGATAAAGCAACAATACCTATCGGTATTTTCAAAATTCACATCTATTTCTAAATTCTTATAACCTTGTACATTCAGTGAATATAATTGAAAATCATTAGACTTGATTTTATATCGAAAAGATAATTTCATTATCTCATCAATATTACCATTTTGATAAGAAGGAGTTGTCTCTATATTATAAGTGTCAAGGAATGAATCCATTACAGTATTATTACCAGACGTTCTTTTTTCAAATCCAAACGCATTTACGAACTTGCGCTTTGTTATTGAAATTGGCAATTTAGTAATCTCTATATTTTTAACTATTTCTATAAGTTCTTTTTTTGTCATAGCTATTAAAATATTTTTTGTTTGAAGTTTTTTAGTGCGGTGCTACGGTTTTCAGTGGCTTGAGTACGGAGCGTTTTTATTTGCTCTTTCAGACTATTGATATGTTCTACTATCTCATTTTGTATTTGAATAGATGGTAATGGAACTTTAATCTTTAATAGATTATTTATTCCTAATTCTGTCTGTTTAGTCGTTTGAGCAGACTTTATTGAATTTACCTGACATTGCCCATATTCACTATTGAAAACTTCTACATAATAATTAGGATTTAGCATATCACTATCAAGCCTTAATAGCAATACATGACTATCATATAGTAATCCAGCATACTTCTCCTTCACAATAGAAGAACGACCGATAGTGCCTTCACCTGTTGAGTTTACTAAAATATCACCATATTTGGTGAGGAATTTATCATCAATGTTACTTAACCACTTTTCATTAACGGATTTAGCCCAAACCACTTCTATACTATTCCATCTTACGCATTTTTGATTAAGGATCGACTTCAATGAATTAGTGTCATATTTAGGACTTTTCCCTCTAAATGCGTCAATCACCAAATTTGGAGATTGTTCTAATGAAATAGCATTAAATAATTTAGATGAAAAGTTTGAGGAGTTAACTATTTTATCTGTTCCCCATTCTTGTATATCTCTATATGATACAAGTTTTAAACCTTTATTATTAGTATCTTTAGATTTACTCAAACCCAATTTATCATAAATGTATGTTTGAATGTCGGATTGGAGATGTGTAGCAAGTGCTTCTTGCTCTGCTGCAAGTGTTATTAGTGTATTATACGCATTCACTAACTCATTTTGCTCCTCTAAACTTGGTAATGGTATTTTTATATCCAAAAACTTTACTTCTTCAATACGTTGACGATTAGTTGTACCGCTACTACAAGTTTGACAAAACTCGATAAATTCTTGGGTAGTTGATACAAGCACTAAATACTGAGGATTTATTTTTCTCAAATCAAAATCATACGGTAAAAACTCTTGCGTAACAATAGCTCCTTCTAATTCGGCAGGTATTATTCCCATTGCTCCATTACGAGCGTCAATCTTAGATAAAATAAATTGACCTTCAGAAACAAGATACTGCCTCTTTGTTCCAATATTTTTACCCTCTACTTCATCTCTCTTAACAACTCCACCATTACGAACTCTGATAGTTACTCGTTTATAAGTAACATCATCTTGAATTAATATTTGAGTTTTATTTCGCATTAAAAAATCTCCAATACGAACCATTGGGTATGTCGCATTAAATGAAATCTTTGTCTCATTCAAATACTGCACACTCCAATTAAAGAGTCCGCTAAACGGCACTGTTGTTATATATTTGTGGCTACTTAGCATATCTCTTCCCAATCTTTATTGTTTAGCTTTCTAAACAGTTTATCATTCTCAACCTTATAATCGTACTTTATCGAAAGAGATTCCCATAGATTGTTCTTTATTCGATATGGCGTATATTCTTTTAAAAGATCTTTCAGCTCATTCTCGCACTCGGCCCCAGTTGTAGTTATACCAGCCTTTTCGACCTGAGCAATAGGTATCTGATAATCAAAGCGATCTTTAACTACATTCTTACGTTTAAGAATCTCATTTTTAATCGCGATATGCAGTAATTTGAGTTCTCGCTTTTTATCATTAATATCTTTTTTATTGTTTTCTGTGTCAGCAATAAACTCTTCTAAAGGGGTTAACCTATCAGCATACATAGCATAAACCTCCTCCTCAACCTCTTTTACGATCTTTTTATACTGCTTTTGTTCAGCAATGGTGAATTTCTTGAAAAACATTAAGCTTGGCTTAACCGTAGCACCTGAGGCCATAAATACATCTTGAGGAATAGAAGCAATAAGTATAATCTTAGCCATACTCTCAAACATCTCTCTAACAGCTTGCAAATTAGTATTATTCAAAACACCTTCTGGCAGAACAATACCCAAACGACCACCTGGTTTAAGCAATCGTAAACAACGCTCAATGAAAAGTACCTCTGTTAATCCACTCAGTTTACCTGAATCATAAAGGCTCAGAACAGATTTATTTACATTGTTATTTATTTGAGACAATGCTTTTTGATAAGTACTCTTACCGTATTTAGCTTCATATCTTGCAATCTTAGTCGCATCTTTCTCTTGATCTGCTTCGGTAATTTTTAATGATTTTTCGACTCTCGCTCCAAATGGAGGATTAGTCAATATCACATCAAATCTATTTTCGAAAATGCCATTAATATTTAACAATCCATCTCTATGATGCACACCGCAGTGCCCATCACCGTGCATAATCATATTCATCTTGGCAGTATGTGCCATACGAGGATTGGCATCTGTACCATAGATACAATTATTTGCCAAATGATGAAGTCTGGTATTATTTTGGTGAGTGTCCAATTCTTTCTCTAAAGCCTCAATGTAAGGATTAATTTTAACACGATCTTCATATGTTATTTCATCATCATTCGTTGCATTGTCACCCAATATAGATTTATATATTTTCTTCTTTTCATTTCTAATATCCTCCTCTATTTTAGAACGAATATATTCAAATGTCCTTATCAAAAAACCACCGCTACCACAACAAGGGTCACACATAACCTCTCCCTCTACTGGATCAAGCACCTCTACCATAAAATCAACAACTGTCCGAGGCGTAAAGAACTGACCAAGCTCACCACGGAAAGTTCTACCTAAGAATCTTTCAAAGGCAATACCCTTCACATCATCAGAGGTAGTTGATAGATTATATTTTTCAAGCTCCTTTACAATAGCCTCAAAACTTGCATGTTTGATTTTTATTTTATCATTTGAATCAAATAAATCATCATCCTTAAATTTTGATTTGGTTAGTTCAAACCAGTAATCCATATATGGAATATCACCTTCTATTCCATTACGTTGAATATTTACAGGCTTAATGTTTTTATTATAATACGTTTCTTGTTTTATGAATTGCGTTAATGAAAAGATATTATCTTCATCAGGGTTACGTTCATAGTGTATTTTCATAAATAAGATTTTGCTAATCTCATCAAAGGCAGCTTCAGGAGATAGTTTATCATTATTCCTAATGATATTGTGGCACTTTAGCAACAATTTACTAAATTCATCACGAGTAAATGATTTAGTCTGAGCTAACAACTCTTTTATTTTCTTATCATTACCAACATCCCCACATTTTGGGATATCCAAAATTTCATCTCCTAAATCAGAAGGGTAACCTTCTATATTTACTTGAAATATCTTGGTGTGTTTAAGGTTGGTCGTAACAAAGAATGGAGCCTTTACATATTTTGCATAATGAGATCCTTGCCAGTAATCTCCTTCATTAATATTGATATTTTCAGCTTTACATTCAACTACAATTATGGGAGCTTCGTTGTGAACAGCTTCTTTAGTTGCCCACACAACAATATCAGCACTTGCCTTTCCTGTACCTCGATTGTTTTCCTCTGCAAAAGTTTCTTCTTGAACCATTTGATCAAGAGAGTATCCATAGTTATTTACAAGTCGGCAAATATATTCTTGACGCACCTTTTCTTCAGGAGTGAGAATTAATTCTTTATTTTTTAGTGGTGCAAAAATCATGTTTTCTTTTATTTTTATTTCCATATATTGCTTTTAATCAAATCTTTTACATCCACCTGAAGAATCTCGGCAATATCAAACAGTCCTTCTAAACTAGGTTGTCTTCTATTGCATACATAAGCATTTACAATGCTGAAACTTTTTCCAAGCTTTTCTGCAAGCCATTTTTGTTTAATCCCTTTTTCTTCAAGCACCTCTTTTATTCGGTTCATGTTACTCATATTTACCGTTTCAAATGTATAAATGCAAATATATGAAAAAATATGCTCTGTAAAGATGAAATAAGATAATTCTTAGTACTAGAAACTATATTGTGAGTTTTATGAAGATTTTTCTTTATCTTTGCATTAGAATAAAATAATCGGAGTAATCCGAAAAGACATATTAACTTTGCGTTCACAACGCATCTTGAGACTAGAAAACTGGTAATTTAATGGAGATCAAGATGAGATTGTGCAACGCTCGTACTGTATTGTGATATATGGTACGGGCTTGCTTATTTCGTCTCCATAGGTATACCAGTACCTCTAGTCCGATTTAGGTGAGTTCCGTACCATTCTTTTTTGATCGGGATTTAAGTGAATGCTTTAAACTTAAATTACGATTGCCTATGAACTTTCCAGACCACCCATTACTTCAAGTATCTCTTGATGTTTACCACAGTTTTCCAAAACTTACTACCGACCTTCTTCCAGACGAATGTTTGAATGCCTGGACAGCTACTCATATTTCTGAAGCTTATCAGAATAAAATAGGCTTTGGCTTATTTATGATTATTTATAGTGCACTGAAGATAAATGAACAAGATTCAATAAATATGGCAGACGATTCTAATACGGTAGAATATGACTCTGATGTTGAAGAACTCAATTCCTATTATACAAAGTTCCAACAAACATTAATGGCTGAACAAGTATGCCGTCAGTTGGATATTAAAATGAAACCTATCATGATTTTTGATATTGCTCATTACCCTGCTGGTTTCCAATTAGCCATTGACAAAACTGCAGTCGAGAAAGCCCAGATGTTCAGATCTTTGATGAGTGATAGAGGTATTGACTTGTAATATCTACGATTATGTATGAATATATATTCCCTATTGTTGTCATTGGACTTGCGATTTTAATCGTATATCTGGTTGTGCGAACAATATACCGCTGGATTAAACGGATTATACTATTATGGCGTAGCCGTTGTAAGAAAGCTGCTATTATACATCTTATCAAAGGATTGATTGTATTTGGTATCATCTTCCTGATAGGCTATTTTATCAAACAGATTGCTGTTGTGGCAATTGCTGTTGTAATGGGTGCAGCGTGGTTAAGAAGTAGACCAGTGCGTGTTTATATAGATTGAGTTTAATTATAAATATTATAACACTATGAAATTAGAAAAATCTTTTTTGTTTTTTGCGATCATGGCTTGTACTTTATTGTTCGCATCATGTAATAAGAATGACGGTTTTGACATTGATGATGATGACACAAACTTAGAAGTAGGCATACATAAGTATGTTATAGAGGTAACTGGTAATGATGAAGTAATGCAGGTTATTTCTATTGCTGGTAATACTCCTACAGCGATAGCAAAGCTTTATGATGAAAATGGGGAATATTTGGGTGAATCATTTACCGATATTACAACAGTAGGGAAAAGAAAAAGAATGGTTTGTCAAACAGGTAACAATGGCGAGAATCTCACTTTAGTATATTCTCTGCTGGGTAATGATACCGATAAAGCTCATGTAAAGATCACTTCATTTATTGGCAAAAAACAAGTGCACAATATTGAAAAGGAGCTTGATGCTGCTGGAGATACCTTTCATTATAATATAACTTTGCAAACTGCAAGTTATTAAAAAGTATTTCTATATAAATGCATGAATATATATTTATATAATCATATATTTATGTATTTATATAGTTATATAGTTTAAACTCTCTGTATAGTATTTATAATAAGTATTTTATGCATATATTGTTTGTGTTTTTTTCTTTTGTGCTGATTATTATTGGTGCATTAGCCTGGGTTATGATAGATGAAAAATTGCAGAAAAAAAGATTAAACGCAATGAAACATAGCTCGCGATTTATAGAATTATTTTCCTCTGATGAATTAAAAGAGTTTTTTAATATCCCTGAAGAATATCGTTGCAATCCGTATATGTATAATTCAGAAGGGAAAATTTTTTATGCAGATCGGAGAAATGTTGATAAAGTCAGAGATTACATTAAAGAATAACTTAATTCAAGAATAATTCAGATCTCACTTCACTAACTGATTTGTATAATAATGAAGCGGCTTTTGATATTGATATAATCCTATCTGATATACCACGGAAAATCAATTCAATAAATATATTTATCGAATTAAATTATATACTTATACATTCATAGGATTATAAAAATGTATAAGTATATAATTATATATTTTAATGCTATTGATATTCAGGCGAATGCCTTTTATGCTGATTTCTCAATAGCTTTATTCTGTTGTTTCCCCAGATCATTGTATTGCTTAATATTGAAGCCAATCGACAATAACAATAGGGAAAGAACAATTACCAGTAGATAGATGAAGCGTATATTCTTGAAATTAAAAGAATAAGTATGCTCCTCCGACTTTATTTTAATCATCGTATTATAATCGATTTGTTTCTTGACCGCATACATTTCATTAAGGACAAGATTCGATAGCTTCTCTACTTTCTGAATTGAGTTGCTAAATTCTTCATTTAGATTTGAACTATCAGGGCTTTTAGAGTCCTTTAGACTAATCTTCGTGATTGACTGATTCAGCCGATTGATATCGGTTCTTATTTCACGTTGTATCTGTATCAACTCCTCATGCATGAGGGTAATCATATTTTTTTCTTTTTGATTCATCGTCTTCGTTTTTTAGGTAATTCATTATTAACTCCGCCACCACCTTGTGATTGCTCCACGTCGTTTTCATCACTTATAATTATATCAATGATGTTGTCTACTTGATCTTCTTTAGAACTGTTGTCAGAGATACCGGTATGTCTTGAACCTAGGGAGGTAAGTGATAGCTTTTCTTTTCCCTCTCGTTGTTCCTGGGATTGCTCAAACAAAGAATTGAGCTTTGAATAACTATACTGACGGTCAATCTTTGAACCACTCAATGAAATATTGTTATAGGTAAAAATAACGCCATCAATTTTGTCTGTTGATCCCTTATATTTGAACTCCATCTGAATATTCTCTATATTCAATGCACTTCTTAAATCATTCCAGTTACGACAAATAGGAACTGCTTTGTTTATTACATCTTTGATATGATACTTTGTTAACGTTGGCTCTCTGAGTCTATCATAATTCATATTTCTACCATCTGAGAAGTATAAGCCATATTTCTTAGTGAGTGCTTTTGCTACAACTTCATTTTTCCGGTAGTTGTTCTGATCTGATATCAACTTACCATCATAATCTATGCGATTGACGCATAGGTGTATATGTGGATGTTCTTTATCATGATGTCTTACGGCTACGAACTGGGTATTATCTAGTTTCATCATTCTCAGATAATCATTCGCTATTTCAGCCATTAGTTCGTTACTCAATATCTCCTTATCCTTCGGATGGAAGGATAAGGAGATATGATATACAGGTTTAGCTATCTCAGGCCGCATGGATACCTGCGTCTCAAAGCTATCTGTAATTGATTTTATGGAATCAAGAGAAACTCCATCACTAGCAATAATTTCAGCACTTTTCTTTGTATCAATGATATAGTTAAGAGCTTTCCCGAAGCTTGTTCCTTTAACTATCTTCGCTACCATTGATAATTCTGTTTATGATTGTGTTCATCAATTCAGCCATCCTAAAGTAATCCATTTTGATGCTGTCAAAACCAGCTTGATTTGCTCGCTTTGCTATTTGATTGAGATTGTTTCCCATATTTCTAAGATCACGGACCAACACATTCTCTTCAGGTGAAATCCTAGGCTTTATAATATTGTTTTTAATGCAGCTTCGTATAAAATCATTTATAGGCATTTGTGCAGTTTGAGCTTTTATCTTTAGGGTATAATAATCCTCGGTTGCCAGTTTTACATTGACTTGATATTGACGTCTTTCGTTTATTGCTTTTGGAGGACGACCTCCATTATTTCTTTTTTCCATAAGTTTTTATTTATAGACCAACGGGATGATAATTGCGTATTCGGTACCGAATACATAAACTCGCTTCTCTGAAATTCTGGCGATTTCAGAGAAATTAGGCTGATTAAATTAAACCATCTGTTCCATCGATAGAAGAGAGCTCAAATGTATCAACCAATGATTGTAATATCGGATTATTCTTTATCCATGTTTCATATATTAGTGCCTGCGGTTTTTGCTGGAGTAGATAGTCTGCAATATCGTATCCTTCACGTATATCTTCGATCGATGCATTTTTCTCAAGGTAGTCAAAAATGTATGTTTCTATTCCGACACGTTCTTTCATGACTTTGGCTTTTTCCTCCCAAATAGATAAGGCGCCAAGATCAGGAAATAAGACAGCTTTCCTACCGATTAAAACTTTTAGATGTTCTTCATTGAAGCACCCGTGCTTACCTCCTGTTGCCAACCATAAGTATTGAGGTAGATAGCAGGAAGCTATGATGGCACTCTTTTCGCTTTCAACTATAGCAACTGGCAAATCTGGGTTTTCATTTAAAAGATGCTCTCCAAAGAAACATTGGTTCAAGTTGTAATCAGGTAGTTTAAGAATAGAATGTACCCAATTAATGTGGCTATGTGGTTGTTTAACTCTTCTTCCAGAATCAGGATTATATAGCATAACCTTACCTGTGCGAACTCGCTTATCTTGATCTATCTGCCAGAATACAGTTGCACCTTGCCAGTGGTTTGCTGTTCCAACTTGATATTTTTTGAATAAATGCTTTGTGATTTCAGTACCCAGGCTGTTTTTTAAGTATTGAAATAAGTTATTCTTATGATAATGTGCTAAGCTGTCTTTAACATAACTATAGGGAAGAAAAGAACTTGTTTTACTCCCTTTCATCATATCAGTTTTTATTGGCTCATTGTTTACAGCTTCTATTTGAGGATTATCATTGAAGTAATCTTTAGGAGAATAGTGATACCCACATTTATCTTCTCTGTTGCAGCGCCCTACATAATCTGGGAACTTAATTTCTCCTGTTGAATCAACATACTTACTTAAGCATTTTTTTTGATTGCATTTGGGGCAAGTATATCTGGATGCTGGGGATTTATATTTCTCGAGTGAAAATCTAAAATTGCTCATAAATTAAAAATTTAAAATGTTATACCCTGAATTTTCCGAATTTTCCGAACTTTCATTTTTAATGTACTGAAAGTCAGAATTATACAGATTTTTGAAAATTCGCCAAAACCGAATTTTGCGAATTTTCAAGAACAAAATGCCTTTCAAAATTCGGAAAATTCGGAAAAGCTGAATTTCTACATGTTTAGTAATCAGTTGATTAAGTGTCAAAATTCGGATAATCCTGAAAATTCGGGGTGCGTCAAAATAACTTTTTGTATCTACCATGTTTATAGTTATCAAGGAGTCCATTCTTTGACTCATTTAGGAAACGATTGAAACTCTGTTTTGAGAAATTAAACTTTCCTGCAATCTGAACTCCTTCAGCTGTAGAAAAGTCAGAAGGTAGTGCTTCGTAAAGTTTTAATTTATCAGAAGGTAGTTGCTCTAAAATGGCAGAGGAGCTGAGGATCAGTTGTACATATTGACTTGTTTTGCGAAAGTATTCAACTAGCTCAATAGCATATTCAACGCTTACTATATCTATACAATCATTATCAGCCTCCTTACAAGCCCATCTCACTATTTGTATAATCAAAGAAAAACGGATGGCATATATTTCTAATTTACTATATACCCCAACCAACCTTTCATTAGTTTCAGAATTGCATAAATCTGTATTGTGGCGCTGCCATTCATACAATCTTCTTTTGGCCTGAGATTCGTAAGGAAGCTGCTTGGAAACAGGATCCCCATTATCATCTAATACCAGGTTGATATTAATAATCTCTTTCATCACATTATTCCATAGTGGTGTAATATGTGAGGGGAGATCCTCTATGCTCCAGTATTTCTTTTGAAGATCTTTTGGTAATACAAAGAGAATGCGATCAAGAAAACCATTGTCGCTTTTCTCACCTTTTGATAAGTCCTTCAGCAATCCATGTTGTATAGAACCAATCACGCCGATAAAAGTATGTCGAATGGATATTGATTCCGATCCACGTCTGTCAATAATAATGGGTTTACCACTAAAAGTAGAAAGCCACATCTGTTCTTCCGATCCTTTGGAGTAGCGATTGAAATTATTAATCCAGCTTTTTAATTCATCTACATATAAGCAAATACCACGTTTGTTATCGTTCAATACTTCACTAAGGCCTTCTGGTGTAGTATCAGAAACAATAAATTTCTTTAAAATAGGACGTTTTGGATGTTCTGTAATTCCTTCCTCTTCTTTCTCTTTTTTACTTAATGAGTAAATTCTATTATGCTCTTCTAAAGATTCACTGTATTTTCTACTTTCTTTGGCATCATGATCCAATAATGGCTGCATAGCATAACTAAGTGGATGACTTTTATTTGTGCCAGCCTTGCCAACGATAGCTATATATAATATACCTTTTTCGGTCCATCCTTCCTTGAATCTTACCGAAATAGTATTGCCTATTGCTACTGATGCGGCAAAAAGCATAGATGAAGCTACAAAGTCAATAGGATAACCTAAACTTTGATTGGTAGCACGAGCTATTTGTTGCAGCTGTTTAGGTAATATTTGAAGGGGAAAGTCAGATCCTCCAACCTTATCTTTAAATGCTAATGCTTCATTGATAATACTCTCTGCCGTTATATCATTCTTCATAATTATACAGGAAGAGGTTAGTACTTGTTAGGTCTTCTGGATGGGAGTTTATTAATAGCTCTGGAAGCCTCATTAATTAATTCAGCAGTAGTGTATTTTTTCCCAGATCGTATATAATCTAAAAGCTCTTTCTCTGAAAAGAATAATCTTTGGCCATTCTTGTAATGAGGGATAGCGGATTTGCTTACCAAAGCATAAATAGTTGCCTTGGATTTATGCAATAATTTAGCTGCCTCATTGATATCAATGAAGTCATTGGTTTTCCCTTGGGACTCTGTGCCCTTTTCTGATAAAAGAGATGTAAGATGTTCTACCTTCTGAATTAAGGTATTTACTGCTTCAGGCAGTTTTTCAAATGTCATTTCATTTGTACTCATAAGAATTCTGTTTTTGAATTGTTTGAGTGCAAATGAAACTGGTGAAAATGGGGTGAAAAAAAATACCGGAATTTAACTGATAAATAACTATCAATAGTTACCAAAGTATATAAATACAGATGGTTATGTGTTTATAGTTTCTCTCAACACTTATGATTAAATCAATAATTAGGTATTGACTCCAAGGTATTCTTCTATAGATGCTATTGTAATAAAATTGGCTTCTGATCTGAATTTCGATCTTATAGTTGAAATTTGAGTATTGCTTGTAATACTTGGGTAAACCATCTTTGTAAATTCAGCTGCGAACGTTTTTATTTCTAATCCTCTTCCAAATTCAAATATTTGCATTAATCCCCATGTGAAATTAGAAACATCTGGCACTTTTAAACCTCTCGCATTAATCCCTTCCTCAATATGAATAGCATTCATATCTCTTAAATTAAATTTATCAACATATTGGAGGAGTTTGCCCATTTCACTCTGTGTTACATATGGCGTTAAGAAATGGATGGTATAATCTATCGCGGCTTTTACTTGATCATCTAATCTCTGTTTATTTATTGTTTTGTTCCTTTCATATGCGTTAACGATTTCATTTATTTGATCAAGCTCGTTGTTATCTTTTTGTAGTTGATGAGAATTTATAGAATTATCTTTCCCTATTGTTGAATGTGAATTGTCTGATATTGATTCATTATCAATATCATTAATGGTTTTTATTGGTTGTTTTCTTTTTGATTTATAGATATCTTGACAAAGTGTAGTAATGATATATATTCCAAATAATATCGGAATTGCAATATAGAACACCAAACTATCAATCCATTTCCAGAGAATTGAAATATCAAATACCTTTGTGCAAATGAACAGGAATAGGCTAGCAATAATAGAAAGTAATATAGAAATCCATAATGCTATAAATCTGTTTTTTAATAAGAATATTTTCATAAGAGTTTAATTATACGTTTTCTTCTAATGTAATTAGGTTAGCTGCTTTATACTGAGTTTCAAAATCAATATGGGTATATATTTGAGTGGTTGATATATGCTCATGGTCCAAGCTGTTCTTTACGGTCATTGGGCTGGCCCCCAGCATATTTAATAAAGAGGCATTTGTATGTCGCATACAATGGAATGTAATATGTCGTTCTATTCCGGCACTCTTTATCCATTCGTGTAATGGTACATTCGTCATTGATCGTTTTAGACCTGTAAAGACTTTTCCGGAGCCTCTTTCTCCACACAACTCTAAGGCATCATTACTGATAAATTTCGCAGTTTCCTTATTTGTTTTCTGAATCGTTTTTTTGATCCAATATCCTTTTATTGGACTACGTTGGATATGTGACCATTCGAGGTCAAGGATATCGCCTATACGTAGTCCTGTCAAACAAGAAAATAAAGCAGCCCGTTTCAATACCGGATATTTGCATTCGGTTTTATTAAGTAATCGAAGTTCATCTAATGAAAGGAATTCTCGCATTACCTTTTTGGACTTAATCCCATCGATGAACTCATTTAGATTGTCTGATATCCATTTTTCACGATATGCCTTTTTTAATGCTGATTGAAATAGTGAGAAATATCCTGAAGCAGAATTTATTGATAGAGGAATATTTTTATGTTTTAATTGAGTTGTATTCGATAAATATTCTCTAAAATCCTCACAAAGTTGAACATTTAAATCACCAAAAGAGCATGAATTCTTCATGAAGCGATTAAAGTAGTAATACATAGAAATCCATTTGCCATTTTTTAATCTGGCTAAATCCCATATATATTGAAGGAAATCACCTTTCTTGCGAGAATTATCTAAGAACCCGTATTGTTCATTTATAATTTTACGTTGGTACTCACTTCTGACAATTTCCGCTTTTTCTTTCATTTCTTTATTCCAGATTTTTTCATGATCACTTTTGGGAGATAAATAAATACTTATGTTTAGTGTTTTTGTTTTGATTTTTTTTCTTGTATGAGGCTCTATAATGGGAGGATAGAATTTTAAGTAATAGGTGATTTTATTTTTGCTTGGATTCTTCCTTTCGCATAAGTAGACATTAGAACATTCCATATTTATTGTATTATTGGGTTTTCGAATATTTTATCAAATTCTGTTTTGGAGATTTTTATGTATCTCCCATCTTTAACACGAGTTATCGAATTATATTTTATATGATGATAAACCATATCTCGTGTGAGATTATATTTGTTCATAGCCTCTTGAACGGTATAGTATTCCATATTAGGTGTGATACCCTGGGTTCTGTCAAAATGAATTTTTGAATAATAGACTGATTTTCCTTCTTTCTTTTTCGGAATATAATTATCTGAGGCAATTCCATATATAGTAGTTGTTGTAAGTTTAAATATTTCTTGAATCTCCTTTACTGAATACCATTCGGTGATTGATGGATCGGGTATGAGATAAGATAAATGTTTGTCAATATGCGTTTTGCTAAAGAATGAGCGCCCTTGTTTCAGAGTTTTAGGTATTTTCTTTTCTTTTGCTATACGAAAGATCCAGTTTTCTTTTACCCCAAATTTTTCTTTTATTTCCGGAATGGTATAAAAGTCTGTAATAGGCTTTCTTTCTTTAGTGGGGCGTGCTTGATAAGTATCGCTAGTATTAAAAAGATTATCAAGATCTAATTTGCGGATTAATGTTTTCCCTTTGGTTTGAAAAAAAGGAAGTTCATTGTTTTGAAGATATCTATAAATAGTTGCCCGGCCAACACCAAGGAAATGAGCAGCCTCAGTTGGAGTTAGTACGTGTTTCATTACTAAATCTTCCGGTATTGACCTTTCCTTTGTAAGTGCTAATTCTTGTTTTGCAGATTGTACCTTTTCTGCTCTTTTTCGTTCTTTATATGCTTTACCGGCACACCTTGTTGAACAAAAACTCGTAGTTGTTTTATGTGCAATAAAGTGTTGTCTGCAAAAAGAACAAACTTTTTCAATATCTATTTTTGAAGCCATTATTTATCTGTTTATTTCGCCAAAAAGTGTCTCACTGTGTCTCATGGCGTCTCACTACGTCTCAATTATATCTCATCTCGATTCTTGAATGTTAGCCAGGAGTCAGTGAATGACAAATCAGTGACAAAAATAGATAAAAAGATCAATAAAGCAATAAGTATTGATGAATAGACAAAACAAAAAACACCCTGAATTTCAGGGTGTTCTAGTTTGTTTTTATATCTATTACTTATGAGTTATTGCTTATTACTTCCCGATACAAAAATTCTTAAATATATTCCCCAATACTTCATCATTGGTAACTTCACCAACAATGTCACTTAATTGGAATATGCACTGTCTAAGGTCTTCGCTTACCAAATCGCCCGACAGTTCAAGTTTTAATCCTTCCTGTACGCGGTGAATTGATTCTAATGCACGTGTAAGGGCTTCATAATGGCGTATATTTGTCACTATCACATCATTCTGGCTGATGCTTGGAAGAGCAGCAGCAGTTACTAGCGATGCCTCTAAATTAGATATATTCTCTTTCTCCTTGGCAGATATAAATATCTTTTCCGAAGGAATGTCAGCAAACTCATTCATTAATGATTCGCGCTGAGTAGGAGAGAGCAAATCAGACTTGTTGAAAAGGATTATAAGTTTTTTACCTTCACAATGAGGAAGAATCTCTCTCTTTATCTTTACAAAATCTTCCTTGTTGTCTGTAGAGTCTATCATCCAAAGTACAATGTTGGCCTGCGACAACTTCTGGAAAGTACGCTCAATGCCTATACTCTCTATGGTGTCGGTAGTTTGGCGTATACCTGCAGTATCTATAAAGCGGAATGTTACACCTCCAAGATTCATTGTGTCTTCAATAACATCGCGCGTAGTGCCATGAATATCGCTAACAATAGCTTTCTCTTCATTTAGAAGAGTATTCAGAAGAGTAGATTTACCAGCATTAGTTTCGCCTATTATGGCAACAGGAATTCCATTCTTTATAGCATTTCCTACACTGAAAGATTTAGCAAGCGCGGCAATAACAGATTCTATGTTAGCTGCAAGATAGTTCAACTCGCCGCGATCGGCAAATTCAAGCTCTTCATGGTCGCTGAAGTCCAGTTCAAGTTCCATTAAAGAGGTGAAGTGAAGAAGTTTGTCGCGAAGTATGGTAAGCTCTTTGCTGAATCCGCCACGCATTTGGTTCATGGCAAGCTTATGAGTAGCTGCCGATGATGATGCAATCAAATCGGCTACAGCTTCGGCCTGACTAAGATCCATCTTGCCATTTAAGAAAGCACGCTGCGTAAACTCGCCAGCATGAGCCGAACGGCATCCTTTCTGCAGCAAGAGCTGCATTACCTGCTGTAATATGTAAGATGATCCATGACACATTATCTCTGTACTGTCTTCGCCGGTGTAGGAGTGGGGTGCACGAAAAAGACTAACCAGAACTTCGTCTATAAGGTCTCCTTCGGTATTGATTATATTTCCAAATGTAAGTGTATATGGTTTTCTCTCTTCCAACTTTTTACCTTTCACAGGTGTAAAGATAGATGAAGTTACTTCAACAGCACGCGGACCCGAAACTCGGATGGTCCCTATTGCTCCTCCCTGCGCTGTTGCAACAGCACAAATTGTATCCTGATTGATCATCTTTATTATTTACTGTATAATGTTTTAGAAATTAATGTTGCTATCTGTTCCAGATAGAATTTGTCGGTCTCGTTAAATGATGAGAGTGTATCGCTGTCTATGTCAAGTACGGCTTTTACCTCATCGCCTATCTTTAATGGCACTACAATTTCCGACCGTGATTTAGAACTGCAGGCTATATGTCCCGGAAACTTATCTACATCTTCCACTATTATAGTTTCTCCTTTTTGCCACGCCGTACCGCAAACTCCTTTTCCAAAGCGTATGCGTGTGCATGCCACGTCTCCCTGAAATGGACCAAGAATTAGAATGTCGTTCTTTACTATATAAAATCCGCTCCAGAAAAAGCCAAAGGCTTCGCGCAATGCTGCCGATGCGTTGGCAAGTACGCTAACTTCCTCGGTTTCTCCCTCTATCATGGCAGCAAACTCGGGAAGAAACAGTTTGTATGTCTCTTCCCGAGTAGATGCTTTAATACTGAAACTTGGTTCCATTGTATCTTTTATATTCTTTCCAATACTTTCTTTATCAACTCGTCAATGGTATTCTTGTAACCTGTATTGGCTTCTTTTATAAGACGGTTTGCAATAACCATACATACGGTCATAGCCTTGTGTCCCATAAGTTTTGCCAATCCTGCAAGTGCCGAGCTTTCCATCTCGAAATTGGTAATTTTGTATCCTTTATACTCGAATTTTTCTATCTTGTCGTTCTGGTTTGGATCGGCAAGAGGCACACGAAGTTCGCGTCCCTGAGGTCCGAAGAAACCACCGGCAGCTATGGTTACACCACGCACCATATCATCTTGTGCTATTTGGTCAATAAGTTCTTTGTCGGCATCTATAATATAAGGATATGGCTGACACATATCGCCTGTCCATCCCATATGTTCAATGAACGCCCTCTCCATTGGAAGATCGCAAGCTGCATTGCGTCCGCCGTAAAAATTAAGCAATCCGTCAAAGCCTATAGACTTTTCCGAGCATACAAATGTTCCTACAGGAGTGTTTGGCTGCAAACCACCGCATGTTCCAATACGTACCAATGTAAGCTGTTTCAATTCGTCCTTTTCATAGCGAGTATTAAAATCGATGTTTGCCAGAGCATCAAGTTCATTCACTACTATATCGATATTATCACAACCTATACCTGTAGATAGTACAGTGATTCTTTTTCCTTTATATGTTCCTGTTACTGTTTTGAATTCACGGCTCTCCACCTCCATCTCAACAGAATCGAAGTGTGAAGCAACAAGTGCTACACGTCCCGGGTCGCCCACAAGAATTACCTTGTCGGCCAACTGTTCTGGTTTTACATGAAGATGAAAGACCGAGCCGTCTGCATTTATTATAAGCTCGGATGCTGCAAAATATTTTTTCATAATGTTTCGGTTTTAGTACTTTTTACTACAATGGTGTAGACCCGCTATTTGTTTCGGGTTTTGCAATATTTTCACGCATATTGGTATCTGCCTGGATATTCTTCATTTTATAATAATCCATTATACCCAAATTACCGCTGCGGAATGCTTCGGCCATAGCCTTAGGTATTTCTGCTTCGGCTTGTATAACGTTTGCACGTGCCTCTTCGGCCTTTGCCTTCATCTCTTGTCCCAATGCTACTGCCATTGCACGACGCTCTTCGGCCTTTGCCTGAGCTATGTTCTTATCGGCATTTGCCTGGTCTATCTGTAGTGAGGCACCAATATTCTTACCTATATCTATATCAGCGATATCGATAGAGAGGATTTCGAATGCTGTTCCTGCATCTAGTCCCTTGCGTAGAACAAGTTTTGATATAGAGTCTGGATTTTCGAGCACAGATTTGTGATTTTCCGACGATCCGATAGATGATACTATACCTTCACCAACACGAGCCAATATTGTATCTTCGCCGGCGCCACCAACTAATTGATGTATGTTGGCACGTACTGTTACACGTGCTTTTGCTATAAGCTGTATACCATCTTTTGCTACTGCAGTAACAGGAGGAGTATCAATTACTTTGGGATTTACCGACATTTGTACCGCTTCGAATACGTCGCGACCTGCCAAGTCTATTCCTGTTGCCATCTGAAATGATAAATCTATATTTGCTTTAGATGCAGAAACAAGTGCATGAACTACTCTTTCTACATGACCGCCTGCCATATAATGGGCCTCTAGTTCGTCACGAGTTATTGTTTTAAGTCCTGCTTTATGAGCCTCTATCATAGCTGGCACAATAGTGTAGGGGGGCACATTACGTATTCGCATAAGGAATAATTGTATTAATGATATGCGTACGCCCGATACCTTAGCCGATAGCCATAGGAAGAATGGTACGTAATGGAAAAAGATAATCGTAAAGATTATTGCTCCTCCAATAAGGATGATGGGTAATACAAAATTTTGTTCCATAATAATATGATTTATTGATTAATGTTCTCTGCGCTTGCGCACAATTATGTTATCGCCCGAAATTCGTTCTACATAAATGAGGGTATTCTCATCTATAAATCCTTCTGCCGAACGTACTTCTACTATATGTCCGTGTATGTCGGCATTTCCTATAAGTGCAAGACGAGTTACTGCTATACCATGGTCACCTACTTTTATATCTAGCTCTTTTATCTTGTCTTCTTTATAGTCAAGCGTTTTCTTCAAAGAGTATTTATCGACGGTCTTTGAATGCATGAGCCATAATATAATTGCAATAACTAGAACTATGGATATTCCCAAAGTGCTGAATCCGGCGCCTAATCCAAGGGTGGCAAATGCGTAGTAATTTGCTACAATAAGACATATGCCCGATCCTATGCCGGCTATACTTATGCCGGGTACTAGGAATACTTCTACTATGAACAGCAGTAGTCCGGCCAGTATCAATGCTATGATAATAAATAATTCCATGGTAATATAGTTTAAAATTAACGTTTCTGTTTGCTAATCTCAAGATTCCTTACCTTCACTATCATCTCTTCTATCTCTTTCTGCAACTGTTCGGTACGTTTCTCTAAATCGAGTATTGATGGTGCCAAAGATGATTTCTTTGCAGCCGATGCATTTATATATTCATCTCTCTTACTCTCTAGCTGAGTGCTCAAGGCGTTATAATCTTTCTGCTTCTGTATCATCTGCTGATAGGCTTTTCTTGCATCTGCCGAGCGAAAGTCCGACAGTTCGTTATATACATGAGTATCATCGATTATAAATTCAAAATCGCCGCTTTTTCTTACATATTCTGTAGATGTAAGAAGCTTCTGTAGTTGCTGCTTAGCCTTATTTACCTTTTCTTTGTTATGCTGGGTAACCGATAACGGAGTAAGTAGTGCTACCTGTTTTATAAGTTGCGCGTCTGTACTTTCGTAATCGTATACTTCTTTAGTTTCGTTTGGAACGAATACATATACGCATACTTTATCTTCGGGCTGGAAACGATCCGAAGCAAACCATCCAAGATTGTTTATTTCGTCTACTGCATACATATAATCATTGTATGGCGAATTATATGGCATTCCAAGGTTGTCGGGTTTCAGATACTTACCTTCTTCCGAGTCATATCTTGTTACAAATATGTCATAGCCTCCCAGCGATTCCTTACTGTCTGTGCTGTAGTAAAGTGTTATCCCATCGGGCATTAAGAATGGATAGCTTACGTTGGCATCGGCATTTAAAGATTTTATAGCTTCGGGCTCACTCCATTCGTTTATTAATTTTATTCTTGAATAGAGTTGCATATTACCATTAGAATCGGGCTGACTGAATATCATTTTGTTGCCGTTTTCGGTAGTGTAGGAGGTTCCATTATTATCGGCATTCATTTCAATGTTACCGGCTTCTTTGCTTATTTTGTAAGCATTCAGAAAACTCTTCTTGTCTACTGTAAAGCTGTCTATTACCGTAACTTTTTCTACTCCCTTTATCATTCTTGCAGCACGCTTTATGCCTTCCATCTCTTTTTCGGCCTCTTCTATAGGCTGTTTAGACTTAGTTAGTGCCTGAATATAATCTTCGTAAGAAGTTTGTGCTTCTTCAAACTGATATAGGTCATAATACGCAAGTCCCAGATATTTATAAGCATTAGTTACTTTTCTGGCTGCCCCTTTCTTAAGATAAGGTATAGCCTTTTCAGGATTTCCTGTTTCATACTCGCAAGCTCCGAACCAATAATTGTAGTTAGCGTTACTTGGAGCCTTTTTTAATAAGCTCTGAAATAACGGTTTTGCCTCACTGTATTCACCTTTAAGGAAAAGCTGTTTGGCTTGTTCAATGTTTTGTGCCGAAATACTTCCTGCCAATCCAGATAATAGCAGACAGGATATATATAATTTTCGCATAGTTTATTACAAATTATTAAACTTCTAATTTCAAAAGTACATAATTTTATTTGAATTATTATTCTTTGCATAATTCAATTTTATTAATTCTTCTATAAATCATTCTTTTGATGTATTTTTGCGCTCTGTTTATAAAAGAGTTTATGGTAAAGATTTCTGAAGAAGATAAAATAATAAAGAGGGTAGAGCAACGCTTTAACAAGGGAGTTGTAAAGTACAGATTAATAGAAGATGACGATAAGATTCTTATTGGACTCTCTGGTGGTAAGGATTCGCTTGCACTGCTAGAGTTGCTGGCTCGTCGGTCTAAGATTTTAAAGCCACGTTTTTCGGTGGTGGCTGTACATGTAGCGATGACCAATATTCCTTACAAGTCGGATATTGACTATCTAAAGAATTATGCCGAAAGTTTCGGGGTTCCGTTCGTTTATCATGAGACTTCATTCGATCCTACTACTGATAATCGCAAGTCGCCTTGTTTTCTTTGTTCGTGGAATAGGCGAAAGGCTCTTTTTACTGTGGCAAAGGAGCATGGGTGCAACAAGATTGCACTTGGGCACCATATGGACGATATTTTGCAGACTATGCTTATGAACATTACTTTTCAAGGGGCTTTCGGAACAATGCCTCCAATGCTTAAGATGAAGAAGTTCGATATGAATATAATTCGTCCAATGTGTCTTGTAAATGAGGAGGATTTGATCGAGATGGCAAGAATAAGAGAGTATAGAAAGCAGGTAAAGAACTGTCCGTACGAAAGCCAGTCCAATCGTTCCGAAATGAAGGCTGTACTAAAGAGTCTTGAAAAATTAAATCCTGAAGCACGATATAGCCTGTGGAGTAGCATGTCGAATGTTCAGGAAGAATTATTACCAGGAAAAATAGATTAAACTTACTATTATTATGAATGGATTTTACACGATTTTATTACTTATTTTCTCGAATGTATTTATGACCTTTGCATGGTATGGTCATCTTAAGCTAGAGGGTATGAAGCAGTTCTCGAACATGCCTCTTTATGCAATTATACTTATTTCGTGGCTCTTGGCGCTTTTTGAATACTCACTGCAGGTACCCGCAAATAAGATGGGATACATTGGCAACGGTGGCTCTTTTACGCTTATGCAACTCAAGATTATTCAGGAGGTAATAACTTTGATAGTCTTTACACTTTTTACAGTAGTATTCTTTAAAGGAGAAACTTTGCACTGGAATCATTTTGCTGCATTTGGCTGTCTTATTTTGGCTGTGTATTTTGTATTCCTGAAGTAATGATTTTTTGTTTATATAATAAATACGATCGTCCCATAGTAATGGGCCTATCGTTTCATATATATGGGCCTATCAGCTCATTACTATGAAACGATAGGCTCATAGTAATGGAACGATAAACTTATTTCATTTACTTGCTACTAAATAAGGTGCTATATTTTATTATTTCCAAATAAAAAGATTGTTAGTTACAAAAAAAATGGGCTACCAGACTTATAATGTAACTTAAGATATTGACTACTTTGATTAATAGATATTTATTTGGACGTAGTAGATTTTCTTTTAAGAAGATTCTGACTTATTTTAATAATACTGTCAACCTTTACTTCAATGCTATCCTTACCATTAATTATAAAACTCTTTTTTACAGAGTCGTTAATGCTCTTACTTTTTTCGGAACTATCTTTTTTCAAAGGAAGTTGCTTAAGATTAAGTATGAGGCTATCCATGGTAGTTGGCACATAAGCATTGTATGTCTTCCAAGCATTTGCATGCTTCCGGTTGTGCTGAATAGTACGCCATCTTTTCGAGAATGCAGTAGATAATAGTGCATTGGCATCAAATTTTCCCAATGGATTGTTGGAAGGAGTAACACTTTGGTCCATTCCGGCAGGAACTACGCGGAATCCATTCTTTATTCCTAATGTCTTTTCTAAAATAAGTGTCCAATTTCCTAATTTCAGACTATCCTTCTTAAGGAAGATAGGGTCGTTTACCGGATCTTCATTCCATTTGGTGTATGCAGTGTAAGGAGTAAGACGTATATATTTTGGTTTTACCCATTTTGTAGTATCGCTGTAATTCTTTGGAAGATCTTCTACAAACTTCATCCATGGCTTGTCGTTGCTTATGAGTGGTTTGTTCTTCATAAGTTCTTTGGATGGATTAAAGTCGAAATGGATATCCTTAACAGCTTCCATGTTTATGTTTATCTCGCCGTTACCTTTAAGAAGCTGATGCAACTTAATAGAGTCTTGCTTGCTTAATTGTGCCTGTGCACTAAAAGATATGATAGTACAAAAAAGAATGCAAAGGCTGTAACGCTGAGTCATATAGATTTTATTTAACTTTTATGATTGCAAAAGTAGAATACAAACTATGTAATGACCGTTAAATAGTAGTTATATATTGTTTATTAAATTAACAAATTAGCGATAATTAAGTTAAATTGAATAAAATATAGGATAATAATAAAGGAGCATCCAAATTAATGGATGCTCCTTTGTGAACATAAATCGTAGAAAATATCAATAACCCGGATTCTGATATTCGTTTCCGTTGGTTATGGTTGCGGTAAATGTAGTAGAGATAGGGCGTAAGGCATATTCTGGCTTGAAGAACTTAGCAAGATCAGGATGTGTATCCTTTAGATAGCTGTCGTTCTTGAACATACCTGTACGTTTCAGATCGTAGAATCGGCAGTATTCACCGCAAAGTTCGCGACCTCTCTCATCAAGCACTGTACGTACTGTTGCTGTTCCTGTAAGTGGAGTGGCACCTGCACGTGTTCGCACTTTATTTATATAAGACATTGCATTTGCTCCGTTGTTTACATAAATATCTGCTTCGGCTGCAATAAGGTATACTTCTGCCATACGCATCATGAAGGTTGCATTTAGGTTACCATTACGTTTCTTAGATGCATTGGCTACATAATATCTGCTGCTGTTGTGCTTGTTTAGCGAAGGATAATAGTAACGGAATTGACTGTCGGTACCGTTGTATTCCATCTTTACATTTTTAGAAGCATCATCATAAACGTCATCATAAGATATTACAAGGTAATCTGATGTAGTTCTTTTTGCTTTTTCATCATTGTAATTGGCATCTTGAGGCATAAGGAACTTGATTGCTAAGTCGCCTTTTGCTAGTTTGCTGCCAATTACTGATGCATCTTTATTGTAAAGTTTGGTAGCACTTTCATCCCAAGTATAATTCTTGTTTGCATTCCATTCTGTTGTGAATGAAGAATGGAAGCGTGGATCTAACGAACCGTCATTCTGTACATAAAGATTAAGCAGGTGCTGGGTTGGCATGAAAAGGCCCGACATTGAACCGCCCCAGGTAAGACGAGTTTCCTGATTGTCTTCGCGAGCACCAAACTTGTTTACGTTGCAAAGGAAATACTCGTCGTTACGATTAAGCTTGTAGTTACCGTTGCTTGAACCATGACCGTCTTCGCCAGCATACCAGCGGTGTTTCCATAATGCTTCCTTGTTGTTCCAGTTATTCTCTTCTTTGAATACTTCATCATATGTAGCATACATATATGCGTTGTATTTAGAACCACCGCTTTCACAGTCGTCTATAAGCTTTTTGGCTGTTTCTAGTGCAAGGGGCAAAAATTCTGTCGAACCATATTCATATGTCTGCAGACAAGCTTTTGCAAGGAACCCAAGTGCGGCTTTTTTTGTAGGAACAGTGGTTGTAGCATCTGTGCCCACGTTAAGCCATTCGGCTGCATACTCAAGATCTGGAATAATTACATCTTTGTATATTGTAATAGGTTCTGTACGCTCGGGTGCATAGTTTACTCCAGTTTGAGGAGCTGTGAGCATTGTTACTCCACCAAACTGTTCTACAGCATTGAAGTAGTATATTGCACGAAGGAAACGTGCTTCGGCTACTTTTGCATTTCTTTCGGCATCTGTTTTGTATGGTGCCAATGATGCTAATGCAATTGCTTCATTGCATGATCCTACGCCATCATATGTACCATTCCACCAATTGTTTGTGTATGTAGTGTTTGGGGCTGCTCCTGCAAAAAACCAAAACCACTGTGTGTAGCTTGTACTCTGGTTTCCCTGATATGTCCATAAGTCACTGTCGCCTTCTGTAAGGCTCATCCAACTGTCTGTACCATAGAAATATCTTTCCATGGCAAAATAGCACTGATTTATTAGTGATTCATATCCTTCTATAGATGTAGCCAGATTGTCTTTAGTAAATCCGGCTGGATTTACCTCTTCCAAAGAGCAGCTGCTTAAAGAGAATGCTGCAAGTGCTACCGAGTATAAGGCTGTCTTTTTCAATATATTTTTCATCTTAATATTCTCCTTTTTCATTAGAATGTAAGGTTTACTCCAAATACAAATTGTCTGTAAGTAGGGAACGCGTCCGAACCATTAGTTTCGGGATCGGTGCCTTTTAACTGTTTGTCCATTACGAATATGAATGGATTATATGCAGTTGCATAGATACGGCATTTCTCCATAAGTGCCTTACGCGAAACGTTCAATGGAAGTGTATAGCCTAGTGTAATGTTCTTTATCTTTATAAATGAGCCGTCGCGTACTCGTAATGCCGATTCGACTGTGCTCTGCTCGTCTGAAGTTCCAGGACGTGGAAAGTAGGCATTCTGATTGCTTTCTGTCCAGTAGTCTACTCCTTCAAGATCTTCATAATTGCCCAGAAGATCACTACTTATAGTCTGGCCCCAACGTGCCATTGCAAATACTGACAGATCGAAAGATTTGTATGTAAACGAGTTGTTAAGACCGAGAATCCAGTCTGGATTTGTATGACCAAGTATCTGACGGTCGTTGGTGCTGTATTTATGCTCGCCATTATCGCCGTTCTTGTCTACAGTGTCAATCTTGATGAAGCCTGGTTTTACGCCATAAATATCCTGAATTTCCTTAGAAGTGTCGCTTCCCCATATACCTAGGTATTTGTAGCCGTAAACCGATTTGATAGGCTGACCTACGAATAGATTTTCGGATATTAGATCACCATTTGGCAGACTTACAATTTTTTCTTTGCTCCATGTAGCCGATAGGGTAGTGTTCCAAGTGAAATCCTTAGTCTGGAAGTTGTGAGTGTTGATTGTTATTTCCAAACCATGATTGCGTGTTTTGGCAATGTTTTGCCAGATAGAGAGAGGTGATCCCCAGCCTGTAACGCCGCTTGAAATTGGCAATGTACGCTTAAATAGCAATCCTTTTGTATCTGTCTTGAACCATTCGATAGAACCGTCTATTCGATTGCCCAATATACCGAAGTCAAGACCAACATTCCAGTTGTATGATTTTTCCCATCCAAGATCTGCACTACCATATGTACCGGTATACTGGGTGAATGTTGCATTATTGCCGTTTATTGTAACACCGTTACTTGTGTATACATAAGCTTGTGTAGAGGTGCAGTATGCACTTGTACCGCCAGAGTTACCTGTAACACCATAACCAATACGCAACTTAAGATTGCTGAGCCAGTCTTTAGTAATATTCATGAAAGGTTCGTCTGATACTCGCCATGCAAAAGCTGCTGCAGGAAAACTGTCCCACTTATGTCCCACTGAAAATTGTGATACACCATCCCAACGATTAGAGAAATTGAAAAGGTATCTTCCTTTATATGAGTAATTAAGACGAACAGCGAAAGACATCTTTTGAGTCTGTGCAAAGTCTGATTCTACATGCTGTGAAGCACCAGAAGCCAAACGCCAAAACGACCAGCGATCTATCATCTGTCCACTTGCAGCAGCCATGCTCATCTCATCCTGATTTTTATTCCATGATGTGATGAAAGAACCACCCAGATTATGATCTTTTGCAATAGTCTTGTTGTATGAAAGTACATTTTCCCATGTATAATTCCATGCATTGTTGTTTGTGATAGATGCATGTGGTGAACCGGCATAGCTTGGACGATTCGCATTACACTGGTTGCCCCAGAACTGTCCCTGACGAGAGTTGTTAAGAGTTCCGTTTATGCGGCTTGTAAATACAAGATCTTTGATAGGAGAAACTTCTAGATAACCACTTACATTTACATATGTAGAACGTGTGTTGTTTACATACTGATCGGGAATGAAGTCGCCCAGTGGGGTATAGTTCCCTGTAATGTATTCATGATTGATATTTCCGTTAGCATCGTATGCATCTCCTAATGGGAATGCAGTAAGAGCTTTAGTGAAGGTATTCTTCACGCCCTGATTTCTATCTTGATATGTAAGATTTGAAGTAAATCCTATCTTTGCCCACGAGAACAGTTTCTGATCTATGTTAAGTCTTAAAGAGTATCTGTCAAGATTATCATTCTTAAGTAAGCCTTCTTCCTGATTATAAGATGTAGAAGCAAATATTTTTGTTTTTTCGCTACCACCCGAAACTGAAAGACTGTATTTCTGGCTTGTTGCTGTATTTCCTGAAACTTCGTCTACCCAGTCAATCCACTTTCCTGCATTGTAAGCGTCGGTATACTCCTGATTGCCAAATAGTGCCGAAATGTCTGATGGATACTGTCCATTTTTGTAATAATAAGCCTCTTTCTTGTAGTTCATGTAGTCTTCGCCTGTACGCCCGTGCTTGTAGTTGGGAGAACCACTGAAACCATAGTAAGCATCGAAGTTTACAGTTGCCTTTCCTTCTTTTCCGCGTTTGGTAGTAATGATGATTACACCATTTGCACCTGCCGAACCATATATGGCAGTAGAAGATGCATCTTTCAATACATCTACACTTTCTATATCCGATGGATTTACCTGATTGTAGCTTCCTGGTACTCCGTCGATAATGAAAAGAGGTTCGTTGCTACCATAAATAGAACGTGAACCACGTAAAAGAATTGTTGGATTTTCGCCTACCTGACCTGAAGTCTTTGTAATGTCCATACCTGCAATCTTACCCTGCAGTGCTTCCATTACATTAGTAGTAGGAGCAATGGTTACATCTTCGTTCTTCATAGAAGTTACCGCACCTGTCAAATCACGCTTCTTGACTGTACCATAACCTATTACTACCACTTCGTCAAGTGTTTTCGTATCGGGCAAAAGTTTTACAGTAAGTTTAGAAGTTTTTCCTACTGCTATCTCTTGCGAGATATAGCCGATATAAGATACTTCAATCAAATTTTTACCTGAAGGAATATCCAATGAAAAATTACCGTCGAAATCTGTTACAGTACCGACAGTAGTACCTTTTACCAAAATAGTAACACCAATCATAGGTTCGCCGGTTTCGTCAATAACCTGACCTTTGACTTGTCTTCCCTGTAATACGGCTTGTGTTAATAGATTTTCAGTGCCCTCATTAGCGTAAGTAAACGCTGAAGGCATAGAAAGTACTGCCGAAATGCCCAAAATTAAAGGTACTCTCTTAATATCATACCTTATTAATGATGGGGAATTCTTCTTAATGTTTCCCATAAAATTTAATTAGCTTATAAATAAAATTTTCATTCTCTAATTTCGCATGTTTAGCAATGCGAGTTGATTCTTAATTTTTGCAGGATTAATTTAGGCTGCTTTTCATTCTAATTCTTAAATGTTTCTGTTGTTGTTTTTAGTTAATTAGTTGGTTCTGTTTTTTTGCTATCATTTTTATAGACGCATGAAATGATATTGTGTACTCATTTTGGTATCGTTAATTAGAAAGAATTAGTGTAATAGTTAAGGATTTATGTGTGTTATTTAGTAATTTGCATAAGGCTTTGTGTGTTGGTTTGCATTAGATATGGTTAAAATAATCGTCGATAATATTGAATCTCAGACTATATTTATAGACTGTTATATAACAAATATAAACACAAAGAAGTCTTCTTAAAAATCTTTTAAGATTTTTAAGAAGACTTCTTTGTATAATTTAATATATTTACTTCTTTAGTTGCTCGTTCATTGAAGCAGCAGCTTTTCGTCCATCACCCATTGCAAGGATAACTGTTGCACCTCCGCGTACTATATCGCCTCCGGCATATATTGTAGGAATTGATGATTGCATGTTTTCGTTCACTGCTATTGTTCCTTTGCGGCCCATCTCAAGTCCTTTTATTGAACTAGGAACTATTGGGTTAGGAGATACACCTACGCTAACAATAGCCATGTCAATGTCGATAGTTTCTGTTGCACCAGGAATAGCTACCGGACTGCGACGTCCAGAAGCATCTGGTTCACCTAGCTCCATCTTCTGAAGTATTACCTGTTTTACATATCCTCTTTCGTCGGCTATATATTCTATAGGATTATGAAGTGTAAGGAATTCTACTCCCTCTTCCTTGGCGTGTTTTACCTCTTCCAAACGGGCCGGCATTTCTTCTTCCGAACGTCTGTATATAATCATAGCACGATCGGCACCAAGACGACGAGCTGTACGTACAGAGTCCATCGCTGTATTTCCTCCACCTATAACTGCAACTCTCTTTCCTAGTGTAACAGGGGTATCCGAGTCTTCGCTGGCTGCATCCATAAGGTTTACACGAGTAAGGTACTCATTTGAAGACATTATATTTATAGAGTTTTCGCCGGGGATATTCATGAAGTTAGGAAGGCCGGCTCCTGAGGCTACGAATATTCCTTTGAATTCTTCGGCTTCAAGATCCTCAACGCTTATTGTTTTTCCTACAATACAGTCTTTAACGAAACTTACTCCCATTTTAGAAAGATTGTCTATTTCGACATCAACAATCTTATTTGGAAGTCGGAATTCAGGAATACCATATTTTAATACACCTCCAATTTCGTGCAGTGCCTCGAATACAGTAACCTCATAACCGTATTTTGCCATGTCTCCGGCAAAAGCTAGACCTGCAGGACCCGAACCTATTACTGCAATTTTAATGCCATTCTTTTCCTTTATTTCGGGAACGGAAATTTGTCCGCTTTCGCGTTCGTAATCGGCTGCAAAGCGTTCTAGGTAACCTATGGCTACTGCTTCTTCGTTCATCTTAAGGTGAATGCACTTAGATTCGCACTGCTTTTCCTGAGGACACACGCGTCCGCATACGGCTGGTAGTGCACTTGTTTCCTTAAGTGTGCGTGCAGCTTCTAGGAATTCTCCTCTTTCTATGTTTTTTATGAATTTAGGAATATTTATACCTACCGGACATCCACTCATGCAGGCAGGGTTGGCGCAATCAAGACAGCGCTTAGCTTCGGTAAGTGCCTGTTCTTCGTTTAGCCCTAGATTTACCTCTTCCTTGCGACTATGTGAGCGATACTCGGCGTCAAGTTCGGGCATCTTAGCTCTTTTGATTGCTGTTCTCTCTTTTGGTTTCATTGACTTTCTAAGTGCAACACGCCACTCTGCGTCACGACCTTCTTCTTCTTTGATAGCTTCGCATTTAGCCGGTGCTTCTCCAAGTTTGTTCATTTCGTTACGCTCTATATCTTTGAAGGCGCCCATTCTTTTTAGCATTTCATCAAAGTCGACTAAATGACCATCAAATTCTGGACCGTCTACGCATACAAATTTAGTTACTCCGCCTATGGTTATGCGACATGCACCACACATACCGGTACCATCTACCATAATCGTGTTTAACGAAACATCTGTAGGAATTTCATATTTCTTAGTAAGAAGACATACAAATTTCATCATTATGGCAGGGCCAATACAGAAACATTTGTCTACTTTCTCTCTCTTTATAACTTCTTCTATACCTTCTGTAACCAGACCTTTCTTTCCATATGATCCGTCATCGGTCATTATAATTACTTCATCCGAACTTTCGCGCATCTCCTTTTCAAGGATTATCAATTCTTTAGTGCGGCCTGCAAGTACGGTTATTACCTTATTGCCTGCAGCTTTCAAAGCCTGTACTATAGGTAACATAGGAGCCACGCCTACACCACCGCCTGCGCATACTACTGTGCCAAAGTTTTCGATGTGAGTAGCTTTCCCAAGCGGACCTACAACATCGGTAATATAGTCGCCTTCGTTTAGTTCGCAAAGACGGGTAGAAGATAATCCTACTTCCTGGATTACTAATGTTATTGTGCCTTTAATAGGATCGGCTTCTGCAATGGTAAGAGGCATACGTTCGCCCTTTTCGCCTACACGTACAATTACGAAATGACCTGCTTTGCGTGATTTGGCTATAAGGGGAGCTTCGATGACAAGTTTGAAAACCTTCTCTGAAAAATGCTCTTTTGATATAATCTTATTCATTTGAAGTAATATAAAGTTAGTCGTTTTCTTAGTAATTAAACAAATTGTTATTGGACGGCAAAAATAGTATATATTTCTTTAAAGACAAAAGAAAAGCCGTTCTTTTGGAAGAACGGCTTGCTATATATGTAAAAAATTGTCAGAACAATCAGTCTATTATGTCAAATCCGCAATATGGTACCAAAGCTTTTGGTATGCGTATACCTTCAGGTGTTTGATTGTTTTCAAGCAACGCTGCTACTATACGTGGCAATGCAAGAGCCGAACCATTCAGTGTATGACATAGCTCTGTTTTCTTTTCGGCTGTACGGTAACGACACTTTAGACGGTTTGCCTGGTATGTATCGAAGTTTGATACCGAGCTTACTTCCAACCAGCGTTTCTGTGCTTCGGAATATACTTCAAAATCAAAGCAAAGAGCTGCTGTAAAACTCATGTCTCCACCACAAAGACGTAATATGCGATAGGGGAGTTCAAGCTTTTTTAATAGGCCTTCCACATGATCAAGCATTTCTTGGTGTGACTGTTTAGAATGCTCTGGTTTGTCTATTCTTACAAGTTCTACTTTAGAGAATTCATGAAGACGATTAAGTCCGCGAACATCTTTTCCGTAAGAACCTGCTTCTCGACGAAAACACTGTGTGTAAGCACAATTCTTTATAGGCAACTGCTTGTCGTCAAGAATTACATCGCGATATATGTTTGTAACAGGAACTTCGGCAGTAGGAATAAGATAAAGATCGTCAAGATCACAGTGGTACATCTGACCCTCTTTATCGGGCAACTGACCGGTTCCGTAGCCTGAAGCTGCATTTACTACAGTAGGAGGCATTATCTCTTCGTAACCCGAAGCGCGAGCTTCGTCAAGGAAGAAATTAATTAAAGCTCTTTGTAAACGAGCGCCTTTTCCTTTGTATACAGGGAATCCGGCACCTGTAATCTTTACCCCTAGATCGAAGTCAATCAAGTCATATTTCTTCGCAAGTTCCCAATGAGGAAGTGCATCTTTTGGAAGTTCAGTTTCCATTCCTCCCATCTTCTCTACTACATTATCTTCAGCACAAACACCTTCGGGTACACCTTCGTAAGGTACATTAGGAATGGTATATAGGATGTTTTGTAAGTCAACAGATGCTATTTCCATTTCAGACTGCAGTGATTTGCTTGCCTCCTTTATTTCTGCTACTCTATTTTTAGCTTGTTCTGCTTCTTCTTTTTTGCCCTCTTTCATTAATTGGCCTATCGATTTCGACAAGGCATTTACTTCAGAAAGATTCTTATCTAATTGATTTTGTGCATTACGTCGTTTGTCGTTGAATGCAAGTACCTGATCAATGGTTTGCTTTGCATCTTTAAAGTGCTTCTTTTCCAGCCCACGGATAACTGCATCCGTATTGTCTGTAATCTGTTTAATAGTAAGCATATCTTTTATAATGTTTTTTGATAATTCCTTAATTATGATACAAAGATAGAGAAAAAAACAAAATAGATTAATTATATAATGATTTTTACTCGAAATCTAATAAAAAGAAAAGGCTCTTCGTGAGAAGAGCCTTTCAATTTCTTGTTCCGGTTACGGATTATGCTTCTACAGCAGGAACGATAGAAACGAATCTCTTATCGTTACGTCCAACTTTAAAGCTAACTGTACCATCTACTAATGCGAAAAGAGTGTGGTCTGAACCCATACCCATATTTTCACCTGGGTGGAATTCTGTACCTCTCTGACGAATAATGATATTACCTGCTTTACAAGCCTGTCCGCCATATATCTTAACGCCTAATCTTTTGCTTGCTGATTCACGGCCGTTCTTTGAACTACCTACACCTTTCTTATGTGCCATTTCTTCTTAATTTTTTAATAGTTAAGCAATAACTTGTTTGATAGTTAACTCTGTAAACTGTTGACGGTGACCGTTCAACTTTCTGTGACCTTTTCTTCTTTTCTTATGGAAAACAAGAACTTTATCACCTTTTACAAGTGGAGATACTACTTCGCAAACTACTTTAGCACCTTCTACAGTAGGAAGACCCACTGTTACTGTTCCGTTGTTGTCTACCAACAATACTTTCTCAAATTCAACAGTTGCGCCTGATTCAGCATTCTGAATGTGTTGTACAAACAATTTTCTGCCTTCTTCAGCTTTAAACTGCTGACCGTTAATTTCTACAATTACGTACATCTTTTATTTATTAAACGGGTTTTCTTCGCAAGGTGGAATTCGTATAATGAACCCACTTCTTTATACCTTAACGAACTAAATTGGGCACAAAAGTACGATAAAAAAATTATTATAGCAATAAAATAAGCATAAAAAATTATGAATGTTTAATGTTTATAATGCAGATATGTTATGTTTAAAATTAATGTGTGAATGATATGTGAAATTTCTTAATGGAAATGTCACACCGGATTACCCCATGAATAGGGGGCTGCAGGAGTTTTGTGAATATGTGGAATATAAAAACGTGTTTTTAATTTTCGAGCTATATTGGTTATAATAGAATTGCCTTGCTACCTTTTTGGTGGCAAGGCAATATAATAGGATTTTAATTTTTACCTGATTCTAAGAAAAGTAACATTTTATTGTATGATAATTATGTCACTCTTTAGTAAAAGGATAATTATTCTTGTACTTCAAAATAATCTTCAAGCTCTTTTTCGGCCGAATGATCGGAATTGTTAATGTCTCGTATAATAACTCCATTTTCAAGAAGAGCTATTCTTGGACAGATATCGACTGTATGGTTGAGATTATGACTTGATACAAGAATAGTTGATCCGGTTGTTTGGTTGTAGTCCTTCAATATATGTTTTATGATTGACTGCGAACTTGGATCGAGGAAGTTGAAAGGCTCATCTAGTATCAATACTTGAGGTTCATGAAGCATAGAAGCTATTATACCTATTTTTTGCTTGTTACCTGCCGAGAAGTTTCTTATGAGTTTTTTTGTACCTATAACTTCTCCATTCATGAATCTTTCGAACTTAGCAACGCGCTCGTCAACCGTTTCTTTATTGATTCCGTACATTTTTCCTACAAAATAGAAAAATTCTTCGGGTGTAAGGTAGTCTATAAGAAAACTGTCGTCTATAAATGCACCGGTATATTTTTTCCATTCCTCATTTGAGTTTACCTGATATTCTCCGATGATAACAGATCCGCCATCGTTTCTAAGAAGATCAAGCATTAAACGGAACAATGTAGTTTTTCCTGCACCGTTGTTGCCAACAAGTCCAAGCATATCTCCACTTTTTATTGTGTAGCTGTCTATGTTTACAGCTCTTTTTGCTCCGAAGTCCTTAACTAGGTTGTTTATCTTTATTTCCATAATAACTCTTTTATTTAACGTGTCTCACGAAAACCTTCCATGTTCTCGTATCTTTTTTTCATGAATCTTACATATATGTTTTTAATCCATATTTTGTGAGTGGCTATTATTGCTAATCCTATTATTAGCAATATAATATATGCAACGTTTGGCTCAAGAAATGCTGTCAGAGCCGAATTAATGAGTAATGGCAGACCAAAGGCTGCAGTTATTATGATAGTTTGAAACATTGAACTACCTTTGTTTGCCCTCATCATTGCAGCATTAAGCGCTATAGTTTTCTTGTTGTATACTGCAAGTTGCATCATCATGGCATATACAAATCCTGCTGTAAATGCCATATAAGCTACAATCATTAGGAATGGAAGTTTTTCTTTAAACACTGGTATGAGCATGAAAAGAAATGGTATTATAAGTATGGCACAATTTATGTAATATTTAGCCAACAAAAGATTGTATATAGACTCTTTTCTACTCATTAAACCGTCTATATAATTCCCCTCATAACACATTATTGATCCAAGAGTCATTATTCCTAGTACTGCAAAATTATATATGCATATAAATCTTGTCATTCCTGTACCGTCATAAACATCGGTAAAGGCTAGTACCGACGAGAACATAATCATTATTATGAATCCCATTCTAACCTGATGTTTCACAGTCTTGTTGCGTAGGCATAATTTTAACTCAAGTCGCATGTATTCGCCTATATCGCCATAACGGTCAAGGAACTTATATTCGGATACGTGCTTCATTTTTGTATCTTCTACCTTAGCTAACTCCTTATATATAAAGTGTAACTGTACTTTTCTATTTATATAGAATAAAATAAGAATCATTACAATAACTCCTGCATATCCTATTGGATTTCCCTGAATGAACATCTCGCCAAGATCCATGGTAAACCTACCAAAAATATTCTCCTTGGGTATGAGATCAAGCACTCCTATTATACCATATACTATTATTGGAAGTAAAATGTATAAAGTCTTCTGTACGAGAAGAGTTTTACATAGTTGATACCAATAGTTGTTCATTATAAACAACATCCACATTCCTATAAGATAAGTTATTACACCTATAAATCCATAAGTGTCGGGAATAGTAAGAATGGCAAAAGGTACTAAAAGAAAAAACCAGAATAGATTAAAGAAACTTATACCTGATTGTAGTAGGAAAGTGTCTATCAACCTACTTTTCTTTATAGGGAAAAGTAGATAAGGCTTAATCTCTTGCGAGGTAGCTGGCTGAGCCATGAATCTTAATAAAAAATCAAGTAAAAGCAAATACGCAATTCCCTGATTGAATATATGATAAGGCTCCATGTTCTTTATACTTTCTTTAAAACCTATGGCCAGCATTACCCCAATAAAAATGAGGTATGCTGCCCAGAAAGCTCCCATAAAATATATAAGAAACTTAGCAAAGCGATTCTTCTCGAAAGCAGGGTTTCGCTTTGCCGAAAGTTTCTCATTCTGTCGTATTATTGATAGAAGCATATTTAACTATTATCATTTAGAGGTTTCATCTGTCATGCTTACCTCTATTTGGTTTTTCTGACTTAAAAGTGATTTTACGAATTCTTTCAGATCATTAACTGTAATACTGTTTACTATTGTATCGTAATCTTTGTTCATATCGGTCTTGTCCCAATAGTATTCATCTAGTATATTCAACCAGTATTTGTTCTCTTTAAGATCTTCCTTATGCTTTTTAAGCATAAACTCTTTTACCTTATTTAGATTTATTAAAGATGGTCCTTCTTCTTTGAATTTCTGTAACTGGTCGATAATGATTGATGTCATTTTTTCGCGTCTCTCTGGATTTGTATCAAAACTTATCTGAAGAATTGCTTCTTCTTTTGGATATTTTGACAGATTGCCATAAACGCTTACTCCATATGTTCCACCTTCTTTTTCGCGTACTTCTTCAGTGTAAACAATGTCTAGTATCTGACTTAACATGCTTAACATTATATCATTTTTGAGTGTATATGCACACTTTCCGTTATAAAAAACTACTACGGTTGCCTTTGGAGTTTCCTGTTTTTTTGAGAATATGTTCTTGTAGTTGCCTTGACGGAAGTATAGTTTATTGTCGGCAAAGTTTTCTTTTCTCTTTGTTACAGGCAGTGATGCAAGATATGTTTCAATGAATGGTTTAGCTTTTTCTATGTCTACGTTTCCTACAAGGATGAATGTAAAGTCGCTAGCATCTTTGAAACGATCTTTATACATATCCATTATTTTGTTATAATCTATCTTGTCGACCATGTCTGATTTAAGTCTTACAACACGTGGATGTCCATTGTATAAAGCTTTCCTCAATGTATCTACCAATGCTATTGTAGGATTAGCTTCTTGATTTGCAAGTGAAGCCTTTGTGCGTGTTTTATATGAAGTAAATGCATCCTGATCCATTCTTGGTGATGTGAATGATAGATATATTAGTTGCATCATTGTTTCAAGATCTTTTGGTGAACAGTTACCCGAAAAGCCTTCAGTTTCGTTGCCTACTGTTGCATTTACAGATACTTTTTTTCCTGCAAGAGCCTTGTCGAGATTGACTGTGCTGAAGTTGCCCAAGCCACCTAATGCCATAACACTATTAAGAGACTGAATATTGATTATTTCTTTGTCGGGGAAGAGAGATGCACCACCAGGGCTGAAAGCTTTCATTAGAATTTGATCTGCCTTGAAATCGGTAGGTTTTACTATAACCTTAACTCCGTTTGAAAGGGTAAGGATTGTTGAACCAAATGCACCGTTTTCTGTTTTTACAATTTTTCCGGCTACCGGTTGTTTGCTTATTAACGGTTCATTAGAAACCTTATCTTCGTAAGCAGTTATGTTTTCTGTCTTCACTTTATTGATGACTTCAAGTACACTCTCCTTAGTAGGGTATTTCATATCATCTTTTTCAGGTAGGAATATGCTTACTACTATATTACTGTCGGTTACTAATGAAGGTATTATGCTGTTTATTGCTTCGACAGGAATATTTGGTATGATTTGATTCATTATAGCGTACTCATTTTCAATGCCAGGGATAGGCTCGTTGTCAATGAAATTACGTACGTATTGTTTTACGTATTGTTCATTCTTTGTTTTGTTGCGTTCGTTGTATGCAGATTCAAGATTTCTTAGATAATCTGCCTTTGCACGTGCGTATTCGGTAGCAGTAAAACCATGTTTATGCATACGTTCTATTTCGCGTATCATAGCCCCTATACCCGATTCAATGCCTTCTGCCTTAGCTATCATAACTCCTGTAAATGCATCTTTAGTCTTAGATAACATATAGTTGTCGTCTGCTGTAGTTGCATAATTGAAAGGAGGGTTAGAAGATTGAATTAGTTCATTAAGGCGTCCATTAAGCATGCTTCCTACCATAGATTTCATGTAATCTACTACAAGGTAATCTAACCTAGTTTTTGATGAATCTGGAATGATATCATGCTTGTAGTTAATGTAAACTATTGGATTTGTCTGCTCCTTATCTTTTGCAATCGTAACTATAGTCTCCTTTGTATCTGGAACAGGATAGTATACTCTTTCTGCAGCTTTTAAAGGTGGTTTTATGGCCGAAAACATAGACTTAATCTTGGTTTCAATCTTGTCTACGTCAATATCGCCTACAATAACTAACCCCTGCTGATCTGGTCTGTACCATTTCTCATAATAATCTCTTAAGGCTTGATAAGGAAAATTATCAACCACTTCCATAGTACCGATAGGAAGACGATATCCATATTTGCTGTTTGGATACATTTCAGGAAGAACTTTCTCGTACATACGCATCATTGGATTCATACGTGTTCTCCATTCTTCATGAATAACTCCACGTTCTTTATCTATTTCCTTAGAATCAAGTGTAAGGTCATCGGCCCAGTCGTGAAGTACTAGCAAGCAAGAATCAATAATTCCGTCGCGTGTTACAGGTACGTTTGAAAGATTGTAAACGGTTTCGTCTATTGATGTGTATGCATTCAGATTTTCTCCGAATTTAACTCCTATGCTTTCAAGATACTTGATTAAAGAATTTTCAGGATAACTCTTTGTCCCGTTGAAGCACATGTGTTCAAGAAAGTGTGCTAGGCCTCTTTGATTATCTTCTTCTAAAATAGAACCTACTTTCTGAGCAATGTAGAAATCTGCTCTCTTCTCTGGTAAAGCATTGTGGCGTATATAATACGTCATTCCGTTGTCTAACTTACCGATACGTACATTGTTGTCTACCGGTATAGGTGGCATCTGCTGTGCGGATGCCACAGATATACCGCCCAGAAGAATCCAGGCGGTAAACATTCTTTTTACAAAATGTGTCATTGTGTGTATATTAAAGGTCTTATAATAATCCTTTTGCCGACAGATATCTTTCTGCTTCTATTGCTGCCTTGCATCCACTACCTGCTGCAGTAATTGCTTGGCGGTAATTGGGATCGGCTACGTCACCTGCTGCAAATACTCCCGGAACTTTAGTACGGGGGCTAGTGCCTTCGGTAATTATATAGCCTACTTCATCAGTATCAATATATGGCTTGAATATATCTGAATTTGGTTTATGGCCGATAGCAAGGAAGAATCCGTCGATAGGTAAATCATATTTTTCCTCATCGCTTTCACCTGCTCTTTTAACAAGATGAACTCCTTCAACTCCGTTTTCACCATATAAACCAATAGCATTAGTTTCAAATAATACTTTAATATTGGGGTGGGTGAGGACACGTTCCTGCATAATTTTTGAAGCACGCAGATATGGCTTTCTTACTATAAGATATACTTGTTTAGCCAATCCAGCAAGATATATAGCTTCTTCACAAGCGGTATCACCGCCTCCTACAACTCCTACAGTCTTCTTTCTGTAGAAGAATCCGTCGCAAGTAGCACAAGCGCTTACACCCATACCGGCATATTTCTTTTCGTCGTCAAGACCAAGATATTTGGCGGTAGCTCCTGTAGAGATTATGATAGTATCTGCTTCAATTACTTTTTCGTCGTCAATGGTAATTTTATAAGGAGATTTGCTTAAATCGGCAGCTGTAGCCAAACCGGTGCGTACATCAGTTCCGAATTTTTCAGCTTGCTTCCTTAGATCTTCCATTAAGTCTGGTCCGTTTATTCCTTCTGGATACCCCGGAAAGTTTTCAACTTCTGTAGTCGTTGTCAACTGTCCTCCAGGCTGTAAACCTTCATATAAAACCGGAGCGATGTTGGCACGACTTGCATAGATTGCCGCTGTGTAACCAGCGGGCCCTGATCCGATGATCAGACATTTTACTTTTTCTTTTTCCATAATTAATAATACTATAAATTATATCGAAAAACATCATAATAAATAAGACGTTTAAAACATAGGAAAGGTTGCAGGTCATAAAAATAATTTTATTTTCTTATCTTAAATCGATAACTTCTACGTCTGGGAATTTCTTTTTTTCAAATCTGAATACTATATCGCCAAAGTTTTGTTTTGTATTATAGTTTGTAATTTGAAAATCATTTGTTCCCTGATTTTTGACTTTTATATTTATTGATATAGGTTGATAATTCTTTGTTATGAAAATAGTAATATTTTCAATTTGATCTTTTTTTTCTGGAGTGAGAAGTATTTCGTATGCAGCTTTACCGCCTATGCTCTTCTCACCTATATATTTATAGTTATATCCTTTACGGTAAGATGAAAGTAGGTAATAAGGATTAACTGCTTGTAAATCTTCTAATGTGGGATTTGTAATGTTTACTTCATTGGCATTTTTAACATAACTCCACTGAGTTTTACCATCAAACCACGTTTGAATTTCTCCGGAATTAAGATAGAACTTATCTCCTTTAATAAGAAGTGTTCCGTTGTTAGTGCCTTTGAAGTTTATCTTTATGCCACCCGAATTACTTATTGAACTTACAGTTTTGTCTAGTATATTACGGGCTTTAGCATCTTTTTGCCCGAAACAAGATAAAGATGCTGATATAAAAAGAAACATTAAAAGATATTTTTTCATAACTCTGTTTTTTATTGTTGAAGACTACTAAGGCGCATATCTAAGTCATTCTCATCCATACATAAAACATCTCTTGCCTTACTACCCTGAGTAGGTCCTACTATTCCTGCTTTTTCAAGTTGGTCCATTATTCTTCCGGCACGATTGTATCCGATAGAGAACTTCCTTTGAATAAGTGAAGTAGATCCTTGCTGATGAATTACTACCAAGCGGGCAGCATCTTCAAACATTGGGTCAAGTTTGTTCATATCTACGTCACCTACAGTACTTTCACTCTCTTCACCTACATATTCAGGCAATATGAATGCGGTAGGATAACCTTGCTGTTTGCTTATATAGTTGGCTATATGTTCTACTTCAGGAGTGTCGACAAATGCACACTGTACACGTACCGGATCATTTCCCTGTAGGTAAAGCATGTCGCCTTTACCTACAAGCTGCTGTGCACCAGAGCGGTCAAGAATGGTTCGTGAGTCCATCATGGCAGCCACTCGGAAAGCTATACGAGCCGGGAAATTGGCTTTGATTGTACCGGTAATAATGTTTGTTGTAGGGCGCTGAGTAGCAATAATAGCATGTATACCAATTGCACGCGCTAGCTGAGCAATACGACATATAGGAAGTTCTACCTCTTTACCTGCAGTCATGATCAAATCTCCAAACTCGTCAATGATTACGACTATGTAAGGCATGAATCTGTGTCCTTTTTCAGGGTTAAGCTGACGGCTTATAAATTTAGCGTTGTATTCTTTAATATTACGACAACCTGCTTTACGAAGAAGGTCATATCTTGAATCCATCTCTACACAGAGAGAATTAAGAGTCTGCACAACCTTGGTTACATCTGTGATAATTGCATCTTCACCATCAGGTAGTTTTGCAAGGAAATGTCTTTCAATAGGAGCATATACCGAGAATTCTACCTTTTTAGGGTCTATAATAACAAACTTTAGTTCGGCAGGATGTTTCTTGTACAACAAAGATGTTACAATAGCATTAAGTCCTACAGATTTACCTTGTCCAGTAGCCCCGGCTACAAGCATATGGGGTGCTTTTGCAAGATCTACCATGAAAACCTCGTTGGTAATGGTCTTACCAAGTGCTATAGGAAGATCGTAAGTGGTTTCTTGGAATTTCTTACTGTTCAATATTGACTGCATAGGAACAATCTTCGGATTTGCATTAGGAACTTCTATACCAATTGTTCCTTTTCCTGGAATTGGTGCAATAATACGTATACCAAGTGCCGAAAGACTAAGTGCTATATCATCTTCCAAATTTCTGATTTTAGATATTCGCACTCCTTCGGCAGGAGTTATCTCATAAAGAGTAATGGTTGGTCCTACGCTAGCTTTTATAGAACTTATTTCTATGCCGAAACTTCTAAGGACCTTTATAATTCTGTCCTTGTTTGCATTCTGCTCTTCCATATCTATATTAGGACCATTGTCTTCGTAATGATTCAAAAGATCTAGAGTAGGGAATTTATAGTTCTCAAGATCAAGTCGTGGATTATAAGGAGTCATAGCCGGACCTTTGTATTCAGCATCTTCTTCAGTAGAATCATCCTGAATTGTAAAGTCGGGCTCTTCCTCTTCGGTTTCCTCGATATCTTCTATCTTCTTTGACGTAGTAGGTACAATTACTTCCGGAGTATGTACTGGCATATCAAAAGGTATATTCTCTTTTGTTTGCGTTTCTTCAATTTCTTCTTCGCGACTCTTTATCTTTTCTATGTCGAAATCTACTATGTTAGGCTTCGACTCTTCAGGTTGTAATATAGGCTTTGTAACAACTTCTTCGTTGATAGTAGTACCCTCATTTTCAGTTTTTCTCTTTTTATTGAAGCTTGGATGAAGAATCTTTCTTATGAAATTTATAGTTTCTCTTGTAATGTATATGAAGAAAAGTATAGCAGTAATAAGAAGTATAAGCAATAATCCAGGCATTCCTACCTGAGATAATATCCAATTACTTACATTATATCCGTGTAAGCCGCCTGGATAGACAAAACTATCGTTGAATACCCCTTCAAATATTGATCCCAATGCAATGGAAAACCATACAAGTAGAATAGAACATGAAAGGAACCATTTCCATACTCTTACTTTATAAGCTTTCATCAGCTTCATTCCTACAACAGCAAGAAATAGTACAATGAAATAAGCTGCAACTCCGAAACATTCATTAATTAAATATTCAGATATCTGTGCGCCACGTGCACCTGCATAATTTTTTATATTATTAGATGTCTGTAACAATTCATTCTGTTCCTGATGATAAAGTATGCTTTGGTCGGCAGCTCCTGTAAAGAAGAATGAAGTAAACGCCAAAAGCATATATACAGATAAAATGACGCATATCAAACCAATAACGAAATGTGTTGTTTCATTTTTCAGTATTGTTGAAAGATTTTTAGAAGAAATATTTTTAAGTTCAGGTTCTTTTTCTGCTTTTTTCTTTGCCATATAAATTTATAACTTTTATTATTTTGCATTATTATTTCGCAAATGTACATGAAATTCATTAATAATAAGAGTAAAAAAAATCTTTTTTTCTTACCTTTGCCAATCAATTTTTTAAATATTTTAAAATGGAAAGTCAAGTGATATTTGACAAAAATGCAGTAGAGTTTGTGACTGTTGCTGCAGAGTATTGCGGCTTCATTGAAAGAAGTCGTGAAATGAACCAGAAAGATTTTGTTGATAAAGCTCTAAAGCTACTTCCGTTGCTTTATCTTAAAGCTTCCCTTATACCTTCATTAGAAAGATTTGATGAATTTAATCCCGAAACATTTGTTACTGAGCAAGACTATGAATATGTAAGAATGTCGATTGCAAATATACTTGGTGCAAAGGATGATTATCTTGAAGTGTTCCTTCCTGACATGAAATATAGCGATACTCCTATAAAAAAGTCCATATCAGAAGACTTAGCCGATATATATCAAGATATAAAAGACTTTATTAGTGTTTTTCAATTGGGGTTGAACGAAACCATGAATGATGCGTTGTTTATTTGTAAGGAACACTTTGCAGAATTCTGGGGACAGCGTCTGGTAAATACTATGCGAGCTCTTCATGATATAAAATATAACAATCTTGAAGATGACGATGAGTTTGGTAACACTGAAGATGCAAACGATTTATTATGATACAACTACGAAACAAGATAGGAAAAGAGGAAATCTCTAAGATGGAAAAAGCTTTTTTCCCAGGACGGATAATTGTAATTTATACAAAAGAAGCAGCCGATAAGGCGGTGGAGTATTTAAATACTCATAAGGTAGTAGGTATAGATACAGAAACTCGTCCTTCATTTAAAAAGGGTAAAATGTATAAGGTTTCATTGTTACAGATATCTACTCTGGATACTTGTTTCCTTTTTAGGTTGAATATTATAGGAATGCCCGAATCGCTTGAAGAATTTCTTATGAGTGATATTCTTAAAATAGGTCTTTCACTGCGTGATGATTTTAATTCTTTGAAAAGGAGTGAATCGTTAAAGGCAAGACGCGGAAAATGGATAGATCTTCAAGATTATGTTGTACCCTTCGGAATAGAAGACAAGAGTCTGCAAAAAATTTTTGCAAACTTATTTAATCAAAAGATCTCGAAGAGTCAACGATTGTCTAATTGGGAAGCAGAGACCCTTAGCCCCGGACAGCAATTATATGCTGCTACCGACGCTTGGGCTTGTGTAAAGATTTACAGTTACCTTTCCGATATAGATGATAGTAAGGATTATGAATTAATAAAAAACGATATAATTTGAAATAATGGCTTATAGAAAAGTATTTCTTAAACCCGGTAAGGAAGAGTCTTTAAAAAGATTTCATCCATGGATTTTCTCTGGAGCTATACAGCGAATAGAGGGTGAACCCGAAGAGGGTGAAATAGTGGACGTATATACTTCAAAAAAAGAGTTCATAGCATGCGGACATTTCCAGATAGGAAGTATAGCAGTGAGAACTCTTTCTTTCCAACAGCGCGATATTGATCATGATTTCTGGAAGTATAGACTTGAAGTAGCATACGATTTACGTAAAGCTCTTGGATTGGCTGAAAACCCTACAAACAATACTTATCGCCTTGTACATGGTGAAGGTGATAATCTTCCTGGACTTATAATAGATGTTTATGACAAGACTGCCGTTATGCAAGCTCATTCTGTTGGTATGCATGTAAATAGAATGGATATTGCTGAGGCTTTAAGTGAAGTTATGAATGGAATAGTAGAAAATATATATTATAAATCTGAAACTACATTGCCTTTTAAAGCAGATCTTGGTCAGGAAAATGGATTTATAAAGGGAGGTAGTGCCGATAATATAGCTATGGAATATGGATTGAAGTTTCATGTAGACTGGCTTAAAGGACAGAAAACCGGATTCTTTGTAGATCAACGCGAAAATCGTCATTTATTAGAGCATTTTGCAAAAGGACGCAATGTGTTGAATATGTTTTGCTACACAGGAGGATTCTCATTTTATGCAATGAGAGGTGGAGCAAATATTGTTCATTCGGTCGACAGTTCGGCCAAAGCTATAGAACTGACAAATAGAAATGTAGAACTTAATTTTCCAGGTGATGAACGCCATAAAGCTTATGCAGAGGATGCTTTCAAGTATCTTGACCGTATGGGCGATCAATATGATCTTATAATTCTTGATCCTCCTGCATTCGCAAAACATAAGGATGCTCTGAGGAATGCATTAAGAGGATATTCAAAACTAAATGCAAAGGCATTCGAAAAAATAAAACCCGGAGGTATATTGTTTACTTTCTCATGTTCTCAGGTAGTAAGCAAGGATAACTTCCGAAATGCGGTATTTACAGCAGCAGCCCAATCTGGGAGAAGTGTGAAAATTCTTCATCAACTTACTCAACCAGGAGATCATCCTGTAAATATATATCACCCTGAGGGCGAATATCTAAAAGGTTTGGTTTTGTATGTAGAATAGTGATAATCAAGCATTTACGAGTTTTTGTAGATGCTTTTTTATTGGTATGGTTCAAGAATGGTTCAATATTTTTTGGGAATTTTCAAATATGGTTCAAGTTTTGGCGGTTCATGCTCCTGCTTCAATACACATATAAAAAGGGCGTGAAGGTCTATTTTGCCCTCATGCCCTCATTTTGCCCTTCCCTTCGGTGTAGCGTTTTTTTTCTTTTTCCGCTGCTAACATCAAATATAAGGTGTGCAGAATGCCACTTTTAGCGATTTACATCCCTTTGGCTTACTAACCATAAGGTTTACCCGTTGCGTTCCTTATATCGGTAATGGTAATCTACGCCGAATAAACTTCCGCTGAAGGTTAACACTTCACCCACGGCGATTAATATACTGTTGTGGATCTGACCCACTGGTGGTATAATTATTCCTGCGGTTAGCATAGCTACGCCCACAATGCACATACCTACTGCGGTATATAATTGTATATCTTGCTTTGTTTCTTTGGTCATATTACAATGTATTTTCGGAAGTTGGTAGATAAAGTTGTTTAAACTTCATAGGCTCGGGTAATACCCTGTTCATTGCCCTTTCTATAAATCGGCGCATCGGGTTAACCACAGTTAACTGGAATATCTCAAATGCTTCCTGATACTCGTTCTTTGAGAATCCCGTATTTTCAGGGATTATTCCAAACAGGGTCGGGGAAGTCACACGGTGGGCGACAAAGATTTCACGTTGTACACTTTTTGCCAAAGCGTTGTATCGGCAATCAAAATCATTCCCGTTTAGGTTTGTTACGGTTGCGGCTTGGTCGGCTGAATCATTATAAACGGTTATGAATTTATTGGCGTTGTTGCTACCCGTATATTTCTTTTTTAGTCCGTTTTCGATTTCTTCTTTTTCCTCGTCCGAAGGCTGCCCATTGTTAAAATTTATTATTGCGCCGACACTAAAACCGTTACGGATGCTGTTAAGGTGGAAGTTCTGAATTTCCTGTTCTGTCAGTATTGAGTTGGAAGCCGCCGTATATTCGGGAATCGGATAAATCGAACGGGTAGTTCTGTTACTAACATAATATATTTGGCTTGTCTTATTGCGTGCGGTCGGGTTGTATGCTTCGTACTCAATAGGTTCTTCCCCTTCACGTATATAATAGAACTTGCTGTACTTGTCATTGGTGCGAATGTTTGCGAAGTCTATATAATAGATTTCGCTTATCTTGCCTGCACGATTGTAAATAATTTGCAGACTAAATCCGCCATATACAACAAAGTCAAGTATTACCCGTTCCATAATATCCTCTATTGTGTCGGCTTCATTGTTAAGCTGTGCACCTTCGGGAAAGTCTATGCCGCCGCCTAAACAATAGTTTACTTTACCATCTATAATTGATTGGTGTGTGGGGCAATTACAATACATATCCCATAAGAACTGCGGATATTTATCATCTGCGCCATAGCTGTAATAATCTTTGCCCCATAGCTTTTTATTGGCGAATGATGGTGTGGTCACGTTTGGAATTGAAAAGCCGCCTAACATTACTTTATGCTTATTTTTTTCCATAGTTTTTTTTTAATAAAAAAGGGGAAGGCAAACGCCCGCCCCTTTTTTGGATAAATTAAATTAATAAATTATTAGCCTGCTGCTGCTACTGCTTTCTTCGACACAATTACTTGGTCTGGGAATGCTACCTGTACACCTGTCGCAAATTGTACTGCAAGTCTAAATTCTTGGTTATCCTGTGAGTACCAAAAATCAAACTTTTCTTCATCTCCTGCCATATCCACGCCATAATAAAAATTCTTTGGGTCGCCTGCTACAATTGCGCCTGTGCCGTTAAGTCCGCTAACTGCGATAATCTTCACGTTTGAACCTGGATAATTGATTTCTCCGTTGTCAACGCCATCACCTGCATAGTGATACCAATTCAAAGTCTGTAAAGCCATAACGAATTTGCGATAAGTATCATAGCCAACAAAGATTACTGCCTTATCTATAATCTCATCGGGAATTGCCATCAATACCGCATCAATAGCCGCCTTCACGTTGCTTGTTGATAAGTCTGCCGCATAAGTCAATTTGTTTGCTGTTGGAACTCCGCCTGTTGTTGCGTATAGAATTTTCAATAAGCCGTCATTTAGCTTCAATAGCGTGTCTGTGCTTGTTGTATCGCCCTGCCATACAAGTTTTTCAACCTTATTGTCAACGTCCTCGAGTACACCGTTAATGAAGTCGGTTTCAAATGGAAGTTTAGCTTGTCCTGCTGCCACTCTTACTTCGTGTTGCATACATGAGTTAAGCAATGTTTTGTCGCAAAAACTTTGGTTAACCTTCAATAATTTAGCTGTGATAATACGTTGGCTTAATGTGCTTGAACCTGCTTCGTTCCATCCACACGCCGAACCATCTTGTAATGTTACTGCGGTGCTTAATAGGTTTATAGCCGCTTTTAGTTTGCAGCCCGTTTGTAGGCTGAAAAGTTTAGCCGATTTACTGCCTAAAATTGCCTTCCTTAATAAGGCTGCGTTTTGCTCCTGCACGTATGCAGGTAAAGAATTAGTTATTGCCATTGTTTAGTTATTTTATATTAAAAATTTTATATGCTTTTTCAAATTTAGTTCCCATTACGTTGGGGGCTTCATCTGCCATTGCCACCTCTTTTTTGGGTGCAGGTGCAGGCTTGTCCTGTGGTGCGTCAAGTAGTTTTTTTATCTCCTCAATGCTTGCTTTTGTCGCCTCAACGGCTGCGGAAAGTGTTTTTATTTCGTCTTTTAACGCTTCAATATCGGCTTTAACAGCTTCAATATCGGGTGTTTCCGCTTCCATCTTTACGGGCTCTTTTTGGGGCTGTGGCTCTTCATCCGTCAACTCTTCCACTATTTCTCCGTTGGCTACTTTGTAGCGTGCGCCCTTAATGGTGTATTCGCCATCTTCCAAAGGAATTAATTCGCCGTTATCGTCGTACTTGTTTATCGCCAATCCATTGTAGATTGTTTCGGAATCGTACACTATTTCTGTGCCGTCCTCGAGTTTATCACTGCTTAGGCTCATGAATGCCTTTGTAAGCGATTTTTTTAATTGTATAAAAGATTTTTTCATGTTATCTGTATATAGATTTTAAATAAATTTTTGTTCCAAAATTTGGTACATTGAAACCATCGGCGATTACTTCATTTAGGTTATTTGGGCTTAATGGTGTGTTATCCTCATTTAGTAAGCTGCCCCAATCTTTGCAAGCGGTCTTTATATCGAGTTTGTCGGTGGCTATTGTCTGCAATGAATCATCCGGAACAAACACAACATATTCACGTATTAGTGTGCCATCTGCTACATAGGGTTTTGCTTCTTCAAGTCGTGCCGCACCCTCGTAAATCATTGTATAGGCAATTTCGCCATAATCATCCTCTGCGGCTCTGAATAGGCGTATTTGGTCTATATATATATTGCTATTGTGCTTTAATTTAGTCATAGTTATTTATAGTTTATCGGGCAGGTGTATGGTGCAGCTTCTTTCCACCTTCTGTATAGGCTATCTGCCATCTGTTTAAGTTGTCGCTTATCGTCCTTATTGATTGAGTAGCCTCCATAACTTATTGAAAAGTCGCCTGCTTTCTCTACCGTTGCCGTGTTAGTCGGCGTTCTTAGAAAGGTGTATATAACATCGGCAATCAAAAGTTCATCCACGCCCAAAGGTGCATATATCTTCCCCGTTACAGGGTTATTTGTGCCGATTTCTGCCATCATTACGCTATCGGGAATATTGCGTTTAGCCATTGCAGCCGCCACAATATCCTCATCTATTGGTGCGGAAAAGCTGTTTATTATATAGTCTTTAATCGTCATAGTTGTCTATTAGTTCTATTAATTCTTTGGGGTCAACCTGTTCAAATGAGAAAAGCCCCTCAATGGATAATCCGTTTAGTTTACGCTGTCGTATAGCCGTCTTTAGCCCATTGTCTTGAATGAAAAGACTAACTACCCAACTACCTTCGGGAATGCCGTTTATCTCTAAATTTTCGTTTGTTTGATAACTTGCTATTGGTAGTATTGCGTCTGTGTTGTGGCTGTGTTCCGTGGAATAAGCGTACAGGGTGCGCCCTTCATTGGCTCTCTTTATTATCTCGCTTATGGTGGCGGGGGGGAATATTATATAATAATCTTCCTCAACGCCACGCCTATATATTAGCTCATTGGCTGTCAATACAGGGGCGGTAATTATCATGCCCTCTACATCATCCTGCTCAATAGTTAAGTTATAGCCTGTTGCAGGGTCCGCCACTAAACTAATTAAACTTACTCCCTCGTCATCTTCATCGCATAGTGCGAAATATATTGCTCTATTTGTCTGCATTTTTTTTAACAAAAACCTCTACACATATACGGGGTAGTATAGGGGTTTAGGTGCATAGTCATTCGTTCCCGTATTTGAATGAAGTCCGCATTATCGAATTAAACATAGTTACTTATATATAGCGTTAAATCTGCTTTTGTCCCAAAAAAATAGTGACTTCACTTTGCTATGAAGCCACCATTAAACACGTATATTATGAATCAAGAAGAAGTTGTCAAAGGAAGGGGCGAAAAAATCGCCCCAAAGAGAAAAATCTAAATTAAAATTAGTCTGAATCACAAAGTTTGATTACACTTATATATAGCGTTTTGTTGGCTTTTGTCCCATTCTTACTAAAAATTTATATTATATTTTCCGCGCCGATTTTTTTTACTGCACGCCCAACACGCTAAACAATAACTAATCACCCTATCATCGTGTAAACTGTCCGATATTGCCGTATAGGTTACTTTCTTTGTCGAAGTATATTTCATTACAAATTGATTAAATTCTTGTACCGTTATCGCATCATTAATCAAACCGCCGATATTATTCTGAAAGTTGTAAATCACATTCTCCACGTATTCCCGTTTGCTGCTGTTTGTCGTTGTAATACCTTCTATATTGTGGTACTTCTTCTTTAGGTAATCAATTGATAGACTACCCATCGAGTTGGTTTCGGCTAAACAATAGCAAACTTTCCATTCATTTAGCTTCTTCGCCATATCATCAATACTTTGGCTATTACCTATCTTATAGGTGTATTGTGCCACCATCTCGCATCCCTCGTTCACTATTGTAAGTACCGTTTCATCTGTTCCTGTACTTGAAAAGTCAATACCTGCGAATAAACGGCGTGTTGGTGCGAAAGGTTTTGCCGACAAAAAGCGGCTAATATCGCCAAAACATGATATTCCGCCCGAAAGGAACTCACACATATATTCCTGCCGATATATTGCGGTCGGGGTGCTGTCTTTAATATCCTGTATTGTTAACGGGTCATACAAGTTGGCTTCCTCTAAAGTAGTACGGAATGAAATATATTGCGGATATTTCTTTTTGTCCTGTCCTTTTTTAAATGCCGTATAGAAAAAACCGCTGCCACCGCACGGAGTACTGATATAGAACACTTTAGCTGCTTCCAATTCCATAGCTTTGAACACGGAAAGATAGGTACTTTCAATGATGAACGCCGCCTCATCGTAAATCAAATATTTATATCCTACACCCCTGTTTCCATCTGCCGCCTGTGCCGAAAGGAAAGAAATCATACTCCCATTGGTTAACTTTATAAACATATCCGTCGTGTTGGAAGTGGCTACCAATCCTGTACAGGAAAGAACGCTAACTATTTCCCTTAGGAATTTACGTGCCAAAACTCCTGTGGGGACAACATAACCGATATTACATTGTTCACGCAAAGCCCAATACAATAGCACATTCTTGGCGGTCAGTGATTTACCAATACGGCGTGACAAACAGGCGGTAACGTACTTATACCCATTATCGCCCGTCAATGCAGCCACTATTGGTACTTGGTATGGTAGCGGTCTAAATAGTGTTATTGTCTGTTGTGCCTGTGCCATCCATACCTCCTCCAAAATTAACCTGTATATTGTTCTGTGTTGCCTGCTCAACCTGTGCCTGCACGCCGAAAAGTTTAGCCATTGAATCGAGTAAATTCCTGCATTCCTTGAAGTTCTTGGCTTCTCGTGCTTGCCGATATAAATCATCATATTTCTGGGCTATTTCACTTCTCTTTTCTTCAACATCTGTTTTGTACGCTTCGACCAAATCGGCTTTAGCGCCCTTCACGTATGCCATGCCGCTATCATAGCCTAAACCGTATTTGTCTGCCACTTGTTGGGCTATCTCCGTCCCGACAATACCCTGTTTCATCAATTCTAAACATTCCTTTCGTATCTCTATCCTGCGGCTAATTGGTCGCCTTTCCACCTTTGGAGAGCGAATTGCTTTTTGTGTTCTTGCCATTATAGTTATAGTTTATAATATTTAATTATCTCTTTTAGCTTGTTCAACATACACGCCCCACATGATAGGCTCCCGTATTGTTTAACGCCTGTAATTATCTCATACACTCTATTTATTTTCTGCCCGTCCGCCAAAGGAATGAAGCGAACAAAGCCTTTGTCTGCTTGCTTAATGTAGGGGTCAATATCACGAAGTAGTGCCTTTTCTTCTTCGTTTAGTTTTTTAATTTGTTTAGCCATTTGTTTAGTATTTCGTTAGTTGTTATCATTAAGTTGCTTATTGTTGGGGCGGCAAAGCTGCATACACACGCCGCAAATAAATTGCCTGTTGTGAACAGAATCACCCAAAAAGTTAGGCATTTAGCGCACCCGATAACGGGAAGGGGCTTTTTAATTACCCCTAAACCTATTATCTTTTTTGTCCTTTCGCCTATCTCGGGTAATAGTCCGCCTACTTCCGATAAGTACACGCATATAATTGTTATTGCAATGTATTCCATATCTTTTTTAGTTTAATTACTGCCTTTATATAGTTGCGTTGCGCTGTGCTTTTGCTCGTCCCCAATAGTTCTGCTGAACTGCGATAATCGCCTGTAATTAAGTAGGCTGCTATAACTGCCTGTTCCTGCATTCCTAGCTTTAAGTAGGCTTTTTTCGCCGTCTGCTCGTCCTCATTCTGTGGATAATAGTTGTCCAAATAGTTCTTTATTATCTTCTCGTATATCATAGTATCTGTTCGTTAAGTGTTATCATTTCTTTTCTCAATATCTTACTTACTGCGGTGCGATTGCCGTATAATTGCGTCCTGATTGTCCTTCTTATATAAGGTATGATTTCGCCCGTTTCGATTAATTTAGCCATCTTTGCAGGGTCTTTTCCGATAAGAATTAAATATAGTTCCTGTAATAGGTCATCGCATAAATAAGGGTCAGCCACATAGGCGGCGCACTCTCTCCGAAGTACGCCATCTGTATATAATTTAGTTACTTGTTCTGTTTGTTTCATCTTCTTGTCGATATTGTACGCATCCATAAGCTGCAAAGTCACACGTTATATTTGGTGTACGATTGATAAATGATAAGTGACACCAACTTTTGCACGAACATTTCTTGCAAGTTCTTTCGGGAAATTTATGGTCGCTGTTTGGCTTAGTCTTTTTTGTATTCATAATCTACTCCATATTTTTTTTCATCCTCTGATAGAATATATCCACCTTCGTTAAGGTCTAACAATGTTATAGGATAGCCGAAGGTTACGCCATCCTCATTTATAACATAAGTAAGGAATATCACTTCTTCATATTCGTCACTCTCGTTTCTTTTTACCCTTAGTCCCTGTGGGGCTGCGATCATTTTTTGTTTTTCCATATAATTAAAATTTAAGGTTTGTTAACTTTTTCTTTTTGGGCAAAAAAATTTAGAAAGGAAGCTGCTCAATTTCTTCTTCCTCTGTTGGGGTTGTTGCTGTTGTAGTATATGAATAGAATCTGCCTTTAACACTTGTCCCGTCTAAATCTTTTCGTGTTACGTTGCCGATAAATCTTACTGCTGCGATATTGCTAATTATTTCTTTAATCTGTTTAGTGTCCACCCTTGTGCCTATACGCATTAATTCATTAGCCAATTTAGTAATTGTAAAGTTGCAAGTTAAGTCCGCTTCATTCATCGCTCGGCTCTCCAATAAATCTTTAATCGCCGTCATTTCTGCGCTTTCGCTGTCTTCTTCACATACACTTTTAAAAGGTGTGTCAAAATCTTCTGGGTGAAAATATAAGCGTGAAGCTATATTTGATTTATCTATACTTTTTACTTTGTTTGGGTCTGTTTCATATTGATAGTGCATTTCTCTTTTATTTAGGAATGAAAGAAATTCGGGTATCTCTGCGCTTATTCTCATTGGCAATGTACTATCTTCGCTCTCCAAAGGTTTTACTTCCATTAAAAAATAACGGGTATCATCTTTGTCAAGAAAAGGTTTTTCATTACTACACATTATAAAATGTAGTGTATTGGCTATTTCTTGGTGTTCCGTGTGCATCTTTCTCAATTGTACGCTCTTACCTGTTGTTTGGCTCTTTAGTTTAGCGTTCACGGCTTCCACTTTAATAGCGGCTTCGTCTATGAACACACATTGTTTAGTTGCAAACAAAGCGTTAAATTGCTGCATATAGTCCGACACACTTATTAATGCTGCGTTGCTGCCGAGAATTTCATGCACAAAGTTAAGGAAGGTGCTTTTTCCTGTTAATTGTTCCTTACTGTATAGGTATATAATAGGAAGGTCTTGTATTGGCTTACTTATGAGTAATTGTAACCAATCCAATACTAAAGGCAGATACTTTTCGCCAAACAAATGGTTTAGTAGTTGCATTGTTGCAGGTAAATTCTCTATCTTGCCCTCTTTGTTTTTCCACTTATGTACTAAGGGCGTTGCTAAGTTCAGATAAGTAGTTTTACCAAATGTAGCAAAGTGCTTATAGTCCAAAAAATTTGGGCAATTGCAGAATCCCGAAAAGGTTTCTATTCCGTTTATTGCTTCTTTGCCTACTTTGCTTTTTAGCTCCGCTGTGTCCCATTTCTTGTAACCTCTTCCAAATTGCGTGTCTATGCACTCATAGTATGTTCCTGCTACATTGTAGAGTTCGCTACCAATCCATTCATGTTGTTTATGTACATCCGCTGTACCCTGTAAATAATCTGCTAATTTCATTCTCTTTCTTCCCTTCCTTCTTACTTTATAATACGTGTTATCCAATTTTTAAGGTCAATCTTAGAAAATCGTACCTTGCCGCCCATCTTAATGAAAGGTATTTCCTTTTTGCTTACCTTATGCCGAAGTGTGGAATAAGTATATCCTGTATATAAGGCGGCTGCACGATAATCTAATAGCTCGTTTAATTCTTCCATAGTTTAGTTTCAAATGTTAAATAATTAACTTCTATTATACAAAGATACACAAAATTTAACACTTTTCCAAATAAATAGTTAACAAATTTAACACTTACTCGGTTGAACTTACGGTTTACAACATAACAGCTTATAATAATAAAGGAATGTTTCATATATTATATATTATATTACAGATTGTTACATTAGCTTTTCGGATGCTTCGTCAATTGATAATACCATATTGCGCTCTAGATACGCATCAAGTGAAGCAATAGGAAACATTAATCTTCTTCCCGAGTGCGTGAATGTTATTATTCTTCGTTCGCACCACTTATATAAGGTGTGCGTTGAGATGCCTAGATAAGAACTTGCTTCTGATAGGTTTAAATATTTCTTTGTTGTCATACTTTATTACGGCTAACCTGTACGCCATAGGGTTTTAAATTGTTATTGTGCAAAGATAATAACTATAATATTGCTTGTCAATAGGGTAAAATGCTATCAAAATGTCATGTAAAGAAAAAAATCAGTATAGTCTATGCAGACTATTTTTTTCTGCACAATATCCGCCCACGTGTGCAAAAAATAAATGAAAAAAAATGATATTTCTTGAAAAGTTTTTTTTGAAAGAAAAATGTTTACAGTTCCGTTAGCAGATATTTAAAAAAACTATGCAAAAAGGTAGTATTTATAGTACACTAAAAGGTCATTTGTTTAATATATTTACTTTTTTGTTTTCTATTATAGTCTGAATGGACTATACATAGCTAACTACTTGATTATCAATTGCACTCCTTTATTGGATATTGCCGTATAGGTTGCTTTTTTTGTTGTAATATTTCGCACTCACCGATAATATATACAGGCGGTTCTTATTGGATATGCCGTTGATAAAGTTGGTTACATCTTGGGTATATTATACGGTTTCCAATCATTCGGAACGGTCGGAACAGAACGTGTTCTGCTTCTGTTCTGCGGTAATGTGTTGATATATAGGTAGTTATAACGCTACGGAACAACGGAACAACGGAACAGAACATTATTTCTATAAAAAAATAAAAAAAATTAAGTAAGTAGTAAAAGTGTGTTCTGCTGTTCTGCGTGGTGTAAAGTGTTGATAATCAATAAGATAAACGGAACAGGCTTCTGTTCTGCACTGTTCCGTGTGTTCCGCTAAGATATTGCAATATATTGTAAATAGCAATAAATCAGATAGTTAGCTATTTTAATATCGGAACAGACTTCTGTTCTGCTCCTGTTCCGTCCTGTTCTGCGTGTTCCGGAATCCATTTTTTTAAAAAGTTGTGAGGGGTATATATAATCCAACGGCGACCCCCCAAAAACACTATGGAAGGAAGGGGCAGGGGTGTGAACAAAGAAAAGCCCCGAACCAATACGGAACGGGGCGGAAATAGGAAGGAAGGATATTATAGTACTTTGGCGGCGGCAGTTAAATCTGTTGTATCTAAACTATCAAGATATATCTGTGTTGTTGTGAGGTCTTTATGCCCCATCATTGCGCTAATTACTTCACGTCTAATCTGATGTTTCTGTAGAGTCATTGCCATTGAGTGGCGTGCTGTATAGCTTGTAAAGTTGTTGCATTCAAGATTTAGAACTTCGGCGGCTTCTTTCAACATTAAACCTACATTGTGGTTACGGCTTTTTATGTAATAATATTCCTGTTTCGGCGTATCATGGTCACGCCATATAATAGGTAATAGATAGTTCTTATATAGTCTTGAATTATCTTTAAACCATTGAAGTACGCGTTCTATCTGTTCATCCATACATATATATATAGGTGTAGCGTTTGCGTTATGCTTTGTTTTTTGGCGATAATAAGCTATATATCTGCATCCATCTTTCATTATAATATTATCCGTTGTAAGTGTACTCATATCATGTATAGCCATACCATAGCAATAGTAACTGAATAGCCATATATTCACTGCTTCCTGCAATCGTATATCATCAAGTTGAGCCGATTTCAGACGGTTTATATCCTGTGCAGATAGGTAGCGTTTGACGGTGTTGTTGGCAGGCATAATAAAGCCATTCTTCCCAAACGGATATGTTTTGCCATCTGTTTCGCCTAACTTTATAGCTTGATTATAGGCGGCTCTTAACGTCTTAATGTAGTAACGGCGTGTGTTCGCCATCAAGCCTGCCGCCTCAAATTTAGCATTGCAATCCGTTATATATCGGGTTGTCATCTCTGCCCATACCTTTTTATCAAACTTTGGGTCAATACGGCGCATAGCCGATAATGTGCCTTTGTAGGCGTGACTTGCGCCTATATGATTGGTCTTTGTAAGGTTATCTAAGATTTCTTCTATAAACATTGATACATTGCCGTTCTTTACCCTCTTGTTTAGCTTATCATCTAACATATCTAAAGTCCAATCTTCTTTCTTTCTTTCAAACTCGGCTATAATATCTTTTGCCTCTGTTTCTTTTCTATCCATCACCTCATTAAACACTATTGCATTGGGGTGTAGTGCTGCTACTTCCGCTCTGTATAGCTTTGTTTCTTCCGCCGACAATTGCCCTATCTTACTAACTTTACACTCCTGCATGAAGTATAATTTAACGTCATCGGCTGTTCTCATACGGCAGGTAGTTGTGTTCCATTGGTCTACTTTAGCTGATACGCTATCCACTACCATACGTTTAACTTCGCCTTTGCGTGTGATACGCATCCATACGGCGCAAAAACCTTCTTTGTTTGGGCGGTTGCTTCTTAATTCAAACTTAATTCTTGCCATTTGGTTCAATATTTTATGTTATATATCCGTTTACAGCTATCTGTAGCGGCGAAATATGGTTCAAGTTTGGTTCAACTTTTAGCCTAAATTTGCCGTTTTGGTTCAAAAATGGTTCAAGATTAGATATTGTCAGATACTAAAGCATACTAACATAACTATCTATAAATCAATGCAAATATAACTATTTATTGTTAGATACCAAAATATACTAAATTAAAATATTCACCCTGAGGGCGAATATCTAAAAGGTTTGGTTTTGTATGTAGAATAATAAGCTTATATATTAAAAAGAGTTAAAAGTAATAAAATATATTCTAAAACTGTAATGTTGTATAACATATAAACTTTAAATTTGCACTGTGTTTTTCATGGTATTAGATTTAAGGTTAACAAAGATTGGGTGTCTGGGATAGATACCCTTCTTTTTTTTATTATAATCTGTATACTATTATTTGATCAAGAACTACTCCTTCATCTACAGCTCTTATAGTAAGTATTTTATTCTTTCGTTTGTGTAAATTGATAGTTATGATTCTTGTGGCCTGATTGTTGAGCACATTTTTCTTCCATTCCTCACTTCTACCTTCTGTTTTGTAGGATATTATCTGTTCTTTGATTTCATCTCCAGATATTGCAAATCTTATTTCATTACCTTCTACAGGATGATTTGGCGCTAGAGTTACTACAATCCTTATTGAATCAACTCCATTTATAGATGTTTTATAATTGACAGAACTATTTTTTGTCAATGATATAGCTCCGCTCTGATATCCTAATCCATGTGATTTAGGTTTGTTCCCTTTAAAACTTGAAAATTCTTTTCCATTTATCAATAATAGAGGTTTTATATATTCTTTTATTTCTGAGTTAATATTCTCATGAGTAACTTTATCATATACTGCAAGTTTTCGTGGTTGATAATCCATCATTCCTTTCCATTTACTATTATATAAAGAATTGTATTCTTTTGTCAGTTTTACAATGTTATCATATGCGTCATCACTTACATTCCAATTCTCTTTCCTATGTCGTGCTAGTTGAGCATATAATAATTTTCTATTTATTTGTGATGCACATCTAACTGGATATTCCACAAGTTGGAACCAAGATGAATATTTTTCCTTATCTATACTTTTAGATAGTTTTATCACCTCTCTTTCAATATTATCATATTCTTTTAATCTATCTCTTATCTCTTTTTCGCTCCAAGGTAAATCCTTCACAATCTTTGATAAAGAATCTTTTTCTTCTGTACGAGTGTTGCCCATAAATTCAGGCTTATGAATATATGCCAATCTATAATATTCATTCATTACTTTTACTAACTTTGTTGCCTTTTTACTATCAAATTCTCGGTTATACCAATCGTATAGGTGTTTCTGTAATCCTTCTTCACTGTCATCTATAGAATCTATATTCCATGCCATATCCATAAATAATTCAATAAGATATTCGGCTGGTTTTATATCTCCTACGTTAAGTATCCATGTATTTCTTACTCCATGATTGTATGCACATTTCATTTGTGTATAGATTTGTGCCGGATGTGTTGTTGCTAGCCATAGATAGTCATGCGGTCTTCCCCAATAAGAAATATGATAGTATATACCATTTCCTCCTTTGCGCATTTGTTCATCACGAGTAGGGAAATGTCGGATGTAGCCATAATTATCATCACACCACATCAATGATACATCATCTGGCACCTGTAGTCCCATGTTATATACATCAAGAACTTCTTTATAAGGAATAAATACTTGTGATACATTTTCTATATTCTTGTCAACATACTTTTCTATAAGTCTTCTTTGTTCTTTGATTATTTCATTAATTGCTGTTTTCTGTTCTTCAAGGGTATTTGCTCCAAGCATCTTGCTATCGTGTACTCCTCGTATTCCAAGGGTATATATGTTATCCGACTTTGCAAGTTCTTTTACTCTTTTTTCCCAGAAAGCAAGAACATTATCTCGATTATTAACAAAATCATATTTTCCTTCTCCTTCTACTCTCCATTCGCCATTAGTATTTCTTAGCATGGGTTCACAATGAGAGGTTCCAATGAATATACCATACTTATCTGCAGTCTTTTTGTTGTCAGGTGTAAGAAAGAATGGTATAGAACATTCATGCATAGCAGGCCAGAATGTATTAGCTCGTAGTCTTAATAATAATTCAAATATTCTAGCGTGTGTTTTTGCTCCTATCATACCTTTAATATCTTTGGGGTCATAATTCTTGTTGCTCCAAGGCATTAATCCCCAATCTTCATCATTGATAAATATTCCTCGATGTTCTACTGAGGGATATTCCATTATAGTGAAATTATCTGCAATTAAGAAACTTTTCTTTTTCTTTATCGGAGAGTCGGCCCACCATTCCCATGGTGAGATTCCAATCATTCTAGATAGTTCTAATACTCCATAAGCTGTCCCTCTTTTATCAGAACCTATAATGTATAGTCTTCCATTCTTTTCTTTTAATATAAAAGTTTCTTTTCTATTTGTAAGTTCATCAATGCTATTCTGATCAATGATAGACGAAATATTCCTTATCTTATCTATTGTAGATACAAATATTATACCTTCTTTGTCGTTTATTACTTTACCGTTGAATACACGATTGTAGTCTTCAGAAAAAATATCAATAGCAGTATGTACTACTTCTGGTTCGCTGTCATTAAAAGTAATTTTTATATTGCTCTTATTTTTGAATGTGACACTTGCAAAAAGAGAGCAGTTAAATAATAATCCTGCGAATATAAGATAATAAAATCTATTCATATATTACAATGCATATGTGTTATTAAAGTTTGCCTAAAATAAAATCAATTATTAAAGATTTTATTTTAGGCAAATTTGATAAAAATATAGTATATTCTAAATGGAATATTGTATAAACATATGTAAAAGAATATAGATTAATTAGTTTATAGAAAAATATTATAAGTTATAATCAAGTTAAACATTAAAAATAAGCTGTAATTAAATGAGTATGAAAGTGTGGTTTTATGAAAAAGAAGGATATTGTGAGAAAAAAATCCAGATGTAATTTTATGTATTTATTCATCTGGATTTTATATTTTCTAAATCAAATGATATATATTATAATGATGCAATCTTAATATATTATAATTTAAGAAAATTGAGTTTTCAAATAAATGATAGAATTTAAAAGTTAGAATTCTATCATGGTTCCTTCTATCTTACTAGTAAGAATCGGTTTTTTTGCCCGACAGTCTACTGATATTTTCTGCAGTTTATCACTTCCTGGAAGGAATATTAATCCTTCAGCTTCTTTCTTGTCAACATTATATAGCTTTATAGATAATTTATTCCAGTCCATTTCTGAAGTGGTCTGAGCTAGTCTTATATTAGGTATCGCCGAACCGTCTTTTATCATAATTATTATTGGTAGTTTACCTGATTCTATATTATGCCAACCTCCTTCATAAACATCGCCTTTCTGAAAATCTATCCATTTACCTTTAGGAAGATAAACGTTGCGGCTGTTATTTCCACCTTCGAACATAGGAGCAACTAATATTTGAGAACCAAACATATATTCATCATCTATTTTCCATGCGCCAGGATCATCCGGAAATTCAACTAACAGAGCTCTTACCATTGGAAGTCCTTTTTCTGTACATTCTTTAGCTTGTGCATAAACATAAGGCATAAGCCTATATTTCATTTCTGCACTATTCCTAAAAATATCTTGTACTTTCTTGTTTTTGTACAACCAAGGTTCGGTAGGAGGAGCTCCATGAGCACGTGTATGTGAAGTGAGAAATCCAAAAGGAAGCCATCTACAGTAAAGATCATCGGGTGTAGATGTAACGAATCCACCCATATCATGGCTCCAGAAAGAAAATCCGGAAAGGCCTAAGGATAGTCCGGCATGCATAGTGCCTATCATTCCGGTATTTGTTGTTGCTGCATCGCCACCCCAATGAAGTGGATATCTCTGTGAACCAGCCCAAGCAGATCTAGCCCAGATGATATTTTCTCCATTGGTTTCTTTAGTAATATCGGCTACAGCCTTATTGTATCTTAATGGATATAGGTTATGTTCATACCAGCCACTCTTACCAGATGCATAAATACCATTTAACGGTGCTCCCTCTCCAAAGTCAACTTTTATAGCACCTACTCCCATCTTTAGTAACGAAGCTAGCTTATTCTGATACCATTCTACAGTTTCTGGATTTGAAAAATCGAGCACTACATCTTCATAAGGTAATTCGCCATTAGCATTCTTTACATATAATCCTTTTTCTATAAGTTCATTGAAATAGCTATTCTTTGGGGTAAAATAAGGTAACTGCCACAAAGAAACATGAAATCCTTTCTTCTTAAGATCGGAAAGCATTTTTTGGGGATCATTGAATCTGTTCTTTGAGAATTTATAATCACATTGCCAGTCTATGTCAAACCATCCGGTGTCGAAATGTATTACATCACATGGATATCTGTTTTTTCTTATATTTTCTGCCACTTCATATCCTTCTTTCTCACTAAAATAGGTTATTCTGCTCATCCACGTTCCGAATGACCACAATGGAGGCATCTCTGGTTTTCCTACCAAGCTTGTATATTCATTAAGTATTTCCTTGGGAGTGCCTAGAAATATAAATAAATCTAAATTCTCATCTCCAGAGAATATTTTATTAAGTCCTATATACGAAGCTCCAAAATCGCATGTTATAGGAGTTGAGGTATGAATGAACATTCCGTATCCTCGGTTACTCATGAAGAATGGAATTGGTTTATACATCATATCAGTTTCCGGTCCTTGAGGATCTGTAACAAACATATTCACTTTTTGTCCCACTTTATTAAGTGAAGTTGCTGATTCTCCGCATCCAAATATCATCTCACTTGGTGCAATGGTAAAGACCGGATTGATTTGTCGTCCATTATCACTTCCACGTTTTACAAAAGAAAAGGGAGTAAACTTAACTTGTGTTGAATCAGTATCTTTATATGTAGCAGTTTGTGTAAGAATATGTCCACTTTTATCTTTTATTACTATTCTCCATGGGTATTTTTCTATAGTTATTGAGCCGAATGAGTTGCTGTAAGTTATACTGTGTTCCTCCTCTGATAATTTCCAGGATGTGTCGGTGGTAGGCTCAGAAGCTAGAATCACTGATGAAGAAGTTTTTGGGATTACTGGTGTTGTAAGCATTTTTATTCTTACGGTATGAGGAGTTATAAATTCTATGCTGAAATCAAGATTAGGATTGTTAGAATATGCAGTTTCAGGAAAATCTAGCATTTTGAAGTATCCTGGTTGCGAACAATTAGTATTGAAAGCTTGCCTAGGGCGCAAGCGAGCTCTTTTCCAATTAATCTTTCCCTTTGCATTTTGAGCATTGAAGGAAGATAGACTGTCGGCAAAGAATAGAATATTACTCATGTCTGTAAATTCTCGACTTACATCAATAGGCTGTCCAAGAAGATACATGTCGCTTTTGTTTACCTGTGCCTGAGAATCTATTCCTTGTATAGAGAAAAAGGCGTAAACCAGTAATAATAATTTTTTCATAACAATATTAGATTTTATAAGATGGGCTAAATATAATATTATATATTATTAAAATAGAGGCTTAAAAAATAATAAATAGGGTACTGTTTATTATAATCAACAAAATATACCCCATTTATTATCAAATAGTTACTGCATTAAACGATAATAATGTAAAAATATTCCATGTAAAATGAAACTTATTTTATTTTGATTTGTTTTATAAATGTAATATAAAATGAAACTCTCTTTTTGATTAAGATACAGAATACTTTTTAATCGAACTAGTCCGTCATCTGTTGTGAAACAGATGACGGACATTGTTTTTTAAAGGTTTTATGTATATATTTAAATAAATAGTTTTATATCTTTGCGTGTAAATCAAACACATAGGTAATTAAAATGAGTAATAAAGTTTCGATGATGAAATTCAGGCTTATAGTCATGAATTTTTTACAGTTCGCAATATGGGGTACCTATCTTACTTCAATGGGTAGTTATCTAGCTAATATTGGGCTGGGAGAGAAGATAGGTCTGTTTTATGCCATGCAGGGGATTGTTTCCCTATTTATGCCGGCTATAATGGGTGTAATTGCCGACCGATGGGTACCTGCCCAAAAGTTATTGGGCTTTTGTCAGGGAATGGCAGCTATGTTTATGATAGCTACGGGTTATTATGGCTATACAGCGACTACCACAGAGTTTATGCCGCTTTTCACTCTGTATTCTTTTAGCGTTGCATTCTATATGCCTACATTAGCGCTTTCAAACTCCGTAGCATATACTTCGCTCGATGAGGTTAAACTTGATCCAGTAGTTGCTTTTCCTCCTATAAGAATATTTGGTACCATAGGCTTTATATGCGCTATGCTTCTTACTGATGTGTTAGGGTTTCAGCATAATTACATGCAGTTCTTCTTCTGTGCATTCTTTGGTGTTATTTTGGCTGTGTATTCATTTACGTTACCTCACTGTCCTACAAGTAAAGGAAGCAATAAGAAGACTTTGGTCGATGCTTTGGGGTTACGAGCATTTCTTTTGTTTAAACAGAAAAAAATGGCCATATTCTTTATATTCTCAATGTTGCTAGGCGTATCGCTTCAGATAACAAATGGATTCGCAAATCCGTTCCTTGGCAGTTTTGGCAAGATACCAGAGTATGCAAATACATTCGGCGTACAGCATGCTAATGCACTTATCTCATTATCACAGGTATCCGAAACATTGTGTATACTTCTTATTCCATTCTTTCTTAAACATTTTGGTATAAAGAAGGTAATGCTTATAGCAATGCTTGCGTGGGTACTTCGTTTCGGTCTTTTTGGATTTGGAAACCCGGGTCCGGGTGTATGGATGTTTGTGCTTTCAATGGTAGTATATGGTGTAGCATTTGATTTCTTCAACATTTCTGGATCTCTTTTTGTTAACACAGAAACAGACTTGTCAATTCGCTCAAGTGCACAGGGACTATTTGTTATTATGACAAACGGTATTGGGGCTACTGTAGGAACATTAGGTGCACAGTTAGTAGTAAATAACTTTGTTGATTTTAATAGTCCATTACCACAGGTGTCTGGCTGGCATACAGCATGGTTAGTTTTTGCTGGATATGCATTGGTAGTAGCTATACTGTTTGCTATTATTTTCAAATACAAGCATGTAGCTAAGTAAAAAATAATTTAATTATGGATGAAATAGAAGTAAAGGTACATGATATGTCTTCCACTATAAGGCCTGCAGATGCATATGCTTTAGTATTGGAAGAAAAGCATGGTTATAGGAAATTACCAGTAATAATAGGTTCGATAGAAGCACAAGCTATAAAGATAGCCATGAATGGTTATAAGATTTCGCGTCCGCTTACCCACGATCTATTCGTAGCACTTACCGATCGTTTAGGAGTGTTTCTAAAAAAAATGGTAATATATATGGTTAAGGATGGAGTTTTCTATTCGTATCTTTACTTTGATAATTATGGTGAGGAGGTGAGGATAGATTCACGCACCTCCGATGCAGTAGCACTTGCTTTAAGATATGGTGCACCTATTTTCACGACACGTCAGATAATGGAAGCTGAACATATGCATGAAGAGCGGAATGGAGCATTCTCGGTTACTATAAATATGGTAAATGTAGATATGCTTAGAGAAGCTCTGCAGAAAGCAATCGAGGAAGAAAATTATGAACAGGCTTCTAAATTGCGAGATGAGATTAATCGTCGCGAGCAAAGCCAGAATAAAGATGATAAATTATAATTATAGAAATGAATTTATTTTATACCCCTGATATATCAACAAATATTGAGCTGCCTTTGGAAGAGGCGGCTCATTGTATAAAGGTACTTCGTCTTGCAGAAGGAGATGAGATAACTCTAACAGATGGAAAAGGTTCGTTCTACAAAGCGACTATTACTGCATCAACCGGAAAGAGATGTTATGTTAATATAGACGAAGTAATGCCGCAGGAAAAATATTGGACAGGTCATCTACATATAGCAATGGCACCAACTAAAAACATGGATCGTATAGAATGGTTTGCCGAAAAAGCAACTGAAATTGGCTTCGATGAACTGACTTTTCTTAATTGTCGATACTCTGAGAGAAAGATAGTAAAGAGTGAGCGTATTGATAAAATATTAGTTTCTGCACTGAAGCAGTCATTAAAAGCATCAAAACCTGTATTGAATGAAATGATAGACTTTAAGTCGTTTATAAATAAGGACTTTGATGGACAGAAATTTATTGCACACTGTTATGAAGGTGAAAAGCCATTATTGAAAGATATAATAAAAGGTGGAGAAGATGCATTGTTATTGATTGGGCCAGAAGGTGATTTTAGTGAGGAAGAGGTAAAGATAGCAATAAATAAAGGCTTTATTCCAATATCTCTTGGCAAATCGCGATTGCGGACCGAAACTGCAGCTCTGGTTGGATGTCACATAATGAATCTTGTGAATCAAAAATAATCAATCAAAAATCCTATGAATAAAACTATTTGTAATCTTATTTTTATTACTGTTTTGCTTTTTATGGTATCATGTTCTTCAAAGACAGAATACACAAACGCAATTCCAGAAGATGCTGCAATGCTAGCATCAGTCAACTTGGAAAGTATTGTACAGAAGAGTAATATTGAGGGTAAAGAGGGTGATGCTCTTGTAAATAAAATAAGTAATGCCTTAAAAAGCGGATTAAGTGGTGAAGCTTATAAAACAGCCGAGCGTATTCTTAAAGACCCATCCACTTCCGGTTTGTCATTTCAGGATAAAATATATCTTTTCTCAACGCCTTCATCGAATATGTTTGGTATAATAGCCAAGGTTGAAGATGAAGATGACGTTGAAGATCTTTTGCAAGCTTTGAAAGAGGAGAATATATGCGAAACTATAAATGATGGCGATAAATGCAAATGGACTAAGATAGGAAATTCACTTTGTGCTTTCAATAATGGAACATTTCTACTATTGTCCAATAAGAGCGGAGATGCATCAAGTATGCAAGAAACTTTGATGTCGCTTATGAGGCAAGATAAGGAGAAGAGTTTCTCTAACAGTAAGGCATTTGATAAACTAGAATCATCTAATGGAGACATTGCTTTAATTACTAATCTTTCGGTAATTCCTAGTGAAATTACAATGCGTTTTAAGATGGGGATGTCTGCCGATCTTAAGTTAGAGGACCTTAAATATCTTGTAAATATCTCATTCGATAAGGGCAAGATTGCTCTAACTAGCGAGTCACTTATCGATAATCCATCTATTATAGATTCTCTCAATAGTCAGTCTCAAGCTTTTAGTCCAATTAAAGGTAATCTTATAGATTTATATCCCGCCAATACAGCAGTATGGGGTGCTATTTCTGTTAAAGGAAAGACTCTTTATGATATATTGTGTACCAATCCAGCTATAGCGCAGATGCTAAATAATCCTATGCTGCCAGTCGATATAGAAGAGATTATTTCGGCGATCGATGGCGATGTTTCGATAGGATATTCTTCATCCTCCCTAGAAGATATGATAGTATATGCTCAAGTAACAAATGAAAATTTTCTTTCTTCTATAGAAGATCTCCGTCCTCTACTTGCTATGACCCGTGGTCAGATGCAACTAAACAAGCTTTCGCCTTCCTCATACGAATTTAGAATTATGGGAGAGAGTATATGGTTTGGTGTAAAAGAAAATATTCTGTATATAACCAACAACAGTGTAATGGCAAAAGAGGCATTGCGCAGATATGGAGTTTCACTAAACAACTCTTCTTGGGCGTCTGAGGTGAGCAAAAACAGAATATTTATGAATGTGAATTCTAAAGATATATATAAAGATATATCATTCACTACCGACTACCGTCTACGTATAATAGCTCCGGCTTTGAAGTATTGTGATTATATAAATTTGATGATACCCGATTGGAAGTCCGGTAGAATAGATATTGTAATGAACGACAAGAATATAAATGCTCTTCAACTTATAGTAAAGGAATTACAGAATTTATGAATACGATAGAATTAAAACAGACACTTCCTGCAGTATTTGCAGGAAGAGACAATATTGTGTCTGATGTATGGCATCAGCCAGTAGTACTGAAACGTGGCGAAACTTATCTTATAGAAGCTGCATCTGGTACTGGAAAATCCTCTTTCTGCAGCTATATATATGGTTACCGTAAGGATTATCAGGGTATTATTTTGTTCGATGAAAAGAATATACTTAATATGTCCATAAAAGAGTGGGTTGATATAAGGAAAAAATCACTTAGCATGCTTTTTCAGGAACTCAGACTTTTTGCTGAACTTTCGGCTTGGGAGAATATACAGCTCAAGAATTCGCTTACTCATTATAAAAGCAAGAAACAGATAAAAGCTATGTTTGAACGGTTGGGCATTGCCGATAAAACAGATACTCTAATTGGAAAGATGTCGTTTGGTCAACAACAGCGAGTTGCTTTTATAAGAACATTATGTCAACCGGCCGATTTTATATTTCTAGATGAACCTATAAGTCATCTTGATAATGAAAATGGTAAAATTATGGCTTCTATGCTGAAAGAAGAGAGCATAGAGCAAGGAAGCGGAGTAATTGTAACATCTATCGGAAAACATTTAGATTTGGACTATAATAAAATTTTTAATCTATGAAACTGGTCTGGAAATTATTACGTCGTCATATAAGTCTGCCACAACTTGCAGGTTTCTTTTTTGCCAACCTGTGTGGTATGGTAATAGTATTGCTCAGTATTCAGTTTTATAAGGATATAATTCCAGTATTCACTGAAGGCGAGAGCTTTATAAAGAAGGATTATATAATAGTAAGCAAGAAGGTAAGTACATTAGGTAGTTTTGTAAAGAAAAGCAATACCTTTTCTAAAGATGACATTGAAGAGATAAAGAATCAGAAATTTACCAAGCAGCTTGGATCCTTTACATCTTCACAATTTAAGGTTTCGGCAGGAATGGGTATGGAAAATGCAGGATTAAAAATGTCGACCGATATGTTCTTTGAATCTGTTCCCGATGACTTTGTCGATGTTAAGCTTGATAAGTGGAAATTCAATTCATCCGAAAGGATAGTTCCAATTATAATACCTCGAAATTATCTTAACTTATATAACTTTGGATTTGCACAAAGCCGTAATCTTCCTCAGCTTTCTGAAGGTGTTATGAGTATGGTAAATCTCGATATAAGAATATTTACCCAGAATGGTACTGTAGAAAACTTTAAAGGTAATATAGTAGGTTTTTCCAATAGACTAAATACGATACTTGTACCCGAAACTTTTATGAACTGGGCCAACGATACATATGCATCTGGTAAGGAGGGAGAGCCTTCACGTCTTATAGTAGAGGTAAATAATCCTACCGATGATAAAATTGCAAAATTTTTCAAGCAGAAAGGATATGACACTGAAGATGATAAGCTAGATGCCGGAAAAACTACATGGTTTCTTAAAGTAGTAGTAGGTATTGTGCTATCGGTAGGTCTACTTATAAGCGTCCTTTCTTTCTACATACTTATGCTAAGCATATATTTGTTACTCCAAAAAAATACAACTAAACTAGAAAATCTACTTTTGATAGGATATAGTCCATTTAAAGTTGCATTGCCCTATCAGATACTTACTCTTTCATTGAACTTGCTGGTACTTATAATGGCAATAATAGCAGTAGCTTTAATAAGAGTTCATTATATGAATTTTATTGCCGGTCTTTTTCCCGATATGCCCGAAAGTTCAATGCTTATTTCAATAATTATGGGAATACTTCTGTTCATACTGGTATCTGTATTCAATATCATAGCAGTACGTAGGAAAGTCTATTCTATATGGATAAATAAAAACTGAACAATTAATACCTTATTTTAACTATGGCAAAAAAAGAAGTTTACAAAAGAGAAAATGAAAATTTTCTAAAGGAAATATCACTTCAGAGTGATATAAAAAGAATTGATAGGATATTTTATAAAGAAATCAAGAAAGGTGAAAATTCTGTTAGTCCTAATTTAAACAGCATTGTTACCGTTCATTATAAGGGAAAGCTTATAAATGGAAAGGAGTTTGATAATTCCGTAAAAAGAAACTATCCAGAAGCTTTCCGTGTACGCGATGTAATTGAAGGTTGGCAGATAGCTCTTCAAGGTATGAATGTAGGCGATAAGTGGACAGTATACATACCTTATGAACTGGGATATGGTTCTCGTTCAATACCAGATATTCCAGCTTTTTCGACACTAATATTCGATATTGAACTTTTAGGAATAATGTAATGGGTCACTCTTAGGAATAACACATTTAAACGTAATAGGTAACAGAGCCCAGAAGGTACTACCTTCTGCCTCTTTGCTTGTTACGCCTACTTCTCCGCCAAGTCTAGATGCTATGTTTTGACATATAGATAATCCTATTCCCAGTCCCTGTTTAAAAGAGTCTACTTTTTCAAATCTTGTAAATAATAAAGGAATATTTTCTTTAGAAATGCCACATCCTGTATCTTTTACGAACAACCTTATGTTTTCATCTTCCATGCAATAGCCTATTGTAATTTGCCCTTCTGTTGTATGCTTTATGGCATTCGATAGATAATTTACTATAATATGTTCAACCTTATGGTAATCTGTAGAGATAATACAACTTTCCATAGGTAGTGAGAGCTCTATAGTTATATTTTCACCCACCACCTGATCTTTATATTTAGATTTTAAGTTAGTGAGCATATCGTTAATGTTGAATTCAAATATATTGATTGTATTATATCCTACCTCGGCTTTTGAAAGATAAATAAGATCATTTACTATATTAAGCATAAGCTCATTATTGTGTTCTATTATCTTTAAAAACTCTTTTTTCTGATTCTCATTCTCCTCAGTAGCAAGCAGTGATGAGAAACCTACTATAGAATTTAGTGGTGTTCTTATTTCATGGCTTATATTTGAAAGAAATGCCGATTTCATCTTTTCTGATTCTTCTGCTTTCTCTTTAGCAGCAATAAGTTCATTCTTAGATTTTATTTGTTGAGTTATATCATCAAGCTTAAGTATATATCCTTTAGGTAAATCTTCTTCTTTATCGTAAACCGGAATAGATGTCATTTCTATAGGCATTCCTACAGAGTTAGTTATTTCTACTTTTTCCATTCTGCCCGAGAATATTGATTTTCTAACAGGACATGTCTTGCATATCTCTTTATCGGTTATAACAGAATAGCATTTAGCTCCAATCTTTTTATAATCAGAACAGTAGGTGAAAACATTACATAATGATACATTCTCCCATATTATATTTAAGGTAGGTGATAAATATACATATCCGGTATTGGTGTTTTTTATAATAAGAGAAAGCTGTTCATTTATTTTCTTTATTTCGCTATTTTGCTTATTTACCTTTGATGATGTTTTCTTAAATTTGTATCGAAGTATTACAGTTATTATAATTGTTAGAAATAGCAAGGAACATATAGAGTATAGTAATATTTTTATATTATATGGGATTTTTATATCAGAATAGTCATTAAACCACTTATCGTATATTGCATAATAGCTTCCATCTTTCTTCATGTCACTAAGACATGCGTTTATCTCCATTATAATATTCTCGTTTTTTATATTAGAAGCTATACAATATTTCTGTGCATCTATTTCTTTTATCTGATTTATATTTATGCTATAGTTTTTATTATCAATAATATATCTAGCTATCATGCTATTTGTAATGAAAGCATCGCCAATGCCATTCTTGATCATTTCAAAACCTTCTTGAGTAGCACTTATGAAAACTGGTTTAAGATTATATTGTTTCTGTTTATCTAGTACTACTCCAGATGCAAAGCTTTTGTCGGTTACTATTACTTCTTTATCTTTAAGATCGTATATAGTTTTGTAAGATACCGACTTAGGAGTAATTATACTTAGATATATATAACTATGTGGTATGCTGAATGAGTATTTATAAGTAAGCGTATCCGAATATGCTATCCCCATGAAGAATGTATTATTATCATTTTCTACCATGTTGGTAGCTTTTGATAATGGGAGTAATTTTATTTCAAAATCACGGTCCATCCTTTTCATTAATTCTTTAATCAAATCAATATGGAAGCCGGTTATAGTGCCAAAATCATTATAATATTCATAAGGTGGATTATTCCCTCCTACAAATATAAGCTTACTATTTACTGAGTCACGGTTAGCATGTATAGAATTGAATGAGAACAATATAATAAAAAGTAATAATATTTGTTTATACATAGTATTAATCTTCTTTTTTATAAATACCGTTCTGCAAAACTAAACAATTATTTTTTAACAACAAGTAAAAAATATATCATATGTTAAATAAAATTCTCCGGAAATATATTATATTTTATATAACCGGAGAATTCTTCTTATTTTCTGAGGAAACATGTTTTGAGTACAATACCACTTCCATCTATTTTACATTCAACTTCTTCATGATTGTCTGTAAGTTTAATGCTCTTTACTTTGGTACCGCGTTTTATCACCATTGACGATCCTTTTACTTTTAAGTCTTTAATTACGGTCACTGCATCACCATCCATCAATTCTGCTCCATTGCTGTCGCGTGGAACATCGTTTGTAGCTTCTGCTTCTGAATGATCAGGATTAAACTCGTGAGCACAATCGGGACATACATAAAGCGAACCGTCAAAGTAGGTGTTTTCGCCGTTACAGTTTGGACAATTTGGAATTTCGTTCATTCGTTCTTTATTATTTTATAATTTTGAAATGTAAAAGTAATGAATTTATACCAGACAGACAAACTGTAAGCTTATTTGTCTTTTTACTTATTAGTATCTTGCTTAGGAGCATCTTCTTTCTGAACTTCCCAATGGAATGGTTCGAAATCGGCTGAATTGTTAACCCAAGAAGGTTTACGGCAAGCATAAATTATAAGAGGAGCTGCTACAAATATTATACATCCACCAAACAATACCATATACCATACTGTGTTGCTTCCTGTAGAAATTTGACTTGGAGGAATAAAGCTTAGTACAAATGCCAATAATGATCCTAGAAAACCTACTCCGCTTACTAGCCATATTAGGCCGTTTCCTTTCTTTCCAATTCTGAAGGGTCGAGATGCATTCTTCATATTATAACGAAGTCTTATAGCTCCAGAGAACATAAGAAGATACATTATAAGATAAAGCAATACAGTAAGTTGTGACAATATTTGGTAGAAACTCTGTACTGAAGGCATAACTACGAATAGCAAACTTAGCAATGTAACAATTATAGCCTGTACAAAAAGAATATTTTTCTGTACTCCCAGCGCATTTGACTTTTGAAAGAATGGAGGTAAATAGCCAGCCTTACCAACGACGAAAATACCTTTAGACGGACCTGCAACCCATGTCAATACACCTGCTAGTACGCCAAATGCAAGAGCTATAGCTATAATTGGGCCTGCCCATGTAGTATGAAGAAATGCGAAATAATTATCGAAACCTACAAGAAGACTTTGTGTAAGATTTATATCTTTTTCGGGAATGATAATTCCTAATGCAAAAGTTCCAAGTATAAAAATAACAATAGTTATGGCTGCACCTATAAATACTGCCTTAGGATAATTTTTGGAAGGATTGTCCATCTCCTTTACATGAATACCACCCATTTCCATTCCGGCATAGAATAGGAATATACTTGCTGCAAGAACAAGATTATCAAAGTTGCTGAAGTCAGGGAAAAAGTTTCCATCAAAGTTCATCTGACTCTTTCCACCCATTAATAAATATACCACAGCAAGAATCATAAGTAGGAATGCAGGAATTACAGTACCTACCATACCACCTATTTTCGAGACTTTAGCTACCCATCCCATACCTTTCAGAGAAATCCATGTAGCTATCCAGTAAATGGCAAGCACAACTATAAGAGTATACATCTTATTAGAAGCCAATGTCATGTCGCTTGTATCACTCATGCCTATAAATGCAAGACTCACGGCTCCGAAAGTAAGTACCGTAGGATACCATATGGTACTTTCTACCCATTGAAGCCAAATAGCAAGGAAACCCCATTTTTTACCATAAGCTTCCCCAATCCATCGAAACACTCCACCTTGCTTGTCGGAAAACATTGCTGCAAGTTCGGCGGCTACAAATGACGTAGGAATTAAAAAAACTATTGCAGCAAACAAATAATAAAAAGCAGAACTTAATCCATACTCGGCTTCGGCAGGAAGTCCACGCAAAGATACAACTGCTGTAACATTCATGATTGCCAGAGTAAAAACTCCCAACTTTACTGTTTTACTAACATTTGTCATATGTGTAATTTTTAAAATGATAAATTAATTATTGTTTTCATAACATATAATATTCTATCTTGTTTATCAATTTTGAAATATTAATTTATTCAAGAACATTATAAAGGCCTTAATGTTCTTTTATATATTCTATATAATAACATATTAAAATATGGATAGTGCTGTTTCTTCTATAATTTACTCCAGAAAAGGTGTATGTGGTTTTATGCATATCCTCATTTTGGCTTTATCATTATTTCTTGTAATAAGTATATCGATAGATACTTTCAAGAATATTTCATTTCTTAATCAGCCTTCTTACATAAAAATGCAGTTTTGGATATGTGTATTTTTCCTTTTTGATTTTTTCTTTGAGTTCTTTTTAAGTAATCATAAATGGAGATATTTACGTAGTCACTTTCTTTTCCTTCTTATCTCTATACCTTATATCAATATAATGGAATTATATAATATACATTTTTCAATGGAAATGATATATTATATGCGCTTTGTTCCGCTATTAAGGGGTGGATATGCATTAGTTATTGTTATAGGATGGTTATCAGTAAATAAAATATCTACATTGTTTAGTTCATATATTACTCTTTTAATATCTACGGTGTATTTTGCTTCTCTGATTTTTTTTGTAGAAGAGCATAAACATAATCCTCTTGTATTAGATTATTGGTCGGCATTATGGTGGGCATCAATGGATGTTACTACGGTAGGTAGTAATATAGTGGCTGTTACTCCGGTAGGTAAAATATTATCTGTGCTTCTGGCGGCGTTAGGTATGATGATGTTTCCTATTTTTACAGTATATGTAACAAATGTTATTCAGCGTAGTGATGCAAGAAAAAAACAGTTTTTTGAACAGTCTGCAATTGATGGAATAGTCTCTAAAGATTTAAATAAAATAGAAGATGATATTCATTCACAAGCTTCTTCGCAAGTTGTTAATACAAATAGTTCGCCTACTTCTCAAACTTCTGGAAGTAATGATACTCAGTAAAAATTAATTTTGTTTATTATTAAAAGTTAAAATGGATATTTGTAGGGTTAATATTGTGTATATTCGTATTAAGATTAATATTTAACCTAATTATAACTGACTTATGAGACTATTTGCATCATTTACAATGATGTTCACTATCCTGTTTGTAACAGGATGTAGTGATTCCAAACACTTTATCAGCGATAAGACAGAGCGAGCTGTTGTTCAAAAGGATTTTGATGAACGCCGTAAGGAAATTGGTAACGATTCTTTGTTTACCATATTCGGTACATCATTATCACAGCAGGAAAAAGAAGCGCTGACTTTCCTCTATGCCTATATGCCGTTAGGCGATATAACGGATTATTCGGGACAGTATTTCAAAGAAAATGTAGAGTATTCCTTAAGGGCAAAAGAAGAAATGCCATGGGGGAAAATTATACCCGAACGTGAATTTCGTCATTTTGTACTTCCTATACGTATAAATAACGAGAATCTTGATGAAAGCCGTAAGGTTTTTTATGAAGAACTGAAGGATAGGGTGAAGAACTTATCTCTGCACGATGCTGTACTTGAAGTAAATCATTGGTGTCATGAAAAGGTAGTTTATACACCTTCCGATTCAAGAACATCTTCGCCGCTGGCTTCAGTAAAGACGGCCTATGGGCGTTGTGGCGAGGAGTCTACCTTTACCGTTGCTGCATTGCGTTCAGTAGGTATTCCTGCCCGTCAGGTATATACTCCACGCTGGGCACATACCGACGATAATCATGCTTGGGTAGAAGCTTGGGTAGATGGTAAATGGAATTTCCTTGGTGCATGCGAACCCGAACCTGTACTTAACCTTGGATGGTTTAATGCTCCGGCAGCTCGTGGAATGCTTATGCATACTAAAGTATTTGGCCGATATACAGGTCCTGAAGAGATAATGTATACAAATCCTCGTTACACCGAAATTAATGTAACGGATAATTATGCTCCTGTTGCCAAGGCTGAAATAGAAATAAAAGATGCAGAGGGAAATGTTGTAAAAGATGCAAAGGTAGAATTCAAGATATATAATTATGCCGAATTTTATACTGTGGCAACAAAGAATAGCGACGATGCCGGTAAGGTATCTCTTACAGCCGGTAAGGGTGATATGCTGGTATGGGCAACCAAGAATGGTAAGTTTGGTTACGGAAAAGTATCTTTCGGAAAAGATAATACACTTACAGTTGTATTGGACAAGAGCGCCGATGCTGCAATTACCGAATTATTCGATATAGTTCCTCCGGTAGAAGGAGTTAAACTGCCGGAAGTTACTCCAGAAGAGAGAGCATTGAACAATAAGCGTATGGCTCAGGAAGATTCTATTCGCAATGCCTATACAAGTACTTTCGTAAATGAAGAAAAGGCTCTTTTATTTGCAAAGGAAAACGGTTACGATTCGTCTTTAATTACAAAGCTTCTAATAGCATCACGCGGTAATTATGGCGTATTGGAAGAGTTTCTATCTTCACTTAAGGATAGCGATGATAAGAAAAAAGGGATAGATCTCCTTCAAAATATATCTGCTAAAGATTTAAGGGATGTGTCTCTTGAAGTGCTTAAAGACAACATGAACGGTTCGAAAGATGAAAATGTGAAGTTTGTGCTTACGCCACGTGTAAGTAATGAAATGCTTACACCTTACAAATCTTTCTTCAATGATGTAATTGAATCAGATAAAAAGAAGGAATATAAAGATAATCCTGCTCTACTTGTAAAGTTTGTGAAGGATAATGTTACAGTAAGCGATGAATGTAATACCGGCGGATCTCCTATATCGCCTGCAGGTGTATGGAAATCAAGAAAAGCCGACAAGCATAGTCGTGATATATTCTTTGTTTCGTTGGCAAGAAGCTTGGAGATACCTGCACGTATAGATGAGGTTACAGGAAAAGTGCAGTTAATGAAGGACAATAAACCCGAAGATGTGCTGTTCGAGAGTGTTCAGGATGCCGAAAGTACACCACAAGGAATATTGAAAGCTTCGTATACTCCAATAAAATCTTTGAAAGACCCTAAATACTATTCACACTTTACTATTTCAAAGATTAAGGATAACGGACAGCTTCAGTTACTTAACTATGATGAAGGCGATATTGATATGGGTGCCGGTGCTACATGGAGTAATCTGCTTAAGAACGGTACAAGCCTTGATGCCGGAAATTATGTATTGGTAACGGGAACTCGCCTTGCAAACGGAGGTGTATTGTCCGATATGACTTTCTTTACAATAGAACCTTCAAAGACAACAAACGTTGTTCTTGAAATGCGCGAAAGTAAGGATGAAGTACAAGTTATAGGTAACTTCAATTCCGAATCTATGTTCCTTCCTGTAAATACAAAAGAAGAGGTTTCGGTATTGTCACGTACAGGTCGTGGCTATTATATATTGGCTGTTTTAGGAGTCGGTCAGGAACCTACAAATCATGCTTTGCGCGATATAGCACAGCTTAATGTTCAGTTTAACGAATGGGGTAGAAAGATTATTCTTCTATTCCCTAACGAAGAGCAATACAAGAAGTTCAATCCAAACGAGTTTAAAGGACTTCCTTCTACAATAGAATATGGTATTGATGTAGATGGAAAAATTCAAAAACAGATTGCCGACAATATGAAACTTAGCAATAAAACTATTTTGCCTATGTTTATCATTGCCGATACTTTTAATCGCGTAGTATTTGTATCACAAGGCTATACAATTGGGCTAGGCGAGCAGATGATGAAGATTATTCATAAACTTTAAGCCATATAGATGGCTGTGTGTAAACAGTCATAAATAATAATGGTGTTCCTAAAATCTGTAATAAGATTGGGAACACCATTATTTTTATGTCTGTTTTTTACTACATAAAATTAATTGTTTCATTATAATGAAACGATTGCTTCATATATATGAGCCTATCGGCTCATTACTATGGAACGATCGGCTCATTACTATGGAACGATAAACTTATTGTGATTGTTTGACTATAACTGATTTCACTTTACACTAAAAGATGATTAGATATTTTTGTTTTTCTAATATCCACTTTTATATCTTTCGATAATCGGAAGTGAAGTTTATTTCTATACTTAGCATTTTAGAACCGTCCTTAAGGAAAGGGATGCCATAATACTTATCATTTAAAAAGTAAATACTATTATATTAAATATTATTTAATGCATTAATAGCCGCCTTTACTTTTTGTGGATCGGTAACATCGCGTTCATACTCTTCTATCTTGACTGTGCCACCCATAGAAACTTTAGGATTACGATATTTCATCTCACTTTCTACGTTACTTCTTCCCGAGAAATGAAACTCTTCTGCACCTGTTTCTTTGCTTATCTTAGCAATATTTGCAGCATTCACTCCACAACCGGGCATAATTATAATTCGTCCGTTGGACTGCTCTACAAGGTTCTTTAATAGTGAAATTCCTTTTTCGGCTGTAGCCTCTTGTCCGGAAGTAAGTATTCGGGTACATCCTAATGATATAATATCTTCTAAAGCTTTAAAAGGATCATTGCACATATCAAAAGCACGATGAAAGGTTACGTTCATGCCTTTTGATGCATCCATCATCCTTTTCATTACATCCATATCTACATTTCCATCGGCTGTAAGACATCCAAATACAACACCATCTGCACCGGCTTCGAGTGCGCATCTTATATCTTCAAGCATTATTTCCTGCTCGAGTGCAGAGTATAGAAAATCGCCTCCGCGAGGACGTATTATAACATGAAGCTTTGTTGTTTTAAGTAGCTTACGAGCCATTTTTATATCGCCTAAGGAAGGGGTGGTACCACCTTCAGGAATACCTGCACACAGTTCAACTCTGTACGCACCGCCTTCCTCTGCCTTAACAGCACTTTCAACCGAGTTAGCACAAATTTCAATTTTAGTCTTTATACTCATTTTCGTTTTATATGATAAATTACAACGTTATAATAATATTGCAAAATAAATAAAAAACACAGGGTATACCAGACTTTTATAAGTTTGTAGCTACTCTAATTAAAAATAATTAACCACTATATATAATTTAAACTATACTAATTCTATGTCCATTGAATAGATTCATGCCAAGTTTATTCATTATATACTTTATTGCAAGCTGAGCTTTTACAGAATTTCCTGCATCATCCAATGGAGGTGCAAAAGCTGCAATACCCATTAATCCAGGCATTACGCCCATAACTCCGCCACCTACTCCGGTTTTTGCAGGTAATCCTGAGGTGTATAACCAATCGCCGGTATGTTGATAGAAACCAACAGTTGCAATCATGGATGTTATTTTAGGAGCAAGATCCTGATCGAACACCTGTTTCTTTGTTACTGGATTCATGCCTTCGTTGGCAATTGTTGCACCACATACAGCAAGCTGCTGAGCTGTAACACCAAGAGAACATTGGCGTGTATATAAATCTAGCGACATATCTGGATCGTCGTATATTCTGTCATAGTTTTTAAGCAACCATGCTATAGAGCGATTATTGAAGTTGGTAGCCGATTCGGATTTGTATAGTTCGTCTATAAGTGTAAGAGGGCTTCCGCAAAGCTGATTTACGTTATCAAGTATCGCTTTCCACTTTTCGTCGCTGTTTCCGGTAGGTTTTACCATACTGTCGGCACTTATTGCTCCGGCATTAACCAGTGGGGTAGAAGGATGGTCATTTTCAAGAAGAATAGCCATTATAGAATTGAATGGCAAACCGGTTGCATCAGCACCAATTTTCTCGAGTATTGTCTTTGCCCCATATTGCTGAAGAACAAGAATAGCAGTAGGAACCTTAGATACCGATTCTATCCCGAATTGATACTGGGTATCTCCCAATTGTATTATTTCGCCATTCATAAGGCATATACTTATTCCGAATAGTTTGGAATTAATGTTTGCCAGATAAGGTATATAATTGGCATTATTGCCATCGGTATTGTCTTTGTAAAGATCGTATGCTTCTTGTACTACATCTTTTATTTGCTGAACTGATATGTTTTTTTCCATATTTTAGTGTATTCTAGTTATTAAAAAGCCCACGCTGCAAGTATAATACATAGTAGCGTGGGAATTGTAACAGTATTATTTCTTGTTGGCTATAGAATGAGAGTTGTGGGTAAAGACTGTACCTTTAACCTTCTCATTTTTGCTCAATGAAATACGACTAGGAGTAGGATATTCCATCTTTTCGAAATATTCTATAGCATTATGAATATCATTAAGCAATTGGTCGGCCATGTCGCGACTGAATCCTTGGCGACATACTATACGCATTACTACATAGTTTTCAAGATTGTCGGGCAATGTATATGCCGGAACCATCCATCCACTTTGCTGTAGTTTTGCTTGAAGGTCATAAAGTGTCCATTTAGCGGTCTTATCATAATCAGGATTCATGTACCATATAAACAATGGATTAGGAATCTCCTCGCTATAGTTCTTGAACTGTGGGAATTTTGCAATCTGTTCATGCAAATATTTTGTAATATCCATAGAATTTTGCTGAATTGCTGCGTATCCCTTGAATCCTAAACGGATAAACTGATAATACTGACCAAGTATCTGAGCAGCAGGACGACTGAAATTCAAACCAACCTGTGTAATGTTTGCTCCAAGATAATTAACGCTGAATGCCATAGCATCGGGTAAATATTTCTTGTCCTTCCAGCATACCCATCCCAATCCTGGATATACAAGTCCGAATTTATGCCCTGATGTACTAATTGATAAAACCCATTTTAAGCGGAAGTCCCATTTTACCTCAGGGTTAAGGAAAGGAAGTATAAAACCACCAGTCGCTGCATCTACATGGATAGGAACATCATATCCTGTTTTGGCATTATATTCATCAAGTGCTTTGTCAAGAGCCTCTACATCATCATTCAGTCCTGTCCATGTAACACCCTGAATAGGAACTACACAGATAGTATTTTCATCACACATCTTAATTGCTTCTTGAGGATCTAGAGTGGTCTTGTCAAGAGTAAGCGGAACCTGACGCATTTCTATCTGCCATAGTTGTGCAAATTTTTCCCAAACTACCTGAAATCCTGATGAAATCACAAAGTTAGGCTTGTCAAAAGGCTTGCCTTCTGCCTGTCTTCTTTTACGCCATCTTAACCATGCAGCAACACCACCAAGCATACATGCTTCGGAAGAGCCAATAGCCAAAGCACCTGCTTTCCATTTAGCTTGTTCAGGAGTGTTCCATAAGTTAGCTACTATATTGATACATTTCCCATTCATTACTGCAATGCGTGGATATTCGGTCTCGTCAATATAGTTTACACTGATTGCCTCATTCATTAATTTAGTAGCATAGCTGTCCATGTAGGTGGTTACGAAAGTAGCCAGATTAAGACGAGGTTGCGTTTGTGCAAAGGTTTCATCTTTTACCATTTGATACGCTATTTCAGGAGTTGTAGGTTCCATAGGAATAGTGTCTACTGGAGAAGGTTTTAACATTTCATTTGAGCCAAAAATAGAAGTCTTGGCATTACCGTCTCTTAAATCAGATTCTTTCATAACGAATAATATTTAGGTTAATAAAACAATTTCTGTCTTTAACAATATCCAATGTTAAAAGTTCTATGCGAAATTGCTTTTAATATATATTGCATATGTACTTAGTATTTGTATAACTTTAATTCTGAACATAAGTAAAAATAAGTTGTTTTATAATCCTAAAATCACAGGTTTATAAAATGAAAAAGAGTATTGAAGGAAATTTGAGCATTGGTATATCAAAGATGTTCAGTGGCTTTAACATGAATGCCTTAAAATTCTTGCTGCCTGTATGGATAGCACCAATAACAGGAGTTACATTTAGATTAGTATTTGGAGCAATAGCATTTTGGATTATAGGTATTTTTTGCAAGCCCGAAAATGCTACGTTAAAACAAAAGCTTTACCTATTATTGTTAGGAGGATTAGGCATGTACGGATTCATGGCCTTCTATTTGGCAGGATTAAGCTATACAACTCCTGTTTCCAGCTCAATATTTTTAAGTCTTGAACCTATATGGGTTTTTGTAATAACAGTTATATTTTTTGGAGAACGAATTACTTCTCTAAAAATATTCGGTATTTTACTTGGTCTGTCAGGAGCTCTATTATGTATTATATTCCAACCTACGAACGATTTGGCTAGTAATGCATTCCTAGGAAATATGTTCAGTTTAATAAGCTCTGTTATCTATGCCATATTTCTTATTTTCAGCAAACGTCTTCTTATAGGAATAGGCAATATGACTATGCTTAAGTTTACATTCCTTGGTGCAGCAATAGTATCAGTGGTGGTTAATTACTTCTATGGATTTGATGCTCCTATACTGTCCCAACCTTTCTTTTCATTACCTGTGTTAGCCTTGCTTTTCGTCCTTCTATTTCCTACAACATTAAGTTATCTACTTCTTCCTATAGGATTGAAATATCTTAGTGCTACTTTGGTAGCTATATATGGATATCTTATATTAGTAGTTGCAACTATAACTTCATTCATACTTGGTCAGGATAGATTTTCATGGATTCAGTGTGCAGCTATAATCCTAATCTGTATAAGTGTATATCTTGTAGAAATAGCCGAAAAGAAGAGTTCATCTTCCGAACCAAAATTGAACTGATATATTTTTAACAATAGTATCTTTTATGGTCGGTTAAAAACGATTAATCTTAATGATTTTTACATTTTTATAGAGAAATTATAAGTTATCTCTTCTTGTTATTCAATTAATATATTATTTTTGCTGCAATTTTGTAATGTGTACTTTGCAAAAATGGCAAATTTAATAAAACATCTTGGTATTGTGGAAAACATTGACGGTGCTCATATAATTGTGAGGATTGTTCAAACTTCTGCATGCTCTTCTTGTAGCATAAAAGGACATTGTTCTGCTTCGGAGAGCAAGGAAAAATTAATTGATATATATAATACCGATACTTCATCTTACAGTATAGGAGATAAAGTATGGGTAATTGGTGCTACTTCTATGGGAATGCAGGCGGTTCTGCTGGCATTTGTAATCCCTTTTGCTATTCTTATATTCTTTCTATTCTTTTTCATGAGAATAACCTCAGGAAATGAATGGTTCTCTGCGTTAATCGCATTAGGATCTTTAATACCATATTATATTATAGTATATCTGTATAGAAATAAATTAAGCAAAAAATTTGCTTTTAGTATAGAACATATAAATAATTAATAAATAACTAACTAAAGCTTATGGATTTAATTTTGATTGCAGTGCTTTCTTTAGGTGCAATAGGTTTGATTGCTGCGGTAATCTTATATTTTGTATCGAAGAAGTTTGCTGTATACGAGGATCCACGAATTGCAAAGGTAGGAGAAGTTCTTCCTCAGGCAAATTGTGGTGGATGTGGTTATCCGGGATGTTCTGCATTTGCCGATGCCTGTGTAAAAAGTGCATCTTTGGATGGTAAGTACTGTCCGGTAGGTGGCCAACCTGTTATGGATAAAGTTGGGCAGATTTTAGGCATTGAAGCAGCAGCTGCCGAACCTAAGGTGGCAGTGGTAAGATGCAACGGAAGTTGCGAAAACCGTCCTCGACTTACAGAGTATGATGGAGCGGTATCTTGCAGGATAGCTCATGCTACATTTGGTGGCGAAACTTTATGTAGCTATGGTTGTCTAGGTTGTGGCGATTGTGTTGAAGCTTGTACTTTCGATGCAATTCACATGAACCCGGAAACTGGATTGCCTGAAGTTGATGAAGAAAAGTGTACGGCTTGTGGTGCTTGCAGCAAGGCTTGTCCAAGAGCTATCATTGAAATCCGTCCAAAGGGCAAGAATAATCGTCGTGTATTCGTATCTTGTGTAAACAAGGATAAGGGTGCGGTAGCAAACAAGGCATGCAAGGTTAGTTGCATAGCATGTGGAAAATGTGTTAAGGTTTGCCCATTCGAGGCTATCACAGTCGAGAACAACCTTGCGTATATAGATCCAGCTAAATGTAAGTCTTGCAGAAAATGCGTTTCTGAATGTCCTAAGAGTGCTATCTGGGAGGTTAATTTTCCTCCAAAGAAAGTAGTTGCTCCAAAGGCCGAGACCGAAACTGTTGATGCTTCAAAAACTGAAGCATAATTAAATTAATGATAAATTTAAAAAAGATATAATTGTGAAGACATTTAGAATTGGTGGAGTTCATCCGGCAGAAAATAAATTGTCCGCAGACAAGGCTATCGAAACCCTTGCACTTCCAAAACAGGCTGTATTTCCTTTATCTCAGCATATCGGAGCACCTGCAATGGCTATCGTCAAGAAGGGTGATATAGTAAAAGTCGGCACAAAAATAGCCGAGGCAGGAGGTTTTGTTTCGGCTCCTATATTTTCATCTGTATCGGGTAAGGTAAATAAGATCGATGCCATTGTTGATGCAACAGGTTATCGTAAACCTGCTATTTTTATAGATGTTGATGGTGATGAATGGGAAGAGACAATAGACCGTTCGGAAGACATCGTAAAGGAGTGTGATTTTACTCCTGAAGAGATAGTTGCAAAAATAAAGAATGCCGGTGTTGTTGGTATGGGTGGTGCTTGTTTTCCTACTCATGTTAAATTATCTCCTCCTCCGGGATGCAAGGCAGAGTGTGTAATAATAAACGGTGTTGAATGTGAGCCATATCTTACTGCCGACTATCGCCTTATGATGGAAAAAGCCGATGAAGTGCTTATTGGTGTAAGTTTACTTATGAAGGGTGCCAAAGTAACTAAAGGTTATATTGGTATTGAAAATAATAAACCTGAGGCTATTAAGTTACTTACAGAAAAAGCAACATCTTATTCTGGCATTGAAATAGTTCCACTGAAGACTAAGTATCCTCAGGGCGGTGAAAAGCAGCTTATAGATGCTGTTATCTCACGCCAGGTTCCTGCTCCTCCTGCTATACCTATAAATGTAGGTGCAGTTGTACAGAACGTAGGTACTGCATATGCCGTGTACGAAGCTGTACAAAAGAATAAGCCTTTATTTGAAAGAATCGTTACTGTTACAGGAAAGTCAATTGCTTCTCCATCAAACTTTCTTACTCGTATGGGTACTCCTATGAGTCAGCTTATTGATGCTGCAGGTGGTATGCCACAAGATACAGGAAAAGTTATTGGTGGCGGACCTATGATGGGTAAGGCTCTTATAAATACTGAAGTTCCTATATGTAAAGGTAGTTCGGGCGTATTGCTTATGAACGACAAGGAGGCTAAGCGTTCACAGCCACAACCATGTATACGTTGTGCAAAATGTGTAAATGTTTGTCCTATGGGACTTGAACCTTTCTTGTTGGCTACTTTATCGGCAAACCAAGATTGGGAGAGAGTTGAAAAAGAAGATGTTATATCATGTATTGAATGCGGTTCATGCCAATTTACATGTCCTTCTCATCGTTATCTTCTAGATTACATTCGTCTAGGAAAAAATACGGTTGGCGGCATTATACGTGCACGAAATGCTAAAAAATAATTCGACAAAATATGGCTAATAAATTAATAGTATCATTATCACCTCATGTACACAGTGGAGACAGTGTACAGAAAAATATGTATGGGGTGTTGATTGCATTGATACCGGCATTGCTCGTATCTTTATTTGCTTTTGGAATAGGGGCTGCAATTGTTACTGTCACTTCGGTGGCAGCCTGTGTCTTTTTTGAGTGGGCAATAAACAAGTTTATGCTTAAGCAGCAAAGTTGTACTATATGCGATGGATCGGCAGTAATAACAGGTATATTGCTTGCATTCAACCTTCCTTCAAATCTTCCTTTGTGGATTATCATAATAGGTGCACTTGTTGCTATAGGTATTGGAAAAATGACGTTTGGAGGGCTAGGATGCAATCCTTTCAATCCTGCTTTGGTAGGTCGTGTGTTTTTACTTATCTCTTTTCCGGTACAGATGACAAGCTGGCCTAAGGTTGGACAGCTTACATCTTATCTTGACGCTCAGACAGGAGCGACTCCTTTGGCTATAATGAAAGAGGCTATAAAGAGTGGAGATGCTTCTATTTTGAGTAAACTACCAGAAGGTCTTAGCATGTTTATAGGTATTCCTAATGATATAAATATGGGTGCAGGTTCGTTAGGCGAGATCAGTGCTGCAGCTCTTATAATCGGACTTCTTTATATGTTGGTGAAAAAAATTATAAGCTGGCACATTCCTGTATCAATATTAGGTACTGTATTCCTATTTGCGGGTTTGATGAATCTTGCAGACCCTATATATGCATCACCTTTTGCGGTACTTTGCAGCGGAGGTTTAATGCTTGGTGCAATATTTATGGCAACAGATTATGTTACTTCTCCAATGACTCACAAAGGAATGATCATATATGGTATTGCCATAGGTTTCCTTACAGTTGTTATCCGTAATTTCGGGGCATATCCAGAAGGTATGTCGTTTGCTATTCTTATTATGAATGCATTCACTCCATTAATTAATACTTATTGTAAACCAAAAAGATTTGGGGAGGTTGTAAAGAAATGAAAAAGCTTGAATCATCTTTAAAGAATATGGTTATTGTACTGACTAGCGTCACTGTGATAGCCGGCGGTTTACTTGGATATGTAAACGAGCTTACTCAGGAACCTATTGCTCAGGCAAATGCCAAGGCATTAAGCGCGGCAATAGAAACTGTGGTTCCTGGATTCGACAATAATCCTGCGGCCAATCCCGAAACTATTGACCTTGACGGAAGTTCATATAAAATTTACAAGGCAACAAAAAACGGTGAATTTATAGGAGCAGCTGTCGAATCTTCGGCAAATGGATTTGGTGGTAAGATTTCGGTTCTTGTAGGATTTGACAAGGAAGGAAATATAATTGACTACTCTCTTTTAAGCCATGCCGAGACTCCGGGTCTTGGATCTAAGGCAGCCGATTGGTTCAAAAAGGGAAATAAAGGAGATATTACCGGAATGAATCCTGGTACGAAAGCACTTATAGTAACGAAAGATGGAGGTCAGGTCGATGCAATTACCGCATCTACCATAACTTCAAGAGCATTTCTTACTGCTGTCAATAATGCTTATGCGGCTTATAACGGACAGCATGTAGATGGAAATACAAGTGCTACAAGTAAAGAAAGTAAAACTAATTAATTAAAAAGTGAGTTATGAATAATTTCAAGATATTAATGAACGGGATCGTAAAAGAAAACCCAACGTTCGTACTCCTTTTAGGAATGTGTCCTACACTTGGAACCACATCGTCTGCTATAAACGGTATGGGTATGGGACTAGCTACCATGTTTGTGCTTATATGTTCCAACGTGGTTATATCTTCAATAAAGAATTTAATTCCTGATATGGTACGTATCCCAGCATTCATTGTTGTAATTGCGTCATTCGTGACGTTATTGCAGATGATAATGCAAGCATATGTTCCTGGATTATATGCTACGTTAGGCTTGTTTATCCCGTTAATTGTGGTTAACTGTATTTTGCTGGGACGTGCCGAATCGTTTGCTGCAAAAAATGGTCCGCTTCCATCTTTATTTGATGGTTTAGGCATGGGACTAGGATTTACTTTGGCACTTACAATCCTTGGTGGTGTACGTGAATTCTTAGGAACAGGTAAAATATTTGATATTGCAATAATGTCCGAACAATATGGCATGCTTATATTCGTTCTGGCTCCCGGCGCATTTATTGCCTTGGGGTATTTAATTGCAATCGTTGATAAACTTAAAAAAGCATAACCCTAAAAATATATAGATATGGAATATTTACTGATATTTATCACAGCTATATTTGTAAACAATGTAGTGTTGTCTCAGTTCTTGGGTATATGTCCGTTCTTAGGGGTTTCCAAGAAGATAGAAACAGCAATGGGTATGGGTGCGGCAGTAACATTCGTACTTACAATTGCTACTATAGTAACTTATTTGATACAGAAATTTGTACTTGATGCTTTCGGATTAGGATATTTGCAAACTATTGCATTTATTCTTGTAATAGCAGCATTGGTCCAGATGGTAGAAATTATACTAAAGAAAGTATCGCCTGCACTTTATCAGGCACTTGGAGTATTCTTACCATTGATAACAACAAATTGCTGTATTCTTGGTGTGGCTATTCTTGTAATTCAGAAAGATTATGATTTGCTTACAGGTGTAATATATGCTTTTTCTACAGCTATTGGTTTTGCTTTGTCTATGGTATTGTTTGCCGGTATACGCGAACAGCTTAGTTTAGTAAATGTACCTAAAGGTATGCGCGGAACTTCTATTGCTTTGGTTACAGCTGGGTTACTTGCTATGGCATTCATGGGATTTTCGGGTGTAGATAAAGGATTATCTGTTCTTTTCGGACTTGAATAGAATTATTTTAAAATTATAAAAATATAAATAGGAGCTATCATAAAGATAGTTCCTATTTTTTATAAGCATATTTATACTTATTTTTTTATTGTATTTTTAAATTTATACTTATTTTTGCAAATAATGTTATGTAAGCTTCTAATAATAGCCTCTGATGGCAACCTCTTATAAAACGAAATAAATAATATGAAGAAAAGAATTTTAGTAACTGGCGGAACCGGTTATATAGGCTCTCATACCGTAGTTGAATTACAGAACAATGGATATGAAGTCATAATAATAGATAATTTATCGAATTCAAGAGCAGATGTGGTTGATAATATTGAAAAAATATCTGGCATTCGTCCTGTATTCGAAAAAATAGACTGTCTTGACTATGAAGGTCTTAATGGATTATTCACTAAATATAAAGGAATAAAAGGCATAATACATTTTGCTGCCAGCAAGGCAGTTGGAGAATCTGTTCAGAAGCCTTTACTTTATTATAGAAACAATATTGTATCTCTTATTAATTTATTGGAACTTATGCCAAAGCATGGTGTAGAAGGCATTATATTCTCTTCTTCATGTACTGTATATGGTCAGCCCGATATATTGCCTGTAACAGAAGATGCTCCTATAAAGAAAGCTGAATCTCCATATGGTAATACTAAGCAGATAAACGAAGAGATTATTCACGATACAATTGCATCCGGTTCGCCTATAAATGCAATTCTGCTTCGTTATTTTAATCCAATAGGTGCTCATCCTACAGCTTTGCTTGGTGAATTGCCAAATGGCGTACCACAGAATTTGATTCCATTCCTTACTCAGACAGCAATGGGTATACGCGAAAAATTAAGTGTATTTGGCGATGATTACAATACTCCTGACGGTTCTTGTATACGTGACTATATAAATGTAGTAGATCTTGCTAAAGCACATGTTGTAGCAATGAACAGACTTCTAGATAAGAAACAGCTAGATAAAGTAGAAGTATTTAATATTGGTACAGGTAGAGGATTATCTGTTCTTGAGCTTATTAAGGCTTTCGAATCTTCTACAGGAGTTAAGCTCAATTATCAAATAACCGGTCGTCGTGAAGGTGATATTGAACAGGTTTGGGCAAATCCTGAAAAAGCGAATGATGTTTTAGGATGGAAAGCAGAAACAAGTATAGAAGATACATTGAAATCTGCTTGGAACTGGCAGCTTAAGCTTAGAGAAAAGGGGATACAATAATATTGATAACGTTATTTAACATACTAAATATAAACAATTGCGTCTTTAAAGACGTTTTATATATGCAAATAACCTGAAACCTCTATTGGATATGCGAATACCTAGAAGATGGTAGTTATGTTCCTCAAGACATAGAGCAGGTTAAAAAATTGCATAGTAGTTTTGTCGTGTTTTATTTTGTGTTTGTGTTGTGACTATCCTCCTACGTGAGTCGGGGGATAGTCTTTTAATTTATAACATTCAGAGCCCTTTTAAATTACTTATTATATCATAAACAAAACTTCCTATAATTACCATATATTAAGTAATTATAGGAAGCTTAGATATATAATTTTGTAATATTATTAAAATAGATACTTAGAATAGTAAGTAATCAAGTATATAAAATATTATAGCAGCCATAAAAGCACTTGCAGGAATAGTAAGAATCCAAGCTATCATAAGTCTCATAGTCATTCCCCATCTTACAGCCGATAGACGCTTTGTGGCGCCAACACCTATAATAGCACCTGTAATGGTATGAGTAGTACTTACGGGTATCTTTAAATATTCTGTAAGGTACAGAGTAAGTGCACCTGCAGTTTCGGCTACCATTCCTTCTAACGGAGTTACCTTAGTTATTCTGGTACCCATAGTTTTGATTATTCTCCATCCTCCAGATAGTGTGCCCAGAGATATCATCGTAAAGCATGAAAACGCTACCCAATCCGGCAAATCGTTTATGCTTCTTATTCCCATTCCTATACCAAGTGGATGAGCCGCAATCATTGCAGCAGCAAGTATACCTATTACTTTCTGAGAATCATTTAGCCCATGACCAATGCTGAACAAAGCAGAAGATACAAGTTGCAGTCTCTTGAACCAACATTCTGCCTTATGAGGATTAGCCCTTTTGCATCCATACAATACAGCCAGAGTAAAGAAGAAAGCTATAATCATACCAATGAGGGGTGCAAGTACTATAAAAAGAATAATTTTCAGTATAATAGCACTCTGTATTGCACCGAATCCACTTCCTACTATGGCTGCACCGGCAAAACCTCCTATAAGTGTCTGTGACGAAGATGAAGGAATACCTTTCCACCAAGTAAAGAGATTCCATATTATTGCGGCAATAAGTCCTGCAAGAATTATCGGAAGTGTTATGAACTGCTCATACACAGTCTTTGATACAGTATTTGCTATACCAAATTCTCCTATTATATACTTTGCAATGAAGAAAGCAATGAAGTTGAATACAGCTGCCCATACTACTGCCTGAAGAGGTGTCAAGACTTTAGTTGATATTATAGTGGCAATGGAATTTGCTGCATCGTGAAATCCGTTTATATAGTCGAATACTAATCCAAGAATTATTATAATTATTAATAGTTCCATATAGCTCAGGCGTATTTTACGATAATAGTCTTTATTGCCTTACCAACTCTTTCGGCAGCATCGGTTGTTTTTTCAAGCTCGTAGGTTATCTCTTTTATCTTTATAAGTTCTATGGCATCTTTCTCCTTTTCGAAAAGTTTGGTTATAAAATTTTCATATACATCATCTGCCATATTTTCCAAATCATGCAATTGATGACAATATTCTTTAAGCTTTAGCGGACGTTTGCGTATGTATTCCAGTTCAATCATTGAACTTTTTATACATTTTGCATCTTTTACAATTATATCAGACAAATCAACAATCTTCTCCGAAATTGAGTTGGGATTATAGATCGCTATTTTCTTTGCACAGCTGTTTATACCATCTATCACATCATCTATATTACTGGCTAGATGATGAATATCTTCTCGATCGAAAGGAGTAATGAATGATTTACTCAACTCTTCAAAAATAGTTCTGTTAATCTGATCTCCAATTCTTTCTTTTTCCTTAATTTTTTTGTACAGTTCTATTCTCTCTTCCTGTTTATCACTCTTTATGCACTCCATCAAAAGGTCTGAAGCAATAATTACTACATCAGACATCTGAGTTAGTAAAGGAAAGAACTTAGGCTCTTTGGGAGCGAATCTGCTGAAAAATGAATTTTTCATATTTTGATAATTATAAATATATGTTACAAATTAAAAATAAATATAAAAAAAGAGGGCGCTTTAAACTAAATTTAACACACATGAAAACAAAAATAAATAAATAGCTCCCTCTTTTTTAATATAAAGATACTCTGAAGAATATCTATTCCTGACATCACGTCGGTAAGTATTGTATCTTTATATTATGTTTCTTGCGTTTCGCAACGAAATTACAGTATCTTTATTACCCTCTTAATATTCGGGTGGTATATCATTAAGTTGTGCTTTAGTAAATACGGGTCCGTCTTTGCATACATATAATTTACCTACATTGCATCGTCCACATTTTCCTACTCCGCACTTCATTCGGTTTTCTAGAGTTGTATAAATGTCATCGTCTCCGAATCCTAATGTCTTTAGTATAGGAAAGGTAAATTTTATCATGATAGGAGGTCCGCATACTACAGCTATTGTATTTTCGGCAGATGGAGCAGTCTGTTCAAGGATGGTTGGTACAAAACCAACATTACCTTTCCAATCGGCTGTTTCTCCACCAGGATCTACTGTCGTTATCAAATTTACATCATCTCTCTCTTTCCATGTTTTAAGCTCATCTTTATATACAAGATCGGCTACCGATTTTGCTCCATATATAATGGTAATATCTTTATAATCTTCACGTAAATCAAGAATATTCCATATAACGCATCGCATGGGTGGTAATGCAATTCCGCCAGCTATGAATATAATATTCTTTCCTTTCCACTTTTCTATAGGAAATGTGTTGCCGAAAGGCCCACGAAAGCCCATAGTATCTCCCTCTTCTAATTTTGATAATGCTGAAGTAACCTTTCCTGCCTCTCTAAATGTACACTCTAAATAATCTTTACGAGTAGGCGAGGAGGCTATGCAGAAAGTACACTCTCCATAGCCGAATGCCGAATATTCACCAAACTGTCCAGCTTTGAAACTGAAACGTGATGCAGCATCGCAATCTATAAATTTCAGTCTGAAAGTCTTAACTCCAGGTGCTTCTACTGTGACCTTGTCAATAGTCATTATATTTGGAAGATATATGTTATCGTATTCACTCATGATTGGCTATTTTTGTTAAATGTTCTGCAATATTCATTTCTACGGGACAAGCTCTTGAACATCGTCCACATCCTGTACATCCTGTAACTTTTATCCTTTCTGGCATGTACACAAATTTATGTAGAATTCGCTGACGCCATCTTGTGCTTTGATCGGGACGTGGATTATGACCAGAAGTATGAAGAGTGAAGCTTGAGAATGCACAAGAATCCCAGCAACGTATCCTTTTCCCTGTATTACCAGCACAATCTTCAACAATGTCGAAGCATGTACATACAGGGCATACATATGCGCATGCTCCACAACTCAGGCATCGGTTAGATTGCTCTTTCCATATGTTGCTGTCGAATGAATTCTGTAAATTTTGTTGCAATGCTTCAATATTAAATCTTTCCGGAATCTTAGCAAGATAGTTTTCCTTTATAATATCTTCGTTCGATTCGTAATTGTGTATAAATTTGTCTGTCAACTCTTCACCTTTCTTCGTAAGTATTTCTATGAGAGCAGAACTATCGGGCAACTCTGTTATCTGAACATCACTTAGATATGTGTTGCCGGGATTCCCATTTACCGAGGTGCAGAAACAGTATTCATCAGCCGTGGTACAGCTGAAGCTTACTATTGTAATTCTTTTATGTCGTTCATTATAGAACTTATCTTTATAATCCCAATTGAATAGATTTGTAAGAGCCGAGAAGCTGACTGCGTCGCAAGGTCGTACTTTCCATAATACAGTCTCTGGCAGCTTACTAAGATCAATATTTTTAATTTCGGTTGCATTACCTTTACGGTTATAACTGAATAGTTCTTCGGCTTTAGGAAAAACAACCTTCTTGGCCGATATGGCGCTTTGTACATAATCCTGTGCAATATCTTCTTTAGAACAAAGCTTACCAAATTCTACTACTCTGTTCTTCATAATAGGTGCTATTACATTTATATCGCTTTTAATCATGTTCTCTATCCATTCATCAAGACTCTTGCCGCTTATATGTATTCTTCTCATAATTTTTATAAAATGAAGTTCTCTTTATCGGATACATTGAAATTTGCAAGCAAATTATTGCAGTTGTTTACAACCTTCATATCATCGCCAAAATTCTCTTTTATATTCTCCATCATTGATATTGTTATTAAATGAATCGGTATCCTTTCAGGGCAAGCTTTGGCACATGCACCACAGTTTGTACAGCGTCCTGTTAGATGCATAACCCGATTTATCTGCCATTCTATGTTTGACAGGGTAGTAGACCATGGTTGGATCCATTGCGGACAATTGGTATCGACAATGCATTTGCTGCAGTAACACAACGGACATGCAGCGCGGCATGCATAGCATTTTATGCAGCGTGACATTTCATGCTTCCAGAATTCCCATCTTTCTTCACGAGGCATATTCCTTAAATTCTCAACTAATTTGCTGTTCTCTTCGCTTACATTCAAAGGATAATCTTCCAACCATTCAATAATCTCTTCAATATTACTGAATATGATAACTTCGTCATTTTTGTTCTTTGTAACTACTATAAGTTGCTTGGCATCAATCTGATTCTCCAGATGTAATTGTATTATACTTCTAAGCACCGGAATGGTAGCAGTTATTAGTATTTTACCTTTGCCTATAATGTCCTTTCTTGTAAGATATACAGCAATGTTATTGATGCATTTTTCATTCAAAACCAATCTTAAAACATCTTCCTTGCTACGACAAAATAATGGCCTCGTTCCTTTTGATGATATTTCATATCCGATTACAATATCAAGTTCTGTATTATTGAATATTTCTTGAACTATCTGTACTAAATTATTCATGATATACCTCCTCTTCAATATTATGAGCCATCTTTCTATATTCTGTGTAAGGACCCAGTTCTTTTATCTCTTTTACTGTAGTATTCACCACATCGGCCCATTTTGCTCCCTCTGCTGCCGATACCCATGAAAACTTTATTCTATTAATGTCTATTCCTATAAAATCTAATAATGTACGGAGTATTATCCATCTTCGTCTTGCGTGAAAATTGCCTGATGTGTAGTGACAATCATTAGGATGACATCCCGAAACTATTATGCCGTCTGCGCCGCTTGCGAAAGCTTTCAAAAGAAGCATAAAGTCTATGCGTCCGGTGCATGGAAATCGCAAAATCTCTACGTTCGATGAGTATTTAATTCTGCTAGTTCCCGTAAGATCGGCTCCGGCGTATGTACACCAGTTGCATACAAATGCTACTATTTTAGGTTCAAAATCTTTTATATTATCTTTCATTGATTTAGTGATTTAAGATAGACATTACTTCTGCATACATCTGTTCATTAGAGTACCCTTGCAAATCGATTGATTTTGATCGGCAGAATGCTACACAGGTGCCACACCCTTGACATAATCCAGGATTTACTTTCGCTGCAATTTTTAGTACATTACCTGCCCTATCCTTTATCTCTTCCTTATCGATTGCATGGTATGGACATACAGACTTGCACAGAAGGCATCCTACACATGTTGTAAATACAGGAGGAGTAGTACGATTTACTACTGCCACTAAAGGTTCACGTATCAATTTGGGTTGCGAGAATAGAGATGCAATCTTTACTGCTGCACCCGATGCCATACTTACCGTTTCGGGAATATCTTTTGGTGCCTGACATGCACCAGCCAGAAATATGCCTGCTGTATTGGTTTCTACGGGCTTTAGCTTGGGATGTGCTTCTGCAAAGAATTTGTAAGGGTCGTAGGATATATGCATTTTCTGTGCCAATTCTTCGGCACCGTTGCTGGCTACTCCTGCTGTAGCAAGAACCACCATATCGGCCTCTATCTCTATAGGTGTACCTCCCAACAGCGTATCGGCACCTTTTACAATGAGTTTTCCATTTTTTTCATATACTCTGGCCACTCTTCCGCGTATATATTTAGCTCCGTCTTCCTCGATTGCACGTCTTACGAATTCTTCATAATTCTTTCCGGCTGCCCTTATATCCATATAGAATACATATGCCTGTCCATCATGTACTTTATGTTTATAAAGCATAGCATGCTTGGCAGTATACATGCAGCATATTTTAGAGCAGTATGGTAATCCTTTTGCTGGATCGCGAGATCCGGCGCAAGCAATGAATACTATTTTTTTTGGAATAGCTCCATCTGAAGGACGACGAATCTCTCCAGAGGTAGGGCCAGATGCCGAAGCCAATCTTTCGAACTGAAGTCCGGTTATAATATCTTTGTGAGTACCATATCCATATTCGGGGAAAAAGTCACTTCCTAGGACATTAAAGCCGGTAGTTACCACAACAGCTCCTACATCTTCTGTTACAAATCTGTCTTCTTGATCGAAAGATATAGCTCCTGTTGGACAGCTTTTCTGGCATATGCCACATTTTCCGGTTCTGTAATGAATACAGTTATTCCTATCTATAACAGGCTTATTGGGAACTGCCTGCGGAAAAGGAACATAAATAGCTGTTCGCATACCTAGTCCGGCATTGAATTCCGAAGGTATCTTCTTTGTAGGACATTTTGTAGTACATAATGTACACCCGGTACACTTACTTTCATCAATTCCTTTTGCCTTCAGCTTGATAGTAGCTTTGAAGTTACCAATAAATCCTTCAATATTTTCAAGTTCAGCATAAGTATATAATGTAATGTTAGGATGCTGTGCCACTTCAACCATTCTTGGAGTAAGAATACACTGCGAACAGTCTAGAGTAGGGAAGGTTTCAGACAATTGCGACATATGCCCCCCTATTGAAGGTTCCTTTTCTACTAGAATAACTTTATATCCACAGTTTGCTATATCAAGACTAGTTTGAATACCTGCAATTCCTCCTCCTATAACCAAAGCTTTTCTGGTTATGGGAACTTCAATAGAATTAAGAGGTCGGTTACGTTTTACTTTTTCTATAAGTCCCGTAACCAAGTCGATAGCTTTACGCGTAGTGGCTTCGTTATTATCGTGCACCCACGAGCAATGTTCTCGTAAATTCGCTATTTCGCATAAGTATGGATTTAAACCCGCTTCACTGCAAGTACGTCTAAATGTAGCTTCATGCATTCTTGGTGAACACGATCCAACAACTATACCGTCAAGGTTGTACTCCTTAATAGCATTCTTTATTAGTGTCTGACCCGGATCGGAACACATATATTTATAATCGACTGCATATGTCACCCCGTGTATTAATGATGCTGCCTTTGCAACTGCTTCACAATTGACCGTTGCACTTATATTCTCTCCACAGTGGCATATGAAAACTCCTATTCGTGACATACAGTTTCCTCCTTTAAATTAACTCTTACAAAATGACGGTTAATTCCTAGCACTTCTGGTTTAAGTCCTATGGCCAATCCTATTGCCTGTGTAATATATATTACCGGAATGTTACTCTCCCTATTCAAATACCTGTTAATGACAGGACGCCTCATATCAAGGTTTGCATGACACATTGGACATGCCACTATTATCATATCTGCTCCGCGTTGGGTTGCATCCGAAATTATTCGTCCAGATAATTTACCAATTACTTCAGGTTTGGAAACAGAAAGTCCGGCACCACAACATTCTGTCTTGAAAGCCCAATTTATAGGCTGAGCACCTATAACTCTCATTATATTGTCCATTGATTGAGGATCTTCAATACGGTCGAATTTTAGTATGTTATTAGGACGTATCAACAAGCATCCATAATAACATGCCACCTTTCTATCCAACTTTTCTACTATTCTTGATGGTAATGCTTCAGTTATATATTTCTCTATGAATTGCATTACGTTCAGTATTTTTACATTGTATTTGCTTGGGATTCCTACAATTTGAAGTATCTCATCTCTAGTATTATCGTCATTCTGAAGCATGTGCTGTGTAACCGCCAGTCGGTTATAGCATGATGCGCATGGAACAACAATCTCTTCCAAACCTTGTTTCTCGGCCAATGAAAGAATTCTAGCAGGTAGTGCAAGAGAAAGATTGCGGTTGATAGAATGAGCAGCAGTAGCTCCGCAGCAATTCCAATCTTTAAGCTCATGCAGTTCTATGCCAAATGCGGTTGCTATACTTCGTACAGATTCATTATACTCTTTGGAGGTTCCGTTTAAAGAACATCCTGGATAAAATCCGACTTTCATAATTTACAGTTTTTATTATTTTGAAACGTCAGAGTGAATATTCTTTTAATACATTTACCGTCCTTTGTATATTCAGGCATTATAGATAACTTTCCTTTAGAAAGCATGGAAGGTACCAACGAAATATCCTGAAACCAGTTATGAGTACGTAGTTTATAATCCGCTATAAGTCCCACTTCATACAATCTTCCTGTATATTTTAAAGAGTCAAGAAAAGCCGAATGGAAAGCTACTATAGAGTGTGCCTTTCGATTTACGCAATTTTTCTTTAATGATACGCTTCGCAGATAATCCATGACGATAGGTAAGTCTACCTGATTTGGACAGCGTGATACGCAGTTTTCACAATTCACACATAACCATATAGCTTCTGATTGTAATACAGAAGCATCATTTTTAGGGTTGTTCGTCTGTAGCAAACGCATTATATAACTTGGGGAGAATTCCATTTCATCCACAATTGCACAACCTGCCGAACATTTGCCACACTGATAGCATTTCGCCAAGTCAATACCTGTTTTACGTTTTAACCCATTGGAAATACAATCTTGTTTTTCCATTTCGTTTTTTTAGTAGTGAGTAAAATAATATAAAAACAGACAACATTGCCAACCAATAGTTAGCATGCATAATGTAGAAAAAAATGAAAGGCTAAATTATAATACGTCCAAGTATATAAGTATAATATCCCAAACTGTATTTGAAGAAGTTATTATCTCGTGCAGAAGTTTTCCATTCCTCTACATCGAAAGGATCGATGAGGTTGCATATCATGCGTATACTCTTATAATAAATGGTACTCTTTATTGTCTTAAAAGGAATGGAATGGCCCCGAGCTATAGACGGAATAAGAGAATTAATATTTATTTCGAAACTGTTTATATGACAATTTCTGTAAGATGAAATATCGTTGCTTATTTCATGATTGTGTATCAATTCATTCGATGAATTGAATCCGGATTGGGCATGTATATTTTCAACTGTCTCATTTTTTATATCAGACAATGAAATATTCTTTTGGATCATACATAAAGATCCTATAAAAAGAAATGCGCCGAATAATATGTAATAAACATACGTTTTCATAATTCGGCGCAAACTTATGTAAAATTATCAATATCGATACTTTTAGTTGGTAGTATTAACAAAAATTAATTATAGGTTATTCTAGTTCACGCTGGCGGCAAAAACAATTGCAGAATTTCTCTTCAACATGTTCTACCGGCTCTTTGAAAATTCCATATACGGTAGACCCCGAGCCGCTCATAGCCGAATATATTGCACCAAGGTCATACAACTCATCTTTTATTGCGGCTATTTCCGGATAAAGTCTGAATATATTCTCCTCAAAATCATTTTCTATAGAATCCTTCCACTCCTCTATAGGCTTCTTTACAAGTTCCTTTACAGATATATTTCTCTTATGAGGATTTATATTCTGAAAAGCCTCTTTAGTAGGAATGGATATATCGGGCTTTACCAATACTATATTATATCCTTTTAATGAAATATCTATATCTTCGAATACATCGCCAATTCCAGTAGCATACACAGGTTTGTTCTTTATGAAAAAAGCACAATCCGCACCAAGTTTTGAAGCGTATTTCTCCATTTCTTCGTCGCTCATGTTCAGTTTGAACTTCTTATTTAGCAACTTTATCATGAATGCCGCATCTGCAGAACCTCCTCCCAAACCGGCTCCCATAGGAATATGTTTATATATATTTATCTTTACTGGAAGAACATCCGAATAGTTTTCTTTTATTAAATTATATGCTTTCACAATCAAATTATTGTCGGGATTACCTTCAATGACTGTACCGGAATTAGTAAGCTGATAAGGTTGTTCGCTGTTATTCAGAATAGTAACTTCAAGAGCATCCTGAAGATTTATAGGATAAAATATAGTTTCCAAGTTGTGATATCCGTTGTTGCGTTTTTCTATAATATTTAATCCTATGTTGATTTTAGCGTTTGGAAAAATAATCATAATAAATTTTGTTAGGTCCTTATTAATTTAAATTCAAATATAAATAAAAAATCGTATTATTATTGTTAAAACCATAAAAGGATATGTTTGTTCATTCATGTAAAGTTAAATAAATAGGATAATAGTAGATTAAGATGAGTCTGGTTAATTTTTTATTAACAAATATATCTGATTATCAGTGTTTATTATGATATTAAGTATTCTTTCCATAAAAATCAGAGGTAAAGCCATAATTTATAAGATTTATCTGATAAAATGCTTTGAGATACCTGATAAGTACATATGGTTTATAAGATAAAAAACCGTCGTATTTTAACTGTATTTAGATAAATATTTGTATATCATAAAATATATTTTAATTGAAATCTTGTTGCAATTTTAAATTAGTGTACTCACTTTTATTTAAAGATGATAAAAACAACAAATTGTTTATCTTCTTTTTTTGTTTTAGTTACTCTATAATCAAATGATTTTACTTAATTTTGTCTGCTTTAAAATTTAATGATAAAATGGCAGAACCAAAGAAGATAACGCGTACTACAAAAGTGGCAAAACCAAAACCTATTGATGAATATGGTCACCTCCAGCCACAAGCTCCTGAACTAGAAGAGGCTGTTTTGGGTGCATTGATGATAGAGAAGGATGCATATTCTCTGGTTAGTGAAATTTTAACTCCCGATTCATTCTACGATCATAAGAATCAACTTATATATCAGGCTATAATGGCTCTGTCGTTGCGTCAGCAGCCAGTAGATATTCTTACTGTGGCTGAACAACTTAAAAGTACAGGCTCACTTGATGAAGCCGGAGGCGCCTTTTATATTACCCAACTTAGTGGTAAGGTAGCTTCTTCTGCTCATATTGAGTATCATGCACGAATAATTGCACAGAAGTATCTCGCGCGCGAACTTATATCATTTACCAGCAATATACAGACTAAGGCTTTTGATGAGACTCAAGATGTAGAGGACTTGATGCAGGAAGCAGAAGGTAAACTGTTTGAGATCTCACAGCAGAATATGAAGAAGGATTATACACAGATTAATCCGGTTATTCAGGAAGCTTATGAGATGCTGCAGAAAGCAGCTGCACGTGCCGATGGTCTGAGCGGATTGGAAAGTGGATTTTCTTCGCTCGACAAGATGACATCTGGGTGGCAGAATTCCGATTTGGTAATCATTGCTGCACGTCCGGCAATGGGTAAGACGGCATTCGTTCTTTCTATGGCAAAGAATATGGCAGTAAATTCTCAGATACCTGTAGCACTGTTCTCGCTTGAAATGAGTAACGTTCAGTTAGTGAATCGTCTGATAGTGAACGTATGCGAAATTACCGGTGAAAAAATAAAGAGCGGCCAGCTTGCACCATACGAATGGGGACAGTTGGACTACAAGATCAAGGCTTTGTACGATGCACCGCTTTATGTAGATGATACTCCTTCACTATCGGTTTTTGAGCTTAGAACAAAAGCACGTCGATTGGTTCGCGAACATGGAGTGAAGATTATAATAATTGACTACCTTCAGCTTATGAATGCAAGTGGTATGTCGTTTGGTAGCCGCCAGGAAGAGGTTAGTACTATTTCAAGATCTTTAAAAGGACTTGCAAAGGAGTTGAACATACCAATAATAGCACTTAGTCAGCTTAACCGTGGTGTCGAAAACCGTGAAGGTATTGATGGAAAGCGTCCGCAACTTAGTGACCTTCGTGAATCGGGTGCCATCGAGCAGGATGCCGATATGGTATGCTTCATACACCGTCCCGAATATTACAAGATATTTCAGGATGAGAAAGGAAATGACCTTCATGGTATGGCCGAAATTATTATAGCTAAACATCGTAATGGTGCAGTAGGAGATGTACTGCTTCGTTTCCGTGGAGAATTTGCACGTTTCCAAAATCCTGATGATGAAATGATAGTTCCTTTGCCAGGAGAAGAACTTGGAGTAATACGTTCTAGGATGAATGGAGAGGGAAGTGTACCCCCACCGGCAGTCGATACCATTCCTCATGAAAATCCATTTGGAAATGGCGGCATGGATGGTCCTTTACCATTTTAATGGCAATATAAAAAAGCTATCAGTCAGATAGTAAAATGAAAATTCTTATTAACTTTGCAAGTCTTTTGTAAATACATAAAATATAACATATATGAATATCTCTTATAATTGGCTTAAAGAATACGTCGATTTCAATCTTACACCCGATGAAGTAGCCGAGGCTCTTACATCAATAGGATTAGAGACCGGAGGCGTAGAAGAAGTCCAAACTATTAAAGGTGGTCTTGAAGGTATTGTGATAGGTGAGGTCTTAACTTGCGAATCTCATCCCAATTCTGATCATATGCATGTAACTACTGTCAATGTGGGTGGTGCAGAACCAATACAGATTGTATGTGGTGCTGCAAACGTAGCTGCCGGACAAAAGGTAGTAGTAGCAACTATAGGAACAAAATTATACGATGGCGATGATTGCTTTACAATAAAGAAATCAAAACTTCGCGGAGTCGAATCAAATGGAATGATCTGTGCAGAAGATGAAATAGGTTTAGGTACCAGCCACGAAGGAATTATAGTTCTTCCTGCCGATGCTGTACCTGGTACTCCTGCAAAAGATTACTATAATATTAAGAGTGAATATATTCTTGAAGTAGATATTACACCTAATCGTGCCGATGCATGTTCGCACTACGGTGTTGCTCGCGATCTATATGCATATCTTGTACAGAATGGACATCATACTACACTTAAACGTCCTTCTATCGAAGATTTCCACACAGATAAGGAAGATATGGATATAAATGTAGAGGTAAAGAATACCGAAGCATGTCCGCGCTATGCTGGTGTTACAATTAAAGGGGTAACCGTTAAGGAAAGTCCAGAATGGTTGCAAAATAAACTCAGACTTATAGGCGTACGTCCTATAAACAATATCGTCGATATAACAAACTATATACTTCATGCATATGGACAACCACTTCACTGCTTTGATGCAGATAAGATAAAAGGTGGAAAAATAATTGTTAGAACCGCAACAGAAGGCGAGAAGTTTGTAACTCTTGATGAAGTTGAAAGAACATTGTCCGAAAATGACCTTATGATATGTAATGCTGAAGAGCCTATGTGTATAGCAGGTGTATTTGGCGGACTTGATTCGGGTACAACTGAAAGTACTGTAGATATTTTCCTGGAAAGTGCATATTTTAATCCAACATGGGTGCGTAAGACAGCACGTCGTCATGGACTAAGTACTGATTCTTCATTCCGTTTTGAAAGAGGTATTGATCCTAATGGAACATTGTATGCATTGAAAGAGGCTGCTTTACTTGTGAAGGAACTTGCCGGCGGTGAAATAGCATCAGAGGTAAAGGATATATATCCTACAAAGATAGAAGATTTTATAGTAGACTTTAATTTTGATAAGGCTAATGCGCTTATAGGTAAAGTATTACCTTTGGAAACAATTAAAAGTATTGTTACTACTCTTGAAATGGAGATAATAGATGAAACAGCCGAAGGCATGACACTAAAAGTTCCGGCATATAGAGTAGACGTTCAGCGCGAATGTGATGTAGTAGAAGATATATTGCGTATATATGGATATAACAATATAGAAATTCCTACAACATTGAAATCGAGCCTTACTACAAAAGGTGAAGCAGATAATTCACAAAAACTTCAGAATCTTGTATCCGAACAGTTAGTTGGATCTGGATTTAATGAAATATTGAATAACTCGCTTACAGCAGCTTCTTACTATGAAGGTCTAGAAACATATAAACCCGAAAATTTAGTACGTCTAATGAATCCGTTAAGCAATGATCTTAACGTAATGCGTCAAACTCTTCTTTTTGGTGGATTGGAAAGCATAGAACATAATGCCAACCGCAAGAATGGCGACTTGAAGTTCTTCGAGTTTGGTAACTGCTATTTCTTCAATGAAGAGAAAAGGAACTCAGAAAAAGTTCTTTCACCATATAATGAAGAATATCATCTCTCTTTATGGGTAACAGGAAAGAAAGTAAGTAACTCGTGGGCACATATAGATGAAGAGAGCAGCGTTTATGAACTGAAAGCATACGTATTCAATATATTCCGTCGTCTTGGTCTTAATATGAATAATGTTGTTCTTGGAAACCTTAACAACGATATTTACTCTACAGCCCTTACAGTATCTACCCGTGGTGGTAAGCTTGTTGCTACTCTTGGTATTGTTACAAAGAAAATACAGAAAGCATTCGATATTGATACTCCTGTATACTATGCCGAAATAAACTGGAAAGAACTTATGAAAGCAGTAAGAAACTCTACTGTAAACTTTAAGGAACTTTCAAAATTCCCTGCCGTTAAGCGCGATCTTGCACTGCTTATTGATAATACAGTACAATTTGCAGAAATAGAGAAAATAGCTTTCGATACCGAAAAGAAACTACTTAAGAGCGTAGAACTGTTTGACGTTTACGAAGGAAAGAATCTTGAGGCTGGAAAGAAGAGCTATGCGGTAAGCTTCCTTTTACAGGACGAAACAGCAACTCTTAACGAAAAACAAATTGATAAGATAATGTCTAAGCTTATTTCCAATCTTGAAAACAAGCTTGGTGCAAAACTAAGATAACATTAAATTATAATAATTAAAATATTATTCCGATGGGAAGAGCGTTTGAATATAGAAAAGCTGCAAAGCTTAAAAGATGGGGTCACATGGCCAAAACATTTACAAGACTTGGTAAACAAATTGCTATTGCTGTAAAGGCTGGAGGACCGGAACCGGAAAATAATCCTACACTGCGTGGTGTAATTGCAACTTGTAAACGTGAAAATATGCCTAAAGATAACGTTGAACGCGCTATCAAGAATGCAATGGGTAAAGATACCAGCGATTACAAGGGAATGACTTACGAAGGATATGGTCCTCACGGAGTTGCCGTATTTGTTGATACTCTTACAGATAATACTACCCGTACCGTAGCCGATGTTCGTTCAGTATTCAATAAGTTTGGCGGAAACATGGGTACTACAGGCTCACTGGCTTTCCTTTTTGATCATAAATGTGTTTTCACATTCAAGAAGAAAGATGGAATAGACATGGAAGAACTTATTCTTGAACTTATTGACTATAATGTAGAAGATGAATTTGATGAAGATGAAGAAGAAGGCACAATAACTATTTACGGCGATCCTAAAAGTTATGCAGCTATTCAGAAATATCTTGAAGAGGCCGGATTCGAAGAGGTTGGTGGCGACTTTACCTACATACCGAACGACTTGAAGGACGTTACTGCCGAACAACGTGAAACTCTTGACAAGATGGTAGAAAGACTTGAAGAATTTGACGATGTGCAGAATGTTTATACAAACATGAAACCTTCTGAAGAAGAATAATTGAAATGAAATTTACTTATAAAACCGAAGGAACCTGCAGCAGTTGTATTGAAATTGAAACAAATGAAGATATAATTACGAGTGTTTACTTCTGGGGAGGATGTAATGGTAATTTACAAGGTATAAGCCGATTGGTACAAGGAATGAAAATCTCTGATGTATTTGAAAGGTTAGAAGGTGTAAAATGCGGTCGTCGCTCTACTTCATGTCCCGATCAGTTGTGTAAAGCACTTCATAAAATGCAGGAATAATAATATTATTGTTTTTATAATAAAATAGCGCGAAAATATGTCCGGAAAGCTTCTATAGAGGGCTTCTCCGGACTTTTCATTTATAAATGGATATTTCTAGTTTCTTAAGTGAATTACTATTATGATAATGTTTGGAAGATAATCTTTCAATACTATTCTTAGTATTTTTAGTGCCTGTCCTATACGGTAATTTACAGTTTGTGGAGATACGTTTAATATAATTGCTATGTCTTTATGAGTGAGATTTTCCATACGGTTCATCTCGAATGCTTTTCTGAAATCCTCGGGCAACGAATCGAGTGCTTTTACATACAGATGCATCAATTCGTTTTCCATATAGAAATCGGGCGATGAGAATTCTTCTTCGTACTTGTCTATAATTTCTTGATGAACCTTTCGCCGTGTTTCTATGTGTTGTAACTGATTCAATGCCCTATTCTTTACAGCTGTAAACAGATAACTTCTTAATGAAAATGTATCACTAAGTGAAACTCTGTTTTCCCATAGCCACATCATTATATCTTGTACAATTTCACGTCCACTTTCGAAATCTACATATTGTGAAGCAAAAGCACATAATCTGCCATGATATAGTCGATATACCATATCGAATGCCTTTTCATCTCCAGATCTCAATTGTGAAAGGATAGTAATATCATTTATGGAAGATGCGTTTAGTTTTACTGACATAAGGTTAAGGTATTAAAAGAGTGGGCCAAATTTAATGATTTGAAATTGAAACAAAAAATAAAAACTTTTTTTCTTTCCTTTATTTAGTATATTTGCTCTCTGGAATGTCTTAATTAAAATGGGTTTAAATCAAATATTATAATAATGGATGAAAGTTTGTTGGTAAAATATTTAAAGAGTGAGTGTACTGAAAATCAATGTGCTGAAGTTGAAGAATGGTGTCAGTTGAGCCCCGAAAATAGAAAGACCCTTGAAAGAATTTATTATATACTATTCGTTGATAGATGTGTACAGGCCAATAAGAATGCTGATACAGAAAACCTTCTGGCTCGTTTGAAAAAAGATTCGCAACTTCGTACCAAGCAGTATGACATTTCAAAATTACATAGGTTTATGGGACGCTATGGCTGGAAAGTAGCTGCTTTTATAACAGGAATAGTTTTTGCAAGTTTGGTAATATTCTCGATGTTTGATTCTACTACTAAGTTTGAAGCTGCTACATTGACCGATCAGCGCAGTAAGATAGTACTACCCGATGGTAGCCAGATATGGCTTAATTCGAACTCAAGAATAATATATACATCTTCAATATGGAACTCGAACAGGAAAGTTAAACTTGAAGGAGAAGCATATTTTGAGGTCTTTCATGATGATAATTCTCCGTTTCTTGTCAATACAAAAGGAATCGTTACGCGTGTATTGGGAACTAAGTTTAATATACGTTCTCGTATAAATGAAGAAAATGTTACCACTACATTATTGCAGGGATCAGTAATAATGCAGACTCCAAGGAACGTGAATGATGTGCTTTTGAAACCTGGGCAAACAGTTGAGATGAATGCATCTACCTATAAGTATTCTCTTGTAAATTACTCGAATCCTAACAATGTACTGCTATGGATAAACGGTCGACTTGAGTTTAATAATACAACTCTTCAAAAGATAACCAACATTTTGGAATGCTTGAATGATGTGAAGATTGTATTTATAGATGACTCATTGAAAAGAGAGAAATTTACTGCAAACTTTGATACCGATGACAGCGCTGAAAAAATTATTTCTGTACTCTCGCAGACAAATAGATTTACATTTAAGAAAGAAGGAAAGAATATTATTATATCAAGGAATTAAGAAATTATATAGATAAGGAAGACTCTGGAGATGGTATAAGCCATTTTCAGAGTTTTTTTATAAAAAAATGAGATTTGTTTTTAGTATATTTTATATATCATCTGTCTTACTATACGAAACAGTAAAGTTTCTAATATATTATTAACCTTTTAAAACCTTTTATAATGAATAAAGTATAAGACAGATTAAATTTTAAACAACGACAAGTAGTTTAACACCCAAATCAAAAAAACTAGAAAGAAAAATTAACCTAATTTATTACAAATGAGAAAAGAATCATTTTATTACAGGTTCCTACACCTAATACTATTCTTTTTATTGCCTGCATATATAAGTGCAGTGGCACAAGAGGCGACCTTATCTCTTAACTATACTAATGTTCCGATAAGTAAAATCTTTAAAGATATTGAAAAACAGGCATCTGTATCAATAGTTTATAATACAGATGACATTAATCCTAGCCGCAAGGTTACGCTCAAGACAAGTAATAAAAATGTATCCCAAACTATGGATGCACTTTTAAGAGGTACAAATGTGGTTTATTCTATTGTAGATAATCATATAGTTTTGTCGAGTGCTGACAAAGCAGCTTCAAACAAATCTCATCCTATTACAGTAAAGGGTAATGTAAAAGATGCCAAGGGTGAGCCGCTTATAGGAGTAAGCATTTTGATTAAAGGAAGTTCCAATGGTACAGTTACTGATTTGGACGGTAACTTTACCTTACCTTCTTATAATGGTGATGTTCTTGAAATATCGTATGTAGGATATACTACTAAGTATATACCATCTTCATCAAAGTTTCTTCTAATAGTTCTTGAGGAAGATAATAAGATGCTTGAAGAGGTAGTTGTAACTGCTCTTGGTATAAAACGATCGCAGAAAGCATTGAGCTATAACGTGCAGAAAGTTGGAAGTGAAGAAATAAATACCGTAAAAGATGCAAATTTTGTAAATTCATTGGCGGGAAAGGTGGCTGGTGTAAATATTAATGCATCATCGTCGGGCACGGGTGGAGCTACACGTGTAGTAATTCGTGGAACAAAATCAATATCGTCTAACAATAATGCTCTTTATGTAATCGACGGTATTCCATTGTTCAATGTGAATAAAGGATCAACCGAAGGGGAGTATTCCAGTCAACCGGGAGGTGAGGGTATATCCGATATCAATCCAGATGATATAGAGAGCATGTCAGTGTTGAGCGGACCTGCTGCGGCTGCTCTTTATGGTGCAAATGCTGCTCAGGGTGTAATTCTTATTACGACCAAGAAAGGACGTGATGATAAGATAAGCGTTACTATATCTAATAACACAACTTTCTCTTCTCCTTTCATAATGCCAGATTTCCAGAATACATATTCAAACAGGCCAGGAGAGTTTATGAGTTGGGGAGACAAGATGGAAAAAGCTTCTTCGTTCACTCCTAAGGATTTTTTCAATACTGGTTCAAATATTCAGAATAGTATTGCACTTTCTGTAGGAAATAACAAGAACCAGACATATCTGTCTGTAGCTACAACTAATTCAAAAGGTATAATACTGAACAATAACTATAACAGATATAATTTTACTTTAAGAAATACCACAAAATTTCTTAAAGATAAGATGACACTTGATGCTGGTATTAATTATGTAATTCAGAATGATCAGAACATGATGGCGCAGGGAGAGTATTGGAATCCACTTATAGATATATATTTATTTCCTAGAGGTGAGAATTTTGATGATATAAGAATGTTCGAAAGATATGATGAAGGTAGACAGATATTTGTACAGCATTGGCCCTGGGGTACTCGTCAGAACCCTTATTGGATAGCAAAAAGAAATCTTCGCAATAATAATAAAGACAGATTTATGCTAAATGCCAGCTTGAAGTACGATATAACCGAATGGATAAATGTAGCCGGACGTATTCGCATAGATAACTCATATAATAATTATGAAGAAAAGAGATATGCATCTACTGATGGACTTTTTGCAGGTCCTAAGGGATTTTACAAGATGGTAAAGAGTGATGAGAAACAGACGTATGGCGATATTATAAGCAATATAAACAAGAATTTCGGAAATTTCTCTCTTTCGGCTACAATAGGTGGAAGTGGTTCATTTATAAGTACAAATGGAGAAGGGTTGCAGGGGGCTTTAAAAGATATGCCTAATAAGTTTACCTACTTTAATATAGACTTTAAAGAAGGACGCGATTCATATCCATTGCAAGATGGTTGGGAAGAGAGTACTATATCATTGTTTGGAAGTGCCGAATTGGGTTGGAAGAATATGCTGTACCTTACTGTTACAGGTCGTAACGACTGGGCATCGGCACTTGTCAATACCGAGAAATCTTCTTTCTTCTATCCATCCGTAGGCTTGTCTGGCATAATATCCGAAATGGTTAAGTTACCTAAGTTTATATCTTACCTTAAAATTAGAGGTTCATGGGCTTCGGTAGGTTCGGCTATTCCGAGAGGATTGTCGCAGCCACGATATAAATGGAATGCAGGTACCGGAAAATGGGAAACAAATACGTTCCGTCCATTAGGAAAGCTTTTTCCGGAAAGAACTAACTCATGGGAAGCCGGAATAAGCGCCAGATTATGGGAAAACAGAATATCGCTGGATGCAACATGGTATCTGTCTAATACAAGAAATCAGACTTTCAACATACCGGTTTCTCCATCAAGCGGATATAGCTCAATGTATGTGCAGTCGGGTAATGTAAGAAACATGGGTATGGAAATCAGTCTTGGAGTAAATAATAAGATAGGAAATTTAGATTGGAATTCGACAGTTACATTCTCTTTCAACAATAATAAAGTAGTAGAACTACTAGACAATTACTATGACGAAAAGACTAACGAGAATTACTCTCTTACAGAATTCGGAGCCGGAGGAGTAGGATCATTATCATACAAACTAGAGAAAGGCGGTACTATGGGCGACATTTATATAAGCAAGCGCCTAAAGAGAGACCAGGAAGGTAATATATGGATAGATCCTACAACAAAGAATGTAGTTGTAGAGAACCTGAATAAACCTATTAAGGTTGGATCGGTATTACCTAAAAGCAATTTAGGATTCCGTAATGATTTTACATATAGAATGTTTAATATGGGATGTCTTATTACTGGAAGATTTGGTGGCGATGTGGTATCTATAACTCAAGCTGTAATGGATGAATACGGAGTTTCCAAAACATCTGCCGATGTAAGAGATGCTGGTGGTATAGCTGTAAATAAGGGAACAGTATCTGCCGAAAGCTATTATTCGAAAATAGTAGGAAAGGATGGTCTTATACAGAATTATATATATAGTGGAACAAATATAAGAATGCAGGAGGCTCATGTAGGAATTAACCTGCCTGCAAAATGGTTTGACAATAAAATTAAGATAGGGTGCTCATTAGTAGGACGCAATCTATTCATGATCTATAAGAAGGCTCCTTTTGATCCTGAGGCTACTGCATCAACAGGAACATATTTCCAAGGACTAGATCTATATATGCAACCAAGCTTACGTAGTTATGGCTTTAATGTAAATGTACAATTCTAATACTAAAAACATGAATAAATTAATATACAGATCAATATATTGCACTCTCATTGCATCGGCACTGGGATTGACATCATGTGATTTTGAAAAGATAAATGAACCTAAATACCAGGCCTCGGAAGCCGATTTAAAAGGTGATAACTTTAATCTTGGAGCTTTCTTTCCACAATTGCAGGATATTGCATTTCCTGCCCAGGAGAATAACTACCAGATGAATGAAAATTTAATAGGCGATGTATACGGACGTTACATGATGACTACAAAATCGCAGTGGAATTCCAAAACATTTGCCGTATATAAGGCTGTTTCGGGATGGTATGGCTTCCCTTTTAACAGTACTATGCCATCTGTTTATACTGCATGGGATGAAATAAAGAAAATTACAGAAGGAACCGGAGTCAATTTTGCTTGGGCTCAGATTTTACGAGTAACTGCCATGCAGCGAATAACCGATATGTATGGACCTATACCATATACTAAGGTAAGTAGTGGTAATCTTAAGGTTCCTTATGATTCGCAAGAAGAGGTATATAAAGCTATGTTTGTTGATCTTACCAATGCAATAAATGTTCTTACAACTTATGTTTCGGCAAATCCTTCTTCAAAACCTATGGCTGATTATGATGGAGTGTATGGTGGAGATTTTCGCCAATGGATAAAGTTTGCCAATTCTTTGAAATTGAGAATGGCCTTGAGAATTAGATACGCTAATCCTGAATTGGCACGCAAGATGGCCGAAGAGGCCGTAGGACATATAGTAGGAGTTATGACAACTAATTCCGACAATGCAAAGTATTTTTATTCTAAGGGTAATCCTATAACAGTAATGTGGGATGCATATAAAGATACGCGAGTATGTGCCGATTTAACATCTTACATGAATGGATATAAAGATCCGCGTATGAGTAAATATTTCCAGATAAGCGATGATATAAAGGGTCAGAAAGGATATATAGGTCTACGCTCGGGAATTGCAACCGAAAGTGAATCATGGGCTTGTAAATATTCGGCTCCAAATATATCAAAGAGTGATGCGCTATATTGGATGATGGTTTCCGAAGTTTCATTCTGTCGTGCCGAAGGAGCAATGTTAGGATGGAGCATGAATGGAACAGCAAAAGAGCTCTATGAACTTGGCATAAAGCAGTCATTTGATCTGTGGGGAGCAACTGGATATGATGTATATATAGCTAATGATACTAGCAAGCCTGCTGATTATGTTGACCCTAACTCAAAGGGATCTATAGGTGCATTAAGTAATATAACAATTAAATGGAATGAAAATGATACTCAGGAAAGAAAGCTGGAACGTATAATTACTCAGAAATGGATTGCTCTTTATCCAATAGGACAGGAAGCATGGAGTGAATATAGAAGAACAGGTTATCCTAAATTTTTTCCGGTAGCTCAGACAACCGAATATAGCGGACTTATAGTTGCGAACCGAATTCCTTTTTCATATAGCGAGTATGAAAATAATGCCGATGAGATAAATGCTGCTATTAAGTTGCTTGGTGGACTTGATAACTATGCAACGAAACTTTGGTGGGACAAGAAGAGTAAGTGAAATTAAAAATAGTATCTATGAAAATAAATATAATAAAATGTGCTGTTGCACTATTTGCCTTATGCTCATTGTTTTATTCGTGTGATGATGCAGTTGAGGTAACTCCAAAATATAAGGAAGATTATTTAAATTCTAATAAGAGTGAAGAATATTATGAGGCTCTTCGAGATTATAAGAAATCAGATCACGCAGTATCTTTTGGATGGTTTGGCAACTGGACAGGTGTAGGTGCATCGTTGGCCAACTGTATGGCAGCACTTCCCGATAGTACAGATTTCATATCTATGTGGGGAGGATGGAAGAATCCTACAAAAGAAATGCTGGAAGATCTTAGATTCGTGCAGCAAAAGAAAGGAACAAAAGCATTAGTGTGCTTCATTATTCTTGATATAGGCGATCAGATAACACCCGAAGAGTTTGCTGGCTCGCTTGAATCAAGAAAGAAGTATTGGGGATGGATAGACAATGATAAAGATGCTATAGAAAAGTCAGTACGTAAGTATGCAAATGCAATTTGCGATACAATTGATAAGTATAATTATGACGGATTTGATCTTGACTGGGAACCTTCATATGCTCAGCCTTTTAATACAAGCAAATGTATAGTTCCATATGTAGATATACTTATTGATGAACTTTCTAAGAGAATTGGTCCAGATTCGAAGACAGGTAGACTGTTTGTTATAGACGGCGAACCGGCACACAGTAATATCCCTAATAAGTATGGAACTAAATTTGATTACTTTATAGCTCAGGCATATTCGTGCAGCAGTTATTCCGATCTTGATAATCGTATATCATCTGTAATAAACAAGTATCGGGATGTAATGCCGATAGACCAGATAGCAAAGAAATTCATAGTATGCGAGAACTTCGAAACTTACTCGGCTACTGGTGGTGTATTGCATTATACACGTGATGGAAAGAGTGTGGAATCGTTGTTGGGAATGGCTTATTGGAATCCATCTATTGACGGAAAAATATATAGAAAAGGAGGAGTAGGTACCTTCCATATGGAATATGAATATTTCCTTCCAAATCATGCAGGTACATATCCTTTCTTGCGTAAATCAATACAGATAATGAATCCTAATGTTCAATAACTTAAAATTGACAAGATGAAAATAAATAAAATATTCACAGTCTTTTTCCTTGTTTCCTTAATAGGAGTTGAAGGATGTGATAACGCTAAGTATGAAGTGATCGATAATGGAGTATATATTTCGGAAGCAGCAAAATCTAACATAAACAAAATTACAGTCGACGATAAGGGTGGATTAAGTACTATAACTGTACGTACTGCTTCTTTTTGCGATAACGATGTACATATTGATTTGGGAAAAGCTACAGCCAACGAATTGGCAGAGTTTAATCAACATAACGGTACTGCCTACAAAATATTGCCCGATACATGCTTCTCTTTGTCGGCCAATAAGGTCGTTATTCCCAAAGGGAATATATCTGCTCCTACAGTCGAGGTTAAGGTAAAGCCTCTTGGTAACGAACTAATTGAATCGGGTGATAAATATGTATTACCTGTAACAATAGAATCGGCAGATGAGAATATTCATAAGCCTGCAAAAACTATGTTTTATACAATTGATCAGGTTATAATAACATCGGCTCCTTATCTTAAGGGAAGGAGTATTAATGTAGCTCTCGACAAGAAGATTACTACTTTGCCATGGACTTTGGAATATAGAATATGGGTTAAGGAACTTTATGCATCAAACTATGCTCAGGGAGTATCATTCTGGGGGGCTGGTCCTGCTACTGAAATATACTTCAGATGGGGTGATGCTAATGTACCCGGAAATCTTATTATGACAAAGACACAGGGAGGACAATTTATAAGCACAAAGCCTGCGAAAGGGGGACAGTGGTATCATCATGCGTGGGTTCATGATGGGAAGACTGTTAAACTGTATATAAATGGTGAATTTGATACACAGATGGATAGCCCTGGCAAGATAAGCGAACTAGAAGAGAAGTTTGGATTATATTCAGGACAGACCGCCTTTATGTGGAGCGAATGGAGATTTTGGAGTGTGGCACGTACACAAAAACAGATAAAAGAAAATATGTTCAGCGTAAATCCGGCCACAGAAGGGCTGGAGATATACTTCAAATTCAATGAAGGAAAAGGAAAAACTTTTAAGGATTATGCAGGAAAGCATAATATTACTGCAGTTGCCGATGGAGATATTGAATGGAAAGCAGGGATACGCTCTGACGAACAATAATAAATATTAACTGGAAATAATATGAATATAGCAAAATATATAAAGAGTGGCATGAAGATAATTTTGATTGGAATATCTTTTGCTTCGTGCGAGAAGGACGAACAAGTACTTCTTTATGGTGATGAACCTAATGCTGTAACTACAAAGCTATACGTAAGCAACGGACTTACTCCGCTTAATAGTTTTAATGCTAAGGTACATAATGATCGTCTGGCATCAAAAACCACATTCACGGGCGATGAATTTAGTTTTCCTATTCTTTCGAGCATGACGTTACAGAATGATGTAAAGGTTATGGTAGAGCCAGATACACTTGCTGAAAATGCATTTAACGAAACTCAGATTGTTAAGATTAAATCATTGCCTCAGGAATTCATAGAAATTGTAAACAAAGAGGTTATTATTAAAAAAGGAGAAAGAAGATCGAACGATTCTATAAAGTTCGCATTAAAGAATCTGGATAAACTGATAGGAACATATATATTCGGAGTCTCAATAAAATCTATATCCGATAATTCAATAGGTATATCCGATAATATGAGAAATGTAATTTATAAGATTACGGCAACTGAATCTTATATAAGCGTAGGGCGTGAACCACTAGTGGGAGTAAAAGCTCTTGATTCGAGTCTATTTAAGTTCATAACTTCATCTTACAATGATCCTCTCAAAATGATAGATAATGATTACTCTACATCTTGGAATAGTGGGTATGGAAAGAAGGAGTTGATAATTGATTTAGGAGGTGAATTTGGAGTTACAGGTTTCTCGATGAGTCCTTACTATTCGACTTGGTCCGATTATCTTCCGAAAAATATGGATATATATGCTAGTAATGATAATAAGAGTTGGAAATTGGTTGAAAAGTGCAAGATGCTTACTCCGTTAGGTTCGGTTTCTAAACCTGGAATACAATATGTAAAGTTTAGAAAGACTAATATGAAATTCTTGAAATTCTATTTTAATGACTATTATGGATATGGTGTAGGAATAGGCGAACTTAAGATATATGAATAAAAAAAATGATTAAGTTTTAACATAGTATATGAGTATGACCGATTGTGATTATTAGTCAGCTCAAATCTTTAATTGTAGAAATATTCTTTTGGATGGAATCTTTTTTGTATAATTCCTTCCTAAGATAAATTAAAGATTCTCTTAAATGAATGTCTCTGCTGCTGGTTTCAGTGGCAGAGACATTTTTATAATAAGAAAGAGACCCAAAAGGGTCTCTTCTTTTTTTTTCTTAGGCAAACGCTTTTGTCTTCAAGTGTACTCACTTTCACAAGCAAATACTAACTATTAATCTTAAATCTATTACTATGAAAAACACTTAGATATAACAATACAATAAATAACTTTGTTCATTAATGTAAATAAATATTTTAATAATATAGTTTACAGTATGTTTTCAAATCTAAGGTTCTGATATATTATGCCAAATTATCGCCATAAAATAATAATTGGTGGCGTGAAAAATAAAATTATTGGCGTGAAAAAAATGTTTTTACGCCACTAAATAGTGTTGTAATATTTTATTGCGCATTCTTGATTTGTATACCATAATATTTAGATGTGTCAGTGTCAAGGTGTCACTTTGAACCTCCCGGCGCTCGAGAACATTGTCTCTTGCCCTCTGTTTATCGGTCTTTTCAGAGATCCTCTCCTTCGTAAATATTATATAAAAACTTGTTTTTAAAGATTGGGTGACACCTTACTTTTTGTGCATTAGTTTTATGCACAAAAAGTAAGGCATGTTGATTATATTTACTATGGCGTAATAAGTGGTATGGTATTTTTAGAGTAAAATAATCCTTTGGAGTATTAATAGTCACTTTTTAGGATAATTATAATTTTGTGTTATGAAAGAGTTAATGAGTCTGTATAACAATTAAAAATAGAGTTAGTAGAAGTTACAGTTTATAAATCATATTGTAATTTATATACTTATTACACAAATTCAATATATTTTTTATAGTAATAAAATGCTACAATATTTAATAAAAAATATGCTGTAAAGTATAGACATAAGCATAAATATAGAACTAATAAAGGGTAGTTTAAATAAAAAAAGATCTATTAAGCAGAGAGCATAAATTATGAAACATAATTTAGGGAAAAATCGTGATTTATAATCTTAACTTTTACGCTTATCTTTCTTGTTATCAATGATTTACAAAGGGTGTCTAAAAAAAATTGTGCCAAAGTGACACCTTGATACCTTGACAGTAGTTTTTTTGCGATAAAATCATGCATATGTATAGTCATTCCTTAGGTATATAGAGTATGACGTAACATAATTGCATACCAATATACAATGTATAATGAGCATTGTTTTTTGATATACTACACATTGAAAAATATTTATAAATTTATTGTTGCATTATATGCACTTTCTGTTTGTTAAATCTGTATTATACCTCGTAAATTATAATTTTATTTCTTACATAGCATCTTGAAGTCACAATAAGTACACTTTTCTTCTATATCGGTCTGTTCAAAATCAATATCTTGATTGAAAATTTCTTCTAAAAGGTTTCTAAGAAGTGTTCTGAACTCTTCATCATGAATTTTGAAATCATCAATTGTTTCTTTTTGCTTATATGGCTCTCCAATCTGTATAATAGGAGAATAATCTTCGGCTGAAGATTTGTGTATGTAAAGTAGGGCAGGAGCTATAGGTATAGATTCCTTTCTGCACATTATCGAGGCATAAATGAATGTCTGAAAGATGTAGTTTGATCTTCTCTTGTCGCGTATGAATAGAGATTCTATATTGGCAGGTATAGATGCATCGCCTCCTGTTTTATAATCTACAATTCTCAATACACCATCCTTACTGTCCAGACGGTCAATTATTCCTCCAATTCTAGACTTTATTACTCCTTTGGGAGTATTTATGTCAATGTCTTCGTAAACCTCCTTTTCTGAGGCTACATATGTAAATGGGGTCAATTGTGCATCCTGACGTAATAGCTGTCGTACATATCTATTTATAACTTCCGAGTTTATAAGTTGTGTGCCATTATATTCCGGCTTTTCTTCTTTTGAAACATGAAAGAATAGTTCTTTAAAAGCTTCGTCTATATAATTCCTTATAATAAAGTCATTCTTCAGTAAAGTTTCTATTTCTTCCTTGTTTATAGTTTTTTTATGACTAGTAAGATCCTTGTATATATTCTCGGCAACTTTGTGAAAAATGCTTCCGAATGTTGCAGAATCTATTTCGGCATTAACTTCATCTGGTACAGAAAGATCCACTATATACTTAAAGTAAAATTTAAGTGAACAGTCTAGATATGTATTTAGTGCGGAAGGCGAAAACTTTGCTTTTTTATTGGCTCTGAGATCATATTTCTGCTGTAAACGGCGCATTATATCAATATCTTTCTTTATTCTAATGCTGTTCACTCCTAAAGGTGATTGTGAGGTTTCCAGACTCTGACGAATTATTTTATTGGGGTAATCAATTAAGAGTTGTAGCATGAATCTACTTATTTCTCCGCGGTTTAAACCATCCGAACTTGTATTATAAAGCAATGTTACTTTTTCGGCTCTTTGTATTAATCTGTAAAAGTAGAAAGCGTATAAGGCCATGTTATGCTCTACTGTAGTAAGTCCGAAAGCTTTTCGAAGATTATAGGGTATAAATGATGCATTTCCTCCTGTTTTTGGGAGTTGTCCTTCATTGACCGACATAAGAACAAGATGACGAAAGTCCAAATTACGAGTCTCTAACACTCCCATTACCTGCATACCTATAGCCGGTTCGCCATGAAAAGGAATATTTGTAGATGATAGTACCTTCATTAGAAGTTTATTGAAAGTTTCGGGCTTTACATCAAGATCTTTATCTTCTATAAGTGTTCTAAATCGGGCTATTGTTGTATAAGCCTGAAAGATTGATTCTTTGTATAACTGTAAAAGTGGATCGGTATCTTCTTCCTTATTTTTGTAGAGTGTTGCAATTTTTTCAATTACAAGATTCATAACCATGCATATTTCAAGATTAGAGGTACATGGTGTAAATAACAGAGATAATAAATCGTCTTTTTTTAATTCGCTTGGTAATGGATAAAAACGATTGCTCTTAGTGAGACTTTGTTCCAATATAGATGCTTCTTGTGATAGCTGACGTGTATATGGATGCTTTAGCAGCTTGATTACTGCCTGAAAACTAAACCTTCCTGTTTCGGAATTATATCCTTTAAGATGAACATCGGCAAATGAAGTAAGGAAACTAAATATAGGAGTCTGCGATAGAGGGAACCCCATAGTTATGTTTATATGTTTTACGTTCTCGGGAAGTGAATGTAAAACCGGTTGAAGAAGAGCTTCATTGCACAATACCACTGCAGTCTCTTTCTCACTTTCGGTAATGTTTTCTCTTATCCAACTAGGAAGATATCTTACCTGAGCATTCTCGGTTGGAGCCGATATATATCTTATCTCTTTAGGCTGTGATAGCTTATCAAACAATTCGCCAGGAAGGGGAGAAGGAAATTCTTCCATATTTTTCTTTATATATGTTCCCGCTTCATTATAGCCGCTCATGTAAAATTTATCATAATCCCAGTAAAAAAGAGCCTTTCCGGCATCCTGCAGTTTTTTGAACAGCTTATGCTCTACCTTGTTCAATACATTGAATCCCACAAAAACGTATGTAGAATAAGATAGTTCCTCATTATCAATATTTTCCATGGCATCGCGGTAAAGCATACCTTCATATGCAATTCCTTTTTTTGCGAGCGTCTCCTTGAATTGAGGATATATATATCTAATGGCTTCCCACATAGAGATGAACTTATTCTTTAGCTGAGTTCTTCTCTCGATAGAAAAGTTGTTGAAGAATTCGCGTATAGCTTGTTCTTGTTCTTCATCAAGGAAGGAATAGTCATCCATATCGCGCAACTGCTGAAGATTGGAGAACAACTTCTCTGAATCGACAAGGTTTTTATCTACATCATCAAAATCATTTATCATCATTTCGCCCCAGGCATAGAAATCGTCCAGATTTTCGGTACTTTTAGTAACATCGATATACACCTTGTATATTTCGCATACCAACTTTACGGGATCGCCCAGCTCAAGATTACTTAGGTTCTGAAATAACTCTTTTATACTTATATATGATGGCGACCATATAGGAGTATCAGAACATGAGGCAAGATAATCGTTAAAGAACAGACCGGCACGTTTGTTTGGAAATACTACAGCTACATTGGCAAGATTGCCATTGGTTCTTTCATATAAATCTTCTGCAACTAACTTTAAAAAACTATCCATATTATCTTATCTCCTCCAATTCATTATTATAAACATACCATATAAATCCTCGTACATTATTGTATCCCATCTTTGTAAGAATAATCATGTAATCCTTTACCTGCTTATTGTATACATCCTGTCTATTACCAAATTTAAAATCGACTACTACAACTTCTCCCGGTTTCATCATTACCCTGTCGGGTCTTTTGGTTCGTAATTCATTTCCCTCCTTATAGATGATGGCACACTCGTTGTAAAGCGTCCACTCTCCCGAATACCAATCCTTTACACGTGGATTATTAAGAGCCCAATGAGTGAATTTCATTATTTGCTTCTCTTGTTCGTCAGATTCAATAAGTCCTTCGAAGCGTAGTCTCTCTACCGCAGTAGATATATCATTTTGTGTTTCAATACACGAGAACAGTTTATGAAGCAATTGTCCTCTTTTTATATATCCCTCTTCGTCTCCATCAATGAACTCGGCCGATTTATTGGACTGTTGAAACTCTATTCGTGTATCAATACTTTCAAGATGAAGTTCTATCTGTTGTGGAATGGCAAGGAGTATATTGTTAGACTCCTGTTGAATATTTTTGCGTTCGGGAACAAAAAGTGAACCTCCTTCATACACAATATCTTCGGCTTTTTCCTTCTCATTATTGTTGTTCTCAATATTGTCTTCCTCATCCTCCTTATCTTTCTCTTTATTCATTAATGTGATATTTAGTCCTCCGTTCTCGGATTTTGCAGAAACATTTTCCAAAACATCTGACAAGAGTTTCGATACTGTTCCTGCTTTATTACCATTGCACCATATTATAAGGTTATTCTTAGCGCGTGTAAAAGCCACATAAAGGATATTGAGATTGTCTACCCAAAGTTGCAAACGCTCTTCTATATAATCGTTCATGTAGACAGACTGTTTCATTATTGAAGAGTAATTTACCGGTACGATATCAAGATTATTGAATGGCTCGGTCAACGGAGAACACCATATTATGTCATTGTAGGTTTCGTTCTCCATTTTCCAATCACAGAATGGTATTAATACCGTATGATATTCAAGTCCCTTGGATTTGTGCACAGACAATATTCGTATACCCTCCATTTCGCCCGAAGGAATAGTTTTATAGCACAACTTATCTTGCCAGAAGGTAAGAAAAGAAGATATATCCGACGAATTATTCTGCAAGTAATTTGTAACCGCATCAAAGAAAGCACAAAGATAGGCATCCTGTTTCTCTATTTTCTGAATATGGAATATGTTGAAAATTTTTTCAATAAGTTCGTATAGAGGCATCATGCTAAGTACACCTGCCGTCAAAATAAAATCTTGTGGCAGATAATCTTCTATATTGTTGAATAAGATAGTATTTACATCAATATTTTTCTTCAATACATCATTTTGATAGGAGAGAGCCAATTGTGCCTTTGATATATTGTCTTCTTGATTTGCAAGGAACGTAAGTGCATCAATAATCATACATATAGCAAGTGAAGCATCCATACGGAATGCCTCATCCGATACTATTCTATAATTAGTATTTTTGTCGAAATAGTCGGCTATCAAAGGAATATTCTTGTTTTTGCGTACAAGAATAGCGATCTCTTTTTGTGATATTCCATTTTCTATAAGTTTTTCAACTTCGGCTGCCAGTTGCTGTAATGTATCGTCAGTATACGATATATCTTCCTTCTTCGAGATGAATGTGGCTTTTACATACCCTTTATCTTTATTCTTGTCGGTCTCCTGGCAAACATCGTTATAAGCTTTAAGCAAATCATCACAGTTTTTCCCAAAATCTTCAACATATATATCGTTCAATATCTTACATGCTTCTGTAAATACAATATTGTTGAATTCGATTATATTACCAGAACTTCTTCTATTAGTCTGTAAGTTTTTCAATGTAACAGGAAAAATATCAATATTGGTATTTAATCCATTTAATATGCCCCAGTCACCGTTTCTCCATCTATAAATGGATTGTTTTACATCGCCTACTATAAGACTATCCGAACCTTGTGAAAGTCCTTCAAGAAGAAGTAGCTTAAAGTTGTCCCATTGCATTTTAGAAGTATCCTGAAATTCATCTATCATTACATGTTTTATTGTTGTACCTAATTTCTCGAATACGAATGATGGATCATCTTTATTTATAAGTTTATGCAGTAATGCATTTGTATCGGCAAGAAGAAATCTATTATTTTCATAATTCAATGTTCTAACCTCCTCGTCTATATTTGAAAGCAGTCTTATATTATTAATATACTTAAGTGACAGATTACATGAATTTATAATCATGTTATTCTTTTTCCTTAAATTTTCTGATTCCTCAAGTAAAGGTATTAGCTCGCTATTTACCAAGGCTACTATCTCTTCTCTTCTTTTTGAAGTCTTGTTTACCCATCCATCTTCACTCTCAAGGCAGTTAAGAACGGTAGCATTAACAACTCCATCGTCAAAAATTCCTTTATTGAGTTTTCCGAAGTATCCTGCAATTCCTGTTGCTCCTCTCTTAAAATCTTTCTCGGTAAGCCCATTCATATCCAAGATGCTGTAAAACTGTTCAGGAATACTCTTAATCTGAGATTCGGCCTCCTTGTATATATCTGTCAGATCTTTCCTGTATTTAGTTATATAATCCTTGTCCTTAAGTTTTTCGCGTAGTGCAACCCCTTTTTCTATGAAGTTTTCATTAAATATATGACGTCCAAAATCTTTAATTTCCTTATCAACTTTCCATTTCTTATCGTCAGATATTTTCTCTTCAATATAATCTAGAAGCCAGTATAGCACCGGCGATTTTCTGTCAAGTTTCTCAATCATAGAATCCACAGCATCTGATAGTACAGAAATATTGTCAAGCTCTATGTTTAAGTTAGCTCCCAATTCCAATTCTCTAGCCATGTTTCGCATTACCGACTGAAAGAAAGAGTCTATTGTCTCTACTCTGAAACGACTATAATCATGAATCATCATATTTAGTGCTGTTCCGGCTTTCTTTCTAATATCTTCATCGGGAAGCTTTATATCTTCTTTTATTTTGTTAAGATAAGCATCAGAGTCTTTTTCTCCTTTCCATATTCCGTACAGCTGACTAAGGATACGCTCTTTCATTTCGGTAGTAGCTTTGTTGGTAAATGTTACTGCAAGAATGTTACGGTAAGCTTTCGGATTATTTATAAGAAGTTTTATATACTCTACTGCGAGAGTAAAAGTTTTGCCCGAACCAGCCGAGGCTTTGTAAACTAAAAGTTGAGGATTATAAATCATGCCTTTATATTTTCTTGTCACAAAGAAACTATAAAGGCATGAAGAATGCAATATCTTTAAATGTTTTTAGTCGGTTATATCTTGATAAAGGAAACGTTTTATACTTTTCTTGGCTGTTTTCTCAAACTCTTCAGGATATATTCTAAAGGAGGATATCTGAGAATAATGTGGAAGTACATTGTTTAAACTTTTCCTGTTATGTTCTAATTCCCTAATTAAATCTTCATTCTTAAGTCCATTATTGAATGCCTCCTCCGAATCGGGATATACAAGGGCTACCAATTTTTCATTGTTTAGTATAACCAGGGATTCCGATATATAAGGCATATTGTTTAGTTTCGATTCAATTTCTTCAGGATAAATATTTTGTCCCGAAGATGTGAGAAGCATATTTTTGCAACGACCTTTTATATAAAAATGCCCATCTTTATCTACTATTGCCATATCGCCGGTATGAAGCCATCCTTCGCTATCTATTACCTGATTTGTGGCTTCTTCGTTCTTGTAATATCCCAGCATAACATTCTCTCCTCTACATACAAGTTCGCCTGGTATCTTATGAGGATTTTCCGAAATAATTTTCACTTCCATTCTGCTGGCTGCCTTTCCACACGATCCATATCTTAAATCTTTCCAGTGATTATGGCATATAGTAGGTCCGCATTCGGTCATTCCATATACAATAGTGTAGGGGAAGTTAATAGATCTTACGAATGCCTCAACTTCGGCATTGAATGGCGCTCCTCCAATAAGTATCTCGATGAAATTCCCTCCAAATACTTCGATAGATTTCTTTCTTATCTTCTCCTTAATCTTATCATTTATAATAGGTACATGAAGCAGCAGCTTTCCAAGTTTATTATCAACTTTTGGCAGAATGTTCTTCTTGAAAATCTTCTCTACAATCAATGGAACGCAAGCTATAACTCGTGGACGTATTTCGGCAAAAGACTCAGCTATTATTTTAGGAGACGGAATACGAGTAAGAAACCATATATGTGCGCCAAAACTAAACCCATACAAAAAATCGAATACCATTCCAAATACGTGGCCTAATGGTAACATTGATACAATATTCTCACCAGGTTTTATGCCAATTTTTTCGTTACAGTATAATACATTAGATAGTATACTTCTATATGATAACATCACTCCCTTTGAAAAACCAGTAGTACCTGATGTGTAGTTTATTATAACAAGGTCGTCCAATGAGCTCTCTTCCTTATAGCATACATCATCTGCACGGAAGCGGCATGGAAATTTATTTCCGAAAAACTCATTTAGATGTTCGCGGGCATACGTAAGTTTGTCCGATCTGGATATAAGAAGTTCCCAATCATTTAACCCCAATATACCTTCCAGAGAGGGCATTGCTTCTTCATTAAGATTTTCCCAAACCTGATCGCCAACTATTAAAAGACGTGCATCGGAGTGATTTACAATATTATGAATTTGATCTGCTTTAAACTCGTGAAGTATAGGTACAGCCACAGCGCCATAGGTAATTACTGATAGGAAAACTGTAGTCCAATTGGCACTGTTACGTCCACAAATAGCTATCTTGTCTCCCTTTTTTATACCTGCATTATAAAATACAATATGAATTTTCTCTATTTTTCGTGCTACGTCACGATACTGGTAAGTAACTCCTTTATAGTCGGTCAATGCGTTTAAATACCAATTACTCTTAATACTATTTTCTATTAGTTTTATAAAACTTCTGTTTAATTCCATATTGTTTTTGCACATATTTATAAGAAATGTGCGCAAATTTAGAAAAATACATATATTAAGTAATAGTACACAATGCTTTTAACAAATATTTAACGGTGTGATCTTTTATAAAGTTTAATTAATACCAAAAAGTGAAGGTGTTATAGGAATATCTTGGTTACTGATATTTAGTGTGTTAATTACTTTTCCTCCTGGTTCGAAGAAAATATAAAAGCTCTCCGAACTATTGTCTTGATTAACTTTTACAATATATTGTTCTTGTTGGGATGGAAATTGTATCCAGTATACATTAAGAACATTCCATTGCGAATACTGAGTAAACATGAACACTGTATATACATTCGAAGGAAGTTCATCGGTAGTTTCCAAATCGGTTACGCTCATTATCCATTTTGCGTTATTGTCAAACCATACTTTTTTACTGAATTCATTTAATTCGAACTGAGCGATATGAAATATACCACTTTCAGACCAGATAACATTTTCGGCATCCGGATACACTTTCATCAAGGAATCCTGATATAACGTATTGGTCTGTGAATAACAGAGTGAGAATATAAAAAATAGTATGACAGATAGATAATAACGTGATTTCATATGGTATATATTTATTATAGTACTTTCGATAAAACAGAAATATATTTTTTTTGTTTACCTGTAATAATAATAGGTTTATAAAAAGTTTTTAATATGATATAAGTTTATATATTTGCGGCGATTTTAAAACAAGATATTATGGACACATTTGATATATATTTTAAAGACTCTGAAGAGACTATTAATAAGGGGTTTAATATAAAAGATAAAGATAAAGCCATAAGGATGGCACAAGATATGCTAAGAGACCGTAAAGGATTCGTAAAGCAGTTTAATGGAGGAGAAATAATGGTAAAATGTAAGGAAACCGATACGGTAGTATGGAAAGATAATATAAATATCTTATAGAAAGGATGGATGTATTATAACGATTAGATAATCTGTTATTTATTATAGAATAAATAAAAAAAGGACAACTTCTAAGTTTTAAAAGCTGTCCTTTTTATAATTATATAGGAATATTAGTGAAATAACTGTTCAGGAGTAACAGGCTGAAATTTTGCTTCATCTGCTTTTCTTATCTTTATTGATCCGTCATTCCATAATGAAGGCCATCCTCCTATTATATGACCAAGCAATACTACTTTAATTTCGTGCAGACCTTTAGATAATGCCATTGAAGAATCATGACGCGAGAAACGTTTTACCTCTCCTTCATTGTTAATCAATAGCTTGCCATCAATCCATACTTGTTCGTTATCTGACGAGAAGTAATAAACTCCATCAGCTGGAATATTAATATATCCTGTAGCGATTGCACTATATTGCTCTACGCCACGCATGCTTTCTGTAGTCTTTACCTGACTGCGTATTTCACGAAGATTGTTTATCTTAAGATTCTTCCACTCTTTTGCATTTGCAAGATCGGCAGTTTTGAAATATGTGCCCATTGTCATCTTCATATCCAATCCAGGAGTAGCATTCGGTACATTCTTTGCAGGCGAAAGAGTCTGCTTCTCTACTGTGATAGTACGAGTAGGACTCATCTTACCTGAAGGAAGCATAGTGCGTATCTTAAGTATTGTACTTTCTTTAATGTTTATAGGTCCTGTATATTGTTTAGATCTTACATTAGGCTCAGTTCCATCAAGGGTATATACCATAGGATATGGACGTGAAACGGTAAATTCAAGATTAGCTTCGTCTGTAAATGCAACGAAATTACAAGAACCGTTTGGCTGTTCAGGCTGTGGTATGTGATAGTTTATTCCATGAGCGTCAAGACGTACATAAGCATCGTTTATACGACGTTCAAAATCTTTGTAATCCTTGTTGTCGAGTTTAGTCCATGCAATTTCGGCTACTGCAAGCAAGCGAGGATACATTCTGAACTCCATGATATCTGTATTGTACATATACTCCGACCAGTTGTTGCACTGTACGCCCTTTACAAAATTCTCTTTGCCCATAGAAACTAAAGTATCTGGTACCGGATTATAGTTGTAAACTTTTTCAAGAGTTGTAACTCCACCAATAGAAACAGGTTCAATCTTAGAATCGCCCTGGAAATTGTCGAGGTACATTCCATTACCTGCAGGAGTCATTATTACGTCGTGATTTTGAAGTGCCGATGCAATACCTCCCTCTTCACCACGCCATGACATTACAGTAGCATTAGGGCTAAGACCACCTTCAAGAATTTCGTCCCAACCGATTATTTTCTTGCCATGTTTAGCCAGAATCTTTTCCATTCTCTGAATAACGTAACTCTGAAGACGCTCTTCGGCAGTATGTTTGCCATCGGATTCAAGTCCTTCAGCCTTGATACGAGCTTGACACTTATCGCAATTTTTCCAGCTGGTTTTAGGACATTCATCACCACCTATGTGGAAGTAAGTACCTGGAAAAAGTGGAGCCATCTCTTCTACAACATCTTCGAGGAATTTGAACATGTCTTCTTTACCTGGACACATTACAATATCTTCAACTCCCCATATAATACGAGGGGTAATTTCTTCGCCTTTGCAAGAAAGGTGTGGATAAGCAGCGATTGCAGCAAGTTCGTGTCCGGGAGTTTCGAGTTCTGGAATAACAGTAATGAACCTATCGGCTGCATATTTAACAATGTCTTTGATTTCTTCCTGAGTATAATAACCTTTATGTTCAGTTCCTTCGCCTTCAGTTCTTTTTGAACCTATTTCTGTAAGCTTAGGATATTTTTTTATTTCGATTCTCCATCCTTGGTCTTCTGTAAGGTGGAAGTGAAGTGTATTGATTTTGAAAAGAGCCATAACATCAATCTGTTTTTTTACATTCTCTACAGGAATGAAATGGCGGCATGGATCAAGCATGACGCCACGATATGCAAATCGTGGCGCATCATTGATTGTTACACATGGTACACTCCAGTCTATGTTTACAAACTTAGTGTTGCTTTCTACTTGTGCAGGAAGTAATTGCATAAAACTCTGCATTCCGTAAAATAAACCTTTAGGCGTTTTAGCCAAGATTTTAACACCTTTCTTAGTTACAGATAGCTTGTATTGATCTTCTTCATACATAAGTGCAGGATTCATGATCAATGTAATGTTACCAAGTTTCTCTTTTTCCGTAAGATTAAAGTCGTAACCTGTAGAAACGTGTAGTTTTGAAGCAAAAAGCTCGGCGACAAGCTTTCCTTCGGGTGTGTTAGCGTATATCGTGTTGTTTTGTGTCAAACGAAAACTACCTTCGTGTTTCTCTATCGAAACCGGTCGCGGTATAATATTAATGTTTTCATTGGTACTGTGTTGTGGTACTATTGTTTTTGCATGTGAAGTATAGCTTCCAAATGCAAAAATAGTGCATACCATCAAAATCAATTTTTTCATGATAAAATTTATTATAAAGGTTAGTAAATAGTAATTATACTATCATTATCAATTCATTGTGCAAGTTAGTAAAAAAATGAATATGCACAAAATAATTAAGAAAGTAGGCCGAATATAATAAAATAATTTAGTAAAAACAGGCCTTTAAATAATATATTTTATGAGTATTGCTTGAATTTGATAAAATATATAATTGTTTTATCTCGGGATCGTTGTAAACTTTATGATAGAATTGTTATTGTTTTATGAATAATGTTGATGTATTTAAACATTAATTTTGTTTATAGATTTGTTATTAAATCTATTAATAATTACTTTTGAGAACTATATAAAAATAAAGAATATGCTTATTTATAACACTACATATCAGATAGGTATAGCTGATGCACGTAATTTTGCAATATGGATAACCGAGTCGTATATCCCTAAAGTTGAAGAAAATGGAATTTTGAAAAATTCTCGCTTCTGTCAGATACTCAGCCATAAAGAACAAGATAGCGAATGCTTTTCTCTTCAGTGGGAAGTTGAAAATTCTGCAGAACTTCATAAATGGCATACATCACAAGGTATTAAACTTAATGATGAGATGATGCAGATATTTAAAGATAAGGTGGTAGGATTTTCTACTTTAATGGAGGTGATAAAGTGATAAAACCTGTAAAGGAAAAGATTATTTTGGGTATTGATCCTGGTACTACTATAATGGGATATGGTCTTCTGAAAATAACAGGAGTAAAGCCTCAGGTAATAACCATGGGAGTAATTGATTTAAGAAAGTATGGAGATCATTATTTAAAGTTAGGACGTATTTTTGAACGTGTAACTGGTATTATAGAGGCTTATTTGCCTGATGAATTGGCTATAGAGGCTCCTTTCTTTGGAAAGAATGTACAGTCTATGCTTAAATTAGGACGTGCACAAGGCGTTGCAATGGCTGCAGCTATAAGTAGGCAGATTCCTATTACCGAATATGCGCCTTTGAAAATAAAGATGGCTATAACTGGCAATGGTCAGGCCAGTAAAGAGCAGGTTGCAGATATGTTGAAGCGAATGTTGCACATACCCGAAAGTGAGATGTTGCCTTATATGGATGCTACAGATGGATTGGCTGCTGCTTATTGTCATTATCTGCAGATGGGACGTCCTACTATAGAAAAAGGATATTCCAGTTGGAAGGATTATATAAATAAGAATCCTGATAAAATAAAAAAATAATTTATTTAATAGTATTATGAAAAAAACATGGCGTTGGTTTGGGAAGAAAGATAAAATAACTCTTCCAATGTTAAAGCAGATAGGAGTAGAGGGAATTGTTACTTCTCTTCATTCTGTGAAAAATGGAGAGGTGTGGCAGCTAAGTGACATACTCGAACTTAAGGACTATATAGAATCTTATGGTCTAAAATGGTCGGTTGTAGAGAGTCTTCCCGTAAGTGAGGCTATAAAATATGCAGGAACTGATTGCGAACGATTAATCGATAATTACAAGGAGAGTCTGGTTAATCTTGGAAAGGCGGGAATAAATACAATCTGTTATAATTTTATGCCTGTGATTGACTGGATACGTACCGATTTGCAGCATAAATGGAATGATGGTACTACGTCATTGTATTTCGATAAAATTCGTTTTGCTTATTTTGACTGTAAAATACTAAACCGCGAAAATGCATATAAGGATTATACCGAGTATGAACTTAAGCAGATTGAAGAGCTTGATAAGACAATTACACAATCCGAGAAGGATGAACTTATTGATACTGTTATTGTAAAGACTCAGGGATTTGTTAACGGAAATATCAGTGAAAGCGATGCTAATCCTGTAGAGTTGTTCAAATCATTGCTTTCTCTTTATGACGGAATTGACAAAGAACAGTTGCGCAAAAATCTTAAAGACTTCCTTAATGCCATAATGCCTGTATGCAATGAATATAATTTGAATATGTGCATTCATCCCGATGATCCTCCAATGGCTGTACTTGGGTTGCCCCGAATAGTAACGAATGAGGAAGATATAGACTGGATACTTAAATCTGTCGATAACCCTCATAACGGACTTACATTCTGTGCAGGTTCTCTAAGTGCAGGAATTCATAATGAAGTGCCCCAGTTGGCAGCAAGATTTGTAAATCGTACTCACTTTGTACATTTAAGGAGTACAAATGCTTTTAAAAATGGCGACTTTATCGAGGCGTCACATTTGGCAGGTCGTGCTCATCTTACAGAAGTAATAAGAATTTTTGAAAAGAATAATTCCAATATTCCAATGCGGGTAGATCATGGAAAGAATATACTTGATGATGCCGAAAAAGGGTATAATCCCGGTTATTCCTTCCTTGGACGAATGCTTGCATTTGCCCAAGTAGAAGGAATGATGACGGTGATAGACGAAGAACTAGAATTTGAATCCTAAGTTGATATAGAAATTGAACTTATCGGCATGGTTAGCATAGTTAAGTGAAGCTTCTAGCGGTCCGAACATGCTATCTATGCCGTATCCTACTCCGCATCCCCACATTGTATCCGAATTGAACATGTTCTTTACTTTATTTCCGCTAAAGGCATAATTAGTAGTTAGCGAAAGATAATGTATTCCTCCCATTCTCTGTCTGAACTTCAAACTACCTATAAGGAGTGAATTGTCCATTACTTCAATGTTATTTATTCCTGCAAATGGAAGTTGCTGTGGAAGAAAACGAGCAATTACATCTCCACCCATCATGTTAAGTTGCGAGAAAGGTATGTTGTCTCCAATCAAGAATCGTCCTCCAATGAAGGGAAGTATTTTAAAACGGTTGCTTACGGAAATAACACTTTCGAATGTACCTTCTATTGCCGAAAATGGAGTGTTGTCATCATACTGAAAAAAGTTGTCTGTATAAAGGATATACGATCCTCTAGCTGAAAATCCTTTCGCAGGGAAATATGGCTTGTCGAGATTGTCATAATGTAGTTTTGCGAAATAATCAAAGAAATGCTCTGTCTTTATATTATAATTTATAGTTGCATCGGATGATAATGCTTTATCATAATCATATAATTCATATCTTGCTCCGACACTGAATTTAAGGTTCCTGAACCATACGTCGGTAAACGAGACTTCGGCCATATGATATCTGCATGTTGTATTATGTGTGCGATCGCCATAATGGTAATAGTCTAGATTGTTATATTTAAACATGTAGGCCATGTTCCATCTTTTAAGTGGAGAAGGTTCGAGCGAATAATCAATGCGTGCCTCATACCTTTTTCCTAATCGTCCTGTAAGCGACAATGATGATGGGATTTTGGTATTGAAGTTGTTTATAACGTTTATCAATATACTGGCCACCTCTTCAGAATCGAATCTGAACCCAACGTTAAGCATGTTTTCGTGCTTTTTAGTAAGAGTGAATACCAGATTGTAGTTGCCATCTTCTGATTCAGGCAGACTGAAAGTGGCATTTGCATATCCCATGTTAGAACATAGAAGTGCTGTTGTACGCTCTATCTGGCGTATACTTAATTCTGAATGTTCCTTAAGATCGCATTCCCTTAAAAGCCATTTCTTTTCCTTTACCTTATTGCCATCGAATATAATTTTGTTTACAAATACCTTTCTGTCTGTTGTATAAGGATATGCCGGGGGTGGAGTAGGAATGAAAGTGCTGTCAAGTCCTAGTTCTTTCTTCAAAGCATAAAGTGCATCTATCTGACTCATTGCAGCCTCCTTGCCACGCTGTATAAGCGTATCTATTGCATTTGGGGTAAAGCTGGCTGCCGAATATCCCTCTACGTTTACTTTTATTACAGTATTAGTCTCCTTTAGATTCTTTTTATATAAATCCTCTCCCATAAGATTTACGAGTTGGCCTATAATGCTACTTGCCGATGTTAGTTCCGATGCTCCCTTAAGTTCGCTCTGTACATCAACTCCTATTACTATATCAGCACCCATTTTCTTGGCAACATTTACAGGGTAGTTGTTTATTACGCCACCGTCAATAAGTACCATACTATCTATTCTAACCGGAGTAAATACAGCAGGTATTGCCATACTGGCACGCATGGCCTGAGATAGTATACCACTATGAAAGTCTACTTCCTTTCCTGTGGCTATATTATCCGATACACATGCAAAGGGTACCGGAAGTTTATTGAAATCAATGGAGTCATGATACCCAATAGTTAGCTCGCTGAATAGATTTGAAAGATTTTGCCCTTTTATAAGTCCACCTCCGGGTCTTAGTTTCATTGATGGACCGAAGGGTAAAGAAATGAAATATTTTTCGGCTGCCTCACGTTCTTCCATATTTTGGTCGGCACGTGGTATTTTGTCGCTTAACAGTAGCTGCCAGTTCTGTTTCTTTACCATGCTGTCAAGTTGTTCGGGAGTGTACCCTATAGCCGACAATCCGCCTATAATAGAACCCATGCTGGTGCCTACGTAAAAATCTACAGGGATTCCAACTTTTTTTATAACTTCAAGTGCTCCGATATGAGCCATTCCTTTAGCTCCACCACCACTAAGTACAACGGCCACAGTTTTACGTTTGGCGTTTGGCTGTGAATACAAGTATTCTGAATGAATAAAAAGGAATAATAACGATATAACAAAAGCAAGTCTCTTTACCATATTTTTATAATTATCTTTTTCTTAAACAAATTTTATACAAATATGGTTTTAATAATTATATATTGCAAATGTTATTCAAAGAAGCACAAATAAAATGGAGATAGAGGATATTATTAAGGTGAAATGTATCAATTGTATATAGAAAGAAGTTGTATGATACTGTATCATACAACTTCTTTCTATATAGTTTTTGGATAAATAATAAGATATAGTTGCATCTTATTATTCTATTTTAAGTACTTTTTGTTTGAAATACTCTAATATGTTTTCTGTAAATTTGCTAAATGATTTCTTTATAGCATTGTTTGCTTTATCGGTAACGCTTTCTGATTCTAGCTTATAGTTACTCTTTATCTCTTCTCTCTTTTCTAATTGCAGTGAGATTTTATTAATATGTATTAATTGAGCATTGTATATTCTGGTTATCTTTTCTACTCCCCGGTTAGTAACGGCTAAAGTTGAATTGATTCCATTGTTCATAATATTTATAGGAAGATAGTGTATTCCTTTGTCTAGACTGACTTCTATATTGTTTCCGGCCAATTTCTTTATTCCCTTGAAAGTAACAGATTTGTTGTGTAGATTAAAATCTACCAGTGCATTATCATTCTTACATTTGCTATTTATAAGTAATGCAGCAAATCCTGTCATAGATACAAATACAATAAATAAAATCGTTTTCATTTTAGGAACATATTTTATGAAGTACAAAAGTAATATGTTAATTTTATAAAAACAATTAATGAGCTAGTTATTTTTTTTAGATTTGCAATATATTATGTTGAATTACTATAATATTGACTATACATTCACTAAATATGTATTCATAAATATATAGGATGCAGATTATAAATGTGTTTTTATTTCTTTGAAGTTGTTTTAATGATGTATGTACTTATTATCTATTTTATAATCTCAACTTCATTAAACCATTTGGTCTACAAAATGATTCCAATCTACATTTGGCCGACCCGAAATAAGTCGTCTATCTCATAATCGGTTTTAATATATCTTGCTATACGATTCTGATTGACTGCTATAAAAATCGGGAATGAACCTTTTGCGGTTTGACGTGATTTTATCACGACTAATTTTAGTGATGCCATAATCTTTTAATTTTCGACAAGCATTTCGACAAGCAAATGCGCTCAATAGTGGGAAATATTGCCGTTTTTTTAAAAGATATGCAGATTATAAGAGGTATAAAAAAGGCTGTAAATGTTTGATTTACAGCCTTTTGTTATTAGTGATTCCGAAGCGATTCGAACGCTTGACCCACGCCTTAGAAGGGCGTTGCTCTATCCAGCTGAGCTACGGAACCATCCTTGTTTGCGGTTGCAAAGGTAGTGCTTTTTTTGAATTATCCAAAGATTCTGATTACTTTTTTCTAATAATATTTTTACTTAAAACTGTAAATATTTGAAAAAGAGGTAAATAACATGCTATTTGAAATGCAATATTTATTCCATTTTCAGAAATACCTATTGATTGTAATAAATCTGAATATATAAGAGATGAGAAAAATTGTACTATAAAAAAAAGTGTAATGAAATAATCGGCGCACGAAACATATAAAAAAGTCATTCCACGAATTATATCTTTGTCGTTCCGGAACTTTCCTGATGTATATCCATAAGCAATTCCGGTAAGTCCAAAGCCAAAGGAAATAATATAGTATATGCCCGAGAGGAAAGGAGAATTGATTAGAGTACCAGTAACACTCTTGAATATAGCAAAAGGTGTAAAGGTTGTAAGGAATATAAGAAATATATAAATGATAGCCGAGACCAAAGTAAATATAAGCGAGCGGCGCTCTTTTCGGGTTAGGGTGCTAGTAGAAAATAATAATTTATGTATAGCATTTATAACTCCCGAATAGAAGAAAAGTCCTACACCTATAAATAAGATCATTACTATACCTAATGCCGGGGCATTAATAAAGTTTGGAAGAGAACTCCTCAATTCCCAACGAAGACCGTCGGGGTTGAGAAGACTGTGTATATTTCCTATTCCATATGCATTGCCTATCCACGAGAAAAGAGCCGTTATAAGTGTAGCTATAAAGAATATAGTTGCTACATGTGGTATATAGAATTTACTCTTCATCGGGTTCAAGATTGTCTATATCTATAATTCTAAGTTCAAGCGCGCGGGTTACAAGTCGGCAAGCATTTACTCCACTTCTTTCATCTATTTTAAATAGTCTGTTTATAAGTTCGTTCTGTCTTTTCTCGATAGACTTTACTCCAAAAGGCATTCCTTTTAGATTTGTTATCATCTCTTTTGTATATCCCAAGGCAAGATGTCTGAGTAATCTTTCATCATATTCGTCAATATCATAATCTATTATGGCTTCTTGTCTCTTCTGGTCTTGCATTACAGAATTCTTGAATCGTGCAATTATTTTTTCAAGAATAGGGTAGTTAAATACCATCTTCTTTCCATCCATGAGTGCTTTTACATCTATAGCAGTAAGTAATTCTCCTGTTTTCAGTATTATTCCGTCCGCACCTGCATCGAGAACGTCTACCCACAATTTTTCATTAAGTATTTCTCCTGTAAATATAAGCACTTTAATGTTGGGATATTCTTTTCTAAGTCGAGCACAAATGTCTACTCCAATGGTGGTAGATCCTCCAAGTCCTAGATCTAGTAGTATCATGTCGGGATTATTGTTTTTCAGTAATTCCCAAAACTCATTTTCTGTCATCGCAGTTCCTATAACTTCTGCATTGGGTATTTCATTACGGAATATCTCTTCAGTACCCTTCAGTTCTAGTTTTACATCTTCTACAATAATTACTTTAAACTTATCGTTGTCCATATATTTCTTATTTTATAATATTATTATTTCTTTGGTATTGTAAACCATATATCATATCCTCCATCTTCTAATACGGTTGCATTTATCCTGCATCCTCGTCTACCGGTATATTCATCATGATCGCGTATTATCTGTTTGCAAATCAATAGTTCACTTCCTTTCAGTTTACCGTTTTCATCACAATTCATACCCGAATTTTCCGGATAGAACATCAGGTTCAGCTCTTCTTGACTTTTGTTTTCACGTTTATCTATAAAGTCGAAACGCACAAAGTCTCCTTCAGCATATACTTTCATCTTTAGATTTCCATCGGAAGTGTTGTATAGTGCGTTGTTTATAAGATTTTCTATCATGAACTTAAGCTGTATTATATCACCTGTAATGTATAAATTTTCGCAATTTACCTGCAAATCTACATTTAAAGATGTTTTTTTAGAAATATATCTGAAATATTTTATTGCATGATCAGCTATATCTTTGGTTGCAATCTTGCTTCTACGGAATGTAATTTCATCCAACTGTCGTGCAGCACACGAAGTTAATATTGAGAATACATCTTTGTAATAGTTTACAAGTTCCTGCATGGTATGAAACTGCATTCCAGTATCGTCCGACGGATTTTCTATATTTATCTTTCCTACTATCTGCTTTATCTTGTTTGGATAATATACAGTTTCATGCTTGATGGTTGATAGACAGTTGTCTAGTACCAGATTTTGTACATGTAGCATATTCTCTTCATGCATGGCACGACGACTTTCATCCTGAGCCGTTTCTATGTCACGTTGTTTCTGTTCCATAATTACTACAGCATTGTATACTACTATTGCCACATATCCAGATATAATCTCTAGCATTAGGTTCTCGTCTTCGTTATGGTTTAGGTTGTACTCTATTGCCATTACTCCTACACAATGTTTTTCGCCACTTATCTCTATCCATAGAGGCAATGATTTTATCTTATCTTCTTCGATAGGTTTCTTTGAATCGAACGATTTGTGCATGATATCATGCATACGATCATGCTTGGAATCGGAAGGACTGAAGCCATATGTCATATTTTTGGTCTCTTCGTTATATACTCCTATTCCAAGAAGATTTATTGGCATTAGTTCATTCATTCCGTCAAACATTACATTTACAAGCTTTCTGGTTATTTCGCTGCTACCATGCATATGTAAGAAAGAAGAAGTAAATATTTTTTTATTTATTTCAAGAACCTGTTCTAAATTGAATCTATATAGTAGAAGATGCCTTGAGTATAGTATGTAATATCCTATTAGAAGAATAAAGAATAATACTATACATAATATAATTGCTACTATTTTATTGTTTGACGAGAATTGCATCTTTTTACAGTATTGCTCGAGTGATGCATCTTTGCTAATTTGTTTGTAAAGAGCTGTATATGCGTTATTGTTAAAGTTATAGTTTTCTATTTCTCCAAGTGCGAGAAATGCTACAGCCGATTCGTTTCTAAGGTCCAGAATAGTGTAATAATCGGTGTCGAAACCTTTATCCAACCATTTTAATTCGGTAGGAGTATTCTCTCCTGTAACTTTAAGAAAAGGTCCCTTTTTAGATTCATATTTACTGTAATGAAGGTTTAAATATTTCATTGCACTATCTGCATATGTAATAGCGTCTTGATAGTATCCTGTAACGTTGCTGTTATATACTTTATACGAAAAATCATTGGCTATTGCCAAAAGGCTGTCATAACGATTAATAGAATCACTGGTGTTATTACTTTTTCTAACCGAATCATGCCCATGACTACATCCTAATGTTACAGGAATAAATATAAGAGCGATCATCATAATTCTTATTATTCCTTTTGGCAAGCGGAAATAGAATCGGCTACCCTTACCAGGATTACTTTCTATATCAAATTTGCATACACGGAACAAAGTATTTGTCTTTCTGTATTTTTCTATAATACCCTTGCAGTTCATTAAGCCGAATCCATTTCCCTTGTTCTTCATGAACTCTTCATTGTGTCCATTTTCCTTTATGCCTATAGTGCCCGAATCGTATATTTTCTCACCAAGTATACGATTTATGTCTTCCTGAGAAATTCCGGGACCATTGTCCTTTATAGAGACTTCTATGTAGTCTCCTCCGTCTTCGGCATATAGTGATACGTTACCGCCCTTTCCTGTATATTTACGTGCATTCTCGGTCAAAGTATTTATCATGAAAAGGGTGAGGGCTTTATCGGCTTTTACTATATAATCATTGTTGGTTATGCTGAATAACTGTTGTTTCATTTCGAATGTTTTTCTGCCTTTGGCAACGACCTCAAACAACTCATTCAGTTTGAAATTTTCAATATTCAGTGCCAGTGCTCCCTGTCTCATCTTTATCCAAAGAGCTATTATCTCGTTGTAATCGTTTATTCGGGTTACAAGTTCGTCTATGTATTGAAGTTTCTCTTTTTTAATCTCACGACTTAATGAATTGTCGTTTATGTTAAGCTTGTTTACTTCATTTATAATTCTGTCTATGTATGGCATTATGCCTGTAATGATAAATAGGCATGCTTTTTTTACAAGATTTTGTCTTTTGTTCTCTGTAATATGTTGTTGGTGCACATATTGCTCTTTTTCGAATTGCATTCTCTCTTCTCCTAAAGAAATGAATGTAATTCCGTTCTCTAAAGTCCAGGATATATATGGCAGAATTATGTTTATCAAAACTTTATCTTCTTTTTTTATTTTACGTAGACTATCTAGAAACACATAACCAATAATCTGTTTCTTATCCGATGCAATTATAGGTAATTTAAGGAGTGCATTCTTTTGGGTATAATTCCCTTCCTCATCTACAATTACTATTGCGAATTCACTACATCCTGTCAATGTACATATTTCATTACCTACTGATTGCATAATTGATTCTGTTACCTCTTCTATATCGGTAGTTTTCGATGTAACAGAGGCAGTAATCTTGCGTGATATATCTATTGTCTTTTTAAGTTTTTCAATATATAATGCATTCTTCTTTCGCCATCTTTTATTTAATAACCAAAATAATACTATTATTATTACAATGCCTGTTATTACAACTCCCAGCATACCTGTAAGAAGTTCCGACTCTCGTTCTAGTGTTTTGTAGCGACTTTCAAGCTCTTTGTCCTGACGGGTATAGTCAAGAATATCTAGATAAATGTTTCGGTTATAGTCTGATTGTGGTTTCATGCCCATAGCCGAGTAGGTTACGCTAAGTTGTTCGCGAAGGCGTGCTATCCATTCTGGTACAGTTTTTATATTTTTGTTGTTTATCCAATTAAGTTCTATAGACAGAGTATCCATTGGTATGTAAGGACGCAGCAAATCGGCACTATCCTTGCAATTATAATATCTTTGGTGATGCTTATTTACATAATCTAGGGCAGTAGTAAGATATTCTAGTCCTTTTTCATTTTCCTGAAGTTCATTGTATAGGCCGGCCAGAGTTCTATATGATCCCGATATTTGATACCAATCACCATATTTTTTAAATTGTTTTATGGCACCTTCGGCAAATCGTAACGTAAGGTCTTTCCATTCTAAATTCTCAGGATTTATCATTCGAATAAGTCCTGGTCTTCTTTCCATTATTATATCATAATTCTTCTTGTTCTTAAGTAGTTCTGCTATGCCCTGAGATGCATTGGCTTCGAAATATATGTATCCTTTCTCATTGCTTATACGAAGACACTCAAGCAAATAATTAAATTCTCCTATTACCATATCTTCATATGTAGGTGCCTGATACAGTCCTCCTGATCCTTTCATATAGTAGTAATAAAGCAGTTGAGCTGTATCACCTATAAGAGTTTCGTCCATATTTATTTCATTTATAGACTTAAGTGCCATATCGTCTTGCTGTAAATAGTAGTAATATATAGAAGAAGTTATTGAAAATTCGGAACGAGCATAGTTCAGCCTGTCGAACTCATGCTTTGTGGTTAATGATGATATATCGTCGTTTATTCTCTTGAAACGATGTAGTGCACTATTTCGATAATCATAGAATTCCTTGTTCATAGCTGTACGCTGACATATCTTCATCATATTTATATCGGCTACCAGTGCTTCTAATTCATTGTTACTTTCATTATAAACCTGTTTAAACAATCGTTCTGCCTTCTCGAAGTCCATTCTCATGAAAGCTGTAAATCCAAGATTATTAAGAGCTTCGGCACGAAGCGAAGGGTGATTTGCTGCCAGCTTATAAGCTTCGGATGCAGCTTTGCTAGATGCATACAAGTCTTTATAGTGTAAGCTATAAGAAACCTTGTTCAGCGAATCTATCTTTGAAATAATATCCGAATGGTTCTCTTTTTTGCACGAAAATAGCGTAGAAAGGAGAATTAGTAGTATTATAAAAGAGGGAAAATAAACTTTATGCCTCATCTAAGTTCTTTTATTTTAGGTTAGTATGCGAACAAAGATAAAATAATAAGTTGAAATGAAAAACTACAATTATGCCTTAATGGTATGTTTTTTATAAAAATAGATGTATGGCGAAAAAAAGTGTTTAACTTTGCGAACTACTTGACAATAAGATATAAACAATGCGTAATATAATAAAAATAGAGAACGGCATAACTCGTAATCCGGCCTATAGAATGGCAACTCCTCTTAACTTTACTCTTTCTGAAGGCGAACATATAGCCATAACAGGACCAAACGGTGCAGGAAAAAGCTTGATTGCCGATACTATAACAGGACGTTATCCACTTTTGATGAATGAAGTGAGGTATGATTTCCATCCTTCAAAATCGGCTATGGCTTATGATAACATAAAGTATATAACCTTTCGTGATTCGTATGGCGATGCCGACAGTAGCTATTATTATCAGCAACGTTGGAATTCTCAAGATACGGAGAATACTCCATTGGTTCGTGACATGCTTCCGGAAGCCAAAGATAAGAAAATGAAGAAAATGCTCTATTCATTATTCGGAATAGAAGAGATGCTTGAAAAGAATATTATTCTTCTTTCTAGTGGAGAACTGAGAAAGTTTCAGATTACAAAGACTCTTCTTTCCAGTCCTAGAGTCTTGATAATGGATAATCCATTTATAGGCCTTGATGCCAATACACGCGACTTGTTGCATGGCTTGATGGCAAAGCTTACGCAAATAACTTCACTGCAAATTATTCTAATACTTTCAAAGATAGATGATATTCCTGACTTTATAACTCATGTGATTCCTGTGAATAACAGAGTGTGTGGTGAAAAGATTACATTGGAAGAGTTTAGACAGTTATCTCCAATTATTCCTTCTAGAGTATTGAGCGAGGAAAATATAAAACGAATAATGGATATTCCTTATTCAGATAATGAATATAATGTAGAAGATATTGTAGAGTTGAATAAGGTGTCTGTAAAATATGGTGTAAGAACAATACTGAAGGATTTGGATTGGAAGGTGAGATGCGGAGAAAAGTGGGCTCTAAGCGGAGATAACGGTGCAGGAAAATCTACTCTTTTAAGTCTGATATGTGCCGACAATCCTCAAAGCTATGCGTGTAGCATATCACTTTTTGGCAATAAGCGCGGATCGGGCGAAAGTATATGGGATATAAAGAAACATATAGGCTATGTAAGTCCGGAAATGCACCGAGCTTATTTAAAGAATCTTCCCGCAGTAGATATTGTTGCAAGTGGTTTACACGATTCGGTAGGACTTTACAAACGTTCACGTCCTGAACAGCAACACATATGCGAATTCTGGATGGATATATTCGGTATACTTCATTTTAAAGATTCTAACTTCCTGCAACTATCAAGTGGAGAACAGCGCCTGGTTTTGTTGGCGCGCGCGTTCGTTAAAGATCCGGAACTTCTTATTCTTGACGAACCATTACACGGACTCGATATGTCTAACAGGCGTCTTGTAAAGGATATAATAGAAGCTTTCTGTAAACGTCGTAACAAAACAATGATAATGGTAACTCATTACAAAAATGAACTGCCTAATGTAATAGATCATAATATGCACCTTATTAAAAACAGGTAAACATAATAAATATTGCTATATATCAATTTAGTTATAATCTAACTAAAACCCCATCCATTCTATAATAACGTATAATATGGATGGGTATGGAGAATATAAAGTATAATAAAGTTAATGTTCTAATATTTCAGTTTTCTTAATTCTGGCAAGATCATCATTGAACTCTGTTATAATATCGTTCATTACTTCGTCTACGCTTTGCAGTGTATGGAAAGATGATGCTATCTGACCAATTTCAAGTTCGCCTTCATATATATCTCCTTCAAATATTCCTTTTTTTGCTCTGCCCGATCCAAGAATAGCTCTAAGTTCGTCTACCGAAGCTCCTCGTTCCTGTGCTTCCTCTATCTGCTTGTAGAAATCATTCTTCACAATACGTGCTGGTGTAATACGTTTAAGCGTAAGCTGAGTGTCACCTTCATTGAGTCGCAGGCATCTGTCCTTGAAAAGAAAGTTAGCCGAACTCTCTTGTGTAAGTGCAAAACGGGTTCCTATTTGTACTCCTTCGGCACCAAGAGCCATTGCAGCGAGCATGCTACTACCGGTACCTATTCCTCCTGCTGCCATCAGTGGTATGGTAGTAACTTGCTTTACAGCCGGAACAAGGCAAAGGGTAGTTGTTTCTTCGCGGCCGTTATGTCCGCCTGCTTCGAAGCCTTCGGCTACTATCGCATCTACACCAACCTCTTCGCATTTCATTGCAAACTTTGTACTACTTACTACATGAGTTACAATTATACCATGTTTATGAAAAGTTTCGGTCCACGTTGCAGGATTACCTGCCGATGTGAAAACTATCTTTACTCCTTCATTTATTATTATATCTATTATTTTATCCATCTCGGGATAAAGCAAAGGAATGTTTACACCGAAAGGTTTTTGTGTGGCAGCTTTACATTTATCAATATTTTCTTTCAGAATTTCAGGATGCATAGATCCTGCACCTATTATCCCTAAACCTCCGGCATTGCTGACAGCCGATGCCAGTCTCCAACCACTACACCAAGCCATACCTCCCTGAATTATAGGATATTTAATTTTATACAGATTACATATTCTATTCATAATATTTGTATTAATCAATAATAAACAAAGTGTTTACATATATTGTTTGCAAATGCAATATAGTGAAAAAATGAAAATTAGTAATTACATTGCCTTATCGACATTTGTAAAAGCAGTATATTTGCATCTGATATTTAGAGTTTTAAAATAAAGATAAAGAGAAAAAGATGTTGTTACAATTGTTATTTGTTTTAGTTGCCATTATACTTGGTGCCCGACTTGGTGGAATAGGTCTTGGAGTGATGGGTGGTATAGGTTTGGCAATACTTACTTTTGTCTTCGGACTTCAGCCTACGGCTCCTCCAATTGATGTAATGCTTATGATTGCAGCGGTTATTTCGGCAGCAGCTTGTATGCAAGCGGCCGGAGGTTTGGATTATATGGTAAAGTTGGCAGAAAAAGTCTTGCGTAAGAATCCTCAGAGAGTCACTATTATAAGTCCGCTAGTTACCTATCTGTTTACTTTCGTTGCAGGTACGGGCCATGTAGCTTATTCGGTACTTCCTGTAATAGCCGAGGTTGCCCGCGAAACTAAAATTCGTCCCGAACGCCCTTTGGGTATTGCAGTAATAGCTTCACAGCAAGCTATAACAGCCAGTCCTATTTCGGCTGCTACTGTTGCCTTGCTTGGTATGCTTACCGGTTTCGATATAACACTTTTCGACATACTCAAGATATCTATTCCGGCCACTCTTATAGGGGTTTTGGTTGGTGCCTTCTTCTCGATGAAAGTAGGTAAGGAACTGATGAAGGACAAAGAGTATCTTCGTCGATTAGAAGAAGGTGAAATTGAAACTTCATCAGTAAAGGTAAATGAGGTTAAGAATCCTTTTAAAGCTCGTATTTCTGTATTGATATTTATTCTTGCTACAGTACTTATAGTATTGTTTGGCTCATTACCCTCATTACGTCCTTCGTTCGATGGTAAACCACTTGATATGCCGGCACTGATAGAAATCTTAATGCTTTGTGCAGCTGCAATAATACTTATTGTTTCGAAGACTGATGGTATAAAAGCTACCCAGGGAAGTGTATTCCTGGCAGGTATGCAGGCGGTAATTGCTATTTTTGGTATTGCATGGATGGGCGATACATTTATAAATGGAAATATAGCTCAGCTTACTCACTCTATAGAAGGTGTAGTACAATCAATGCCTTGGCTGTTTGGAGTGGCTCTTTTCGTGATGTCTATATTGCTGTACAGTCAGGCTGCCACAGTACGTGCCATCGTTCCGTTGGGTATAGCACTTGGCATGTCGCCATATATGCTTATTGCTCTTTTTCCTGCTGTAAACGGATATTTCTTTATTCCAAATTATCCTACAGTAGTTGCAGCAATAAACTTTGACCGTACCGGTACTACCAAGATAGGCAAATGGGTTCTTAATCACTCATTTATGATGCCTGGACTAGTAGCAACAGTAGTGTCAATAGTAGTGGGGCTTATCCTTGTACAGATATTATTCTAAACTTCTTCTACAAATTCTTCCGAAATACCTTTTTTCTGCTTTCGGAAGAATTTGTCTATAATAACGGCAATTGCACCATCGCCTGTTACATTACATGCAGTACCAAAACTGTCCATAGCAATATATAGTGCAATCATTAGTGCCTGTTCGCTTTCTCCAAAATTCAACATTGATGCCAATATTCCCAGTGCGGCCATAATTGCTCCGCCCGGTACACCTGGTGCCGCTACCATTGTTATGCCAAGCATGAAGATGAATCCTGCAAACATAGGAAAATCAAATGGTATTCCTTCCAATATCATCAAGGCTAGTGCGCATGCTACGATTTTCATTGTGCTTCCCGATAAGTGAATAGTTGCACATAGCGGAATTGTAAAACCTGCAATATCTTCACTTACCCCGTTCCTTATGGTTTGACGTAGAGTTACAGGTATTGTAGCTGCCGATGACTGTGTTCCTAATGCTGTAAAATAGGCAGGAAGCATCCTAGCCAATAGCTTAAATGGGTTTTTACGAGCAATGGCACCTGCTATGGTGTATTGTAATAATAAAAGGAAAATATGCAGTATAAATATTATACCTATAATTTTCATGAAAACACTAAGTACACTCATTACCTGTCCCGAGTATGTCATATTAAGGAATATCCCGAATATATATATAGGCAATAATGGAAGTATCACAACACGTATTGTCTTTATTATTATCTCCTTGAAATCATTGCATACATTCTTAAGGTATGCAGTATCCAAATGAGCTATCCCTAATCCGGCAGTAAACGCCAATATAAGTGCAGTCATTACATTCATAACCGGTGGTATTGTAACTGTAAAATAAGGAAGTACATTATGAGCTTCACTTATCTGGGCTATTGAAATTCCCGGAGTTATTATTGAAGGAAAGAATGTAATTCCGGTAAAGTAAGATAAAAAGCCCGAGAAAAGAGTCATCCCATATGCTAGTATTGTAGTTGCTATAAGCATCTTGCCGGCTTCCTTGCCTATATCGGCAATCGCCGGAGTTACAAGTCCTACTATAATTAAAGGAATTATAAACCCTAAAAATTCACTGAAAAGAGAGTTGAAAGTAACAAAAACTCTTATTATCCCTGGTGGCAATGCAGTGCCTATAAGTATTCCCGCAATAATTGCCATTATGATTTGCGGTAATAGTCCTAATCTAATTTTTTTCATCAATAATTTTATTTGTATTTACTTTTTGCAAAGGTAGAATTACTGAACAAATAAAGCTAATTTCTTGTTGAATATTAAAATATTTTGATATGGATAAACTTGATATAGCATTATTAGGTCTTGGTGTAATGGGACAGAATCTGGCAATGAATATTGCTAGAAATGGTTGGAAAATAGGGGTTTGGAATAGAACATCTAAAGATTCATTGAAAAATAAAGTCGAAGAATTTATGCAGACTAAGGCACGTAATACCGATATAAAAGGATTTACTCAGTTGCCTGAACTTATTCTAAGCCTTAAAAAACCACGTATTGTACTTTTTATGGTACAGGCCGGCGAAGCTGTAGATCAACTTTTAAAAGTAATTATTCCTCTTCTTGACGAGGGTGATATTGTCATTGACGGCGGTAACTCATTTTTTGAGGATACAGAAAGAAGAGTCAAGATGATGTACGATAACAATATGTATTTTGTTGGCTGTGGAATTTCCGGAGGAGAGGAGGGAGCACTGTATGGTGCATCTATAATGCCTGGTGGTGCTAAACAGGCGTGGCCCGTAATAAAACCAATATTAAAGAGTATTGCTGCCAAAGCAGATGATGGCACTCCATGCTGTGACTGGGTAGGTCCGGGTGGAGCGGGTCATTATGTAAAGATGGTACATAACGGCATAGAATATGGCGATATGCAAATTATAGCCGAAGTATACTATTCCATAAAACATCTGTTGGATTATGATAATGAACAGATATCCGATGTTTTCAATAGCTGGCGCGGAGGACGATTGCAGAGTTATCTTATAGATATTACTGCCGATATTCTAAAACATAAGGACTATAATGGCGATTACGTATTAGATCAGATTCTCGATACTTCTGGACAGAAGGGAACCGGCAGATGGAGTGTAATGAATGCTCTTGAACTAAATATGCCCCTCGATATAATTGCATCGGCAGTTTTTGCACGTAACCTTGCAGCCCATAAAGAGATGCGAAGCATGATGAGCCATCATTATTCTGTTAGCTCATTACATCCTGTATATAATTCAAACGAACTAATACCAATGCTTGAGCAGACTCTTTACTGTAGCCGATTGGTTGGATATGCGCAGGGGTTCACATTAATGAAGAAAGCAAGCGATGAATATAAATGGAATCTAGACCTTTCTACAATAGCGTTGCTGTGGCGTGCAGGTTGTATTATTCGTTCGGCATTTCTTAATGAAATAGCTCAAGTTTATGAGAATACTCCACTTATGGGCAATCTGTTGCTCGACGATCATTTTGGTTCGGCTATAAGAAAGGGGCTAGTTGCTTGGGAGAAGAGTATAGGAATAATGCTTAGAGAAGGACTACCGGCTCCGGTACTATCGGCCTCACTAAACTATTTCCTAGGACTGATCAATAATAATTCTAATGCTAATATGATTCAGGCTATGCGCGATTATTTCGGAGCACACACATTTGAACGTGTAGACAGTCCGCGTGGTGAATTCTTTCATGAGAACTGGATCGATAAAGATAAGGATGAATAATTATGAAAATGCCTCATAGTCTTTTTCTTGTTATATTCGGCGCATCAGGCGATTTGACGCGCCGTAAACTTATGCCGGCATTGATAAAGATATATAAGGATAAAAGTTTTCCTGAACACTTTTCAATAATAGGCTGTGCACGTACCGATTATACCGACGATACATATAGAGATTACATGCGCAAGGAGCTTAACGCATCTTCTTCATTGAGTAAAGACGAAAAGAAACTTATAGACAATTTTTTGTCAATAGTACACTATCAGAGTATGGATCCTGCCGATGAAGCAACTTATGTACAGCTCAACAACAAGTTAAAGGAACTTTCGGTACAGTATGACAATAACGGTAATTATCTTTTCTATCTTGCTACACCTCCTTCACTATACGAAGTTATTCCTAAGTCGTTAAGTAAGGCAGGATTACTAAAGGAGCCAGGGTTAAAACGTGTGATAGTCGAGAAGCCTTTTGGCTATGATCTTGCTTCGGCAAGAAAGCTTAACCATATCTATTCTAAATATTTCAAGGAGGAAGATATATACCGAATTGATCATTTTTTGGGAAAAGAGACGGTGCAGAATATAATGGTAACACGTTTTGGAAGTACCATATACGAGCCTATATGGAACCGAAACTACATAGATTATGTAGAGATTACGGCTGTCGAGAATATGGGAGTAGGTACTCGTGGCGGATATTATGAAGGAGCAGGCGCCATGCGCGATATGGTGCAGAATCATCTTATGCAACTACTTGCCATTACAGCCATGGAACCACCGGCACGATTTGACAAAGATAGTTTCAGAAATGAAGTTATAAAGGTTTATCAATCTATACCTCCTTTTACCGACAAGTATATAGAGAATAATGTAATAAGAGGACAGTATGTGGCCAATGAAGACAAGAAAGGTTATCGCGAGGAGAGAAACATCAATCCCGATTCGCGTATAGAAACTTATATAGCAATGTGCATATATGTAAATAACTGGCGATGGCAGGGAGTTCCTTTCTTTATTCGAACAGGTAAGGAGATGCCTACCAAAGTAACCGAAATAGTAGTACATTTCAAACCGGCTCCTATGCAGATGTTCAAGCTAAGAAATGATGCAAAGAAAGGAGAGGAGCTAATTCTTCGCATTCAGCCAAACGAAGGTATAGTGCAGCGCATTGCAATGAAAGAACCAGGATCGGGCTTTTATCTAGGTACCATGGATATGGAGTTTAGTTATGATAAGAGTAACAACAATACCGGAGATGCTTATGTAAGGTTGCTTGAAGACAGTCTTGCAGGTGATCCTACTCTTTTTACGCGCGAAGATGCGGTAGAACAGAGTTGGGAGTTTTTTGATCGTCTTCTTGATTATTGGAAAAACCATCCTGAAACTCCTCTGTATGGTTATCCGGCTGGAACGTGGGGACCTAAGGAGGCAGATGCTCTTATAGAAAGAATTCATGCTCACTGGACTAATCCATGTAAGAATCTTACAAACTGTAATCTTTATTGTGAATTATGACAAAGAATATTTTTCTTACTTCGGTAGAGGCTGCACAAGCTTTGATAACTACAATCATAGCCGATATGGATGCAAATCCCAACAAAGTATTCACAATAGCACTTTCGGGAGGTAAAACTCCCGAAATACTTTATTATATATGGGTAAGGGATTACGCACTGTATACAGACTGGAACAGAATAAATTTTTATTGGGTAGACGAAAGATGCGTACCTCCTACAAGCGACAAGAGTAACTTCAAACTTGCTTACGATCATCTCTTAAATAAGGTTGCTATTTCATCCAACAACTATTACAGAATATTGGGCGAGGCACCTGCACAAGAGACCGCATTGATGTATTCTTCTTTGGTAAAAAGTCGTATACCATCTAAAAATGAGTATCCGCAGTTCGATTACATATTGCTTGGGATAGGAGATGATGGACATACATCCTCTATATTTCCAAAAGATATGGAACTTCTTAAAGACTATAGACTTTATGCTGTTACACGTAGTCCTTATGATGATACTGAAAGGGTAGGGATGACAGGACGTATTTTAATTAATGCGCGTCACACATATTTCTTTGTTACGTGTCACTCAAAGCAGAATATTACTGAACAGATAACAGAGATAGATAATGAAGATAAGTATCCTGCCTCGTATGTATGGAATCATGCACATGATGCACAGTTATTTGCATGTTATACAGATTTAGTATGATACCCCAAAATATGACTGTCATATTTAGTAACTAGCCTCTAATAGTAAATTATTTAGTCAACCCTATTTAAGTTTAAATAAACAAGTAGTCAACTTAAATCAGTATATCACAACCACCAATTTCAGTATAAATCAGTTTCAAATAGTTTCGTCTTAATGAAACTATTGTTTTATCAAGACGAAACATTAGTTTTATCTCCATAAAACTAATGTTTTATGGAGATAAAAAACTTGATTGTTTGTAATCAGTAATCAAAAATACTTTGTCCGGCAATAGAATTATTCAAATCTTCCAATTCCTCTTCTCTTCCTTCTATTTCCTCAACTGGATTATTCAATTCCATATCATTCAAGGATTCCTGGTTCTCTTTCTTTGCATCAGAATTTTGGTTATCTTCAGGATTCTTATTTTTTAAATCCTCCTTTTTTTCAGTTTCTTTGCTCATACTATTATAAATTAAATTTAATGATAAAGATTGTTCTTTCAACTTATAAACAAAAAAACATATTTAATGACTCTGTATTATTGTTATAAAAGTATAAATGCAAATTATCCCTCATTACTACTATAAGTAATGAGGGGTAGGTGTCTCTGCGAAGGTTTGTTGCATAAGAAAAAAGTTTTATTTATATAGAAATTTTTCTCTATTAAGTGTCTTGCATTTTGATTTATAAGGTTTTATGATTTAGCGTGTACCTATATACTTCAAATAAACATGGTTGATTTGAGATTTTAGTTTTTACATTTCATAATTGTGGGACATCGTGTCGTGAGTACAAGGTGTTCATGTTTATTTAATATCAAATCTCTGCTAAGATTTTTTAGAACTCGGGTATAGTTGCAGTTGAACAGTCACAAATATTGGCTATTTTTTTTTGCTGATAGTGTTATTAGAACGATACTATTAAATCAAAATCTATTTGATATCAATATTTGAATGATTTCTCGGTTTTTTATTTAAGGTATACTTAATAAAAACTAATTAGTGTTATTTGTTTTTATAATTTAACCAATAATATCATTGCGTATAATCAATATATGCAATGATATTATTGGTGATAAGGATTTAATATGTGTCTTTTATTTATTTAATACCATATTATTGCTACTTTTGGAACATATTATTCATAAATGGTAAAGAAAGAAAAGAAAATTGTTCATTTAGAATTATTGTCAAAAAAATCACACTATTACTTTGGGAGTTTAAAGGCTATCTATGAATTGTTCCAAAGTGAAGAAATTGGCATTACTTATGGTAGCTTGAAAAATCTGAAGTTATCAAAAGATAATTTCTATAGAAATGCACGGTGCATTATTCGTGTTGGTAATCTTATTACCGTAGAAAGTAGCAGAGGGAAATATGAACGACAACCAAAGATGAAGCAAGTAAAGAATTTCTTAGAGAATCATTAAAGCTTATTTAAAGGTAGAACAGACGAACCATGAAGATAATTGATAACGTACGGGAAAAGTTAAACGATGACCTCAGAGGGACTATTCAGAAAGATAGTCGTATCTCTATTGCAGCTGCAAGTTTCTCAATCTTTGCTTTTGAGGAGTTGAAAGCTCAATTGAAAGATGTAGAGGAATTCAGATTCATCTTTACTTCTCCTACATTTATAGCAGAGAAGAGCAAGAAGGAGAAACGGGAATTTTATATTCCTCGCTTGAATCGTGAACGCAATCTTTATGGTTCAGAGTTTGAAGTGAAGCTTCGTAACGAACTTTCACAAAAGGCTATTGCCAAGGAGTGTGCAGAGTGGATTCGTAAAAAGGGGTGCTTCAAATCGAATGTTACGGGGGAATCTATGGGTGGCTTTCTGAATGTGGAGTCCTCTGAAAATTCTACCTATCTGCCTATAAACGGATTTACAACCGTTGACCTTGGGTGTGAAAAAGGAAATCATACCTACAATATGGTGAATCGCTTCGATGCCCCTTTTAGTTTGGAATATATCAAACTATTCAACAACCTTTGGCAAGATAAAGAGAAACTGAATGATGTGACCGAACAGGTCATTGATAATATATCAACCGTCTATAAAGAAAACTCTCCCGACTTCATCTACTTTGTGACCCTATACAATATCTTCAATGAGTTCTTGGAAGATATCAGTGAAGATACGTTACCTAATGAGGCTACGGGGTTCAAGAATAGTGAAGTATGGAATAAGCTATACAACTTCCAAAAAGATGCAGTATTAGCTATTATCAACAAGTTGGAGAAATTTAATGGTTGTATTTTGGCGGACTCGGTGGGTCTGGGTAAAACCTATACTTCTTTAGCGGTTATAAAGTATTATGAAAATCGAAATAAATCTGTTTTAGTCTTATGTCCAAAGAAGTTGAATGATAACTGGGTAACCTATCGTTCTAATCTAACCAATAATCCGATTGCAAAAGATAGACTTCGTTACGATGTACTTTATCATACCGATCTATCCAGAGAGTCAGGAACCTCTAATGGGTTACCATTGGATAGAATCAATTGGGGTAATTATGATTTGGTGGTGATTGATGAATCACACAATTTTCGTAACGGTGGGCAAGTCTACGGAGATGAGGATGACAAGCAAGAAAATCGTTATCTGAAACTTTTGAATAAGGTTATCAGACCTGGTGTGAAGACGAAGGTGCTAATGCTTTCTGCTACGCCCGTAAATAATCGATTCTTTGACCTTCGCAATCAGTTGGCATTGGCTTATGAGGGAGATTCGAATAATATAGATGAGTTATTGAATACAAGTCGTTCGATAGATGATATATTCAAACAGGCACAGACTGCATTTAATAAATGGAGTAAGCTGGATAGTAGTGAAAGAACAACAGACCGCTTATTAAGCATGTTGGACTTCGATTTCTTTGAGGTGCTTGATAGTGTCACTATTGCTCGTTCAAGAAAGCATATAGAGAAGTATTATAGTACTTCGGATGTTGGTAAATTCCCTAAACGACTTCCTCCAATTAGTGTACGTCCTCGATTAACTGAAAAGTCTGGAGCTATCAATTATGATGAAATCTATGAGCTGTTGATACAGTTAAATTTGGGCATTTATACCCCATCGAACTATATCTATCCAAGTAAAATAGAACGATACGAGGCTCTTTATGGTAATGGAAAGGGTAAATCTTTTTCTATGCAAAACGGGCGAGAAAAGGGTATTAGAAGATTGATGAGTATTAACCTTTTGAAACGTCTTGAGAGTTCGGTACATTCGTTCCGTTTGACGGTGAATAAGATTAAGATGCTTATTGACTCAACTATTAATACCATTGAGCAACACAACGTAAATAGTAATTTCGATGTAGATACGGTAATTCAAGTAGAAGAGCTTGAAATTGATGACCAAAACACTGATTTGTTTGTCGGTAAGAAGGTGAAGATTTCACTTAGCGATATGGATACTTTATCTTGGCAGGCAGATTTAAAGCTGGATAGTGAATGCCTGGAACATTTAATGCTTTGGGTTAATGATATCACTCCCGAACATGACCTCAAGCTACAGTCTCTGTTAGAAATTATAGAAAACAAGATTGAGCATCCATTAAATGATGGGAACAAGAAGGTTATTGTATTTACGGCATTCTCGGATACTTCAGAGTATTTGTACGAATATATCAGCAAACGGATAAAGAAGAAGTACGGATTGAATACTGCATTGATTTCTGGTTCTGTGGATGGAAGAACAACCAATCCTAAGTTGAAGACGGATATGAATACGGTATTGAGCTGTTTCTCTCCTATTTCGAAACAAAGACATTTGTTATCTGGAAATAATACTGAGGATATTGATATTCTAATTGCGACGGATTGTATTTCTGAAGGTCAAAATCTGCAAGATTGCGACTTCTTGATAAACTACGATATTCACTGGAATCCAGTACGCATCATTCAGCGTTTCGGACGTATTGACCGTATCGGTAGCATTAATAATGTGATTCAATTGGTAAACTTCTGGCCTGATCTATCTTTGGACGATTACATCAATCTAAAGGGACGTGTGGAGACGAGAATGAAAATTACGGTTATGTCTTCAACGGGTGATGACAACCTGCTGAGTGAAGAGGAAAAGGGTGATTTGGAATACCGCAAACAACAATTAAAACGGTTGATGAGCGAGGTAGTTGATATTGAGGATATGGGTAGTGGTATCTCGATTATGGATATGGGGCTGAATGAGTTCAGGCTTGATTTATTAGAATATATGAAATCCCATCCCGACATTGCACATACGCCTTTTGGCATGCATGCGGTCGTTCCCTGCAATGAGGATGCTCCTCAAGGGGTGATTTACATCTTGAAGAACTTAAGCAAAGGGGTAAACATTAATGATAAAAACCGTTTGCACCCGTTCTATATGGTATTCATGTCCCAAATGGGTGAAGTAATTTGTAATCATCTTGCACCAAAGAAGATGTTAGACCTTATTAGGCTTATGTGTCGGGGCGAATCTGAACCTATTACGGATTTGTGTATGCAGTTTAACAAAGAGACGCAGGAAGGGCGTAAAATGCAGATGTACTCAGAGTTACTGCAAGAAGCAATATCTTCTATTATATCCGTTAAAGAGGAGAACGATATTGACAGTTTGTTCTCTGTTGGTGAAACATCGGCGTTAACCAATAAAATCTCTGGATTGGATGACTTTGAGCTAATATGTTTCTTTGTAGTGCGATAAAAGTAAATATTTATGATAAAATTTCCTGAATCAACATTCTTTGGAAAGCGAATACCCAAAGAGAATTTTTATCAGCGGATAGATATGAACACCTCTATCAAGCGTTCATTCATTGACGACATTGAACTGATAGTCTGGCAAAATAAACTATCGCCTGATACACTAAATGTCAGTAAAGGGACACGAGTGATAGAAATAGAGGTTTTTGAAATACAGCTGAAGCGGAAAGCATATGATGCGAAGGTGATTGAGGTTATTGAAAAATCAATTCCTAAACATTTACTGTTTATCCTCTCTTATCAAGGGGAGTCGAAACTTCTTATGAATTATAAGGAGGAATACGAGAACCAGACGGGCAAGTTCAAGATAGTTGATACTTTTCAGTCAGACTGGCTTCCATCGGATAAGTTAATGCTTCAGATTGAAGGACTTTCTATAGACCAAGTGTACGACTCTTTCATTCGCCAAGTGGCGGGAACGAAGTTAGTACAAGATGAGGAGTTGGATATCAGAGAGTCTCTAGAGAGGACCAAAGCTATCGAGAAGCTGGAGAAAAAGATTGCAGATTTGGAAGCTAAAAAGCGGAAGGAGAAGCAGTTTAATAAGCAGTTGCAGATAAGTAATGAAATAAAGCAGTTGAAAATTAAAATAAATTTATTATTTAAGAATGAGTAACATACAAGATATACAGCCGTCACTAAGCAAGACGCTTAAAAATAGTGATTTAAGAGGAATTGCCAAAGATGGAACAGAAATAGCCATAGATGGTATTATAAAAGATGGACTACTTAAAGATATTCCCATTGTTAATGCATTGGCGGCAATTATTAAGACTGGAGGGGCAATTAAAGATTATCTTTTTATGAAGAAGGTATTATCTTTTTTTTCAGAAATTACAGATATCTGTCCCAAGGAAAGAGAAAAGATGATTGATCAAATAGATGGAGATGAAAGCTATAGACTAAAGGTTGGAGAAAAATTACTTTATATTTTGGATACTTGTGAAGATTCAGAAAAATCAGAAAATACTGCAATTCTATTTAAAGCCTGGCTACAGAAGAAAATAAGTTACGATGAATGGATAAAAGGAAGCTCAATTATAAATCGCATTACAACGTCAGACTTAAGTTATTTTGTAAATACAGAAGAACCGTCCATAGATGACTCAGAATTAATAGGCATAGGTTTAGCATATTTGGATATTACTCCTGTAGAATTTATAGATAATGAAAAACGTGAAATTGATATTCCAAATGAAGTGTCAGGAGCAACTCCAACCGTAGAACTAACAAATATTGGAAAGATGATTAAAAAAATATTTTATAGCAAATATTATAAATTTAGACACAAACCTCTATTTTGAAATTAAATTAATTATGGACAAACTAAAACAAGAATCGGTTGACTTGACCGAACAAAATATAGATAAGATTGGGGCTATGTTTCCCAATGTTATTACAGAAACGAAAGATGAGAATGGCAACTTGAAAAAGGCTATCAACTTCACTTTACTAAAACAGATGCTATCTAAAGAGGTGGTAGATGGTGATGAATGCTATGAGTTTACCTGGGTAGGCAAAAAGCAATCTATCATTGAAGGTAATACGCCTATCCGAAAAGCATTGCGTCCATGTAAAGAAGAGAGTAAAGACTGGGACAAGACAGAGAACCTTTATATCGAAGGTGATAATCTTGAGGTATTGAAGTTGCTTCAAGGCTCGTACTTGAACGCAATCAAGATGATTTATATTGACCCACCTTATAACACAGGAAATGACTTTGTATATCGTGATAACTTTGCAATGAGTAAAGAGAAATACGATGACGAATCAGAACTGTTTGATGAAGACGAAAATCGTTTGTTTAAGAACTCAAAAACAAACGGACGTTATCATTCGGATTGGTGTTCGATGATGTATCCTCGATTACAGTTGGCTCGTAATCTTTTGACAGATGATGGCGTTATCTTTATTTCTATTGACGATAATGAGGTAGATAATCTTCGAAAAATTTGTAATGAGGTTTTTGGAGAAGAAAATGATCTAGGAATAATTACTTGGATAAAAAAAAGGAAAGGCAGCTTTCTATCTAAAGGGATAATAAGTTTAACAGAGTATTTAATAGTTTTTTCTAAAAATAAAAGCTCTCACAATGGTATTTTTGGAGGAGAACCTGATGGAAATGAATCTCAACCAATAATAAAAAGAACAAATCGTATATCTGAACTTAAGATCCCGGCTAATGTGATTAAAACCAAACTCCCTGATGGCAAATATGTAAAGGGTATTTATGGTGATTCAATAAATCCAGTGGAATTAATAGATGATTTTGATGTTAAAAATGGTATTATTGTAAATATGTTTAGATTAAAAGCTCCTTTTATTTGGTCACAATCAATGTTTAATGAGCAACTTAAAAAAGGCGCAAAGTATATTATAAATACATTAAATCTACAGATAAGAGTATATAAAGTACATGGAAATGGTGATTTTAAAGGATTCGGTAGTATTATAAATGGCGTTGAATTAAAGGGTACAAATGAGGATGCTTATGAAGAACTTGAAAAAATATTCGGGTTTAAAAAATTATTTGATTATTCTAAACCTCGAAATTATATCAAGGAATTGATAAATGGAGCATTGCATTTTGATAATAATGCTATTGTTTTAGATTTTTTTTCAGGATCCTCAACAACAGCTCATGCCGTTATGCAATTGAATGCAGAAGATGGAGGGAATCGTAAATTTATCATGGTGCAATTACCTGAGGAAACAGATGCGAAAAGCGAAGCCTATAAAGCAGGTTACAAGAATATCTGTGAGATAGGGAAAGACCGTATTCGTATAGCTGGAGAGAAAATTAAGGCGGAATTTGAAACTCGTGATGCTGAATTAAATAAAATAAACTCTTTGGAGCTCAATTTTGATGAGGCTGATAATTCCGAATCAAGCATTAAGAATTCCACATTAGACACAGGTTTCCGAGTCTTGAAACTCGACACAACCAACATGAAGGATGTGTATTATAGCCCTTCTGAATATAGCCAGCAAATGCTTTTAGATTTAGAAAGTAACATCAAAGAAGACCGTACCGATTTAGACCTCCTGTTTGGGGTTCTTGTAGACTGTGGTGTGCCTTTATCATTACCTCTTGAGACAAAAAGCATCGAGGGGAAAAAAGTACACTTTGTGAACGATACCGATTTAGTAGCTTGTTTCGAAGAAAACATCAGCGAATCATTGATTCGAGAAGTGGCAAAAACAAAACCAATGCGTGTGGTGTTCCGTGACAGCTCCTTTGCAAACAGTCCTGACAAGATTAATGTAACAGAGATTTTCAAAACGATTTCTCCAGATACAACCATTAAAGTGATTTAGTTTTTTAATATATTAATTGGCAGATTGTTAGATTATGGATAAAATAGAGATTCAAAACTACATAAATAACTTTAGAAGACTGCTTAGTCAATACCTTAAACCTAATGTTGGACTGCAGTCTATAGTATATCAATATGATGAGGGTTGCGTTATATTGTTTGATTTAGGTTTAAACTGTTCCAATAAGGATGATTATAGGAGTACTTCAAGAAATATAACCGAAGTATTAGGTAGAACCAATCTGTTCGAAAAAGAACACACTAATTATACATTTACAGGTACAAATATATTATTAGTAAGTAATAAAATACTCATAATAAAGGATAATAATCCAGACGAATGGACAATTGATAAGACAAAAGAAGATATTAAAAAAATTCTATCACCATCTAAAGATAAATCCAATGAGTAAAATTAAAATTAAGGATATAGAAGGTGATGCTACAGAGATAAAGAACCTATTTAAAGATATGGGCTGTGATTTGAGTAGCTACATAGAAGCAGCTCCACTAAAGAAAACAGTTCCGCAATATTGGTTATGGCTTTCTTGTATTATATTTTTCATTAATGCATGTTCTATATGGAGTGGAATAAATAATCATTTTATTCTAAAGATTTGCACTCTCAGCCATTTCCTTTTGTTAGGTGTTATATTAATTATAATTCATTACAACCATGAGAAATGGGCAATAACCTCCATAGCTGCATTTACAGGTTTGTGTGTAACACTAATAACCTTAGAAGTTTATACACCTAAAGAAATAGCTGGAAAATTAGAAAATAGCTATATGGATAAAATATCCAATAAATAAAATCTTTTTTACTATGAAAATAGCTAGAGATTATTAATTAACAACTAGTTATTTAAGTGAAATAGGAGTATTAGCTATTAATTATTAAGAATAATGAAATTAAAATTCAAACATCAGAAGTTCCAGGCAGAGGCATCCAAAGCAGTTTGCGATGTCTTTGCAGGACAGCCTTGCTTTGACGAAACGCTTTATCTGATAGATAAGGGCGATACGCAAGGCCAGATAGATATACACGACTTTACGGGCTTTAAGAATCATTTGTTGGTTCCTGAAATGACCGATAAAGTTGTTCTGGAGAATATTCAGAAAATCCAAAGAGCACACCAGATAGCTCCCTCAAAATCGCTGGATGGGAAATACAATATGACCATTGAGATGGAAACGGGTACGGGTAAAACCTATACCTATATCAAGACCATGTTCGATTTGAACAAGCGTTACGGTTGGAGTAAATTCATTGTGGTTGTACCAAGCATCGCTATTCGTGAAGGTGTGTACAAATCATTCCAGATAACGCAGGAGCACTTTGCTGAAGAATATAACAAGAAGATTCACTTCTTTGTATATGACTCATCCCGTTTGGTAGATATCGACCGTTTTGCAAGTGACAGCAACATCAATGTGATGATTATAAACTCTCAGGCTTTTAACGCCCGTGGAGTAGATGCAAGACGTATATATATGAAGTTGGATAGCTTCCGTAGTCGCAGACCGATTGACGTTATAGCAAAGACTAATCCGATTGTGATTATTGATGAACCTCAGAAGGTAGAGGGAAAAATAACCAAGGAGAAGCTGAAGGAGTTTAATCCTTTGATAACTCTTCGTTATTCTGCTACCCACAAGAAGGATTCTCTTTACAATATGATTTACCGATTGGATGCTTTGGAAGCATACAACAAGCGATTGGTAAAGAAAATTGCCGTAAAAGGTATTTCCACTACGGGTTCAACAGCTACGAACGGATATGTTTATTTGGAGGGAATCAACCTGTTTAAAGATAAGAGTCCGACAGCAAATTTAGGATTTGAGGTTAAACAAGCTTCGGGTATTAAAAGCGTGGTTCGTCAGGTATCCATCGGTTACAACCTTTATGAGAACTCAAATGGACTGGAAGAGTATAAAGACCGTTATGTTGTAACGGATATAGATGGTCGTGATAACTCTGTAACTTTCCAAAACGGGATAAAACTATACGCAGGTGATGTAGTAGGTGCGGTAAACGAAAACCAACTAAGACGTATTCAGATTCGTGAAACTATTTTGTCGCATATAGAGCGTGAACGTCAATTATTCCACAAAGGGATTAAGGTACTTAGTTTATTCTTTATTGATGAAGTGGCGAAATATAAGCTGTACGATACTTCAGGAGCGCCATACAATGGTTTATATGGTGATATGTTTGAAGAGGAATACCAGAATATTGTCTCGAATCTACAGCTTCAAATATTTGATGATACGGAATATATTGATTACTTGAGAAAAATATCCGTAAACACTACCCACAGTGGTTATTTCTCTATCGACAAGAAGAAGAAACAGTTTGTGGACAGTAAAGCGGAAAGAGGAACAACAGAATCGAATGATGTGGATGCATTTGACCTTATCATGAAAGAGAAGGAGCGTCTTCTATCCTTTGCGGAACCTGTTCGTTTTATTTTCTCTCACAGTGCGCTTCGTGAAGGTTGGGATAACCCGAATGTGTTTCAGATTTGTACCCTTAAGCAAAGTTCTGCCGATATTGGCAAGCGTCAGGAGGTGGGTCGCGGATTACGCTTGTGCGTGAATCAGGACGGAGACAGAATGGATGAATTGGCTATTGGTGAAGAGGTACACAATGTAAACTTGTTGACTGTAATAGCCAGTGAATCGTATGATACCTTTGCACGGGCTATTCAAACTGAAATGGCTGAGGTGATTGCCGACCGTCCTCTAAAGGTTACGGTAGCTTTATTTGAAAATAAGGTTATCAAAAACTACAACGATGAAGAGCAGACTATAGACACCGATACAGCTCAATTGGTGTTTGAAGGCCTGATTGAGTATGGATATGTAAAAGGGGGAGTGTTGACGGATAAGTTCTACGAAGATAAAAAGAATGGCAATGTGCAAGTTGCTGAGGTTGTTCGGGATTGCAAGGAGTCAGTCATCGCAATTTTGGATACTATCTATAACCCGAAAACAATGGCGCCAGAGGATGCCCGTAGCAACAATGTGGAGCTTCGATTGGATAAGAATAAGTTTGAGCGGAAAGAGTTTCAGGAGCTTTGGAAACGCATCAATATAAAAACAGCTTATGTAGTAGACTTCGAAACCGATGAGTTGATTGAGAAAGCGATTGACAAACTGAATGCACATCTTCATGTCTCGAAGATATACTACAAAGTCCAGTCGGGTGTTATGAATCAAATCAAGTCAAAAGAAACTCTTACTAAAGGAGAGGCTTTTAAAGAGAATGATTCACGTATGGTCGCTGTGGATATGTCATCTAATAACAGCGTAAAATACGATTTGATTGGTAAAATGGTAGAAGAGACTGAACTGACCAGAAATACTATCGTTAAGATTCTGACAGGAATCACACCGACTTGTTTTGAACAATTCAAGCACAATCCTGAAGAGTTTATTCTTAAAGCGTCTAAACTTATCAATGACGAGAAGGCTACCGTAATCATACAGCATATCAGTTACAACAAGCTGAATGAAACATTCGGTACGGATATCTTTACAGAACCAACGATTAAGGGTAAACTTGGTGTGAATGCTATGCCAGCAAACAAACACCTTTACGACTATCTGATTTTTGATTCACCGAATACGGAAAAACCTTTTGCGGAGAAGCTGGAATCAAGTTCTGAGGTTGCTGTATATGTTAAACTTCCACGAGGTTTTTACATAAGTACTCCAGTCGGGAAATACAATCCAGACTGGGCGATTGCTTTTGAAAATGGTACAGTTAAGCATGTCTACTTTGTTGCAGAAACCAAAGGCTCAATGTCGACGATGGACTTGCGTTTGGTTGAGGATGCCAAGATTCATTGTGCAAGAGAACACTTCAAGGCGTTGAGTACAGAGAAGGTGAAATATGACGTGGTGAATAGTTATGATGAATTGATGAAATTAGTCGGTCTAATTTCTTAAATAAGAATTTATTTGATTCCTAGATAGCTTGGCTATTGAAATGTAAAAGTGTAAAGTTTCTTTGGCTATTATTGCATTATGGTAGGTAATGAATGGCTAATTGTTATTTTTATGTATTAAAAAAAGTGGTGACTAGTATAAAATTTATGCTATTCACCACTTCATAAGTTATTTAGGTTGTGTAATTGAATGGATAATTGTATATATTATTCCCACTCAATAGTTGCAGGTGGTTTTGAGGAGATGTCGTAACATACTCGGTTTACACCTTTTACCTTATTAATAATATCATTTGAAACCTTTGCCATGAAATCGTAAGGAAGATGCGCCCAGTCGGCTGTCATTGCATCGGTGCTTGTAACGGCACGAAGAGCAACAGCACGTTCGTATGTTCTTTCATCGCCCATAACGCCTACGCTCTGTACCGGAAGCAAAATAACTCCTGCCTGCCATACCTGATCGTACAATCCCCAATCGCGAAGCCCCTGAATGAATATGTCATCAGCATCCTGCAATATGCGAACCTTATCTGGAGTGATATCGCCCAAGATTCTTACTGCAAGACCAGGGCCAGGGAAAGGATGACGAGTTATAAGATGCTCGGGCATTCCAAGTTCACGGCCTACACGACGCACTTCATCCTTGAAAAGAAGACGAAGAGGTTCGCAAAGCTTAAGATTCATCTTCTCGGGCAAACCGCCTACATTATGATGACTCTTAATTACGGTACCTGTAATGCTTAATGATTCTATGCAGTCAGGATAGATAGTTCCCTGTGCAAGCCATTTTACGTCTTGTATTTTGTGAGCTTCTACATCGAATACATCGATAAAGCCTTTGCCAATAATCTTACGCTTATTCTCAGGTTCTGTTACTCCTGCAAGTTCGCTGAAGAATTTTTCGCTTGCATCTACACCTATTACATTAAGACCAAGGCATTCGTAATCGTTCATTACATTCTTGAACTCATTTTTACGAAGCATTCCATGATCAACGAAAATACATGTAAGGTTCTTTCCTATAGCCTTATTTAGAAGTACGGCAGCAACCGACGAGTCAACACCTCCGCTAAGTCCAAGAACAACCTTGTCATTACCAAGCTGTTCTTTTAGTTCGGCAACTGTAGTTTCGATGAATGATGCTGCACTCCAATCCTGTTTTCCACCACAAACATCTACTACGAAGTTTTTAAGAATTTGAGTTCCGTCTTCGCTGTGGAATACTTCAGGATGGAACTGAACGCCCCAAAGTTTTTCGTTTTCTGCCTGATAAGCTGCAACTGCAACTTTATCTGTAGAAGCGATAATCTTGAAGTTTTCAGGAATTGCTGTGATAGTGTCTCCATGACTCATCCATACTTGTGAGTTGGGACGTACATCTTTTAAAAGTGGATTTGTTTCATCAAACTTAGCAAGATGAGCGCGGCCATATTCACGAGTACCGGCTGGCTCTACATTACCACCATTGGTATAAGACATGAACTGTGCACCATAACAGATACCCAGAATAGGATATTTACCACGAATATTTGTCAAATCTACCTTAAAAGCCTTTTCATCATATACAGAAAAAGGGCTGCCCGAAAGGATAACCCCTATTACTGAAGGATCATTATGAGGAAACTTGTTATAAGGAACAATCTCACAATACATGTCAAGTTCGCGAACGCGACGTCCGATTAACTGAGTTGTCTGTGAGCCGAAATCAAGAATAATAATTTTTTGCTGCATAGCTATTATATAATATATATGTATGATTTGCGCGCAAAGATACTCAGAAAATCGTTAAATCGCCCTATAGTTATTATATAAACTATATATAAATGTATATTTTATTAAATTTATTTGCCTGAATTCTGTACTTCTTCCTTTAACAGATCACGAATTTCTGTAAGCAAAGTCTCTTCCTTTGTAGGTTCGGGAGGAGCTACAGGTACAGGAGTCTCTTCTTTTTTTTGCGTAAATTTTGCAATAAGACGGATAAAAATAAAAATAGAAAATGCTATGATTATAAAATCAATTACAGACTCTAGAAATACACCATAATTAAGGTAAACGGCAGCTTTCTCAACCCCGTTTACAGTTTTGGCAGGCTCAAGAAGAATTTTCAGGTCGGTAAAGTTCATACCGCCAACAAGAAGACCTATAACCGGCATAATGATGTCGGAAACAATAGCAGAAACAATTTTACTGAAGGCAGCTCCTATAATTATACCTACTGCCATGTCAATGACATTACCGCGCATTGCGAATGCCTTGAAATCTTGTAAAAAAGAACTTTTTCCCATTTTTTTTTAATTTAATGTGATTTATTGTACGAATATAAAAACAAATTCTTATTTTTGCACCGCATTTGGAAAATAATGTAAAAGGACTTTCCTTAAAGTCATGCTTTTAGATATTAAAGCTATATTATAAAACCTTTAAAAATTAAACAAAATGATTAAAGTAGGTATTAACGGTTTCGGCCGTATCGGACGTATGGTATTCCGTGCTGCTGTTAAAAACTTCGGAAACGACATTCAGATCGTAGGTATCAATGACTTATTGGATGCTGATTATTTGGCATACATGTTGAAATATGACTCAGTTCATGGTCGTTTCGATGGTACTGTAGAAGTAGAAGACGGTGCTTTGATCGTAAACGGTAACAAAATCCGTTTAACTGCAGAAATGGATCCTGCTAACTTGAAATGGAATGAAGTTGATGCTGACGTTGTAGTTGAATCTACAGGTTTCTTCTTGACTGACGAAACTGCTCGCAAACACATCCAGGCTGGTGCTAAAAAAGTTATCATGTCTGCTCCTTCTAAAGATGCAACTCCTATGTTCGTATACGGTGTTAATGATAAAACATACGCTGGTCAGGACATTATCTCTAACGCTTCTTGTACTACTAACTGTTTAGCTCCAATCGCTAAAGTATTGAACGACAAGTTCGGTATCGTTAAGGGTTTGATGACTACAGTTCACGCTGCTACTGCAACTCAGAAAACAGTAGACGGTCCTTCTAAGAAAGACTGGAGAGGTGGCCGTGGTATCCTTGAAAACATTATCCCTTCTTCTACTGGTGCTGCTAAGGCTGTAGGTAAAGTATTACCTGTACTTAACGGTAAATTAACTGGTATGGCATTCCGCGTTCCAACTTCTGATGTTTCTGTAGTTGACTTGACAGTTGTTCTTGACAAAGCTGCAACAATGGAAGATATTTGCGCTGCTATGAAGGAAGCTTCACCAATATCGATTTTCTTAGCAGTAGCCATATTCATACCATAACAGTGT
>USAN01000002.1 GCA_900552645.1 uncultured Bacteroides sp.
ATTTTTTACGCGTAAAAAATATATTTTAAGGCCATCGATTATTTTTTTCACGCGAATAACTACTATAAAGATACTCGAACCAATGAAGTGTACTGAATTTAGTTTACGCTTTTTTCTTAAAACATAAAGCAGTTGACGGGCTATACTTATTATATATAAACCGGTTTACATATTTATTGTTGTTTTACACAACTAAATATTTTCAAACTCTAATAATAGTTTGAAAACCATATATTAGTATTTGAACATAAGTACTTTTATACAAGAGATAGGAGTCAAATATTATAAATTATAAAATCTTATAGTATAGGACTATACTTATATTTTGATTGAAATCGACAAAATATTTTCTATAATTATCATAGAAATTAAAGTAGAGTTTTAATTTATTTACCTAATTCCACAAAAAAGCCCTATATTACTCTATACAAAAGTAATATAGGGCTTTTTATGATAAAGGAATAATCAAAATTCAGATTAGAATTATATTTTAAATTATATATTGATATATTCTATTATTTATAAAATTAATAAATTAGAATTCATAATGAACTCCTAAAGATATATCTTCAGAATTCAAACTAAATCCGAATCCATCTTCACCGGTAAAGTAATCATCACGATATCCAACAAATCCACACTTAGCCAAAAGGCTGAAATTCTTATTTAATTTGATAGCAATACCTGGTTTAAGACCAATTTCCCAACCATTAGTGCTATCAGATCCTTTTGTTTTAAGTGTTGAAAAGCCAAAACCGCCATCAATGAAAAGACGCACTTTATCATTATTATAATAAGAATAACGAGCATAAGGTGCAATAGAAAATGCATTAGTCTTTAAGCCTTTTAAGTAATTGTAATTATAGCCCAACGCTACTCCTAAAGCCCATGAACTATCAAGATTACAACCTATTTCGGGCGACACTGTAAAAGCTGTTTTATTAGCATCATCATTGCGCCATAAGCTAACATTACCTGCTACATAAACATCTTGCGCCTGTACATTTACAGAAGCTACTGCAATTAAAATCAATAATAAAATCTTTTTCATATCTTCTCTCTTTTAATTAAAAATATTAGTTAATTAATACTTGTTTTTAATCCATATTAAAAAACGGTCGCAAAGGTATAATTAAATTTATGTTGTACAACATAAATTTAATTATATATTACTTCAAATGCTAATGAAGTTTAACGAGGTAAATAACGATTAGACCTAACTATTACATTAACTGAAACTTATGTTTACGTAATAAGATGTAAAAAAACAGCCTCGAATATTAATAATATCCGAGGCTGTTTTTTAGAACATATTCTATTTTACATTATGAATCAGAATTTATATCCCACTGTAAATAGTGCATTTATGTTTTTAGGCTTGAAGTCGTCGCCACCATCTGAAATATTTGTAAGTCCAAAGTTCCCTTCAAGACCAAGAACTATCTGTGAAAATTCAAAAGCAATGCCACATCCTAATCCAGCATCAAATCTCTTAAGTCCGTCATCTCCGAATGTATCTTCGCTATACTCACCCGATCCAACCTCTATTTTTGTCTTTCCACCTACTCCGTAAGCAAAATAAGGACCTGCTTTGAGTAGAACATTGAAATTGTTAGCAGTCTTTATTCTTGCACCGGCCATAACAGGAAGCTCAAGATAGAGGGCATTAATCTTAGAATTATTATCACCACTACATCCTTTAGATGTAAAATTAAGTCCGGTCTGCAATGACCATACCTGATCAAACGGTACTTCCATACCAACACCTACCTTATATGCAAACTTAGCATCTGCACCATCTGTGTTCTTGCCATATAAGTTAGCCATACCAATACCTGCATTAACATTAAAATTAACCTGAGTCTGTGCTGCAGCGTTCAATGTAAATATTGCTGATGCAATAATCAATAAAATCTTTTTCATCCTCTTTTTAATTTAGTTTCTATTATTTAGTATCGAGATACAAAGATATATCTTATTGTTATACATTAACAATTTTACATTATTATTTTACAATTAATGCTATTTACCTTTATGGCGTGCAGCTCTTTTCTTACGAATATCTGCCTTCATCTTTGCAGCTCCTGATCCATGAAGCCCCGTAATATAGGTTTTTTTCTTTGCTTTTGTCTTAACCTTTTCTTCCTTCTTTACTGTAGGCTTACTTCCTTTAAATACTATACCTTCTGTTATAGCTTTATCTATTTCCATATAAGTTTAATTTTTATGAGTTGTATTATCTTTAACCTTTACTTTACCAGATTTATTGCAAATAATTTCATGCTTCTTTAACGAATGCGTCTTGGTATCAAGAATCAAGTTTGGATTGAAATGCTGACCATTAAGTCGAAATTCAAAGTGAAGATGTTCTGTGGTTGCCCTCCCTGTTCTTCCGGTAAGTCCTATAGGATCACCGGCCTTTACCTCATCTCCTGGCTTTACAAAGTTCTTTGATTGATGACTATATGCACTTTCCAATCCGTTTTCATGACGGATGACTATTACATTTCCGTATCCACCATAATACTTAGACATTCTTACAGTACCATCGAATACACTACGTATAGTATCATTTGCTTTTGTCTTAATATCATGACCAGTATGGCCACCTCGAGTTCCATAAGCCGAGATAACCTTTCCTCCCGGTAAAGGATAACAAAATTGACTATCTTTTAGTTGCCAAAATGGAATTGTAAAACTTGAACGCCCTTTAAACAATCCAGGTGTAGGAGTATTTACGTGATTCATTTCGTACGACGAAAACTTACTTTTGGCAGGACCTCCGGCAAATGCCGCCGAACTTGTAATAAACAATAATAATATATATGTATATCTTCTCATCATATAAGGTATCTTAAAACTTTATTATTTCTACATCTTGTCCATTGGCAAACTTGCTTAAAAGTTTAACCATGTATTGTGCAGCCTCTTCTAAACCCTCCTTACCATTATATCCGTTAATAATTGCAAGGATATGGGTGGTATTCAAATCCATCTTTGTACGCTCATTATCGCTGGTTGGAGTACCTATACCTCCTATCGCATCGCGGTATACAGGCATTCCTTCTATATTTAGCATACCTCTTCCTATTCCTTCATAAGGCTCATCTTTCTTACCTATTCCAAGTACAAGATTTTGTCCATCAATTTTATCAGCATCGAAACCACCTATCGAAAATCCTGTATTGATTGATACCAGATTAATCAAATCTACCAATGTATCTATTTGATAAAGAGGTATTCCACGCAATATCCGTCTACATAGCGCTTCTGCTGCCGGCCTATATCGGCTGGGATCTTTTCCACATTTCTTGTATGCCTCTCGCGTTGATTTAATATTTATCATATCTTTTATAGAATCAGTAGTATACAGCTCGCGATACTTATTTGTAAACTCTTCTATCTGCTTCCAAAGATTTTCGTTAAACTCTGTATTTTTGACTGATGCCCAGACTGCCACTCCAGCAAAATGTGGAACAACTGATCTTATTTCATCTGATATCTGAATATTAAATTTCATCATTAAAATCTTTTAGTATCATTATACCGGTTAATATTCGTCCCGAATTTATGCCCTGACGTCTGGCCGAGAAGAATATGTCATTATTATAATAGGTACATATACCTGATATTTCAATATTTTCGGCACTCACTCCTTTATGTACAAGTTGCATATAATTAGCTTCCCAAAGATTTATATGCCATTTACCTGTCTCTTCATTTCTTGATGCAATTTCGTGCATATTAACACTAATTTTGCAAAATTCATCATAAACCTCATCTCCTACTTCGAATGCTTTCTGAGATATTCCTGGTCCTATACATGCAATTAGGTTACTTGGATCTGTACCATATTTTTTCATCATTACTTCCAACGCATTGCATACTATCATATTTACAGTTCCGCGCCATCCTGCATGCACTGCAGCTACTACATTATTTATCTTATCAAAAAGTAATACCGGAATGCAATCTGCAGTAGATACACACAGGCAATATGATGGTTTCGTTGTAACAAGCGCATCTACTCCTTCTAACAATTCCTTTCTTTCATTCTCATTACATTTTATGAAGGCATCGTCGATATCGAGAACCTTTACTCCATGAGTCTGATGTGGAATTATCAGTTGTTCAGGTATTTGCGGCAGCAATTTACAAAGAATTTCTCTATTTTTTATTACATTGCATAAATTATCGCCACAGAATTCATTAGAATTAAAGGAAGAATAGCTACCTTCACTAACTCCACCATACCTTGTGGTGGAGAAACAAAAAATGTTGGAATACGGCAAAAACTTATCATATTCCAACATTCTTTTATCTGATGTTAACTTTATCATTTATCTTCTTCGTCCCAATCTTCATATTCATAATCAAAATCATCATCGTCCGAATCATCTTTCTCATATTCATATTCAAAGTCCTCATCTTCGCCCATATCTTTAAGTTCCTGCTTAAGCGCTGCAACATTCTTTGCACGATGAACTATAGTTTCGGTACTTGCGCCCTCTATTCGGTTGCTTTCCTTGTTAAGTTCTGTCCACAACATATCTTTCAGTTGCTGAATTCCCATTCCTGTTACGGAAGAAATAAATACATGAGGAATATTTTCTGGCAATGTAGGTTCGAGCATCTTTATAAGCTCTTCATCCAGCATATCGCTTTTTGTTATCGCAAGAACTCTCTGTTTGTCTAACATTTCCGGATTGAATGTTGCTAACTCATTCAGTAATATTTCATATTCCTTACGTATATCATCTGTATCGCCAGGTACCATGAACAATAATAATGAGTTACGTTCTATATGACGTAAGAATCGTAATCCTAATCCTTTTCCTTCGCTTGCTCCTTCTATAATACCTGGAATATCGGCCATTACAAAAGACTTTCCATCGCGATAAGATACTATACCTAAATTAGGCTCTAAAGTAGTAAAAGCATAATTTGCAATTTTAGGACGTGCAGCCGAAACTGTAGCCAATAATGTTGATTTTCCAGCATTTGGAAAACCTACTAATCCAACATCGGCAAGCAACTTCAATTCAAGAATAACTGTAAGCTCCTGCATCGGTTCGCCTGGTTGTGCAAATCTTGGTGCCTGACGAGTGGCTGTACGAAAATGCCAGTTGCCCAATCCGCCTCGGCCACCTTTAAGCAGTTTTACTTCCTGGCCGTCTTCAGTAATATCGCATAGGTATTCACCTGTTTCGGCGTTGTATACTACAGTTCCGCATGGAACTTCTATAACTTTATCTTCACCATCTTTTCCAAAACTTTTTGCTTTAGAACCATTACCTCCATGTCCGGCAAAGACGTGACGCTCATACTTTAAATGTAAAAGAGTCCAATAATTGCGGTTACCACGAAGAATTATGTCGCCTCCTCTACCTCCGTCTCCGCCATCGGGACCACCATTAGGAATATATTTTTCACGGCGCATGTGAGTAGATCCGCGTCCACCTTTACCCGACCGGCAATATATTTTTACATAATCAACAAAATTCGATTCAGCCATATTCTTATTTATTTTAAAATTTGGAAAAGAGAACCGATATTTTACTATCGGTTCTTTATTATATAGAATTAAAGTTTTTCTACTGCAGTTACAATATCGGCAAAGATACTGTCCATAGAACCTAAGCCATGGATATGTTGGTATTTGCCATCTGTCTTGTACCAGTCAATTAAAGGAGAAGTTTGAGAATGATAAACTGTAAGACGTTTTTTGATAGTCTCTTCATTATCATCTGCACGACCAGATTCTTCACCACGTTTGATAAGACGAGTCATCAACTCTTCTTCAGGTACATCAAGGTCTAGCATAACAGAAACTTCTTGACCACGTTCCTTCAACATTTCTTTTAACGCTTCAGCCTGTGCAATAGTTCTTGGAAAGCCATCAAAAATAACACCTTTGCTATCCTTGAAGCTGTCAAGTACACTTGCAAGAATATCTATAATCAAGGCATCTGGTAAAAGTTGACCCTGATCAATATATCCTTTTGCTGTTTTACCCAATTCGGTACCATTCTTGATTTCTGCACGAAGCACATCACCTGTAGAGATGTGATTTAAACCAAATTTTTCTACAATACGGGCACTCTGAGTTCCTTTTCCCGAACCTGGTGCTCCGAAAATTACAATATTCAACATTTTGTTTTAATTTTATATATATCTAGTTGTACGAACTAATCTATGACTGTATAAATATCGCGGTAGTTTCGTCCCTGACCATCATAATCAAGTCCATATCCTACTATAAAGTCATTAGGAATTTTTATAGCCACATAATCTATGTCAAGCTCAACTTCCAGTTTTTCTGGTTTAAGCAATAAAGTAGCAATCTTTATCTGCTTTGGTTTCTTTTCTCCTAATGTAGCAAGCAAACGCTTCATGGTAAGACCTGTATCTACAATGTCTTCTACAATGACCACTGTACGGCCTTCTATATTTTCCGACAATCCTACTAATTCTTTTACATTACCTGTAGAAGAAGTTCCTGTATACGAAGCTAATTTAACAAAAGATATTTCACAAGGAATAGAAATATATTTCATCAAGTCCGACGCAAACATGAAAGAGCCGTTAAGTACGCTTATAAACAAAGGTTCATCTTTCTCTAAATCTTTATTTATCTCTGTCGCTACACGTTCTACCTCTTTTAAAATCTGAGCCTCTGGTATAAAGGTTTTAAACTTCTTGTCTTTGATTTGAATGGTACTCATAACCTCTATTTTATTAAATTGGTGCAAAAGTAATATTTTTATTCTAACTATAGAAGTTTTAAAACAGCCACTTTTATAAATAGTGTTATCTTTGCATAATCGAAACCAACAATATTACAATGAAAATAATTTCTAGTGTTAATTTGAAAGAGCTCGACAAGTATACAATTGTCAATGAGCCCATTTCCTCTATAGATCTCATGGAAAGAGCTTCTATGCGCCTTACAGAGGCTATTGAAAAAAGATGGGATTCTTCTTTTACTATTGTTGTTTTTGCCGGTCCTGGAAATAACGGAGGAGATGGATTAGCCATAGCTCGTATGCTATCAAGAAAAAATTATAAGGTAGAAGTTTTCTTGTTCAATACTCAAAACAATCTATCCGAAGAGTGCATGCACAATCTGAGCCGTCTAAAGGAGTGCGGTTCAATATACTTTACCGAAGTAACTACAAAATTCGATCCTCCAATACTTACCGAAAAGCATCTGATTATAGATGCTATGTTTGGTTCTGGACTTAACAAACCTTTAAACGGAGGATTCGCAGCAGTAGTTAAATATATAAATGCATCAAAATCGCCCATTGTATCGATAGATACACCTTCCGGGCTAATGGGAGAAGACAACACTTATAATATTAGACAAAATATAGTGAGAGCCAATTTAACCTTAAGCATACAGTTACCTAAACTTTCATTCTTCTTTCCTGAAAATGAAGATATAGTAGGCGAATGGGAACTTATAGATATAGGGTTGAAGACAGAATTTACCGAAACAGTAAATTCTCCTTATTATATACTAGAAGAAGATGAAATAAAATCTATCTTCAAACCAAGAAAAAAATTTTCCCATAAGGGTACTTTCGGGCATGGACTTCTTATAGCAGGAAAATATGGAATGGCGGGTTCTTCTATTCTAGCTTCTAAAGCTGCTCTTCGTTCTGGAATCGGACTGATTACAGTACATGTACCAATACATAACCATGACATTTTGCAGACTACTGTGCCCGAAGCTATAGTGCATACCGACATACATGAAAGATATTTTGCCGAACCTGAAGATATGGAATCTTTTCAGGCTATGGCTATAGGGCCTGGAATAGGTCAGGAAGAAGATACTGCACTTGCACTGATGGAGCAACTAAAAGGATCACATTGTCCGGTAGTTATAGATGCCGATGCTATAAACATATTGTCGTCGCATCGCAACTGGCTAGCACGAATTCCTAAAAAATGCATTCTTACCCCACATCTCAAAGAATTGGAACGACTTATAGGTAAATGCATGGATAGTTACGAAAGACTTACAAAAGCCAAAGAACTAGCCACCTATATACAAGGTTACATTATAATAAAAGGTAAATGGACTACAATTGTCACTCCTGAAGGAAACTTTTATATCAACCCTACAGGAAACGCCGGAATGGCAACTGCCGGTAGTGGTGATGTGCTTACTGGAGTATTGCTTGCTCTACTTGCACAAGGATATACTCAGGAAGAGGCATGCAAAATTGGAGTTTATGCGCATGGAAAAGCCGGTGATATAGTCGCTATAGAGAAGGGAGAAATGGGAATGATTGCAACCGATATTATAGAAGCTCTTCCATATGCCTGGAAGAATTTGAATTATCCAAACACCACATTTATAAAAGAATAGCTATATTTGCCTATATTTTATCAACATGAAAAGAAATTTAATATTACTAGGATTACTTATTGCTACCGGCGCATCGGCTCAGGAGGTGAATAAATATATACCGGGAAGCATGGAAGATGGCGTTATTTATTATCTGCCTAAGACAGAAATACGTGTAGAGGTTATTGCTGAAAAGATAACATATACCCCTGGAGAGTTATGTCAATATGCAAACAGATACCTAAAACTCGATAATATATCGGATAAGCCAGAAGTTCACTGGGAAATTAAGTCAGTAAAAGCAATATCGGTCGGAATTCCAGATCCAAACAACGCTTATGGAATAAAGCTAAAGGATAAAAGTGTAGCATCGCAGGTAGAACTTACAGATGATGGAATAATAAAAGCAATTAATACTACCTATCCTTTGGTTACAGAAAGTACTTCAAGAACAATATTGAAGCCAACACAAGCAGTCAATCCTAAAATATATATGACTGAAGATATGCTTAATGCTACATCCAGTGCAAAAATGGCTGAATTGGTATCTCGTGAAATATATAACATTCGCGATAGCAAGAACAGTCTTACACGTGGACAAGCGGACTATATGCCTAAAGATGGAGAGGCGCTTAAAATAATGCTGCAGAATCTTGATATCCAGGAACTATCTCTTACAAGCATGTTTTCGGGAGTAACGACCAAAGAGGAAAAATGTTTTACATTTAACATAACTCCGGAAAGTAATATGAAAGACAAAGTCCTTTTCCGAATATCGAACAAACTTGGAATAGTAAATGCCGAAAACCTTGCAGGAGCTCCAGTATACATAACAATAAATAATGAAGACAAACTACCTGCTCCAGACGAAAAAGAAAAAAAGAAGAAAATAGAAGGTGTTATATATAATATTCCGGGTAAGGCTATGGTAACAGTTGGAACTTCTGTAAGAAAATATTTTGAAGGAGAATTACCGGTTACACAATTTGGAACTACGGAGGTACTTACCGACAATCTGTTCAACAAGAAAATAAATACTAAAGTTATATTCAATCCTTCTACAGGAGGTATCATAAAGATTGACAAGAATAATTGAGTCTATATAAGATTTATATAAAAGGGTTCGCCTCGGAAGATTAAAATTGTATAATCTTCCGAGGCGAACCTTTTTATGAGGATACTAGATCATGTCCCCAATTTTTATAGTGTGACTTCAATATTACCTCTTGATATTAGGCTGTTCCAGACCATAACCCTTTTTCTTGTTCTCGATTTTAAGTAGGAAAGCAAATAATAATGCAGCACATCCAAAAGCAGCAAATATACACATTGGAAGAGTATAATCATATGTCTGCATTCCATCAACAACAGGACCTTTGCAATATTTTTCGAGCACCCATCCTATAAGCAATGGAACACCCATCAATCCCCAGTTTTGCACCCAGAATATCAATGCATAAGCTGTACCTAATTGTCTTTCGGGAACAATTTTAGGAACAGACGGCCACATAGCCGAAGGTACAAGCGAGAATGCTACACCAAGAATAATCATTATAATTGTAGCGAACCACCATACATTAAGTATTGGAGCTGCAAACATTGTATGAACAAATATAAGTAAAATAGATCCTATAACCATCAAAGTAGCACCTTTACCTATTCTATCATAAACACTACCAAAAAATGGTGTAAGGAATAGAGTTCCTAAAGGAAGTAAACTTGGAATAGTACCTGCCAAAGAAGGATCTACATGATACTTCTGCACCATAAGATCGGTTGCATACTTAAGGAAAGGGAATACTGCCGAATAGAACAGTACACATAATAGTGCTATAAGCCAGAAACCTTTGTTGGTAATGATCTGAAAAATATCCGACATTTTGAAAGCCTCTTCAGGTTCGCCCTCTTCAATTAAAGATTCATCTAGTTTCTTGTCGTAGAATGTATAGATGAAAAATGCAATTGTGCCAATACAAAGCATTATCAGACACAATAGTATAGGAGCTGGAATATTAGGATGAAAATTACCGGCAGCATCTGTAAACCCGAAGAATGTAGCAATAGGTACAGTTACAGCAAGTGCAAGCATTGTGCCCAAACGTGCGGTAGCCATCTCCATACCCATAGCAAGAGCAAGCTCCTTACCCTTAAACCATTTTACAATAATCTTTGACACTGTTATACCTGCAATCTCTACTCCTACTCCGAATATGGCATATCCTAATGCAGCTAGAAATACTTGCATCTTTATACCCATAATATAACTTTCGGGAGAGAATGCAGTAGCCAGTGCATAATATTTAAGTCCGCAACCTACTACCATAAGCGCACATGCACCCATTCCGGTAAATCTCACTCCCATTTTGTCGAGAATAATACCACCTATAATAAGCATGAATGCAAATACATTAAACCATCCATAAGCACTTGTAAAAATGCCATAGTCAAGACTATCCCATAAAAGTTCTTTTTCTAGCATAGGTTTTAAAGGTGACATAACATCGGTCAGAAAATAACCGCATAACATAGTAAATGCCACCAATGCCAACACACTCCATCGCACAGCCTTTGAGTCGTTAAGAGCTTTTTGAATTTTTTCTCTCATCTTTTTATTCTGTTTTTATTATTAATATATTTTCAATTATGGTTACAAATATACCATTTTTTAAACATTTGGCTTAGCGAATAAGAAAAAGTTATATATTTGCACAATGTTTAAACACATTTCTTTATTAATACACGAATTATTTTGATTTTATAAATTTAACTTTATGTTGTTATGAGAAAAAGTAAAATTACGGTTATTTGCGCTCTTCTTACTGGTAGCATTATGTTTTCATCTTGCATCGGTTCTTTTGGATTATGGAATAACTTGAAAAGTTGGAATCAAGGAGTAAGCAACAAGTTTGTGAATGAATTGATTTTCATTGCTTTCCACATTGTACCGGTATATGAGATAGCTTATTTGGCCGATGTTATTGTTCTTAACTCTATTGAGTTCTGGAGTGGTTCAAACCCTGTTACTGCTTCTATCGGAGAAGTAAAAGAAGTTAAAGGTGAAAATGGCAACTATCTTGTAAAAACTAATTCAGATGGTTATACTATCACTAAAGAAGGTGAAGAAAAATCTGTAGACTTAGTTTACAACAAGGACAAGAACACTTGGAATGCTGTTGCAAACGGAGAAAGTTACGAACTAGTGAAGATGAATGCAGATGGTACTGCTACTGTAAATATGCAGAACGGTACATCTATGACAGTTACTCCTGATGCTCAGGGTGTAGCAAATGTTAATGCTGCTATTGGTAATTCTTTATTCTTCGCTGCAAGATAAACTAATTATTATGTAAAAAGGCGTCCATTATATAATGGACGCCTTTTTTATGTCATATCCGAATAATTATTATTCAGCTAGTTTATTATCAGAACCAAGTACGTTGATAATTTTGTGCATGTAAAGTTTTTCCATGTTATCACGAGCTGGACCTAAGTATTTACGTGGGTCGAATTCAGCTGGTTTTTCAGCAAATACTTTACGGATAGCAGCAGTCATAGCAAGACGAGAATCTGAGTCGATGTTTATTTTACATACAGCAGACTTAGCAGCTTTACGCAATTCATCTTCAGGAATACCAATAGCTGCTTTCAATGCACCACCATATTTGTTGATAGTTTCAACTTCCTCTTCTGGAACTGATGAAGATCCGTGAAGAACGATTGGGAAACCTGGAAGTTCTTTCATTACGCCATCCAATACATCGAATGCCAATGGAGGAGGAACAAGTTTACCTGTAGCAGGATCAACATGACACTGCTCTGGAGTAAATTTGTAAGCTCCATGAGATGTACCAATAGAAATAGCTAATGAATCACATCCTGTTTTTGTTACGAAGTCAACAACCTCATCTGGTTCAGTATAAGTATGGTGATCAGAAGATACTTCATCTTCTACACCTGCCAATACACCAAGTTCACCTTCTACAGTTACATCAAACTGATGAGCGTATTCAACAACTTTCTTAGTCAATGCTACGTTTTCATCATAAGGTAGATGAGAACCATCGATCATTACAGAAGAGAAGCCCATATCGATACATGATTTACAAGTTTCGAATGAATCTCCATGATCAAGGTGAAGAACGATTTCAGGATGAGCACATCCTAATTCTTTTGCATATTCTACAGCACCTTCAGCCATATAGCGAAGCAAAGTCTGATTAGCGTATTGACGAGCTCCTTTAGAAACCTGAAGGATAACAGGTGACTTTGTTTCAACTGCAGCTTTAACGATAGCCTGCAACTGTTCCATATTATTGAAGTTGAATGCAGGGATTGCATATCCACCCTTAATAGCCTTAGCAAACATTTCTCTAGTGTTTACCAGACCTAAATCTTTGTAATTAATCATTGTTCTAAAATTTATAATTGTTAGTGAATTAAATTCCAATGCAAAATTAATTATAAATGTTATAATAATGGCACTTAACAATCAAAATTATTTAAAATAACAATTATTTATTATACTATATATACTTTTAAGTTTAGAATGTAATAATATTGTAATGTAAAGTACAGGGCAATTATTATAATAAAAAAAATGAGTTTGAATAAAAAAATGCATAACTTTTTTTCTGTTTCAGATAAAACCTATATCTTTGCAGTCCAAATTATAACCATTACACTATTGATTACCAAAATAGTAAAATAACAACAATAAAAATATATATAAAATGAAAAAAGGAATTCATCCAGAAAACTATCGTCCTGTGGTATTCAAAGATATGTCTAACGGCGATATGTTTTTATCTCGTTCAACTTGCAACACTAAAGAAACTGTAGAATTTGAAGGTGAAACTTATCCTGTGGTTAAGATTGAAATTTCTAGCACATCTCACCCTTTCTACACTGGTAAATCTAAATTGGTAGATACAGCTGGACGTGTAGACAAGTTCATGAGCCGCTACGGTAATCGTGTAAAAAAGTAATTTAAAGAATATACTTTTATAATCTTATAATAAAAGGTTGCTTCTTTTGAAGCAACCTTTTATTGTTTTATGTTCTATAATGAGTAGTATGATAGTCAGCGAATAAACTTACCATTATTCCACCTATATTTTATAACATTTAGATTGTTATCTTTACTTTCAACAAGCTTACGATCTTCACTATTTAGATTATCGAGTGATGTATTGGTAAAAATAATATCGTTATTATCTGAACTAAAGCTGTACTTTATATAAGGTACATTAAACATATCGGCTATTTCATGATTAGACAGTTCATTCTGAATAGAATCAGAATTTAATCTAAAATTGGCTATTACAGGAAGATTTATAAAATCGGAAATCCTTAAAGGTTTCCATTTTGTATCATAGAATGTCAATTTACTATCACATACTCTTGTGCAATAAGTATTTATTACTCCTATTACATTTGTACTGTCATTTACTGGAAGGACTTTCATCTCAACACTACTTACTGGGGTAGTCTGCATGAACAGATAATTTTTTGTAAGTTTTTTAAGTTGAGAAGGTTTGCCGAAAAGATTCTTTACTTCAGCCTTCATATTGCTGTCAAGAAAATCTATACAATCTTCGCGGTTATTCTTAGTAAGAAGAGGGATGACAGAATCAGGCATCACTCTGAAAAGTTCCTTCATCTCCTGAGCATATATTAAATTCCCTGTTATTACAAAAACAAGCATAAATATTATTCTTTTCATCCTATTATTCATTTTGATTGCCAAATATACATATTTTCTCACCTTCGATATAACCTCTATATATATTTTTTATAAATTTGTGAATTGCATTTTTTTAACAAATAATTTTATACTATGTATTTACACCCTGATATTGAGACTCTTTCGCATGAAGAGATAAAAGAGTTGCAATTGATACGTTTAAAGGATACAGTTTATCATTGCATGAATTCTCCTTTCTACAAAAAGCGTTTTTCGGAAAGCCATATTACTGCTTGTGATATAAAATCTTTGGATGATCTTAAAAAGATTCCCTTCACTACCAAGCAGGATTTGCGAGATACTTATCCTTTTGGCATAGCATCTGTATCTTTAGATAAATGTGTACGCCTACACTCTTCGAGTGGTACTACAGGAAATCCAACAGTTATACTTCACACACAGAAAGATCTTGATGAATGGGCAAATGCTGTTGCACGCTGTCTATATATGATAGGATTGCGTCCGTCGGATGTATTCCAGAATTCTTCTGGATATGGAATGTTTACAGGAGGACTAGGATTTCAATATGGGGCAGAGCGACTAGGAATGCTAACGGTTCCGGCAGCAGCAGGAAATACGAAACGTCAACTAAAATTCATGACCGATTTTGGTACTACTGCCCTTCATGCTATTCCTAGTTATGCAGCACGAATACATGAAGTTATGGAAGAATTAGGAATAGATCCAAAACGTGATACTAAACTGCATACATTGATAATTGGTGCAGAACCTCATTCAGAAGAACAAAGACGAAGGATTGAACATATGTTAGGAGTTAAAGCCTATAATTCTTTTGGAATGTCCGAAATGTGCGGGCCTGGAGTAGCTTTTGAATGTACTGAACAGAACGGACTTCATATTTGGGAAGATTACTATATAGTTGAGATCATAGATCCCGAAACACTAGAAGAAGTACCAGATGGGGAAATTGGCGAACTTGTACTTACTACTATAAACCGAGAAGCAATGCCATTATTAAGGTATAGAACAAGAGATTTGACAAGAATACTTCCTGGTAAGTGTCCTTGTGGAAGGAATCATATCCGTTTAGACAGGATGAAAGGAAGAAGCGATGACATGATTATACTTAAAGGAGTCAATATATTCCCAATACAAATTGAAACTGTATTACTTCAATTCAAGGAATTATCGAGCGATTATCTTATAACCCTTGAAACTAACGATTCTAATGACGAGATGATAATAGAAGTTGAGCTAGAACAATTGTTTACTGATGATTATGGACGTTTGCAGACTCTTACCAAAGAGATAACTCGACAACTTAAAGATGAGATTCTCGTTACTCCGCATGTAAGACTTGTCCCAAAAAATACTCTTATCAAATCGGAAGGCAAAGCTGTAAGAGTAAAAGATTTACGTAAAACTATTTAATTCAACAATTATGACTATACAACAATTATCTGTTTTTATTGAAAATAAATCGGGCACTCTTTTAAAGGTACTGCAACTTCTAAAGGAAGCAAAAATTCAGTTAATCGCATCAACTATATCCGATACAGTAGAATATGGCATTTACAGAATTATATGCTCGCAACCAAATGTGGCTTATTCTAATCTAAAGGATGCTGGCATATCTGTAGCATTGTCGGATGTTTTTGCCATTAAGCTAGACAATAAGGTAGGACGTGCTGCCGACGCAATAAGAATACTAAGCGATGCCAAGATTGGAATTACTTATATGTATTCTTTTCTGTTAGACAACAAAGGTATACTTATATTCAAGACTGACAACAGCGACAAGACGCGCGAGGCTATTATTCTCAACAATCTTGATTTCATTGCCGAAAAGGACTTATCTACTTTGATAAACTTAAATTCTCATTAAGTCGTGATATAATAGACTCGGGCAACGTCGGGGTAGCTCCACTTCGTATGCATACATATGCCGCCACATCTACTGCAAACTGATGCGAGAATTCTAGACTCTTACCTTCAATCAATGCAGCAATAAAGGAAGCTGTAAAGGAATCTCCTGCTCCTACTGTATCGATAACTTCGACTTTAGGAGTAGGTAAGAAGCTAAACTTTCCAGGAGTAAATACGTAACTACCATTTGAACCGCATGTAAGTATTAATATCTTTATATTATACTTTGCAAGAAGAAGCCAACACTTATTTTCAAAAGATAAACCATTAAAATTTAGCATTTTCCCTACTATAGCCAACTCTTCATCATTTATTTTCAGTATATTACAAAGTCGCATCGACTCTTCTATTATATCTTGATTATAGAAGTTCTGTCTAAGATTTATATCGAATATCTTAAGTTGTCCTTCGTCATCGGGTATCTGTCTGATAAATTTATGAATCGTATCTCGAGAAACCTGACTCCGTTGTGCCAGCGATCCGAAACATACGGCAATCGTATCTGCAGCCAATTCCTCTAGGTCGGAAGTATAAGCAATATTATCCCATGCTACATTCTGCTTTATATCGTAAGTAGGTATACCATCATCATCTAACTCTACCTGCACTGTACCTGTAGGATAAGATACTTCATTAACAATGTAATTAAGATCTTTTTTTTCTAAATATTCTACTATTTCATCTCCAAAAGTATCTTCACCTATAGCACTAACTACACAGCCTTCTAAACCAAGCTGCGATATATGGAACGCAAAATTAGCCGGTGCACCACCAACCTTTTTGCCATTAGGAAGTACATCCCAAAGTAATTCTCCTATTCCTACTATAGTCTTGCTCATATTCTTGTTTTTTGACTATAAACATAAAACTTTATTATTATTATTCCAATAATAATAATAAAGTTTTATGATTTAATCATTATTAAGTCATTACGGGAATTTATCTCAAAAATATAATAAAAAACGTATTACTAACCCATATAAAAGTTTGTAATACGCTTTCAGTTAATTATATTATTTTAAAATATCATTTCCACCATTCTTTATAATCTTCAATAGATACATCTTGTGCCCATTTTTCGAATACAGGATATTTCGAAATGATAGACTGACGTTCGACTGGCCATTCCCAATCAGCAGTAACACATAATGCATAAGGTACATCACCTTTCGCAAATTCATATACAAATTTTGGTATATGAATTTCGTTAACATTCTCCTTACCTTTTATGTATACATCAAGATCATTTGCAACTGAAAAATTATTTCCTACTGAAATTTCTTCTTCAAGTTCTGGAGCAGTTATTTCACCAGTATTTATCATTACGCCTTGATCTTTCCCAAATGCAGTATGAACTTCCTTACCTTCAAAAAGTGGTTTAGCAGTTACATTATCAGATTTATTATTATAATATACATATAATGGTTTTATAGCACCTGCAGCAGATAACTTAACCTTTATCTTACCATTTATAGGTACAGTAGAAACCTTAACTATTACATCATTGAAATCATAATCTCCTACCTCTTTAAACATATCTTCAAAAGCATATGTATAATATTGATAATTATCTGGTATTACAATTGTTTCTGCATTATATCCGGGATTGCATTCTGATTTTTGTATAACATAATCTTTACTTCCACCTATAAACTTAACATTATCTGTTGTTGTGTATGAAGTACCTCCAGAAACTTGCTGTTCTACATGATTATTACAATCTATATAAAGATTACCAGAATAAGCTATAATATCTCGTTGATTATTTCTAGAGCTTATCACTTTCTTTGCCTTAAATATAGAGTAACCGTTATCTGTACCTTGAATCTTATTGTAGGTATCAAGAGTTGCTTCATTTGTTACATTAAGAAATGAATTACCCCCAAGAATGAACTCAGCATTATTAATCGCTAAATCGTTTATTTCTGTATATGCGCCACCATCAATAATGAACGTACCTCTACTAGATGCACATATAAAATTAAGTTTCTTTGTAACATAAAAACGACAAGAATTGTACACAGCCACTCCACTACTATTTATATTCATGGAAGTAGTAGAAAAGAGCCCTTCATTTTTTATAAAATTACCGCTATTTATTTCTGTATTATTATTAACTACAAATTCTGAACTAGATACATTAACTAAATATCCATTACTTATTTTGAAATCCTCTACATTTATAGAGCTATAATTTTCAAGAACAGAATTACCTGAAGATAAATGTATCTGATTAGTTACCTTAACTTTTCCACCTTCACCATTTACAAAATAACCTCCATTGGTAGTTAGATTAGTAGTCTCTATAGTACCTAAATTATATAGTAACTTTTGATATTCAATAAAAATATTATGAGGTGCAATAAGCGTTGCACCTTTGCATATCGATATACTACCAGCACCAGTCCTAAGTTCACTAGTTAATGTCACTTCTGCACCAGGAAGGATTATTAGATTAGCACCAGAATTAAGGTATGAATAAGTTAATGTTACCTTACCTTTTACATATAAATTACCAGTACCACCTAAATTTATATTACCATCCTTAGACATTATATAGCTTCCCGATGCTGCATAACCGGTCCATTCAGGTAAATTATTAATTTCATCTGTTATTTTATCGGGCAATGAGGGAGTTTTAATTGGAGTGGTAGAAGGAATCGTTATAGTCCGAGACGACAAATTACTTCTTGATGCAAATCTTGAAGTAGTATTTAAATCATATGGTTGCATTGTATAGCCACCGTTTTTATCTTCAAATACTACATATACACAATTCAATCCAACTGAACAGTCAAAAGAAAGTGATATATTCGTTCCGTTTGGCACATTCTCTTTTAATGCAAGAATACGAGCATTAGAATTAACATTGAATGGATTCAAGTTATATACTTTCACAGTATAATTCTCGCCTACTTTCTGCTGTATTGTCAGTTTTACTGTTTTTACAGTTGCCATATTCCAATCCTGATTAGGATCAATATTCTTTACTGGAAAGTTCTCTTTTGCTGCTTCTTGTAGAATTGATGGATCATACAAAGCATCATGATTGGAACAACTAGTAAGAGCTCCACATATTAGTACAAACGAAAACAACTTTTTCATATTACTTCTTTTTTATTATACTTATGCAAAGATATATAATATTTTTTACTATAATTAATTTTAAATAAAAAACGCCATCAACACTTTACACTTATACATATCATTATATTTTTTCACTCTTAATACGACTTGAGTAAATAAGATATGTTCCAAGTAAAATTAATGGAAGGCTCAATAACTGACCAATATTTAGCATCATAGAGCTTTCTGAAGCTACCTGAGGATTCTTCATAAATTCTAATACAAAGCGTGATCCAAAAAAGATAAGAAGACTTACTCCAGTAATAAGGCCTACGCGATCTTGAAGATGAAACTTGTTGTACATCAACCAGGAAACAATGAAAGCTAAAGCACAATATATCATTTCATAAACTTGAGTAGGATGACAAGCTAAGCCAGGATACAAATGCTGCCATTCGCGCGAACGTACAAATTCAAAACCCCAAGGCATAGATGTAGGATAACCAAATATCTCTGAGTTCATAAGATTTCCAAAACGAATGCAGAAGCATACTACAGCCACTGCCGGAATCATTCTATCGAAAAGCCACCATACACTTTTTTTTGTCACCTTTTTTGAATACCATATCAAAGCCAGAATAATTGCAAACACTCCTCCATGACTAGCCAAACCACCATGCCATATCTTGAATATTTCAACAGGATTTACACTATAATAATCCCATTCATAAAACAAACAGTGACCTAAACGTGCACCAATCACCGTACTAACTATACAGTAAATGAAAAGCTTGTCGGCCCAATTATCTGGATATTTTTCTTTTTTAAATAAACGGCTTACCATTTCGTAAGCTAGTATAAAGCCAAGCCCCCACATTAAACCATACCAACGAAGTTCAATACTTCCAAGTTTTAACAACACAGGATCCATATCCCAAACTATACTTGCTATCATGCTCTCTCTTTTTATTATATTATATTGACGCAAAGGAAATAAAAAAATCTCTTCTCTGAAATAAATCAAAGAAGAGATTCCTTTTATTATATATAACTTATTACATATATTATACCAAGTGAGCGATAAGTTCTTCGCGATCTCCTTCAAGAAGATCAATAACAGGAACTTCGATCATTGTATAGCAACCTGGTTTCTGTCTCATTGAAGCACGCGCTACACAAACAAGTACCTGACCAGTCAATGCTGGATTGTTAATCTTCATATTAAACTCAAATAATTGATTCTGAGTCTTACCAGATACTCCTTTACGGGTAAGGTTTACCCCATGACCCATATCAAGAAGTTCGTCTACGCAAGGAACCTGATTTACATGAGTTTCATCGTTTACAAAGTACGCATCTGACTTAATAGCAGAAGCTACTTCTTCAAACTTATAGCCATCTTCTACTTCAATGTAAACCATACGGCGATGGATGCCTGTACCAGTTGGGATTGTCATTGAAAGAGCAGCTTTAACTCCAGGAACCGCTTTAACTGCTACAGTATGCCCCATACTCATTCCAGGACCAAAGTTTGTATAACTTACTCCCTTAGGTGCGATAGCCTGAAGTAATGAACGTACTACAGAATCACTTCCCGGATCCCAACCTGCTGCTATTATAGAAACAGCATTTCCTGCAACTGCAGCTTCATTAAGTGAACGGCGTAATGATGTAATCTGTGTATGAATATCAAAACTATCTACAGTATTTATGCCTAAAGCAAGAATTTCCTTTGCATATTTTTCTACGCTGCGAGTAGGAGTTGCAAGAATAGCAACATCTACATCATTAAGTTCCTTTATGTCTTTTACTACTTCATAAGAAGCAAGTTCTGCAGGTTTATTGTCAGCGCCATTACGACGAACGATTCCAGCTATTTCAAAGTCGGGAGCTGCTTCAAGAGCCTCCAATACATACTTACCAATGTTACCGTATCCAACTACGGCCGCTCTAATCTTTTTCATTTTCTGTTGGGTTTTAAATTTACTCTATTTGGTGACAAAAATAATCAATACTCTTTATTAACAAGCCAATAAACATCTAATAATTTAAAAATAATGCCCTCAACTTACAATTTATAAGTCAGATAGTTTAAATTTGTATTTAATTATAATTTCTCAATATTAAACAGATGATAGAATACATTAAAGGGACTCTTGAGGAACTTACTCCTGCAATAGCAGTTATAGATTGTAACGGCATAGGATATGGAATAAATATCTCGCTTAATACCTATTCGGTTATACAGAATAAAACTAGTACCAAACTATTCATTTACGAATCAATAAGAGAAGACGCATATGTACTTTATGGATTCTCGAGCAAGCAAGAACGTGAACTTTTCCTTCTGTTAATCAGCGTTTCGGGTATAGGTGGGAATACCGCTAGAATGATATTGTCGGCTCTATCGCCTGCCGAGCTATGTAGCGTTATAAGCTCGGGAAATGACAAGCTTCTTAAAACTGTTAAAGGTATAGGACTTAAGACTGCACAAAGAATAATTGTAGATTTGAAGGACAAGATTGCGGTATCTGGTAATGAGACTGTAAATTCAGAAATCTTTGCTATGCAGAATGAAGTACATGATGAAGCAATATCAGCTCTTACAATGCTTGGATTTACGCAAACTCCTTCACAGAAAGTAGTAGCAGCAATCCTTAAGGAAAATCCCGATGCTTCTGTAGAAAAAGTTATAAAAATAGCTCTTAAAAGGCTATAACAATAAATATTGAAAATATTTAAGAGCATTTTTATTTTATCGGCTAGACGACAAACCTATTTCTGCTAGCCGATAAATATTCTTCAGTATGCCAATAAGATAAATTACTTGTTATCTTCCTGCATTTTTCTCTTAACAAATTCAATTTTAAGGTTAGCCTCTTTCTTTTCTGTCCTTATCTGTGCTATAGAACTAAGTAATTTTGCAAGTTCACTAATTTCGGTTATGGCATCTCTATCACTTTTAGGCATTATCGTAGTATAAGTCTTATCACCTATAAACTGCAACTTAATATTACTATCTCGGTTAGATACAACAAAAGCGGTCACTCCACCGTCTTCCGAGATCTTGTAGTCAGCCTTCTCAATAGGACGTCCCAAATCATTTGTCTCATAGCTATCTCTTGTAGGAAGTGTTTCGGCATATATATCACCGTTTATTACCTTTATAGATGTATGATGTATATTGCCTCCTGCACAGTATATAGATGTGAGAGACATATCCCCTATTTCGTTTACTTGTGCACGCAGAAAAGAGCGTCCACTATTTTTTTCAACAGTTTGCGATGGATAGAAATAGTTTCCTACTTCCTGATAAGCGGTATCTTTTTCGAGTACAAATTTTCCTTTTATTGAATCCAATTTCGCCTCTTTTACAACAAGCATACTGTCAAGATACACCAAGCTTTTCTGCTGTTCCTTCAAATCTATCTGTTGCATTACTTTTATAGCTTCCTTACGTGCTTCGAATGCTTTAGGATAGAGATTTCTAATAGAATCAATTTGAAGCTTTGCCTCATTGTAATTCCCATTCGCTAGTTCTAATTTTGCTTTCTTCAAATGCAAAACAGCCTCCTTTTCACCATTATTGTTACATGCAGTAAGTAATGCAGTAGTTAAAATGCATATTAATCCTATCTTCTTCATCTGCCTTTATGCGTTTATTAATGAAGCAAAAGTACAATAATTTATAATAAACAATTAACACATGCGCAAAATTTAGTAATTTTGCAACTCTTTATAATGATTATGGAATTAAAAGAACATTTTAATAATAAGATATTTAAACTCATTTCACAGACAGCAGATGAACATAATCTGGAATGTTATGTGGTAGGAGGATATGTACGCGATATATTTCTTAAAAGACCATCAAAAGATATTGATATCGTTGTAGTTGGAAGCGGAATTAAGATGGCCGAAGCCTTTGCCGAGAAACTTGGAAAAGGGGCATTCATAAGTGTGTTCAAGAACTTCGGAACCGCACAGGTTAAATATCATGATACAGAAGTTGAGTTTGTAGGAGCAAGAAAAGAGTCTTACAGCTATGACAGCCGCAAGCCGGTAGTAGAAAATGGAACTCTGAAAGATGATCAGAACAGACGCGACTTTACTATAAATGCTATGGCGGTATGCATGAATTCGGCACGATTTGGCCAACTGATAGATCCATTTAACGGCATTGATGATTTAAAAGAGCGTACAATACGTACTCCTCTTGATCCCGACATTACATTCAGTGATGATCCTTTACGTATGATGAGATGTATAAGGTTTGCCACTCAACTTAACTTTTACATAGACGATGAAACTTTTCTTGCGTTGGAAAGAAATCGCGAAAGAATAAATATAATATCTAAAGAAAGGATAGCCGATGAGCTCAACAAAATAATGCTCTCTCCTATTCCTTCAAGAGGATTCATTGACTTGGATCGTTGTGGGTTATTGTCTCTTATTTTTCCTGAGTTCGTAGAACTTCAAGGTACTGAGACAAGAAATGGTAGAGCTCATAAGGACAATTTCTATCATACGCTTGAAGTATTGGACAATATCGCCAAGAAGACTGACAACTTATGGTTAAGATGGGCAACATTACTCCACGATATTGGCAAGCCACGCACCAAGCGCTGGGAGCCTAAGGCTGGATGGACTTTTCATAACCATAATTTTATAGGTGAGAAGATGATTCCAGATATATTTCGCAGAATGAAACTTCCTATGAATGATAAACTGAAATATGTACAGAAACTTGTGAGTTTACATATGCGTCCTATAGTTATATCTAATGAAATTGTAACAGACTCGGCAGTAAGAAGATTACTTTTTGAAGCTGGCGATGACATAGATGACTTGATGATGCTTTGTGAGGCTGATATTACATCAAAAAATGAGGTAAGGAAACAGAAATTTCTGGATAATTTCAAGTTGGTTCGTCAAAAACTGAAAGATTTAGAAGAGAAAGACCGTATAAGAAATTTCCAACCTCCGGTAAATGGAGAAGAGATTATGGGCTACTTCAATCTTAAGCCATGTAATGAGATAGGAAGACTGAAAAGCTCTATAAAAGATGCTATTCTTGATGGTATTATACCAAACGAGCATAATGCAGCATTTGAATTCATGCTAAAGAAGGCTGAACAGATGGGACTAAAACGCATAGAGCAATAAGGGTTTATTTAGAACTATAGTATTTAAATAGACTCATAAAGTAAAAAAATAAAAGACGTTTATTGGTAATATATAAAAAATAAAAGAATCAGGATTTATCCAAAAAATAAGAGATAAATCCTGATTCTTTCTATTCTATTCAATTAATTATTATCGATAAGTAGAATTAGCATTAGGATACTTATACCAGTCAACAGCCTGAGTCCTATCCGAAGCCCATATCTGAAATTTAGGATAAGCACACTCAACACTCGAACCCGCAGAAGTACCTTCTATTCTATATATAGGTATAGTTTCGTAAGGATATTTAAAGTCGGGTACACATATAGCCCATGTACGATTACCGGCAGCAGCCTCATTATTAGCAAAGTTTACTCCCTTATAAGTACGGTTTTCCCAAAATTCCCTTAAATGAACCTCTATTCGCGTTTTATCCTTCTGTCCTTCATAATATCCTCCATTTTGTAGAAGCCTGGCTATAAAAAGGTCAATATTATCAAGAGTCACATTACTAACAGGATTCTTAAAGGTTACCTCAACAGTTATAGCCTTTGGAGTAGCATCTTTATATCCTTCATGTCCTACTGCTGTATTGTACATATAACGAAGAGAACTCTGACCGGAAATCAAATAGTGAGCATCGTTAAATAAAGGTATTATAGCATACACATTATTAGCAGTTTCATCATTAATATCATTAAATATATTTCCAACCGAAAGATTTCCTCCAGTTACCTTAACATTATCAATATTGTCTTTATTCAAGTTTACTAATTGCAATGCTCCACCTATTTGATATGTAGCTCCAACAGCAGTAAGTTGAATATTCATTTTCAATTTAGTAACCATATTTTTCGATTTCGTGAGTTCGTATGAAGCATCCATAACAATATCATTAAAGTCATAATCCCCTGGTGTAGGATAGTAATCCTCATAACAATAAGTATATGTAAGAGATTTCTCGTTATCATTATCCCCACCCGAGTCATTAGGATTATTACCATCTCCAGTACATTCACCTGCAGGAATATATATATTCGATTCTCCAAAATAACTTATAGAACTTGTATTCTTACATATCTTACTTAATGTTATTATTCCGGAGAGAAATTCATTTATTTCGAATGTAACATTTTTAGCATAATACTTAAAACTATTAATAAATATATTGGATATAACTGAATTTGCCTTAATTAAACAGTCTCCATTTGTGGGACCGTCAATTTTTAATTCTGCATTCATTTCTCCCTTGCAGTTAATCATGGCATTATGTCCTATTTTGATCTTCATTTCTCCCCATTGTGACTTGTTTAACGTACCACATTCTATAGCCCCTCCATTTCCTATTACTATATTGGTAAAAGAACAATCATTAGTTACCTTAAACAAACATCCATTTTCTAAATTTGAATTTACCGTATTAAGATTTTCAGTCTCAAAGTTTTGCATATTGATTAGCGTACTTCCTGAATTTGAAGCGGTGTATTTTGCTACATTTATATTTCCTGCATTATATAAAGTTCCATCAGATGAGAACATATTCAGTTCATTGGCATTAATACTTCCTCCATTATAATTTAATTTACCTTCCGAAGCATTTGTTAATGTTATATTATTTTTAGCACCCACAATACTTCCTCCTGGCATTATACAAAGATTCGTGCCATTAGTTAAATACAAGTCACTATCGGTAATTTTGCCCCCTTTCCCAACTATAATAGTAAGATTTCCTCCATTACTTTGAAATAATCCTTTGTAAGCCTTAACCTCTGTATTTACAATAAGAATATTTTTAGTTGTACTGCCATTATACACAAATCTAAAAGCTTCTCCATTCTTTGTTAGTTTATAGAATCCTAATCCATTAATAGTACCATAGTTTACTCCAAAAGCCTTATTCGACTCAATTTCAGTCGCCTTAGACAACATGTTATTTATTTCACTCTCTGTATACGGACATTCTTTAGGCGTTATAATACAACCTGATGTATTTTCAGTATAAGCACGAGACCTATTATTATTACCAAATATTACATTTATATTATCTTCTGACTTTCCTATTATTTTTGCAGTTCTTCTGTTTTTATTATCAACTTTTACTACCCACAAGGTATCCGTAATCAAAGGACAGTCAAATTGTAGCTTAAGTGAAGAACCATTTTCTACAGTTCCTGTAGCTAATAATGAAGAATTGAAGTCATCTGCATATGGACACTCATCATAAACTTTTATCTTGTAAGTTTCTAATGCATCTTCATATACCTCTACATTAAGAGTTATCAAAGAAGTGGTTTTCCAATCTTGCAACGGATCAATATCATTTACAGGAAATGTTTTATCGTAAAGTTCCTTTACATAATCATAATTAAAACTATAATCAGCCTTGTCTACACATCCTAAAAGTATAAACGTAATCGATAATGATAATACTGAATAAATAATTTTATGAGCTGTTCCTAACCTGAAACTATGATTTCTGATTTTACACATAATTTATAAATCTTAATTTTTGCAAAAATAATATTTTAAAATAAACTAACAAGCTATTAATTAATAATTTACTATTAGTTATAAAATGAATCGTCATTAAAATTATTATTTAACAATAATATCTCCAACTCTCATTTGTAAGTTAATTTTATTTTTTAGATAATTCTTTTTCTTTTTTTAAATGATATGTTTTCCAAAATGGAGTATCTTTGTACAATCCAGAAAGGTAAAGTTATCTATTTTCAAAAGGGAATAATGTGAAATTCATTGACAGTACCCGCTGCTGTAATTCTCAATGAACCGTAGCTAAACCACTGTCTTCAAGACGGGAAGGTGCTATAAATGGGGAGAGATAAGTCAGAATACCTGCCTGTAATGGATAAGAATCGTTCTTATTTATTAATTAAAAATTTAGAAAAAAATGAATTACGCTGAAATTTGTATCATCAAGCGCGATGGGAAGCGGGAAGACTTCTCAATTAGTAAAATCAAAAATGCAATAAGCAAAGCTTTTCAGGCATCGGGCCATGAAAATGAGGATAAAACTATTGCTGACATTACCATGAAGGTAATTAACAATTTTGCGTCCGAAACTGTTACAGTAGAGGAAATTCAAGACCTTGTAGAAAAGGAACTCATGAAAGAGTGTCCCGAAGTTGCAAAGAAATATATTATTTACCGTGAATGGAGAAACAGCGAACGCGAACGCAAAACTCATATGAAACAGATAATGGATGGCATAGTTGCTATAGATACCAATGACGTGAATCTAAGCAATGCAAATATGTCCAGTCACACTCCTGCAGGACAGATGATGACTTTTGCATCAGAGGTAACAAAAGATTATACTTATAAATATCTTTTGCCTGCACGTTTCTCCGAACCTCATCAATTAGGAGATATACATATACATGACCTGGATTACTATCCTACCAAGACTACTACATGTATTCAGTACGACCTTAACGATCTTTTCGAGCGTGGTTTTCGTACCAAGAACGGCAGTATCCGTACTCCTCAGTCAATACAAAGTTATGCAACTCTTGCAACTATAATATTCCAGACTAATCAGAATGAGCAGCATGGTGGTCAGGCTATTCCTGCTTTCGATTTTTTTATGGCTAGAGGAGTATTGAAATCCTTCTACAAGCATTTAGCTTCAATGACAGCTTTCTATCTTGAAATGAATAAAATTACTATCGAAAAAGAAAAAATAAAAGCAATTATAAGGAATAATATTTCCTCCGTACTACCATCGAAAGAAGAAATCAAGAAACTCACAACCGAGTTCAAAAAATCGGATATAGAGATTGAATATGAAGATTTGTCGCATATCATAACAAAGGCAAACGAACAGACTCGTCGTGATACTCACCAAGCAATGGAGGGTTTCATACACAATCTTAACACAATGCACTCAAGAGGAGGTAATCAAGTAGTGTTTAGCTCTATAAATTATGGGACAGACACCTCGGCCGAAGGTAGAATGGTAATCGAAGAGTTATTGAAAACTACCATAGAAGGACTTGGTGCAAGAGGAGAAGTACCAGTATTCCCAATACAGATATTCAAGGTAAAGAATGGAGTATCATATTCTATACAAGATTATGAGAAGGCTATAAGCAATATGGAAGATGCATTGAACGGAAATATGGAGTTTTCGGTTCCTAATTTTGATCTTTTCCTTAAAGCATGCCAAACAACTGCCAAAGCCCTGTTTCCTAACTTCATGTTCCTTGATACTGAATATAATCAGAACGACAAGTGGAATATTAATGATCCGGAAAGATATAAATACGAACTGGCTACGATGGGATGCCGTACTCGTGTTTATGAAAATATAGCCGGAGAAAAGACCTCTTTAGGACGCGGTAACTTATCGTTTACTACAATGAATTTACCCAGATTGGCTATAGAAGCCCGTTTCATAGCTGAAAGTTTGGTGGATTCAAGTAACCATGATGCTATAGAATTAAAAGCCAAGGAACTTTTCATTAAAAGTGTACGTAAAATGGCAACTCTTATAGGCGATCAGCTATATAGTCGTTATCAATATCAGCGTACTGCACTTGCACGACAATTTCCATTCATGATGGGAAATAATGTATGGAAAGGCGGCAATGAGCTACAACCTAATGATCAGGTGGGCGACGTATTGCGCCAAGGTACTCTTGGCATTGGATTTATTGGAGGACACAATGCAATGGTGGCTCTTTATGGCAAAGGACACGGCAATTCATTAAAATCATGGAATACCCTATATGATGCAGTTTGTGAAATGAACAAGGTAGCCAAAGAGTATAAAGAAAAATATCAGCTAAATTTTTCAGTACTGGCAACGCCAGCCGAAGGATTATCGGGAAGATTCACGAAGATAGACCGAAAAAAGTATGGGGTCATAGAAGGAGTAACCGACAGAGATTATTACATAAACTCTTTTCATGTTGATGTAAAAGAGCCTATTTCTATAATAGAAAAGATAAAGAAAGAAGCTCCTTTCCATGCTATCACACTTGGCGGCCACATTACTTATGTAGAACTTGACGGTGAAGCCCAGAAGAATATAAAGGCTATCGTAAAGGTTGTAAATGCTATGTATGAAAATGGAATAGGATATGGCTCTATAAACCATCCGATAGACAATTGCAATGCATGTGGCTATAAAGGAGTAATATACAATCGATGTCCGGTTTGCAACAGTGACAATATACTGAGAATGCGTCGTATTACAGGTTATCTTACCGGAGATCTATCAAGTTGGAACTCAGCAAAAAGAGCAGAAGAACATGATAGAGTAAAACATGCATGATATAAATGCTGAACTATTTATATATATACCCAGAAACAATTGTTGACGGTGAAGGCATCCGATATTCCATTTATTTGGCCGGATGTCGTCACTGCTGCAAGGGATGTCATAATCCAGAATCATGGAACGAGAAAGCAGGTAATCCTTTAACTGATGAGAAGATAGCCGAAATAATTAAAGAAATAAACTCAAATCCACTTCTTGATGGAATAACGTTTAGTGGAGGTGATCCTCTTTTCAATCCTGAAGAGTTCCGAAAAGTATCTGGGATAATAAAGAAATTAACAAAAAAGGAGATTTGGTGCTATACAGGATATACTTTTGAGCAGATAAAAGCCGATAATATGTTAATTTCTGCAATAGAGTATGTAAATGTATTAGTAGAAGGTCCATTTATAAGCAGCCTTGCAAATCCTACACTAGAATATAGAGGCAGTTCCAACCAACGCATCATCCGTGTGCGATAACGGTGAGCAATATCATAAAACCTTATTTTCATGATATATATCAAGAAAATAAGGTTTTATATGTTTTTAAGCATATTAAATATTGCATATATTCAGAAAAGCTATATATTTGCACTGTGGTTGTGAAACTACTAATTTAGTTAAAGAAAAAATTAAGGTATTAAGTAATAAGGTAAAATTTAACGAGGTATTAATTTTAAGGTAATAAAAAGATTAGTTTTCAAAAGGATATTTTAATTAGGTATTAAGATTTAGGGTAAAAAAAGTAAGTTTTCAGGAAATTAGTTTTATAGGTATTAAGTAAAATTTAAGGTACAAAAGTAAGAGGGTAACACAACGACGAGAAAGATGCAAAGAACCCCAAAGAAGAGGGGGGTTCTTACAGACGTGGGCGGATTCAGTAAAATGAATACTGCTCTTTTTTATTTTATATATAGCATATATTCTGAACTATTTTGCTTTTCTACATTTATAATACCAAAATTCTTATCCATTATTTCTTTATGCATCACACCAAATTAATAAGAGAAAGGCATTAATATCTCATTGTTTAAAACAATATTAATACTTCATTATATACTATCTCCACTTTATTAAAACCTAATATCACAACGTTCACAATTCCAACTACCTATAAATCACATACTTATACGTGAACATTCCTATAAAGATATTCACATATCATTCACACGCATTTTATACATTAAATTACTTATAATATAATTTCAAAAAATATTGAGCCTTTCAATCGACTCGACAGAAACTTAGATTATATATATTATTTAGTTTCTCTTCTTAAAGTTATCAATACTATCTCACTTGGAGTAAACAAACGAATATTCTTACGTGATGTTCCTATACCATTTGTTATTATAATAGGAGTACCTTTACTGTTCTGTTTAAAACCGGTAAGAAATCGGCTACCATACTTTGAATGACTTATAGGACTTATTTTCTTAAACATACTAATCTGTCCCCCATGAGTATGGCCTGCAAGTACAAGATTTGCATTTGATACATCTTTATCTTCTACATAATCGGGCGAATGAGTTACCATAATAACAAAGTCTTCCTTAGGAAATAATTGCGATGGAGATATGGCAGATATAGATTTATCAAATGAATCCTTCACACCTGTTATAATTATTCTTGATGAATCCTTAATCAAAGAATATCCATTATCTTGCATTATAGAAATACCATATTTGTGCATGGCATCAATAATTGGTTTATAATATTTCCCTGTATCATGATTACCCATTACCGCATAAATTCCATATTCACTCTTTATTTTACTTAACTCACTAAATAAAGTGTCCATACTTCCAGGGTTAATTCCAGGATAATCACCACCAAGCAACAGCACATCCGGATGAAGAGAATTAAACAGTTTTATTGAGTTCAAAAGTCTTTTATGAGTAAACTTACTTTCATAATGAAAATCCGATGCAAAAACAATCTTAAAGCCATCAAACTCTGCAGGAATATCATAACTGTGAAATTCATATTTTTTCACTCTCCCCACTGCCTTATATTTAGTAAGAGATGCAGTGGCACACGAAGTCATAATTAGTGTGGCCGTAATGCACGACAATACATATATAATTTTCATTCCTTCTATTTTTAAACAAATATATAATCAATTTTATAATTAATGAGAAGATAAAAGAATTTACTTATATAGCTATTTGATTTATCTTTGTAGCAAGATTATAAAAACAATGGCCAATATTAAAACAAACTCTATTAAAGCTTGGCTTCTAGCCTTTCGTCCAAAGACCCTTACGGGCGCTGCCACTCCAGTAATGCTAGGATGTGCTCTGGCAATACAATCGAACAATTTTATATTTCCTGCAGCATTGCTATGTTTTATTTTTGCATTCTTAATGCAAATTGATGCAAACTTAATAAACGATCTTTTTGATTTCGTAAAAGGAAGTGACCGAGCAGACAGATTAGGTCCGAAAAGAGCATGTGCCCAGGGATGGATTACAATATATGCCATGAAAAGAGGAATAGCATTCATTACAATGTGTGCTGCACTTACAGGTGTTTTGCTACTATTTTACGGAGGGCTAGAGATGATTCCTATAGGAATTCTATGTTTAATCTTTGCTTTTCTATATACAGCAGGACCATATCCACTTGCTTATAATGGATGGGGAGACATATTGGTGATTATATTTTTCGGATTCATTCCTGTAGGATGTACCTATTATGTAATGTGTCATGATTGGAATATGAATGTTACTATTACCTCATTAGCGTGTGGACTTATTATAGATACACTTCTTATAGTAAATAACTATCGCGATATAGAACAAGACTCATTAAGTGGAAAAAAAACCATAATAGTAAAGTTTGGAAAAGAAGTAGGAGAAAAACTATATCTATATACCGGAATAATAGCTATAATTTTATGTAGTATTATAGCTTTTGAAGGTTATATTTGGGCTTTTATATTACCATCTTTATATATAATACCTCATTACTTTACCTGGAAGAAAATGAAAAGAATAAGCAAAGGAAAGGAGCTTAATCTTATACTAGGAGAAACTTCACGAAACATTATACTATTTGGAATATTATTATCAGTAGGATTAATGCTGTAACCATTTAATGTAAGATCAGTACAAGCTTATAAAAGAAGTCTATAAAATGTAAATATCTGTTTTATTATACAATTATATTTATGTATAATAAAACAGGTATTTATATATAGTAAATAACTATATCAATCAGCTCATAGAATCTAATTCTTTCATAACCATCTTATTTCTGAATAAGAACGGTAGCATAAGCCGATATCCCCTCCTCACGACCCGTAAATCCAAGTTTTTCGGTAGTGGTAGCCTTTATCGATATATCGTCTATATCAATTCCCAGTACTTCTGCCAGTACTTCTTTCATATAAGGTATATGAGTCTTCAACTTAGGCCTTTCGGCACATACAGTAGCATCAATATTGCCTATAGTGTATCCCTTTTCGAACAATAAAGAACTGCATTTTGAAAGAAGAATCTTACTATCGATATTTTCAAATTCATTTGCCGTATCAGGAAAATGATATCCTATATCACGAAGATTAGCAGCTCCTAGCAATGCATCACATATTGCATGAATAAGCACATCGGCATCCGAGTGGCCCAGTAGCCCCATTTCATGGTCCAGCTTTATTCCTCCCAGCCAAAGTTCACGTCCTTTAACAAGTTTATGAACATCAAATCCAAATCCTACTCTTATTTTCATCTTATATAGAAATCCAAAACTTTTTCTTCAAGCAAATACCCTTCCAAATGATCATCAACATTTACCTTTCCTACTCCTACCGGTGTACCTGTATATAAAAGATCTCCTATCTTAAGAGTATAAAAACGGCTTACAAAAGCTATTATTTCATCTATTTTGAAAATCATGTCGGCACTATTTCCTGTCTGTACAGTATTTCCATTTATATCAAGATGAAATTTCAAATTCTGTATATCATTAATCTTGTCTATTGATACAAACTCTCCTACTACAGCAGAGTTATCAAAACCCTTGCATAGTTCCCATGGTTTGCCTTCTGCCCTAAGCTTATTCTGCATATCACGCGCAGTAAAATCTATTCCTACAGTCACCGCATCATAATACCGACTAGCAAAACGTGTAGAAATATTCTTACCTAATCGGTTAATGCGTACTACCAATTCTGTTTCGTATTCAATCTGAGATGAAAAATCGGGAATAAAGAAAGGTTTCCCATCCTTCAATAGGGCCGAATCGGGTTTCATAAATATTACCGGTTGTTCAGGAATAGGTTCATTAGAATGCAATTCCTTACAATGAGCCGGATAATTCATTCCTACAGCTATTATCTTCATATAATTATTCTTCGTTTAAGTTAAGACGATTAAACATTACCGCTAAATGAGCATATAAAGAGGTATTCTGCACTACAATATTTTCCGGTACTCTTATTCTGAAAGGAGTAAAATTCCATACGGCCTTTATTCCGGCCGATACCATCTTGTCTGTAATAACCTGAGCGATATTGATAGGAACCGTCAAAACTCCGATATTAACATCTCCCTTTTTCATCATCTTTTCAAAATCATCGGAATGATAAATTTCAATTCCATTTATAGAAGTACCTACAATATTAGGATTAATATCGAATGCCCCTACTATCTCAAGTCCAAAATGATGTAGTCCCGAATCACGCAGCAAAGCTCCTCCCAAGCTACCTACTCCAAAAAGATATGCTTTATGCATCTCTGTAAATCCCAAAAATCTTTCCAAACCATCAATAAGAGCATCTATTTCATAACCTACCCTTGTACGACCTGTTATATTCATATAAGATAGATCTTTCGCCACTTGCGATGCATCAATGTTAGTCTGTTTTGAAATCTGAGTAGATGAAACATAAGTTTCTCCTTTCTCTTTCATAAGCTTAACATTCGAAAGATACCATGGTAATCGTCGCAAAGTAGGTTCCGGCACTTTATCTGATATTTTTTGCATCGTTACATCCATTTTTAAAGGAATTTTTTCATTAGGTAATATGCAAAAATACACTTTTATTTCCAACGACAACCAGAAGAGTATAAAAAAATATACTATATTTGAATAGTAAACTATTTATTGAAATATGAAGAATAATGATTGGAAAGAGCGATTAAATGTGGTATATTCCACTAATCCCAATTACAGATATGAGTCTTCCGAAGATGAAGATGTAGATACTTTGGCAAAGAATCAACAAAAGCTAAGAGTTAGTATAGAAAAGAAGAACAGAGGAGGCAAGACTGTTACTTTAATTAAAGGCTTCATAGGCAGCGATGACGATCTTAAGGAGCTTGGAAAAATGCTCAAGACTAAATGCGGTGTAGGCGGATCGGCCAAAGAAGCCGAGATAATAATACAGGGTGAATTCAAGCAAAGAATAATCGACATTCTTAAGGCAGAAGGCTACACTCAGACTAAATAGTCTTAGACATGAAAGAGATTGAAACTACCCGATTAATACTTCGTCACATTACTATAGATGATGCTGATGACATTTTTGAATACTCTCAAAATCAGAATGTAGGACCGGCGGCAGGATGGTCTCCTCATACATCTATAGAAGAGACACGCACCATAATGGAACAACTATTTATCGGTCAAGACAATATTTTCGGGATAGTCCTTAAAGAGACGAAGAAATTAATAGGCACCATCGGTCTTATAAAAGACCCAAGAAGAGATAATCCGGAAGCATTGATGTTAGGATACGCAATAGGAGAACCTTATTGGGGAAAAGGCATTATGACAGAAGCTGCAAAAGCAGTCATAAATGCTGCCTTTAACGAAATACCTGTAAATGTAATCTCATGTTCATGCTATACAACCAATGCACGCTCAAGAAGAGTTATTGAGAAATGCGGCTTTGAATACGAGGGATGTATACGCCAAGCAGAGAAACGGTTTGATGGAAAGATAATGGATATTCAGTGTTTCTCAATAATAAGATAGTTCCAATAAATAAAGAGACGCAACTTTACAAGTATACGTCTCTTTATTTATATATATAGAATATTATTATTCAGCACGCAAAGTAAAGCGTTTGAAAGCAACAATCTGTAGTTCTGGATCTGCTTCTTTCAAAACTTCTCTTACAGTCTTTTTAGGATCCATAATATCTTCCTGGTTCAACAAGCAAACTTCTTTGAAGAATTTAGCAAGACGACCCTTAGCAATATTTTCGATCATTTGTTCAGGTAAGTTAGCAGCTTTTTCTTCTGCAACCTTAGCCTTAAGCTGACGAATTTCTTCAGCCTGAGCTTCAGTAATGCTACCCTTCATGATACCTTCATTAAGGTGCTCTTCGTTTTCAGCAATATAAAGATTGAAACCAGCTTTCTTCAAAGCAGCTTCAACAGCTTTCTGTACCTGTTCAGCTTTAGTTTTATCGATAGCAACCTGTATTTCTGCCTCTTTTACAGATTCAGGAACACCAGCTTCATCAACAGCGATAGGATTCATAGCAGCAATCTGCATAGCTACTTCGTGAGAGATAGCAGAATCAACTGCCTTGTTGAATGCTACGATAGTACAAAGGCTGTTTTTGTTTTGGTGGTTATAGATAGCAGTTGCAGGACCTTCTACAAACATATATCCATCTAATTCCATCTTTTCACCTGTAATACCACTACGATCTGTTACAGCATCAGCAACTGTTGCATTCCCCATTGGCAAAGCTTTCACTTCTTCAATAGTCTTACATTTATTTTCAACAGCAGCATCAAGAATAGCTTTTGCAAGAGCAACGAAATCTTCATTTTTAGCAACGAAGTCAGTTTCACATTTCAAAGCTATCACCGCAGCAAAATCACCTGTAGTCTTAGCAACAACACAGCCTTCAGCAGCATCACGATCCGAACGTTTTGCAGCAACTGCCTGTCCTTTCTTACGAATGATTTCCATTGCTTTATCGATATCACCTTCAGCTTCTGTTAAAGCATTTTTACAGTCCATCATACCAGCACCGCTAAGTTTGCGAAGCTTGGTAATTTCAGCCATAGTTACAGCCATAATATTTTCTTATTTTTAGTGTTAATAATATTGTCTTAAAAGCAATTGAGAGCCGAGACCAGAGAGTTGAGAATTGCACAATGTAACTCTCAACTTTCAACTCTCAACTCTCAACTATAGTATATTAAGCTTCTTCGTCTTTCAAGAAAGCAGCAGCTTTAGCAGCGTTTATTGCAGCTTCTTCTGCCTTATCCATGCGAGCCTTAGTAGTTTTTTTCTTACCAGCCGACTTAGGAGCATTTTCTCCTGCAGCTTCCATATCTACTTTTTCAGCTTTTCTTTCTTCAAGTCCTTCTGCCATAGCAGCACAACATGCATCAAGAATTACTTCTACAGATTTAGTTGCATCGTCATTAGCAGGGATTACGAAATCAATGTTTGAAGGGTCAGAGTTTGTATCTACGATTGCAAATACAGGTATACCCAAACGGTTTGCTTCACGAACTGCAATATTTTCTTTCATAACGTCTATTACGAAAAGTGCAGAAGGAAGACGAGTTAAATCAGCGATTGAACCAAGATTCTTTTCCAATTTAGCACGTTGACGAGAAATTTGAAGAACTTCTCTTTTAGAAAGGTTAGAATATGTACCATCGTTAGTTAATTTATCGATAGTAGCCATTTTCTTGATAGCCTTACGGATTGTAGGGAAGTTAGTCAACATACCACCCGGCCAACGCTCGATTACATAAGGCATATTTACAGCAGCAGCTTTGTCAGCTACAACTTGCTTTGCTTGTTTCTTAGTAGCAACGAACAGGATTTTCTTACCTGATTTTGCAATTTGTTTTAAAGCTTCAGCAGCTTCATCTATTTTAGCAACAGTTTTATGGAGATCGATGATATGAATACCATTACGTTCCATAAAGATATAAGGAGCCATTGATGGATTCCACTTTCTTTTAAGGTGTCCGAAGTGACATCCGGCTTCCAATAATGTATCAAAATTAGTTCTTGACATCTTTGTTATTCTTTAAATCGTTTACTTTCTTTTTTGTTTGTCTCAACCAACCTTCGGGTAGTCTGCTACCAAGTAGAGTCCCGCCGGTTTAGATACTAAACGCTTCTTAACCAGTTCGAAGTAAAACCGGATATTAACGTTTACTGAACTGGAATCTGCGACGTGCTTTTGGACGACCTGGTTTCTTACGTTCAACAGAACGAGAATCGCGAGTCATGAATCCTTCTGCGCGAAGAGCTTTCTTGTCATCTGCGTTGATTTTCACTAAAGCACGAGCAATTGCTAAACGCAAAGCCTGTGACTGACCAGTGAAACCACCACCACAAAGATTTACTTTAATATCGTATTTCTCAGCAACTTCCAATTTATTTAAAGGCTGAGTTACTACATACTGAAGAATAGTTGATGGAAAGTACTGTGCAAGGTCTCTCTTGTTAATAGTAATCTTTCCTGTACCTTCGCTTACGAATACGCGAGCAATTGCGCGTTTACGTCTGCCTAATGCATTTACTACTTCCATGTTTATTATTTAAGTGAGTTTATATCAATTGATTTAGGTGATTGAGCCTCTTGTTTGTGTTCGCTACCAGCGTATACATAAAGATTGCTCAACAACTTTGCTCCAAGACGGTTCTTTGGAAGCATACCTTTAACTACTCTCTTCAACAGTTTTTCTTCACCGTCAGGTTTAGCTATTAAACGGGCAGGAGTAATTGATCTCTGACCACCAGGATAACCTGTATAGCTCAAGTAAACTTTATCGTTCCACTTGTTTCCTGTAAATTTCACTTTGTCTGCATTGATGATAATAACGTTATCACCGCAGTCCACATGAGGGGTAAAGTTTGGTTTGTACTTTCCTCTCAACAGTTTCGCAACTTTTGCACCGAGACGGCCTACAACCTGATCGGTAGCATCAACAACAACCCATTCTTTAGTTGCTGTTTCTTTGTTTGCAGAAATGGTCTTGTAACTTAAAGTATCCACTCTTAAATTCTTTTTTAAATGTTAACTACTAAAAAACAATTTCATCTTAACTGCATTAATTGATCCCCGGACAAAGGATAACTAACTCGCTAAGAATTAATTCTTTATAAACTTTTTATAATAATCGGCTTGCAAAGGTACAGCTTTTCCCATAAAGAGCAAAGAATTTAAGTATTTTTTTAGCTGATTTTAAGACAGATAAGTATTTGAAAGATATATAATAGAAAAAAACGAAGATAGTTTAATAAAGATAAACGAAGATTTCCTGAAGAGAAAAACGAGACAGAGAACAGATAAATCAATATCTGTTCTCCATATTAGTATATTCATAAATAACACTCTCGGGTGCATGACCATTCTGCCTTAACCTTAAAAGTTCGGCAGCCGATACGCGTACTACTTTACCATCGGGTTCTCCATAGCATAATGTACCTTCGCGTCTTGCGGTCTCTTCAATTAGTCGTTGTTCGGCCAGCTCCAAACCATATCTTAATTTTGCGCTGAACTCTCTATATTCTTCTTCAGTTGACATAATTCTTTATCCTCTTATAAAGTTCCGGTTCGTAAATATGCGGATTTTCTCCTTTTTTAAAAGCATCAGCAACAATTATTCGTGGTGTACTGCTATTATCCGCCAACATCCAGTAGTCCACACACGACATATATATCTTGAAAAAGTTATCCAGCCCAGAATAGTAACGGCGGCGTATTATAGAAGGTGGCACATTATGACCTCCATTAGCTACGCGCTGCTTTACTCGTTCTATTGCAAGTTCGGGAGTATTAAGCCAGAAATAAATAAGGCTTACAGTATAATTCTGATCTTGTGCCTGTTTAATAAGATTAATGTACGAGCGTGTAGAAAGAGTTGTCTCTACCGAGAATGTAACTCCCGCACTTAGAAGTTCCATTATACGCTTCAACATTAACCTTCCTGCCTCGATAGCCACACTGGAAGGATTGAAAGGAGACAATCCTTTTGCAATCTCATCTGCATTGACGAACTCCTTACAATCAAGGATTTCGGGCAAAACAGTATAAGAAGCTGTTGTTTTACCAGCGCCATTACAGCCGGCAATTATATAAAGTGTAGACATCTAATCTATTATAGTTCAAATTTATAGATGCAAAGTTATAATATTATTTTCATAACACATTCATACTTATTGCATAAAAATATAATCAACTACACATTTTTTATGAATTTGTGTATTTTTCGCTAATTAATTCATAATATATAAAAAACATGCTCCGTTTTCATTAAGAAAACGGAGCATGTTTTTTATATATTATTCTGTTAGAATTCGGCATTCTTTGGAGTACGTGGAAAAGGTATCACATCGCGAATGTTTGCCATACCGGTAACGAACAGCAGAAGTCTTTCAAACCCTAGTCCGAATCCTGAATGAGGGCATGATCCGTATTTACGAGTATCAAGGTACCACCACATATCTTTCATAGGAATATCCATCTCTCCTATTCTAGCAAGAAGCTTACCATAATCGGCTTCACGTTCCGAACCTCCAATAATCTCACCAATTTTAGGGAACAGAACATCCATTGCACGAACTGTCTTGCCATCTTCATTCTGCTTCATATAGAAGGCTTTAATCTCTTTAGGATAGTCGGTAAGTATTACCGGACGCTTAAAGTGTTCTTCTACAAGGAATCTTTCATGTTCCGAGGCAAGGTCTACTCCCCAATAAACCGGGAATTCGAATTTTTTTCCGTTGGCAACTGCCTCTTCTAGTATCTTTATACCTTCTGTATATGGCAATCTTACGAAATCTTCCTTCAATACTCCCTGCAAACGTTCTATTAATCCTTTATCGAACATATCGTTCAGGAATTTAACATCGTCGGCACAGTTATCAAGAGCCCATTTAACACAATATTTAATAAAGTCCTCGGCCAAATCCATGTTATCTATGATATCATTGAAAGCCACTTCGGGTTCAATCATCCAGAATTCTGCAAGGTGACGTGGAGTATTTGAATTCTCGGCACGGAATGTTGGTCCAAATGTATAAATAGAGCCAAGCGCAGTTGCAGCCAACTCTCCTTCCAACTGTCCAGATACTGTAAGACTAGCCTGTTTTCCGAAAAAATCGTCATCATAAATAATTGCTCCGTTTTCATCCTTCTTCAAATCATAAAGATTCTTTGTAGTAACCTGAAACATCTGTCCTGCACCTTCACAGTCCGACCCTGTTATGATAGGAGTATGAAAATAGAAGAATCCCTTATCGTGGAAATATTTATGAATAGCAATTGCCATATTGTGACGAATGCGGAATACTGCTCCAAATGTATTGGTACGCGGACGCAAGTGAGCTATTTCGCGAAGAAATTCCATTGAATGGCCTTTTTTCTGCAATGGATATGTATTGTCGCAACCGCCAAGCACCTCAATTTCTTTTGCATGAATTTCTGCAGCCTGTCCCGAACCGATAGATTCTGTCAATGTACCGTTTACACTGATACATGCACCGGTAGTGATTTGCTTAAGCATCTCCTCATCAAACTGTTCAAGATCGACTACTACCTGTATATTATTTATTGTAGAACCATCATTAAGAGCTATAAAATTAACCTGTTTGCTACCGCGACGGGTACGTACCCATCCTTTTACGTTGACATCGGCGCTAAAGTCACGACGTTTAAGCATGTCAACAATTTTTGTTCTACTAATTTTTTCCATCGTTTTGTCTTTTTTTATATTAACATATAAGGGACAGAGTTGCTCTGTCCCAGATAATTATATTTCTTAATCTTATTCAAAAGATCCCATGCGAAGCATGTTCACTTCCTGTTCTGTAAGATATCTCCAGTCGCCTCTGCGAAGTCCTTTCTTAGTAAGCCCTGCAAAATAAACTCTGTCGAGTTTTATAACTTTATATCCAAGAGATTCGAAAATACGGCGAACAATTCTGTTCTTTCCTGAGTGGATTTCTATACCTACTTGTGATTTGTCTACATCTGATGCGTAGCTTATTTCATCGGCATGTATATCGCCATCTTCAAGAGTGATACCTGCAGCTATCTGGTCAAGATCGGCTTTAGTAACATTCTTGTCACAGTACACATGATATATTTTTTTCTTCAAGAATTTAGGATGAGTAAGCTTAGACGCAAGATCGCCATCATTAGTAAGCAATAACACTCCTGTTGTATTACGATCCAATCTACCAACCGGATAAATTCTTTCATGACATGCATCTTTTACAAAATCCATTACTGTCTTTCGTTCCTGAGGATCATCCGAAGTTGTAACACAATCTTTCGGCTTATTCAAAAGAACATATGCTTTCTTTTCAATCTTTACAGGTTCATCATGGAACTTAACTTCATCTGTACGCTTAATCTTTGTACCCAATTCTGTAACTATTTCCCCGTTTACAGTAACAACTCCTGCTGCAATGAATTCATCTGCCTCACGACGTGAGCATATACCGGCATTTGCAAGGAATTTGTTCAAACGTATTGGTTCGTTGGGATCAGTAAGAATATCTTTGTATTCTATCTGTTTCTTCATGCTGTATTTAGCATTAGGATTGTATCCCGGAGTACGAGGACGCTGTGGACGGTTGTTATAACCTCCCTGTTGTCCACCTTGGTTAAAGCGTGGACGCTGTGGGCGGTTGCCCCCATCCGAGTTATATCCGTTATTCTGTCCATAAGTACGTTGATATTGCGGACGATCACCGTTATTGTTGTAGCTATTATAACGATTATAAGAAGGACGGTCGCCATTATTGTTATAAGAAGGACGATCACCATTATTATTGTAAGATGATCTGTAAGGACGATCGCCACCTTCGCGATTGTAATTATTAGTGCGTGGACGATAAGAGTTCTGATCACCACCTTCACGATTATAGTTATTTACGCGTGGACGATATTGTCGCTGTTCGCCGCCGTTAGCATCATTATTCGAATTAAAACGAGGACGTTGCGACCTATCACCATTATTGTTATAACTGTTATAACGATTATAAGAAGGACGATCGCCATTATTGTTATAAGAAGGACGATCACCATTATTGTTGTAAGATGGACGATCACCATTATTATTGTAAGATGATCTGTAAGGACGATCAGCACCTTCGCGATTATAATTATTTACGCGTGGGCGATATGAACGTTGTTCACCATCATTGCCATATTTGTTGTAAGATCTATATCCACCATCACGGCTTACATTTTGTCTTTCTGAATTTTCTGTACCTTCAGGTTTGTTTTCGTTTTCTGTACTCATGGTTTTTTTAATTTAATTTTATATCATCGCCCTCTCGGGCTTTTATTATCTCTATACAATAAACATTTTAAACCCCCGTATAGTTGTGAGGAGTTATCATTCTGAGCTCTTTTTTTATTTCTTCACTTACATTTAAGGTATCAATAAACTCTTTTATGGAGTTTTCATTAATTGACTGATTTGTTCTTGTCAATGCTTTCAAGGCTTCGTATGGGTTAGGATAACCTTCTCTTCTTAATATAGTCTGTACTGCTTCTGCTACTACGCTCCAACAGTTATCTAAATCATTAAATATTACTTTTTCGTTCAGCAACAATTTGTTAAGTCCCTTAAGTGAACTTTGTATTGCTATTATTATGTGTCCAAAAGGAACACCTACATTACGCAATACGGTAGAATCTGTAAGGTCGCGCTGCAGGCGCGATATAGGCAATTTTGCCGACAGATGTTCTAGTATTGAATTTGCCATTCCAAGGTTTCCTTCTGCATTTTCAAAGTCAATAGGATTTACCTTGTGAGGCATAGCACTCGATCCTACTTCTCCTGCTTTAATTTTTTGTTTGAAGTATTCCATAGAGATATACTGCCAGAAGTCGCGGTTCATGTCAATCATGATGGTATTTATACGCTTCATGGCATCGAATATTGCACTCAGGTTGTCATAGTTTGATATCTGAGTTGTATACTCTTCACGTTCCAATCCAAGTTTTTCGCTTACAAACTTATTGCCGAAAGCTTTCCAATCGAATGAAGGATATGCTACATAATGAGCATTGTAGTTACCTGTAGCCCCACCAAACTTGGCAGTTATAGGCAACGACTTAAGCAATTCAAGCTGACGCTTCATACGATAAGCAAATACCATTATCTCTTTTCCTAAACGGGTAGGCGAAGCCGGCTGACCATGAGTCTTTGCAAGCATTGGAATTGCAGCCCACTCTTCTGCATATTCATTCAATTTTGCTATAAGCGACTCTATTTGAGGATAGTAAACTTCATCCAAGGCCTCTTTAATTGATAAAGGAATTGAAGTATTGTTTATATCCTGTGACGTAAGTCCAAAGTGGATAAATTCCTTATAGTGTTCAAGATTACCTATCTTGTCGAACTGTTCCTTTATAAAATATTCAACAGCCTTTACATCATGATTTGTTACGCTCTCTATTTCTTTAATTCTCTGAGCATCATTTTCCGAGAAATTTTTATATATATTTCTTAGAGATTCGAACAAAGAAGAATCAAATCCCTCAAGCTGAGGAAGAGGTAATTCACATAATGTAATAAAATATTCTATTTCTACCTGTACGCGATATTTAATTAGTGCATATTCAGAGAAATAAGAGGACAAAGACTGTGCTTTTCCCCAGTATCTACCGTCTATTGGTGATATTGCCGTGAGTAAATCGAGCTCCATAATGTTAAATCAGATAATTATCAGGTTGCAAAAATAATTCTTTTTATTTACTTTAAGTCACAAAGTGCTAACAAAGTTTATCTTACAAAACTTTTTTTAGCCCATTTAAAACTATTCCATCTTTTTACAAATATCATTCCGCGTATATTTTCATCTATAACAAATGCACACCACATTCCTATTAATCCCCATCCAAGGCTTATTCCAAAATAATATCCTAGTCCAACTGCTACTCCCCACTGTATTACCAATCCTACATAGAAAGGATAATTTACGTCGCCCGTGGCACGCAAAGCGTTCGTAGCATATATATTTATGGCACGTCCTATTTCAAGTAATATATCTATAAATAATATCGTAACTCCCAGTTTTATAATTTCATTATTATTGGTAAGAGTACTAAATATAGTATGTCCAAGCAAAGCCCATATACATGAAAGTATAAGCGATACCATTATAGATATTCTCATCACGAACTTACCTAGCAGATATGCCGTCCTTATCTTTTTCTTCCCAACAAGATGTCCTATGCATATTGCACCACCTTGTGCCATGGCTATGGCAAATAAATATACAAACATTACTATGTTTACTATATACGTACGTGTAGTAAGTGCTTCGGTACCAATAATATTTATAAAATATGTAATCACTACCTGCGAAAAGCTGTACGACATATTTTCGCCTGCCGAAGGTATACCTATTTTAAGAAGATTTTTCAACTCTACAGTTGGGAAAGGACGAAAGTATTTTACAGGAAATGAGGGAATATATTTCCTGAAAAGAATTACAAATAGTATTATCATTGCTACACCTCGGGCAATGGCTGTAGATACAGCAGCTCCCTCTACTCCCATTTCGGGCATTCCAAACTTACCGAATATAAGCGTATAGTTGCCTATTATATTAAGTATATTCACTACTACTGTAACCATCATTGGATAAATCGCCTTGTTGGCACTTCTAAGTGAAGCCGATATAGTAAGAGATATGGCTTGAAAGAAAGCAAATGCACCTACTATCTTCATGTAATCTACCCCATAGTCCATAAGTTCTTTTCTGAGTCCCATTATATTGAGCAGAAACTCAGCTCCGAAATGAAGTCCCGCACTTACCAATAATCCAAAAACAACATTTACTATAAGTGACACTCCTACTACCTGTATAACTTTATCGTGCAATTTTGCACCCAGATACTGCGAGCATAGTACAGATGTACCCATATTTATAACTTCAAATATAAGGAATGTAAACATTATAAGCTGGTTTACCACTCCTACTGCCGCTACACTATTGTCGGAATACTGACTAAGCATTACAGTATCGACTGCACCAAGCATCATTATAAGTAATGTTTCAATAAAAATAGGAATTGCAAGACGTGCAAGATCTTTTTTAAGTGGAGAAGTTATAAATCTTTTCACAAGGATTATTTAATATGTTTTCGGAATGCAAAGGTACAACCTTTTTATTTTCAATAAGGTTGACATATATCAAGTAATATTAGAATATTCTTAATAATAACATACTACTGACTCATTTATAATCTATGTATCACATAATTTTCATGAACAATTATTTTTTCATATACCCACCCCGTCCCTGTTTCTCCTGTCCAAGCATAGATGCTTATTTGGTCGTCTTTCTTAAAATCTGTAGCTGTTGCACGAGTTGGCGAAGCTATCCCTCATCTACACTGATATATTTGAATGGATTCACAACAATGGTATCTTCATTATTGCAACAAGAAGTAAAAGCAAGTGTTGTGACCAATGCGGACATCATCATTAAATTCTTTCTAATTTTTAAAATATTTAAATTAGTAAATAATATATAATCAGTATATTTTATTCTTTATTTATCGGGATTAATTATTTGCCGTAATCCGTAAGAGGCTCTACGAAATCATTAGTGCAGAAAACTTATTTCGCTAGAAGCTTCTACACCATTCTGCAAACTATCAGCCTATTTGGCAAAAGTAACTTCAAACGCAATTAAAAAGAGAACCCACACAACCTGTATACCATCAATTTGCGTTATAATAATTATAAATCTTTGCATGTAATTCTTAAACTGCAAACTTAACAAAAAAATCAAAAACAAGGTAAAAGATAGTAAATACCGGATTGAAAACAGTACAAATAGTGGACATTTCCCAATATTTATCTGTCCTACATATTCAATCTAAAGTAATTATTATAAAAAAGACTTATTTATCGATCTCATATATTCAACTTAAAGTAATCATTATAAAAAAAAGCCTATTTATTAGTCTAATCCATTCAATTTAGTCCAATATTTTCAATTAAATACATGAAAAGAATTTGTAATAGAAATTTAACTTACACATTTAGCTATTTTTTTATCTTTGCATTAATTATGGAATTATTATATTTTGCTACAATTTATGCAGCTGCAACTGTATGTATAATAACATCTTTGCTTATCTTTTTACGAAGAGAAGAAGGTGATAGATCTCGCACCATATTAGCCATCATTATATTATTTTCCGTAGCCAACTACATTACTCATTTTTTATACATATATCAAGAAGAAATACCTGAAAGAGTTACCTCCGTGAATATGCTATTGATAGCAATCTTTATGGTTACATCTTATATTGCGTATCCTATTGAAGTAATTTCACCAGGTTATCTTAATATTAAACGGGTTATAAATCTATACATCCCATTACTGTTACTGGCAGCAATAACTATTATTGCTAATTTATGCGGTATTGAATTCACAGAATATAACACATTGCCTGAAATGCTACCTAATATTACCCATTTCGAAGTATGGTTTCGTATTGTATTGGTATTCTTACTTTTCACTCCGGTAATAATAATCTTCATTATTCCACATACCAGAATATTTAATAATACTGATAAAGTATGGATGAGGAAGTTCTTAATTCTTTTTATTATCAATACAATTGCTTACCTCATGGTACTAATATTTTCATCAAAAGAGGTTATAATCAAAATTATATATTACTGTATAAACGTAGCATGTATTGTAACAATATCATATATGGAAGTTTTTGAACGATTAATCCGAAAGCCGAACATAGTTGAAAATAATAAAGAAATATCATTTATCAATAAACCATCCATAGAGGTAGTAAACGCAGAAAATATATCTACAAGCAATAAAAACAGAATACTTGAAGAGGATGAGGATATAGAACCGGCAGACAATAATACAATAGAATCTCTATCAGATAAGATAGTCAATTATATTCACCTAAAACGTTCATGGGAAGATCCTGATATAACAGCTATGCAGCTTTACATTGATTTAAAAACCAACCGCACTACATTTGGCAAAGCAATTAAAAATATTGGCTATGATAATTTTGCCATTTACATCAATACTCTTAGAGTTAATGACTTTATTGAACGAATTAATTCAGGAAAATATACATCATACTTAGAAACATTTTACGATGTAGGATTTCGTTCCCGATCTTCAGCATTCCGTAATTTCAAGCTAATAACAGGAGAAACTCCTTCTGAGTATTTTCAAAACAGACAATAGTCTGCACTTTATTGGTAGGTAAACAACCATAAGTAAACTACAAGTATTTAATCGGCTCATATTAATGAAACGATCGTCGCACAGTAGTGAGACGATCGTTCTATTATAGTGAGACAATCGCCTCATATATATGAGACGATAATTTGGTCTTTCTTGTGATTATGACTATTATGTGATATAGAGATCTATTCTTAACAAGAACCAACTAAAACAATACTCTCAAAAACAACAAAAAATATAATACTCGTTTTTTAGAAAAAAAAGATTTATTTTTGTCACACTTAACTATCAACTTATAAATAATAAGACATGAAAAAAATTTCACTGATTATCAGTTTCTTATTCCTTATAACCCTATGTATATCTGCACAGAAAGCTAAATATGTTTTCTATTTCATAGGCGATGGAATGGGAGTTAATCAAGTTCTGGGAACAGAGATGTACAACTCGGAACTAAAAGGAGAAATAGGAGTTACACCTCTATTGTTTACTCAGTTTCCATATGCAACAACTGCAACAACCTACTCTGCAACAAACGGTGTTACCGATTCGGCGGCAGCGGGTACTGCACTGGCTACTTCAAGCAAGACTAAGAATGGAGCATTAGGTGTAAAGAAAGACCTTACAACCCCTGTAAACAGCATAGCAGTTATGGCAAAGGAAAAAGGCAACAAAGTAGGAATAACAACAAGTGTAAGCGTAGACCATGCTACTCCTGCTGCATTTTATGCACATCAGGGCGCCAGAAGCAGCTATTATAATATCGGACTGGATCTTATAAAGGCCGGATTCGATTTCTATGCAGGATCTGATTTTCTTGACCCTACCAATAAAAAGGCTACCGACAAAAAATATACAGATCTTTATACTCTTTCAAAAAAAGACGGATATGTAATAGCACGCGGATACAGTGATTTTGAGAATAAAGTGGCAAATGCAGGTAAGATGATCATGCTTCAACCAGAAAATGCTACAGATATATCTTCATTACCTTATGCAATAGACAGAAAGGCTGCCGACATGAAGCTTGCCGAAATAACCAAGGCTGCAGTAAAGTTCCTTACAAAAGATAATAAGAAAGGATTTTTCCTTATGGTAGAGGGTGGAAAGATAGACTGGGCATGTCATAGCAATGACGCAGCAACAGTATTCAATGAAGTAATGGATATGGATGATGCAATTAAAGTTGCATACGAATTCTACAAGAAACATCCTGAAGAAACCCTTATAGTAGTAACAGCCGATCATGAAACCGGAGGAATAGTATTGGGAAAAGGCCCTTACAATTTAAATTTAAAAGCTCTGCAATCACAGAAGGTGAGCGAAAGTGGATACACTACAATCATTAACAACATCCGTAAAAAGCATAACAATAAAGTATCCTGGGATATGATAAAAGAATCACTTAAGGAGAATTTTGGATTCTGGGATACCATAAAGCTTGATTCACTTCAGGAAAGACGACTGATGAATGTATATGATAAAACATTCAACAATCAGCCTGTAGCTTTAAGTCAGAGTGAATACCAAAAAGATGAACCTCTGGCAAATGAAGCAAAGAAGATAATGGATGAAATTGCTATGGTAGGATGGACCAGTGGCGGCCACTCGGCAGGATATACTCCTGTATTTGCAATAGGTGCCGGAGCCGAACTATTTACCGGAAGAATGGACAACACTCAGATTCCTGAAAGAATTGCCAAGGCAGCAGGATACACTACTCAATCAAAATAAAGATAATGAGATAATCGTTCTAAATCTTTCTCGGTAAACTCTTCATAAAGGGATAGCTGAGAAAGATTTTTTATTTTACCACGTTTTCGTCTATACTCTATTATAACTTTTGCCTGATAAAAGTTTATGTAAGGATGGTTACGAAGCTTATCGAGCGATGCCTTGTTAGCATTTACCTTCTGCAATATTGGAGACTCTACTTTAAACCATCGCATTAATTCATTTTTTATATACTCTATTTCACTTAACTGTTCTACTTTATAGAACCCACCTACTTTATCTCTATATCCTACAATCATGCGAGCTATTCCTATACCTATTCCTGGTATTTTCTTCAATTCGGTTGTATCTGCCGTATTTAGTTCTACAAGAGTGCCCTCGGGATATTTAAATATAAAAGCAGTATCTCGCTTTATAGTATCACTATTCATATTATTTCTTTTCAGAAACCTGTCGGCTATAATAATATAAGGTTCAAGGGTGTTGAATATATTCTCTTTCATACCATATACCTTTGAAAAAGACTCGGGAGACGAGAACTTTCCTCCCGCCTCCCGATATTTCAGAATATTGGATGCCACGTAATATGGCAATCCAAGTTTTATAAATTGTAATGAATCGGCTGTATTAGGATCAAAATTTTCCAATACAGGTTTTACCTTTTCTACTCTGTTATATTCATGCTTTTTCTTATTTTTCTCCTTATTCTTCAAACTTGCCAGAAACTCTTCTATTCTATCCTTATCATCTAGACTATATCCATCATCCTCTCTATTATTATTGAATGCCCCCCATGCCCATATAACACAACCTATAAAAGATAGTGCAGCAAAGAACAGCAGTACTCGTCTTTCTCGTTTTGTATAGAAGAAGAAGTCTTTGAACATAAATTCTGTTTTAGATAAGTCCCAATTCCTTTATAAAGATAATTCCGATAGCCAAAGGAGCTACATACCTAAGAATAAAAATGTAGAACCCAAAGAACCATACCTTCAATTTGCCATGATTGGTTACCTCATTGAAAGAGACAGACTTCTTTAAATACCATCCTACAAAGATAGATATTAACATACCACCCAATGGAAGCATTATTTTTGCTGTAACAAAGTCGAAAAGATCGAAAAATCCTTTTCCAAACAGTGTATATTCCTGCATTACACCTAGTGAAAGAGATGATATAATACCTATAAGAATACATCCGCCAGTTACAATCTTTGCAGCCTTACCTCTAGAAAAGTTAAACTTTTCATGAAGAAAAGCCGTCGATACTTCGTGCATTGAAATAGTAGATGTCAAAGCAGCCAGCGCAAGCAATATATAAAACGCTACCGAAAATATATATGCCAATACAGGAATCCCTGCAAATGCTTGTTGAAATACATTAGGCAATGTAATAAATATAAGCGACGGACCAGCATCCGGTTGGATACCAACCGAAAAGGCAGCCGGGAAAATGATTACACCACCAAGAATTGCAACGAAAGTATCGATTGCAGCTACACTTACAGCAGTATTGCCCAACTTAGTATCCTTTCCAAAATAAGATGCATATGTAGAAAGACATCCCATACCAAGACTCAGCGAAAAGAATGCCTGTCCCAAAGCTCCAAGGAAAACATCTCCTGTAACCTTACTAAAATCAGGCTTGAACAAAAACTCAAGTCCCTTTTCGGCATTTGGGAGTGTCATTGAACATATTGCAAGTACCACTATAAGAACAAAAAGAACCGGCATCATAATCTTAGATGATTTCTCAATTCCATTCTTTACACCTTTTGTTATGATGAAATGTGTAAGCAATATAAATATAACCAACCATATAAGCGGTCTCCAAGGATCCTGCGAGAAATTTTGGAATGCAACTACAAAGTCTTCTGGACGCTTGTCTGCAAATCCATTCATACCAGCCTCGAGAATATACTCCAGGGTCCATCCTGCCACAACAGAATAGTAACCTAATATAAGGAAACCGGCCAATACACCCATATATCCTACCCATTTCCATTTAGTACCGGGCGCCAATACCGAAAACGACTTACCTGTACTAGCCCGCGAACTTCGTCCTACAGTAAATTCTGCAATCATAATAGGCAACCCCAATATAATTACGCAAGCTAGATATATTATAATAAAAGCCGCTCCTCCATGATTACCGGTCTCGTAAGGAAATCTCCAAATGTTTCCAAGTCCTACTGCCGATCCGGCTGCTGCCAGTATTCCTCCAAGCTTACTACCAAACCCTACTCTTCCTTCATTTAACTCCATAAAAATATCAATTTACTATAAATACCTTCATTTTTTCTGCAAATGTAATACAATTATAGTATTTTTGCATCAGATAATCATTATTTTAGACTATGATATATTATTTTAGAAAATATCCGTTAGCAATTGTTATTATAATTGTAATTTTCTACTTGTCTTTCTTTACCCCGCCTAAGACAGAACTTGACGAAGTACAGAACATTGACAAGTTGGTTCATATATGCATGTATGGTGGATTATGTTTAATATTATGGATAGAATATATAAGGACTCACACGTATATAAACAGGACAAAGATTTTTATAGGAGCTATAGTTGCCCCTATTATAATGAGTGGAATAATTGAGATTATGCAGTCATACTGCACTACCAATAGAAGTGGAGACTGGATGGATTTTGCATTCAACTGTGCCGGAATAATTATAGCAGCAGCAATTGGCTATTATATACTTCCAGGAATTATAAAGAAAAAGAGATAAAAACAGCGCCGTCGATTATTCACAAACAGACGACGCTTTGATAAAAGTCAAAGTTATATAATAAAGATAGAGAGTTTAATCAACGAAAATCTTTCAATTCAGTCTGTAAGCGCTGGCGTGTAAAAAATATACGACTCTTTACTGTGCCTAGCGGCAAATTAAGTTTCTCGGCTATTTCACGATACTTAAATCCGGAAACATACATTGCAAAAGGAACTTTGTAATCCTTGGGTAACGTATTTACTATTCTGTGCATCTCCTTAAGATCGTATGTAGATTCTATTGAATCTGACTTTAATTCCTGAGTAGAATTTAGATGATACAAATTTTCTGTCTGATCTACAAAAGTCTGATCTCTTACTACTTTGCGATAATTGTTGATAAATACATTGCGCATAATAGTATACATCCAGCCTTTAAAATTTGTTTCTGGAGCGAACTTTTCTTCATTATCCAATGCTTTTAAGGATGTTTCTTGAACCAAGTCGTTTGCGTCTTCTCTGTCTGCTGTAAGCTTAAAAGCAAAGCGGAATAATTCTGGTTGTAAATTCAGCAAGTGCTGAGTAAAGTCCAAGGTTTTCATAATTTATAGTGGTTTGTTCTTATTTACCTTATTTTGTCCTGTGCAAGATTAAGAACTTTCCGAATATAACATAAGTGAAATTCAGATAAGAAAGGGGGTGAAATCTGTTAATATCAGATTTCACCCCCTAATATATAAGTTTTTACACCATAAATTAGGAGTATAATTTTAATTCTAACCTTTTTTCCATAACTTGTATGGATTTATAATAAGATTTGAATTATAATATTCTTTATGTCCGGTAACTTCTTTTTCGATGAAATGAGGCAAAATCACAATATCATCAATACTTTCCATTTCTACCTCGGCAACTATTAATCCTTCATTGTCTCCAAAAAATTCATCTATTTCAAAAATATGATTACCACTTTTTACTTTATATCTAATTTTATCTATTATCCCATCACTGCATAACTTCAAAAGTTCTCGAGCCTCATCAATCTCTATCTCTTTTTCCCATTCATATCTACTCAATCCATTATCGGAAGAGATACCTTTTATAGTAATATATCCTTTATTACCAGATATTCTTATTCTCACTGTCTTTCCCGACTGACGGCATATATAGCCTTGAATAATATGCAATGAAGAGAAAGCTTCATTTTTATAACTTTTATCCTTTACAAGGAACTTTCTTTCTATTTCTATTCCCATAACTTTGATTATTAAACAAATAAGTCTCGTATAGGATTGCTATACAAGACTTATTTAAGTTTTTTTATATTTTATGCATTGACTGCATACCCAATCATTATAAGTAGTGCCAATATTATTAATCCAATAAATATACCTTTAATGATTTTATTAGCTTTTTCTTCCTGCCGCTTCTCATAAGCAGCTCTTTTCATTTTTCCCATATGCACTATTTTAAGATTAAACTTTAAAGTTATGTTTCTCAAAATTACATATTTATAGAAATAAAACAAACAATAAGCTAAATAAAAAAATTAAATTTCGGCATCCGAAAACTCCATTAGATATGCTTTTATAAAACCATCTATCTTACCGTCCATAACTCCATTAACATCTGAAGTCTGGAAGTTGGTTCTGTGGTCCTTTACACGACGGTCGTCAAATACGTAACTTCTTATCTGCGACCCCCACTCAATCTTCTTCTTTCCGGCCTCTACCTTTGCCTGTTCTTCCATACGATGCTGCATTTCCTTGTCGTACAGAATTGAACGTAACTGACGCATTGCATTGTCCTTGTTCTTTGGCTGATCACGAGTCTCTGTATTTTCAATCAAGATTTCCTCTTCGGCTCCTGAATAAGGATCTTTATATTGGTAACGAAGACGTACACCCGATTCAACCTTATTTACATTCTGTCCACCTGCACCCCCCGATCGGAAAGTATCCCAGGAGATACGTGCCGGTTCTATGTTTACTTCAATACTATCGTCAATAAGCGGAGTTACGAAAACAGAAGCAAAAGATGTCATTCGCTTACCCTGTGCATTGTAAGGCGAGACACGTACTAAACGATGAACACCATTCTCTCCTTTTAGGTAACCGTACGAAAAACTGCCCTCTATCTGTAAAGTTACAGTCTTTATACCAGCCTCATCGCCATCCTGAATATTTGATATACTTACCTTATATCCATTAGTTTCTGCCCAACGCATGTACATTCTCATTAACATAGATGCCCAATCCTGACTTTCTGTACCACCAGCACCCGAGTTAATTTTAAGAATGCAATCCATCTGATCGGCTTCCTGACGAAGCATATTCTTAAGCTCCAATGATTCTACTGACGAAATAGCCTTTTGATAAAGTTCGTCTACCTCTTCCTCGGTTACAAGTTCGTCCTTGTAGAAATCATATGAAAGTTCCAGTTCATCGGAGAGTGTCTTTACCTCCTTGTATCCATCTATCCATTTCTGAAGATCCTTAACCTTCTTCATCTGAGCCTCAGCTGCTTTTGCATCATCCCAAAAGCCAGGTGCCTGAGTACGCAACTGCTCCTCTTCAACCTGAACCAGTTTATTCTCTATATCGAGATAACGTTCAAGCGAAGCAGTACGATCCTTTATATCTTTCAGCTGTTCTAATGTTATCATTGTACTTTTTATTTTGAGTGCAAAGATAGTTCAATTATACTCATTTACAAATAAAAACCCCTGACACATAAATGCATCAGGGGCTAAAATATTTATAGTTAATTATTCTTCGTACATTTTTTCTATTTCCGAAGCATAATTCTTATATAGTACGTTTCTCTTTATTTTAAGAGTATTGGTAAGTTCACCGTTCTCCATACTGAATGGCTGTGGAAGCAGAGTAAATCTTTTTATCTTTTCATAACTTGCAAGCTGTTGCTGAAGAGTATCTATCCTCTCCTTAAACAAAGCAATTATAGCATCATTCTTAAGAAGTTCTTCCATAGAATCAAACTTTATGCCGTTTTTCTGTGCATAATCCTTTACCAATCCGTAATCTGGTATTATCAATGCCGATACAAACTTTCTCTGATCGGCTATAATCGCAATCTGATCTACATAGCGATCTACTACTATCTTAGATTCGATAGCTTGCGGAGCTATGTATTTTCCATTAGAAGTCTTGAAAAGATCCTTTATTCTTTCGGTTAAAAACAGAGTACCATCCTTTATATATCCTGCATCTCCTGTCTTAAACCATCCGTCTTCGGTAAATGAAGCCTTAGTAGCAGCCTCCTTGTTATAGTAACCTTTTGTTATTGTATCACCTTTAAGAAGAACCTCATTGTTATCGCCTATTTTTACGCTTACAGGAGGCAGAGACTTTCCAACCGATCCTATTTCGCAATCATCTATCCATTGGCATGCTACAGTTGCAGTAGATTCTGTAAGTCCGTAACCTCCAATCATATTTATTCCTACAGAATGTACAAATTCTTCGACGGCCGATGGGATTGCAGCTCCTGCCGTAGGGAAGAAATTGCCACGATCTATTCCTATAGTCTTTTTAAGAAGACTGTAAATTGTCTTCTCGTAGAACTTATATTTCAGTCTTAAATATATAGGAGGAGTTTTTCCTTTTAATACATACTCTAAGTTATGCTCACGGCCTACTTTTATAGCATCAAGCATCAAAGTCTTCTTGAAACCTGTTGTTTCGTTTATCTTTTCCTGTACACCCGAGTAAACTTTTTCCCAAAAACGGGGTACACTACACATAAGCGTAGGACGAATCTCCTTTATTGTTTTCTGAATGTCGGTAGGACGAAGATTAATACAAATTTCACATCCTCTATAAATACAGTAGTAACTCCATGCCTTCTCGAATATATGGGTAAAAGGAAGGAAACTCATTACAATGTCCTTATCGGTCATTGATTTCAATCTTTCAGTATGAGCCGGAATAGTAGCTTCATAACATGAATGATGAATCATTACCCCTTTAGGTTCGCCTGTAGTTCCTGAGGTATAGAGAATATTTGCAAGATCGTTCTTGCTTGACGATTCAATTCTCTTCTCGACCTCATCGTTGTTCTTACCATTTTCACCAAGCTTTAGAAACTCATCAAAATATATTGAAGTTATATCTTCTGTAGCTTTCTTTACGCTATTATCGAATATAATTATTTTCTTTATATTGTTTCCCTGACGCTGTACGCTATATGCTACATCATACTGGTATTGCTCTCCAACAAAAATATAATCAATGTTAGCATCATCAACAATATATAAAACTTGTGCCTCCGAGCTGGTAGCATATAAAGGTATTGTTACGATTCTGTCACTGAATGCACCAAAATCAACATATAAGCATTCAGGCTTATTCTGAGAAAATACACCTATATTTGCTTGTTCTTTCAGTCCGAGCTCAATCAAGGAATTAGCTGTATTCTTTACTATACAAGAAAATTCACTCCAAGTTACGGGAATCCAGGTATTAGTTGCATAATCACGATATCTCAATGCAACTCTGTCACCATATTTCTCGGATTGCTTATAAATTAGATCCGACAATTGGGAATTATTCATTATTAATTGTTTTAATTACGGAGCAAAGTTATGGTTTAATTTGGAATTATACATAACAATATAGTATTTATTTAACCCATGAGTCAAACAGTTAGGTATATTCACAATTGAACTGTAGTTGCATAATTAACTTAAATATAAATGGTTTGTTATTATGTTTCGTAATCAAAATAATATCTTTGCATAATCAAAATTTAGTGACTTATGATTGATTTAGAATATTATACCTCGGAAGCAATTACTCTTTTGAATTCTCTTATAGGTATTCCTTCTGTAAGCAGAGAAGAGGAAAAAGCTGCCGATTTCTTACAAAATTACATTGAAGAAACCGGTATTATGACCGGACGATCCGGGAATAACATATGGTGTATCAGTCCCATGTTCGACCTAAATAAACCTACTATTTTATTAAATTCTCATATAGATACTGTTAAGCCAGTAAACGGATGGCGTAAGCATCCTTTTACACCTAAAATGGAAAATGGCAAGCTTTATGGATTGGGTAGCAACGATGCAGGCGGAAGTTTAGTTTCACTATTCCAGACATACCGTTATCTGTCGGCTACACAGCAGTCTTATAATCTTATATTTCTGGCTTCATGCGAGGAAGAGGTGTCCGGCAAAAATGGAATAGAAAGCGTATTGACACAATTGCCTCCTATTACTTTAGGAATTGTGGGCGAACCAACCGAAATGCAACCTGCAATTGCCGAAAAAGGATTGATGGTTCTTGATGTTACATCGAGAGGAAAAGCAGGTCATGCTGCTCGCGAAGAGGGAGTAAATGCCATATATATAGCGATGGACGACATAGAATGGTTTAGAACCCATAAGTTTCCAAAAATATCGGAACTTCTTGGTGAGGTAAAAATGAGCGTAACTCAAATAACAGCCGGTAGTCAGCACAATGTAATACCAGACACATGTAATTTTGTAGTAGATATTCGTACTAATGAGAACTACTCTAATGAAGAACTGTTTGAAGAGATAAGCAAGAACATAAAGAGCGAAGCTACTGCACGCTCTTTCCGTCTAAATTCCTCGAAGATAGATGCTTCGCATCCTTTTGTAAAGAAAGCTATCGGTTGCGGAAGAATACCTTATGGCTCTCCTACTCTTTCCGATCAGGCTCTGATGAAGTTTACTTCTGTGAAAATGGGTCCTGGAAAATCTGCAAGATCTCATACTGCCGATGAATACATAATGGTAAAAGAAATAGAAGAGGCTATTAGTTTATATATAAAAATTCTTGATGGACTTAAATTATAAATAGAAGCCATGCAAATAGATTTAACTACTCCGGCATTACTGTTTTCGGCAATTTCATTGATAATGCTTGCATATACTAACAGATTTCTGTCGTATGCGCAACTTGTCAGGACTTTGAAGGAACAATATCTTGAAAACCACTCTAAGGTTACGGCAGCCCAGATTGACAACCTTCGAAAAAGATTATATCTTACGCGTTCTATGCAGGTAATGGGGATAGTAAGTCTGTTACTTTGTGTGGTAAGTATGTTTTTGATATATATAAAGCTATACGAAATATCGGTATATGTATTTGGCATTGCGCTTGTCTTTCTTATAATATCACTTGCTATTTCGGTTATAGAAATACACATTTCTGTAAAAGCACTCGAAATTCATTTAAGTGATATGGATTATAAGTCAAAAGACGACAAATAAAATTTCACAATAATAGAAGTAATCCATGTATTATTCTTTTTTTTAATAGTTCTTATTACGAAAAAAAATATTGGGTGTCAAAACATGAACCTGTACTATCTATGTGAACATTCCGTGAATATTATTATAGGAATATTCACATATAACAAACTAACCAACAATAAGTTGGAATTGTGAACATTGTGACATTAGTTTTAATTAATATGAGAGAATGAATATATGATATAGTAACCAATAATAATAAAATAGCCGTATCAACTCAATGCATGAGTAATGATACGGCCATTTTGTTATTATCAATTACAGTAATCAATTAAGCAAAAACACAACCGAACTATAGCCATCCATTTTTAACATTATATTGTTGCCATCTTTCTTTTGCTGAACTGATCCAGATACACCTACAGCCTTGTTTATGCTGTCAGATATAGGAATCTGAACACTATTTGTCGAAAAATTATGCACTACAAGCATTTTTTGAGTATCCTTTGTCATATACCATGCACCAATACTTGTATAAGTAGTATTGTTCTCGTTATATACAGAATGTTTGCTCATCTTACCTTGTGCCAAAGCCGGATATGTATTTCTTAGCTTTGAGAATATTACATATGTATTTAGCAAAGATGATGCATTGCTTTGCTGTGCGGCAACATTATTTATTGTAGAGCTTACTGTAGCATCTACTTTTGTAGTATAAGCAGTTGTAGTATTATCTCCCCACAACATCGGACTTCTTACATACTCATCGCCATTTTCTTTAGTACCATATATACCTAATTCCTCGCCATAATATATATAGGGGGAGCCGGCAGATGTTAAAAGAACTGCTGCTGCAAGTTTACATTTAGAAGCCGATTTGCTTAATTTAGATGCAGTACGGTCTTCATCATGATTAGACAATTTTGTAGCTTCTATATAATTGCTCCTATATGCAGAATATTCATTCTGATAACTTAAAATATCCTTGGCAAAATAACATCCTGTTGCATTGTTTATAGCCCATTCAAGTCTATACCAGAACGAGAACTCGAAAAATGCAGGCAGACCTACATAGTATGGTGCTACTTCATTATGTTCGGATAATACCTCTCCTACCATATAAAAATCATTAGCATTTCCCTTTTGTTTATAATAAGAATTAACGTCAGTATAGAATTGTTTCAGAAACTGTGGATTTTCTCCAGATGTAGCACTATGATAAATATGCTTTACAGCATCCAGTCGTAATCCTTCTACTCCATGATCCAACCATCCTTTTGCTGCTGCTACCATAGCATTATAAGCGGCAGAAGAAGATACTTTATCGATAGGTCCGTAATTAAGATCAGCAAACCAGTCAGTAGCGAAATGTGAATGATAATACCATAAATCCATACCTGAGAATAGTATATCGGCAGCGGTACTATTATTTAGTGTAAATGCCTTTCCGAGTTCAATTTTTACTGATGAAGAAGATGCCCCATATTTAGTACCATTGTCCCAAGATGTATTGCTGGTACGTATAAGAAATCCCCATGTAGAAGAGAAGTCTACAGTAAGTTCATAAAGATTATTCCCTTTATCGTAGAATTTCTTGATTATCTGATCTCCGAAATATATGTACTTAGCATTAGTAGTACTCTGATCTGGATTATCAACATCGGCTTTCTCAGCCTTTACTGCAGTAATAGTAGGTTTTGAAGAATTGCTCCAATCAAGGGTAAACTTGTATACGCCTTTAATCGCTGTCTGTGTTGAAGGAACTGTAAACCACTCTGCAGCATTATAACCATTTACACCTTCCTTAGTAATCATATCAATCTTTCCATTAGATATATCTGTCTTAGGATCTTGTGAGAAAGAATAATAATTACGATAGGTACTAGTAGTAGACGAACATGCATCTTTAAACCAAGGATGATCCTTACCGGTATGATTCATTACATAATCCAGATAAATCTTTATATCTCTTTTCTTTGCTTCTGAAATCAAACGATCAAAATCGGCCATAGTACCATATTCGGGATTTATCTTTGTATAATCAGTTACATCATATCCATGATAGGACATTGCAGGATGTATAGGAGAAAGCCAGACAGCCTTAATCCCCAAACTGTTAAGATAATCAAGTTTTGATATTATTCCATTAATATCACCTATCTTGTCACCATTGCTATCTGCAAAAGAGTAAACCAGAAGCTGATATGATATATCTGCACGCTTATTATTATCCCAAGTATCAGGATTAGCTGTTATCGTTGCCCATGTTGGTTCAGGTTCGGGCTCAGGTTGCGGATCTGGATTTACTTTGTTGTCACTTCCACAGGCAGTGAAAGCAACCGCAAGAACTACATTGAATATAAACAAAAGCAGAAGCTGAGCATTTCTTTTAAATAATTTCATTGCTTATTTATTTAAATTTGACTTATACATATTATCCATAGTTAATCGGGAACAATTTACAAATTACATTTTAATATAGTCAAAGGCTGTCTGAGAAAAAGTCAGGCAGCCTTATAACTATTTTATATGAATATATTATTTCTTGGTAACCGTACAATATATATTGTTTGATGCAGTACGTTCTACATACAGTTCAATATAATAAGTACCTGCTGTGATACCCATATTATCTCCATCAATAGTAAGATTATCTTCTTTACCACCTAAATTTATAGCCCAATCATCGTTAGCTCTAAACTTGAATTTACCGTCTTTCATAGTAGTAGTAATAGTCCAACACTTTTTGTCAGCATCCCATGTCATATTCTGATCCGAATCCCATCCACCTGCTGTTGCATCGCCAATTACTCCCCAACTATTTATTTCGGTAGTAGTAAGTTTTCCGTTTACTACATCAGCATCAATAAAATAAAGACCAGCTTTATCTACCTTTAAGTTACCGCCTCCGCCTGCAGTTATTCCTGCACTGTAATTACTAAAGTCATTATAATTATATTCTGCTTCCCAGTTACGCTGTTTAGTAAACTTAAATTCTCCGTCAAGATGACTGAATCCTTTGTATACTCCGTCAAAAGCATCTGTTTTCAATGCAGGTGCTGTAGCCGGAGTCCATGATTGATGGTTTCCTGGTACATATATATACTCTTCAGTTGGGAATGCTGTACTTAATACCTTAACAGAATATGGATGTTTGCTTACATCTACAACCACCTTGTATTCTCCGGAAGGCTTAGTAAATTTAAAGTTATCAGGGCCACTAAACGAACCATTGTTTCCTATTGCATAAGTCCAATTATTATTAAGTCGGAATTTATACTCTTTATCTGCAATAAAATTAGCAACTACAGAATAAGAATGGGTCGCAGCATCATAAGTCATTGGAGTTTCAGCATTCCATCCTCCCGGAGTTGCATCACCTATTAATCCCATAGATACCACCTTAACCATTTCAAAAGTATTAAGTTTCTTGTTTACACTTATACGATAGAATCCAGATGGAACCTTTATATTTCCTTTACCAACAGTTTTTCCGGATATTACTATGTTTCCATCAGCATCTTTCTGTTCATAAGTATCACTTCCAAAATCATTTCCCCATGCAGGTTCGGGTGCAAACTTAAATTCAACATCCGATCCGTCAGCACTTGTAAGATCAAAGAATGATTCGAACAATCCTTTAGTCAATGTACTGTGAGGAATACTTTTTGAAGTTTCAGGTTTCCAATCCTGATAACTTCCGGGAAGATAAAGAGCATCTGGATAAGTAGCTGTATAAGTTGTAATATTAATAGTAACAGGCTCTGAAGGAACACCATCAGTATATGTTGCTGAATAAGCCTTTACAGTAAACTTAATATTTGAAGCTGCCGATTCGGGTGCACCAGCCGAAACTGCCAGTTCATTCCATTCGTCAACAGTCTTAGAACATGTAGTGCCAGTTAATTCTTTAGCAACTTCTACTTCAGTACCGTTGTTATAACTCATATATACATTATAAGTAATGGCTTCATTATACTTCAAGCGAGCCGGTTCCCATGATAGTAAACTAAGATTACCGGTAGGATTATTTATATCCAATACCACCTCACTTACTGTAGCCGACAATACGGGAGAAACAGCATTACCATAAGCATACACTTTTACTCTCTGTTTTGCAGATGTATAAGTATTAAGTGCATCTGTGGCGTTTACATAGAAATTTATATCGAAAGAAGCATTTTCAGGAACAGAAGGAATACCTTTTATCAGACTCCAGAAATCAGTTTTTGATACGGATAAGCTAAGGTTCTTAGTACCACTACCAACTTGTACTGCTGGCTGATCTTCATACTGTGCATAAAGGTCATAAGTAACTTCACCATTCATAAAGCGTGCAGCCGACCATGCCCATGTAATATCTTCCGACATAGTGTTCTGTGTTAACAATATAGCTCCATTATTAACAAGAACCGGAGCAGTAGGTTTCTTTGAGAATGTATCCTCAATATCTTCCTGACATCCGCTGGCAGCTATCAATGTGATAGCAGCCAGGAATATATATTTAAAATATTTTACCATATTTCTATTATTTAATATTATAAAACTTATTGAGCAATTAATTCAAGTACGTAAGGAGTACGGTTAGCATGAAGTTTGACAATGTATGTACCACCTTTGGCAACTTTTATATTGTCTGCTCCTGCTTTAAGTTCATATCCTCCTGATATAGCTGTACTCATAGTACCTGCTGTACCCCAGTTAATGCTCCAAGATCCATCTACGCGTACTTTAAGTTCTCCATTATCCTTAATAGTAATAGGTTCGGTAAGCCATGCACTCTCTTCTGGATTATATTTGAATGCTACATCACCAGCCCAGTCATTGAAAGATCCCATAAGTCCAAGCTTGTTGCCAATAGCTTTCTTATCAATAGTCATTACAGTAGTATTAACTGTTACTTGCTGTATAACACCTTCTGCAACTGCTAAAGACAAATTTGAATCACCTTGTTCAGGACAAGACCATGAAGGAGTAAGAGCATTATATCCCCAATTAGCACCCGCCCAATTCTGTTCTTTAGTAACTTTAAAATAAGAACGGTTAACGTCAGTAGGAGTATCATTTGTAGTAGTAAAGTCTACCATACACTGATATACCTTAGTACCTCCGCTTGTTTCGTAGAATATAGGTGCCTTGCCAATAGTCCAGTTATTAAATTCTCCACACAGATAAAGCCATGTAAGAGGTGCTGCATAAGTTGTTACTGTAAAATCACTTGTAAAATTGGATGAAATCGGATCATAAGAATCCGTTCCGGCAATCTTTGCAGTAACATATGCCGATAAAGTTCCTGTAGTATTAGCTGTTATGCCAAGACCATTTATAGCAACTCCATTAAGATCTCCTTTACTTATTGAATAAGATGTAGTTGATGAAGTTCCCACAAATGCGTTCTTGTCGCCCATCTTAAAATATAATGAATATAGAATCTGTACAGGCTGACCAAAATCGGCAGCTTTCCATGTAAAGGTTACAGTTTCATCCTTTGAATTGTCTGCATTGACAATTATATTACCACAGTTATTTATTACCGGAGCAATAAAGCTATCCGGGTTACTTATTTGTGGCGTATCTACATCCGAACTGCAAGAGCCGAATAGGGCAACAGCCGCAAAGAGAGTAATATATTTATAGAATTTCATATTTCTAGTTATTTAAAGTTATACTTAATATTAATATCCAGGATTCTGAACTAAGTTTGGATTTTCAGTTAAATCCGACTGTAGTATAGGATATACTGTTCTATAGCTTTCCAATGCTACCTTACCTTCAGGTACACCGCCTTTATAAGGCCAAGGGAATGACATTGAAGTGAAATATCCGTATCTTATCAAATCAGTACGACGATGTCCTTCCCACATCAATTCGCGAGCACGCTCCTTGAGAAGAAATTCCAGATTAAGTGATGAAGGAGTATCTACACCAGCTCTGTCACGCAATAGTTTAATATATCCAATAGCCTTTGCATCGGTACTTGCGCCACCATCCAAACGAGTTTTTGCTTCGGCATATATAAGATACATTTCTGCCAAACGGAACAATGGAAAATCTGTTGAAGAGAACTTAGTATAATCGTCTGAAGAGTAGAGAGTTCCTTTAGAATCGCGGCTTGTAAATTTCCAACATCTCCATCCGGTATTAACATCCGACTTATCATAAGCCTCCTTACCTCCTATATTATAGAAAAAGGCACGTTTGTCACTTTTATCCTTATCATATCCCAACCCTGAAGTTGCATTCCACTTAACATCAACAAGTTCAAAATTGTCTACATACTGGCTAGGTACATGATAACCATTCCATCTTTCACGTGTTATCATCGAACCGGTAGGATATCCAAGATATTTTGCAATATTTTCACTTGCTTTATCATCAAGACTAGCCGATACAAGATGAGTAGTACCACCCCAGCTCTGACTCTGATCTCTGTCATAAGATATCGCAAATATTATCTCATTCTTTGCATTCTCATTTTCACTGTTATCCTGCATGAATAGTTCTTCATATTTAGGGCATAACTTATAGCCCATGTTTATAACAGTCTCTGCAGCAGTCATTGCATCGGTCCATCTTGCTTTTCCGGTATAAACTTCGGCATTAAGATACATTCTCGCCAAAACTGCTTCGGCAGCTCCTTTACTTGCGCGAGGATATTCAGCTTTATCTCTATCTGGTAAAATTTCACCATTAATATCCCCTGCTACTACCGACTTCATTTCAGATTCTATCCAGTCAAATAAAGCACTACGACCTATTTGTTTAGGTAGTTCTCCACCGATATTTGCTTCGAGTGCAAAAGGAGGATTTCCGTATAGGTCCATCAATATATAATATGCAAGAGCACGTACATAACGAGCCTCTGCACGAAGTTGAGTTATTCCTTCCATATCCATTTTCTTAGCACTTTGAATAAGGAATTCATTTGCACGAGTTACTGTCATCATACATCGAGTATAGACTGCCAATGTAGCTGAGTTAGGTGTAGAAGACCATGAATTGTTCTGAAGATCGGATATATAACTATCACCCCAAGTACATTTCAATGCATCTACCGACATTTCATTTAGTACTACATATTGTCGAAGTAGTTCACTCTGTCCGGCATCATCAACTGCTATGTCTGATTTACCAGGATCATTTTGACTAACTAGTGAGAATGAGCCATATACATAAGCCAATCCCTTTTGGAAGTCATTAAGTGTTTGATAAGCCTGTTCGGCTGTTTTATCTGTTTCGTTTAATGGCAATGTATCAAGATCGCCAGTACAAGACGATAATGAAACTATAGAAGCTATTGCCAAACTATATATAAATCTTTTCATAATCATTTTCAATATTTAGAAATTAATATTCATTCGGACAGTATAAAGACGCGGACGAGGTATTAAGTTATTATCAACACCATCTGTTGAAGTGATTTCCGGATCTAATCCTTTGTACTTAGTAATTGTAAATACATTCTGTACAGAAGCACCTACTCTTATCTTACCTTTCCAGTTACCTATCTTGTCGAATGTATAACCTAGGTTAATATCGTCCATACGGAAGAATGAAGCATTTTCAAGAAACATGTCTGAATATTTCTGCTGATCTGTAATAGATTTTGTCCAACCGGTTTCTAAAACATAAGTAGATAAGTTATTCAAGTATCCTTTTGAGTAGTCGTCCGAATAAGATGTAGCATTACCCATTGAAACCTTGTTCAACGCATAGCCGCCAAAAGATCCGTGAGCATTAAATCCAAAATCCCATTTCTTATACGTAACCTGAGAACTTATACCGAAAAAGAATTTAGGAAGGAGGCTTCTGCCTGTAACGTATCTGTCCTGTTCTGTTATAACACCGTCACCATCGCGATCTACCAAAACATTTTCTATAGCTTTACCATTTTCATCGTAAGCCTGTTGATACAAATAATATGTATAAGGTGTATATCCTACGCGATATAATGAGGTGTAACCACCTGTACCACCCATATTTGCACCAACCTTTACACCAAGATATTGATCCGATCCGTTATTTGTAAGCTTTGTAATTTCTGTTTTCTGCCAAGTACCGTTTACATTGATAGTCCAGCGCAAATCATTCTTTTCAATTGGAATAAAGTTTACATTGAATTCAACACCCTTATTTTTCATATCTCCTACGTTTGATATAACTGTATTAGAGAAGTTATTACCTAATGGTGTTGTAACATCATTTAACAAGTCGTAAGTCTTGCGAAGATAAAAATCTACATTACCATTAATTCTACCATTCAAGATTCCAAAGTCAAGACCAATGTTGTAAGTTTCGGTTGTTTCCCACTTTATATCCTTATTGTATGCATTAGGAGCCAAAGTATAGATAAAACCATTTCCCCATGGAATTTTAGTTGTAAGAGCCGATGACTCGGTATATTTAGCCTGATAAGCATAACAACGGTCCATACCTATATCTTGCTGACCTGTCTTACCCCATCCTAAACGCAGTTTTAAATTGGAAAACACATCAGTATTCTTTATAAAATTCTCTTCTGCAATATTCCATGCAAAAGCTGCAGATGGGAAAAGGCCCCAACGATTATCTTTAGAAAAACGAGAAGAAGCATCGTCACGTAAAGAGAATGTGAACAGATATTTTGAATTCAATGAATAGTTTATACGTCCGAAGTAAGAAAGAAGATAATACTCACGACGATCGGTAGGGTTCTTCAGATATAATTTTGTACGATCTTCATTGTAATATTGCTCTTGATTATATTTTACGTAATTATGTTGCCATGAATAACCAATCATTGCATCGATGTTATTAATGCCAAATTCCTTGCTATAGTTAGCATAAAGTTCAAGTAGTGTATTTGAGTTCTGATTTGAATAATCACTATAATAGTCCGACGGACCGTTTCTCTTTGAAAGTATAGAGCCCAATTCATTATATGTTGTACCTTCAGTGCGCGAAAAGTCATATCCTAAGTTAAGATTTACTCTCAATGCTTCGAATCCATGAATTTTATAATCCAACTGAAGATTGCCCATTGAACGCCATGTATGATTTACGTTGTTAGGGTCATATAGTTGTGAAAGTGGATTTATGCTTGCCATAGTATTAGCAGAGCCATCAGAAGATAACCAGTTATAATATCCGTTACACTTTGTTTTATCGATACCTCCGTCCGAGTTAGTGAAGTATACAGGAAGAGTTGGATTGAAACTTATGGCACTTCCTATTGTTCCGTCATTTGGATAATGTGCACGGTTATAAATACCCTTTGCATTAAGATTTACAGAAAGATGTTCCTTGAAGAACTTTGGAGTAAGGCTAACCGACATGTTTGCACGCTGGTTGTCACCAACTTTCAATGTAGCTTCATTATAGTTATATCCCAAGCTTACACGGAAAGGAAGATGTCCTTTGTTTCCATATACACTTATGTTCTGATCGGTCGAGAAAGCAGTACGATAAATAAGATTCTGCCAGTCGGTATTTGCGCTACCCATCAATGACTGTATGGTAGCGCCCTGATAAGATTCAGTTCCGTAAGCATTTGTAACATATTCGCGATACTGATTTGCATTCATTACATCAAAAGTAGATGTATTCTGCTTCAAACTGTAAGTAGAATTATAGCTAACTTGTATTTTATCTCCTGTGCCTTTCTTTGTAGTAATTATAATTACACCGTTAGAAGCTCTTGATCCGTAAATAGCTGTAGCAGATGCATCTTTCAGAACAGTATAAGATTCAATGTCGTTAGGATTGACAGTTGCAAGAGGATTTGCCATTCCTGCACCTCCTTCAGGAGTAATAGGTACACCATCAATAACAATTAGAGGGTCATTGTTTGCATAAAGTGAAGCAGCACCACGAATACGTATCGTAGCTCCACCTGTAGGGTCGCCGGATGCCGGTGTAACCAACAAACCAGGAACCTTACCCTGTAGCATTTGATCGGGTGAAGATATTGCTCCTCTATTTATTTCGTCGGCCTTGATTGCTGTAACAGATCCTGTAAGGTCGTTTTTCTTTACAGATCCATAACCAATTACAACTACATCCTGAAGCATTTTAGCATCATCTTTCAGAATAACGTTCATATTTGGAGCAGCGGGTAGATCCTGAGGTTGATATCCTACAAATGAAAAAACCAATATACTACCCTTATTGACTTGCAATTGAAAGTTACCGTCAAAATCGGTAATAGTACCATTTGTAGTACCTTTCACTACTACATTGGCTCCTATAATCGGTTCACCCGTAGCATCCTTTACAATACCTTTTACATTTATCTGCTGTGCAAATAAATCAAAGGAAAGCAGTACGCCTGCTATTAAAAGCAAGATTCGTAGCATTAATTTTCTTTTCATGTTTTATAATTTAAAGTTAAGTTATTAATCTATTTTAAAATACCTATTGAAAACCTGTTTACCTGTTACATTATATTCTTTTCATACCTTTTATTTCGTCTTTATTATTTACTTTCTTCAAACTAATAGCATACCCGCCTCCATTTGCGGCTTTTAAATTGATTTTACTTTTATCTGTCACTATAATCTTTCTTATATTGTATGACTGAGGATTTGTTTTCCAATCGGCATTCTTGCCATCCTCGTATATTGTTGCCACATACTTCTGTCCTTTAGGAAGAAAATTGAATGAGAGTTTTGAAGTATGACCACCTTCTCCTGCTGTACAGCCTACAAACCAGTCATTGCTTCCCTTTGCCTTACGAGCTATTGTTATATATTCTCCCGGCTCTGCTTCAAGATATTTGCTTTCGTCCCAATCGATGGCTACATCTTTTATAAATTGAAATGCATCCATAAATCTTTCGTAATTTTCGGGTACATCTGCTGCCATCTGCAAAGGACTATACATTGTTACATATAAAGCCAACTGACGTGCTATGGTAGAACGTACTTGTGAATTATTAGAAGGATTCATTTTATTACAATGGGTCTCGAATATTCCAGGTGTATAATCCATTGGTCCTCCTATGAGTCGGGTAAATGGAAGAATTGTAGTATGATTTACATTATTGCCTCCAAATGATTCGTATTCGGTACCTCTTGCCGATTCGTTGCCTATAAGGTTTGGATAAGTACGACACAGTCCTGTAGGACGTGTAGCCTCGTGTGCATTAACCATTATCTTATAATCGGCAGCTTTCTTCACGGCATATAAATAATGATTGTTCATCCACTGACCATAATGATGTTCTCCTCTTGGTATTATATCGCCTACATATCCGCTTTTTACAGAGTTATATCCGTTATCGACCATAAACTGGTATGCCTTATCCATGTGGCGTTCATAGTTCCTTACCGAAGCCGATGTTTCGTGGTGCATCATAATTTTTACTCCTTTTGATGCTGCATATTTCTGCAATTCCTTTACATTGAAATCAGGATATGGAGTTACAAAATCGAACACATAATCCTTGCTATGACCAAACCAGTCTTCCCATCCTTCGTTCCATCCTTCTACGAGTACCTGCGAAAAGCCATTTGCTGCTGCAAAGTCTATATACTTCTTTACATTCTCGGTATTTGCCGAATGACGTCCGTTAGGCTTAGTCTTTGTATAGTCAGTATCACCAAGTTTCACACTTGGAAGTTCATCAGTATATGCCCAACTACCTTTATTGGTAATCATATCCCACCATACACCTATATATTTTACGGGTTTTATCCATGAAGTATCTTCTATTTTTGAAGGTTCATTCAAATTCAGTGTCATACGTGAAGCAAGTATGTTACGAGCATCATTACTTACTATTATTGTACGCCATGGCGAATTACATGGGGTCTGCATGAAACCTTTGTCACCATTCACATCAGGAGTAAGCCATGATTCAAAAATCATGTTCTTATCGTCAAGATTAAGATGCATACAAGAATAGTCTACTAATGCTGCTTCATGAAGATTAATATAAAGTCCATCGTCGGTCTTCATCATCAATGCAGTTTGTACACCTGTAGGCGAGAAAGGAGTCTGAGAAGAGTTTGGAGTTATAGCTTTCTTCATAAGTCCTCTTATCTGAGAGAGTTTTGATTTTGTATAATCGTATTCTTGAGTATCATAATCTCCTGGAATCCAAAATGCAGTATGGTCTCCTGTCATTCCAAACTGAGAATGCTCTTCTTTTATAACGAAATAATTAAGATTCTTTTGCTGAGGAAATTCATAACGAAATCCAAGTCCATCGTTGAATAGGCGAAAATGAATTATCATGAAACGATCATTGGATGGTTGACTCAGTGTTACTGCCATTTCGTTATAGTTATTCTTTATTTCCTTTTCTTCTCCCCATACCGGATTCCATGTTTCATTGAAGGATGTATTTTTCACATCTTTTATCTGAAATCTATTATATAGGTTGGTCTTAGAATCGAGTGTAGAAACATCAGAATTCTCCTTCCATTCAAAGTCGGTTTTCTTGTCAGGATTCTCCTTCTTTAGTTCAAGCCCAAGTTTACTGGGTTTTATTACTTGCTTGTTATTATAAAACAATTCGTATGTAGGCGCACCATCTTTGTCAACATTAAAAATCATCTTAACGTTGCCATCTGGCGATATAAGATTCTGTTGAGCACTAACAGTAAGTGAAAAACAAAATAGTAGTAATGTAGATATTTTCTGTCTAAAATTCATATAATATAATATTAAATTGTCAGTTAAAAAAGGTTTTATAATTAGTTCTTTTTCTTATTTCACAAATATATAATCACATTCCATATGCTATTCTCATAATAATGAAAATATAAGTATTTCATCAAGTATAAAATCACCAAATACCTAATTAATAAACGATTAGCTAAACGAACATGAATAAAAAATATAAATGGATATTAACCTAAAACTCCAAAACAACCGCTCCATGCTTCTTCAGTTCAATGCTGTTTCCAATTTGCTTAGTCTTATTTTCAATAACATCACGAACTTCTTTTCTAGGTAATACTTCTTTGTATAAAGACAGATCGACTGTTTGATCCTTATCTGTTCCGTTCAACAACACAACTACCGATGAGTTATTAAATTTGCGTTCATAAACATATACTCCCTTATATGGAGCGAAATGTTTTAATGTTCCTTTGGAGATTACTTCATTATTTTTTCTCCAATTTAACAATATTTTCAAATAATTAAACGCTTCATTTTGTTTTTTTGTTCTGTTATCTTCGATAAAATAATTTGTCTTATCTTCCTGCCATCCACCGGGAAAGTCACATCTTAATAATCCATCGCCATTTGCCTTGTCGGCTACCATCAATATTTCATCTCCATAATATAGCTGTGGGATGCCTCGAGTTGTGAGTAGAAATGTTACTGCCTGCTTGTAACGATCTAGGTTGGTCGTATCCTTTTCATTTCTGTGAAAGCGCGATGTATCATGATTATCAAGAAAAGTGAGAAGGTTCATAGGATCGGCATATACTAAATCCTGAGACAGATAATCGTAAAGTCGGAACAGTCCACCGTTCCAGTCTCCAGTCTCTTCATCAAATGCTTTATTCATAATTTCCATTAAAGGGAAATCCATCACGCAAGGTAACTGCGAATTTTTAGGAGCAGCAAGTCTGCTTCCTTTTTGCCAATAGGAAATAAGGACATTGCTTCCTAACCAACTTTCTCCTACTATATTAAAGTCTGGATATTCATTCGTTAAAGCCTTGCACCATCTAGCCATCATATCGAAATCGGCATACGGATATGTATCTTGACGAATTCCATTTATTCCTGTAGATTCAATCCACCATATACTACTTTGTATAAGATAATCTTCTACAAGTTTGTTTCTTTGATTAAGATCGGGCATTGATTCTGTAAACCATCCGTCTATGGCTATCTTGCGTGCACTGTCTGAAGCATATGGATCAGACTGAGTTACTGTTTGGAAAGTAGTCTGAGTATATTTGCCGTCATAGTTGAACCAATCTTTGGAAGGCATATCTTTAAAAAGGTAGTTGTCGCTTCCGCAATGGTTGAATATCATATCCATAACTACCTTCATACCCTTGGCATGCGAAGCATCTACCAACTCCTTGAATTCCTGATGAGTACCGAAACGCTTATCGGGTGCATAGTAATCTGTTATTGCATATCCATGATATGATGAAGATTTCATATCATTTTCCTGAATAGGATTAAGCCATATAGCAGTTACACCTAAATCATGCAAATAATCAAGATGATTTTGAACTCCCTTAAAGTCACCACCGTGACGAGCAAATGGCTCTTTACGATTTACACAGTTTTCCTGCATTCCTTTAACCACATCGTTCTTTATATTACCGTTAGAAAATCTATCGGGCATAATAAGATATAATACATCACTAGAATTAAAACCTTCTATATTTCTTGAGTTTGCATTACGATTTTTCAGTTCATAAGGTACTTTATTCTTTTTCTTACCATTATCTAGTATTATATCAAACTTCTGAGGCGCAGCCTTTGAAATATCTACATACAATATAAGATAATTAGGATTTTCCTGTTTGATAACTTTATTAAGAATTACGTCATCGGATGAAAGAGTTACCTTATTCCCCGAAATATTATCGCCATAGAGAAGAATTTGGAGTTCAGGATTATTCATATTCGCCCACCAATAAGTAGGCGCAATTTTCTTTATTACATCAGCTTGCGATTTAAGAAAGCCAAATATCACAGCTATGGTTAATAATAAAAAGATTTTTTTCATGATATACAGAGTTAAAGTTACATTAAAGGATTTTCTTTTTTGCAAATGTATGAACGGGCTACATAAGTTATATCAATTATAATAAAAATGTAAATATCAAAAACACATAATACACTGGTTATCAATATACAGCTAAACAAATACCACAATAAAAATATAAGTATAATTTAAAATAAAAAATAACTTATTTATAACCTTTGAAATATAAATATATATATTTGTGGTATATAAAACGAACCTTATGAAAAAAACACTCTGTTACTTTTTAATATTACTATGCAATAACCTTTATGGTGAGTCACTTAACAATGATAAAATTATAAGCCGACTAGATAAAATTATAGAGAAGAAAAACTATTATCAGCAAAACAAGGAAGAACAGATAAAAGAGCTTAGGGCAAGATTACGAATGACATATAATGCTCCCGACAAGTTTTCTCTATATGGCGAACTGTTTGATGCATATCTTCATTATCAGGCAGATTCGGCTCTCGCCTATGTGAACCTCAAGAAAGCTATACTACCCTTTATAAAATCAAACAAAGACATAGAAGACAGAATAAAGATAAACAAAGCCGAAGTTTACGGAGTTATGGGAATGTATACCGATGCCGAGAATTTGCTCAATGCAATAACTATAAATAACGACAACATACCATTACTTAACTACTATTATCGAACCTACAGAGCATATTATGGATGGTTGGCAGATTACACTACAAGTATTGAAGAAAGACAGAAATATATATGTAAGACAGAACTTTACCGAGACTCAATGATATTAACTACATCGAATGATATTGACAAAAGTGTAGTAGTAGCAGAGCAATATATACTTGTGGGACGACCCGACTCTTCATTGGTGATACTAAACGGATTACTAAAAAGAACAGCAGAAGAGAAACAGAAAGCATATATATATTATACAATATCGGAAACCTATGGTGCTATGCAGAATACCGACAAGCAAATATACTATCTGGCAATGACAGCAATAGTAGACCTTACTAATGGTACACGCGAATATGCTTCATTACAGAAACTAGCACAGCTTATGTACCAGAAAGGCGATATAAATAGAGCATACAAGTATCTAAGCTGTTCTATGGAAGATGCAGTAAACTGTAATGCCAGACTCCGATTCATCGAGGTTACTCAATTCTTCCCAATCATCGATAATGCATACAAGATAAAGGCTAATAAAGAAAAGATGGTAACTAATATACTATTAATAGGAATAAGTATAATATCGCTTTTTCTCATTGCAATATCTTTCTATTTTTATCATTGGATGAAAAAGCTTTCGACTATGAGAAAGAATCTAAGTCAAGCCAACAAACAACTTAAATCTGTAAATGAAGAGTTGGCTCAGACAGGAAAGATAAAAGAGGTATATATAGGAAGATATCTAGATAGATGTGTAATATATCTAGATAAGCTTGAATACTATCGTCGCTCACTTGCAAAGATGGCAATGGCATCAAAAATAGAGGAACTTTTCAAAGCAATAAAATCAGAGCAGTTCATTAAAGATGAAAGAAAAGAGTTCTATAACGAATTCGACAAATCATTTCTTGAGCTCTTTCCGCACTTTATTTCAAAATTCAACAATTTATTGACAGACGACGCTAAAATATATCCTAAATCAGGTGAGTTACTTACAACAGAACTTCGTATATTTGCATTAATACGTTTGGGAGTGACAGACAGTAACAGTATTGCTCACTTCCTTGGTTATTCACTCGCAACAATCTACAATTACCGGAGCAAGATGAGAAATAAAGCTTTGGCAAATAAAGATACTTTCGAAGATGATGTTATGAATTTGTAACCATATAATACAATGAAAAAAATACCTGATCTAAGTTTTATGAAACTATGGAACATTAGTTTCGGTTTCTTTGGCGTGCAGATAGCCTACGCTCTTCAAAGTGCTAATATAAGCAGAATATTTTCTACCCTTGGCGCCGATCCTCACGATCTTAGTTATTTCTGGATTCTTCCTCCATTGGCAGGAATTATAGTACAACCTATCATAGGAGTATTGAGTGATAACACGTGGACGCGATTCGGCCGACGCATTCCATATCTTTTTGTAGGTGCACTAATTGCAGTGTGTGTAATGTGTTTGCTACCCAATGCCGGTAGCTTCGGAATGACAGCCGCCTCAGCAATGATATTCGGATTACTATCTTTAATGTTTCTTGATACCTCTATAAATATGGCCATGCAACCTTTCAAGATGATGGTAGGTGACATGGTTAATGAAAAGCAGAAAGGTTTGGCTTATTCTATTCAGAGTTTTCTATGCAATGCAGGAAGCTTAGCCGGATATCTTTTCCCATTCATATTTGCAGCAATAGGAATAAGCAATATTGCCCCAAAAGGAGTAGTACCCGATTCGGTAATATACTCTTTCTATATTGGTGCTCTAATACTTATTCTATGCGTAATATATACTTCGATAAAGGTTAAGGAGATGCCTCCCAAGGAATATGCCGAGTATCATGGAATATCCGAGAAGCCTGAAAAGGAGAAGACTAATATTATAAAACTTCTGGTAAATGCTCCAAAAGCTTTCTGGACAGTAGGGCTGGTTCAGTTCTTCTGTTGGGCAGCGTTCATGTTTATGTGGACATATACAAACGGAACCATTGCAGCAAATGTTTTTGACGCCCCTACTACAGAATCGTTAATAAATGGTATCTCAGTTATAAAACTCGACACACAATCTATTCAGTATCAAAATGCAGGCGACTGGGTAGGAATACTATTTGCCGTACAGGCTATCGGTTCTGTATTGTGGGCGGTAGTAATTCCTATGTTCAAGAATAAAAAACTTATATATGCTTTAAGTCTTATTCTGGGAGGGTTAGGATTCATATCTATATTCTTCATACATAATCAGTATGGACTCTTTTTCTCATTTCTTCTTATAGGATGTGCATGGGCAGCTATGCTTGCACTGCCGTTTACCATACTTACCAACGCACTTACAGGAGGACATATGGGAACTTATCTTGGATTATTCAATGGTACAATATGTATTCCTCAAATAGTTGCTGCATTGTTGGGAGGTATTATACTTAAGAACTTTACTGTAAGCGGTCAGGTTGCCCCAGAAGTAAACATGCTTGTAATTGCCGGTGTATTTCTAATAGTAGGTGCACTATGTGTAGGAGTAATAAAAGAGAAAACTTCTGCCTGATACAGTATAGGAAATATAACAATAATAGGGTGGTTGCATGTTACTTGCAACCACCCTATTGTTAGTATAATATTCAATCTATGTTAATCTTATAATCAGGCCCTTCCCGACCTGTCAATCATATCTTTTATTTTGAAATTCAGTTTAGAACTATTCATCAGATCTTCTAAAGAAAGATGCATACGGTATCTCCAGTAATGACGAGGATTTGCTGGAACATTAATTCTTTCAGCCTCAATATCAGGATTCCTCTTCTCTTCGTCCATAGATAGCCAATCCTGGAAAGTAAGTATACATAAAAGAGATGGCGATTCAAGATGACGTTTAACAATCTCTTCGCACAGACTTCCTGATGCAACAACCGGTGCCTTATCCCAATGTCCTAATACCTGAGAATAGTATTTGCTCGAAACCAGATAGTCTTCTTCCCACCATCCGCGTAATGTAGACATATCGTGTGTAGATATTGTACAAACCGATCTGTATGGATACTCCCATACATGCCCGAATTCATGCTTAGGATTCTTTGGCATTCTCTGTATTTCCAAACTTACAATCTGAAGTTTGTCCATTACCCATGGTACACAATCAGGAACCATTCCCAAATCTTCGCCACACACCAACATATCTGTAGATTCTGTAAGTACGGGAAGTTTCTTCATTGCCTCTTGATACCAGAAATTGTTATGACGCTGATAATAGTAATGATTGTACAAACGATTGAAAGCCTCCTTTTCCTGCCATGAAAGACGTTCGAAAATATAATCATTCTGTACCGCTATACGTGGATGATACATAGATGGATTTTTGCGGTCGCGCACAAAAAGTACGTTACTTATAAGCGAATATAGAGATTCTTTAATATTCAAGCTTTCTTGATCGACATGGTCTACAAAATAGCTTTCCACCTTACGCTGAGTATCAAACTCGGGTCGCATCTCATATATATCATAATAGCAATGATTTAAGAACTTGTTCTTTATCTCTTCCTTCTTATCGCCAAACAGTCTTTCTATAACTTCCTCGTTTATAAAAGGACGAGTCATAAAATCTTCGTTAAACTGAAGTCCGTAACTCTGTATCTCGTTTACGCTCATTGGAAGTGAGGGCGAGAATTGTCCTAATAATCCGTGAACAGAATGGGTAGGTATTTCCCATATTCTGAAAAACCCAAGTATATGATCTATACGATATGCAGTGAAATATTCGGCCATCTTGCGAAAGCGTCTCTGCCACCACTGATAATTATCCTTCTCCATTACTTCCCAATTATATGTAGGGAAGCCCCAATTCTGACCCTTGGTAGAGAATGCATCAGGTGGTGCACCGGCTTGTCCGTTCATGTTGAAGTAGTATGGTTCTATCCATGCTTCTACACTGTTGCGACTTATTCCTATAGGAATATCTCCCTTGAATATTATTCCCTTTTCACGTGCATAATTACTTGCCTCGAGCAACTGAACATGAAGGATGTACTGTATGTAATAATAAAAAGCTATTTCATTATAAACCTTGCTATCCTTCGAACATAACCTTGCAATCTCTTCTTCATCGAATTTAGAATATTCAGGCCATATATTATAATCGGGAGTTGCATACTTGTCACGAAGATAGCTGAATGCTGCATATGGCCTTAACCAGTGATTGTTTTCGTCAAAGAATTTGGCGAATGATGAAGATTCGAGTATCTGTTCTCCCTGCTGTACAAACATCTGTTTAAGATATTCACGCTTTACAGCATTTACTGCCTCATAGTCTATCTGTGCAAGTTCATTTAGCTCTCTCCTTCTCTTTTCAAACTTTTCTGCCTGCTTGATATCGTTCAATTTGCCAAGTTTGCTAAGATCTATGTACATAGGATGAAAAGCATATATAGAGATGCTGTTATATGGATAAGAATCTGTCCAGGTATTAGTTATAGTAGTATCATTTATAGGCAATATTTGTATAGCCTGTTGATTAGTAACTACTGCCCAGTCAATAAGTAGTTTAAGATCGCCAAAGTCGCCAACACCAAAACTGCTCTTGCTTTTAAGTGAAAATACCGGAATTGCTGTACCGGCAATCTTTCTTATATACGTTCCGAAGCATACATCAAATTCTCGAGTATAGATTACGTCACCTCTTTTAAGATACTCCAATGAAATGACTCTGTTGTATCCATCTTCCCAAGCATTTATCTCCTTGCTTTTATTGTCTAGACTAACGAACTTGAATTCTATTGGAAAATCAAGAAAAGCAGTATTTATAAGTGTCATCCATTCATTAGGCCGCACTTCACGCATGATTATAGCACGCTGCTTATCCCAATTTCCAAAGTAAGAACCTTCACCGCTTATTCCAAGTGAAGAATTACGATGATTCAATCCGGGAGTGATAGCACGTATTACTATATAACTATCGTCATCGTCAATATTTGTAGAAGGTATTGGAAATTTACGGTCACTATTGAATGCCGAGCTATATAAAAAAGAATTTATTGGAAGATCTTTCCAATCATCATCAATAATATAATGTATCTTGTTATTGGGTATTATTTCTATAATATGTGGTGACACTTTACTTTCATGTCTTTCACACTGACCGTCTCGGTACACTCCATAATAATAAGTAAGAATTTCATTGGATAACGGATCGGGCAATTCGAATGTTCCCTTCCAATGCTCTCCATCATTAGTTGATAACATTAACTGCCGAGATTCATCAGAATAAAATCTAACTCCCACCTCTTCACCCCATGCGGTTCTATAATTAATTCTGAACGTGATTATCATGACATCTGGATTTTTGGTTTTAGATTCCAAAATTAAGATAATAATTATTATAACCTAATTATATAAAAACAAAATATAAAGAATATAAATTATTACTAGAGGATATTATTTCTTTAAATTGCAAATTATATCCTTTTCATCGATAAAATCACTCAGGAATAAAGAGTGTAATCATAAAATAAATATAAATGCATTTTACATAAAAAGGCCGGATATTTCTTATAAATATCCGGCCTTGTATATTATTTAAGCAATAATATTCTACTAAATATTATGCATCAATATTAGCATATGTAGCATTTTTCTCGATAAATTCACGACGTGGCGCAACTTCATCTCCCATCAACATAGAGAATATATAATCTACATCGGCAGCATTTTCTATAGTTACCTGTTTCAAAATTCTAGATTCAGGATTCATTGTTGTTTCCCACAACTGATCAGGGTTCATTTCACCAAGACCTTTGTAACGCTGTGTATGAATTCCATTCTCCGATCCGTCGCCATATTTCTCTATAAATAACTGACGAGCCTCTTCGGTATAGCAATACTCCTTAACCTTACCTTTAGAGCAAAGATACAATGGAGGATTGGCAATATAAAGATGACCTTCCTGTATGATTTCAGGCATATATCTATAGAAAAGAGTCATTATAAGTGTGTCGATATGTGAACCATCGACATCGGCATCGGTCATAATTATGATCTTATGATAACGAAGCTTGTCTATATTAGCTTTCTTGCTATCTTCTTCATCGACGCCGAAACGTATTCCAAGTGCCTGTATAATGTTATTTACCTCATCACTCTCGAAAGCTTTATGCCACATAGCCTTTTCTACATTAAGGATTTTACCTCTCAATGGCAAAATAGCCTGAGTAGCACGGCTACGTCCCTGTTTTGCAGAACCACCCGCCGAATCACCTTCGACAAGGAACAATTCACATACCAAAGGATCTTTGCTTGAACAGTCGGCCAATTTACCTGGTAGTCCGCCTCCACCCATAGGGCTCTTACGTTGAACTGATTCGCGGGCTTTACGAGCTGCAATACGAGCTGTAGCAGCAAGAATCACCTTGTCTACAATAATCTTAGCCTCTTTTGGATGTTCTTCAAGATAATAGCTCAAAGCCTCACCAACAGCCTGATTTACCGCACCATTAACCTCACTGTTACCAAGTTTGGTCTTTGTCTGACCTTCAAATTGTGGTTCGGATACCTTTACAGAGATCACAGCGATAAGACCTTCACGGAAGTCTTCACCAGAGATTTCTACCTTTGCCTTTTCCAAAGCTTTAGAATCTTCGGCATATTTCTTCAAAACACGTGTAAGTGCCGAACGGAAACCTGCCTCATGAGTACCACCTTCTATTGTATTGATATTGTTTACGTAAGAGTGAAGACTTTCACGGTAACCTGTATTATACATTATGGCACATTCAATAGGAACTCCTTGTTTTTCGGTGTTAAGATATATAACATCGTCTATAAGAGAAACGTTATTTCTGTTAAGGAAACGAACAAACTCCTTTACTCCTTCTTCTGAGTGGAACACTTCATGCTTGAAGCTTCCATCTTCTTCCCTTACACGACGATCGGTAAGAGAAATTTTTATACCTTGATTAAGGTATGCTAGTTCGCGAAGACGAGCCTGAAGGATATCGTATTTATACTCATTAACTGTAAAGATAGAGTTGTCAGGCCAAAAAGTCTGTTTAGTACCATTCAGTGTGGTTTCACCAACTTCCTTTACAGAGTATAAAGGTTTTCCACACTCATATTCCTGCTGGAAAATCTTACCATTACGGAATACATTCGTAGTCATATGAGTAGAGAGGGCATTAACGCAGGATACACCTACACCATGAAGACCACCAGATACTTTATATGAACCTTTATCAAACTTACCACCTGCATGAAGTACGGTCATAACAACCTCAAGAGCAGATTTTTGTTCCTTCTCATGAAAGTCTACCGGAATACCACGCCCGTTATCTTGCACCGTTATAGAGTTATCTTCATTGATTGTAACTTCAATATGATCACAATAGCCGGCTAGAGCCTCGTCTATAGAGTTGTCCACAACTTCATATACAAGATGGTGAAGACCCTTTTCGCTGATGTCGCCAATATACATGGCAGGACGCTTACGAACAGCCTCTAATCCTTCTAGAACCTGGATATTACTGGCCGAGTAATTATTCTCGCCGTTTATCATTTCTTCTTCAGTCATGTTTAATTCGATTATCATTTTATTAGCTTTCAAAGATACAAAAAAATGTTCTATAAAGGAAGAAACCTAGCAGCTAAAATTGATTGAGTTTCTTAAATTTAGCACAAAAAAGATACTATATTACAAGAAAACAGATTGAATTGGCTAAATGTATATACGCTACATTTTTGTATGGCAAAGGAGAACGTGTCTATTTATGCTTTAAAGCTATTAAATACAAAGGATTAAAGCAAAGTAGCCTATATAAAACCTTACTAAAAAAGGCGTTTATACAATATCTATCGAACAGAAATAAAATAGACTATAATTGACCGCCATAAAATATATTTTTTACACCACTAATTTTGATTTGGCCGCGGTCGATTTTTATTTATTGGCGACCAAATGGGATAAAAATATCTATCGGGAATTTCTTGCTGTAATAAACAAACAGACTATATCGTAACTAAAAACCAATGTCATATACTTCACAATTCCAAAATACTAATAATAAACATATTAAGCATGAACAATACAGTTAGATATTTCACATATCATTCACATTATATAATTACGGGAAGATAGTCTTTTTGAAAACTTTGAGTTCATTGGATAAAGATAATAATTTATACAAATATGGAAAACAATCTGATTTTAGCTCCCAATACAAATCTAAGAAATATTGGGGTTTACACACTTTTTAGAACACTATCTTTTAGAACACTATCTCAAAATATCCATTGACCCATAATTTTGCTTGAACCTTAATAATATATACCTTGAGATACGGATATAAAAGACAAAAGGCCAGATTATTAAATCCAGCCTATTTTATCTTTTAGTTTAAGACTATGCTTAAGCAATTTTGCTAATGTATACAGCTAATTTTGATTTCAAGTTAGCAGCTTTGTTCTTGTGGATGATGTTACGCTTTGCTAGCTTATCCAACATCTTTTGAACGCTAGGATACATTGCAACAGCTTCCGCTTTGTCAGTAGTTGCACGAAGTTGTTTAACAGCGTTACGCATAGTTTTTGCGTAATATCTGTTGTGAAGTCTTCTCTTCTCTTCCTGTCTAATTCTCTTTACTGATGATTTGTGATTTGCCATCTCGACTAATCTTTAATTTTATTTTTATTGTTTTTATTTGTAGTCCGTGGGGGAGTCGAACCCCCCTTGCAAGAATGAAAATCTTGAGTACTAACCGATATACGAACGGACCAACTTTGTTTTTTTTCAGGCTTTCACCTAATCGCTTTTTGAGAATGTTTTTCTCATTAGCGGATGCAAAGGTAGAAACTATTTTGTAAATGGCAAATATTTACAGAGAAAAAAAGTGTTATTGCTTTAAAAAAATAGATAATCTAACTATATTTGTACTATAGGACTATCAAAATCATATAATTCATGCTTCAAAAAACAATAGGAATTGTTTTACACACATTTAAATATAATGATACATCGAACATTGTCGATATATTTACACGCGATAAAGGAAGGGTTTCATTTATCGTAAGAATTCCCAAGAGCAACAAGTCTACCGTCAAGAAGAATATTTTCCAACCACTTAACATTCTTGAAATTGAAGCTGATTTTCGCGACAAAGTTTCACTAAGCAAAATAAAGAATGCCAAACCCGACTATCCATTCGTCTCAATTACTTATGATCCTTACAAGATAACAATAGCTCTGTTCCTGTCAGAGTTTCTGCATAAGGCTATCAATGAGGGTTCAGATAATGAGCAGCTGTTTGATTATATTAAGAATTCAATTATATGGCTAGATCAGTGCGAGAAAGGATTTTCCAACTTTCATTTGGTATTCCTTATGAGAGTATCAAGATTTCTTGGGCTATATCCTAATATAGACTATTATGAAGATGGAGCATACTTCGACATGCTTAACTCTACATTCTCGGGAACTATACCTCTAAATGGTATCTTTCTCAAGCCCGATGAGGCCTCAAAAATTAGTACTCTGCTTAGAATGAACTATGATAATATGCACTTATTCAAGATGAGCCGTAGTGAAAGAATAAGATGCCTTACTATAATAAACGACTATTACAGACTTCACATTCCCGATTTCCCTATATTAAAATCAATTGAAGTGCTGAAAGAGATCTTTTCGTGAATGATGTGTGAATATTCCGGGAGGAAACTTCACACCAAGAACCCCGATAAATAGGGAGATTTGGAAGGTGTGTGACATTGTGGAATATAAATTAATATTTTAAATATTTATACTTATATCCAACTATTATATAAAAGAAAAAGTCTGAATGACAATAAAACATTCATTCAGACTTCTTATATAATTATTGTTGGTTATTTATATTAGCCCAACAATTCTTTTACTTTGGCAGATATTGCTCGACCTTCTGCTTTACCGGCAAGCTTTTTAGTCGCTACTCCCATTACCTTACCCATATCCTGAGGACCGGCTGCCCCTACTTCCGAAATAATCTCTTTCAATGCAGCTTCAAGCTCTTCATTGCTCATCTGCTTAGGAAGATATTTTTCAATAACCTGCACCTGAGCAAGCTCTGCATCGGCAAGATCGGCACGACCCTGTTCATTATAAAGTGTAGCCGAATCTTTTCCCTGCTTTACAAGCTTCTGCATTATTTTCAATGCAGCATCATCTGTAAGAGTATCATTTGCTCCAGGAGCTGTCTTTGCTTCAAGAAAGAACTTTTTCACATTACGTAAGGTTTCCAATGCAACCTTATCCTTAGCCTTCATGGCCTCTTTAATATCATTGCTGATCTGATCAAATAAATCCATATTACTGTTTTTAAAATGTTATTGTCATTCCGCCATTTTCGGCATCACTGTTTATGAATGCCTCTTCATCTTCACTTATCGCCTTAGAGCGTATGCTTTCAAGCACTGTTTTAGAACGTTGGAAAGTAGGAGTTGTTTCGACCATACTTATAATATCATCATTATCCAGATCTTCCAAACTGAATATATATATATTATGACGTTTCTTCTTATTACTGTTCTTGAAAGTATCTTTTCCGTAATAGTCCCCACGGCGGTCATCACGGCGTTGTTCTTCCTCTTCTTGCTCTTCTATCTTCTTCTGCTCTTCAATAGTGCGCTTGTTGAGTACACTTTCCATACCAGGAATATCTTTTATGCCGAATCCCGTAGCAAGTACAGTGAACTTAACCTTGTCTTCTAAAGTATCGTCAATGTAAAGACCCCATTTTGTCTCTACATCTTTACCAAACTTGCTCATGAAGTCGTGAACCTCGTTCATTTCCTCCATCATAAGTTCGCTCTTGGTACTGTAAGATATATTGAAAAGTATTTTCTTCGAGTTGAAAATATCGTTGTTATTAAGTAATGGAGAGTGAAGTGCATCGTTTATAGCCTGACTTACTCGGTTCTCGCCCGAGCCGTAACCTGTACTCATTATTGCCACTCCCCCATCTTTAAGAACCGTCTTAACATCATTGAAGTCAAGATTAATCTTACCTCTTATAGTAATTATCTCGGCTATGCTTTTTGCGGCTATAGATAGAGTATCATCGGCTTTGCCAAATGCATTAAGTACACTTACATCAGAGTATATATCGCGTAAACGCTCATTGTTAATTACAAGAAGTGCATCTACATGCTGGCTCATTCGTTCCACTCCGTCTAGTGCTTGATCGATCTTTCGATTACCTTCGAACAAAAATGGAATTGTTACTATACCAACTGTTAGGATATCCATATCTTTTGCCGTACTGGCAATGATAGGAGCCGCACCGGTTCCTGTTCCTCCTCCCATACCGGCAGTAATGAATACCATCTTGCATCCGTCACTGAGCATTTTCTTTACTTCATCAATACTCTCTTCTGCTGCTTCCCTAGCTCTTTCAGGCCGATTTCCTGCACCTAGTCCCTCACTTCCCAACTGAAGTTTGACGGGTACAGGCGATTCGGCCAAGGCTTGGTTATCTGTATTGCAGACCACAAAAGTTACATCATGTATACCTTCTCTGTACATATGATTTACGGCATTGCCGCCACCACCTCCAACACCAATTACTTTAATAATAGTAGGTGCTTCTGCTTGGAAGTCGAATGGCATTATAGTTTCATCAGACATAATCTTACTAATTATATATAAGGTGATGTAATTTATTTATCTTCACTTAGGATATCTTCGGTTACTTTAGTTATTTTCTTGCTCAGTTTAGATATCCAACTTGGTCCTTTCTTTAACCTCTTTATTTCGGTTTCGATTTCCTTCAGTTGGTCTTTCTTTTCTGGAACATTAAGAGCATCGGCTTTTTTTATAGCATCAAGGGCTCCTTTGTAATCTTCCTTATCCTTAAGTTCAATAGCTTTTGTTATTAATACCGAGCATTCAGCAAGACGTTTCTTGCGACTTTCCTCTTCGGCTTTTTTGGCACTTGCTTCCTGAGCTAGCCTTATTCGCTTCTCTTCCGAAGTTTCTTGTTCATCACCAAAAAGATCCTTGGCAACATTATTTACAGGCGTTTCATTTACAACTTCTGGAAGACTGCAGTTCTCTCTTCCTGCTGCAAGAAGAGATAAAATGGTAGTCTGAGTACCATCCTTCTTCAACTCTATAGCTCCTTTTACTGTAAGCTGAGTATCCTTGGCGACTCTTACTTTCTCTATCTTTGATATTTTTGTAAATGCCTCTTCAATATTTCTCAGATTTGAGCCTCCGCCTGTTAATACGGCACCACTCAGAAGCTTGTCTGCATATCCAGATAGCACCACCTGATTCCATACATTAGAAAGTATTTCGTTTACTCTAGCCTCCACAATATCTTCTAAAAGATCGGCTTCTATAGAGCATTTACCCTCCAATAAATACTTCTTGGCATCATCATCGGCCGATGGTTCGGTATAAGCACTTCCATACCTAACTTTCAGTTCTTCTGCCTCTTCTTCTTCTATCTGCTGACTACATATATCCTTTGTGATATTGTTACCTCCCAAAGGTATTACAGCAAGATGCCTAAGTATATTGTTCTTATATATAGAAACTGTTGTAGTGTCGGATCCGAAATCTACCAGCATACATCCCGAACGTTTCTCTGCATTTGTAAGTACCGAATCGGCCACCGCTATAGGAGCAGTAACATAATCGGCAATATCTACATTAGCCTGCATAAAGCACTTGTCTATATTTTGTTTCAAGCTATTCCTTGATATTATATTTAGGAAGCGTCCTTCTATATGATCGGTAGGAACTCCTACAGGATCGGCTATAAGATTAATGCCAACTTTATATTCCTGAGGTGCTACCTCAAGGATTTCCTGATCAATAATAGGAACCTCGCGATTGCTGTCCATTATTGAGTCTATTAATTCCTGCGATATTTTAGTCTCTTCTTCAAGATGACGTACTTCAGTATTGCGGATGGTTCTTAATGACTGACCTCCTACTCCTATATATACTCTTCCTATAGATGCTTTTATAGAAGATTCAAGTTTCTTTATAATAGACTTCAGACTCTGAGCAGTCTTGTCCAAATTATAAATTACACCTTTTCTAATAAAGTCAGAAGATCTTTCGCTGGCAACAGCCAGTACCTGTATGCTACCGTCCAGATTCTTCTTTCCTGCAATACCCGTAATCTTTGAAGATCCCAATTCTATTGCCACAATAAAATCTGTTGTTACCATATTTTACTTAACTTTTTTAGTACAAATAATTTGATTACTGAATTCCAAACTAATTCTGTCATATTTATTCCAGCCCACAACATTCAGAGCCTTTTCATAAAATATTTTTAGTCTTTCGAATTTATCCTCATAATTTTCGGCTTTGCCCAGGAATATAATATGTTCTCCAACCAAAGGAACTATTTCCAATTCTTTTGTAGGAGTAACATTTATCTGCTCAACCTGTGCTTTCCAAAAAGGATTATTCTGAAGAAAATTACCTAATCTGTACAGTTGCTTTCTTGCCATATGCTGATCAACATCGCCGGTAACAATTGCAACATGTACCGGAGTTGGAATGATTGGCATTATAGCACCTTTATTGTCTATATAGTAATTCTCTCCTTTATTGCTCATAATTCGCAAAATAGGTACTCTTTGTTTAAGTTCTATACCTATCTTACCACCACAAGTTTTGTAACACTCAACATTTTCTGCTAAAGATAAAGTTTTTAATTCTTTTTCAAGTTGCCTTACATTAATATCTTGCATATTCTTTCCTATAGGAGATATTTTTTTCCTTTCAAGAAGCATCAACACTTCTTTTTTTGAGATGAACCCATAATTCACGCTATCAGTTATGAACAGTTCTACGCCCTTACAAACCAGATTTGTGGGCTTAGCGTTCAATACCGTAACAGCCATTACTATATAGCTCATTACAAGCAACAAGAACAGAAGTAAAAAAAGTTTCTTTATCATTTATTCTCTAATATATTACATATCTCTGGTACAAAACTATCAATATCTCCTGCACCTAATGTTATGAGTACTTCTATATTTTTTTGGCTCAACACATTCAACAGTTCACCCTTACTACATAGTGTCTTTTCTATTCCGGGACGTAGATTATCGTATATCAGTTTGCTTGTAACTCCTGGAATAGGCAACTCGCGTGCAGGATATATATCTATAAGAATAACTTCATCGAGCAAAGAAAGGCTATCGGCAAAATCTTTGTAGAAATCACGTGTACGTGTATATAGATGAGGCTGAAAAACTGCTGTTACCTTCTTATCGGAATACAGAGCCTTTATTGATAATATGCTTTGTTTTATCTCGGCAGGATGATGAGCATAATCGCTCAGATAAACTACCTTGTCATTCTTTATCTTAAAATCAAATCGACGGTCAACACCACTAAATGTAGGCATTGCTCTCTTTATCTCTTCCTCTTTCACTCCACTCATCTGAGCCATTGCCATTGCGGCAATACCATTATCTATGTTTATCGCTACAGGAACTCCCAGCTGGATATCCGATATATTGCCTAGAGGTGATATAAAATCGAAGAATATCTCGCCGTTGCCAATCTTTATATTCTCGGCATGGAAGTCTCCACTTTCTCTACCATAAGTATATACCTTAACGCCATTCTGTACATCAGGCACCAATTCAAGCCCTTCATGTATAATGAGTGCACCTTCGGGTGATATTAACGAAGTATAATGACGAAAACTCTCAAGATAAGCATCCTTACTTCCGTAAATATCAAGATGGTCGGCATCAGTAGCTGTAATTACAGATATATAAGGAGAAAGCCAATGAAAAGAACGGTCAAATTCATCTGCCTCTATTACCACATACTCACTGGTATCAGATAATAGAAGATTAGTATGGTAATTCTTTGATATTCCTCCAAGAAAGGCATTGCATCCTACAGCTGACTGATGAAGTAAATGTGCCGCCATGGTAGATGTGGTAGTTTTACCATGAGTACCTGCAACACATAAACCTTTAGACGTTTTTGTAAGCAGTCCTAATACTTGTGAACGTTTCTGAATTTCGAAACCATTATTGCGGAAATATGTGAATTCTTTATGGTCCTGAGGAATAGCCGGAGTATAGACTATCAATGTCTCTTCCGGATTAAGATATGTTGAAGGAATAGAACCTACATTATCTTCATAATGAATTTCGGCTCCTTCCTCTATAAGTCTTTCTGTAAGCTCACTAGTAGTCTTGTCATATCCACCTACCTTTTTCCCTTTTGATAAGAAATATCTTACCAAGGCACTCATTCCAATGCCTCCTGCACCTATAAAATATACAGATTTTAATGTATTAGCATCCATGTTCCTTTATGTATTTCTGTGCCAGTTTATATACCTCATCGGCAATTATTTCTGCAGAATCGGTAAATGCCAGTTTTTCAATATTGCTACTTAAATTATTAAGAAGCTGATTGTCTTTCACAGCTTCTATTGCCTTATCAATCAATATTTCATTTGCTGCTGCGTCCTTTACATAAATTGCAGCATTCTTGTTTACCAACGCCAGCGCATTTTTTGTTTGATGATCCTCGGCTACATTTGGCGAAGGCACTAAAATAACCGACTTCTTAAGAAGACAGAACTCTGATATAGAACCAGCTCCTGCACGACTTATAACCAGATCTGCAGCCTTATAGGCTTTAGCCATATCACTTATAAAATCGGTAACATATACCAATGAGGGGCTTCCTGCTTCGGTAAATGATTTCTTGGCATTATCAAAGTATATCTTACCAGTCTGCCAGATAAATTGTATATCAGATTCTTTAATTTTATCAATACCAGCTATCATACATTCATTAAGTGTCCTTGCTCCCAAACTACCTCCAATAACAAGTATTGTCTTCTTTTCCGGATCGAGCCCAAACGACCTAACAGCCTCTTCGCGAGTCAAACTCTTATCAATTAACCCCTGTCGTACTGGATTTCCTGTAAGTATAATCTTCTCCTTCTCAAAGAATTTATCCATTCCATCATAAGCAACACAAATCTTGCATGCTTTCTTTGCTAATAATTTATTAGTAACACCAGCATAAGAATTTTGTTCTTGGATAAGAGTTGGGACACCCATCATTCCAGCCATCTTAAGAGTTGGGCCACTGGCATACCCTCCTACTCCTACTGCTACTTGAGGCTTAAAATCCTTTATAATTTTGCGAGCCATAAGTTGACTACGCAATAATTTCAGGATTACCGAAAAATTCTTCAGTAAGTTTTTTCTGTCAAATCCAGCAATAGGAAGACCTTTTATCTCATACCCGGCAGCAGGAACACGTTGCATTTCCATTCTCCCATCGGCTCCTACAAAAAGTATCTTAGCTTCTGGATATTTTAACTTTATGGCATTAGCAATAGATACGGCAGGGAATATGTGCCCTCCGGTTCCTCCACCACTTATGATTATTCTTAACTTGTCTTCCATATTACATTAATTTAATGCAAAGTTATTAATAAACTATATATGTGTTAACTTATATTCTATTATTTATAATCAGACTGTTCTTTTTTCAATCTTCCATTCTCAACATCTACTCCTTCATCTATATTTTTATTCTCGGCAACTATTTCGCGTGCTTTTTCAAGCAGTACAGTAGTTGCTGCCTGTAATCTAGCCTCGACTTCAGCCTCCTTATCTTTCTCTTTTGTATCCTGCTGTTCGGTAACATAGCGACTTACACTTAATATCATTCCAATATATGCACAATTTATAAGCGTCGATGTACCTCCTTTACTTATTAATGGCAGAGGCTGCCCTGTAACTGGGAATAGTCCTACGGCCACCATCATGTTTAGAAGAGCCTGAGATACCAAAAGCAATGCTATTCCCATAACAAGGAATGCAGGAAAAGCCTTTTCACTCTTCCTTGCTATCTTTCCTGCCCTCATAAGCAACCACAAATAAAGCATTACTATAAACGCACCTCCTACCAATCCAAGTTCTTCTATCACTATTGCAAATATAAAATCGGAAAAAGCCTGTGAAAGAAAATCTCGCTGTACACTGTTTCCTGGCATCTTGCCTATTACGTTACTGGTAGCAATAGCAATATTGGCATGCGCTATCTGAGCATCTTTATCTATATCATACTTGGCAGCAGGAACTGCTTCCTTATCTTCTGCAAACCCCTTTATACGATTTTGCCATGTCTCTACACGATGCATAAGCGGAATCTTGTCGAGCTTCTTTGTTGGAATAACCATTACAGAAGAAATTCCAACAACTAGAAAAAGAGTAAGTATGCCTACAAGCTTCATAAGTTGTTTCCATGGAACTCTTCCTATAACCATCATAAGAAAAACAACTCCAAACAACAAAGCTGCCGTCGACCCATTTTCTGGAGCAATCAGGAAAAAAGCGATTCCTGTAATCCACATTATAATTTTAAAAGCTCGTGGATTGGTACCTCCTTCGTCTTGATTCTTTGCTAGCACGAATGCGGTTGCAACAATAACAGCCATTTTTGCCAGTTCGGACGGCTGAAACTGGACTCCAAAAAAGGTCATCCAACGAGCCGCACCGTTTACTCTGTCACCGGTAACAAGTCCCATACCCATTACAAATAAAAGCAATACAGCAGAAAGCGGATATAGGAAAAAAGGTATTACCCTGAACCACCGACAAGGAATGTTATGTACTATTACAACTATAACAACCCCCACCAGCAAAATAACGCTATGCTGAGTTATAGGAAACCAGTGATCGCCACTCTTGTAAGTAAGCGTACTGGCAGCGCTGAATACCTCAACGATAGAAATAAGACATAGAAAAAGAAATATAATCCATATTACTTTATCACCCTTGAACAGATCTTTTATTAAATCCATATAATGGTATTGGTATTATAAATTTCTCACACACTCCTTGAATTGATCACCACGATCTTCATAGCTTTTAAAAAGATCAAAACTAGCACAACATGGACTGAGCAGAACCGTATCTCCTTTCTGTGCCATATTGTATGCTGCATTAACTGCATCTTTCATACTTTGTACATCAGCAACAGGCAACCCAAACTTATCAAAGAAATCGTGCAACTTTTCATTATGAAGTCCCATGTAGATAAGTCCACTGCATTTTTCCTTTACAAGATCGGCAATCTCATTATAATCATTACCTTTATCCTTGCCACCTATAATAAGTATGGTTTTCGTCTTCATACTTTTAAGAGCATACCAACACGAATTAACATTAGTAGCCTTCGAGTCGTTTATATAGTCTACACCCCTAACACGACATACCTTTTCAAGACGATGTTCTACTCCTTTAAAATCGCTTAATGCCTCGCGAATACACTCCTTCTTTATTCCGGCAATATTTGCAGAAAGACCGGCAGCCATTGAATTGAATAAATTATGCGTTCCTGTCAAAGCCAGCTCTTCCTGCTCCATATTAAAAGGTACAGGTTCTACAAAATATAGCTTCTTTTCTTCTACATATGCTGCTAATCCGTTTTCCTTATTCTCGGCAAAAGGATAGTAATGACCATGAATTCCATATTTATCCAATTCAGCCTGAATTATCGGATCGTCATTCCAGAATATGAAAGCATCTTCGGATGTCTGATTTTGTATAATTCTAAACTTAGCATCAACATAATTCTGCATTTCATAATCATATCTGTCCATATGATCGGGAGTGATATTCATAAGTACTGCAATGTTTGCATGAAACTCATACATGTTATCCAGTTGGAAACTGCTGAGCTCTATTATGTAATAATCATAATCACATTCGGCAACCTGATATGCTAGACTCTGACCTATATTTCCAGCAAGTCCTACATTTAACCCTGCTTTCTTGAATATATGATATATCAAGGATGTAGTAGTAGTCTTGCCATTACTTCCTGTTATACATATCATCTTTGCGTTAGTATATCTTCCGGCAAACTCTATTTCGGAAATAATAGGAATGCCTCTATCCTTCAATTTTAGAATAAGCGGTGCATTATTGGGTATTCCAGGACTTTTAATTACTTCATCTGCATTCAATATCAACTCCTCAGAATGTTTACCTTCCTCCCATTTTATGCCTCTTTCATTCAACAGAGACTTATAGTTGTCCTTTATAAGTGACATATCAGATACAAAGGTGTCAAACCCTTTTTTATTAGCAAGGACAGCAGCTCCTGCACCGCTTTCTCCCGCTCCTAGTATGACAATTCTTTTACCCATAGCTTTATTTTTTATCTAATCTTTAACGTTATAATAGTTATTGCAGCTAGCACGATAGTTATGATCCAAAATCTTACGGTAATCTTTGACTCATGAAAGACATTAGCCGGTCCTTTGAATATATAGCTGCAATTTGGATCCAATTGTGCAAGTGTCGTTCTAAAGTGATCATGAATAGGAGCTCTTTTGAATACACGCTGCAAATGTCCTCTTTTCTTTCCTTTTTTATAGTATCTTACCTGCAGTATAACCGAAAGATTTTCCATAAGAAATATACCACATAATATAGGAATCAAAAGTTCTTTATGTATTATAATTGCAAATACTGCGATTATACCTCCTATTGTAAGACTACCTGTATCGCCCATGAATACCTGTGCCGGGAAGGCATTATACCAAAGAAAACCAACAAGTGCACCTATGAAGGCGCATATAAATATTACTAGTTCTTCGCTACCGGGAATATACATTATATTAAGATAGCTAGCATACTCTATATGACTAGATACATAAGCCAATATACCAAGAGTAAGCCCTATTATTGCCGAATTTCCGGCTGCCATACCATCCATACCATCATTAAGGTTAGCTCCGTTCGATACAGCAGTTACTACAAATATAGTAACCAATACAAATATAATCCAGCCTACTGCTTGTGCTTTATCACCTAGGAATCCAACAAAATCGGCATAATCAAGATTATTGTTCTTGAAAAATGGTATTGTTGTCTTGGTTGACTTCTCGTTGTGAGCTTTGTGAACGATTTCTACATTATCGCCTGTTCTTACCTCTACATTCTCTCTTACAACTACATTAGGACTAAGATATAATGTCAAACCTACTATTAATCCTAAACCTACTTGACCTATTATCTTGAATTTACCATGTAATCCCTCCTTATCTTTTCTGAAAACCTTGATATAGTCATCAAGAAAACCAAGAGTACCTAGCCACACAGTAGTAATTAGCATAAGTATCATATATATATTACCAAGCTTGCCTAATACAAGGCAAGGTATAAGAATAGCAACGATAATTATTATTCCTCCCATAGTTGGTACTCCAACCTTATTTACATTGAAAGGATCAATAGAAGCCTCTCTCTGAGTTTCGGTTATCTGATGCCTTTTAAGCAACTTTATAAAATACTCTCCAAATATCGCAGAAATAAGAAGAGATAGTATAATAGCCATTAAAGCACGGAATGATACATAGCCAAACATCCTTGCCCCTGGAAAATCTTGTGCCTCTAAGTACTTAAATAAATAATATAGCATCTGCAGTGTTTTTATTCATTATCAAAAATATCTTTTATTATCTCTTTATCATCAAAATGATGTTTTACTCCCTTTACATCTTGATAATTTTCATGTCCTTTTCCGGCTACAAGAACTACATCACCTTCTTGAGCCAGCATACATGCGGTCTTGATTGCCTCTTTTCTATCAACAATACTTATTACCTTCTTCATCTGATCCTTATTAAGTCCTGCAAGCATATCGTTAATAATATCTTGTGGCTCTTCAAAGCGAGGATTGTCGGATGTTATGATAACCCTGTCACTCTGTTTTGCCGACTCTTGTGCCATAATAGGGCGCTTACCCTTATCGCGATTTCCACCTGCGCCTACTACTGTTATCACTTTTCCTTTTCCTTTAAGTACTTCATGAATAGCATTAAGTACATTTTCCAATGCATCGGGAGTATGTGCGTAATCTACAATTGCAGAATATCCTCTTGACGAGCGCATTGAATCAAATCGGCCCGATACAGGAATCAAAGTGCTCAATGCCAGAAGTACATCCTCGGGCTTCTTACCAAGCAGACAAGCAGTTCCGTATACAGCTAGAAGATTGGAGGCATTGAAGCGTCCTATAAACTGCACGTTCACTTCTACATTATTTATATCTAGCAACATTCCTTCAAAACTATCCTCTAGTACCTTTCCCTTGAACTCACTAAGACTACGAAGAGAATATGTAGCAATCTTTGCCTTGGTATTCTGAGTCATTACAAGACCATTCTTATCGTCTATATTAGTAAGTGCAAATGCTTCTTTATTAAGTCCATCGAAAAACGCCTTCTTTGCTTTCAGATAATTTTCGAAAGTTTTATGATAATCCAAATGATCACGTGTTATATTCGTAAAAATGCCACCAGCATATTTCAAACCACCTATTCTCTTCTGATCTATCGAGTGTGAACTTACCTCCATGAATACATACTTACATCCTTCATCAGCCATTTGTCCTAGTAACTTATTCAAGGTTATAGGATCGGGAGTAGTATGTTCAGTAGGAATAGCAGTATCATCTATATAGTTACATACAGTAGATATAAGTCCTACCTTATATCCAAATTTGCGAAACATCTTATATAATAATGTAGCAATAGTAGTCTTTCCATTAGTTCCAGTCACACCTACGAGCTCAAATTTTTCGGTGGGATTGTTATAAAACTGTGTAGCAATCTGTCCTACTATATCTTCTGTATTATTTACTTGTACATAACATACATCATCCTTCAGCACCTCCGGAAGATTCTCACATACAATAGCAGTCGCTCCTTTCTCTATAGCTTTCTCAATATAAGCATGCCCATCTGCCTGAGTGCCCCTTACAGCGACAAACAAATGAGAAGCCTCTATTAATCTAGAGTCTATATTAACTCCAGTAATATTGAGATCTTTATTTCCTTTTACAATCTCAACCTTAACATTCTTAAGAATATCTTCCAGTTTCATTTTTATAGAGTTTTAATTTAGTTTTAATTGTATTACCTCACCTCTCCTTATTATACTTCCACTTGACAAACTTTGAGAACTTACTTTACCTATTCCACTTATACGTGGTTTTAGACCTAAATTCTCGACTATGTAAACAGCATCTTTCGCTCCCATTCCTATTAAGTTGGGCACTGTATGATAAGACACCTCTTGTTTTCTTAAAATTATCTTGTCCGAATTATACGCTACCTCTCCCCACACTGGTTTCTGTGGTTCTGTATTATTCATTCCGACAGTATTTATATTTATATTATTAAGTACATAATTTACAGCATTAAGGTCACCACTCTTAACATCAGGTATCAATACAGAAGTAGAATCTTTAGCATCGGCCAAATTCTGAGCAAGATGTTTTGCAAAAACACGTTCGGCAATCTCGCTAAATACACTTCCTGCCATAAGCCCCCCCGATGCAGGCAATCCGGACTTCTGAATTGCGACTATACAGCTATACTTTGGAGCTTCGGATGGAAAATAACCACAAAAGCTTACAAGATAACGCATAGCTCCGCTCTTGTAACCACCAGCGCCCTGTGAAACCTGTGCCGTACCAGTCTTTCCAGATACGTGAAACTGCTTTGATCCGGCCCTTTTACCCAAACCTTCACTAACCACTTTCTCCAATATAGTCTGTATATCCTTTATAGTCTTTGGCGAAGCAATAGCCGGATTTATTACCTCTGTAGGTACTTCTTCTATTACTTCTCCTCCTTTCATGATAGACTTCACAAACTTAGGTTTTACCATTACGCCATTATTTGCTATAGCATTATAGAAAGTCAATGTATTTATAGGAGGTATCTGAGTTTCATATCCTATAGACATCCATGCCAAAGCAGTTTTGGACCAATTACTCTTATTAGGCATTCTAATGTAAGGTTTACCTGTACCTGGAATATCTAGTTTAAGAGGTGTAGCTATTCCAAGTTTATATAGTCCTTTTACAAACTTTGTAGGATTATTATGATAGTTCTCGTCAATAAACCTTGATACACCTATATTAGAAGACACCATCAGAGATTGAGTCACCGACAGAACTCCATAACCTCCTCTATGCCAATTATGATCTTTCATAGGACGACCATGCATATTATATACTCCATTTCCAGTATCAACAGTCTGTTCGGGAGTTATTTTGCCATCTTCCAAAGCTACCATTATAGATGCAGTCTTAAATGTAGAACCAGGTTCCATCATATCGGATACTGCATTATTCTTAATTTCACGATAATTACCATCGGCACATTTAGTCATATTAACTATAGCTTTTACCTCTCCAGTCTGTACCTCCATCAAGATTGCTACTCCAACGCTTCCATTTATAAGCTTCAACTGATCTACCAATGCTTTTTCGGCAATATCCTGCATTCCTACATCAATAGTAGTTATCACATCACATCCATCTACAGGAGGCAAATCTACTATATTAAGATACTTATTCATGACCTTTTGACGGTGGGTAATACCAACTTTACCTTTAAGAACTGAATCATAAGATAGCTCAAGACCATTTTTTGCACCTAATTCAATATCAGAATACATATCGCCCAAGGTTCGCATAGCCAATGAACCAAAAGGTTTTTTCCTTTGATTGAAAGCCTGTTCATGAAACCCTCCGCGATATTTATTAAGATTAAATACAGGCAGTTGTTTTGTTTCTTTATATTCTATATATGATATCCTTTTAGGGTAAATCAGAAAATTGCGACTACCCTTTCTTCTCCCTTTTAATATATGAGCTCTGAACTCCGCCTTACTTTTATCAGGAAATATTTGATGAAGTCCCATACATATAGAATCAAGACTTGCCATTAGAAGACTATCTTTTTCCTTACCTCCCGCTTTAAAGTCCATATAAATCTTGTATTCTGGAAGACTACTGGCCATTAGCTGACCATCAGAAGAGATTATATTACCTCTATTAGGCTTTACTTCTACATTTTCCTTTATAAATCTATCGGCAACCTCTTTCCAGTATTGTCTTTCAGCAAACATAATAACACCCGCCTTACAAACAATGGCAATCCCTACCAACACCATAATGAGTATGATGAAGGAGTAACGAATCATTATATTCTTCTGATGTGGAATCATTAGTTCTCTAAATTTATTAAATAAGGGCGGTTAGTTGATGTTTGCAATTCACTTCCCTTCGTAGCTATATACTCCTCAATTTTTGATTGTCTGCTCTTCTCCATAAGCTCAGACGAACGAGTAAGCGCATCATATTTAACATCTTCAAGTTCCTTCTTAAGCTTATCTATTTCAATAAGCTCCTGTTGACTGCTATATCGATTGTCTATATATAAAACAGTCAATATCATTATCAGAATAAGCAAGCGCGTTTGTCTTTTAAAAAAGTCATTTGCCAGAATATCACCACCAAGGATGCTGCGTATAGACTTCCATCGAGATACATTCTCGATTTTCTCATCCATATTTTCTGTATTTACTGCTTCTTCCATAATATTTTTTATTTTTTCTCTGCTATTCTAAGTTTGGCACTTCTTGAACGTGGATTTCTTGCTATTTCGTCATCAGAAGGCACAATAACTTTATTGTTTATAAGTTTAAATGGAGATATTACATTTCCAAAGAAATCTTGCTCTATCTTTCCTTCAACATTACCCGATTTCATGAAATTCTTTACAATTCTATCTTCAAGTGAGTGATAAGTTATCACTGCTAATCTGCCACCAGACTTCAAAGAATCCGCAGTAGCATAAAGCATTTCTTTCAAAGCTTCCATCTCCTGATTAACCTCAATTCTAAGCGCCTGAAAGACTTTAGCCAACTCTTTCTTTTCTCTTTCTCTTCCAAACAGAGGCTGAATTATATTCAGAAACTCCCCTATAGTACGAATTGGAGCATTTGCCCTAGCTTTGACTATAAACGATGCTAGTTTTCGACTATTCTTCAATTCTCCATAAAGATAAAATATAGAAGCAAGCTTTTCTTCATCATAATTATTAATGACAGCCTCGGCAGTAAGAGATGACTTCTTATTCATCCTCATATCAAGATTACCATCAAATCTAAATGAAAACCCTCTTTCAGCATCATCAAAATGATGAGAAGAGACTCCAAGATCAGCCAAAAGTCCATCAATATATTCGGCATCATAATATTTCAAAAAATTCTTGAGATAACGAAAATTACTTCTTACGAAAGTAAATCGATTATCATTCACTATATTAGCTTCGGCATCTTCATCTTGATCAAACCCAAACAAACGGCCATCAACTGGAAGATTCTTTAGAATTTCTTTAGAGTGTCCACCTCCCCCAAATGTCACATCAACAAACACTTTTCCATTCGGTATATTCAAAGCCTCAATGCTTTCACTCAAAAGCACAGGTACATGATAAACAAAATCATTATTTTCCATAACCATCCTCCTTCATTTCATTATTCCCCATTATTTTTTCTAATTCACAGCTAAACACATCCGCATCAAGAAATGGCTCTTCACAATTCTCCTTCGCCCAAATCTCTATAGTATCATCAACTCCTATGAACTTAACTTCCTGATTTACACCAGCAAGTTTCAAGTAACGCTTAGGTATGAGGAAACGCCCGTTTCCGTCAAGCATTACAAGTTCAACATCCGAGACAAACTGTCTCAATATCATCCTATGCGCAGGATTCCACTTGTTAAGTTTTGATTTAAGCTCTTCCAATTGTTTATTCCATGTAGATTCCGGATAAAGAGCCAGACAGTTTTGATATATATCTTTTCGCAGAATAAGGTATTCTTCGGAGGCATTTTGGAGCTGCCTCCTAAAAATAGACGGCAGAAACAATCGGCCTTTTGTGTCTATTTTCATCTCGCTATTTCCTAGAAATTGCATTAATTTATACCTTATTATATTAAAATTGATGTAAAAATACACAATTCCCCACAAATCCCCACAAATATTTATAGAAAATAATTAAAAAGTTTTCAACAGCTTATTTTATATTTTTATGCAGCATTTTTTATTTGTTCACTATTATAGAAATATATAATAGAGAAACCGAAACCGCCAAGAAGCAATTGCACATCTGAATTACTTTTGAGCAATTATATTGCAAACAGATAATATTTAGATAAAAAAACTATTAATTTTTCATCTTTTACCTCTCATTTTCTTTTCTTAAAATGGCAATTTATAAAAAGATAAGTTATTTTTGCAAGGAAAAGTTTCTAAAAAAATGAGTGACAAGTCTTTTTTTTTAATTGACATTGATAGAATTATAAAAGAAAAAGCCGGTAATAAAGCCAAATACATTCCTGGATTTATACGTGCATATCTTAAGCGAATTGTACATCAAGACGAACTAAACGTATTTCTTGAGGAATCGAAGAACAAGAAAGGTGTCGATTTTCTGGAGGCTTGTATGAATTTTCTTGATATAAAAATAGAAATTCATGGTAAGGAAAATCTTCCAAAAGATGGATGCTTTACATTTGTCAGCAACCACCCGCTTGGAGGCGCCGACGGAGTAGCATTAGGATATGTATTAGGCAAACATTATGATGGTAACATAAGATATTTAGTTAATGATTTGTTAATGAATCTGCAAGGGCTTGCACCACTATGCATTCCTATCAACAAAACCGGAAAGCAGTCCAAAGATTTCCCAAAGATGGTTGAAGCCGGATTCCATTCAGATAATAACATTATTATGTTTCCGGCAGGCATATGTTCTCGCAGAAAAGGTGGAATAATAAGTGATATTGCTTGGAAAAAAACATTTATTACAAAAAGTATAGAAACAAAGCGTGACATAGTACCTTTGCATTTTGAAGGCCAAAACTCGGATTGGTTCTACAAAATGGCAAATGCATGCGATCATTTTGGATTAAAATTCAATATTGCAATGATCTATTTAGCCGATGAGATGTTAAAGAATCGTCATAAGACATTTAAACTAACAGTAGGCAAACCTATTTCATGGCAAACGTTTGATAAAAGTAAAACCCCACCCGAGTGGGCACAATATGTAAAAGAAATTGTCTATAACTTATAACAGACAAAAGAGATATATGATTAGTATAGAAGAAATAATTGCTCCTATTAGTAAGAGCATACTAAAGTCGGAATTAACCGAAGATAAAAGACTGAGGTTTACTAATAAAAGCAACAACGAGATTTACGTCATTACAGCGCAGGATTCTCCTAATGTCATGAAAGAAATAGGACGATTAAGAGAAATAGCTTTCCGCGCAGCCGGCGGTGGAACAGGTAAATCGATGGATATTGATGAATATGACACGATGGATAATCCATATAAGCAACTTATAGTATGGAATCCTGAAGCCGAAGAAATTCTAGGAGGTTATAGGTATCTGCTTGGAGATGAAGTGGAGTTTGATGATAATGGTAAACCAATATTGGCTACTTCTCATATGTTCAATTTTTCGGAAACTTTCCTTAAAGAGTATCTTCCTTATACCGTAGAATTGGGACGTTCTTTTGTAACCCTTGAATATCAGTCCAGCCGAGCAGGTTCGAAAGGACTTTTTGCATTGGACAATCTTTGGGATGGTCTTGGAGCACTTACTGTAATAAAACCAAACGTAAAGTATTACTTTGGAAAAATGACAATGTATCCAAGTTATCATCGTCAGGGAAGAGATATGATTCTATATTTCCTTAACAAACACTTCGGAGATAAAGACAAGCTTATAACTCCCATGAGACCACTTGAAATCGAAACGGACCCTAAATTTCTGGAAGATATGTTCTGTTATGATTCTTTTAAGGAAGATTACAGGATTCTTAATACCGAGGTTCGAAAATTGGGTTACAACATACCACCTTTGGTTAATGCGTACATGGGATTGTCGCCAACGATGCGAATGTTCGGAACTGCCATTAATTATGGATTTGGTGATGTTGAAGAAACAGGTATACTTATAGCAGTCAACGAAATTCTTGAGGATAAAAGAGTACGACATATAGAGTCGTTCGTAAAACAGCATCCTGAAGCCTTATGCCTAACATCGGGAGCACATCCTATTCTTTCGGATAAATAAGAATTAAAATAAAAGGACACATAACAATATCCTTTTTAACAAGAATATCCTCACCACTATACAACATATACTTGTGGCGAGGATATTTTTTTATTTCTCGAAATATTTGATAGACTCCTTTATTTATACTGCCGGCAGACTATTACCGTTTATTTTCCTATAAAGGTCGAGAGCATATATATCTGTCATTCCTGATATATAATCAAGCACTCCTTGAATTTTTTCATACATATTATCTCCGTTTATACGATATTGCCCCGAAACTCTATTTATAAGTAACTTGGAATATGCTTTTTGAGGCGATGTAACTGCATCAACCATAAGGTCCAATAAAGTATTTATAATTCTAAAACCAGCCAGTTCTATATCTACAACGTCACTAGATCGATAAATTTTATTCATTGCAACTTGTGCACAATGCGAATAGGCATCATTCACTGCCGAGTCCATACTGCGTATAAGAGTTCCATCAAAAACACCTTCAAGTATCTTATCTTCATTCCTCATGAAAGCAGCTGTACACTCCTTAATTAAAACTCCTATAACAACAGACCTAAGATATGCTATCTGCTCATTCTTGTCGGTCACAATCCTGCATACCTCATCCATATGCCCCACATGTTTTTTGTTAAGAAACTTGCAGTATAAATCTTTTGCTTCCTGAAAAGTAAGAATCTTCAACTTATAAGCATCTTCAATATCCATCATCTGATAGCATATATCATCGGCAGCCTCAACCAAATATACCAGAGGATGCCGCACATATTTCAACGGTTCTCCCTCTTTACTAAGTTTTATTATGCCAAGTTCGGCAGCTATCTTTTCGAAATCCTTCTCTTCGGAAGTAAAAAATCCAAACTTAAGTTTATTAGCTGCCAACTGCGATGAATATGGATACTTTACAATAGAAGCTAGAGTAGAATATGTCAATACAAAACCTCCCTTACGACGTCCTTCAAATTGATGGGTAAGCAATCGGAAAGCATTTGCATTACCTTCGAAATGAGTAAGATCATTCCATTCATTATCAGTAAAAGATTCTTTTAATTTCAAGCCATTACCCTCATAAAAATAAGAAGCTATGGCTTTTTCGCCAGAATGGCCAAATGGTGGATTTCCAAGATCGTGAGCAAGACAGGCAGCCGAAACTATAGAACCAATTTCGTTAATATGAGTGTTTGCCAAGTCTGGATATTTATCTATAAGAAGATTTGCCACAGTATTTCCAAGTGACCTTCCCACACACGAAACCTCCAAGCTATGAGTCAGCCGATTATGAACGAAAACACTGCCAGGCAAAGGAAATACCTGAGTTTTATTCTGAAGACGCCTAAACGGAGCTGAAAAAATCAACCTGTCATAATCTCTCTGGAATTCAGAGCGATCATCTTTTTTTATTGCATATAACTCCTCCAGACCAAATCTTTTATTTGATATCAGCTTTTTCCACTCCATAAATATTAACCGTTTATTTGCAAAAGTATAAAACTTCCTTTTAAAAAAATGTAAACGTATAGATATTTACATTGAAATTTGTAAATTCGCACGTTACTAATAAGTTAATTTTATAAATGAAAGTCCAGATTATTAATAAGTCACATCATCCTCTTCCCGAGTATGCAACAAAACAGTCGGCAGGTATGGATTTGCGTGCAAATCTAACAGAACCGATAGAGTTAAAACCACTTCAAAGATGTCTAGTACCTACAGGACTACATATATCCCTACCAGACGGATACGAAGCACAGGTAAGACCAAGAAGCGGATTGGCAATAAAAAAAGGTATTGGAGTTTTAAACTCGCCAGGTACTATTGATGCCGACTATCGTGGAGAAATATGTGTAATTCTTATTAACCTTTCTACCGAAACATTCGTTATACAAGATGGAGAAAGAATAGCTCAGATGATTATATCAAAATATGAGCAGACAGAATGGAATCAGGTTGAGGTTCTTGATGAAACTGATCGTGGAGAAGGAGGTTTTGGGCATACCGGTAAAGAATAAACAATGACTAGAAAGAAGACTTTAGAAAAGATCATATTGATTATATTTTTAGGAGGTATGATTGTATCTTGTGGCAGTGTAAAAAACAGTGTTCCACAAAAGAGAAAGAGTGTTGCCATTACAGATACACTATCAACAGCACTCCGTAATAAATACGACTCTTTCTTTATGGAGGCATTACGCCTGAAACAGAAAGGCGACTATGATGCCGCTTTCGAGATGTTCAATCACTGTCTTGATATAAATCCAAGAGGTGCAGCCACACTATATGAACTTTCTAAATTCTTCATGTTCATGAATCAACCCGAAAAAGGTGAAGAGAATCTTAAGAAGGCGGTAGAAATATCTCCAGATAATTATTGGTATAAGCAGACACTCGCTGCATATTATCAGAGCAAAGGATATTTTCCAAAAGCTATTTATGTGTATGAAGATATGGCTTCACAATTTCCTACCCGACTTGAACCATTAATGTCTCTTGTAGATTTATATAACCGTACCAAAGATTTTGAACAGGTTATAAACACTCTTAATAGGTTAGAAAATCTAGACGGAAAATCAGAACAGATAAGCATGGAAAAATTTCGCATGTATCTCAACATGGGAAACGACAAACAAGCTTTTACAGAAATAGAAAACTTAGCTAAGGAGTATCCATACGATATGCGTTATCTTACAATATTGGGTGATGTATATTTAAACAACAATAAAGAAGACAAAGCATTTGAAACTTACCAGAAGGTTCTAGAAAAAGAACCGGGATATGCTCCTGCAATGCTTTCACTGGCATCCTACTATGAGAAAACAGGCAATGATTCTCTTTACAACGCACAAATAAACTCTGTTATTCTAAATGAGGACGTTGACAGCGATACAAAGATGAATATTATGAGACAGCTCATAATGAAATCTGAACAGACTGACAAGGACAGCACTAAGATTGCAGCAATGTTCAATTCTTTACTGAAGACAAAACAGGAAAATGCCGACCTTTCAATGCTTGGTGCGCAGTATCTTCTAACAAAGAAGATGGACAAGGATGCCATACCTGTCCTTAACAAGGTACTTGAAATAGATCCTGAGAATACCCCTGCACGCTTGCAGTTACTTAACTTCGCACTACGCAACCAAGATATGAACGAGGTTATAAATCTTTGCAAGATGGCCCTTGAATATACTCCGGATGTGCTAGAATACTATTATTATTTAGGACTAGCCTATCACCAAAAAGACAAGACAGATGAAGCGCTAGAGGTTTTCAAGAAAGGAATAAATCAGGTTACGCCATCAAGCAATAAAGATATAGTGTCTGACTTCTATGCAATATTGGGCGATCTATATCATATTAAGAAGATGAACAAAGACGCATATGCTGCATACGATTCGGCCTTGGTATACAAGGATGACAACATAGGTGCACTTAACAACTATGCATATTATCTTTCGGAAGAAGGTATTAATTTGGATAAGGCAGAAGAAATGAGTTACCGCACAGTAAAAGCAGAGCCTTCTAATGGGACTTATCTTGATACTTACGCATGGATTCTATTCGAAAAGAAAAAATATGCAGAAGCACGTATCTATATTGATCAGGCCCTCAAGAACGATGGCGACAAAAGCTCGGTTGTGGTTGAACACGCAGGCGATATATATTACATGAGCGGCAATCGAGATCAAGCTATGGAATATTGGAAACTAGCCTTAAAATTAGCACAAGAAGGGAATAAAGACAATGGAAATGTGAGAGAGAATAAAGAGATTAATCTCTTAAACAAGAAAATAGCACAAAAAAAATATTTTGAGAAATGATAAAGCATTTTTATCTATATGTCACAGCGATAATAATGATATTATTAGTGTCATCGTGTTCTTCTACAAAGAATCTTAAGAAGAATGTTATTGTAGGCAATCTTACTCAAGATGAGTATGTGATGAATTTATTCGAGAAAAGTAAGGAGTGGAATGCCGTTTCAGGAAAGATTGTTCTTACTATAAACAAAGCCGACAAGGAACCTCTTAGCGTAAGCGGAAGTTTGAAAATAAAAAGAAATGAAGTAATACAACTCTCAATAGCTCCTATACTTGGAATAGAAGTGGCAAGAGCCGAATTTACTCCTAATGGCATACTGATTATAGACCGACTAAAGAAAAGATATATTACTGCTACTTTCGATGAACTGAGACAGATGTCGAATACTAATCTTGATTACAATATCCTACAATCTCTATTTTTAAATTCGGTATTCGTGCCAGGAAAGCAAAATCTTACAGCTTCCAACTTAAATGATTTCTCGGTTACTCCAGAAAATGATAAAGTTATAATGAGTATTGATAATACAAAGACTTTCAACTATACATTCATTGCATCGCTACAACCCGAATTATTGAAGGAAAGCGAAATATCTCTCAAAAGCAGTAATTATAAGCTATTATGGAAATACGACAATTTCAAAGACTTTAACAAAGGAACATTCCCTACTTACATGAACATTAACGTTATAGGAGGCAAGAGTCTGCTAAGTGCCGAGATAGAAATTAGCCGACTTTCTACTGACGTTAATTGGGAGAAACACACTGAAATTCCTCAAAAATATAAGAAAGTAGAACTACAAGAGATATTAAAACAACTCCTTAAATAATGAAACGCTATCTACTATTATGCATTGCATGTCTCTCTTTTGTTTTTATAGATGCACAATCAACTAAAAAGATAAAAGATCTAGAAACAAAAAGAAACCAGTTACACGAGCAGATATCTCAATCTGAGACTTTATTGAAATCAACGAAGAAGGATTTAAAGAGTCAGATGTCGAACCTTGCCATGCTTAATGGTCAGATTGAGGAGAGAAAAAAATATGTATCTCTCATGGAGGAGAGTGTAAAGGAACTAAACAATGAACTTGTAAGTTTGCAAAAACAGTTAAATGCCTTACAAAAGGACCTAGCAGCGAAGAAAAAGAAATACGAGGCTTCTGTTATGTATATGTATCGTAACAAATCGGTGCAAGAGAAGCTTATGTTTATTCTTTCAGCCGAAAATTTCAGTCAAACTTATCGAAGGATGCGTTATGTAAAAGAGTATGCAAACTTTCAAAAAGTACAAGGGAAAGAGATAGAAAAGCGTCAGCAGCAGGTAAATCAAAAAAAGAAAGAAGTAGAGAAAGTACGCGCAGAGAAATATGGTCTTCTTAAACAGGGAGAAAGCGAAAAGGCAAAGTTAGAGATACAAGAAAAAGATCGCCATATACTATTAGGACAACTTCAGAAAAAGCAAAAAAGCATCCAAACAGAAATAAATAAGAAGAAACGCACAGCTCAGCAGCTTAATGCACAAATAGACAGACTTATAGAAATAGAAATAGAGAAAGCCCGCAAACGTGCAGAAGAAGAGGCACGCAAAAAGGCTGCTGCTGAAGAAGCAGCAAGAAAAGCTGCCGAAAATCGTGAAAAGAGTACTACAGCAACTAAAAAGAAGAACATATCGGAGAGAAAGGAAACAACTCCTACCAAACCTTCCAGACCTGCTGCAGTAGTCGAGAAATACAATATGAATAGTGCCGACCGTCAGTTATCGGGAAGCTTCGAGAAGAACCGTGGCATATTGCCTGTTCCAGTAACCGGACCATACATAATAATGAGCCGTTATGGACAATACTCTGTAGATGGACTGAAGAATGTACGACTTGATAATAAAGGTATTGATATAAAGGCAAAAAGCGGAGCAAAGGCACGTGCTATATTCGATGGAGAAGTCTCGGCAATATTCCAGTACAACGGACTTACAAATGTATTGATACGTCATGGAAACTACATTTCTGTATACTGTAACCTCTCTTCTGTTTCAGTTTCTAAAGGAAGTCAGGTAAGAACACGTGATGCTATAGGAACCATTCATACCGACTCGTCTGGAGATGCTATACTTCACTTCCAATTAAGGAAAGAGACGACTAAGCTCAACCCTGAAGCATGGATAGGTAGATAATATACAATCAGCCTCGACACATAAATATGTATCGAGGCTGATTGTATTAAAAAGAATATTGTTACATACCTTAATAATTTAAAGCATATGCTTAAATCATCCCTCTTTCCTTAAGTTCTTCGGCTGCTATTTCAAGTTCTTTATACCATGCTTCTCCAAATTTTCTTATAAGAGGTTCTCTTAAGAACTTATACACCGGCAAGTTCTCTTTCTGACCAAGAATAACGGCAGCCTTACAAACATCCCATCTATGATAATTAACTGCCTTATAAGGTCCATAATCACCTACCCTAATAGGATATAAATGACACGAAATTGGTTTATAAAAATCAGTTTTCCCTTCTCTATAAGCCTTTTCTATGGCACAATAGCAGAAACCCTTTTCATCATAACATGTAAAGACACAATCCTTATTATTAACTATTGATGTAACCAAATCACCATCACGATCAGTATATACAACTCCCTGTTTATCAATTATCTCTCTAGCCTCTGGTGCCAGATCATCCCATATTACAGGCAGTACCGCTTCAAGCTTCTCTACCTCATCAAGTTCAACCGGAGCACCAGCATCACCTTCAATGCAACATTCTCCTTTGCATGCATTCAAATCACAAAGGAATTTCTCTTTAATAACATCAAGAGAAACCACCACATCATCAATCTGTATCATTCTTTATCTTTTAATAATAACAAAAAGGTGCTGAGTTTTTATTTCAACACCTTTTATTTTCATCAAATCAATATTACTTAATTAATATTTTTCCTGTCATATCCTTCGGTACCTCCATACCCATAATCTTAAGTATAGTAGGTGCCACATCGGCCAAAATACCATTTTCTACCTGTGCATTCTTGTTTTCAGTTACATAAACACATGGAACAGGATTCAATGAATGAGCTGTATTAGGAGTATCGTCTTCGTTAAGTGCGTGATCGGCATTACCATGATCGGCAATGATTATCACTTCATATCCATTAGCTTTTGCAGCTTCTACAGTATCTTTCACACATTCGTCAACAGCCTTTACTGCTTTTTCTATTGCGCTATAAATACCTGTATGTCCTACCATATCGCCATTAGCATAGTTTACAACTATGAAGTCGAACTTTTCTGAGTTAATAGCCTCAACAAGTTTATCTTTAACCTCGTAAGCACTCATTTCGGGTTTAAGATCGTATGTTGCAACCTTAGGAGAAGCCACAAGTATACGTTCTTCACCTTCATATGGTGTTTCGCGACCTCCATTGAAGAAGAATGTTACGTGAGCATATTTTTCAGTTTCAGCAATGTGAAGCTGTGTTTTCTTTTCTTCCGATAGATATTCTCCTAGAGTATTCTGAACGTTTTCTTTGTCGAAAATAATGTGAACTCCTTTGAAAGAAGCATCATAAGGAGTCATACAGTAGAATTGAAGTCCCGGAATAACATGCATTCCAAAATCTGGTTTATCTTCCTGAGTAAGTACTACTGTAAGTTCCTTAGCACGGTCATTACGGTAGTTAAAGAATATAACTACATCGCCTTCCTTTATTGTTCCGTCAAAATCTGCATTTACTATAGGCTTGATGAACTCGTCTGTAATGCCTTCGTTATATGATTCCTGCATAGCTTCAGCCATGTTAGTAGCTTTCTTGCCTGTACCATTTACTAGAAGATCATATGCTTCTTTTACGCGTTCCCAACGTTTGTCACGATCCATTGCATAATAACGTCCTATTATAGAAGCAATCTTTCCTGCACTTTTCTTGCAGTGTGCATCAAGTTCTTCTATGAAACCTTTTCCACTCTTTGGATCTGTATCACGTCCATCCATAAAACAGTGAATGAATGTATTTTCAATACCATACTCTTTAGAGATGTCACAAAGTTTGAATAGATGATCAAGAGAACTATGTACACCACCATTAGATGTAAGTCCCATGAAGTGAATGTTCTTGCCATTTTCCTTAGCATAAGAGAAAGCAGAAATAATTTCCGGATTCTGCATTATAGAGTTGTCGGAACAAGCACGGTTAATTTTTACCAAGTCCTGATAAACCACGCGGCCTGCACCGATATTTAGATGTCCTACTTCAGAATTACCCATCTGTCCGTCAGGTAAACCAACATTCTCGCCGCTAGCCTGAAGCTGAGAGTGAGGATAGTTAGCTAAAAGATAATCCCAATAAGGTGTAGATGTATTAAAAATCACGTCGTCTTTACCCTGATCGCCAATACCCCAGCCATCAAGAATCATTAAAAGAGCTTTCTTAGCCATAATTGTTATTTTATTTAAAGTTTATCCTTTTCTTTTACAGTCGCAAAGATACAAAAAGCGCTGTTAATGAAGAAGATTTAATCTGTTTTTGTTATCATCACAATAAGAAAGAAGAACTACCGGCACAATGTTAGAAATAAAGAACCTTCTTCTTTTAAAAAAAATATTCATTTTGTACTTAATATTGTTTGACAGCAGATACTGTAATTAAAACTAATGCCACATCATTCACAATTCCAACTCACTATTATTCAAGCAATTATACGTGAACATTCATACAAGAATATTCACAGATCATTCACACTAAATATAGATGCAATTTAGTGCTGACCAAATTTATTTTAGTGCCCACCAATTTTTATTTATAGGCGGTCGATTTTTATTTAGTGCCCACTAATTTTCTACTCTGAGATGTGCTATGAAGTGTACTGAAGTATACTAATTTAGTTTACGCTTTTTTTCTTAAAACGTAAAGTAGTTGACGGGGTATACTTATTATATCTGAACCGGTTTACATATTGAACCGTCAATTTATTGTATTAGAAATAAAATTATGTCTGTGTGGGATTAAATATCGATATAATACTATAATATGACGCATTATTACAGTATTGTATAAAGAAGTTAGCTATATTTTTGTAAGAAACTGCATACTAATGAAAACTTAGAAGTACATACTATTAAAATTTCTTTAAAAATTTTATCGAAACATAATGAAAAGGTGTTACAGAACATATTATTACTTGTTGGCTTTAATAAAGAAAATACATTCCTTTGCATCGGAACAGTTCAGCACAGTTGAACTGTTTTTTGTAATGCCTTAAGAACAATGAAAATAGCATTCGGACAGCAGACCACCAAGGTAAAGCAGCTGGCTGATTTAATCAGCCACGACATCTCTATGGGTAAATATAAGCCTGAATCAATATTACCTTCCATAAACAGTCTAAGAAATGAGTATAACGTTTCACGCGATACAGTTTTCAAGGCATTTATAGACTTAAAAGAAAGAGGGCTTATCGATTCTACACCTGGAAAAGGATATTATGTTACAAATAAGCTGAAGAATGTATTGCTACTGCTGGATGAATACTCTCCTTATAAGCACTCTATGTATAACAGTTTTATAAAACAACTATCTGTATATTACAAAGTCGACTTGCTTTTTCATCAGTATAACGAACGTCTTTTCAATACTATCATACGCGAATCTTTAGGAAGGTACAATAAGTACATCGTAATGAACTTCGATAATGAAAGGTTTGCACATAATCTGCATAAGATTGAGTCGTCTCGACTTTTGCTACTTGATTTCGGTAAGTTCGACAAGAGAGACTATTCGTATGTGTGTCAGGATTTTGACCAGGCGTTCTATAATGCTTTCATGGAAATAAGAGACAAGCTTATAAAATACAAAAGATTAATAATGGTATTCCCCTCACAGATAAAACATCCTGCAAGCAGCAAAGAATATTTTATCCGATTCTGTAGAGAGAATAATCTGGAATGTAGTATAATAGAAAGCGAAGACGAAGTAATGGTATCGAAAGGAGAAGTATATATTGCATTCAGACAGATAGATGTTGTTAATCTAATAAAAGACAGTCGACTGAAAAAATTAAAGTGTGGGAAAGATTTCGGCCTAATAGCCTACAATGACTCTCCAGCATACGAGGTTATAGATGAAGGAATAACATCGTTCAGTATAGATTGGGAAGAGTTGGGACATAAAGCTGCCGAATTCGTTCTTATGGGTAAAGAAGTAAAAACGTATCTGCCTACTGAAGTACATTTAAGAAAATCATTATAAAAAAACTAACACTTAAAGAAATGAGCAAATATCCAAAAATCGGGATTCGTCCCACTATCGACGGTCGCCAGGGTGGCGTTCGCGAAAGCCTTGAAGAAAAAACAATGAATTTGGCAAAATCTGTAGCCGAACTAATTTCCAATAATTTAAAAAATGGCGATGGAACTCCTGTTGAATGTGTGATTGCAGATTCTACTATAGGCAGAGTAGCCGAAAGTGCTGCATGTGCCGAAAAATTTGAACGCGAAGGAGTAGGTGCAACCATAAGTGTTACATCATGTTGGTGCTACGGAGCAGAAACTATGGATATGAATCCTTACTGGCCAAAAGCTGTATGGGGATTTAATGGAACAGAACGTCCCGGAGCTGTTTATCTGGCAGCCGTACTGGCCGGGCACGCTCAGAAAGGTTTACCTGCATTCGGCATTTATGGCCATGATGTACAAGACGCTAACGATGCAACAATACCTGCCGACGTAGCCGAAAAAATATTGAGATTTGCACGTGCTGCAATAGCAGCAGCAACAATGAGAGGAAAATCTTACCTTTCAATGGGTAGCGTATCTATGGGTATAGCTGGATCTATCGTAAATCCTGATTTCTTCCAAGAATATCTTGGTATGAGATGCGAATCAGTAGACCTGACAGAAATTATACGTCGTATGACAGAAGGCATTTACGACAAAGAAGAGTATGCAAAAGCTATGGCATGGACAGAAAAGAACTGCAAGAAGAATGAAGGAACAGACTATAATGTAGAAGGCAAGCAGAAGAGTCGCCAACAGAAAGATGAAGATTGGGAATTCATCGTTAAAATGACAATTATTATGCGCGACCTAATGACTGGCAATCCTAAACTTAAAGAATTGGGATTCAAAGAAGAAGCTCTGGGACACAATGCTATTGCAGCAGGTTTCCAAGGACAACGTCAGTGGACAGACTTCTATCCTAACGGAGATTTTCCGGAAGCACTTCTTAATACTTCATTCGACTGGAACGGAATTCGCGAAGCCTATGTAGTAGCTACAGAAAACGATGCATGCAATGGAGTAGCAATGTTATTTGGACATCTTCTTACAAATCGTGCTCAGATATTCTCGGATGTACGTACATACTGGAGTCCTGAGGCAGTAAAGAGAGTTACAGGAAAGGAACTTACCGGAAAAGCTTCTAACGGTATTATTCATCTTATAAATTCGGGTGCAACTACTCTTGATGGTTCGGGTCAGCAAACAGATGCCGAAGGTAATCCTATAATGAAACAATCATGGGAAATAACCGAAAATGATGTAGAAAAATGTCTTGAAGCAACTACATGGTATCCTGCCAACAGAGATTATTTCCGTGGAGGTGGTTTTTCTTCTAACTTCCTTTCAAAGGGTGGAATGCCTGTTACAATGTCTCGTCTTAACCTTATAAAAGGTCTAGGCCCTGTACTTCAGATAGCCGAAGGATGGACTGTAGACATTGATCCTGAAATAAATAAGACACTTGACGAACGCACAGACCGCACATGGCCTACTACATGGTTTGTACCACGCTTGGACGAAACAAAAGATGCATTCAAGAGCGTATACGATGTAATGAACAACTGGGGTGCAAATCATGGAGCAATAAGTTATGGTCACATTGGTCAGGATCTAATTACTTTAGCCTCAATACTTCGTATTCCAGTATGTATGCACAATATATCTGATGATAAAATATTCCGTCCGGCTGCATGGAATGCATTCGGAATGGATAAAGAAGGATCGGATTATAGAGCATGCACTACTTACGGTCCTATTTATAAATAATATTACTAATAAAAAATACCATGGTAAACAGATTTATCTTAAACGAAGTTTCATACTTCGGCCCTGGAGCACGTGAAGTGCTCCCTAAAGAAATAACACGTCTTGGTTTAAAGAAGGCGATGGTTGTAACCGATAAAGATTTAATAAAGTTCGGAGTTGCCGACAAAGTACTAGACGTACTTAGAAAAGCAAATATTCCTTTTGAAGTATTTAGTGAAGTAAAGCCCAACCCTACAGTATCTAACGTAAAGGCAGGATTGAAAGCCTTCGCCGAATCGGGCGCCGACTTCCTTATAGCTATTGGTGGTGGATCTTCGATGGATACTTGCAAAGCTATAGGAATAATAACTAACAACCCCGAGTTCAGCGATGTAGTATCACTTGAAGGAGTTGCCGATACAAAGAACAAATCAGTTACAATTATAGCACTTCCTACTACAGCAGGGACTGCAGCAGAAGTTACAATTAACTACGTAATAACCGACGAAGTTAATCACAAGAAAATGGTATGTGTAGATCCTAACGACATTCCAGCAATTGCAATTGTCGATGCAGAACTTATGTACTCACTACCTAAAAGTCTTACTGCAGCAACAGGAATGGATGCTCTTACACATGCAATAGAAGGTTACATAACCAAAGGAGCTTGGGAAATGAGTGATATGTTCGAGATGAAAGCTATAGAAATGATAAACAAGCACCTTCCAAAAGCTGTAAGTGAACCTTCTAATGCAGAAGCTAGAAACGGAATGGCAGTTGCACAATATATAGCAGGTATGGGATTCTCGAATGTAGGATTGGGTCTTGTTCATGGAATGGCGCATCCTTTAGGTGCTATATTCGACATCCCTCATGGTGTAGCAAACGCACTTTTATTACCTCTTATTATGGAATTCAATCTGCCTGCAGCAAAAGAAAAATATGTAGAAATTGCAAAGGGAATGAATTCATATTCGGTAGGAATGAGTACAGAGCAGGCAGCTCAGGCAGCCGTAGATGCAGTTAGAGCTCTTGCTATTGAAGTAGGAATACCACAACATCTATCCGATTTGGGAATAAAGGAAGAAGATTTGCCACAATTGGCCGAAGCCGCCTTTAATGATGTATGTACTCCTGGCAATCCCAGAGAAGTAAGTAAAGATATAATATTAGATCTTTACAAGAAAGCATTATAATAAGATATAATATAATACTATGAAGGAGAATAATCCAATACTACATAAAGACGGGGTGAGCTACATCATCCCGTTCATACTTATAACATCATGTTTTGCGCTTTGGGGATTTGCAAACGATATTACCAATCCTATGGTAAAGGCCTTTTCAAAAATATTCCGTATGAGTGTTACTGATGGTGCCCTTGTACAGGTAGCATTTTACGGAGGGTATTTTGCAATGGCATTTCCGGCAGCCATATTTATCAGAAAATATTCTTACAAGGCAGGTATACTGCTTGGACTAGGCCTTTATGCACTTGGTGCACTATTGTTCTTCCCTGCAAAACTTACAGGTAGTTATTACCCGTTTCTATTAGCTTATTTCATTCTTACATGTGGTTTATCTTTTCTCGAAACAAGTTCTAATCCTTATATTCTTTCAATGGGTACGGAAAGCACTGCAACTCGTCGTCTTAACTTGGCACAGTCTTTCAATCCCATGGGATCATTACTTGGAATGTATGTAGCAATGAATTTTATCCAGGCAAAACTAAGTCCGCTAGATACCGGCGAAAGAGCAACCTTATCGGAAAGTCAGTTCGAAGCGGTAAAGGAGAGTGACTTATCAGTTCTGATAACTCCATATCTTATAATAGGAGCAGTTATTATAGCAATGTTACTTATAATACGATTCACTCGCATGCCTAAAATAGGCGACAGCGAACATCAGATAAATTTCATACCTACACTCAAACGTATATTCTCAATACCTCATTACAGAGAAGGAGTAATTGCTCAGTTCTTCTATGTTGGTGCACAGATTATGTGTTGGACATTCATCATTCAGTATGGAACTCGTCTTTTCATGGCTCAGGGCATGGAGGAGAAAGCAGCCGAGGTTCTTTCGCAAGAATATAATATACTTGCTATGGTAATATTCTGCATAAGCCGCTTTATATGTACTTTCATTCTGAAATATCTAAATCCAGGCAAATTACTTGCTATACTTGCAGTTGCCGGTGCAATATTTACATGCGGAGTAATATTGTTTACTGATATATGGGGCTTATACTGCCTGGTTGCAGTTTCGGCATGTATGTCGCTCATGTTTCCTACTATTTACGGAATTGCACTTACAAAATTGGGTGATGATGCCAAGTTTGGTGCAGCCGGACTTATAATGGCAATTTTAGGAGGATCAGTTCTTCCTCCTCTTCAGGCAAGAATAATTGATTTTGGCACGCTATTCAACATGCCTGCAGTTAATATATCTTTTGTACTTCCTTTCATATGCTTCATTGTAATCATTGTATATGGTTACAGATCATATACCAGAAAAATGGCATGATATAGTATAAGATTATATATAAAATTTTAATACAGAGCACTTCAATGAAAATTGAGGTGCTCTGTAATTATAACATATCAAAACATTCACTACATTTGTACCCGCTTAAAATTAATGAGTTATAATGAGAAGATTATTATTTATATTCATTATTATTTTTTCTTCACTTGCAGTAAAGGCACAAGACCCCGATCCTTTACCACTAATATCATTCCCCGATGAAGGAATGACAACTCAGAAGTTTACTAAAATTGAGCTTGACTCACTCATTGAGCACAATATTGTTAGATTCTGCAATCAGGAAATAGACCTCAGCACTCGTGAACGTCAGCGCAAACTTCAACGTGAACTTAATTCCATATCTCGCTTCTCTTCAGTACTTGCAGAAAGAGCAAATTTCTATTTCCCTATAGTTGAGGAAATACTAGAGCATTACAATATACCCGACGATTTAAAATATCTTATGGTAATAGAAAGTGGAATGGACCCCTATGCCCGATCTAATATGGGAGCAGTTGGTTTGTGGCAATTCATGAAGAGTACCGCACAGCAATATGGATTAAGAGTTGACGAAAGAATAGACGAACGCTTTCAAATAGAGAAGTCTACATATGCCGCATGTCGATATCTTAAGGATGCATATAGCAAGTTCGGCGATTGGGTAGCAGCAGCTCAAGCATACAACATTGGACAAGCACGTATAAATTACGAACTGAATCATCAGAAGGTAGAAGATGCAATAGATCTTGACTTGGTAGAAGAGACAAACAGATATGTTTACCGCATACTTGCTGCCAAGATTATATTTACCTATCCGTCTAAGTTTGGTTTTAAGGAAGCAAACCTATACTACAAGAAACTTCGAAAACGCTAAAAATCTGAATAAAGATTACAACATACCTCAATCACACTTATGTCAGAATGGTATTTCTAATTGTGAATTCGTACCAAGCAAATTAAAAGTCATACGGTGATAAGGAGTAGTTCCAAGTCTTTTTATTGCCTCGCGATGTTTCTTAGTAGGATATCCCTTGTTATTATTCCAGTCATATCCCGAGAACTGTTCATTAAGACTATTCATGTAATCATCTCTGTAAGTCTTAGCAAGAATAGATGCAGCCGCAATAGAGAGAAACTTTCCATCTCCTTTTACTATTGTAGTATGAGGAATATTATTATACTTGGTAAATCTGTTGCCATCTATCAGCAAATGTTGTGGCCTGATTTTAAGCTGATCTATGGCTCTATGCATTGCAAGAAAAGAGGCCTTTAGTATATTTATCTTATCTATCTCCTCAGGAGTTACCACTCCTACTGCCCATGCTATAGCCTCCTTTTCAATAACCTCACGCAAGGCATATCTTTGATTTTCGGTAAGTTTCTTCGAATCATTCAACTGTTCATTCTTAAAATCAGGAGGTAAAATTACAGCAGCAGCATATACTGCACCTGCCAAACAACCTCTTCCGGCCTCATCACATCCGGCTTCAACAAGCTCTTCGTTTAAATATGGTAGTAACATGTTTATATAAAGTTTGATAGCAAAGATACTCTATTTATCGATAATTATAATTAGGTAGAATTAAATTAAAGCATTACTTTTGAAGCATCAAAAAAGAGTTTTATGAAAGCTATGAAGAAAATTATCATTACATTTTTCATAATAATTACTACAACTATCTCATTATCAGCACAGAGTAACGAAGTAATTTTCTGGACTGTAGGAAAGAGTTGGAGCAATGGTTTTTCGGCACTTCCCGATGTATGCACCAATTTGAATGAATTCAAAGAACAGTACAACAAAAACAAAAATCAATGGGATGCTATGTTTAAATGGCTTGCTTCTAATGATTTAAAAAGCATTAGTGCAGGAAAACATTCTATAGAAGGAACTTCACTTGTAGTCTCGGTAGAAGACAGCAATAACGAACCCTTAAATAAACGCCAATCTGAATCGCATTATAAGCACATTGACTTTCAATATGTAGTAAAGGGTACAGAACGTTTCGGACTGATAGATCATGATTCATCAAAACCTAATTGTCAGTATAAACCAGATGTAATTCATTATGATTATGATAAGTCAAAAGCAGTATTCATTGATTCTACTCCTGAGAGATTTTTTCTCTTCTTCCCAAATGATTGGCATATAGCAAAGGTATCAACCGATAATCAGTCTCAGGATATAAGAGTTATAGTAGTAAAACTTGATTATGTGGAATAATATTGTTACACATAACAAATTTAAAATAGTATAGTATATATGTTTACAATAATAGGTTTGATGTTTTCGGGAATGCTGATAGGTTTTCTACTTAGGAATCATCGCATTTCATGGATACACCGCATAATAACACTATTAATATGGTTGTTGCTATTTCTTCTTGGAACCGATGTAGGAGGCAACAGAGAAATAATGAATGGACTTCATACATTAGGTCTTGAAGCATTTGTAATAACTTTGGCTGCAATAGTAGGAAGCGTTATAGCTGCCTGGGGATTGTGGCATTTCATATCACGTAAAAATAGAGAAGAAAGAGGATGAAAGGCAGTTTGATTATAGTTGGTTTCTTTATAATTGGTACATTTTTTGGATATTTTGAATTAATTCCAGCGGGATTTAAAGAGAGCAACCTAAGCTTTTATGCATTAGGAGCTTTAATGTTTAGTGTAGGACTTAGTGTTGGTAATGATCCTCAAACATTGCGCAATTTTCGTTCGCTTAACCCACGATTGATATTTCTACCCATAATGACTATACTGGGTACATTATCGGGGTGTGCAATAGTAAGTCTTTTTCTGTCGCATAGATCGCTCAGCGACTGTCTTGCGGTAGGTTCCGGATTTGGTTATTATTCTCTATCGAGTATATTCATCACCGAATATAAGGGAGCTGAATTGGGTACAATTGCATTACTATCTAATATTACACGCGAAATAATAACACTGCTATGTGCACCATTATTAGTAAGATGGTTTGGTAATCTAGCTCCTATATCATCTGGTGGTGCCACTACTATGGACACTACTCTTCCTATCATAACCCGTACAGCAGGTCAGCAGTTTGTGGTGGTTTCAATATTTCATGGATTTGTTGTAGATTTCAGCGTTCCATTTCTTGTTACACTGTTTTGTTCATTCTAGAATTAAAAGCAAAACATACGAACTATAATTATAATCGAATAATACATATATAGTATACCCTGAACGTAACATTACATGTATAAGTATCAATTCTATAAAACTAATACTTATACATGTAATACGCATTTAAATTATCTGGAAAGTTATTCTTTTATCTTACAGTAACATTATACACACCGGCTCCTTTATAGAGTTTATGGTCCTTTCTTTATGTGGAATCAACATACCCGATTCGGCATTACGACTGTAAACTTCTATCGTATTACTATTCTTACAGGCAACAATTACCCATCTTCCATCTTCAGAAATTGCGAAATTACGAGGATGCATACCCGTGCTCATATAACCTACATTAGCAACTTTACCATCAGTCATTATCTTGAAGATTGCGATTCCATCATCTTTTAGACGGTTTGAGGTATAAATAAATTTTCCATCAGGAGACATATGAATATCGGCAGATCCTTTTCCGTTTACATCAGGACTACGGTAAGAAAGAATATATTGTATAGGTTTATATGTAGAACTATCGCGTTTAGCTACACATAGTTTACCCGACAATTCACCTATTACGTACATATAATTGCGATCTTTGCTAAAAGTAAAATGGCGTGGTCCGAAATTAGGTTCAAAATTAATAGTGCTAACTTCAACCCCATCTTTTAATATATACATATTATCGCATCCCAAGTCTGTTATATAAAGATAATTATCAGGAGAATACTGAGTACTATGAAGATGAGAAGATGCCTGCGACTTAGGATCAGCACCATTACCCCTATAAAATCTATGTTCAAGTTCGAAGCCTAAAGTACCATCCTGATTAAGGCCAAACCTTGAAAATGAGCCTCCACCATATTCGGCTACAGCTACTTCTGATCCATTAGTAGATATATAACATGGAGAAGAACCTAATCCGCTTACTTCATTAAGCTTATCAAGCTTTCCATCAGAAAACGAATAAGCAGTAATTCCAGCATTGAAATTATCTTCTTCACAAATTGAATAAATAAATTTCTTATTGGCAGAATGACATAAAAAAGAAGGATTATCCTGTTTAACTACATTGTCTACAGTAATATTACCATTTATGGTATCAAACCTGCAAACATAGATTCCATGGCTACCAGAATTAGTATAAGTTCCTACCACCATATAAATTTCGCTGTTACTCATAGTTCCATGCTTCTTTATAGCACACCCGAGAAAAGATAATGACATTACAATGTAAATTAAGATTCTAATCATGTCTCTTTATATTTATGTCAATATTAATATTTATATTAAATTGACGTATCATTCACCTTACATATTTAACATTGTGTTAAAAAAAACAGTAAAGTACATATACATATATATAAAAAAAATATATTCAATGATTATATAATATTACAGACTAACGAATAGTCACAAATCCTATGTCTTAAAATCTTTTTCAAATATAATTGTTTTACATATAAAAACAATATTAAAGTATTGTTTTAACAACAAAAAAAGCATACGTTCCTATATATAGTTATAACCTCCAATTATACTAATAAAAAAGATAAAAGTAGATTATTGTCAATAATCTACTTTTATCTTTTTTATTAGTATAATATCAGAAATTGATTAAAACATTTTTGAAACCCTTTCAATGCCTTGAGCCAATGCCTCAATCTCTTCTTTAGTTGTATACATACCAAAAGTTGCACGTACCGTACCATCTATTCCATAGCGTGTCATAAGTGGTTGAGCACAGTGATGACCGGTTCTTACAGCAATACCAAGTCGGTCAAGAAGTGTACCCATATCAAGATGATGTATATTTCCCACCAAGAATGATATAACACCTCCTTTATGATCAGCTTCACCAAATATGCGCATGTCAGGAATCTGCTTTAGACGTTCCATAGCGAATTTTGTCAATTCCTCTTCATAAGCACCAATATTCTCTATTCCTATTGCAGATACATAATCAAGAGCCTTTGCCAGTGCTGTAGTACCAATATAATCAGGAGTACCTGCTTCGAATTTATAAGGCAACTCATTGAATGTAGTTTTCTCGAAAGAAACATTTTGAATCATTTCGCCACCACCCTGATAAGGAGGTAACTTATTAAGCCATGCTTCCTTGCCATAAAGAACACCAACTCCAGTAGGACCATAAATCTTATGTCCGCTGAAAGCGAAGAAATCGGCATCAAGTTCCTGCATATCTACTTTCATATGAGGTACACTCTGTGCACCATCAATTAATACAGGTACACCGTGATTATGAGCTGTGGCAATCATTTCCTTTACAGGATTTATAGTTCCCAAGACATTACTTACATGTACTATACTAACTAACTTTGTACGGTCAGTAAAGAGTTTCTCATACTCATCAATAAGAAGTTCTCCTTTATCATTTATAGGAATAACCTTAAGTTTTATGCCTTTCTTTGCAGCTTGTAACTGCCATGGAACAATATTGCTATGATGTTCCATAGTTGTTACTATAACCTCATCGCCTGCCTTCATCTGACTATCGCCGAAAGTAGATGCTATTAAATTTATACTTTCGGTTGTACCACGTGTAAAAACAATCTCGTTTACACTTGACGCATTTATAAATTTACGCACAGTCTCGCGAGATGCTTCATGAAGTTCGGTAGCCTGTTGTGATAGGAAATGAACCCCACGATGTACATTGGCATTAACAGAATAATACTCATTGGTAATAGAATCGACCACACATCTTGGTTTCTGTGTGGTAGCTCCGTTATCAAGATATATAAGCGGCTTACCGTAAACTTCCCTTTCAAGTATAGGGAAATCTTTTCTTATCTTTTGAACATCGTACATACCAATTCTATTTACAGATAGCGCATCCGTCACACTTGTTAAGTTCGCCGCGAAAACGTTTCTCTACAAGGAGATGAAGACGTTCTTTCAGCACATCAAGACGTACGTTATCTATTACTTCATTAACGAAAGCAAACATAAGCAGCAGTCTAGCCTCCTTTAGGGATATACCACGCTGGCGCATATAGAATAGAGCTTTCTCGTCTAACTGTCCGACTGTTGCTCCATGTGAACATTTTACGTCATCTGCATATATTTCTAGCTGTGGCTGCGTATACATTCTTGCCTGACGCGTAGCACATATATTCTTGTTGGTCTGCTGCGAGTTAGTATGTTGTGCTCCTGATCTAACCAATACCTTACCCGCAAATGCTCCTACTGCCGAATCATCGAGTACATACTTAAACAGTTCATTGCTAGTACAGTCACTCACTTTATGATCTATAAAAGTATTGTTGTCAACCTGTTCATTCTTATCGGCTATAGCCATTCCGCAAAGTTTAATTTCGGCACCACGACCTTCCAAAGATACTTTAGTAGTGTTGCGTGTAACACCATTATGCAGAGTCATTCCATTCAGCAATACATTACTGTCGGAATCCTGACTTACATATAGATTGCTAAAACGAACGCTCCCTGTATGAGTCTCTTCGAGTTCATAAAGATCAAATTTAGCGCCTGCTCCAACGAAAGTCTCAATAACCTGTGTTGAAAGAAAATTAACGTTATCCATAGCATGATCACATACTAGCAGCTTAGCTTCTGCTCTTTCTTCAAGAATGATAAGTATGCGTCGGTTTACCATAAAGTCTACATCAGCACGAAGAATATTTACCAGCTGAATAGGTTTCTCTACGATAACATCTTTAGGTACATACAATACAAAACCATCCTGTACCAAAGATGTATTCAATGCAGTTACACCATCGGTCGATGTATCGGCCAGACTGCCGTAATATTTTTCAATAATTTCAGGGTGCTTTTCAGATACCTCTTTCAAACTTCCCAAAATCACACCCTCAGGTAAAGAGACCCTAGGTAAAGATTTGCCATAAAAGCTGTCGTTTACCACAAAATAAAGAGCAGTACTCATGTTAGGTACATCGCACTTAAAAACCTCGTAAGGATTGACCGGCATTTCAATACGATTTATATTCAATCCATAATTAGGTTCAAAAAGTTTGCTTACATCCGTATATTTGTAGTTCTCATCCTTTGCAGATGGAAAACCTGAGTTCTTGAAATCATCGAATGCCTTCGCACGCTTTCCGTTAAGGATATTGCTGCTATGCTTGTTAATGGCATTCTCAAATTCTAAGAACAGATCAATATATTGTTGTTCTGATCCCATAATTATTCTCCTACTTCGGCTTTAATCCAGTCATAACCTCTCTCTTCAAGTTCAAGAGCAAGTTCAGGTCCACCGGTTTTTACAATTCTACCGTTATATAGTACGTGTACTATATCCGGCTTTATATAATCTAGAAGTCTTTGATAGTGTGTTATTACGATACAGCTCGTTTCGGAAGTTTTCAATTTATTCACTCCTTCTGCAACTATACGCAGTGCATCAATATCAAGTCCCGAATCTGTTTCGTCAAGAATACTAAGTTTAGGCTCGAGCATAGCCATCTGAAATATCTCGTTACGTTTCTTCTCTCCTCCCGAAAAACCTTCATTTACCGAACGGTTAGCCAGCTTGTTATCCAATTCTACTACCGCACGTTTTTCTCTCATTAGTTTAAGAAACTCACTTGCAGTAAGAGAATCCTGTCCTAAGTATTTACGTTTTTCATTTACAGCAGTACGCATGAAGTTTACCATACTTACTCCGGGAATTTCAACTGGATATTGAAAAGAGAGAAACAATCCTTCATGACTTCTGTCTTCCGGACTCAATGCCAGCAAATCTTTTCCCTCGAAAGTTACAGATCCCTTTGTTACTTCGAACGCAGGATTACCCACAAGGACAGAAGACAAAGTACTCTTTCCCGATCCATTAGGTCCCATTATAGCATGAACTTCACCTTTCTTTATATTTAGATTGATACCTTTTAATATCTCTTTGCCATTAATGTTGGCATGTAAATCTTTAATTTCTAACATAATCTGAATATTTTTATGTTTTATCCTACACTTCCTTCCAATGAGACAGCGAGCAGCTTCTGTGCTTCTACTGCAAACTCCATAGGTAGCTTATTGATAACCTCCTTAGCATAGCCGTTCACTATCAGTCCTATTGCATCTTCGGTAGGTATGCCTCGCTGATTGCAATAAAACAGCTGATCTTCGCTTATTTTACTTGTTGTTGCTTCGTGCTCAACTACAGCAGTTTCATTATGAATATCCATATAAGGAAAAGTATGAGCACCACATTCACTTCCCAGAAGCAAAGAGTCGCACTGGCTATAATTACGCGCGTTATCGGCCTTTTCGGCCACACGTACCAAACCGCGATACGAATTCTGACTCTTGCCAGCACTAATACCCTTGCTTACGATAGTACTGCGGGTATTTTTTCCAAGATGAATCATCTTTGTACCGGTATCGGCCTGCTGATAGTTATTTGTAACTGCTACAGAATAGAATTCGGCAACAGAATTATCACCACTAAGTATACAGCTTGGATACTTCCAAGTAATAGCCGATCCAGTCTCTACCTGAGTCCACGAAAGCTTACTATCTACACCCTTTAGGTTACCACGTTTTGTAACGAAGTTATATATACCTCCCCTGCCTTCTGCATCTCCCGGATACCAATTTTGTACGGTAGAGTATTTCACCTCGGCACGATCATGCACTACTATTTCTACAATAGCAGCATGAAGCTGATTCTCGTCACGTTGAGGCGCAGTACAGCCTTCAAGGTACGAAACATAACTATCATCATCGGCTACTATAAGAGTACGTTCAAACTGACCAGTATTTGCAGCATTTATACGAAAATAGGTAGATAGTTCCATAGGACATCTTACTCCTTTAGGAATATATACGAAAGATCCGTCACTGAATACAGCCGAGTTTAGCGCAGCAAAGAAATTATCGCGATATCCAACTACCGATCCCAGATACTTCTGTACCAAATCAGGATGTTCTTTTACTGCCTCGCTGAATGAACAGAATATTATTCCTTTTTCCAGAAGAGTACCTTTGAATGTAGTCTTTACTGAAACGGAGTCCATAACCGCATCTACGGCCATTCCACTAAGCTGACGTTGCTCGTGCAAAGGAATTCCAAGTTTGTTGAATGTCTTTATCAATTCAGGATCTACTTCATCCATACTCTTTGGTCCCTCCTTCTTCTTGGTAGGATCGGCATAGTAAGATATAGCCTGATAATCTATTTCAGGGATATTAAGATGTGCCCATGTAGGCATTTTCATTGTCAACCAGTAACGGTATGCTTTAAGACGAAACTCAAGCAGCCATTCCGGTTCTTCCTTCTTGGTCGAAATAAGCCTTATCACATCTTCATTAAGTCCCTTTTCTATTATATCTGTGTTAACTTCGGTGGTGAAGCCATACTTATACTTCTCCTGCGTCAGTTCCTTCACATATTTATTGGGTTCTTCTTGCATATCTTATTTAATTATTTGTTTAGTAAAATCCTTAGCGAGAGGAAAGAACAGCGTAGATATCTTGTCCATAGGATAATATAACGCAGAATCTTTCTTCTTTGTTTCGCTAATTATATGATTGTGAGGATCGATGTAATTTATCACATGGATTACGATTCCTATAATCAGAATATACTTCACACCTCCAAGTGCGGTTCCCAATAATCTGTTTATCCAACCAATATTAATTCCATCCATTGCCTTAGTAAGCAGTGAGGCAAGAATGGACAGACCTATAGGTACGGCTATCCATATAATTAAGAACGACACAATCTGTGCAAAAGTTACCGACGACCCCAAAGCGGGTGCCAGCTTCTCGGCAACAGTATTGAACATTACTCTGGCTATAAGCAATCCGACTATCAGACCTACCATCGAGACAAGCTGTCTGACAAATCCTTTCATCCATCCTTGGACTATACCGAGCCCTATGAAAACCAATATTATTATATCCATCTACTTATATAAAAACAATGTGCCAATGTGCCATAAAGAGCACATTGGCACACTAATTATATAGTTACATTATATTATAATGTCTGTTTAACTTCAATCTCTTCGTAAGTTTCGATAATATCGCCTACCTTAATGTCATTACAGTTAGTAAGACTGATACCACATTCGAAGTTTACACCAACTTCCTTAACATCGTCCTTGAAACGTTTCAATGCATTTAGTGAACCTGTGTATACCACGATACCTTCACGGATAAGACGAGCCTTGTCGTTACGTTTAACTTTACCCGACTTAACGATACATCCTGCTACAAGACCAACCTTTGTGATATTGAATACCTCGCGCACCTCGATATTTGAAGTAATCTCTTCCTTAAGTGTTGGAGCAAGCATACCTTCCATAGCCGATTTAACCTCTTCTATAGCATCGTAAATTACAGAGTACTTACGTATATCTACACCTTCTTGTTCTGCCAACTTACCAGCAGGACCTGAAGGGCGAACCTGGAATCCTACGATAATAGCATCTGAAGCAGCAGCAAGAGTTACATCCGATTCTGAAATCTGACCTACACCCTTATGTATTACATTAACCTGAATCTGTTCAGTAGAAAGTTTTATCAATGAGTCGCTCAACGCTTCAACAGAACCATCCACGTCACCTTTTACAATTACGTTCAATTCATGGAAATCACCGATAGCAAGACGACGGCCCACCTCATCAAGAGTAAGCATCTTCTGAGTACGCAAGCCCTGTTCGCGCTGCAACTGTTCGCGCTTGTTAGCAATTTCACGAGCCTCCTGTTCAGTTTCTATAACATGGAAAGTATCGCCGGCTGCAGGAGCACCGTTCAAACCAAGTATCAATACCGGTTCTGATGGGCCGGCCTGTTTGATACGCTGGTTACGTTCGTTAAACATAGCTTTTACTTTACCATAAGAGGTTCCGGCAAGAACTATATCGCCCATCTTAAGAGTACCATTAGATACTAAGATAGTAGCAACATAACCACGACCTTTATCCAAAGTAGACTCGATAATAGATCCTGTTGCCTTACGGTTAGGATTAGCCTTAAGATCAAGCATTTCTGCTTCAAGCAATACTTTCTCCAAAAGATCCTTTACGCCAGTTCCTTGTTTTGCCGAGATGTCTTGTGACTGATACTTACCACCCCACTCTTCTACCAAGTAGTTCATTGCAGCAAGTTCTTCCTTAATTTTATCCGGATTAGCATGAGGTTTATCGACCTTATTGATTGCAAACACGATAGGAACACCGGCTGCCATTGCATGGTTTATAGCCTCCTTAGTCTGTGGCATCACATTGTCATCGGCAGCTACAATGATAATTGCTATATCTGTTACCTTAGCACCACGAGCACGCATTGCAGTAAATGCCTCATGTCCCGGAGTATCAAGGAATGTGATATGACGTCCATCCTCAAGTGTTACATTATATGCACCGATGTGCTGAGTGATACCACCCGCTTCACCTGCAATTACGTTAGCCTTACGGATATGGTCAAGCAACGAAGTCTTACCGTGGTCTACGTGTCCCATTACAGTTACGATAGGAGCACGAGGTGACAAGTCTTCCTCAGAATCTTCTTCTTCAGTTATAGCCTGCGAAACTTCTGCGCTTACATATTCAGTCTTATATCCAAACTCTTCTGCTACAAGATTGATAGTCTCAGCATCCAAACGCTGGTTGATTGAAACCATCATACCAATACTCATACAAGTACTGATAACCTGTGTTACAGAAATATCCATCATGCTAGCCAATTCGTTGGCAGTAACGAATTCTGTAAGTTTCAACACTCTGCTCTCTTCCTGTTGCAATTCTTCCTGTTCCATCTGACGGTTCATCACGTTTTCACGTTTCTCCTTACGATACTTAGAAGTCTTGCTCTTGCTCTTATTAGTAAGACGCGCAAGTGTTTCTTTTACCTGCTTTGCAACATCCTCATCACTCACCTCTGCTTTTACAACCGGCTTTTTATAGCGATCTTTATTGTACTTACCTCCCTGATTGTTCTGAGATCTGTTGTTATTATTTCTATTATTACCATTATTACCGGTATTACCAGTATTGCCGGTATTATTAGAATTGTTGTTATTACCGTTATTGTTACCGTTGTTATTATTGCGTGGACGATTATTGTTATTTCCCGCTGCATTAATATCAACGCGTTCCTTATTTATACGGTTACGTTTCTTTTTCTTGTTAGCATCATCATCGCCACTCTTAGGAGCCTTATCATCAGTCTTACGAATTTCCTTGATGATAGCATCCTTCATCTGCTTACGTTGTTCGATGCGTTGCTTATCCTTTTCTTCTCTTTCCTTTTTCTTTTCTTCTTTCGATTTTTTCTTGGGACGAGTTGATTGATTTAAAGCAGCTAAATCTATCTGACCGACAACATTTATTTTTGATTTAAATTCTGTAGGGCGAATTTTAAAAACTCCATCCGCATCTTTTTCTTGTTCTTTAATAGTCTCTTGAGGTTTATTTTCCATTTCTATAACCTGGGGTTTCTGTTCTTCAGTTTTTTGAGATGCATTTTCTGTTACGGAGGCAGTTTCTATTGGTTGTGTCTCTACAATCTTCGGTGCTGCTTTTTCCTCTTTTACTGGTGCTTCGATAGGAGCTTCTTCTATTTTTACAACAGGTTTTGCTTCTATCTTTATCTCTTTCTCATATACCGGTTCTTCTGTCTTTATCTCCGGCTCCTTAGTATTTACAACTTTCTCTTCAATTTTCTCTTCCTTTTTTGCACTAGGGCGCTTATTTAGATTATCCAAATCAATCTTGCCAACCTGTTTGAATTTAGGGCGTGCATCTTCTGGAACAACCGTTTTCACTGATTCTTCCTTTTTTTTCTTCGACTTGTCATAACCTTCGATAGAGATAGAAGCCTTGTTACGATCTTTATTCTGACGTTCCTGAATAAATTTCTCGGATTCTATTTTCAAATTTTTATCGCTGCTAAACTCTCCAACCAGTTCAGCATACTGTTCTTCGGTAATTTTAGCATTAGGGCTTGCTTCTATCGAATAGCCTTTCTTCTGCAAGAATTCAACTACCGTCGTTATTCCTACATTTAAATCTCTTGTAACTTTGTTCAGTCTAATCGTCATACTCGCTTTTTAATTTTTAATCACGAGCCTTATAGGTGAAGATTAATCTTCAAATTCAGCTCTTAAAATTTTCAACACGTCATCTACCGTGTTTTCTTCAAGGTCCGCTTTTTCAATAAGCATTTCTCTTGGAGCATTCAGAACAGCCTTAGCTGTATCAAGTCCGATAGATTTTATAGAGTTTATAACCCACTCATCTATTTCGTCCTTGAACTCGTCCAAGTAAATGTCTTCATCCATTGCATTTTCATCAAGTTCGCGGTACACATCAATAGTATATTCTGTAAGCATACTTGCAAGTTTGATATTCATACCACCCTTACCAATAGCCAAAGAAACTTCTTCCGGTTTTAAATACACTTCTGCTTTCTTGTCTTCTTCGTGAAGTATTATCGAAGAAACTTTTGCAGGACTTAGTGCACGCTGTATGAAAAGTTGAATATTAGAAGTATAGTTTATAACATCAATATTCTCGTTACGCAATTCACGTACAATACCATGAATACGAGATCCCTTAACACCAACACATGCCCCTACCGGATCAATTCTATCATCATAAGATTCAACGGCAATCTTTGCACGTTCTCCCGGAATACGGGCAATCTTCTTTATAGTGATAAGTCCATCGTTAATTTCAGGTACTTCCATTTCAAACAGACGTTGAAGGAATACCGGAGATGTACGACTCAATATAATTTTCGGATTGTTGTTCTTGTTATCTACTCGTGCAATTACGGCACGTGCAGTTTCGCCCTTACGGTAGAAGTCGCTTGGAATCTGCTCTGTCTTTGGGAGAAGAAGTTCATTCCCTTCATCATCAAGAAGAAGCATCTCTTTTTTCCAAACTTGGTAAACTTCTGCACTTACAACAGTACCTACCTTGTCAATATATTTATTGTAAAGGCTATCCTTTTCAAGTTCAAGAATCTTAGAAGCCAAAGTCTGACGCAAATTCAGAATAGCTCTACGGCCAAAGTTCGCAAATATAACTTCATCGGTAACCTCCTCGCCTATTTCGTAAGATGCATCAATCTTTCTTGCTTCCGACAAAGAAATCTGCATGTTTGAATTAGTAAGGTTCTCATCTGCTACAACTTCACGATTACGCCATATTTCAAAATCTCCTTTGTCAGGATTAACGATGACATCATAATTCTCATCAGTGCCAAACATTTTCGCTATTACACTACGGAATGACTCTTCGAGCACACTCACCATAGTTGTTCTATCAATATTCTTTAAATCCTTAAATTCCGAAAATGTATCAATCAAACTGATTGTTTCTTCTTTTTTGGCCATAATTATTTAAAACTAATTAAGTATTTAGTATATTTTATTTCATCATATCCAAAAGAAAGATCTTCCTGTACCAGCTTTGGACGCTTGGCTCCTTCGGACTTAACTTTCTTTTCAATTGTAATTGTAAATCCGTTCTCATCGGCCGATTTCAATACGCCCTCAAGCTTTTTTCCTTCTTTAGTAAGCACTTCTACCTCCTTGTCAATGTGAATGAGGTATTGTTGCAATACTTTAAAAGGCTGTCCTATTCCTGCCGAACCTACTTCCAGTTCATAATCTTCTTCTTCTCGATCTAGCTTAGACTCGATGTAACGGCTCAGTTCCACACAATCTTCAATCCATACACCTTCTGCATGGTCAATTTCTACTACAATCTTATCATCAGAGCTTACGTTAACATCCACCAAAAAGTAATCCTTACCTTCTAGCCATCCGTCAACAATCCGACTTACAACATTTTTATCTATCATTTATTCACTATTAAGAACAAAAAAAGGGCTTCCTCGAGCCCCACCATTCATCCATTTCGTTGCAAAGATACAAATTATAAACAAGTGCCACAAAATATTATCATAAAAAATTGTAAGTTTGCACAAACTTATTATGTGATGGGGAAAAATCATTTAAACACTAACAAACAATTCATGATAGGCAACGGTATGCTTGCCATCGGAATCATTGCGGTTGTGATCATATTTCTTTACATGGCTTTCCGTTTTCAAAGAAAGCCAGATAAAGTAATATCATATGAGGGCGTTTACGCCATTGAAATTGCAAAGGACTTTGCTGGCGACAGTATGGCCGTGTATCTTAATGACAGTCTTCTATTTGACCAAATTATGCCCGATGCCAATATGCAATTTGAAATAAAACGCTTTGCCGAAGATAATGTTTTGATGATTGTTGACAAAAAGAGTGACAGCACTACTCCTTTCAATCTAAAAAAGGAAGGAAGCAAGGTTGAGGTAAAGAAGAAGGATGGAATGATTTATATTCTGGAATTAGAGGCTTCGAATTCCAACTAATTCTATTATTAGCAAATGGAGTTTTCCATATAAATATGAATCGACATTTAATATTCCTTGTTTTGGCAATGTAACACATAAATTAATATTAATCTGTTCAACTTTAAGCATGACGATATTGTGTGAACGATATGTGAATATTACCGGACTAATATTCACACCATAACAGCATAATAATCAGAAAAATAACAAGCCTTGTGAAATTGTGGAATATAAATTCATAGTTTTATATTTCTGATGTTATTGGCGCTGTTGGATATAAAAGCGCTTCGATTCTAAAGGTAATCGAAAAAGACAGATTAGTTAATGAGTAAAGGCTAATTATACCGAAAGTGAAAGCGTAATTATATTCTGTCTATTACAAAACTTATATCTAGTACACGATATTTTATCATTAATGTAGCGTTTACATCTTACGACGTTAGAAAAACGTATTTCTGATTATTTTTATTTTAACGAATTACAAATTATTATATCTGTGATCTTATCAATCTAATTGGTGCTTACCATTTTTATTTTTTTCTAGACCATTTTTTTATTTTACGCCTATATTTTATATTTAGTGCTAGACCAAATCACATTTTATTATAATATAAAAGAAGACCAAAGAATATCTTAACTAATGCTGAAGTGAAACTGACAGGATACCTTTCAGAAGAGAAATATCCGGAAACATTCAGACTCATTAGATTCTACGATTAAGAAGACGATCGGGAATTCACCCTTCTTACAAATACAAAGCATATCACAGCTAATGATGTTGCCGAACTTTATAAGAAAAGATGGTTGGTCGAACTTTTCTTCAAATGGCTGAAACAGCATCTCAAGATAAAGAGATTTTGGGGTACAACCGAGAATGCTGTCAGGATACAGATAAGTGTTGCTATAATCACATATTGCCTGGTAGCCATTGTCCAACATGATATGAAACTGAATTGTTCGACTTATGAGGTCTTGCAGATTCTAAGCATATCCTTGACAGACAAAACACACCTTTTGATATAGTTAACTTAATATCAAAAGGTCTATTACAAAAATATAATTATTAAATTCTAATACTGATTTTAAATAATAAATACTTTTATTTCAGATGGCTCTTAATCCATAACATCTGACCGTATTCCGTATCATCCGATGTCCAATGTTCATTTATTGGAGTAATTAGCGCCTCCTTGCGGCAGTTCATAAGATTGTACACTATGTAACTTGTAGTAGGCGGACAAACGTCATCGTTATATCCCCATGTTATATAAGTGGGACAATTTATCTGTCTAGCAAAGTTTACTACATCGTAATAAGCCATAGTATTTATCTTATCAGGAGTATCAATATCCGTAGAATTACGGAAGAAGTGAGGATAGCCCCCTGCTCTTCCTGCCTTGTAGCCTGCCATATCACTCAATGCAGGATGATTTGCCACACATGCAGTAACGCGTTTATCAAGTCCGGCTGTTACAAGTGCAAGCGCTCCACCCTGACTACCACCCTGTACAGCTACATTCTTCCTATCCCATTCAGGAAGTGAAGTAAGAAAATCTATAGATTTTACACAAGACATATATACACGCTTCATATAATAGTTATCCTTGCTATCCAGTCCGTTAGTAAGATATCCATTCTCGCGACCATTGAATGCTGAGCTTATTTCACGAAACTGCTCATCGGTCATTTCGGGATTAAGTCCATGAATCTCTATTTCGAATCGAATAAAATCATTTTCGGCATAATATTTATGGCGCAATGGATCTTTTATTGTCTTTATACCTGCACCTGGAGGACATAATACTACCGGAAAGCGTCCCTCTTTTTTAGGATAGAACAGATATCCATATATGCTTTGGTTCTGACTGTTTACCTGAAGTTTTACAAGATAACAGTCAATTTTGTCGGTAGAATACTTCCTGCAGAATTCTTTTGTATATTTAAGCGGAATCTTTGATGAATTTTCAAGCTGCTCGCTCCAGAACTGTACAAAGTCTTTAGGCAATTTAGTATATGGAGTAAGTTTCTCGGGCGAGAATCCTACTTTAACATGATGCTTGTAACTCTTCCCATTTACAATAGCCGATAGTCTACAGTCACGGAACCCGGGAGTCTTCATTGTACCAACATTCACTATGCCCTTACCGTTTTTCAGTACTATCTCTCCCGATTCATCAGCAGGCATCATATCGCCACCCAACTCATACTTCACCGTCACTCCATCCTGAGGTATTCCATACTTCAGGAACTGTATTTCGACGGTTGCCTTTTCTCCTGTCTTGTAAAGCCAGTCGGCATGATTAGGAACGGTTACCCACAACACATCACTCCGATAAGGATAATTTTCAGAATATCCCGTTAACGCACACAAGAGACAAAGAAGAAAAAGTGGAATAAATTTGTTTTTCATAGATTCATCATTTTTTATTTAGCACTACAAAATTATGATTAATTCCGTAAAACAAGAAAATATTTTTACGTTATAAAATAAAAAGCTAGTATTCAATACTTTAAATCAACATTAACATAAAAATATCACTATTCATATATACAGCAGTAAATAATCCCTATCTAAAGTTTAAAAAAGAAAAGTTACAAAGAGAAAACTGCCAGTGAATAATTCCTTAACTCTGCCCGTAATGATTTTGCCTTATCTAAAGTCAGAGTATCCAGAAGTCGCCAAAAATCCGGACCATGGTTCATCTCTTTGGTATGCGACAACTCGTGCAGCATTACATAATCCATCAAATGAACAGGCAGAAGCATAAGATAGCATGAAAGATTTATACTCTTGTTACCCGAACAACTTCCCCATCTTCCTCGACTAGAGCTAATCTTTACTTTATTGAATGGTAAGGAATAGAGATTTGATAGTTCATTTAGTAAAGGCGGTAAATAAACTTCGGCACGCTTTTTCATTGCACGAACTATTGTAAGACGTAGCATTTTTTGTGACTCGTGCGCAGAATAATCAAGATTTCCTGGACACATTATTACCGTAGAGTCATCAGTATGCTTTACCGAAAAGAAAGTATATGCACCTCTTATTATAGATAGTTTGAAACATGGTGCATCTATTACATATCCTGGAAGAATTGGCTTTATCTTCACTTTATCCCAATGCTCTAGAAGTGATTCTCTATACTCATCAACTACTTCGATTACTCTTTTGGTAAATGTATATGGAGGAGTAGTTACATACAGACCGTCGGGCTTTGTACGCATGGTTATATTACGCGCTCTTTTATTAGTACGTATCACAACTTTATCAAAATCCTTGTCTAGTATAACTCTCTTTGTTGCCATAATAATGACAAATATAATACATTTATAAGAACTATACATACAAAGGTTTCTATAATAGAGATTTTTAGTTTTTGTTGCTTATACGTAATTATTGTAAAGCTATATTATTTAAAATAGTTTGTGTAACTTTGCACTTCGTTAATCGGAAGCTTACAAATATATTATAAATATTAATCTAGATGCACTACACATATTAGGTAGTAATCCTATGAAACACACAATATAAATATACACAAGCACACACATACGGTTATTTGAAATTATAATCAACCCGTTTTAACATAACATAAAAATAATTCAATTTAACTTTTAACACGACATGTTTAAAAATTTTCTAGGATTCAGTCTGGTAGAAACTTATCAGAGTCTGAAAAAAGCGAGAAGGTATGAAGGAGCAAGCGGCTTAATTCCCCGACTAATAAAAATTATTGCCGTACTTATAGTCACTCTTACCTTATGGTTCATTCCAAGTAGTTCTTTCGGTATAGACGGATTGTCAGTAATAGAGCACCGGCTTATAGTAATCTTCGTTTTCGCAACGCTTATGTGGATACTAGAAGCTATTCCTTCGTGGACAACTTCGGTAGTAGTGGTAGTGTTCCTGTTGCTTACTGTCTCGGATAGTTCATTATGGTTTATGCGCGATGGTTATACAGTAGAACAATTGGGACAGACAGTAAAATACAAATCAATAATGCATTGCTTTGCCGATCCTATAATAATGCTGTTCATTGGTGGCTTCATATTGGCCATAGCCGCTACTAAGACCGGCTTGGACGTTCTTCTTGCACGTGTACTGCTGAAGCCATTCGGCACTAAATCGCACAACGTACTTCTAGGATTTATACTTGTTACTGCCATATTTTCTATGTTTATAAGCAATACGGCAACTGCAGCAATGATGCTTACATTCCTAACTCCGGTATTGAAGGCACTTCCTGCCGACGGGAAAGGTAAGATCGGTTTGGCAATGGCTATTCCCGTAGCAGCCAACATAGGCGGCCTTGGTACTCCTATCGGTACTCCTCCTAATGCAATAGCTCTGAAGTATCTTAATGACCCCGAAGGTATGAATCTAAACATTGGCTTCGGCGAATGGATGAGCTTCATGTTGCCACTTACCATTGTAATGCTCTTCATTTCATGGTTTATTCTTCTAAGAATGTTTCCATTCAAGCAGAAGACTATAGTTCTTAACATTGAAGGAGAGACTAAACGTGACTGGCGTTCTATTTTGGTATATATTACTTTTGGTATTACGGTTATTCTGTGGATGTTAGATAAATACACAGGCGTTAATGCAAATGTAGTAGCTATGATACCGGTAGCTGTTTTCTGCGCAACAGGTATAATAACTAAACGCGACCTTGAAGAGATAAGCTGGAGCGTATTATGGATGGTTGCGGGAGGATTTGCTTTAGGAGTTGCTTTGAATGAAACAGGACTGGCACAAAATCTAATTTCTGCCATACCATTCAATACATGGTCGCCTATAGCTATAATAGTAGGATCGGGGCTTTTGTGTTATGCAATGGCAAACTTTATATCACATACTGCAACTGCTGCCCTTCTTGTACCAATTCTTGCAATTGTAGGTGTAAGTATGAGCGAGAACTTGCTTCCTTTTGGTGGAGTACAGACACTGCTGATAGGTATAGCACTTGGTTCATCATTAGCAATGGTACTTCCTATTAGTACACCTCCTAATGCTCTTGCACATGCAACAGGACTAATTAGACAGAAAGATATGGAAAAAGTAGGTATAATAATAGGTGTAATAGGTCTTTTATTAGGATATACTACATTAATATTTCTAGGTGTGTATGGTTTAGTATAAACCATTACTCATTTCTAAACAAACTAAAAAGGATTGCCAAAGCGAGCAATCCTTTTTATATTTAGTTAGTTGAAATTTGAGAGAATTGAAACTTCACAGCCTCGTAAAATGTTTTAATAAGCACTAACTGTATTATAATCGCAAATGAAAAATGTCTAATTAATTATTCTTTACTTTATTCTCTGTATCCTTAACAATCTTATTAAGAGTATCAATTGGAAGAGTAGCATCATAAGCAACCTGTGGATCGGTAGAACTCTCCTTATACTGATCGTATACATAAATCAAGTTCCCATTTTCCTTATCCATAGAGCGCTGCATTACTGCACCCACCGAGAATAAAACTGTTATAACTGCTGCAGCCTTAAACAACGGCATACATCTGCGGTAAAGCGTAAGGCGTTCTGCTTTTACAACAGGTTTTTCAATCATACTCAATATCTTTTTATCGAATTTTTCGTCTAATTTCACCTCCTTTTCAGAGACTTGATATACGAATAATTGTTTATATTGAATCAAGTTAGAAGGAACATCTTTCTGATTAAAGAAAGATCTTAAAATCTGCTCCTCTTCTATTGAAGTATCACAGTTCCAATAACGTTCTAACAGTTGTTCAATGTACTTATAATCCATAATTTTCAATTTCAAGATATTTTTGTTTAAGTTTCTGACGACCACGAAATAAATTCACCTTAACCTGTTCTTCCGTAATATTCAGAATATCTGCAATCTCTTTATAATTCTTTCCTTCAATGTCCCTTAACTGCAATATTACACGCTGTTTTTCGGGTAGTTCGTTTAGCAACCGATGAATTATACTTATTTGTTCGTCTTTTGCCAACTTATCATAAGGATTAAGAGCATCCGGCAATTCTGTTGTATCGGGTGTAAGTTCCAAGTTCCGGGCTTCCATCTTCTGACTTCTGTCTATTGCAAGATTCCTTGCTACAGTAAGACAATAGGCTTCAACCGATTCGAACTGTGACCACTCTTCACGTCGGTTCCAAACTCTAATCATAGTATCCTGCACGATATCCTCGGCCTCACCACTGTTAAGCGTGATACGAAGTGCCAACCTGTAAAGTTTATCTTTCAGAGGCAATATGTCGTTACGGAAACTAATCTTTTCCATCGCTCTATAATAATGACGGGCGAGTTGTACAAAAGTTACAACCCACCCGCTATTTTTTTGAATTATTTTTTTATCACAGTTCCCTTTCTTCCATTAATATCTGATGCACAGGATATTACAACCTGACAAACACCGCTATTAATTGCAGAAAAAGCATTCTCAAGTTTAGGAATCATGCCACCCTTAATTATCTCCTTGGCAACATATCCGTCAAAATCGTCTTTAGTTATAAGAGGAATTACACTTTCATTGTCATTCTCATCCATCAAGACTCCATTCTTCTCAAAACAGTATACTAAAGTAACATCAAAGAATTGCGCCAAAGCCTTTGCAGTTTCTCCTGCTATAGTATCGGCATTTGTATTTAACATATTACCATTACCGTCGTGAGTGAGCGGCGCCATTACAGGAACAGTATTCTGCTTTATAAGCGATGTCAGAAACTCTCCGTTCACTTTATCAACATCGCCCACAAATCCATAATCTATATCCTTTACCGGACGCTTTACCGAACGTATTACATTCATATCGGCTCCGGTAAGTCCTATAGCATTAAGTCCGCGTGCTTGTAGTTTTGCTACTATATTCTTATTTACCAGTCCTCCGTATACCATAGTTACAACTTTCAGGGTCTCTTCATCTGTAATACGTCGGCCATTAACCATTTTACTCTCTATTCCAAGTTTGGTAGCTATACCGGTAGCCGATCTTCCTCCTCCGTGAACGAGCAATTTAAAGCCCTCTACTTTCGAAAAATCATCGAGTAAAGCTGCAAGTGTTGCATCTTCTTCTACTATTTTACCACCAACTTTTATTATTGTAAGTTTTTCTCTCATTATATCTTATTCCAAATAGGTGTATCCATAAAGCCCCGAACGATAGTTTGATAGGAATTCCTTACCCTCTTCTACCGATATCTTACCCTCTTTTACCGACTTCGTAACCCATGTTTCGAGGGTTCTTACAAGTTTTTTAGGATTATACTGAACGTAATCAAGTACTTCGGCTACTGTTTCCCCATCAATTACCTGATCTATTGAATATCCTTTTTCATCTACTGTAACGTGCACAGCATTTGTATCGCCAAACAAGTTATGCATGTCTCCCAATATTTCCTGATAAGCTCCTACCAGAAAGACTCCTATATAATAAGCATCTTTTCCTTTAAGTGAATGAACCGGCATATCATGAGAAACATTTCGGGTAGAGATAAAGTTAGCAATCTTTCCATCCGAATCGCAGGTGATATCTTGCAAGGTCGCATTTCTGTCTGGACGTTCATCAAGTCTCTGTATAGGCATTATAGGAAAAATCTGATCTATCGCCCATGAGTCGGGCAAAGACTGGAATAATGAGAAGTTACAGAAATATTTGTCGGCCAACAGTTTATCCAACTTTCTAAACTCATCAGGAGCGTGTTTCAGTCCCGATGCAATCTGATTTATCTCACGTGTAACAGACCAATACAATCTTTCTATCTGTGCACGTGTCTTCAAATCTACAATTCCATGGCTAAAAAGATCCAGTGCCTCTTCGCGTATCTGTTGTGCATCATGCCATGCTTCAAGCATTCTACTCTGATTAAGATTATCCCATATATTATACAATTCCTGTACAAGTTCATGGTCATTCTCGCTCACTTCGAATTCTTCGTCCATTTCGGGAAGACTGGCAGTTTCTAGTACCTCGAAAATAAGTACAGAATGATGAGCTGTAAGCGAACGTCCACTTTCAGTTATTATATTAGGATGAGGTATATCATTCTTGTCACTTACGTCTACCAGAGTTGATATTGAGTCGTTTACATATTCCTGAATAGAATAATTAACGCTGCTTTCGCTATTTGATGAGCGTGTACCATCATAGTCCACTCCTAATCCTCCGCCTATATCGACAAACTCAACATTAAATCCCATGGCATGAAGCTGCACATAAAACTGAGATGCTTCACGCAAGGCCGTCTTAATGCGTCGTATTTTAGTTACCTGGCTGCCTATATGAAAATGAATAAGTTTAAGACAATCTTTCATGTCCTTCTTCTCAAGAAAATCCAGAGCCTCCAGCAACTCACTCGAAGTAAGTCCGAACTTGCTGGCATCTCCTCCACTTTCTTCCCATTTACCGCTGCCCGATGAGGCCAACTTAATTCTTATTCCTATATTTGGTCGAACATTCAACTGTTTAGCCATCTTTGCAATAAGCTTCAGCTCGTTCATTTTTTCAACCACCAAAAATATCCGCTTCCCCATTTTCTGTGCCAGCAATGCTAATTCTATATAGCTCTCATCCTTATATCCGTTACAGATAATAAGAGAATCAGAGTCTGTATTGATAGCTATAACTGCATGAAGTTCAGGTTTAGATCCGGCCTCCAGCCCAAGATTAAATTTCTTGCCATGACTTATAATCTCTTCTACAACCGGACGCATTTGATTAACCTTTATAGGATATATTATAAAGTTTTCAGCTTTATATCCATATTCCTGAGATGCCTGATTAAAACATTTTGCAATCTTTTCAATACGATTATCAAGTATATCGGGGAAACGGATTAGCATCGGAGCCGAAACATCCCTTATCTGAAGTTCGTCCACCAACTCTTTCAAATCGACGGCAACCCCATTTTTACGGGGAGTTACTACCACATGACCTTTGTCATTAATGCCAAAATATGAAGTACCCCAACCTGTAATGTTGTAGAGTTCTTCAGAATCTTCAATGCGCCATTTTCTCATTTCTTTCTTTGTGCAAGGAAATTTTGTTTACTATTTTAAAATATCTGTTTATTTAATTGATTTCTAAGATTATCTACCGACAAATCAATCTGCTTTCTGTCATCTAATTCATCAGCAATAAATGTATGTTTAGCTTTAGAATAAAATGGAATACGTTTGTTTATGCCTCCTACAATAAATTCCAGGAGTTCGGCATCACTTTTTCCATTAAGTAAAGGGCGCTGCTGCTTGGCAACCTTAAGCCTATTAAAAAGAACCTGAGGCGAAACTTCCAGAAAGACAGTCTCACCACACGAGTTCATATATTCCATATTATCAAAGAAACAAGGAGTGCCTCCTCCGCATGATATAACTACATTCTCAAAGTCACCCACTTCATGAAGCATATTTCTTTCAAGTTGTCGAAAGCCCTCTTCTCCACGCTCAACAAAAAGTTCCTGAACACTTTTATGGTATCTTTCTTCTATATACCAATCCAGATCAATAAAAGTAAGATTTGCAGAATGCGCAAAAGCTTTCCCTAAGGTTGTCTTTCCGGCTCCCATATATCCTATTAGAAATATTCTTTTCATTCTTTCTTCTTTACCACCTTTTTGGTTTTCTTGGCAGTACTCTTTTCTTTAGGCGTTTCTATTATTGTCATACATTTCTCTATAGTAAGCTCTTCGGGCTTCTCGGAAGCAGGAATCTTATAGTTCTTCTTCTTGTATGAAATATAAGGTCCGAAGCGACCATTTAATATTTGGAGTTCAGGATCTTCCTGAAATGTCTTTATAAGTTTCTTTGCTTCTGCAGCTTTCTTTGCTTCAATAAGAGTTACTGCTTCATCCAATGTTATTTCCATTGGATTAATATCTTTAGGAATTGATGTAAATGAATTATTGTAACGAATATATGGTCCGAAACGACCTTCTCCCACTACAACTTCCTTATCCTCAATCTCACCTAATGTACGAGGAAGTTTGAATGCTTCGAGAGCCTCTTCCAACGAAATTGTCTCCATGGAACATCCTTTTGTTATCTGAGCAAATTTAGGTTTTTCTTCATCTTCTGCACTTCCTATCTGAATAACCGGACCGAAACGACCTATCTTAACAGATACAGGCTTACCTGTTTTAGGATCATTACCCAGAATTCTTTCTCCAACCTTATGTTCACTCTTTTTCTTCATTGTTTCATCTACCAAAGGATGAAAATCCTTGTAGAATTCTCCCATCATTCCATTCCATTTCTTCTCCCCTTCGGCAACCTCATCAAATTCCTTTTCTACGCTGGCTGTAAAGTTATAATCCATTATAGCCGGAAAGTATTCCATCAGAAAATCGTTCACAACTATTCCTACATCGGTAGGAAGAAGCTTTGATTTGTCATTTCCGGTCATTTCGGTTTTCGTAACATCGGTAATTTTATGTCCTTTCAGCTTCAATATCTGATATTCGCGTTGTACACCTTCACGATTACCTTTCTCTACATAACCACGTTGCTGGATAGTTGATATAGTAGGTGCATAAGTAGAAGGACGACCAATGCCAAGCTCTTCAAGCTTTCTTACTAAACTACCTTCGGTATATCTGGGTGGAGCTTGCGTAAATCTTTGAGTTGCAATGATCTCTTTTCTTACCATCTCCTGGCCTTTATTAAGAGGAGGAAGGAGTTTATCATTGCTTTCATCCTGCGAATCGTCATCATACGATTCTGTATATACTTTAAGGAAACCATCAAACTTAACTACTTCGCCTGTGGCAACAAAATTCTTATCGCAGTTGCTTATAGAAATTGTGGCGGTAGTCTTCTCAAGTTCTGCATCAGCCATTTGCGATGCAATGGTTCTTTTCCATATCAGGTCATATAATTTCTGTTCCTGAGCCGTACCATCAATCTCTACGTTCGACATATATGTAGGACGAATAGCTTCATGAGCTTCCTGCGCTCCTTTACTCTTTGTTGCATAATGGCGAATTTTTATATACTTGTCGCCCATTAATTTTATAATCTCTTCCTTGCTTGTATCAAGAGCAAGATCGGATAGATTTACAGAATCGGTACGCATATAGGTTATCAAACCGTTTTCATACAGTTTTTGCGCTATCATCATAGTTCTTGCAACCGGGAAACCTAGTTTTCTTGCTGCTTCCTGCTGTAAAGTAGAGGTAGTAAACGGAGGAGCCGGAGATTTCCTTAACGGACGAGTCACAATATCGTCAATCATAAACCTGGCGTCTACACATGAATCAAGAAAAGCCTGCGCTTCTTCCTTTGTCTTCAGTCTGGAAGATAGCTCAGCTTTTATTTCAGCATTTTTTCCATCCTGACCTACTGTTTCGAATTGTGCAACTACTCTATATGAAGATTCACTTTTGAAAGAATTCACTTCACGTTCACGTTCAACTATAAGACGTACAGCAACCGACTGTACTCGTCCTGCCGACAATGCCGGCTTAACCTTTCTCCATAGTACCGGCGAGAGTTCAAATCCAACTATTCTATCCAAAACTCGGCGTGCTTGTTGGGCATTTACAAGATTGAAATCTATATCTCGTGGATTCTCTATAGCCTTTAAGATTGCGGTTTTTGTAATTTCATGAAATACAATGCGCTTCGTCTTTGATGGTTCTAAGCCGAGTACCTCGTAAAGATGCCACGAAATAGCCTCTCCTTCACGGTCCTCATCGGATGCCAACCATACCATATCAGCATTTTTTGCCGCATTCTTAAGTTCTTTTACAAGAGCTTTCTTATCATCAGGTATTTCGTAGGTAGGTAAAAAACCATTCTCTACATCAATACTAAACTCTTTCTTTTTCAAGTCACGAATATGTCCATAACTTGAAAGAACCTTATAGTCAGCGCCTAAAAACTTTTCAATAGTTTTGGCCTTTGCCGGAGACTCAACAATAACGAGATTTTTCTGCATAGTGCTATCAATTGCAATTAATTCTGAGCAAAAGTAGAAAAAAAGCAAAAACATATATCAATAATAAGATATGTTTCTGCTTTTTTTTATTAAAAAACCTAATTTAGGAAGCAATATGTCTAAAATATAAATTTCATACCTCCAATAAAGTTAAGTTTTTCTACAGGATAACCATTATCATTATAATATTGTTTATTAAATAAATTATTAACATTCACAAAAACAGTTATATTCTTAAACAGTTCGTAATTGGCTCCTAAATAAAGATTGCTTACAGTTCCTAAATCTGTACGTATATAATTATCGGCCAACTTAATTTTACCTCTTTTCATATATTCGTATCCGGCATTTAATCTAAGGTTATCTATAATCTCCGCTTCGGCCGCAATATTTATGCTCAGTTTGGGTTTTGCTGCAAGGAATAAATCTTCTTTATCATAATCACTCTTCCAGCTATATGAAGTTGCATTAAAAGTAATATTGAACTTATCTTTATAGTCATACTTTATCTCACCCCCAATGTACCCACATTTGGCTTTATCCTGCAGAAAAGATGTATAATAAATTTCAGATAGCGGAAATCCATATGATAATTCATCATCTACCATTCTATATCCGGCAAATGCATTAAACCATAATCCATTTACAGGAGAGGCTTTAAATCCTAATCTGGCATCAAGAGGTACATAAGTGGATTTTAACTGATTTCTCATAATGAAGTATGGAGAAAGTGAATTCAAGCGGTTAAAGTCATTTAATACCCTACCACCTTCACCATTAATATATAATACATAGCTATCAGAGAACAGATATTCAGCTTTTATATCCGGAGAAAAATCAATTCCACCACCATTGCCACTCTGCCAATCTACGTGAGCTCCTATCCTAATATTCCAATCGTCATTATTTAACGAGAAATAAGGATTCATACATAAAGAAGTATAGGATTTGAAATTATCTGATGAGTACGATATGTTATCCATATCAAATTTTATACCTACTCTTTGGTATTCATTCAGTTTTCCGTATATATCTCCGTTTATGTAAAAATCGCTCTGTCTTCCCTGTTCAAAACCATCAAGTGAATATTTCTGATCAAAGTAGCTGTATCCTATTTGGGCAGAAAAATACAATGGCAGATTCTCGCCCGATGAAGCAATACCAAAATGTATGTCGGCCATCGAGTTGTGCTGTTTGTCGGTTGCCGGAGAGTTCATGTAATTGTATACCTGAGAAGTATAATCTCCACCAACCTTAAACAGTAAATTTCTAAACTGATGACTGTAATCTACAGCAGCCGATGTATTATAAAACCTTCCACTCCAGTCTTTATTATCCCACGAATTGAAAGTGCCATTCTTTCCTTCAATGCCGGTCTTTATATTCAGCATGTCTTTTTCGCCAAGATTAAATCTATATCCTGCAGATAAAACAGCATTTCCATAATTACCATAACCGGCATTTACATATCCTCTTCCAGCATATAAATTCTCTTTTAAAAGAACATTTGGCGGTAAAGGTATAAAGTCCCATGCGGTAAATGGAGAAACACTATTTATATAATCAATATTTCTCTTATTCACAGCCTGCTCATTGACTTTAGGCAGAAGATTAATTTTTGAAGCATCCATTATTTCAGGATTATATTCATTTTCCACCACTACTGTTCGTGTAAGGGTAGTATCTTTCTGAGCATATACTCCTATAAATGTCATAAAAGCTGAAATAGCTATCAATATATTTTTTTTCATTGTATGTCAGTTTGCGTTTTTACTTTATATTACCAAGTTTGTCAAGACGCAGTTTTATCATATTGTTGATCTCGGCATTTTCGTCATAATTTTGTTTTAAGGATAGAAGATACTGTTTGGCTTCCATATTTTTTCCTCTTTTCATATAAATATCCGATAACAGTATGAATCCTCTTGCCAGCCAATAAGTATGAGGAGTACTTATTTCAATATAATTCAAAATTTCCTTTTCTGCATCATCCATATTACCCTGATCAAAATAAATCTGACCTATCTTGTATTTACCTTCAGCACCATAAACATTACGTGTATCGTTAGCAAGGAACTTCCAGTCGTCCATAGATGCAATCATATTGTTCTCAAGTTCATAAGCTTTTGCTCTATAATAGTGTGCCTCATTTGCTATTTCGGGCGATAATTTGGCTATTCCAAGTAAACCCGAGGCAGAATTAATCACCTCTTTATTATCATTTATATAATGAGCGCTCCTTAATATTCCAAGCTCCGCAGTTTCTCTCTTCTCGGCCGAAACAGTCTTATCTTTCAGCAATTTATATAAAGTAAGAGATCTATCATAATTCTTCCTGTTATATGCTATGGCTGCATTTATTATCAATGCATCTTCAGAATATTTGTTTGAAGGATATTCCAATACCTTATCCAAATACTTCGATGCATTATCGTAATCCTTCCTGTTATAATCAATAAGTCCCAGATAATAGTTAGCATTTAGATTAAATGCGCCGTTAGGAAAACTCTGCAGATAGCGTACGAAACTACTTTTTGCTGCATCAATCTCGCCACGCATGTATATTTTCTCGGATGCAATGTAAGTCAACGAATCTCTTTCATTTACATCAAAAGATATGCCTCCGGGAATAGTCGATGCAAAAGCAGCATATTCATCTACTTTATTCAAATCTATGTAAATAGACTTCAGGTCTCTCTGTGCAAGGCGAGCCTCATCACTACCCGGATAGTTGGATATTACTTTTTTATATGCTTCTATAGCATCGGTATACTTGTCGTCCTGATAGTACAGAAGACCTATTTCGCTGGCTGCCCGTCTTGCCATATTACTTTCCGGATATCTGCTTACAAGAATATTGAATCTATTTATAGCATTGTTATTATCCTCCATCTGCACAAAAGCCCGTCCTTGTTCATAGATGGCATCATCTATATACTGAGACTGAGGAAAATCCTTTAGCAAATTATTCAGCAATGATATTTTTCCATTATAATCTCGCAGCAATCCTTTTACAAAAGCCTCCTGATACAATGAATAATCGGCCAGTGAGCGGTCGGTAGCTGCTGCAGCCGCATAGTTTTTGGTAGCCGAATCGAATTGACGTGTATAAAAATAACTATCTCCTATTCTGTTATATGCATCGGCCAACATTACACTATTATTGGAAGGTGTATTGACAAATTTTCTAAACCATTCCGAAGCCAAAGAATATTCCTTCTTTTTAAAGTAACAATATCCCATATTGTATAATGCCAGACTATATTCCTCTCCTTTTCTGTCGGTGCCAACCGAGAAAAAATTCTTAAAACTGTTTATGGCCTGATTATAATTACCCAGCCTATACTCAGTCTCACCTTTCCAATAGAATGCATCTGCCTTTGTTGCCATATTATATTGTCCAAGTGCCAAAGACTGATCGAAAAGATTCAATGCCTCATCAAACTTAGAGTTGGCAAAGGCCTGTGTGCCAAGACGGAACAGAATTTTCTGTTTCGCTTCCTGTATCACTTTTCCAGGCTGTTTTATCTTAGCTATAGATTTCAGAGCAGCTTCGTAACTGCGAGTATTCATATAAACTTCTACAAGATAATCATTTATCTTGTCGGCATATACAGAATTAGGAAATTCGTTCAAGAAACGTTCAAAAACAGTAACCGACTCGGCAAAAGGCGAATACGACGTTTCATGCACCAAAAGTGCATAATTATATAAAGCCTTCTCCTTAATATCCATGCCGGCATTTGATACGGCAGCCTGTTCAAAAGCCATTCTTGCCATATTTCTCTCTTTCAGATTAAGGTAAGATAACCCCATATGCAGATAAGCATTCTGAGAAAGTGCATCATTATCTCCTGTAACTTTATCAAAAGCTTCGGCAGCCTTAGAATATACCGAAGTATTATAATATGCCATACCAAGATCATAAAGTGGTTTTCGCTTAGGAGATGATGTTGAAGAAATATATTGCTGTAATCTTTTTATACAATCATTATATCTCCCCATTTCAAATAAAGCCTCCCCATCTATTCTATATAGCTCCATATCAATCTTACCCTCTTTGGCATTCTTAATATAAGAGTTAACTATATCCGATGCTTGCCTGTAATCATTCTTTAGAAGATAAATTTCTCCTATATATATAGTAGCCTTTTCCTTATAAGATTCAGAGTTCTGCACATCTATAAATCCCTGCAGAGCCTTATCATATCTTTTCTGCACATAATCAATATAAGCCAGATTATATATAGCATCATCCTTATACTCTTTGCTTACATCTTTAAGCAAAGAAAACCATACCGAAGATTTCTGCAAATCATCCTCTTTAAGATAAGCCGATGCCAGTTTATATGCAGCAGCATCTCTCTCCTTATCAGCAAGAGCATCTATATCGCATGAGTTGAACAAAGCAATAGCCTCTTTATACTTACCTTCATTAAAATAGGCAGATGCAATTAAAGATTCTATTCTGTTTTTATGTCTTGTATCAGGATATTTATCAAGGAATTCATTAAGTAAATCAATACTTTTTACCGGCGACAATTCATATTCTTTGCAAATTTCGATGTATTCCTTATCTCCCGCTACATCTTCAGGCAGGAATTGCTGTGCCGACATATTCATATAACATCCGGTTATCAATACTGCCGCAAATAACGTGCGTTTATTCATAATTTACTATATTTTATTTATGTGTTTTCAAAAAACGTTTAACTCCCTCTCTTACTGATGCCAAACCAAAATCATCTGCATCAACCTTTTCAAGTGGCATCCAGAATACCTCGGCTACATCATCCATAGCTTTTATATGTGATGTATCTTCTACTTTACACAAGAAAAAAAGATCTAGAGTATGTACAAGAAAACCTGAATAAAGATATGTATTTGGAAGGGAGAACATATATTCCGATCTTTTCACTTCAAGTCCGGTCTCTTCCATAACCTCTCTGGCTACTCCCTCCTCGCCGGTTTCGAACATATCTATAAAGCCCCCCGACAAGTCAAGAGTACCCTTCATAGGATCTTTAGCACGACGACAAACCAAAAGTTCGCCTTTTTCATTCAATATAAATGCCACAGTTGCCGCACTCGAATTAAAATAGTATACAAAACCACAGTCGGCACAACATTTAGATTTTTCATTATTTACCTCAAAATACTTAGAACCGCATTTTGGACAATATTTAAATAGTTCTAAAGGATGCATAGTTAATCAGTTTATATTTTACAAAGATAAACTAAATGAGTGATAATTCTATATTTATGTCTAAAAGTTGAATAATAAAACATAATAGCTACTATATTTGTTATTATATTATAAATATAACAGATGGAACTTATTATTATTGTCTTTCTTATCTTACTAAACGGACTATTTGCCTTATCAGAGATAGCCCTTATTTCGGCGCGTAAAAGCAGTCTTGCTAACGATGTAAGGCATGGCGACACCTCTGCAAGAATAGCACTTAAATTAGCCGGAAACCCCGAAAGTTTCTTATCGACCATACAAATTGGAATTACTTTGATAGGTATACTTACCGGTATATACTCAGGAGATGTAATTGCTGTATCTTTTGGAAAATGGCTTATTGGCATTGGATTTCCTGAAGCATATGCTCATACCACTGCTCAGATATCCATAATAATAGTAGTAACCTATTTTTCGATAATATTCGGAGAACTTATTCCTAAAAGAATAGGTATGGCCATATCTACCCGAGCAGCTAAATGGCTTGCACGCCCCATGTATTATCTATCTATAACAACATATCCTTTTGTATGGCTACTTGCTAAAAGCACATCCCTGTTATTCAACCTTCTTCATATAAACAAATCATCAGAGAAAATAACAGAAGAAGAGATTAAGTCGATGATTGACGAAGGAACAGAGAATGGAGAAGTACAGGAAGTTGAACAGGATATTGTAGACAGAGTATTTTCTTTGGGCGACAGAAGCATCGATACTATAATGACATACAGAAGTGATGTAATTTATATTGATATAAACATGACGAACAAAGAAATATACGACACTGTATGCAAACATCTATTCCAGATATATCCTGTTACTCAGGGCAACAGCCTTGACAATATAGTAGGAGTAGTATTTCTGAAGGATCTGTTTGGCAAACTAGAGAATGATCCCTCTTTCAACATTCGCAACCATATACGCAAGGCTCAATACTTTCATGAAAATACAGAAGTATATAAAGTACTGGAGCACATCAAGCAACATCATATAAAGTACGGATTGATATGCGATGAATTTGGAAGCATGCAAGGTATAATAACAATAAAGGACATACTCGAAGCTCTTGTAGGATCTTTGCCTGGCGAGCATGATGATCCCGAAATTGTACAAAGAAAAGATGGAAGCTGGCTAATAGACGGGCAGTGTTCTTTCTACGACTTCCTTAACCATTTTAATATGGAAAATATATATCATGAATATAACTATAATACTATAAGCGGACTTATTCTACAGCAATTAGGACATATTCCCAAAACCGGCGAAACCTTAGAATGGAATGGATTTACACTTGAAATTGTAGATATGGACGGCGCACGAATAGATAAAGTTTTAGTAACCAATACTAATTAATACATATATGTTATCAAGAGATTATATAATGCGTCTATTAAGTGACTTTACAGAAGCATTGGAAAAACTTATAAAAGAGAAAAAGCAGAAGGATGGTCCTGAATATCAACTCCAGTTACAAAGCATGTATCGCTCATACTTTAATCACACCCCTGAATTTTATTATGATCAGGATGCCGATTACATACTAAATGATTTGCAGCAGCAATACGAAGGCGATGAATTCCTTATAAGAGTAGACATGCTGGCAGAATTACTCTATCAGGATGCTCTTACTAAACAATCTGAAGAGCAAAAGTATCTTTTATCTAAATCGTTGCATCTTATTGAATATCTTGACAAACATAGTGATACTTTTTCTTTCGAAAGAAGGAATAAAATTCAGGAAATTAAGAGGAAAATAGAAGAATAAAGGCTGATTTTTTCCTTTTTTTAGGTCAAAACTTGTTTTTTCTTTCAAAATAGTAGATAAATTAAAAAGTCTTCATATATTTGCTTACATATTGACAAAATTAATACTAAATAAAATGGAGAAAATAGACAATCTTGACAGACAGATTCTTGAAATCATCTCACAAAATGCTCGTATTCCTTTTAAAGATGTAGCAGCACAGTGTGGAGTTTCTCGTGCAGCTATACATCAGCGCGTACAGAGATTAATTGATATGGGTGTAATAATTGGTTCCGGCTACCATGTAAATCCAAAGAGCCTTGGATACCGTACCTGTACATATGTTGGAATAAAACTTGAAAAAGGTTCAATGTACAAAGCAGTAGTAGAAGAACTTATGAAGATTCCCGAAATAGTGGAATGTCACTTCACAACCGGTTCTTACACTATGCTTACTAAACTGTATTCAAAGGACAATGAACATCTTATGGACACATTGAATTCCAGAATTCAGGAAATTCCTGGTGTAACAGCTACCGAAACAATGATTTCTCTTGAACAAAGTATTAAAAAAGAGATTCCTATCAAATCAGAAAGAAGATGAATTGGCTTAATGAATATCATTTAAGCGGAATCTTTATCGGAATTTCTACATTCCTCATAATCGGCCTTTTCCACCCTATAGTGGTTAAGGCCGAATATTATTGGGGCACAAAATGCTGGTGGATATTCCTATTGTTGGGAATTGCCGGAATTGTTGGTTCAATAATTATAGCCGACATACTTATATCTTCATTGTTAGGAGTATTTGCCTTTTCATCATTATGGACAATAAAGGAAGTTTTTGAGCAGAAAGAAAGAGTTCTCAAAGGATGGTTTCCCATGAATCCTAAACGCAAAGACGAATACAGATAAACTTTAAATTGAAGTTTTACTATTTAAGCAAGTACATATTTTACTCAGGATTATAAGTCTGCAATTGAAAGTTGCCGTTCAGTGCATTAATAGCATTATAAGCTAACGAACCCATCTCATCTTCGCCAGGCATTACAACAATAGGTGCCAGATAATCTATTCGCTCTTTAAGCAACTCTACACAATAGTGGCAATAAGCTATGCCGCCTGTAAGGATTATCGCATCTACCTTTCCCGAAAGAGCTACATACATAGCACCTATCTGTTTGGCAACCGTATAAATCATTGCATGCAGTACTTTTCTGAATGGTTCTTCGCCGGCTTCTGCTTTTTCGGCTATAGTGGCAACATCGTTGCTTCCAAGATGAGCAATCAATCCACCTTTACCATTAAGCATCTTCTTCACCTCTCTTAATGAGTATTTACCGCTAAAGCATAACTCTGCAAACTGATCGGCCGGAATAGTACCTGCTCTTTCGGGACTGAAAGGGCCTTCGCCATTCAATGCATTATTTACATCAATTACTTTACCTTTACGATGTGCACTGACCGATATGCCACCTCCCAGGTGAACTACTATCAAATTAATGTCTTCATACTTCTTTTCTATAGTGCAGGCATATTTACGAGATACCGCTTTACTGTTAAGAGCATGAAATATCGATATTCTATTTATTTCCGGAATACCAGTGAGTCTAGCCTCTTCTATAAGTTCATCTACCACCTCAGGATCGGCTATATAAGATGGACATCCGCATTTGCCTGCCATATCATCGGCAATTAAGGCTCCTAAATTACATGCATGTTCCATCTTTGCATGAATTAAATCGTACTTTATTCTATCATCTATTCTGTACACCCCTCCCGGCGTTGGTTTTAACAATCCGCCTCTGGCTATTATTGCATCAAATTTTACAGGGATATTATTTTTTTCGAGTATATCATACACTAATTTTAGTCTGTACTGAAACTGTTCGATAGGGTTATGAAACTTATCAAGGTCGTTTACCGAATGATGAGCACCTCCTGCCCACACCTGCTTCTCATCTTCATAAATGGCCAACTTTGTAGAAGTTGATCCCGGATTTATAACAAATATCTTCATACAAATAACTTTTAATTTTATCCTGCCACACAGGCAAATACCAGACTATAAAATTTGGAGTTTCCCGAATCGGCTCTAGATGGCACTACAACCGGTGCAACAGTACCACGAAGCATTCCGGCCATATTGGCATCGCCAAAAAGCGACACTGTCTTATAAAACGTATTACTGGATTCTATGTTCGGAAAAATCAACACATCGGCATGTCCTACCACAGGAGAACTTATTCCCTTTACCTCGCCACTATGCGAATCGCAAGCGGTCTTTACATCCATAGGGCCATCAATATATACATCACCATATAAATTGGTAAGAGCACGATCTTTCAGTTGTACATAATCCAGGGTGTGAGGAAATTTAGGATTAACCTTTTCACTGCAGTTTATCAATGCTATTCTGGGAGATGCTATTCCTATTCTGTGGCATACCTCTATATCATATTTTATAATCGCATCAAACTGTTCGAGTGTTGGACGTGGAATTACAGCAGCATCCGAGAACAGCAAAAATTTATTATAAAGAGGTATCTGAGTAAGACACACATGGCTTAACACCTTTCCCGGAGGAAGTAATCCATGTTCCTTGTCAAGAACAGCATGCAGAAGATTATCGGTATTAATCAAACCTTTCATCAATATATCGGCATGACCTTCCCTAACCAATGATACCGCTTCGCGGGCTGCCGAATCGACCGAAGCAGCCTGATACACCTTAACATTATTAGGATATGAATCTTTAATAAATAACGAAGTTTGCAGATTTGGAGTATCGGTTACCAAAAGAAAGTCGGCAATACCTTCGTGCAGGCTTCTGGTTATTACATATTCGGTATGTGCATCGTTGGGACATACTACCGCCACACGTTTCCTTTTCTTTTGGCGACGCAATATACGTATAAGTTCGGCAAAGTCTTGTATAGGCTCCATTATTATTAGATTTTTAGCAAATATGAAAAATAAATCTGAATTAATACATATCTTTGTTCGGTTTCTATATAAAAATTAACTTATGGAAAGATTTCAAACATTTGACATTTCTGCCGAATTAAAAGAGATGCATAAATCGTTTCCCAACTATAAAAATGCACCATTAATAGGTTTGACAGGAAATTACCGAGATGGCGAATGTACATTATCTGAAGGATATTTTACTTCCATTTTGAAAGCAGGAGGTGTACCGGTAATAATCCCACCGTTCGAAGATCATAGCAGTTTGATAAACACAATAAATTCATTGGACGGCATTATATTTACCGGAGGCGGAGATATAAATCCTCTTTTTCTTAAGGAAGAACCGGTAAAAGAATTACACAGCATAAACCATAAAAGAGACAGATGCGAAATGATTATGGCAATTCTGGCTGCCAATAGACAGATACCTATACTGGGTATATGCAGAGGTATTCAGATAATGAATGCAGCATTTGGAGGCACTCTATATCAAGACATTAACACCCAGCACACCTCTCCATGCATAAAGCATAACCAGGAGTTGAGTAGAAGCTATCCATCACATAACGTAAAAATAGAGAAAGATTCATTATTATATTCTATTTTCAAAACAGACGTCCTTCCTATAAATTCTTTTCATCATCAGGCAGTCAAGGATGTTGCATCCGGATTCATACCATCAGCCAGATCGGCAGATGGTATTATAGAAGCAATAGAGTCTTCAGAATTCAAATCAATGATAGGCGTACAATGGCACCCCGAATGTTTTATTCTTGAAAATGACCATTCAATGATGCCTCTGTTTGAATGGCTCATAAAAGAGAGTTCATCATATAAAAGTGCAAGGTTATTACATAAAGATATTCTCACTTTAGATTCTCATTGCGATACGCCTATGTTCTTTGATCAGAACATAGATTTTGGTTCACGAGATGAAAAGATTCTGGTAGACCTTCACAAAATGACCGAAGGAGGACTGGATGCTACTATTATGGTAGCATATCTTAAGCAACTTGAATGCAGCGATGAAGGACTTGCCAGGGCCACCGAAAAAGCATGGTATTTACTTAATGAGATAGAGAGGATGGTAAATGCAAATTTATCTTCAGTAGAGATTGCATATACTCCTGCCGATTTATACCGATTAAAAGCTGCAGGCAAGAAAGCCATAATGCTTGGTATAGAAAACGGATACGCAATTGGAAAAGATATAGATAATATAGAAAAGTTCCACAACAAAGGGGTTGTATATATAACCTTATGCCATAATGGCAACAACAACATATGTGGCTCGGCTCGAGATAACACCGGGAATACAGGACTCACAACTTTCGGAAAAGAGGTAGTAAAAGAGATGAACCGACTTGGTATTATAATAGATATATCCCATGCCGGCGAAAATACTTTTTATGATACATTATCATTATCCTCCAAACCAATAGTAGCTTCACACTCCTCGGCACGTGCCTTATGCGATCATCCTCGCAATCTGTCCGACAGTCAGCTTAAAGCATTAGCACAGAAAGGAGGAGTAGCCCAAGTTACATTATATAAAGGATTCCTTAAGAAAGGTGGCGATGCAAATATAAAAGATGCCATATCACACCTTAATCATATGGTTAATATAATGGGAATAGACCATGTAGGAATAGGAACAGACTTTGATGGCGACGGGGGTATTACGGGATGTGCTTCGGCAGCCGAACTGATAAATTTCACCCGACTTCTTATTGAAGAGGGATACAGCAAAGAAGATATACGCAAAATATGGGGAGGAAACTTCTTACGTGTAATGAAAGAAGTACAAAGTAAATAATGTAACTTTGCAATACTTAAAAAGACAACTGTAATATTATGATAGAATTAAAGAAACTAGTATTAGCTCCATTTGCTTTACTTGCTTTTGCGGCAGTAGTCTCTTGTGGCAATAGCAAGAATAAAGGTGCCGACTCCGAGAACATAGATAAAATAATAGTAAAAGCGCCCGAATTCAATGCAGATAGTGCATACCGGTATATTCAAGATCAAGCCGATTTCGGCCCTCGTGTGCCAAACACACAGGCTCATGTAAAATGTGGCGACTACCTTGCTTCAAAACTCGAACAATTCGGAGCAAAAGTATATAATCAGAACGCCGATTTAATAGCATACGATGGTACTATACTGAAATCAAGGAATATTATAGGTGCCTATAATCCCGACAGCAGAAAACGAGTTCTTTTGTTTGCACATTGGGACAGCCGCCCTTTTGCCGACAATGATCCCGATGAAAAGAATCATCATACTCCCATATTAGGAGTTAATGACGGAGCAAGCGGAGTGGGTGTTCTTCTTGAGATAGCACGCCAGCTACAAAAGAAATCGCCCGAAATAGGAATAGACATTATACTTTTTGATTCCGAAGATTACGGAACTCCTCAGTTCTATAAGGGAGAATATAAAGAAGATACCTGGTGCTTAGGATCGCAATATTGGGGCAGAAAGCAACATGTTGACGGATATAATGCACGCTATGGAATACTACTTGACATGGTAGGCGCAAAAGGCTCTGCATTTTATTATGAACCATTTTCATCACGCACAGCCAACAGTGTAATGAAAAAGATATGGGACAAAGCACATGATATTGGTTATGATAACTACTTCATAAAGGAGTACAGATCGGAAGTTACAGACGATCATGTGTATGTAAACAAGCTTACTCAGATTCCTTCTGTAGACATTATAAACTGCGACCCTAAAGATAAATCATCTTTCGGAGATACATGGCATACCGTCAATGACAATATGGACAATATAGACCGAAACACATTAAAAGCAGTAGGTCAGACAGTTATGGAAGTTATTTACAATGAAAAATAGATATAGATAATGAAGACAATAAATCAACTTCAAGAGGAAGTCATTGAAGAATTCAGTGACTTTGACGATTGGATGGATAAGTATCAGCTCTTAATAGATCTTGGCAATGAAGAGAAACCATTGGATTCGCAATACAAGAACGAACAGAACCTAATAGACGGTTGCCAGAGCCGTGTATGGCTACAGGCAGATTTAATTGATGGCAAAGTGGTATTTCAGGCAGAGAGTGATGCTCTTATAGTAAAAGGTATAGTGTCATTGCTTATAAAAGTACTGTCAGGACACACACCCGATGAAATTCTTGATTCGGATTTACATTTCATCGAGGAAATAGGACTGAAAGAGCATCTTTCTCCTACCCGAAGTAATGGATTGGTGGCTATGATAAAACAGATGAGGATGTATGCACTTGCATTTAAAGCCAAAATGGATTCAGAAAAACAATAGATGAATTAATTGCAAACTTCATATATATAAATTCTCCTCGCTGCATATAGTTACAGAGAGGAGGATTTTTTTATAAATCCTATAGTAAAGATGTAAACCGGTTTAGATATAATAAGTAAAAAACGTAAACTGCTTTATGTCTTAAGAAAAAAAGCGTAAACTAAATTTCAGTACACTTCACCTCAAATTGACGGCGTAAAAAAAAAATTGACGGCGTAAAAATATATTTTTTACGCGTAAAAAATATATTTTCATTAGTCCATTTTTACAGCCTGTATTTTTCGTATCACAATCAGTCTATACTCATTCTATCATACAACTCACCCCTATTTTATTCGGCAAAAACGTAGCAAAATTAAAAACATGTTTTTATATTCCACAATTTCACACATCCTCCCAAACGTCCTATTTATCGGGGTTTTTAGTGTGAAGTTTCCTCCCGGAATATTCACATATCATTCACACACCTTCACAGAATCCATATTAACTGCAACATCAGGCTTTTATACATTTTATAATCACCTTACTATCATCCCATAATGTAGTAGCAAATAAATAATCCTCTCCCCCATCTTTAAGTTTTAGTCTTTTCCTTAATTCGGCAACAGTAGAAGGGAAATTTCTTATTGTAATATTTCCTTTCTCTATATTCTTAAGAAATTCCTTCAACTCCTTCTTTCCAAACCCCGACACATCAACAATTCTGAATTTACGTCCGGGAAACTCTTCAATTAACTTTGATGAAGTATACAAATGAGTACTGTTATTTAATTTTCTCACATCAAAAGAGTGAGTCAATGATTTATATCCTCCCCCCTTCATAACTGAAGGATTAGGTTCATAAAGATACTCCTCCATTTGGTGGGCAATAACAGGTTGCAAACAGTTTTCCTGCTGAAGATAAAAACTATACTTACTGCATTCACCACTATTCATTACATTCACACATGATACAGCAATATCTGGTGCAGAAGTATTTTTTTTCAATATCAGTAAAAGCTCCTTGCATTCATTATTCAAAGAGAAGATATGTATTTCTGTTATATGCTTCAATTCGCGCAAAGCCGATGATATATCTAGCATGGGAGACAACTTTACCATTACTTTATGTGCCTTATCAACAAGCATATCTTCTATTTTGCAAATATCGGGCTCACAGTCGGATATTGAGACCGTCTTTCCTCCATTTTCATCTCTTCTGGCCGGATCTATAAAAATAAGATCTACCAATCCCGTCTCTTTTAAGTATTCTATTCCATCCTCATTATGGATAGAAACGTTATCAATTCCTAAAAGAGGAAAGTTATTATATGCCAGTTTGCATAATAATTCCTGCCTTTCTACATAATGTGCCACCTTAAATTTAGAAGCGATGAAGGAAAAATCTACACCAAGGCCTGCGGTAAGATCTACAAAAGAATCTCCGCCAACCAATGAAGCTTTGTATTCGGCAGCTGCCTGAGAAGAGCACTGTTCCATAGAAAGATGATGCGGATATACAATACCCTTAGTATTATACCATAAAGGAAGCTTATTACGTGCTGTTTGTCTGGCCGCAATCTGCCGTACCGCCTCGGCTAAATCTATACCAGGATACTTTGATGCCTGAAGTGCCAGCAAACGTATATCATCATTGATATGGTTTTCTATAAATAGTAATTCTTCTTTAGATAATAACATAATAAGTTCTCAGTTTATAGTTTAAAGAGAATAAAAACATATACAAATGTACTCATTTTACTCTTATAGTCCATAAAGTGAGAACCTATCATTAACTACTGTTGTGCCCAGTTCAATACGGTAGGGCTCTTTACATCCACTCCAAATTCCTGAGCTTTTCTAAGAATATTACGTGCAAGTTCAGGCTTAAGGTTATCCGGTGCATATCTAAAATAAGCTTCTGCAGCTCTTACATGAGCAGCATCGGGCATTGGATATGCTCTCTCTTGTGGTAATCCGAATTCAGAATCGTCCAAATCTCTGCGCTCTTCAGTATCTAGCCTGTCCGAACCCATCAAATCTTCACTCATCATAATTTTTCAGTTTAAGTTTATTCTATAACATAAATCAGATATTAAAAGATTATTTCTAAAGGTTAAGCATATAATAAAGTGCAGTTAATAAAGTGCAGTTAATAAAGTGTAATTGAAATATTTAAAAAAATATCATATATTATAAGATAATTTATATTTATATATCTTTGCAACCACTATGGAATCAATATATTTTGTTACAACATTTACCGGAGCTATAGTATGCATGTTAACATCAATACTTCTGTTTTCCAGAAGAAAAGATGGAGAACGTTCGCGTACTATATTGGCTATAATAGTACTTTTTTCGGTATTAAACTATGCTACACGTTTTATTGAGCTATATAATGGCGAAGAACCAGAAAGAGTTATATCTGTAAAAATGCTTCTTACTGCCATATTTATGGTAACATCATATATAATGTATCCTATAGAGGTAATATCACCGGGATATCTTAATTTAAGGCGAATACTAAAAATATATATACCTTGGTTTATATTAATAAGTATAACTGTTATTGCTATGTTATCGGGAGTAGAATTTACGAATTACAGTACTCTTATCGAGATGTTTTCAAATTACAATCGTTTCGAAGCATCATTTCGTATAGGATTAGCCTTTTTATTTTTCTTGCCTGTAATAACTATCTTCACCATTCCTTATACAAGAAAATATAATAATACGGACAAATCCTGGATGAGGAAATATCTTATCATATTTACTTTAAATACCTTTGCATACTTAATTGTTTTATCTTCAAATTCACTTTATGTAAAAACTCTGTATTATTATATTAGCGTAGGGTGCAGCTTAACAATAGCATACATGGAAATTTTCGAAAGATTGATAAGACAATCAGCCGAACCGGAGTTGAATATTGCAAGCACACCCGAACCGATAATTATAGATATAGAGAAAGAATTTATAGAAACAACTGATTTATACGAAGCAGAAGATTCTAATTACTGCATTACAGATAACACGGCAGTAACATCATTATCTGTAATGTTATCTAATTATATGCAGAAAACGCATGCATGGGAGAATCCGGACTTGTCGGCCAGCGATCTATATATTATACTAAATACTAACAGAACCACATTTGGAAAGGTTATAAAAAAACTTGGATATGATAATCTGGCAATATATCTTAACACACTTAGAATAGAAGACTTTATATCTAGAATTAAATTAAGTCCCTCTTCATCATACCGCGATGTCTTCTATGATGTAGGTTTTCGTTCTCGTTCCTCAGCATTCCGTAATTTCAGACAGATAACAGGCACAACACCCACAGAATATTTTAAGAAAGAAATAAAGTTTTAGTAAAATACGCAAGCCTATATAATATTAACTTATTATATCAGGATTCTTGTTCTTGTAAAATCTAAGCTATTGCTTTCGCAAAAAATAAAAGCGACCTACGATTTTATTCGTAAGTCGCCTTCTTAATGTGGACCAGATAGGGCTTGAACCTATGACCTCCAGATTATGAGTCTGTTGCTCTAACCAACTGAGCTACAAGTCCGGCATAGAGTTTGTTTCTCTTAGCGGTTGCAAAGGTAATATACAGATTTTAATCTTGCAAGATTTTCGAGCATTTTTTATCAAAAAAAAGTAATATATTTATTTAATTTTACTTACTTCGCACCATTAAAACTTATAAATCAGATAAATATGAGATTGTATTATTCCTACCTACTAAGTCTTTTATTTGCATTTGCCATAAGCTCATGCTCAAAAAATGATGATTCCGACATAAATAACGGTGGTTCTACAGATACCCGTGTAACTACCGATGAGATTTATTATGCAAATAAGTTTGCCGGTGATGTACTAAGTGATATATATCTTTGGAATAAAGAGATTAAATCTGATTTAACAAAATTAGACCCAAATACAAATACCGATCCAATAAGCACTGTTAAGGATATAAGATATAAGCAGAATGGAGCTGATGTAGATAAGTGGACTCAGCTTACTAACGATTACAGTAGTTTTACCAGCAGTCTTGCCGGCGTAGAGACAACTTATGGTTATGATGTAATGTTGGGACAATTTTCCAATACTAAAAATTATTTCTTTATAATAACATTCGTTTATGACAATAGTCCTGCAAAGAAAGCAGGAATAAAACGCGGAGATATAATAATAAAGATTGATGATAAAGATATAACCAAGGATAATTATCTTAATGCATTATATAGTTCCAGTGTAAAACTTGGAATGGGAATAAATACCGAATCAGGAATAAGTGCCGGCAGTTCTATAAATCTTACTGCCGTAAAAATGTATGAAGACCCGGTATTACTGAGCAAGATATTTGAATTTGGGGGTAAAAAGGCAGGCTACCTTGCGTATGCAAGCTTCGATATGATATCCGTACCAAAACTTATTAGCATATGCAAGGAATATAAGGCAGCAGGGGTTACAGAATTAATACTCGATTTGCGTTATAACGGTGGAGGATATGTGGTAACCGAAGAGGCAATGGCTTCTATGTTTGCGCCCGAATCGGAAGTAAAGGCTAAGGCTTTATACCAGACTGAAATATGGAATGAAGAGTATACAGCTTATTTTAAGCAGAAAGGAACCGATCTTAATACTTATTTCAAAACATCTTTTTCCATAAAGGATGAGTATAATATTTTATCAACCGTAAGTACCGATGGTGCCAACATTGGATTGAAAAAGATATATGCGATAATAAGCTCGGGTACAGCATCGGCTTCGGAATCATTGATAATTGGATTGATGCCTTTTATGGATGTAGAATTGATAGGAGAACAATCGCATGGTAAATATTGTACAGGAAGTGTATTGAATCCAAGTGATATTTACGATAAGGTACCATCATCTATAAGTAATTGGGGAATATACGTAATGATAAACAGATATGCCGACAAGAATGGTAATAATCCATGTATGCCCAACGGACTTACCCCCGACATAGCAGTAGATGATAATCCATTCGATGGCCATCAATTGGGTGACGAACAGGAAACTATGCTGAAAGTAGCTCTTACCAAAGCAGGTAAGACAGATATACCTACGGTTAAATCGCGTTCTGTATCACTTCCCGACTACAGCATGAAACATATTTCCACAAGATCTTTGGATGGCAAGAGAATTTCTACCCGTCCTTTGGAAAATATAAAAAAGTAAGGCATCTATAAGGATTAATATTGTAATTTTGCGTTATATATACATACGTATAAACATTTATAATATTTTATGGCACAACCAGAACTAGAAAAAACTATAAAAGGACTTTCTGACGAACAGGTCCTTAAAAGTCGTGAACAGTACGGAATGAATCTCCTTACTCCTCCTAAAAGGGCTTCAATATGGAAACTATATTTTGAAAAGTTCAAGGACCCTGTAATTCAGGTATTACTTGTTGCAGCCCTGTTCTCTTTCATAATATCGATAATAGAAAATGAGTATGCCGAAACAATAGGTATATTCTTTGCCATTTTTCTGGCAACCGGAATTGGTTTCTATTTTGAATATGATGCCAATAAGAAGTTTGACTTACTGAATGCCATGGGCGAAGAATCGCCGGTAACAGTAATGAGAAACGGCCGGGTACAGGAGATAGCAAGAAAAGATCTTGTAGTTGGAGATGTAGTGATTCTTAATACAGGAGATGAAGTTCCTGCCGATGGCCTATTATTGGAATCGGTTTCATTGCAGATAAATGAATCGACTCTTACAGGCGAACTTATGGTAAACAAAACCATAAATGAAGAACTGTTTGATGAAGAGGCTACTTATCCAACCAATGAGGTAATGCGCGGAACAACAGTTACAGATGGTCATGGCATAATGAGAATACTTAAAGTAGGAGATTCTACAGAAATAGGCAAGGTTGCTCATCAGGCTACTCAAAAAAGTGAAGAAGAGACTCCGCTTAACATACAGTTAAAGAAACTTGCGGGTTTTGTTGGCAAGGTTGGTTTCTCGATAGCAGCAGCAACCTTCATCATATTCACAACAAAGGATTTGTATCATTATTTCGAGACAAATGTAGTCACCGATTGGCTTAGAGTTGCTCAGATAGTACTTAAATACTTCATGATGGCAGTAACCCTCATAGTAGTTGCTGTTCCTGAAGGATTGCCTATGAGTGTAACATTGAGTCTGGCACTAAACATGCGTAGAATGTTAAAGACCAACAATCTTGTAAGAAAGATGCATGCATGCGAAACTATGGGTGCAATAACAGTAATCTGTACAGACAAGACAGGCACTCTTACCCAAAATCTAATGCAGGTATACGATACAAAACTTGATAATGAAAAGGCCGATTTGATAGCTGAAGGAATAAGCGTAAACTCAACTGCTTTCCTTGAAGAAAAAGGAGAGGGTGAAAAACCATCAGGAGTAGGAAATCCTACAGAAATAGCCTTATTGTTATGGCTTAATCAAAAAGGCAAAAATTATTTAAAGATAAGAGAGAGTGTAAAAATAATAAATCAGCTTACTTTCTCGACCGAAAGAAAGTTTATGGCTACGCTGGTAGACTCTCCAGTGCAGCATAGAAAAGTGCTTTACGTAAAGGGAGCTCCCGAAATTGTAATGGGCAAATGTAACCTTTCGGAAGAAGATATAAAGAATTACACTGCCAACCTTATGGAGTATCAGAATAAGGCGATGCGTACACTGGGACTTGCATACAAATTCATAGACAGCAACGAGAACAATGAATGTGAAGAACTTGTAAAAGAGGGCGGAATGACATTCCTTGGAATAGTAGCTATAAGCGACCCTATAAGAACCGATGTACCTGCAGCAGTAGGAAAATGCCAGTCGGCAGGCATAAAGGTAAAGATAGTAACAGGCGATACTCCAGGTACGGCTACCGAAATAGCACGTCAAATAGGCCTATGGACTCCCGAAGATACAGATCGCAACCGTATAACCGGTACAGAATTTGCGGCATTATCGGACGAAGAAGCTTTGGAAAGAGTACTTGACCTTAAGGTTATGAGTCGTGCACGTCCTATGGATAAGCAAAGACTGGTAAAGTTACTGCAGAAAAAAGGCGCAGTAGTTGCCGTAACAGGCGATGGCACTAACGATGCTCCTGCATTAAATCATGCACAGGTAGGATTATCTATGGGTACAGGAACCTCTGTAGCAAAAGAAGCAAGTGATATTACCTTGCTTGACGATTCTTTCCACAGTATAGCAACTGCTGTAATGTGGGGTCGTTCATTATACAAGAATATACAGAGATTCATTGTATTCCAGCTCACTATAAACTTTGTTGCACTAATAAGTGTATTGTTGGGTGCCTTTTTTGGTACATCCCTCCCACTAACAGTTACCCAGATGCTATGGGTAAATCTTATAATGGACACTTTCGCAGCTATGGCTCTAGCCTCTATACCTCCAAGCATGGATGTGATGGATGAGAAGCCAAGAAAAGCAAACGACTTCATTATAACAAAAAAAATGCGTACAAACATTCTGGGAGTAGGAACAGCTTTCCTTGTAGTGCTTATGACATTTATATTCAGGATGAATGACATGAATGAGTACGAACTTCCTATGGCGCTTACACAATTCTTTACCCTATTCGTGATGCTTCAGTTCTGGAATCTCTTTAATGCCAGCGTATTCGGAACTAATCATTCAGTATTCAAGGACGGACGTCATGCTGCCGGAATGCTTCTTGTAGCCGCAATAATACTTGTGGGCCAGATTATAATCGTCGAATTCGGAGGCAAGGTATTCCGCACCGAACCTATGTCACTTAATAGTTGGATTGTAATAATCGGAGCCTCTTCGTTAGTATTGATAATTGGAGAAATTGGAAGATTCATCTCACGATTAAAATCAAAGAAGAATTAACTATCATTTTTCATTAATGGATATCATAACAGAAATTTATTGTAAAAACATAATGCCATCTGTAGCTACTATCGGATTCTTTGACGGAGTCCATAGTGGTCACAGATTTCTTATATCTCAACTAAAAGAAATAGCACAAAAACGTGGATTGAAAAGTACTATAATTACTTTTCCGGTTCACCCAAGAAAGGTGCTTCACGACGATTTTCAGCCACGTCTTCTTTCAACAACCCACGAGAAGACCTCATTACTTGCAGCCATTAATCCGGATTACTGCATATTACTGCCATTCAGCAGTGATATTGCTGCACTCTCGGCATACGATTTCATGAAGCTGCTAAAGGATAATTACAATGTAAAGTGTCTGCTGGTAGGATACGACCACCGATTTGGGCATAACAGATCGGAAGGATTTGAAGATTACAAAAGATTTGGAGAGCAGCTAAACATTGATGTAATACTTGCAGATGAGTGTTATACCCCGGGAGCCTCAATAAGTTCGTCTTTTATAAGAAAGCTTATTACAAAAGGAGATGTGAAAGAGGCCGGTAAAATGCTTACCTATAACTATTCAATAGAGGGTAAGGTTATACGCGGACATAAAATAGGAACCAAGATAGGATTTCCTACTGCAAACATAGAAGTTGTAAACAAGGAAAAAATAATACCGGCCAACGGAGTTTACGCAATTATAGCAACGATAGATGGGATTCGTTATAAAGGTATGATAAACATAGGAAGCAGGCCTACCGTAAACAATGGCGACAATGTGAGTATAGAGGCAAACATATTCGACTTCGACGGTAATCTATATGGAAAAAATATTAAAATAGATTTTGTGCAGTTTATGAGAGAAGAGAAGAAGTTCAATTCAATAGACGAGTTACAGTATCAGTTAGAATCCGATAAAATAGAGGCTAATACAATTCTTAAATAAGACATATATGAAAACTACAGTTAAACTTATTCTATATTATTTTGCATATCAGCTTGCAATTCTGTTTATATTAATGGCTTGTTATGCAGGATGGGTTTTTATTGAGAAGGGAAATTTTGATTTCAGTTTGGGAATGCCAATAACACTTTCATTAATTGCAAATACATTAGTTATACTATTAATGACATGGCAACTGATTCATTATAAATATATTCCTATAAACAGGCAGTCGCTAAACACAGGCAATACAAAAACGGCCTTAATATGCATCATTATAGGAATATCAGCCATATTCTGGATGAACTATCTGAGCGACATAGTACGGTTGCCCGACTGGTTTAAAAACACATTTACAGAGATGCAGGACAATCCTTTGGGAATAATAAACATATGCATCCTGGCCCCAATATTTGAAGAGTTATTCTTTCGCGGAGCAATAGAGGGAAGTATTCTGCGTTCGTATAGAAACCCGGCTGTAGGAATTATCGTATCGGCCCTTATATTCGGACTTATACATGCAAATCCTGCCCAGGTAGTATTCGCTTTTCTGTTTGGTATAATACTTGGATTTATATATTACCGCACCAAGAGCATCACCCTACCTATAATACTACATTTTATAAACAATACAGTATCAGTTATACTTTCCATTATGTATCCCGAATATGAAACTTTAACCGACATTCTCGGAAAATCTACTATGACGATACTTGCAATTATATCCTTATTTGTTTTCATTATAGCAATTAGATTCTTCATAAAAGATACTAAGATTTCAAAATGGTATATAAAAGAATAAAAAACAATAAATGACTGTAATTATAGCATTATTTATTTGTCTTCAGTAAACAAAATGATAGTTTACCACATTTTATAAATACATTATATGTATCTTTGCAAATTGAAATTGATATTGAAATAAATGAAAACATTTGAAGAATTAGGCGTTTCTACCGATATACGGAAAGCGATAGAAGAAATGGGTTACGAGAATCCTATGCCAGTGCAAGAAGAAGTCATTCCGTATTTGCTTGGTGAAGGAAACGATGTTGTAGCTCTCGCTCAAACAGGAACTGGTAAAACAGCCGCATTTGGTCTGCCGCTCATCCAGAAAATTAACGTTAAAAACCGTGTGCCACAAGCTCTTATTCTGTGTCCTACACGCGAACTTTGCCTACAAATTGCAGGCGACCTCAACGACTACTCAAAATACATTGACGGTCTTAAAGTACTTCCTGTATATGGTGGTTCTTCTATCGAAAGTCAGATAAGAAGCCTAAAGAATGGAGTTCATATTATTGTTGCTACCCCGGGCCGACTAATAGATCTTATAGAACGTAAGGTAGCTCATCTTGAAAACATTGGTAATGTTGTAATGGATGAAGCAGACGAAATGCTTAATATGGGATTTACAGACAGTATAAATTCCATTCTGGAAAATGTTCCTGAAAATAGAAACACGCTTATGTTTTCGGCTACTATGAGTCCCGAAATATCGCGTATTTCGAAGAAATATCTGCACGATGCAAAAGAGATTACAGTAGGAACAAAGAACGAAGGCAGCAAGAATGTATCTCATATTGCATATGTGGTTCATGCCAAAGACAAATATGCTGCACTAAAAAGAATAACCGATTATTATCCTCAGATTTACGGTATCATTTTCTGCCGTACTCGTAAGGAGACTCAGGAAATTGCAGATAAACTTATACAGGACGGATATAGCGCCGACTCATTACATGGTGAATTGTCGCAGGCACAACGCGACCTTGTAATGCAGAAATTCCGTCAGCATCATCTTCAGTTACTGGTTGCTACCGATGTTGCAGCACGTGGACTTGATGTTAATGACCTTACCCACGTAATAAACTATGGCTTACCCGATGATACAGAAAGCTATACTCATAGAAGCGGACGTACAGGTCGTGCAGGAAAGACAGGTATATCAATTGCAATAACCAATCTTCGTGAAAAAGGCAAGATGCGCGAGATTGAAAGAATTATAAACAAGAAGTTCGAATTGGCCAAACTTCCTTCCGGCAAGGAAATATGTCAGCAACAGCTTATTAAGGTTATTGATGATATCGAGAAAGTAAAGGTGGACGAAGAAGAAATTGCTTCATTCCTACCGGGCATTTACAGAAAATTTGAATGGTTATCTAAGGAAGATCTTATAAAGAGAGTCGTTTCAAGCGAATTCAACCGCTTCCTTGAATACTACAAAAATGCATCGGACATAGAAATACCTACCGGATCGGACCGCGGAAGTGACCGCGAAAATAACCGTCGCGACCGTGGAAGCGACCGGGAAAAGGGTGCACGCAAAGCCGAAAAAGGATTTACCCGCATGTTCCTTAACTTAGGAAAGACCGACGGTTTCTATGCCAATCAGGTAATAGAACTGATTAATCGCAACATGAAGAGGCAACGTACCAACATAGGCCGTATAGACCTTATGCAGAATTATTCTTTCGTTGAAATTGACGAAAAGCAGGCTCGCGATGTAATAAATGCATTGAATGGAACTAATCTAAACGGAAGAAAAGTAGTGATAGAAGTTGCAGGCGAAGGATCGGGACGAAACGAACGTGGAGGAAGAAAACGTTCTGACTCTTCAAGATCTCGTTCGGGTAACGGCGATAGAAAACCAAGAGCAAGCCGCGAAGAAAGAGGCTATTCCGAATCTAGAGGTCCAAAGAAGACAGATGACTGGCAACAGTTCTTCAACGGCGAAACAGAAGAAGGAAGTGCACGCAGAAGAAAGAAAAAATAAGTAGCCATAACGATACTCAATTATAAAGCAATAGCCTGTATACAAAAATCTGGTATACAGGCTATAAACTTTATAGGACAATAACAGAGTGTAAACCAAACTGTGAATGATATGTGAAATATATCGCAATAACATTCATATCTAAAGCCTTAATTATCAAGGCAGTGAAATTGTTATAGAAAAAACAGAGGAAGAACAATATTTACATAGATACCATAAATATTATTGATACCTACGTTTAAAAAAGAAGAAAAATTTATTTTACGTTTATTTTAAGCTCATCCATTATCCTCGAAGCTTTGCCATATTTATCTATTATATATAATACATAACGTATATCTACACCTATACACTTCTGCAGCGACGGTTCATATATTATATCACTACTCATGGCTTCCCAGTTACCGTCAAAAGCAAGTCCTATAAGTTCTCCATTTCCATTGAACATAGGACTTCCGGAATTTCCTCCTGTTATATCATTGTCAGTTATAAAGCATACGTTCATCTCGCCTTTATCAGTAGCGTATTTACCATAATCATTGCGGCTCAGAAACTCCTTTAATGAAGGTAGAAGTTCGAAATCAGAATCTCCTTTGTATTCAAGTACTTTTTGCATTATACCTTTTGTAGTGGTATAATAATTAAACTCCACACCATCTCGAGGAGAGTATTTTCCTACCAGTCCAAAGCTAAGGCGCATGGTAGAGTTGGCATCGGGATAGAACTGACGATCGGATTCCATTTCTCTCATAGCCTCTGTAAGAAGACGTTCGTTAAGATTTATATTTGAATTATAATCTGCAACCATCTGATTGAACTCATAGAACTTAACTAACATATCTATTGCAAAAGACGCAGCAGGGTCTTCAAACAATACATATGTAGAATCTCCTTTAGCTACCATTTCAAACCCTTCGGGGGTTGTTAGTTTGGAACGTTTATACACATCATCCACATACTCCTCATATTTTCCGTGGAATCTTTTATCTATAACCTCATATACCTCAGGAAGGAATTTCCTGTCTGTGTTTTCAGCATACGTCTTAAGCATTGCAACAAATACCCTTTTGTCTATATCTGTATCTATGTTTGCATAGAGCTCTATAAGCTGTCTCATATTTCGTTCTACCACAGAAGGTTCGGCCTCATGATCAAAGTTAAGTATGCCCATTGCTGCAGTAAGAAGTTCAGGACCATTACCAAAGCATTCTCCAAAATAGGCCATTGCACGTATTATCTGAAACCTGTTTCGGTAATTAAGTTCAAGTTCAGAAAGAATTTTTGCATATTTTCCTCTCTGCTCAGGGCTTCGTCTTATCCATTCCATAAGCTTAGATTCAAGGCTCTTCTTCTTCTCTATTATTTTAAGTTGTTTAATAGCCTTGTTCATACCTATGCTATTTTTCCAGTAATTGGCACTCTGAGCATACTTAGAAGCATATTTTATTCTTATAGTATCACTTCCTTCCATACCCTCCTTCCATATAGCCTGTTTTATAGTACGAACATCTATCATAGCACTGTTATCTGCATTCATTCTCTCTTCTACACCAAAAGATGACAGAAAACGTTCTGTCTCGCCGGGATATCCTAAAGTCATACAGAATGAACCGGGCTGATAACCTTCTATAGATATTGGTACAAAGACGTCGGGTTTATAAGGCACATTATCTTTCGAGAAAGTTGCAGGACGGTTATCTTTGTCGGCATAAATTCTGAATACAGAGAAATCTCCTGTATGCCTGGGCCATACCCAGTTATCTGTATCACCTCCAAACTTACCTACTGATGATGGTGGCGCAAAGACAAGTCTTACATCATAGTAATCTTTATAAATAGAAAGATAATACTCATTTCCACTGTAATATGGAGTAACTTCACCTCTTAGTAATGAATCTCGGGCAGTCACCTCATCAGTTATTAAGGAAGAAATTGAATCTACTATCATAGACCTGGCAGCCTCGGAGGCATTTACAGGTACATTCTTCATTATTCTGTCTGTAACATTTTCCATACTTACAAGAAAGCTCACAAAAAGATCGGGATTAGGAAGTTCATTATTCAAGGAATCGGCTACAAATCCATCTCTAAGGTAATTGTGCTGAGGGGTACTATGTAGTTGTATTGCATCAAAGCCGCAGTGGTGATTAGTAAAGACAAGTCCCTGAGGGGAGACCACCACACCTGTGCAGAAGCCTCCAAAACTAACAACAGCCGTTGATAGCGAAGAGGGTGAAGAAGGATTATACAATTGTATGGGAGAAAGATTCAGTCCCATATCTTTCATCACCTGTTGTGTCTGTTTGCTAATGCAGCATGGCAACCACATTCCTTCATATCCATAAGCCATCATTGGAAGGATAAGAAAGAAGAAGAATATTTTTCTCATAGTATAATAAAAAGCTTATCTTATTATTAGTCTTACCTGTTTTGCATTCAAGCGTGCCTCTAACCACTTAGTAATTTTTTGTTGTTCCTGTATTCCGGGCACTCGCTTAAAGTTCATCAAGGCCAATGTTATTGTATCGATTTTGGCTGAATCCATCGACATTTCTATTGCTTTGGCCATTGCAAATGATGTTGCTTCGGGATACAATACCTTTATTTCGGGTATTATATTCCTGTCTACCTTATTATATGCTGCAAATATTCTAAGTTCGTTCTTCAGTGAGTCTATCTTCTTTTGCTGCTGCGTAAGTCGGAGTTCACTGTTCTTATAAAAATCTTCCATTATCTGTGCCTTGACAGTACTCACATCAAATCCTGCACCTCCCATTCCCTGAAATATAGTAAGCTTAGTTCCGGCAAGATTGAAATTCTTAAGCTTATCCTTCGCCTTGGCAATATTCTCATCAGACACCTCCTTGCCCATAAGAACAACTTCCATGCTTCTGTTTTCGTAAGATATCCTCTTGTCAATAACCTGAGTATCAGGAAAGTCAAGTTCTTGAGTTATATAATTATTTACCGATGTCATATATATAGTTTTCTTTACCAAACCATATGTAAGATATATTGCAGGACACATAGTAAATAGAATTACTATTATCATATATCTCTTAACCATCCTGCCACGTTCCGGATTAACTATTGAAACGCGATTGAATTTCATTACACGTATACCAATAAAAGTAGCCAGACTTATAAAAACAGAGTTTATGAAGTATAGATAAAATGCTCCGAGAAAATAGATAAAATTACCAGTAGCAAGTCCAAAACCGGCTGTACATAATGGAGGCATCAGTGCAGTAGCAATTGCTACTCCCGGTATTACATTACCCTTATCTTTAGTAAAAAGAGCAACAATTCCGGCCAATCCACCGAAAAGTGCAATCATTACATCATAAATAGTAGGCGAAGTACGAGCCAATAATTCGGACTGCGCTTCATCTATAGGAGTAAGAGAAAAATATATGGTAGATGTAATTATACTGAATATTGTTGCAACCAGAAGGTTCTTCATAGATTTCTTGAGAAGATCGAAATCACTTATACCAATAGCCAATCCAATGCCCATGATAGGTCCCATAAGTGGAGAAATAAGCATAGCTCCAATTATTACTGCAGTAGAATTAACATTTAAGCCCAGCGAGGCTACAAATATTGCAAATATAAGTATCCACAAACTTGCACCCTTAAATTCTACTCCTCCCCTTATGCTTTGAATGGTAAGTGCTTCATCATCAGGATTCTTTGGAATACGTAAATAATTATTGATAAACATACTTATATAAGGCATGTTCTTTATCTCATTCTTTAAGTCAGTTACCACTTTTGACATAGTATTATTATTTTGTAAACTTCTTTATAAAAGGAATATTTTTTAACGGTAAGTCATTCTTAACCACGTACATAAGAAATACGAACAACAACAAAGTACGAACAACCAACAATAAATAAATGTTTTCGAAAGGAAGTAGTTGAGATACCACGTAAATAGACAAAGTAAGCAATGTATATTTACCTATTTCCTTAAGGTTATAATTTATAGGATACTTTTTCTGTCCCACGAAATAAGAAAGAACCATAGCTACGGCATAACCTGCAAAACCTGCCCAGGCACATGCCATATAGCTGTAAATAGGAATAAAAATAATATTTATGCCCAGCAATACAGCACATCCTGCAAACGAGAAATATGCTCCCCATTTAGTCTCGTCGATAAGTTTGTACCAAAAAGACAGATTGAAATATATTCCCATGAATATCTCTGCCATCATTACTATAGGAACCACACGTAGTCCAGGCCAATAGTCGGGTGCAAGTATATACTTAATTACGTCAAGGTAAAGTGTAACCATTAGGAATGCAAGAAAAGTGAATATTATAAAGTATTTCATTGCATCGGCATACATCTTCTTACTGTCTTTGTCTTTACTCTTACCAAACACAAAAGGTTCGTAAGCATATCTGAATGCCTGAGTAAGCATAGCCATTATCATTGCAATCTTGCTTGAGGCTCCATATATTCCTAACTGAACTTTAGCCTCGGCCGCATCTGGATAAACATGACGAAATATTATCTTGTCGGCCACCTGATTAAGTATTCCGGCTATTCCAAGAATCAAGATAGGATACGAATAAATCCACATCTTCTTCATCAATTCTTTATGAAATCCTGCTCCGAAACGAAGTTGCGGTATAAGAAGAAACATTATTATTGAAGTACATATAAGATTAAAGAAGAATGCATAAAAGACATCACTTCCTTTTAGCACAGAATAATAATATATATTCATCATGACATTCATAACGATGAAAAGGAGTTTAAGTGCAGCAAACATTATAGGACGCTTCTTATATCGAAGATATGCAAAAGGCATGCATTGAAAAGCATCCATTGCAACAACTACTGCCATCATTCCTATATACCATGGATGTTCGGTATATCCCATAACATTGGCAATATTTTGAAGAAACAACATGCATCCCAAAGCAAATGCCAGAGAAGTGCTGCCTACCATAATAAGAACTGTAGAGTAAACTTTTGCCGGGTCCTCACCTTCCTTGTTTACAAACCTGAAAAAAGTGGTTTCCATCCCATAGGTAAGTATAACCATAAGAAGTGCCGTCCATGCATACACTTCCGTAACTATCCCATAACCTCCCGATGCTGCCGACATTGCTGCAGCATAAATCGGCACAAGCATGTAATTAAGGAATCGTCCCAAAATACTGCTTACTCCATAAATTGCCGTGTCTTTAGCCAATGATTTCAATCCTGCCATCTTAATCGTCGAATAGAGTTTTCTGACTGTTATATATGCTTCTTCCCAAATGGATGTAAGCCAGCTCTGTAACTTCACGTCCACGTGGAGTCCTTTTCAGGAATCCTTCTTTTATGAGAAAAGGTTCGTATACCTCTTCTATAGTACCCGGATCTTCACCCAATGCCGTAGCTATAGTAGTAATACCTACCGGTCCTCCTTTAAACTTATCAATTATTGTACAAAGAATCTTATTATCTATCTCATCAAGACCATATTTATCTATATTCAATGCTTCAAGAGAAAACTTAGCAATCTCCATATCGATTTTTCCCGAACCTTTTACCTGAGCAAAGTCTCTAACCCTTCTTAAAAGAGCATTAGCTATACGAGGAGTTCCCCGACTTCTTGAAGCTATTTCACCGGCTGCTTCTATATCACAAGGCACATTCAGAATAGCCGATGAACGGCGTATTATTCTTGACAGTATATCGTCATCATAATACTCCAAATGCAGGTTTATTCCAAAACGGGCACGAAGGGGGGCCGTTAACAAACCGCTTCGCGTAGTGGCTCCTACCAATGTAAAGGGAGATAAATCCAACTGTATACTTCTGGCCGATGGTCCTTTATCTATCATTATATCTATACGGTAATCTTCCATTGCAGAATAAAGATATTCTTCAACTACCGGACTTAACCGATGTATTTCATCAATAAACAGTACATCATTTGGTTCGAGGCTTGTAAGAACACCTGCCAAATCACCGGGTTTATCAAGAACCGGTCCCGAAGTTACCTTGAATCCTACTCCAAGTTCATTTGCTATAATGTTACTCAGCGTTGTCTTTCCAAGTCCCGGAGGTCCATGAAGTAATACATGATCTAATGCCTCGGCCCTAAGCTTTGCAGCTTTTACAAATATGCGCAGATTCTCAACCACCTTATCCTGCCCACTGAAATCCTCAAAGTTTAGTGGACGTAACGCATTTTCATAATCACGTTCTTTATTATCAAGCTGTTGGGTACGTATATCGAATTTATCTTCCATTTATAACTATTTATAATACGACAAAGGTATAAATAATAACAAATCGTTGCTGTTATTTTATTTAAAATTCCTATATCATCCTATTTTCTTTCATACTTACTTATCACACTAAACCACACTCTTACTCATATTTTTTTACATTCAAATACTACATTATGCTTTGTTATTTAAATATTTTACATATATTTGCAATATAAACTTTAAAAATACTACAATATGTACATTTACAAAACTATTTTCAAACATTTTGATTCAACACAAAAATGCAAAAATTCAAAAATCATCAACAAGTATCTAATCATTTCCTTATTTGCAGCACCAATTCTGCATAGTTGCAACAACAGCGAAATAACAACAAACAACGACGAGATGCTATTAAGAATAGAAGCGAATATAGAAGCTACAAAAGTAAGCACAAGGTATAGCGCAACTGATATAAATTCAATACAATTTTCGGATGGTGATGAAATAGGTATTTTCATAAATGAAAAAGATCTGTCGAAATGGATTTACAGTGATTCATGGAATAGTGAAACAAAAATATATTGGTCGGACAAAGAGACTGTTTATAATTTCCATGCTTTCTATCCTTACAATAACACTTCTACATACGAAACAATCACTACCCCATCGCTATCAATTCAGGATGGTACTCTTCAATCTTTAGGAGCTCATGATTTTATGACGACAAACATATCTTCGGATTATTCGAACAACAATGGCAATGTAAGCTTCACCGGCCAAAATAGCTTCAAGCATATCTATTCATTAATCTGTTTAAACATAAATAATATAGATTCGGAAGTTAACAGCAAAATAAACAGCGTAACGCTATCGGGAACCAATATTGCAACTGCATCAAGTTACTCTTTTGAAGATTCAAATCTTTCTTCTAACAGTCATGCACCGGAAGTGAACATAATAAACATAGAAAGCGAGGCATCACTTGCAGAAAAAAAGAGCTTTTACATAATAGTAAATCCATTCTCGGACAATATAGACCTCACTATAAACTACACCATAGGCAGTTATACATACAATGCAACAAAAGCCTCTCTTATTATTTCTCCGCTTAGTGGTGGAAGCAAGTATAGCTACAATATAACCCTAAAGGACAACGCTATAAAAATAACAGATTCGGCAATTTCAGAATGGGCGGAAGGTAATGATATAGAAGATATAACTATATAGTATACCATTATGAAAATATACAACTATAAATTTCATCTATACAATTATGCATTAATAATTGTATGTTTATTAATTACCGGATGTCAGAAATTCATTGATGAAGATGATATAAACGATGCAATACCCGACAAATCGGTTAAGATAGTAGCCAGAAGTAGTTCAAACAATATAGAATATCCATTATATATCTTTATTTTCTCCGATACAGGAGAAAATAAAGCTTTCCTACAAGCTAATTCAGAAAGTGACAAATTAGATATTAAGCTTTCGGATGGTAAATATAAAGTGATAGCTATTTCGGGCGCAGGTAATATATATTCAGAGACAGATACACCGGACATTGAAGACATAATATCATTCAGCGAGAACTGTTATGGCGAGAATGCAATAATGATGGGCAAAGGAGAAGTTACGGTCAACAAGCAGCAGACAAATCTGAATATAACTCTTTCATATTGCATAACCTCGGTAAATATATCACTAAGCAATATACCCGACGAAATGAATGATGTAAGTTTTTCTATATCTCCACTATATTACGGGATATCATTAAATGGCGATTATCAATATGATAAGGTAAACAATTCAATGAAATTACCATGCAGTCGCAATGAAGACGGAACCTGGAAAGCCGGTCCTGTTTATATATTTCCTGGAAGTGAAAACACATCTGTATTTTCTATAGTAGCCGAAGATGAGAACACTACACATAACTACAGTTATACTTACAATGGAACTCCACGCGCCAGCTATCCTTTGGTACTAAATGGCAGTTATGACGGCAATATAACAGTAGGTAACAACATAACATGCGGAACATGGAATGATCCTGTCATTGTGGGCTTTTATTTCAATGCAAATGGCGGAAGCACGAATGGCACTCCCGAAGAAGGCAACCAGGATACATCTAATCCTTCATTAAGCACAATTCCCGAAGCAGGAGATATTTGGAATGGCTGCATCGTAGCCAATGTAAAGACAGAAGAGACAAAAACGACACTTCTGCTTTTAAGCCTTAAGGAGTGGGAATGCAAAGCAGCACAAGCCGAATCAATACCTTCGGGATACTCGGTAAATAACTTGTCGGGATGGAAAATCCCATCTTACGAAGAGGCCGGTATATTCAGAGCCAAGCTAATAGGCGACAATTTAATTAATCTTAATGACAAGATAATTGCCGCAGGAGGAGATAAAATATACAGTGATGCCGATAGCCGATTCATTTGTTATGGTAAAGAAGGTGGATTATATACATTCAGATTCAGTGCATCATCAAACATAACAGCAGCTTCAGAAACCAAGACATATTATTTGAGACTAACAAAGGAATATTCATTTACAAATAAATAGTTTTTATTATATAATAACATAGTGTCTATATGGGTACTACATGAAAGTTACTGTAAGATAAAAAACAGATGCTTGTTCATTATTAACAGCATCTGTTTTTATTGTATTATCATTTTATTAAAATGATGTCAATCGATAATTTTCGGCCTTTTTGATTTTAGGTTATTTACTATATATTCTTCAATATCAGGATTTGTTTTCCTAAATCTGTAGAAAGTGCGACATGTTACATCAAGTTCCTTACAAATCTGAGTTATATTCTTACCTGATTTTAACTTATCTATAATCTGGCTGCGTTTATCATATAGAATCTTTATTTTTTCCCCACTTCCTTTTTTTCTCCCAATTGGTTTACCTTGTTTTTTCATCAGAGCAAAAGCCTCTTTTGTCCTTTGAGAAATTAATTTATGTTCAATCTCTGCTGCAAGACCAAACGCAAAACTAAGAACTTTACTATTTATACTATCATCGAAAGTGTATCCATCTTTTGTGCTATAGATAGCTACACTATTATCTACACAATATTTCATTATGGTCATTATTTCATGAAGAGAGCGACTTAATCTAGATATTTCAGTTATAATTAAAGTATCACCTCTTTTTAGACGCTTCAAAATTTTTCCAAGATTTCGGTTCTTACGGTCCGTTTTTCCGCTTACTGTATCTGTAATCCACCGATCAATTTCTATTCCATGACTTTCTGCATAACGTGTTATTTCACTGTGTTGATTTTCTAAATTTTGGCGAGCCGTACTAACTCTTAGATAAGCAATTACCATAATACTAAAAATAGTTATTAATAATTATCAGATAACACAATATCTAAATTTTAGGAGAGAAAATATCTTTTTAAAACAGAGAATAATATCTGTTATGCTTTTTTATAATTAGATATTATCTAATAAGATATTAATGTACTGAAAACTAAATTTTTATAGAAATTTGTTTTTGATTAAATAAGGATCAGTACTTAACCTATAAAAAATCGACATATATCCAATACTATATTGAAATATATGCCGATTTTTAAAAGAATATTTAAGAGGGCTTAAGTTACTTAACCTTTACACCCTCTTAATTTTTCGTATTAAAGATAAATACTATCTCTTATTGACAGTCATAGGTAGTTTAATAACAACCTCATGACCATACATATCAGTAGCTTTTATATTCAATGTTGAAGCTACTGCAGCAGTAGGATTAGTAGTAGAAGATGTGGCTGTAGCAACAAATTCTTCGATACTATTATTAGTTACAGTAACTTTAAAGTATTCTTCTTCACCATTAGCATCACTTGTCAAAGTTGCTGATTTTATTTGTAAGCTTCCTTCATATGGATCAGAAAGCAAACGACTGTATGAACCGTCCCATGCACTAGTTCCGTAAATAGCTTTTTCTACATTTATTTCACTACCATTAAATGCCATTTTATAATTAGTACCATAAGTAAGTGTCTTAGCAGGGACTGGTTTAGCTGAATTACCCATTTGAGCAGCAGTAGCCCAATTCCAACTATATGTCTTATTATAAATACAATTATAAACTGTTTTGAAGTTAGTAGCTGAAACCGTTACGTCATTATAGTTACCATCAGCATCCTTAACAGATGAAATTGCACCATAGTTGTATACAACAGATGTATTATGCTCAGTAATATTATCAATAAAATCCTTAGCTACAGTAAGACTAGCATCTCCTGTTACCTTAACAGCAACATTCTTAGAACCATCTTTCTCACTTGCATCGAAAGTTATATTATAATTTGCTTTTTCTCCTTTTCCAAAGTTGAAAACCTCTGTCATCTTCATTGTTCCTTTATTAGCAGCATCTACACCCCAAGCAGGAGTAGTTGTGTCATTACCAGGAATCATATAGCAGTTATAAATGCCACTAGAAACCTGTGCTGTCTTAACAGAGAATCCTGAAGGCAATGTAGTAGGCAAGTTCTTTGTCATAGAAATATTTAATGTCGCAATAGAGCGTCCATTACTATCAAATATAGACAATATACCATTATATGCTTTACCATCAGTATATTTCTGCCAGTCTGTCAAGCTAGATCCAGTAGCAGGTACAGATACTACAGAAGCTACTTTAGTAAAGTCAATACTAGACAATCCATTATTTTCTGTAGAAGCAGAATTGAATAAAACAACACCATTATTATCAAGAAGCTTAATATCAAATGATTTTTCATCTCCAATTTTGTCAGTTACCCATGTAAATGTAGAAGGAGCAGATAACTTAGAGCAAGTAACAGCCACCTTTGGTGATTCATAAGCAGTTGGAGCAGTTAGTGAAGATGGAACAATTACTGTAGCAGCAGAATTCCAATCAGCACCCTCTTTACCTACACGTACATAGAATGCTCTACCATCTGGATCCAATAATGAACCATCATCGTTTATAGCATACACACGGAATCCGAATACATCATTAGTATTTGCGGGGAATGTGATTTCTGCCTTACCTGCTGTTTCAGATACATTGTACACCTTATTGATACCTGTAATTTTAGGTTCCATAGCATTCCAAGCTGCTAATTCTGAATCATCAGAAGATAATGCATTAGCTTTATCAAGTACGATATAGAAAGCTGTAGCAGTTGTTAATTCTTCACTACCTAACTGTACAACAATAGGGGTTCCACCTACAGCCTGAACCATTTTGGTTATACCATATCTATTATCACCAGAAATGACATTCATTTCGCTACCGCTAAATATAGGTACTGCGTTAGGAGTATATGTCTTCCAAACATAATCTAATATACCTGTTTCGGCTCTAGATTCTTCATTTCGATTATAACGATTATGAAGGTCATCAACTTCTATTCCATCTACAGTAAAATCAAGGTCTCCACGAGTTATTTTGTCTAAATTTGCAAATTTTAATTCATATTCAGAAACAACGTTTCTGATATAATTTTTATCAGCATCCATTGTAGTGCTAACGCTGGCAGCAAAAAGGATTTGTTTTGTACCTACAGAAGTAGCCTTTACAAAACGCTCTGCATCATATTTAGGATTCATTGCTACAGTAACTTCCCATAAACCATTAGTAGATATACCACGAGATAATAATAATCCAGTATATGGTTTAACATCTTTGATCACAACATCTTCTGCCAATGTAGCTTCCCCTTTACTATTGATAAGTTTAATATTATCAGCAGTCAACACAGCATCTACAGGAGAAACACGCAATACGAATGTATTTTCAAAAGTAGTTCTGGTACCCTTCTCGAAAGAGATAGCTCCATCCAATTTATCTCCGAATATCCATGTTCTTACAGCTTCTGCTGATACTAAATTAAGATTCGATCTATTATCGTATTGAGAACTAGCTATCAAAGAAACATGAGTAACACCCTGGAATACAGCAGCAGAAATCAATTCTACCTTGTCGTTTATAGTAGAAACCAAAGTAGATATTTCTCCTATCTTAGTCTTATTGTCTGCAATTGCTTGTGCGGTTGCCTCAGCGTCAAAAGCATTAAGAGCCTCTATAGCTTCCTGCATTGTTTCCAATGTACCAAGAATAGTTTCTATTTGGCCTTTGTTTGCCAATACAGCTGCATCATTGGTTTCCTTATAAGCATTCAATGCAGCAATCTGTGCTTCGATAGCAGCCTTGTTCTTACCAATTTCAACACCATTAGCAATTACTTTGTCATTCAATGCACCAATAGCCTGAGTATTAGCGTCAACCTTTTCAGTCAATTTGTCAATCGCACCTTGAAGAGAAGTTTCGGCAGCAACCAATTTCTCATTAACTGTAGCGATAGCAGCTTTCAATGCAGCATCTTCAGATGCCAAACTTTGCAAAGCAGCCTCTGTTGTTCCCTGGAATATTTCCAAAGCCTGAATACGACCTAATGCTTCTGTTAAAGAAAGGTTTGTTTTCTTTACTTCATCACTAATAGCAGCTAACTCATCTTTTGTAGCTGATGAATTCTGCAATTTAATTAAAGAAGTATTAAGTTCTTCTTTTGCAGCTACCAATTCTGCATGTGCAGCAGCTGTAGCAGCTTTCTGAGCTTCCAATGCTGCTTTAGTAGCAGCATCTTTAGCTGCAGCTATTTCTTTTTCAATAGCTGTCTGAGCACTTTGTAAGCTGCTTATTGATGAATTTACAGCAGCAATCTGAGTAGTCAAATCGCTCTTTTCTGAGTCTATTTGTGACTGCAAATTACTGATATCGTCATCGTAATCTTTACAAGACACAAATGTACCTGTAGAAGTAACCATTAAGGCACCAAACAGGATTGCACTTAAAAATCTTTTGTTCATGATTAAAAAACTTTAAATTTATAAATTTAAAAAACTAAAAATTGTTTCATATTATAATTATCTTAAACTCATTACATTATCATTATCAACAGCCACATACTGCAGAGGCGAGATACCTACTTCTTTCTTGAAAGCTACATAAAATACACTTCTGGAAGTAAACCCACATTTCCTGGGAAGATTTACAATAGGTTCATCGTATTTATCCAAAAGATATTTGGCATACTCTACACGATAACTGTTGATTAGATTTTTCAAATTACACTTAAAATAATTATTTATTGCATTAGAGAGATACGTTGTATTGGTGCCAACCAAATGGCTAAGCTTCTTTAGATTTAGAGAAGGATCTAAATAGACTTTCCTTACTTCGAGATTATATAGAATTGCCTTATATAACTCGCTATCATTTTTTCTAATAAAATCATCGTTGTCGTCTATCTTCTTACAGCGGACAACAAATTCATTCATTAAAGCCTCTTTGGACTTATTTAAATGAGAGTTCTTATTATTAGCTTTCTTAGTATTTTCTATCTTCATCTCAAACCTAAAAGTAATTTCAATGGACAAATATACCTTTTTATAATAATTTCGCAATAGTTAAACCTAACTTTATTTATAAAATATAGGATATTTTTAAGAATCGGGAATTTTCAAGTGTTTTTTATTACAAAAGCAATGCATTTTTCATACATTATAAACATTTACACAATAGACATTATAATATTTACAATATCATTTATTTAAATATAAATAGTAAATTAGACCTGTTTTAAAGCATATAAATGGGTTTATAGAAATATAGTCAATGATTTTATTTTTACTATAATAAGATTGTATAATTTAAAATTCGCCTTTTACTACAGTAATTTTTTATAATATTATATTATTATATATGTAAAGTATTTTATGATTTAGGACATTATTTTTAAATGTTAAATTGGCTTTGTAATGTTATAAAATTTAGTAATAACCAATTATTTATAAATACATTAACAGTATTATATATTGACATTATATTTACCGTTATTTTTAAATCTAAATATTATAATGATTTATAATGTAGGATTAGATTAAAGAAAGGAAGGAAGAAATAAAGGAAGGATAGTGATAATAGAATACTTAAAAAGAGAATAGGCTATTAAAGGAAGACAAAAAAAGATGGTGTTTTAAAGCTCTGTTTTAGCAAAATGCCCACTGCTTCAGATATCTGTAGCAGTGGGCATTTATATGTATATTAAAAAAGGATCTACTTACTAAGTTCGCGAGACTTTTCACCCAGATATCCTCCATGATGACGCTTGCTATATTCTTCTATTGTAAACTTAGTCCTTCGCATTGTCTCAACTACAAGTATATCGCCTATTACTGTCATGACTGTAGTTGAAGTAGTAGGAGTCATTCCAAGTAGACAAGCCTCGGCGGGATGGCCTGTACACAAACATATGTCGGCTGCTTCGGCCAACGGACTTTCAGGATTACCTGTTATTACTATTTTCTTTAATGAAGGATTAAGGTTATGTGCCAGTTGTGTAAGCTCTACTATCTCTCGGGTCTTACCGGAATTTGATATAAGAAGTAACAGATCATTTTCCTGTAACACTCCTAAATCGCCATGCTGCGCTTCGCTTGGATGAAGAAAGACAGAAGGAATACCGGTTGAACAAAAAGTTGTAGCTATGTTCATCGCTATCTGTCCGGCTTTACCCATTCCCGAAGTCACCAGTTTTCCTCGTTTACGGTGAACTTGCTCTACTATAAGTTCAACAGCCTTCTCATAGGCATCGGTAATGGGAATGTTACTTACCGCCTGAGCCTCTTTCACTAACAAATCTTTTATAGATGTAAGCATAGGTTTTGGTTTATTCTTTTATATTTAAGATTGCAAATATCCGTATTTTTTAAAGAACGGCAATAAGTTTTATTGTATTTTTGTCAGTATAAACGTTTTATACTTAAAATGACATCATATAATACTTTCACTCTGTCCAACGGACTAAGAGTTATACATGTACCAAACAACTCCAAGGTAGCTTATTGTGGTTTTGCAATAGATGCAGGCACACGCGACGAAAAGGAAAATGAACAGGGAATGGCTCATTTCGTGGAACATCTTATATTCAAGGGTACAGAAAAACGAAGAGCATGGCATATACTGAACCGTATGGAAAATGTAGGTGGTGAATTAAACGCATATACTAATAAGGAAGAAACTGTAGTTTATTCCTCTTTTCTGAAAGAGGATTTTGAAAGAGCTGCCGAACTGCTTACTGATATTGTATTCAACAGTACATTTCCACAAAATGAAATAGACAAGGAGGTAGATGTAATACTTGATGAAATACAGAGCTATAAAGATGATCCGTCAGAACTAATATTTGACGACTTCGAAGAACTTCTATTTCCAAACCATGCATTAGGAAGAAATATTCTGGGAAATCCGGAAATGCTAAAGAGTTTCACCACAACAGATGCGCTTAACTTTACACATAAGTTTTACCGCACTTCGAATATGATTTTCTTCATTCAGGGAGATATAGAACTGAAGAAGATAAAACGTATACTGGACAAGTGTCTGAAAAACATATCGTGTCTAACTACAGAACGCAAAAGAAATGCACCTTTTACATACATGCCTGTGAATAATCTTATAGAGAAGGATACTCATCAGGCTCATGTAATGATTGGAGGCCGAGGGTATGATGCACACAACGAGAAAAGAACAGCTCTTTATCTGCTAAACAATATTCTGGGAGGACCGGGCATGAATAGCCGACTGAATGTGGCGCTTCGCGAAAAAAGAGGATTGGTATATAATGTAGAGGCAAATCTTACCTCGTATACAGATACCGGGGTATTCTGCATATATTTCGGAACAGACCCACATGATGTAGACAAATGCGTATCATTGGTACGTAAAGAATTAAAAAGATTGAGAGACAACAAACTTACTATTGCGCAACTTTCGGCAGTCAAAAAACAGATAATAGGACAGATAGGAGTAGCTAGCGATAATTTTGAAAACTCTGCTCTGGACATAGGAAAAACTTTTCTTCATTATAATAAGGTGGACCGTCCTGAAGAAATATTCAAAAGAATAGAATCATTATCTGCAGATACATTATGGAATGTGTCAAACGAAATATTTGACGAAAACTATCTTTCTACTTTAATCTATAAATAAATATATTCATGAAAAGACTACTAACCGCACTACTCGTTACAGCGGCGGCCTTTACGGTACAGGGGCAGCATAAACAAAATCTAAAAATATGGTTTGACAAACCTATGTCGCTGGAAGGAAGAGAATCATGGTACAATCCTACTTCGGACAAGCAATGGGAAAATGCCTCACTTCCTATTGGAAATGGAAGTATAGGAGCAAACATTACCGGATCGGTAGCAGCCGAAAGATTGACACTTAACGAAAAAACATTGTGGCAGGGAGGACCAAACACAAAAGGAGGACCTGCACACTATTGGAACGTGAATAAGGAATCGGCTCATCTGCTACCCGAAATAAGAAAAGCATTTGAAGAAGGCAATCAAAAAAAAGCCGAAGAACTTACAAAAAAGAATTTCAACGGACTGGCCGATTATGAGCCAGGCAGAGAACCCGAATTCCGATTTGGTTGCTTTACTTCATTGGGCGAAGCATATATAGAAACAGGATTGAGCGAGATTGGCATGAAAAATTATCATCGCACACTTTCACTCGACTCGGCTATGGTTACCGTAGGATTCGACAAGGATGGAGTTAACTACGAAAGAGACTATTTTGCATCTTTCCCCGATAGTGTAATGGTTATAAGATTCTCGGCCGACAAACCGGGAATGCAGAATCTTGTTTTCAGTTATGGAAACAATCCCGAGGCGGAAGGAGAGATAAAGAGCGACTCGGAAAACTCACTTCTATACGTGGGACAGTTAAAGAATAACAACATGAAGTTTGCTTTACGCATTAAAGCCATAAACACCGGAGGTACACTTATATCAAAAGATGGCAAGATACATGTAAAGGGAGCAGACAATGTAACATTCCTTGTAACTGCCGACACAGATTACAAACTAAATTTTGATCCAAACTTCGACAAGGCCGATACATATGTAGGAGTAAATCCTGTTGCATCTACCGAAAAGATGATGAACCAGGCATCTAGATTAAGCTATTCTAAATTACTTGAAAGACACTATAAAGATTATTCTTCACTGTTTGAAAGAGTACAACTAGAGCTTAATCCTTATTTCCCTATGACACTTCAATATCCTGCACTGACAGATTTGCCTACGTACAAGCGACTAAAGTTATACCGAGAAGGAAAGGCCGATTACCAGTTAGAAAAACTTTATTATCAATTTGGTCGATACCTTCTTATAGCCTCTTCTCGGCCCGGAAATCTTCCTGCAAATCTACAAGGGATGTGGAGCAATGGAGTAGACGGTCCATGGCATGTAGATTATCACAACAACATCAATCTTCAGATGAATTATTGGCCTTCATGCATGACGAATCTTGAAGAGTGCACATTACCATTAATAGATTTCATCAATACCCTAATAAAACCGGGAGCAAAAACAGCAAAAGCTTATTTCGGAGCACGTGGATGGACAGCGTCAATTTCGGGAAATATATTTGGATTCACATCTCCTCTTACAGACGAGAATATGTCATGGAACTTCAATCCTATGGCCGGGCCATGGCTTGCTACACATGTATGGGATTATTACGATTATACACGTGACAGGAATTTCCTTAAAAACAGAGGTTACGACATAATAAAGAGTAGTGCCGATTTCACTGTAGATTATCTATGGAAAAGACCTGATGGCAAATATACAGCATCACCTTCAACATCTCCCGAACATGGACCGGTAGATGAAGGTGCAACATTCGTTCATGCAGTGGCACGCGAAATACTTATAGATGCGATAAAAGCAGCCAAAGTACTTGGAGTAGATACAAAAAAACAAAAAAGATGGAAGGAAGTTCTTGACAATCTTGTACCATACAAAACCGGACGTTATGGCCAACTTATGGAATGGAGTACAGATATAGATGATCCGAAGGATGAACATCGTCATGTAAATCATCTGTTCGGGTTACATCCCGGACAAACCATTTCGCCTGTAACTACTCCGGATTTAGCCAAGGCATCCAGAATTGTACTTGAGCATAGAGGCGATGGCGCTACAGGATGGAGTATGGGATGGAAACTAAATCAATGGGCGCGCCTACATGATGGAAATCATGCTTACAAGTTATACGGAAACCTTCTTAAGAATGGAACAAATGATAACCTTTGGGACACACATCCACCATTCCAGATTGATGGAAACTTTGGAGGAACGGCAGGCGTAACCGAAATGCTACTTCAAAGTCATATGGGATTTATAGATCTTCTACCTGCACTTCCCGATGCATGGAAGGATGGTGAAGTAAAAGGATTAATGGCTCGTGGAAACTTCGAAGTGTCGATGAAATGGGGCAATAATAAGCTTATAGAAGCTAATATAATATCTAAATCGGGCGAAAAATGCAATATAAGATATGGAGATGAGACTGTCTCGTTCAATACTAAAAAAGGAAAAGCATATAAGATTTTCGTTGAAGAACGTAAAGAACATGATAAAGTTACAGGCAGGAAATTATCATTTTCACCTTACCAATAAACTTCCTCACCCAGGTGCGGAAGTTGTTTCACCCGGGTGCGGAAGTTTCCTCACCTAGGTGATAAAGTTTCCTCACCCGGGTGAAACAAAAAAAATCAATAGTAAAAAAGATTATTTTACTATTGATTCTAACCAAAAAACTATATACGAACGCGACTTTATATATAGAATTTTCTTAATATATTAATAAGATACCTTCTAATAGGCAAAAGATTGTACCATATAATTCCTTTCCTTCTCTCGGATAGTTTATCAAGTTCTATCCAGGTAGCATTAGGCCGTATTATTTTTCTTGCAATGCCAATTATATTCTTCTCATGACATTGGTTTATATCATTTATACCACCATCGCTAATTAATGTAATATAGCCGTTTTCATCGGCATTTTTCACTTTTCTATTAAGAACATAAGTTCCATTTACCGTTTGTGCCAATATTATGGCTCCTAAAGGAATTTCACTCTTACTAAGAGGAGAAATCATAACTCTGTCATTCCCTCCTATTATAAAAGGGAACATGCTGTCGTCGGTTACGTCTATAATAACATTATATCCGTTATTCAATTTCTTTATAACGTCAGGAAAAATAGTTTCGTCCAGTATCATGTTTCTCATAATAATTAATTATCAAACAAAATTAATCTCTGATTTTTCTGACCGCTAAGTTATAGTAAATCCTGATTTTTAAATTATTTTGATGGGTGACAAAAGGTGGACATCTATTTAAAAAGATGTTTTTTTGGTGAAGTAGATCCTTTATTTTATCTTTGAACCCATAAAATTAAACTATGACAACCAAATTAAGAGTAGATTTCATTCTATACTTTTTCATTCTTTTATTCACGTCTGGTGGAATAAATGCACAGACTTCAGATAAAACAGACGAAGAAAAAGAACTTCTAAGATACAAAAAAGAAGATACTGTAAAGGTAAACATGCTTAACCGCGTGGCATATTCAATATACAGTTCGAATCCTACAAAGGCAAAAGAGTATGCAAGAGAAGCAGTAGACATTTCAAAGAAAAGAAATTATCCTGAAGGAAAAGCAGAAGGTTTATGGCTAGAGGGGCTTACAATGATACCGAATGACAGAGAAGGTGCTCTTAGCATGTTCTCGGAAGCTTTGAGTATAGCCGAGAAAGTAAACGACAGGAAAGGTATATGTAACTACCTTACAGCAATAGGAACTATAAGTAAGAGTATGGGAGATATGGAAAAAAGCTCTGAATGTTACCGAAAGGCTATTCAAATAGCCGAGCAGATAAAAAACAATGAACTTATAACCAAAACTTTGCTGAACTATGCTTTACTTGAATCTACACTAGGCAATAACGATAATGCTATAAAACATCTTACAAAGGCCTTAAATACTGCCAGGAAAGGAAAAGATGAGACAATGATTGCCCGATTATATGCCTCACTTGCAAACTTATATAAATATAAAGGTAATCATCCTTTGGCACTTGAATACTACCTATCGGCTCTTTCTATTAATGAAAAGACAAATAACAACAATGGTACTGTGGCCAATCTAATAAACATAGCAGGAGTACATATAGATCAAGAAGAGTTCGATAATGCAATCAACACCGTACAAAAGGCATTGGACATATCAAAAAAAATAAATGATTCTGTAAGTATTTCCATATGTTATACCAATATGGGATATATATACAGTACAATAAATCGTCCTGAAGCATTGGATTATTTTATTAAATCTCTTAATATATCAAGAAACATTAATATAAAACAAAAGGCCAATACTTTAATGAATATTGGTTCAATATATACAAAGAGAGGAGAGTTCAAAGAAGCGTGGGATAATCTTTCAGAGGCATTGTTACTTGCACGTAAAGTAAATATAAAGAATATAGAAGGCGAAATTCTTATAAAACTGGGGAATTTATACTTTGCCATGAAGAACTATGCAAAAGCAATAGAGTATGCTGATAGTTCGGTTGCAATTGCAAAAAACATAAGTTACACAGAATTAAAACGCGACTGCTATAAATTGTTCTCTGAAGTATATTATGAAAAAGGTAAATACAAGGAGGCTTATGATACTAATCTTAAATATGAATCTTTAAGCGACTCGGTAATAAACGAAAAGAATATAAAGAAGATAGCCAATCTTGAAACATCCTACAAGTACGAAAAGCAAAAGCAGAAATATGAAATAGAAAAAACGCGTCGTGAAAGTCATATAAAGTTACAACGACACATCATTATATTCTTTGTAATAATTGCAATAATGGCATTGGGACTGGCATTTACCATTTATTGGACAAACCGACTAAAGAAAAGAGTTTTAAGACTGAAGATAGAGAATATAAACCGTGAGCTGGAATCCAATCAGAAAGCAATGACTGGAGCTACGCTGCAACTTATTCAGACTGCCGAGAAGAATGATTATTACATAAAGAAACTTGAAAACTTAGAGACAATATGCAGTGAAGAAGCCAGAAAGGATATTCGCTCACTAATATCCGACTATAAGCTTAATACCTCAAATGCCAATTGGGAAGAGTTTGAGATACTGTTCCGGAAGGTAAATTCCGATTTCTATGATCGTCTTAATTTACTGAACTCCTCACTTACTCCAAACGAAAGGAAGTTATGCGTGTTTCTTAAACTTAATATGAGCAACAAGGACATCTCGCAGATTACATTCCAATCGGAAGAGGCTCTGAAGAAAGCACGTCTGAGGTTAAGGAAAAAGTTAGAACTGGATCCTGATATAAATCTTGCTACTCTAATACAGAACCTATAACAATATAAATAAGTGAGCCTGTGTAACAGGTAAAAATAGACTTAGTAGAAGTTACAGTTTACAACTACATAAATAAGAAGTACCATTTTGACCTATATTTCGGGATCTAAAATGGTACTTTCTTCTTTTCAGGAAAACGATTTCTTACAGATTATAAATTCATATTGTAATTTATAGACTTGTTAGACAGGCTTTCGTGTATTAACATGTTATTTATCCATGCTCATGGCAATGCCTTTTTCCAGTCCGCGCAATTCGGCAAGGCCACGCATTCTGCCAAGGCATGAATAGCCTGGATTCGTTGTCTTCTTCAAATCATCTATCATCTGATGTCCATGATCGGGACGTACAGCTATCGAAACGCCTCTTCTTTGTTCAAGCAATAGAAGATTCTTCATTACATGATACATATCTACATCTCCTTCAAGATGATTGGCTTCATAGAAATTTCCATCGGCATCACGCTTAGTACTGCGCAGGTGCACAAAGTTTATACGGTCTCCAAGTCTTTCCATCATTCCGGCAAGATCGTTTGCAGAACTTACTCCAAGCGAGCCTGTACACAGACAAAGGCCATTAGATTCGTTTGGTACAGCCTCTACAAGCTTATTGAAATCGGACTCGCTGCTCATTATTCGTGGTAAGCCAAGAATTGCCTGAGGAGGATCATCGGGATGAATAACAAGCTTCACTCCTACCTCATCGGCAACGGGACATATTTCTTTGAGGAAAAATATAAGATTATTTCTTAATTTATGAGCGTCTATATTATTATAGCGGTCAAGCTCCTGCTGAAACTGTTCAAGTGTAAAACTCTCTTCCGAACCCGGAAGACCGGCAATCATATTTCGTGTAAGACGATGAATCTCTTCACTGTCCATTATATCGAAACGAGCCTTTGCCTTAGCTATATCTTCTGCCGAATAATCATTTTCTGCACCTGGACGCTTAAGGATGAAAAGATCGAATGCCATGAAAGCAGCTCTTTCAAATCGCAGTGCACGCGATCCGTCAGGAAGCTCATAAGCAAGATCAGTTCTTGTCCAGTCAAGTACAGGCATAAAGTTATAAGTAACTATCATTACACCACACTCTGCCAGATTTCGCAAGCTCTGTTTATAGTTGTCTATATATCGAAGATAATCACCGGTTTGGGTTTTAATATGTTCGTGCACGGGCACGCTCTCAACTACACTCCAAGTGAGTCCTGCCTCTTCAATCATCTTCTTGCGTTTCATTATCTCCTCTACAGTCCACACCTCTCCATTGGGTATATGATGTAAGGCATTTACAATACCGGTTGCACCGGTTTGCTTAATATCGGCCAATGATACCGGATCATTAGGACCATACCAGCGCCAAGTCTGTTCACAAAGAATCATACTGTTATGTTTTTGTTATAATTAAACGGGTAATAGAATTACATTGCAAAAGCATTAAATCCTCCATCTACTACAGCCACGGTTCCTGTCACGAAAGAAGCAGCATCACTTATAAGATACTGTATTGTTCCGCACAGTTCTTCTGCACGACCGAAACGCTTGAAAGGAGTCTGGCGTATTACATCGTTGCCACGCGAAGTGTATGTACCATCTTCGTTTGTAAGCAAGGCACGATTCTGTTCTGTAAGGAAGAATCCTGGAGCAATGGCATTTACGCGTATTCCTTCGCCAAACTTAGTCGCAACTTCGTTAGCCATAAATGCTGTAAAGTTACTTATACCTGCTTTTGCAGCCGCATATCCGCATACGCGAGTCATTGGACGGAATGCAGCCATTGATGAGAAGTTTACTATAGCACCTCTTTTCTGCTCGACCATTGGTTTTAGGAATACCTGTGTAGGAAGTACGGTTCCGGTAAGATTTAGATTTAATACCTTTTGGAATTCATCAACCTTAAGATCGAAGAAAGTACCTGTTGGCGCTATTGTTGCACCAGGCATGTTTCCACCTGCAGCATTTAGCAATGCATCTACCTTACCATATTTTTCCAGTATATCTTTAAGATTTTGTTCAAGTACAGCTTCATCCAGAACGTTTGTAACAAGGAACATTGCTTCTCCTCCTTTGTTCTTTATTTCATCTACTATAGCATTCCCTATTTCTGCCTTACGGCCTAAGATTACAACTTTAGCTCCCTCTTGAGCAAGATGTGCAGCAATAGCTTTTCCTAACACACCTGTACCTCCGGTAATTACTACTACCTGATCTTTTACACTGAATAAGTTTTTCATAATATAATGTTTTACATAATTTATTTAATGCTTTCTTTTAGTACAATAAGACTTTCGGGCCCCATATTGAATAGCAAATCTACAATACTCAGGTTTGGTAGAAATCCGAATTTATCTTTAAACACCTGATAATAAGATTTTGGATGAAAGTTCTTGTCGTTTACAGTATAATCGCGTTTTGGATGAATCATTTCACGAAAATCGAACTCATTCTCACTGAATTCTTCCTTATATGTGTGAGTCATCTCTAATTTGGGTTCAATATCAATCAAGCTACATATTACTTTACATAACTCCTGGTTGAAATCGACCAGGAAAGTATATTTGTTATCATAGAAATGCCTGAAATCATCGGCATAATATTCGAAGAAAGGACTATTCCTGTAAGCCGCCACCATTGCATTCCAATGTATATGACGCCAATTTCCGTGATCTGAAATTCGTATATCTTTCATCAAACATTTTGCATCTTCGTTCTTTTCTGTTGGAACAGTTAGTGCCAGCGGACCATTTGCAGCTGCTATCACACATCTGTTTCTATATGTCTGCTTTATGTAATTGTCATATCTTTCCACAAATACCCTATCTTCTCCAAGAAGTCGGGTGTAATACTGTACCGGAGCCAGATAGGCACTGCTTAAATATATATCTCTATTCATCTATTCTACTCTTTTAAACAAACGTTCTCTCTTATCGGAGAATAAAATACATATGGCTTTTCCTATTATATGATCTTCGGGAACGAAACCGAATAGTCGGGAATCGCTCATATTTAGTGGATTATTAGAAGCCATCCAATAATAATCCTTGCCAAATTTATAGCTTTTTACATGGTTGCCATCTACAAACAGAGAGTCGTTCCTTACAAATGCTACCCGGTTTTCGTGATATATTATTGTATTGCACAACAGATTTACATTCCACGGATAAACTGTTATGCTTTTACCACGTGAAGGTATAACGAATGGATGGCCACCTTTCTCTTCATTCTGTTTATAAAGAGGTTCGAGTGGAAAGAACTTCGGCAATTGTTGTTTCAGCAGATAATATTCGTAATGGCTGAAGCTGCGTATATAACTGCTATCCTTATATCCTGCCAGTCGATTATTGGTTATACCTATCTTATTCATTAAAACCATAATAGTATCTTCATAGCTTTTGGGATAAGAATAGAGCGATTTGGCATCGGGAGTCGGAATCTTGTCGGAAGTTACAAGCATCTCATCATTAAGCATAAGCGTATCACCCGGAATGCCTACGCATCTACTTATGTATAAAGGACGGTTATATACAGGAATTGTACTTTCGGAAGGATTAGGATTATTGAAAAGAACTACGTCTCCCCTTCTTATTAGTTCGGGAAATAATCTCTTTTCCGAGAATGGTACTCTAAATCCATAGCTCCACTTATTTATAAGAACCTTTTCGCCGGGATAAATAGAATTTTCCATTCCGCCGAAAGGTATTGTACAGAGAGTAAGGGCAAAAACATTTACAAGCAGTACTGTCACTACTGCTATAATAATTGTTTTAATCCATATGGGAAGGTGAGGTATCCTCATTTAATCCATAACTTTTACTTTATATTGTCTACAAATGAAAATATACGATTCCAACGTATTTTTCCATCAAACAAGCCTCTATCCTGATTAAGTGACAACCATACAAATATAGGTTTGCCTACTACATGATCTTCGGGTACGAAACCCCAGAAGCGAGAATCGGCAGAGTTGTGGCGGTTATCGCCCATCATCCAGTAATAATCCATCTTGAATGTATACTTATCGGTCTGTTTGCCGTTAATGTATATCTTTCCATCCTTTACTTCGATGGTATTTCCTTCGTATGCATGAATAGGACGTTCATACATAGGCAGATTATCAAGAGTAAGGGTTATTGTCTCGCCTTTCTTAGGTATCCATAAAGGACCATAATTATCGGCAGTCCATCCGGTATTTTTATTAAGCGGATACAATCCTTCGCTATTATTGTTAGGAACAGCTTTTATACTTTCTACCACATCTTTTCTTTTCAGAAGTTCGTCCTTCGCCTTATATGTAAGAGGCATGTAATATGAATTATTCTCGGCCGAGAAATATGACATATCTTCCTGACTTATTCCAAGTTCGTGAGCCAGATCATCGGGAATAGGTTTTCTAACCTTTACTTCGTAAGTATACTGTACGTTATCGGGTTCTTTATTTGCCTTACCATCCAGATATACGATCTTGTCTTTTATCTGTAATGTCTGTCCAGGCAATCCTACGCATCTTTTTACATAGTTTTCGCGACGATCTACGGGGCGATATATTACCTTACCATATTCTGCAGGATGTTCGTCAATATATTTACGTCCTATATTATAATAGTAATCATAAACCATTCTTTGCTGTTCAGGATTCATGCCCGACATATCAACGGGGTTTGACAACTCCTTACCTGCCTGATAGCTTAGTGAATATATGTCACTTGCCGGAACATTTACGGCAACTGTGTCTCCTGCAGGGAAATTGAATACTACGATGTCGTTCAGTTTGACATTGCCCAACCCCTTTACTCGCTTATAATCCCAATGAGGAAAATCAATATATGATTTAGTATTAACAATTGGAAGAGTATGCTGAGTAAGAGGCATATGAAGTGGCGTCTGAGGCACACGGGGACCATAGCTCATCTTGCTTACGAACAGATAATCGCCTACCAAAAGAGATTTCTCTAGCGATGAAGATGGAATGACATAGTTTTGAAAGAAGTAAAGATTTACAAAATATACTGCTACTAAAGCAAATAATATTGCATCTACCCATCCCATTACAGTAAGAACTGTACGGTTCTTTGACTTTTTCCACCATGTCCATGGTATCTTGTGAGTGATATATGCATCAAAGATAAACGGAACTACTATTAATCCCAACCAACTCTTTAGCCATATAATAAATGCCAGCCATAGTGCAAGCACAATGCCAAACTTTATCCATTGTTTACGCGTTGCCTTTATCATAATCAAAATTGAAATAAATCGTCCATACCCAGAAAACCTTCATGATTAGCAGTATACTCGGCAGCCAGAACAGCGCCTAATGCAAAACCTTTACGATTCTTTGCATCATGTGTTATGGAAATAGAATCGGCCTCAGATTCATAAGTAATAGTATGTATTCCCGGAACCTCGTCGCGGCGAATAGCACTTACTGCTAACTCATTGGCCTGACATTCTGTTGTACCTGTAACTGTACCGTCGGGAGCCTGAAAAGTACCCATTACCCACTTATTCTTGCGAGAAAGATTATCAAGAATACCTTCTGCCAATGTAATTGCAGTACCACTTGGAGCATCGAGCTTATGAATATGATGAGTCTCTACCATAGAAACGTCATAGCTTGGAAAGTTATTCATAATCTTAGCCAAATACTTGTTTACTGCCGAGAAAATAGCAACTCCAAGACTGAAATTGGATGCCCAGAAAAGGGTCTTTCCACCGGTATTACATAGATTTCTTATTTCTTCGCCGTGCTTGTCCATCCAACCGGTACTTCCCGATACCAACTTTACACCTGCTGAAAAAGTTTTAATGTAGTTATCGTATGCAACCATGGGGTTAGTGAATTCTATTGCTACATCGGCCGACTTGAAACTATCGGAATTAAAATCTTCCTGATTGTTAATATCTATAATACTTACGATTTCATGACCACGGGCAATAGCTATCTTTTCGATCTCCTTACCCATCTTTCCATATCCAATTAATGCTATTTTCATTGTTTGTATATATATTTTTGCTACAAAGATAACTATTTTCACTATAAACCATTATTTTTGTTATAGATTTACACCTCATTAACAATGGAGACACTACTACAATACACCTGGAAACATAAAATATTTCCATTAAGCGAGTTAACTACCGACAAAGGAGATATAGTCGAAATAATTGATCCTGGACTTACAAATAAAAATGCCGGGCCGGATTTTTTCAATGCAAAGATAAAGATAAATGGAGTATTATGGGTGGGAAATGTCGAGATACACCAATATTCATCAGACTGGTACAGACATCAACACTGTAATGACAAAATATACGACTCGGTAATACTGCATGTAGCCGAGACTATAGACCATGATATAACAAGAACAGACGGAGAGCCAATACCACAATTAGAGCTTAAATGTCCGGAGTTTGTAAAGAACAACTATCAATATCTTCTGAAATGCGACTCATATCCTCCATGCCATAAAATAATATCAGCAATTCCAAAAATTATAATTCATTCGTGGATGAATGCTTTGCAGACCGAACGTCTTCAACAGCGTACAGAACTGTTAAATGAGAGAGTAAGAAGATGTAATGGTAACTGGGAAGATGCTCTATTTATAACACTTGCTCGTAATTTTGGGTTCGGATTGAACGGAGACGCTTTCGAACATTGGGCAAATAACATACCCCTAAGGGCAATAGACAAACATCGAAATGACCTATTTCAGATAGAATCGTTTTTCTTTGGAATGGCAGGGATACTTGACGAAGAAAAGAACGATGAATACTTCTGCAAACTAAAGAAAGAGTATGCTTACCTTAGTCGTAAGTTTGAACTGAAAGCTATAGATTCGTCACTATGGAAATTCTTACGACTAAGGCCCAACAACTTTCCACACGTAAGAATTGCTCAGTTGGCCTATATATATTACAATTCGCAAAGTATGTTGTCTAAAATACTGGAAGCTCAGTCTATAAGAGATATTAAAGAGATATTGAAGGGAGGAACATCCACCTACTGGCTTACTCATTATACCTTTGCAGGAACATCGGCCAGCCGTACTAAAACTTTAAGTAATTCTACACTCGAATTGCTTATAATAAACACTATATCTACATTCCTGTATGCTTATGGCGAACATAGAGGAAATGAAAAATACTGCGAAAGAGCCGTGAAATTACTTGAAGAAATAAAACCTGAGTATAATCATATAATCCGACAGTGGGAACAGTGTGGGCTTAAAGCACAGCATGCAGGTGACAGCCAGGCACTTATACAATTAAAAAAAGAGTATTGCGACAAAAAGAAATGCCTGTACTGCAGGATAGGATACGAGTATCTTAAGAATAAGCGTGAATGATATTTGACATTACAGGATATAATATTCACAACGTAACACACTGACAACAAACCAATTACCCAGCACTGTGAAATTGTGGAATATATTTTTTATAAATTATATTTGTAGGTTATATTAAGAATTTACTCTATTAAGCAATTTCACTATAACAGATTTTACTGTAATAGTTTATATACGCCTCCGGCCAAAGCACGAACTATTCCTTTCATCTCCATCTCGAACAGGATACAATTAAGTCTGTTTATTGCAATATTACACTCTACGACTATTATATTAATCTGTATTCCATCAGGATACTTTCTCAGAAAAGATACTATTGACTGTTCCTCTGCCGAGAGATCGGGAAAAAGTTCACGTTGAACTACCGGTTTATCATTATCAGACTTGCACCATCCCATAATATTAACAAATTCATCAGCTGTATTTATTAATGCAGCCTTGTTCCTGCGTATAAGATCATTACAACCCTTGGAATATTCATCGTTTATCCTTCCGGGAAAAGCAAAGCAGTCACGATTGTAACTCTCGGCAATATCGGCCGTTATAAGTGCTCCTCCCTTGGAAGCCGATTCGACTACAATAGTGGCATCGCAAATTCCGGCAACTATACGATTTCTCTTTATAAAATTCTGCCTATCAGGATTTGTTTCGCTCATGAACTCGGTAAGCAGACCGCCATTATCCAACATTTCTACAGCTGTTTTTCTATGAGCGGCAGGATATATTCTATCCAGGCCATGAGCCAAAACTCCAATTGTAGGTATACAATTCTGCAATGCGGCCCTATGTGCATGAATATCTATGCCATAAGCAAGTCCGCTTACAATAATTATATCGGGACATAAAACAGTTAATTCGGATATAAACTTGCTGCATATTTCTTGTCCGTAAGCAGTAGCATGTCTGGTTCCTACCAAATTTATCATATGTGCTGCATTAAGGTTGGCATTACCTCTATAAAAAAGTGCTATCGGTGCATCATCACACTCACGCAACCTTGATGGATAGTCGGAATCTTTTATTGTAATGCACCTTATTTGATTCTTATCTGCAAACTTAAGCTCTTTCTCTGCTCTGTCAAATGCTTCGCTACAGTCTAATGCTTTTACAAGCTTTTCGGATGCTCCCTTCACTAATGAAGGTAATTGAGTACGATTTCTGAACACCTCTTCGGCACTTCCCAGTTCCTTTATTAAATTACAGGCTCCAATAGAACCTAATCCACTTATTTTGGTAAGTGCAAGTGTATATATTTCTGTATCTCTCATAATGTTGTAGTATTTGTAGTATTTATATCATAGTTTATGCAGAAGTTCTATAAATAAGGAGAAAAAGTTTCATCGAATAGAGTACTGACGGAAAGTTTACCGTTTATTACGCAAACCGTCTCGACCGTCGACTTTATAACGAGTTTCATATCCGACTTACGGAATATATCCTGATAAAACATATATTTAATTCCATCCTTCTTAATATATAATTTCGAGATAAATTCATCACCACTTTTCAAAGGAGTCTTGAAGGCCATTGTAAGACGAGCCACTACAGGATCTATTCCCTCTTCATGTAGCCGTGCAAAAGAAAGGCCTATAGAAGTTAGAAACTCATGACGTGTATGTTCAAGATAATGCTGATAGTTGGCATTGTTTACAATACCTTGAAGATCGCATTCATAATCACGAACCTTCATTTCGAGTTCATAAATATACTTTTCCATACAGCAAATATACAAGAAAAATCAGTTTCCTTATATATTAAAACAATAATCAATTCATATTTATGAATCTCAGTATTCTTGCTCTATTCTTTGAGATATGGCGTTCTATATTTAACTGTCGGGGTTTTAACAATGGCAGAATACGATATTCTGATTTTTTTGCCCATGTTTGGAACTCTTTGTTTTCCTGATAATCGTTTAAGGAACCAACAAGTTTATCAAAATCAAATTCTTTGCTTACCACTCCCGCCCCGATAGCTTCGGCATCATAAGCGTTACAGTCTTGCTCTATATGTGCCGGTACCATCAATACAGGTTTACCCAAATATATTGCTTCACATACTGACTCAAAGCCTGCAGTAGTTGCATATGCCCTACATGATGCCATTTTATCGAGAAAAGCTTTGTCGTCTATCTGTTTAAAGAGAAGATTTTCATCTTCAATCAGTTCATCGGGTTCGTTTTTCTTATCCCAAAAAAAGCACATACTTATTTGTGGATTTGCGCTATGATATTCTCTCACTTCATCTGCAAATCCGGGATTTACCATGTATCCAAGAATAAAATCACTCTTTGATGGATTTAGTTTTAGTACTTCTCGGCGCAGCAAAGGAGGTACAACCGATATTTTCAATGATTCATCCGACTCCATTTCATGAAATGAAAGAGCCAGACGCCGTGAACAACCAATACTTGTCATGCGTGAAAAGAAGTTCAACAATAAAAGGTTTCTTCTTTTAATATGGGAAATATTAAAATCCTTATGAAGAAATAGATATTGATGACCTATACAGTAACAAGGTATACCGGGAGCAAATAACCCATAAGCAAAGCCGCATAAGAGTTCGTAAAAGTTCACTACTATATCGGCTTTTGTATTATTTATACGACTGTTTATAAATGAAACACTCTTTATATATTGAGGTAAGCAATGCAAATTATAAACTACCGACCTGAATATGCTATTACGTTTATGATTTGATGAAGGAAGAAAATTTGGACTTAAGAACATCTTTACAGGAACTCCTGCCTCTTTCTCAAAAAAAGGCGGCAAGCTTCTATTGGCACTCTTTCCCACAAGCATTTCAACTACCTCATGACCCTTTGAAGTAAGGAAGTCCTTTAATGTAAGAGCTTGCGTCAGGTGTCCTCTACCTTCTCCTTGTATAATAAACAGATATCTCATACGCTCAATCTATATATTGCCTTATCTTCATTATCATTTATACTACCATATTTATCTTCGCTATAAGTTTCTACTATCCAGTTACCTTCATCATCTTCAAAAAGAGCGCTCATACTCTCTACCCAGTCGCCCGAATTCATGTAGTGTACTCCCTGAAATACTTCATTTGATGCCTGATGTATATGTCCACATATTACACCATCAAAGTTTCGAATTCTGGCAAGATTTACAAGACTGTTCCTGAAATCGGATATATAATTAACAGCACCTTTAACCTGATGTTTTATTTTCTGAGAAAGTGAGTAATATGGCTTATTTCTCCATGCACGATATTTATTGTAATACTTATTAATATGAAGTAATGCAGTATAAGCATAATCTCCCAATATTGAAAGATATTTGAAATTAGTTGTTATGGTATCGAACAAATCACCATGTGTAACATAGTACCTCATGCCATTACTTATCAGAACATAATCCATTACAATAGATAATTTTCCGAAATTAAATGGTATAAGCTTATCGAGGAAATCATCATGGTTACCTCTAACAAGAATAATTTCCGTATTACAGTTTTCCATCATTTTCATTAAAACACGAAAAAACAGAGTATGTTCGGGATTCCAGTGCTTATGACTCTTTTTTAACTGCCAACCATCAATAATATCGCCATTAAGTATCAACTTATCGCAATCTATACTCTTTAACAGATTGATTACCTCTCTCGATTTAGAATATTCCGATCCTAAATGAATATCAGACAATATAACTGTTTTATAATGTCTGCGATTTTGTGTTTCCATCTTTATTTTCATCATAATACAAATATCACATTGACATATTTCAATAAATATACAACGTGAATAATATTGTATTACAGTATAAAATATTTATTTATATTGCTATAAACCTACTATAATGTGAATAAAAGAGATATATTTGTTATATACTAAAACAAACTTTATATAATAGATGATTAAAATATATTCTGCGCCTTTGCAAGGCTATACTGATGCCGCATGGCGTAATGCTCACGAGACTATTTTTGGAGGAGTTGATGCTTATTTCTCTCCTTTCGTCAGAATAGAGAGAGGAGAATTCAGAAATAAGGATATAAAAGACATTGAACCTCTAAACAATAAAGTGATGCATTTTGTGCCTCAAATAATTGCATCGGAAGAAGATGAATTAAGAAGACTTACAGACTTGGTTATCGAGAAAGGATATAATGAGATTGATATAAATATGGGATGTCCTTTCCCTTTGATTACAAGAAAATACAAAGGCTGTGGTATACTGCCGTATCCTGATAAGGTAAGAGCCATTATGAATGTAATGCAAGATTATAAAGGAATAGAGTTTTCAGTAAAGATGAGGCTTGGACTTGAGGACAAAGATGAATGGAAGAATATACTCCCAATACTTAATGATACTCATCTAAAATCTGTAACACTTCATCCGCGTATTGGGCGTCAACAATACAAAGGAGATGTAGATATGGATAGTTTTGCCTCGTTCTATGATGAATGTAAGCTACCTCTTATCTATAATGGAGATATTAAAAAAATTGACGATATAGAGAAAATATCAAAAGAATTTCCTTTACTTGATGGAATTATGATAGGACGTGGACTATTAGCAAATCCATCTCTGGCCTATGAATACAAAAATGGCATAAATATGCCTGATAAAGAACTTTATAATAAGATTATTGAAATGCATTCGTTTTTATTTGATTACTACAGCAATACTCTTCAAGGAGAAAGTCAGATACTTAACAAAATGAAGACATTTTGGGAGTATCTTCTTCCGGATATGGATAAGAAAATACATAAAGCTATAAAAAAGAGTTCTTCATTAAATAAATATCTTACAGAAATCAGATTTCTTAAAAATTTATACTAATATCTTTTTATATAAAATTAAAAAGGGTGTCGTTTTAATATTAACGACACCCTTAATTATAAAATCTATCTTAAATTAGTCTTCAAGTTTAGCACATATAAACTCGCGGTTAAGACGAGCTATATTACTTATAGATACACACTTAGGACACTCTGCCTCACAAGCACGTGTGTTAGTACAGTTACCAAATCCAAGTTCATCCATCTTGCTTAACATTGCTTTAGCACGACGAGCTGCTTCTACTTTACCTTGTGGAAGAAGAGCAAGCTGACTTACTTTAGCAGAAACAAACAACATAGCCGAACCATTCTTACATGCAGCTACACAAGCACCACAACCAATGCAAGCAGCCGCATCCATAGCTTCTTCGGCTATAGGTTGAGGAATAGGTATTGCATTTGCGTCAGGTACACCTCCAGTATTGATTGATACATAACCACCAGCCTGCATAATCTTATCGTAAGCGCCACGGTCAACCATCAAGTCACGAATGATAGGAAAACCTGCCGAACGCCATGGCTCAACAGTAATAGTATCTCCATCTTTAAAACGACGCATGTAAATCTGACAAGTAGTAGCACCTGTTGCAGGTCCGTGAGGATGACCATTAATATATAATGAGCACATACCACATATACCTTCACGACAGTCATGATCGAATACAACCGGCTCTTTGCCATCTTCAATGATCTGTTCGTTCAATATATCCATCATTTCCAGGAATGAAGTATCACCTGGAATATCTTTCATTTGGAAGGTGTCGAAATGTCCTTTATCCTTTGGACTTTTTTGACGCCATACTTTCAATGTGAAACTTATATTTTTATCCATGATTTCTATTCAATTAATAATTAAGACTTATAGTTACGTGTTTGAACCTTAGTATACTGATAGTTCAAGTCTTCTTTAAGAAGTTCAGGAGCTTCTCCTTCGCCTCTGTATTTCCAGCACGCTACATAAGAGAACTCATCATCGTGACGAAGAGCTTCACCTTCAGGAGTTTGATGTTCTTCACGGAAGTGTCCACCACACGATTCTGCACGGTTTAAGCCGTCGTAAGCCATAAGTTCACCAATTTCGATAAAATCGGCAAGACGAAGAGCCTTTTCCAATTCTACGTTAAGTGTATTTGCATCTCCCGGGATACGCAAATCACTGTAGAAGGTCTTTCTTACCTCTTTAAGTTTTGCAATTGCTTTTTCCAAAGACTCCTTAGTACGTCCCATACCAACGAAATCCCACATAACGTGTCCTAATTCCTTATGGATAGAATCAACTGAACGATTACCCTTTATACTCATTAATCTCTGAATCTTATCTTTTACCTCTTTTTCGGCAGCTGCAAATTCAGGAAGATCTGTTGAGAAACGAGGAACCTGAATCTGATCAGAAAGATAATTCTGGATTGTATATGGCAATACAAAATATCCGTCAGCAAGACCCTGCATAAGAGCAGATGCTCCAAGACGATTTGCACCGTGATCCGAGAAGTTTGCTTCACCGATTGCATAACATCCCTTGATAGAAGTCATCAATTCATAGTCAACCCATATACCACCCATTGTATAGTGGATAGCAGGGAAAATCATCATCGGAGTCTTATATGGATTTTCGTCAGTGATTTCTTCATACATGTCGAATAGATTACCGTAACGAGCACGTACTACATCTTCACCAAGACGATCAATTGCATATTTGAAGTCAAGATATACTGCAAGACCTGTATTGTTTACACCAAAACCTGCATCACAGCGTTCTTTAGCTGCACGTGAAGCAACGTCACGTGGAACAAGGTTACCGAATGCCGGGTAACGGCGTTCCAAATAAAAGTCGCGATCTTCATCAGGAATATCGTTAGCTTTCTTAGTTCCAGCCTGCAATGCCTTTGCATCTTCCAGTTTCTTAGGAACCCAGATACGACCATCGTTACGAAGAGATTCCGACATCAATGTAAGCTTAGACTGCTTGTCGCCATGTACAGGAATACATGTTGGGTGAATCTGAGCAAAACATGGATTTGCGAAATAGGCTCCTTTACGATAAATCTGCATAGCTGCAGAACCATTTGAAGCCATCGCATTTGTTGAAAGGAAATATGTGTTACCGTAACCACCTGTACCAATAACGACTGCATGAGCAGAAAAACGTTCTACTGCACCTGTTACAAGATTACGAGCTATTATACCACGAGCACGGCCTTCAATGATAACCACGTCTAACATTTCGTAACGAGTATAAAGCTTAACGTTACCACGCTGTACTTCGCGGCTCAACGCAGAGTATGCACCAAGAAGTAACTGCTGTCCGGTTTGACCGCGAGCATAGAATGTACGTGATACCTGAGCACCACCAAATGAACGGTTGTCAAGAAGACCACCATATTCGCGAGCGAAAGGTACACCCTGAGCAACACATTGGTCGATGATTTCGTTTGATACTTCGGCAAGACGATATACGTTTGCTTCGCGTGAACGATAGTCACCACCTTTTATTGTATCGTAAAAAAGACGGTAAACAGAGTCACCATCATTTTGATAATTCTTTGCAGCATTGATACCACCCTGTGCAGCAATTGAGTGAGCACGACGAGGTGAATCCTGTATACAGAAGTTTAATACTTTGAAACCCAAAGCACCAAGAGATGCAGCAGCCGAAGCACCTGCAAGACCAGTACCTACAACAATGATGTCAAGACGACGTTTGTTGGCAGGGTTTACCAATTTTTGATGAGCTTTATAATTGGTCCATTTCTCAGCCAAAGGGCCTTCAGGAATTTTAGAATCTATGTTAGCCATATTGTTATTAACTATTTAATCATTTATAAATTCACATTAACATGCGCCACAAAGTGACTGAATGAAATATGCTACTAAAACGGCTGTAAAGCCTAACATAATAAGAGTAGTGTATACATTTCCTATCACTCTCCAACGGTTAAACCAGATCTGGTTGTTCCATCCAAGACTCTGAAGAGAGCTCCAGAAACCATGAGTAAGGTGGAACCAGATAGCTCCGAACCATACAAGGTATAATACAACTAGAATAGGATTAGAGAAAGTTGACAAGATGTAAGCAGCTCCGTCGGTAGGACCAAACTCTCCTAAATGATGATTTCCGATAATTTCTGCAAACTGCATCTTATACCAGAAATTTGCTAAGTGAAGACCAAGACCTGCAAGAACGATGATACCCAAAACAAGCATATTCTGAGAAGCCCATTCAACTGATTTAGGTTTTTCATTTACAGCATAACGTTCAGGTCCGCGTGCAGCACGATTCTGCATTGTTAACCAGAAAGCATAAATGATATGTATCACAAACAGTGCAGCAAGTCCCAATGTTGCTACCAGAGCATACCAATTTGCTCCCAGGAACTCACAAACCATGTTGTAAGCTTCGGCAGAGAAGATTGCAACAAGATTCATCGCCATGTGAAACGTCAAAAATAGGATAAGGGCGATACCAGTGACACTCATCACCACTTTCCTTCCAATAGATGAATTACATAACCACATAAATGATTGAATTTAAATTATTTAATTGTTAGAACTAAAATTTTGCGCCAAAGTATTAATTTATCGTGCAAAATTAAATCAAAACAATCGATAATACAAGTTATTAAAGAAATAATTCCTTAATAGAAATGGTTATTATGGTTAGTCAGCAATTATTATTAGATTTGTAGCATTAATAACTTATCGACATGAAGTATAATTACATTCTTTCATTTATAATTTGTTTATCTTTTTCCCTTGATTCATATTCTCAGAACTGGGATATAAATGGAGCCGAATCAATAAACAAATGGCATATTCACGGAATTAGCCGATGCTTCTCGGAAAGTACACCTGTATTATCGGTAGGGATTCCTGTGGGGATGGGTATATATGCTTTGATTAAAAAAGATGAGCCTTTGCTTAAAAATGCCGTTTATATAGGCACTTCTGTTATTGAAGCGGCAGGAATAACATTAGCTGCCAAGCATATATTTGACCGCGAAAGACCTTTTGTAAGATATCCAGACAAAATAAAGCCTTACGGTGCACCATCGTCCGATAGTCCCTCTTTCCCTTCAGGACATAGTGCAGCTGCATTTTCACTTGCAACCTCATTATCTATAACGTATCCCAAATGGTATGTTATAGTTCCTTCTACAATATGGGCTACAGGAGTTGGCATTGCAAGAATTAATCAGGGTGTACATTATCCAAGCGATGTAATAGTAGGAGCAGGAATAGGTGTAGCATGTGGATTTGCAAATGTATACGTAAACCGATGGCTAAACAAGCTACTGTTCTAGAAACAAGAAAAGATGACGGCTCACAAGCAACGTCATCTTTTCATTTTTTCACTACTCTCTCTTAAGGTCAAACTATTAGAAATATATTCATTAATTTAAATAAAGATATTTACATTTTAATATTGTCACTTTATACCTTCAAGTGCCTTAAATGCAGTCTTATTCTGTGGATCAATTTCCAGTATCTTGTTCCAATACAGCTTAGACTGAGCATTATCGCCTTTTACATAATAATAATATCCCAAATAGCTGTTGCACTCTATTATCTGAGACTTGAATGATGTAGCCGAGTTAGGATTCTTTTCTAAGATAGCTAATGCAGCCTCATAATAAGGTTTCGCAAGCCCCTGACTTGTTTCTGGATCTTTTAAAGAGTTAACGCGTGCTCTCCAGAAACTTCCAAGATAATTGTCAGGAACCTTTTCGGCTACCTTCGAAAATATATTGTCGGCCTCATCAAGATAGAGCTGCTGCTTAGCTTTATCAGTAGAATCGGAAGCTGCATAATAATTAAGACGTCCATATGAAAACAACTCGCTTGGATCTTCCTTACCTTCTAGTCCGTCGATATATTTCTTGTAGTAAGATATTGCATTTGAGAAATCACGTTTTTTCTCGTATATACCAGACATTTCTTTATACAGGTCAGGATGTTGTTCATCCATAGTTATTGCCTTTTGATATTGAGTTAATGCTTCATCATACTTATTTGTTGAAGCTAGCAAACGACCATAATACACATAATCCAGATAAACAAGATCACTATCATTTGCATTGGTAAAGAATTTATTAGCAATTTCCAAACCTTCCGAATACTTCTTTAGTTCATCATCATTATACATAGCCAGGCGTTTCATTACATGATTATCCGGATTGACACTTAAGCCGCGATCGGCAATAGATTTTGATTTCTCATAATTTTTATTCAGATAAAGCAATGTAGCATAGCGAGCAAAATCAGTTTCGGATGGAGTACCATTAGTCATATAAGTATCATACTTCTCGGCAGCCGATTTATATTTACCCATAGAATAATATATATCGCCCATCATCTTTTCTATGCGAGTATCATCAGGTTTCTTGTTTTTTAGTTTTTCAAGCATCTCTATAGAAAGCTGAGGATTTACACCTTTGTATACATTTGCGTATTTAAGGTATGCATCCGAACAGTTTTCATCAAAATATATAGCTTGATTGTATTCACTGCTTGCCTTGCTTGCATCATCCTTTGCCAGATAAATATCGCCGCTAAGAAGATAAGCAATAGCACTCTTGTTGTCAGCTTCCTTAGCTTTTGCAGCATACTTTGCTGCTTCGTCAACATTTCCTGCCTTAAGGTAAGCTTCACCTATTTCAACAAGTATACCAGGATTCTTCTTATTCTTTCCTTTTAATATTTCATCAAATGCAGCAGTGGCTGCTGTAGGATTATCTTTTATTAATTTTTCGGCCTGTTGTATCTGTAACATTATATTCTGTTCGACAGGCATTTGTGCATCTGTAGCATCAAATAGAGCTACAAGCATTACAGATAATAATATTTTCTTCATAACTTTTCCTTGAAATTTCATTCTTGATTTACGTTCACAATTCTAAAAGCAGCCATTGAAGGCAATAATCCTGATTTCAATATTATTCTCTGACCCCTATAATCTGTTATAAAGGAGGTTAATCCAGAAGGTAAACCGCTTTTAGGATCATTCAGTATAATATATACATTTCGGATTAAAGGATAACGATCTAATGCCAGATATGCCTGATAAGGCTTGTAGCTGTTTGTAGGTTCAGCTACCTTATTGCGACTTACTGCCATTATATTAACGTCATCTATAAAAGAAAGATTTGTTGTATCATTTTTATTACTAATCCAGTTTGCGCCAATTACACCCAAAGCATTTGGGTTGGCTGCTACATATTCTATAACTTCTGAATTATGTTTTAAAGCTTTAATATTTTTTGCAAAAGGAACGCCGCTACATATAGAATCTAAAACATAATGTATAGTGCTGGAATTGGGATTGTCGAATACTGTCTCTATATCACCAAGTTTTGATGACTTGTCAAGTTCATTCCACTTTGTTATCTTTCCAGCAAGTATATCCTTAAATTGCCATGTAGATATCAATGAATCTGGATTGTGTTTATTTGTAATAAGAGTTAATCCGTCCGTTGCTATTCTTATAGATTTAGGAAAAAACTTTTTATCGTTAAAGAATTTCTCTTCGGAAGGAGTAAGCGTGCGACTGCTTACAATTAGTCGCACGCTATCTTTAAGTAATAAATTCAAAGCTTCTACCTCATTACAATAAATAGGAGTAATTGTAGCTTCCGGATTAAGAGCACTGAACACCTGCAACTCTTCTTCCATTATAGGCTTAAAAGTTTCATCAACTGCAATTTTTATGTTTCCAGAAGTAAGAGTATCCTCTTCTCCTGTTTTCTGTTTTGTTGAACAAGCACATAAAAAGCTTATAACAGCAACAAATATCAGATATTTATTTTTCATGATAGTAAAAATTACTGCAATCTAAATGTAATAGGTACTGTATAGTAAACCGGCACATTACGTCCGTTCTGCTTACCAGGAATCCATTTAGGCAAAGATGATATAACCCTTATAGCTTCCTTATCGCAAGAGTTGTCAAGAGATCTTACTACGGTTACATTTTTCACATCACCATTGGCCGTAACGACAAATCTGATGAATACTTTTCCTTGTATACCATTTTCTTGAGCAATTGCAGGATATCTTAGATTCTTTGCAATATAGCTTAGCAACTCCTGATCTCCTCCCGGAAACTGAGGCATCTGTTCAACCATAGTATATGGTTTTTCTTCCTCTTCGGCAGGAGCAGTAGTTATAGCATCTTTCAAATCGGCTATATCCTTACCGTTAGCTTCATCATTTCCTTTTACATCGGCAATTGAAATGGCTGTTTTTGTCTGGGTAAGCTGCTGCTGACTCTTTATTTCGTCATCATCAGTTACCTCTTCATCCTTCTTAATTACCGGAGCAGTAAATTTTATTGAGCTCTTCAAAGCCGGAGGAGGAGTTTCAGGTTCTAACTTGTTAACCTTTTGCTGCTTCACTTCGGGCTGAGCCAATTTTGATAAAGTAGTAACTTCGGTCATCACCTCTTTGTCCTTAGGAGTAGCAAGTCGGATTAATGTAGGTACACTAAATCCCAACACAGCAACTCCCAATACTATTATTGTCGCCCATGTGTGACGCTTTGGAGAGTCGGCACGCAATTTAAACGCACCATATTCCTTATTCTTTCCTTGAAATATAAGGTTACACCATTCGGGTGATGTCAAATCTATTTTAGACATATTTATTCCTCCATTTATTGATTAGAGTTACCCGAATCCGTATTATTCGTATTACCCGTACGATTAGCTATAAACTGTTTGTCGGCAGGAGTAATGTCGGCTATTACATATTTTCCGATATTACATATCTGCATTTCGTCCAAGGCATCAATAAGATTCTTGTAAGAAGAGTCGTCGGTAGCCTTTATAATTACAGTAGGTGTATCCTTCCCACTCTTAATTTCGGCCAATTTCTCTTTATACTGATCATCATTGATCTTTAATGCAGCCTTATCTTTCTTCAGATCATTAACTTTCTGTACGGCTTCCATATTCTTTTTCAGAAGAATACTTCTTATTCCGCTGGCATCATAACTCGACTCTTTTAAAGATGAGTTATCAGCATAGTTTGGCTGTCCTTCGTAATAATAAATCTTATCCTTATCTCCCAACAGTAAAGTAATTGCCTGAGATGCCTTTACTTTATTCTGATCAGCTTCGGTTATATTCTTATCATTACTTGGCATGCTTATTTCCATTGTCTGAGGTTTGCTCAGAGTAGTACATAACATAAAGAAAGTAATAAGTAACATGTTCATATCTACCATTGGGGTAAAATCAACACGCACAGTCATTTTCTTTTGTTTTGAGCTATCGTTTTTGCTACTAGTTTGTACGTCAGCACTCATACTCTTTATTTTTTAGTCCTCGGAAGTAGTCTTCAGATTTGTTATAAGGTTATATCTATTCTCTCTTAAGTCCTGCAAAGAATTCATAATCTTCTTTATAACAGAATAAGGGGTCTTAGCATCTGCCTTAATAGCAATTCTTAAATCCGGATTAACTTCTCGAGCATTTCTTACCCATGCCTTGAACTGATTATCCAAACTATCACATGGTATACCTTCATTCTTCAAGATGGCATCCTGTTTTTCTGTCGATAGATTCAGATATTCGGGCATATTCTTTATTGGTACTCCGAATGTAGAAGCAATGGCAAACTTAGTCTCCTGTTCTGGAGTGAAATTTACGCCATATTCCTGTCCCATTCGTTCTAAAACAGCTTTCAAATCTGGCTGTTTATCAAGGCTCATAAATATTTTACCTTTTGGATCTACTAGAATTTGAAGAATATTAGTTTCAGGAATTTTAATTTCTGAAACAGATGCAGGAGTATATACCTGTACCGGTTCTTTCTTTACAAAAGTAGATGTCAGCATAAAGAATGTAAGCAACAAAACTGTCACGTCACTCATAGCTGTCATATCTATGAACGTACTCTTTTTCTTAACTTTAATTTTAGTCATACTAAATTTAATTTAAAAAGCAGTACTGTTATTTATGAGTGGCTGCAAATGTCTGTACTATAGAGAAACCTACTTCATCTAGACTATAAGTCAACTTATCTATTTTATTTGTATAATAGTTATAGAATATAACAGCCAAAGCACCTGTAAGAATACCGAATGCAGTATTGATAAGAGCTTCTGAAATACCTTGAGACAAAGCCATTGAGTCGGTACCACCACCAGCCGACAAAGCAGCAAATGAACGGATCATACCAAGTACTGTACCTAACAAACCGAAAAGAGTACCCAAAGTTGTTATAGTACCTATAATAGGAAGATTCTGTTCCATCATAGGTAACTCGAGTGCTGTAGACTCGTCAAGTTCCTTTTGGATAGCCAAAACCTGCTGATCTTTAGATAAAGCAGCATCTTTTTCTACTTCCTGATATTTCTTCAAGGTTGCTAATACAACGTTTGCTACAGAGCCACCTTGTTTGTCGCATATTTCTCTTGACTTTGCAAAGTCTCCGACAGAAAGTGCTGATTTAATATTTGAAACAAACTTAACCAAAGATCCTTTGCCGTAAGCCGACTTAAGAGCGAAATATCTTTCTACACTTAACGCTATAACTGTAAATAGAAGAGTTTGAATAATAGGTACCACTATACCACCTTTATATATTACTCCAAGATAATTCCCCGGCAATGGATGATTATTGGGATCATTATTCATAAAGTTTGAAGGATTTCCCAATACGAACATGTAAATGCATACAGCAAGTACAAAACAGCAAACAATAACCCAACCGGCATTTCTAATTGCAACGACATTGTTTTTCTTTGTAGTAAAATTCTGAACAGTTTCCATAAAATATCTTATTAATCATTATTTAAAAAAAGTAATATCATTTCTAACTTACCATACTCCGAATACCCATAAGGAGCACCGGAGTAGGAAAACAACTAAATTTAATAACGATTAATTAAATCAAGATATGCCTCAAGGCAAATATATAATACTTGCTTGAATGCCTCTTATAATGAACAAAATCGCTTATTAATCCTTTATTAATGTCTAAGACCGGATTTAGTTTTCCTCTGTTGATAAAATGGAAGATGATTCTATTAATCATAATCTTTTTAATCTTTATCTTTTCAGCGAAAAAATTATATTCGATATTTTGAGGTATAACTAATTGAGTGGGAGGGACATATTGATTTATAAGAAGTAAATCATTCTTATAAGCAGGAACACGATGATTTATATTCATAGTATTAACCTGTGATAAATCAATATTCGACGCCTTTATTTCAGATTTGTCAGCAACAAAAGCCAAGGATATAAAAATCAGAAATCTAATGAGTAGTTTCATTTATTCTTTCTATAGATATAAAAAGTGTCTCTGATTATAAAAACAATATTTTATCTTTTTTGTTCATAAAGAATGTCACATATTTACATATTTTATATATATCATAATAAATTAGGGCTGCTATAACTAGCAGCCCTAATTTATATTAATATGTAACAGATTTTACTTAACCTCTTTAGGAAGTTTGTTTCCCATACTGATGTATGCTATAGGAGCTGCTATAAATATAGAAGACAGCGTACCTATCACAACACCTAGAATCATTGCAAAAGCAAAGCTTCTTATACTGTCGCCACCCAATACAAATATACATAACAATACTATAAGAGTACTTAAAGAAGTATTTATAGTACGTGCTAGAGTAGTGTTTAGCGAATCATTGAACAATTGAACCGGATTACGTTTAGGATAAAGTCCAAAGAACTCACGTATACGGTCAAAGATAACCACCTTGTCATTGATAGAATAACCTATCGCAGTAAGAATGGCGCCAATGAATGTCTGGTCTATTTCAAGCGAGAATGGTACCCATCCATAGCACAAAGAGTATGCACCAATAATCAATATTGTATCTACAGCCAATGCTATTGTAGCACCAACGCTGTATGCAATATTGCGGAAACGAAGCAATATATAAAGACCAATAGCAATAAGTGCAAATACAACCGACCAAATAGCCGAAGTCTTGATGTCATCAGCAATACTTGGACCAACTTTCTGAGAGCTTATTATTGAACCACCAGCACGATTATCTCTATCAATGAATACCTTCAAAGTAGTACCCTTACCCAACAAATTACCATCTTTCAATGATTGATAAAGGAATTCTTCTATTTCCGAGTCGATTGTAGGAGAATCTTCATTTATGCGGTAGTTAGTTGTAATACGGATAGTCTTCTTGTCTGTACCAAGTGCAATTGCCTGTACGTTATCTTCAGTAATTTTCTTCTTCAATAAATCACGTACCTGTTCTGGTTCTACTTGTTGTTCAAACTGAACAACAAAGTTACGACCACCTGTAAAGTCAATACTCTGAGCCAAACCTCTTATAGCAAACGAAATTACACAAGCCACAATCAATACACCGAAGATAGAGAAAGATCTTCTTGCATGACCCATGAAGTTATAATGTACGTTCTGCATTAGATTTTTAGACAGCGAAGTCGTAAAAGTAAGGTTAAGCCACTTATCTTTACTCATGAAACGTTCATAAACAACGCGTGTAAGGAACACAGCAGTAAAGAATGAACATAATATACCAATAATCAATGTTGTTGCAAAACCACGGATAGGACCTGTACCAAAATAGAACAAAATTATACCTGTGATGATTGATGTAAGGTTAGAGTCAAAGATTGCAGAGAATGCATTAGAATAACCATCTGCCAAAGCAGCCTTCACACTCTTGCCGGCTTTAAGCTCTTCCTTAGTACGTTCATATATCAATACATTTGCATCTACAGCCATACCTAAGGCAAGTACCATACCGGCAATACCCGACATTGTAAGTGCCGCCTGGAATGACGTAAGAATACCTAAAGTAAAGAAGAAGTTAACGAACAAAGCACAATTAGCAACCATACCAGGAATAAATCCATACATAGCACACATAAATATCATAAGTACTACTAAGGCTACTATAAATGACAATATACCCTGATTAATTGATTCCTGGCCCAAAGAAGGACCTACGATATCTTCCTGAACAATACGAGCAGGTGCAGGCATCTTACCAGACTTAAGTACGTTTGCCAAGTCTTTTGTAACTTCAGGAGTAAAACTACCGGTAATCTGTGAATGACCACCTGTAATCTCGCCGTTTACATTAGGCGCACTATATACATAACCGTCAAGGACAATAGCAATAGCCTTACCTACGTTATTTTTTGTAAGAGTAGCCCAACGACGAGCACCGTCTGTATTCATAGACATGCTTACGCTTGGTTTACCAAAATTATCATAATCGTCTTTAGCGTCTGTTATTACATCACCCTCAAGTGGTGCACGACCATTACGCTGAGAAACCTTGATTGCATAAAGTTCAAATATTTGACCTTTCTTATCGAAGTCTGCAGCTTTCACACCCCATTTAAGACTAAGATCCTTAGGCAACATTTCCTTTATTTCCTTCATTGCCAATATCTTATTTACCTGGGCTGTATCCTTATAATCGGCATATCCTACCACACAACCGTATCCGTTAGGGTTAAGTTGAAGGATAGAAGTTAAAGGATGAGATTTCTTAAGTTCCTCTGTAGCATTACTTTTAACTGTAGATTCACCTTTCAAGGCAGCTCTTAGACTATCTGTAACCGAAGCAGCAGCAACAGTCTTTGCAGAATCTACTACAGCTGAATCGGCAGTAGCTGCAGAATTTCCCTGCAAAGCACTTACGCGACTGTCTATAGAAGACATGAAAGGAACAATATCTTTTGAATCGTAAGTTTCCCAGAATTCAAGATTAGCAGAACCTTGTAGAAGTTTTCTTACACGTTCAGGTTCCTTTATACCAGGAAGTTCGACCATTATACGGCCCATTTTCCCTTCTAATGCCTGGATGTTTGGCTGTACAACACCGAAACGGTCGATACGTGTACGAAGTACGTTGTAAGAGTTGTCGATTGCAGCCTTCACTTCTTCACGCAGTACCTTTTCAACTTCTGCATCACTGCTTCTTGTATTTACTTTATCCTTTAACTGTTGTGTAGCAAAGAGTTCAGCTAACTTAGCCTGAGGAGCAAGCTTCTTATAATCTCTCACAAACAGTGTGACAAAATCTTCCTGACTGTTTACCTGTTGTTTTGCAGCTTCAGCGATGGCCTTATTAAAAGCTTCATCAGTCTTATTATCGGCAAGTGCTTTTACTACATCAGGAACAGACACTTCAAGAATGACATTCATACCACCTTTAAGATCAAGTCCAAGACCAATCTCCATCTCACGACACTGTTTCAGCGTATAACTCCCTAACCATACTTTTTCATTCTGCATAGAATCAAGGTAATGTGCTTCTCCCTTTGCATCCTTAGATGCCAAATTCATGTGATAACGAGTCACAAATGAAAATGAAAGATAAAATACACATACAAGGGTTAGTAATAACGCAAAAACTTTTACAAATCCTTTGTTTTGCATGTTACTTTGAAATTTATAATTTTTACTTTAATTAATTCATAGTTTTATAAGTTTGCAAATATAGTTTTTTTTTCACTTTCAAGCGTAATCCGACTTAAATATTTAAATTAAAGCAAATAAAAACTCTTATAAAAATGAATTTATAAGAGTTTTTTATCAGATTAGCTATGATAAAACGTCATTTTTTCGAAATATAACACCATATAGGATAATGGTCAGAATCTTTTATAGACTTATCTACAGTACATTCATAGGTAGTAAGATCTGGACTTACCATTATATGATCTATCCTAAAATAGAATCCATTTTTGTTATAAGAAATTCCAAGTCCTTTTCCAGAATCTACGAATGCGTCATTCAAGTAGCGACTCATTACATGATGAGTATACGAAAGTGGAGAATCATTGAAATCTCCACATGCAATTATTGTTTTGCCCGATACCGAAGCTATAAATTTAGCTACCGAATCGGCCTGTGATGCTCTTATCTTTGAAGCCTGTGCAAGCTTGCCTATCAAGAGTTTAGATCCCTGTTTAACTTTCTCTTTATCAGGATCTATTATCATATCCTTGTATATTGCCTTATCATCTTCGGTAAGCTTGTTTGATTCGAAATGGTTGTTTATTACAACAACTGTGTCGCCATCAATCTTAAGTTGATAAGCTACCGATGCATTTGCATTGCTATCGTATTTTATCACCTTGGACGACAATATTGGATATCTGGAAAAAATACCCAATCCATTTGTATGCGAAGCAATGCTGTAAAAACTTTTATAAGGATAAGAACTAAGTATATTATTTATTTTCTTTTCGGTAAGACCATTTGCAGGAATATACTCCTGAACACACACTATATCGGCATCACTATTCTTTATATACTCCAAAACCGGATATTTTCCGTTAGCATCTTTTTCTCCTTTTCCAAATGCCATTGTATTGTAAGAAAGTATCTTTATGCTCTTATCTTTAGGCTTTGCCGAAAATAGATTAAGCGGACAGTATGTTCTCAATGCAGGAAATGAAAGAACTATTGCAATGATGGAAATGAATGAATATTTTTTGTAGCATACCAACCAGAATAACAAAAAAAGCATATTGAGAAAGAAAAAAGCTGGAAATGCCAGGCCCGAACATGATAATATGGAATGTTTAAGCGGATTTATATATGGACTAAAAGCACTCAGCAACAGCAAAAAGGATATCAATGAGTTAACACACATCAATCCCCAACCCAATACCTTTCCTATATATTTCATATCTATTTCTTGCTTGCATCAAAAAGACTTTTCTTTTCGGAAGATGTAAGACTGTCATATCCTGATTTTCTAAGTTTATCAAGAATTCGGTCTATCTCTTCACTCTGAGCCTTCTTATCGGCATTATAATTGTAATCTTTACTCTTTTCGCCATAATATACTTTCATCTTTGGCTTGCGACTCTTTTTTGTTCCAATATTGCCAAACATATCGAGAATCTTGTTTATCCACGATGTAATGTCAGTTCCTCGACTTAAAGAAGCGGCAAACCACCATCCTGCAAGGGCTCCTCCTAAATGGGCAATATGACCGCCGGCATTTCCCGACGTCATAAACAAGAAATCGGTAACTACCATGAATATAGCAAGATATTTAAGCTTTACCGCTCCAAAGAAAAGAAGATTTATGCGATACTCCGGAGATCGAACAGCTGTAGCTACTACAATGGCAAGAACCGAAGCCGATGCTCCTAGAAGATAAGATATATGGAGTGAATTCGAGAAATAAGGAAATACATTATAAGAAATCATGTATAATATACCACCACAAATACCTCCCAGAATATATAATCCTCTTAAATGCTTTGCCGAAAAGAAATAAAGGAAAATTTCGCCAAACCAATAAAGCCACAACATATTGAAAAGAAGATGCAATATGCCTGCATGCATGAACATATATGTTATAATAGACCATGGCTGGAAAAGAAACTGTTCTACCGAAGCCGGTAGTTCAAGATATTGTAACAGATAGCTACCGTCGCGGTTAAACAGAGTCCAGAATATACTAAGTATAGAGGTAAACAAGAATACTCCTACATTTATGTATATAAGCTGAAGAGCGATATTGCCTCTCTTAAATTTATTTTTCAGATTAATAATAAATTCCCCCATTGCCTTTATTTTTTTTTCTCCAGTACATAATCAATAAGAATCCGAATATCATACCTCCAAGGTGTGCAAAGTGCGCAATTCCATCCGAAGCTCCTCCTACTCCCAAAGAGAGTTCTATAACTGCATATCCTATAACGAACCATTTAGCCTTTATAGGGAAAGGAATAGGAAATACAAACATCTGACTATTTGGGAACATCATTCCAAAAGCCAGCAATATAGCATAAACAGCTCCCGAAGCTCCTACTGTATTCATCATGTTAAGATATTGACCCATGGGAATTACAGATGTTCCAGTATTTACTCCGTCATAACTAGCTAGTTGAGTTATGTATTCTATATACTGTACTCCTTCCTGAACTAGACCGGCTCCAATTCCGCAAGCTATATAATAAAATAAGAAACGCTTTCCACCCCAAACCTGTTCAAGGGTACGACCAAACATCCACACCGCAAACATATTGAAGAACAGATGTTGAAATCCTGCATGCATAAACATATACGTAATTAACTGTGCCGGATTGAAATCGGAAGCCATAAAAAAATGAAGGCCCAGCATATTATTTAGGTTAATTCCATACTTAACTGCCACTACTCCTGCAAAATAACATAAGGTAGTAATGATCAATATATTTTTAGTTACTGCCGGTATTCTCATATAGATATAATATTCTTTTAAGTTATTGTTTGCGGGCAAAATTACTATTTTTATTCTTTTAAAAAGCAGTTTTTCATCCTTCTCTTATATTTTTTTGAATTTTGACCAATATTTTTTGGCTAACTGTTTGATTTATAAATCTGATAGCTTATATTTGTCTCAGTTTTTGGTTAATCTTTTGTATAATATTAATATTTAATCTATTTCATTATGAATAAAGCAGAACTTATAAATGCTATTGCTTCTGAATCAGGTTTAAACAAAACTGATTCTAAAAAAGCTCTTGAGGCTTTTATTTCCTCAGTAACTAATGCTTTGAAAAGCGGCGACAAAGTTTCATTAATTGGATTTGGTACTTTTTCCGTATCTGAAAGAGGTGAAAGAACAGGTATTAACCCTTCAACAAAACAGGCTATTAAAATAGAAGCTAAGAAAGTAGCTAAATTTAAAGCTGGAGCAGAACTTGCAGATGCTGTAAAATAAGTTCTACTTTACAAGGAAATTTTGAGGGCGCCCTAATAAGAGCGCCTTTTTTAATCTAGAAAACCTATAAATTAATTATGTATCGAATGTTTTTTAAATCCCTATTGGGATTTGCATTATTATTTGTTAATCTAATTCCTACCACCGCACAAAGTGCTCAAGAATGCTATTGGAGGGATATTAACACAGTAAAAGTAAACAAGGAGTATCCTCGTACCGAGTTTATGACCTATAATACCCGTCAGGAGGCACTGAAGGGTTCTTTTACAAATAGTTCTAATTACAAGTCACTTAATGGTAAATGGAACTTTTATTATACTGATTCATACAAGAATCTTCCTGATAATATAGAATCTTCTTCATCCAATGTTAAATGGAACAAGATAAATGTACCGGGAAATTGGGAAATGCAAGGTTTTGGTACTGCCATATATACAAATACTTCTTACGAATTCCAACCTCGTAACCCACAGCCTCCACACCTTCCAGAAGCAAATCCGGTAGGAGTATATCAGCGTGAGTTTGAGATACCTGCATCATGGAATGGAAAAAATATATTTCTGCATATAGACGGAGCTAAATCCGGAGTATATGTATATATAAATGGCAAGGAAGTTGGATATAGCGAAGACTCTAAAGATCCTGCCGAATTTCTTATAAACAAATACATCAATAACGGCAGTAATTCTTTAGTGATAAAGATTTTCCGCTGGAGCACAGGGTCGTATCTGGAATGTCAGGACTTTTGGCGCCTGAGTGGTATTGAAAGAGATGTATTCCTTACATCCGAGCCTAAAGTTGGGGTAAAAGATTTCTATGTAATTTCTACTCTTGACGATAGCTATAAAAATGGTATATTCAAACTTGACATCGCCCTTGCAAATACTACGGCAACCAATAAAAAAGTAGAAGTGGCGTATAATTTGATTGATCGAGATGGAAAGAACATATTAAGCAATGAGTTATCTTCGGATGTTAAGCCTGCAAAACTTGATACTATTACGTTCAATGGAAATGTAAATAATGTAGCAACATGGACTTCCGAGCATCCTAACCTGTATAAGCTTCTTATTACAGTTAAGGAAGATGGAAAAGTAACCGAAGTTATTCCTTTCAATGTAGGATTCAGACGCTTTGAGATGGAACCTATCGATAAGATATCAGCCAACGGCAAACCTTACGTATGTTTCTTCGTAAATGGACAGCCATTAAAGATGAAGGGAGTAAACATTCATGAGCATAATGAGAATACCGGACATTATGTTACAGAAGATATAATGAGAAAAGACTTTGAGTTAATGCGCCAAAACAATATAAACAGTGTTCGCTTATGCCATTATCCACAGTCTAGAAGATTTTATGAATTATGCGATGAGTATGGATTATATGTTTATGATGAAGCCAATATAGAAAGTCACGGTATGGGTTATGATACTAAAAAGGGTGGAACATTAGGTAATAATCCCGATTGGATTATTCCTCATATGGATCGTACCATAAACATGTACGAAAGAAACAAGAACTACCCTTCTCTTACATTCTGGTCATTAGGAAATGAAGCCGGAAACGGATATAATTTCTATCAAACCTATCTATGGATAAAGAATAAGGAAAAAAACGGAATGAATCGTCCTGTAAACTATGAACGTGCTTTGTGGGAGTGGAACACAGATATGTTTGTACCTCAATATCCAGGAGCCGACTGGTTTGAGAACATAGGTAAAAACGGAAGCGATCGTCCTATTATGCCTTCGGAATATGCTCATGCCATGGGTAACTCTACCGGTGGATTATGGAATCAGTGGGAAGCTATATATAAATACCCAAATCTTCAGGGAGGATATATATGGGATTGGGTAGACCAGGGATTACTTCAGAAAGATGAAGAAGGAAGAAATTTCTGGGCTTATGGAGGAGACTTTGGCAAAGATATGCCAAGCGACGGAAACTTCTTATGTAATGGTATTGTAAATCCTGATAGAAATCCGCATCCGGCAATGGCCGAAGTGAAATACTCTTATCAGAATATAGGAATTGAAATGATTGATGCCATTAATGGAAAGTTTAAAGTGAACAATCGTTTCTACTTCAGTACATTAAAAGATTATCCTATATATTATGAAATAAAAGAGAACGAACGTACTATTAAAAGTGGAAAAATAAATCTTTCTACATTGCCTCAGCATAGCGACGAAATATCATTGCCTATAAAAGGATTGAAAGCTAAAAAGAACACCGAGTACTTCGTTAATTTCTTCATTAAAACATCGAAAGAGCAACCAGGAGTTAAAGCCGGACATGAGGTAGCCAAAGAACAATTTATTCTACCTATAATAGCCGGGAAAGATGATTTTACTACTGCTAGCGGATACAAATCAACTACACAGGGAGATGAAACAACAGTATCGGGCAACGGAGTTGTTTTTGTATTCAATAAAAAGAGTGGAGTTGTAAGTTCATATAAGTATAAAGGTAAAGAGTACTTTAATGACAGCTTTGGATTACAGCCAAACTTTTGGCGCGCTCCTAATGATAATGATTATGGAAACGGCGAACCCAAACGTACTCAGATATGGAAAGAGGCTAGTCGTAACTTTAAGGTAGAGAAAGTGTCTTTTGACAATAGCACTCTTCATATAGTTTATAAGCTTCCGGCAGGTAATGAGTATAAAGTAAACTATTCTTTTGGGAAAAATGGTGAAATACACGTCGAAGCCGAATTTACAGGAGCAGATGTTAAAGCTGAGGTACCGAGAATAGGTATGCGATTCCGCATTCCTGCAGCTATGGAGAATATTTCATATTTTGGTCGTGGACCAGAGGAGAACTATATCGACCGTAAGGCCGGTACAACAGTAGGATTATATAATACTACAGCTACAGATATGTACTATCCATACGTTCGTCCTCAGGAGAATGGTCATCACATAGATACTCGTTGGATAGAGTTTTCTTCGAAAGGAAAATCTTTGAAAATTGTTGCCGACAGCTTAATTGGTTTTAATGCATTGCGTAACTCTGTAGAAGATTTTGACAGTGAAGAGGCAGTTAACCGCCCTCGTCAGTGGAATAATTATTCTCAGAAGGAGATTGAGGAGAGAGATGAATTAAAGGCTAAGAATGTATTACGCCGTCAAACTCATATTAACGATATTACTCCTAAAGACTTTGTTGAAGTATGCATAGATTATCGTCAACAAGGTGTAGGTGGTTATGACAGTTGGGGATCATGGCCTGAAAAATGGGCACTTATCAATCCTGGTCAGAATTATAAATGGGGATTTACTATTATTCCAGAGTGATTTTAGTAAATATATAGCAAGTATATGGAGTGTTTGTAAGTTTACAGACACTCCATTTTACATTAAAGTCTTTTTATATTCCACAATTTCACATCTCTCCTGAAAGCCCCTATTCATAGGCTATACGAGTGTGAATATTACATACGGAATATTCACACATCATTCACATTTTATAGCTATACCTCTCATGTATTTTAAAGACTCAATCGATGGGCACCAAATAAAAATCGATGGGCACTAAATATAAATCGACCGCCTATAAATATAAATTAGTGAGCACCAAATCATCACTTAAATATTTTATAGAATCTATTGATTTATTACGCGATTATCAATCCTTATTAATAGAACTTTTCTATAAGTTCTAACAAACTGTTACTACTAAGATATATGCTGTTAAGTGAACAATATAATGCAACTCTACTCCCTGCTTTATAACTTAATATATTGTAGCATAAAGACGTTTTACCTACACCACGTGAACCTATTATAGCTATTAATCTATTATCCCAATGAATATTATCCATTAGTTCTCTCACTATATCTGTGCTTGTTTGAGAAAGCAATCGTTATTGTTTAATAAATAAGACTGCCCATACACAATTATACTACAAACATAACAATTTTTTAAAGCAGAAAGCAAAATATAAAAAATCGGATAATAATGAGATTTCTCACTACTATCCGACTTCCTTATGTAACAATATAATAATTATCAGTTCTTTTTAAACTTATAAACAGCAAATGTTTTTGCTCCTACTTGTGTATTAAGAACATTTCCGTCAATATTTATATTATTTGTAACAGGCACTACAGCACTATTATTCTCTAGCGTATTATCACTATCAATATTATCTGTATGGAAAATAGTTACACTGCCTGCGCCCAGTTTTTCTTTCTTAGACATTCCTGCAAATGTCAACGAAACATCTTGTGGCTTATCTGTAGTATTTACTACTTTCACTATATAAGATTTTTCATTCTTATCCCACACTGCACTTGCAAACAGACCATTCTGTCCTTCGGCTCCCGTTACAGGTTTCTTATTCATTGTAAGAGGAATAACATTTGTTCCCATATTGTGACTATATAACTGCTGCACATAATAGCTGCATGTACGTACCGAGTTGATATTGTCGAACCAAATCATATCGGGACGCCACTGCCATCCGTCTATATGAGCAAAAAGAGGAGCATATGTTGCCATATGTACTATATCGGCATTACGTTCAAGTCCGGTCATGAAAGCCGCCTCCATAAGTGCGGCATTGAAATGGTTATATTTCTTTCCTTTGCCGTGACATGCATACTCACCTGCAAAGACCTTCGGACCTTTTCGGTCGTAATTATCATAGCGCGCTCCCTCAGCAAGGAACCAACTTTCTGGGCGATAGAAATGTTCATCAACCAAGTCGGCTTTCAACTTTTTCATTTCCGGCCATAGAAAATCAAAATCTTTTCCTTCCGAATTAGGACCGGAGCTACCAATTATCTTAATTTCAGGATGAGTCTTGCGAAGTGTTTCCATAAATGGCTTCAGACGATCCGGATACTCTTGTCCCCATTGTTCGTTGCCAATACCAATATATTTAAGATTGAAAGGTGCAGGATGTCCCATTTCGGCCCTCAACTTACCCCATTTAGTGTTAACATCGCCGTTGGCAAACTCTATAAGATCTAGTGCATCCTGTATATAAGGCTGCAAATCGCATACTTTTACATGAGCTTCGGGTTTATCATTCTGATACTGACACGCCAAGCCGCAGTTCAATATAGGTAATGGCGCAGCTCCTATTTCTTCCGACAGTAGGAAATATTCGTAGAAACCAAGTCCGTTACTTTGAAAATAATCGGGGAAGAAACGATTTTTGAAAGTATAGTGCCATCTGTTTTCGTTTAGAGGACGATCTTCTACGGGACCTACTGTTTTCTTCCAATCGTATCTTGTATCCAAATCAGTACCTTCGACTATACATCCACCCGGGAAACGGAAAACACCCGGTTTAATATCGTATAAAGCTTGTGCAAGATCTTTACGCATACCATTTTTATGACCTTTCCATGTATCGACGGGGAATAAAGAAACGTGTTCTAAATCAACATCTCCCTTACTCGCAAGGAATATTCTAAGATGAGCTTTGGGTTCGGTAACCGGCGATTTCAATACCAGTTCATACTGCTTCCACTCTTTTGAGTTAATAACCAAAGTACCCTTTACCAAAGCCTGATGATTTTCGGATAGATTATTCTTTATTAGTTCCACCTCTATTTTCTGGTTCTCTCCCCTAGCCCAAACTGTAAAACGATACTCCTCGCCTGCCTTTAGTCCTATACCAAAGAATCCTTCATTCTCTATACCCGTATGTTTGTGAGGATGTCCAGAATTACCAAGACGAGCATAATGAGGATTATTTTTAAATGGGCCATCATTCATGAGCTTTACATTGCCAAATACATTCCATCCCATAAAGTTCTGTGGAAATTCGAAAGAACGATTTTTTACAAGCTCGGCATATAGTCCGCCGTCGGCCCCATAGTTTATATCTTCAAAGAAAAGGCCATACATAGTAGGCTGTATAGTAGCTCCAATCTTATTTGTCTGCACCACCATATTATTGTCCTGTGCATTTGCCGATAGGCACATAGTCATTGCAAGCGTCGTTGCAAAAAGAGTTTTGTGTAATTTCATATATTTATTATTTCACTATTTAGAAAATTCAATTGCTAAGATTATATAATGCAAATATAATTATTTGTTCCTTTTTTCCTAGAATATTTACATCCTATAAAACAATAACATATGCATTATATTAGTTTTTTCATTAAATTTACGCCTAAATTTTATTATAATACTTATGAAAAAACATCTGTTTACGGGGTTATCGTTTTTATTTGCGCTATCCTCTCTTGCTCAGGAAACAACTGTAACTAGTCCTGACTCAAATCTGAAAGTAGACGTTAATGTAAAAAACGGAATACCTGTTTACTCTGTTTCCTACAAAGAAAAAACAATTCTTGAAGATTCTCCATTAGGCGTAATAGCCAACATAGGAGATTTCAGCAAAAATATTGAATGGATAAGTAATGACAACAAGAAAGTAAACAAGCTTTATAAACAAGACAGAATAAAGAAGTCGGAAATTCATTATGAGGCAAATCAATTATCATACAATGTAAAGAACAGCGAAGGCAAGACATTGCAAATAGAATTTATGGTAAGCAATAATGATATAGCCTTCAGATATAACTTTCCTAAATATGGAGAAACAGCCAGTATTCGAATAGAAAAAGAAAACAGTGGCTTCAGATTTCCATCTTTCACCACTACCTTCATGTGTCCACAAAGTGATGCAATGATTGGATGGAAACGCACAAAACCAAGTTATGAAGAAGAGTACAAGGCCGATGAACCTTTAAATACTCCTTCAAAATTTGGACACGGATATACATTTCCATGCCTGTTTCATATAGGCGACAACGGCTGGGCACTTGTAAGCGAAACAGGAGTAGACAGCAAATATTGTGGCTCACACCTTAGCGATTCGGACGGGAATGGTACATATTCAATAGCATTTCCAATGGCCGAAGAGAATAATGGCAATGGTACAGTAGCTCCGGGATTTTCTCTTCCAGGATCAACTCCATGGCGCACCATTACGGTAGGAAGTAATCTTAAACCTATTGTCGAGACAACAATTCCATGGAATATAACCGAACCTTCATACAAGAGTGAGAATGATTATAAGTTCGGTCGCGGAACATGGAGTTGGATTCTATGGCAGGATGGAAGCATAAACTATGAAGATCAGGTAAAGTACATAGACCTAGCTGCAGCTATGGGTTATGAATATGTACTTGTTGATAACTGGTGGGATAAAAATATAGGCCGATCAAAGATGGAAGAACTTATAAAATATGCGCAATCCAAAAAAGTAGACGTATTTTTATGGTATAGTTCAAGTGGATACTGGAATGATATAGAACAGGGTCCTATCAACTATATGGATAATTCTATAATCAGAAAGAAAGAGATGCGCTGGATGAAAGAACAGGGAGTAAAAGGAATAAAAGTAGACTTTTTCGGAGGCGACAAGCAGGAGACTATCCGTTTATATGAATCTATTCTAAGCGATGCCGACGATAACGGATTAATGGTAATATTTCATGGATGTACCATCCCTCGAGGATGGGAAAGAATGTATCCTAATTACGTAGGAAGTGAAGCGGTACTTGCATCCGAAAATCTTATATTTAATCAGCATTACTGTGATGAAGAAGCGTTTGCATCTACTCTTCACCCATTTATTCGCAACACTATAGGATGTATGGAATATGGAGGTGTATTTCTTAATAAAAGAATGGATAAGAGTAATAAAAAAGGGAATATAAGAAGAACAACAGATGGATTTCAAATTGCAACAGCTGTACTTTTCCAGAATCCTATACAGAACTTCACTATTGCCCCGAATAATCTTACAGATGCTTCGGAAATTGCACTGGACTTCATGAAGAAAATACCTACTACATGGGAAGATATAAAATTTATAGATGGATATCCGGGAAAATACTCTGTATTGGCCCGCAAGCATGGAGGCAAATGGTATATTGCCGGCATAAATGCACTTAAAGAGCCCTTAAAACTTAAACTTGACCTTTCAATGCTAAATAAAGGAGAAAAAGTAATACTTTATAATGATAATAGAAAGTTGGAATTGGTTAAAGAGGAGATAACAATAAAGAAACCTCAACAAGTAGAAATAACGTTACAGCCCGAAGGAGGAATGATTATAACACAAAATTAATTCTATTACTACCCGAAAGGCTAAAAATTCTATATAAATCATTACAGTTTGTAGGTAAATTTATAACTTTGCTCCTTCTAAATAATTGTAGATATGGAAAATAAACTTGTTATTTATAATACACTGGACAGACGAAAAGAGTTGTTCGTTCCTCACCATGCACCTAATGTAGGTATGTATGTGTGTGGTCCTACAGTCTATGGAGATGGCCATTTAGGGCATGCACGCCCTGCTATAACTTTCGATTTGCTATATCGTTATCTTACTCATTTGGGATACAAAGTACGCTACGTACGCAATATTACCGATGTGGGACATCTTGAGCATGATGCAGATGAAGGTGAAGATAAGATTGCAAAGAAAGCCAGATTAGAGCAGTTGGAACCTATGGAGGTTGTACAATATTATCTTAATCGCTATCATAAAGCTATGGAAGCACTGAATGTTCTTCCTCCAAGCATCGAGCCTCACGCTTCGGGTCATATTATTGAACAGATAGAACTTGTAAAGGAAATATTGGACAATGGATATGCTTACATTAGCAACGGATCGGTATATTTTGATGTAGCTAAATACAATAAAGATCATAATTATGGCAAGCTATCGGGAAGAAATCTTGATGATGTGCTTAATACTACACGCGATCTTGACGGACAGGATGAAAAACATAATCCTGCCGACTTTGCTCTATGGAAAAAAGCACAACCCGAACACATAATGCGCTGGCCAAGCCCATGGAGTGACGGTTTTCCTGGATGGCATGCAGAATGTACAGCTATGGGAAAGAAGTATTTGGGCGAACACTTCGATATTCACGGCGGAGGAATGGACCTTATATTTCCACACCATGAATGCGAAATAGCACAGAGTGTGGCTTCGCAAGGCGATGATATGGTGCACTATTGGATGCATAACAATATGATTACAATTAATGGCACCAAGATGGGTAAATCATTGGGAAATTTCATTACCCTTGACGAATTCTTTACCGGTACACATAAATTGCTAAGTCAGGCTTACTCGCCCATGACAATACGTTTCTTCATATTGCAGGCTCACTATCGTAGCACTGTCGACTTCAGCAATGAGGCACTTCAGGCAGCCGAAAAGGGATTGCAAAGATTGGAAGATGCTGTTAAAGGTTTTGATAGAATTACAGCTTCTAACGAGACAAAAGGCATAGAAGGAGTGAAAGAGTTGCGTACAAAATGCTATGACGCATTAAATGACGATCTTAACTCTCCTATCGTTATTGCTACACTATTTGAAGGAGCAAGAATCATAAATACTGTACTCGATAAGAAAGCTACTATTTCGGAAGAAGATCTTGAAGAGCTTAAGAGTGTCTTCAATCTATTCATGAATGAAATATTGGGACTAAAAGAAGAGGCAGTAAACAATGAAGCACGCGAAGACGCTTATGGAAAGGTTGTAGACATGTTACTTGAGCAACGCGTAAAAGCTAAACAGAACAAAGACTGGGCTACAAGTGACTTTATACGCGACCAGTTGGCTGCACTTGGATTTGAAGTTAAGGATACTAAAGATGGTTTTACCTGGAAACTGAATAAATAGCTTATTACATTATAAGTAATGAGAGGGTGTGTAAAAACACTCTTTCTAGCAAAATGATCCCTGCTACAGACATCTGTGGCAGGGATCATTTATATATTTTAGGTGCTTTTAAACACTCTTGTCTTTGCTGTCTTTAATCTGTAGAACAGAATCATTTAATTACATTAAGTTCCTTACCAACCTTTATAAATGCATTTATAGCCTTATCAAGATGATCTTTTTGATGACCAGCCGAAATCTGTACACGGATTCTGGCCTGATCTTTAGGAACTACAGGATAGTAGAAACCTGTTACGTATATACCTTCTTCCTGCATTTTTGCAGCAAAATCCTGTGATAACTTAGCATTATAAAGCATTACTGCACATATAGCACTCTGTGTAGGCTTGATATCGAATCCTGCAGCAATCATCTTATCACGGAAATAAGATACATTATCCATCAGTTTAGTATGAAGTTCATCGCTCTCTCTCAATATTTTGAACATCTCGATGCTCGCTCCTACTATTGCAGGTGCAAGAGAGTTAGAGAACAGATAAGGACGTGAACGCTGACGTAGCATATCTATTATCTCTTTCTTTCCCGTAGTAAATCCACCCATAGCACCGCCGAAAGACTTACCTAAAGTACCGGTAAATATATCTACTTTATCATAAACTCCAAATTTCTCGGCTACACCGTGCCCTGTTGGGCCTACTACTCCGGCCGAATGAGATTCATCGACCATAACCAATGCATCATATTTTTCGGCCAGTTCACATATCTTGTCCATAGGAGCTACATTTCCATCCATAGAAAATACACCATCGGTAGCAATGATACGGAAACGTTGCGACTGAGCCTCTTGTAGACAACGTTCAAGATCGGCCATGTCGGCATTGGCATAACGATATCTTTTAGCCTTGCAAAGACGAACTCCGTCTATTATTGAAGCATGATTAAGAGCATCAGATATTATTGCATCTTCTTCACCGAGCAATGGTTCGAACAATCCCCCATTAGCATCAAAGCAAGCTGCATAAAGAATGGTATCCTCAGTCTTGAAATAATCAGATATAGCTGCTTCAAGTTCCTTGTGAAGATCTTGAGTTCCACAAATGAAGCGTACAGAAGACATTCCATAACCATGAGTATCCATTGCTTTCTTGGCAGCCTCTATAAGTTTTGCATTATCAGAAAGACCAAGATAATTGTTAGCACAGAAGTTAAGCACTTCACTTCCTTTATTGACCTTTATATCAGCACGTTGCGGAGTAGTGATGATACGTTCGTTCTTATACAGACCAGCTGTTTTGATTCCGTCGAGTTCCTGCGTAAGGTACTCTTTCATTTTTCCGTACATCTTTATGAATATTATTATAAGTTAGGTTTTTCTTAAATTCAAAATTGTATTTACTAATTATATGACAAAGTTCTATATTTTTCTTGAATTTCAATAAAATTCAGACCAAAGTTTTAACTATATGATATGATTCTTCTATCTTTGTTACCGATTTATAAAGATTGACTATGAATAATGTTTTGATTATCGGTTCTACGGGACAGATAGGCTCTGAACTTACAATGAAATTAAGAGAAGTATATAACGGAAATATCGTTGCCGGATATATACCAGGAGCAGAACCCAAAGGAGAACTTAAAGAGACCGGACCTTGCGAATTGGTTGACATAACCAATGCTACAGAGATTGCAGAAACTGTAGAGAAGTATAAAATTGATACCATTTATAATCTTGCGGCACTTCTATCTGCCGTAGCCGAAAACAAGCCTCAGTTGGCATGGAAAATCGGTGTTGGCGGATTATGCAATGTTCTTGAAGTAGCACGAGAAAAGAATTGTGCGGTATTTACACCAAGCTCCATAGGAGTTTTCGGACTTAACACTCCTAAGGACAATACTCCGCAGGATACCATATGCCGTCCTAAGACGATGTACGGAGTTACAAAAGTTACAGGCGAACTGTTAAGCGACTATTATCATAGTCGTTTTGGAGTAGATACGCGTTCAGTACGTTTCCCTGGACTTATTTCATACGTCACCCCTCCAGGAGGTGGTACTACAGATTATGCAGTAGACATATATTATTCGGCTGTGAAAGGCGAAAAATTCTCTTGTCCTATAGGCAAAGGAACCTTTATGGATATGATGTATATGCCCGATGCTCTACGAGCAGCAATAGAGATTATGGAAGCAAATCCTGATAAACTTGTTCATAGAAATTCATTCAATATTGCTTCTTTAAGTTTCGATCCTGAGATTATATACAATAACATAAAGAAATACAAACCAGATTTTGAGATGGAATATAATATAGACCCATTGCGTCAGTCCATCGCCGAATCATGGCCAAATTCTCTTGATGATACTTGTGCTCGTGAAGAGTGGGGTTGGAAACCTGAATATGATCTTGATAGTATGACAAGCGATATGCTTTCAAAACTGAAGGTGTAAAGATACTATCTAGTACCAAAATAGATATTATCAGTAATAAAAATAATAAAATAAGAGCATAAATCCATGATGGAATTTATGCTCTTATTTTTATCTTATATTAAGATGGTTGTATATAGAATGCATACTGAATAATGTATATTTCAAGAACTTTATTATATAAAGAATCTTTTAACAAAAATGTAAACAGCATGGTACTAAACAGTTTATATTTTATCTTTTTGAGAAAAATCTGCCTCTTCTTTTACTACTTTCCTCGGAATTGGATGATGCTTGAGACCTTCTAGTTCTGGTTACCTTTTCAGGTATAGTAGAATCAGTTGTTGCAACCTGAGGCTTTGGACTTGCTGGTATACGAATAGTTTCAATACTCTTTTTTATAAGTTTCTCTATATCCTTAAGCATATTTTTCTCGTCATTAGTGCAGAAAGAGAAAGAAATACCATCATTCCCTGCTCTTCCGGTACGTCCTATACGATGTACATAAGTCTCGGCAACATCGGGCAAATCATAGTTTATTACAGCTGCCAGATTAGGAATATCTATACCTCGGGCTGCGATATCTGTAGCTACTATTGTATGAGTCTTTCCTGTTTTGAAATTGTTCAGGGCATTCTGACGTGCATTTTGCGACTTATTTCCATGTATTGCATCGCATGCTATATTATTCTTATTAAGAATACGTGCAATCTTATCGGCCCCATGTTTCGTACGCGAGAAGATAAGCACTGACTTATCCTGCAATTCAGCTAGAATTTTCAGAAGAAGATCTTTCTTTTGCTCTTTCTCTACAATATACATTTTCTGTTCTATTATATCTACCACTGATGATACAGGAGCCACTTCTACCCTAGCCGGGTTATTTAAAAGGGATTTTGATATTGTTACAATCTCCTTTGGCATTGTAGCCGAGAAAAGCAACGTTTGCTTCTTCTTTGGCAATAATGGAAGCAGTCGGCGTATATCATGAATAAAGCCCATATCAAGCATACGATCTGCCTCATCAAGCACGAAATGTTCTATATTGTTAAGGTAGATTATCTTCTGACTTATCAAATCAAGCAGTCGTCCAGGAGTAGCTATTAAAATATCAACACCTCTATTTAGTTCGTCTGTCTGTCTGCTTTGTTTCACTCCTCCGAAAATAACGGTATGTCTTAGCTTAGTATATTTGCCATACGCCTCAAAGTCTTCGCCAATCTGTATTGCGAGCTCACGTGTGGGAGTTAATATAAGAGCCTTTATGACTCTCTTTCCCTTATTGGGCTCTTTGTTCAATAATTGTTGAATAATAGGAATGGAAAAAGCTGCTGTCTTTCCGGTTCCTGTCTGTGCTATACCCAGTAAATCTATATTATCAATAGCAACAGGAATTGCTTTTATCTGTATAGGGGTTGGTATCTCGTAATTCTTATCATCCAATGCCCTTAGTATGGGCTCGGAAATGTTTAACTCTTTAAATGTCATCAAATTATATATTAAAGTACAAAGGTACGCTTAATATTCTTGTATTCCTAATTATTTGACCCGGAGCTATTTTGATGGTACTAAGCAGTTAAGAAACATTAGCGTTTAATCAGTTTATTTTTATCTATCCAAATTAGATAAAAATTAAAGAGGAAAATATTATAACATACTCACAATTGATTTATATTATCAGCGTAGAAGGATAAATGTTTATATGGTTCCGAATAATATAAATTTAGTAGTTACAAATATTATAAAAGTTGGCTGTAATTGTTATAATAATCCTACAATCAATTTAAAAGAGTCTATTTAATAAGTACATAAATTAGAATATAAATTGATATACTGTAAGCAATGGTTTTCTTAAAAAGAAAAAAGTATCATTTCAAACCGATGAATACAAGTCAAAATGATACTTTTTATTTATGTAGTTGTAAACTGTAACTTCAAGTAACTCTATTTCTACTTGTTAGACAGCCCCTTTCTATTAAAACTCCTATTATAGTATAATACGGTCTATTTCACTTTCTTTTTGTAGAATAGAGAATTATAATCGGAGTAGTTAAGTAATTCTATAGCTTTTGCAACACTTTCGTTAGTGGCATTGATAATATGATAATATTCATTCATATCCCATAAATCTCGCGCTATAAGTGCTTTTATCTGTAACTTAAGAAGTGGCAATGATGTATTATACTCCTTCTCATTATACTTTACGCCGGCTTTCTCGCCATCGGCAATCAGGGCCTTCATCATATCTGGAGTAACTTCAAAACCCAATGCATAATCTTCAAAATTCTTATATTTAGCCTTCAATTCCTTACGATGTGAATCTATATATTTAAAATGATTCTGCAGTATTATACCCTTATAACTTAACTGGCGATGATATTCTGTATATTTAGTTGTATCTACCGGCACAAAATAATCGGGCATCACTCCTCCTCCACCATATACTACACGACCAAGCTTATGAGTATTGAACTTTAATGAATCAGGGAAATGAATGCTGTCGGCACTCATCATTTCGCCCTTATTATAACGGTCTATAAGATCTTTATTATATTTTTCTATGCTCTCGTATGGTTTCTGTATACATCTGCCTGCAGGGGTATAATAACGTGCTACGGTAAGGCGTATCATAGAACCGTCGGGTAAGTCTATAGGACGCTGCACCAATCCTTTACCAAAAGTTCGTCGACCAACCAGAAGTCCACGATCCCAATCTTGCACTGCCCCACTTACAATTTCGCTTGCTGAAGCCGAGAATTCATCTACAAGTACTATTAGCTTACCATCACGAAATGCTCCGTTGCCTTTTGCTAGAAACTCGCTTCTTGGATTTCTACGTCCCTCTGTATATACAATAAGTTCCTGCTTACCCAAGAACTCGTTTGCTATATCTATTGCAGCATTAAGATAGCCTCCCCCGTTGCCTTGAAGATCTAAAATAAGATTCTTCATACCTTTACTCTGCAGGTCGGCAAGAGCTTTCTTAAATTCATCATAAGTAGTAGCTCCAAAGCGATTTATCTTTATATATCCGTTCTTATCATCTATCATATACGAAGCATCAAGACTGTATACAGGTATTTTGTCTCTTTTAACCGTAAAATCAAGAAGATTCTTCACGCCACGACGATTTATCTTAAGATTAACCTTCGAATCTTTAGGACCACGCAGACGGCGCATAATTTCTTCCGTGTTCATTTTTACACCAGCAATAAGAGTGTCATCAACCATAACTATGCGGTCGCCGGCCATAATACCTACTTTCTCGGAAGGGCCTCCCGATACAGGCTGAATTACAAGAAGAGTATCTTCTGACATGTTAAACTGTACTCCAATTCCCTCAAAGTTGCCTTGCAGAGGTTCATTCATCTTCTTTACCTCATCCGCATTTGCATATGTTGAATGAGGATCAAGTTGCTCGAGCATCTTTACAATAGCTCCTTCAACAAGTTTACCCTCATCTACAGGATCTACATACAGATTTGAGATGGCAAATTCGGCCATCTGTAACTTTCTCGCAGGTGATTCTGCATACGAGTTTTTCTCTTTTTCCTGAGCATTGATGCTTATAGAAAAAATGCAGGCGCACAAGCCTGCAACTATTATTCTAGTATATTTCATAATCATTCCAATTTCATTCCTTCTGGCAAAAAGTAAGATACATCCTTTCCATATTGCAACAGTTCCCTTACTATTGTAGAACTTACAGAGGTAAGCTCGGGCTCTGTGAACAATAAAATTGTTTCTACTCCCGATAATTTACGGTTAACATCGGCTATAGTCTCTTCATATTCAAAATCGCGAACTGTACGGATACCTCTTATTATAAATCCTGCATCATGCTTTGTAGCAAAATCTACGGTAAGAGAATCATAAGAATCAACGATTATACGAGAATCATCTGCAAAAAGCAATCTTACCATTTCAACTCTTTTATCAACAGGAAAATAGGTCTTTTTGTTGTCATTTATTCCTATTCCTATAATAATTTCATCCATAAAGGTAAGTGCTCTTTTTACTATCGAATAGTGACCGATAGTAAAAGGGTCGAATGTACCCGGAAATATAGCTCTTCTAATTTTATTTGCTACCACATTCAATATCTTTTATAATATCTTCCTCTACAACCAGATTATCTATAATAAAATTCTGACGTTCCATAGTATTCTTACCCATATAAAACTCAAGCAGTTCTTTTACAAGATCTGTTTTCTTTAGTGAAACCTGCTCAAGGCGCATATCTTTTCCTATGAAATGTTTGAACTCATCGGGCGATATTTCTCCAAGTCCTTTGAATCGTGTGATTTCCGGATTAGGACTTAGTTTCTGTATAGCACGCTGTCTCTCATCGTCCGAATAACAGTATATAGTTTCGTAAACTCCTTTTTTTCTATTTCTTACACGAAAAAGCGGAGTCTGAAGTATATATACATGTCCTTTTTTTATAAGATCAGGGAAGAACTGCAAGAAAAAAGTTATAAGTAACAAACGTATGTGCATTCCATCCACATCGGCATCGGTAGCTACTATAACCTTGTTGTATCTTAAGCCTTCCATGCCATCTTCTATATTGAGAGCTGCTTGCAATAGATTGAACTCTTCATTTTCATATACCACTTTCTTTGTAAGTCCAAAAGAATTGAGAGGCTTACCACGTAGACTAAATACAGCCTGAGTATTAACATCTCGGCTTTTTGTTATAGATCCACTAGCCGAGTCTCCTTCAGTAATGAATATGCAACTATCTTCCTGAAGATTTCCTTTTGCATCACTAAGATGCACTCTGCAATCACGAAGCTTACGGTTATGAAGATTTGCCTTTTTAGCTCTTTCTCGTGCAAGTTTAGTTACGCCAGCAATAGCTTTACGTTCTTTTTCGGATTCCTGTATCTTCTGGAGTATAACATCTGCAATATCAGTATTCTTATGAAGATAATTATCAACCTCAGTCTTTACAAAATCTCCTACAAACTTATTTACACTAGGACCTCCAGGATACATGTTTGTAGAACCAAGCTTAATTTTTGTCTGACTCTCAAAAAGAGGTTCTTCTACATTTACTGCAATAGCTGCCACTAATCCATTACGGATATCGGCATAATCCATGTTTTTGTTAAAATATTCCTTTATAGTACGTGCTATGTGTTCTTTGAAAGCACTCTGATGAGTACCTCCCTGAGTAGTATGCTGTCCGTTAACGAATGAGTAGTACTCTTCACCATACTGACCGGTATGAGTAAAGGCTATCTCAATATCTTCTCCTTTAAGATGAATGATCGGATAAAGGCCATTTGAAGTCATGTTATCATTAAGCAGATCGACGAGGCCGTTGCGCGATATTATTCTCTGTCCGTTATATACTATAGCCAATCCGGTATTTAGATAAGTATAGTTACGAAGCATCGTTTCTATAAATTCCGAACGGAAGGAGTAGTTCAGAAAAAGAGTATTATCTGGTTCAAAGAATATATAAGTACCATTAAGTTCATCAGTATCTTCTGTTACGTCACTTATAATATTACCCTTTGAAAAATGAGCAATACGTACTTTCCCCTCACGATAACTACGTACCTCGAACTGTGAACTTAACGCATTTACTGCCTTTATACCTACGCCATTCAGACCTACACTTTTCTTAAAAGCTTTACTGTCATATTTACCACCGGTATTAAGTACGCTTACAGCCTCAATAAGCTTTCCCTGAGGAATGCCACGTCCATAATCGCGTATAGATACTCTTAGCTTATCTTCAATGGTAATTTCTATTCTTTTTCCTGCCTGCATCTTAAACTCATCGATACTATTATCTAGTACCTCTTTAAGAAGCACATAAATACCATCTTCAGGATGTGATCCGTCGCCCAATTTCCCGATATACATGCCGGGACGGGTACGTACATGTTCCATATCACTTAGATGGCGGATATTGTCATCCGTATATTCCACCTGCGATCTGTTTATCAGTTCATCGTTTTCTTCCATAATCACATCTTACTTTATTATAAATCTTTTCTGAATGCACGGCGACGTTTATGTTGTATTGATTCGAATGAATCCCACTGTGCCTGTACTTTTTTGTTTTCTTCTAGTTCCGGATTTGATTCTCCATATTCAAAACCCATTTTATGGTATATAGGTATCAAATCGGAGAATAGAAGTGCATTTACTCCTTTACTTTGATATTCCGGCTTAACAGCCACTAAAAGTAAATCGAGAACTTTTGGACGCTTTATAAAAAGGCTCTTTAGAAGATAATACCAACCGAATGGCAATAATCTTCCTTTAGCTTTTTGAAGTGCAACAGAGAGTGATGCCATAGAAATTCCAACGGCAACAAGTTGACCATTGGCATCTTCGACCATTGAAATCATTCTTAAATCAAGAAGTCCCAAATACATTTTCACATATTGGTTTATTTGTCTCTGAGTCATTTGAGAATATCCATATAACGGAGAGTAAGCCTCATTTATAAGATCAAATATTTTCTGTCCGTAATTACCCTCTTTTATTTCACTTCGTTTTTTAAGTTTCTTTATCGTAAGGTTATATTTACGCTTTATAATATCGGCAACACGGATATATTTATCGGGTAGAGCATCGGGAACAAACAGCTTGAATTCTACCCAATCTGCATCCTTTATCAACCCTAGCTTCTCCATATGCTGCGGATAATATGGATAATTGTAGATAGTAGCCATGGTACTTAACTGATCAAAACCTTCTATAAGCATACCCTCGGCATCCATATCAGTAAATCCAAGTGGTCCTACCATTGAAGTCATTCCTCTCTCTTTTCCCCATTTCTCTACAGCATTCAATAAACCTGCCGAGACTTCGGGATCATCTATAAAATCGATCCAACCGAAACGTACATCTTTCTTATCCCATGTCTCATTTGCACGTTTGTTTATGATTGCAGCCACACGCCCTACTAATTTACCATCCTTATAGGCCAAGAAATAGTCTGCCTCACAAAATTCGAAAGCAGCGTTCTTTTTGGGATTATAAGTATTTAGCATATCGTCATACAAATCGGGCACCGAATAAGGATTGTTTTTGTACAACTCGTAATTGAATCTAATAAATTTTTTCAGTTCTTTCTTGTCACTGACCTTTTTTATAATTACAGCCATCCTCTGATTTATAAGAATTAAGGCTGTAAAGATAAAAGTTTTTTGTTTAAAATGAGAAATGTTGATATTAAAAAAGCATCTTTACCACTTTATGACAAGTAGCAAAGATGCCAATCTTAATCTGAATAAAGATTGTTATTTTGTGCGTTTAACAGTATATAGAACTTTTCCTTCCTTATCAATCATATTTAGATTAAGTTCACTCTTATCAGCACCTATTACTGAGAAGCCGGCTTCAGGACTACAGAATTGAGTTCCTTCTATAGCACTTACCTTACGGCTTAAGGAAGCTGACGAGTTAACAACATAATCAATATTACTACCTTCCTTACGTATATGCTGGAAATTATGAATATGTCCACACAAATACATATCTACATTATATTTACGCAATATAGGATCTAATCTGTTCTGTAAGTCGATACGTTCATTCTCGCTTTTAGGAGTCTGAGCATATATTGGATGATGTCCCACAACGATTACCCAATCTTCCTTTGCCTGCTTTAATTCTGCTTCAAGCCAGCTAAGTTGTGCTTTAATGCTCTGCTTTACTGCATCTGGATATGTTGCCGAATCATTACGATACTTATCTATCAATGGAGCTGTATCAATCATCACAAAACGTACGCTTACACCATCATCGCTAAATACCTTAGAATAATAACGAGAAGGCATTGTCCATCTGCGGCTTACGTTAGTATAGTCAATTACAGCCTGAGTATTTCCACGGTATTCATGGTTTCCAAGAACAGGAAACCAATCTATCATAAGTTCTGGATGTGAATATATCAATTCATAGTTTGTCATCCATAAAGGATCGCTAATGCTTCTTACTCCCTCAAAATGGTGTACATCGCCTGCCGCTATTACACATTCAGGGCCAATTTCCTCACCCATCTTACCCATAAGTTCGGCAATAGGTTTCTGATCATAATAGCCATTACGACCTAAATCATTACCCATATAGAAATTTATAGTCTTCTCCAGTGATTTCCACACTTCGGGAGTCTGCGCAAAAGAGGTTACTGTTAAAAAGGCTGTTATAGCCAGAATCATCATTCTTTTCATTATTGTCATCATTTTATTATTGTCTGTATTTATTATCAAAAACTAATTTTTACTCCTGCATTTATTTTTGCACCGTAATATTCGGCTTGCATCGTTCTATCTTTCGTTCCCTGATAGTAGCGCAAAGGCTGATTAAGAAGATTGTTGGCTTCAGCATAGAAAGTAGTCTTTATGTTCTTTCCAAAAGTATAGCTTGCGTTTACATCCATATAGTTTACTGCATCATAATATCTGTCATAAAAAGAGCTTGTTCCCATCTCGTCAATGAAAGCTGAAGCGTAATTATAGCTGGCGCGAATACTTAAACCTGATTTCTCGAAGTATATTGATGCATTTGCGGTATGCTCGGGAGATCCTGGCAAAGTTAGTCCTTTTTCATTCTCACGTCCCTCAAAATTGAAGTTCTCTATACTTGTATGAGTATATGTATAAGTACCATAGAATCCAATACATTTCAAAGCAGGCGCTATAAAACCAAAATCGCGTTGATAAGAGAACTCTGCCCCCAATAAATTTGCATTACCAGCATTCTTAGGCTGAATAAAACGTGTATACACAGTGCCTTCATATTCGTAATTATTTACTATCTGATCTACTATAAAATCATTAACTTTCTTGTAAAATACTCCTGCACTTACCAATCCTATACTTTTAAAATAGTAGTCTGCACTAACATCAAAGTTATAAGATAATGTAGGTTTTAGATCAGAATTACCTATCTTGATTTCATTATCACTACGATTAATGTTTATACTTGGAACAAGAGCTGAATATTTGGGTCTACTTAATGTATTGGTATATGAAGCACGTATAGAAAAATCTTCGTTTACATCCCATTTAAGCAGTACAGAAGGAAGGAAATTTATATAACTATTAGTCATTCGTTCTGTCTTTGATGTAAGGTCACTTTCCGAATCATAGCTACGACCAGTATAGGCGAGCGAAGTATTTTCAAGACGCACTCCTAGCATAAGATTTATATTATTATTGAACTTATGGTCAAAACGTACATATCCTGAAGTTACTGTCTCACGAGCTTCATAGTTTTCGGCAAGTTCTTCCTGAATCAATTCTTTTTCAAACAGAGATGAATTATTAAGATCTAGTGATCCTAAATAGTTCTTACTTACAAATTCGCCTGTCTGATATTTAGAGTTTGGCATAAACTTGTCTGTACTCTGGTTCACTGTATTATCAAGAGCCATTGACATGAATGCATCCTCATCAACTGGAGCATATTCATAAAAATCTACTGCCTTTTCTTTTGTCTTGCTAACAATCTTGCCCCCAAACTTAATTTTCGATCCATTATTAAATGAGTGCTTCAGGTTTAAAGAGAACTTCAAATCTTCCTCTTTTATATTTTGTTGCTGTTCTGTTATCTCTTTCAAACCGAATTTATCATTCAGTAGCATTGTAGATCCTTCAACAGGCTTTGCATATGGCTGACGCTCATCGGCAATATCGATATCAAACTGCTGTTTTTTCAACTGAAAATCAATATAACGTTCATTAGGTCTGTCTTCTGTGGCACGCGCATAACTGGCATTCCAATCTATGTCAAATGCACCTATCAGATGCTCACCTCCCAAAGTATAATCCATGGTACGCTGTCTTTCAAGACGTGCATTCCTATTATCTGGTGTTCCTCCTTTAGTTTGCACACGTACTGTACCCTTACCATTTTCATCAAGATCCTTCAATGTAGTACGATATCTGTTTTCCCAATCATTTCTATTGTTAAACATTCCCTTGAATGAGAGCTTGTGATTAGGAGATATCTCATAATCAAATGCTGCCGAGTAGCTTTGACGTTCGCGTGTTACATAATACTGACGTATCTGATAATCGCTTACATACACATCTCCCTTATCATTCTTATCCCACATAAATTCAGTATCATATGATCCTGCCGGATTATTCTGATATGATGCCGCAATCATAATTCCAAGCTTGTCGTTAAAAAAACGGTCGCCATAAGTAAGTCCCAGGTTAAGTGAAGCCTTATTGCTTATCCAGTTATATCCGCTTCCGGCAGTGGCATTTATAACTCTCTTATATGGTGAGTTCTTTGTAACTAGATTGATTGCTCCTCCTATCGCATCTCCGTCCATATCGGAAGTAACCACCTTGCTTACTTCTACTGTCTGAATCATATCCGAAGGAATAAGGTCGAGTTGTACATTTCGGGTATCGCCTTCGGCTGAGGGCACACGATTACCATTTACAGTAACCGAACTCAAGTCGGCCGATGTACCGCGCACCTGACCAAAACGTGCTTCTCCCTGATCGTATTGTACATTTACTCCACTTATACGTTTCAAGGCATCTCCTATATTTGAATCCGGAAACTTACCAACCTGATCGGCCGATACTATATTTGTTATTCCTATATTATTCTTCTGACTGTTTATGGCTTTTTTCTGACCCTGGAAGGCTCCTCCCACAACAACTTCCTGCATTTCAACACCTTCACTAAGAACAATATCTTTTTCTAATGTTTTTCCTGCAGGAACTGTTATTTTCATCTCTATGGGGCTATACCCAACATAAGTAACCTTTATAGTATAAGTTCCAGGCTTAAGGTTAGGCAGTGTATAAAAGCCATTTACATCACTTATTACTCCTGTCTTCAGATTTTCAATAAAAATTGATGCACCCGGCAATATCTGTTTGCCATTATCAATTACTCTTCCTTTTAGAGCTCCTTCTCTGAATTCTGTTTCATTTGCAAATGTGTTTCCCATTACTGCCGACATAAGAAGTATAGCCGACACGACCTTAATAACCTTTTTCATTATAGTTTTATTGCATTATTATTTGCTCGCAAAACTACAATAATATGGTTACGATAAAATTACGCTTAATTAAATATAATACTACATTACTGTTTCATTAATGTTACAAAATCTTCATATCCCTTATCATCTATAACTTTAAATATATTTATTTCGTTCTGCATATAGGGGTATAGAATTAACATTTAGCAAAAATATTAATATATTTAAATAAAAGGAAAGATATTTGACTATTTTTGTAACATTATAATCATACTGAACTGTTCATGGTACTTAATTATATTTGGATAGCTTTCTTTGCTATAGCATTTGTAGTAGCACTTGTAAAATTAGTGTTTCTAGGTGACACTCAGGTATTTCCTGAAATTATGAATTCAACTTTTTCATCTTCCAAAACAGCATTCGAGATTTCACTCGGCCTTACCGGAGTACTTTCTTTATGGCTTGGAATAATGAAAATAGGCGAAAAAGGTGGCGTAGTCGATCTATTTGCCAGGGTTTTATCACCTGTATTCAGCAAACTTTTCCCTGAAATTCCAAAAGGCCACCCAGTAACAGGCAATATATTCATGAATCTGGCTGCCAATATGCTGGGACTTGATAATGCAGCCACACCATTGGGACTAAAAGCTATGGAGGGACTGCAGGAGCTTAACCCCCAAAAAGATACTGCAAGCAATTCTATGATAATGTTTCTAGTACTTAATACTTCGGGGCTTACTCTGGTTCCTATAAGCATAATGGTTTATAGAGCGCAGATGGGAGCAGCACAACCTACCGACATATTTGTTCCTATCCTTCTAGCAACCTTCTTCTCTACTCTTGCAGGAATAATAACTGTAAGTCTATATCAACGCATAAATCTATTTAACCGTACAATGATGATATTTCTAGGAGGATTGAGCATTTTAGTAGCGGCACTGATCTATTTTTTTACAAGCCTCTCTAAAGATCAGATTGATGTATGGAGCACTTCTGTTGCAAATATTTTCCTTTTTCTTATAATAATAGGCTTCATATTTGCAGGAGTAAGAAAAAAAATAAATGTATACGATACTTTCATAGAAGGAGCAAAAGAAGGTTTTAGTACAGCTGTAAGAATTATTCCTTATTTGATAGCTATATTAGTAGCAATAGGAGTTTTCCGTGCATCTGGAGCTATGGACTATCTAATTTCAGGAGTATCGGGAATAATAAGTTTCTTTGGAGGACAGAATGATTTTGCCGGTGCACTTCCTACAGCATTAATGAAACCATTAAGCGGAAGTGGCGCACGAGGACTTATGGTTGATGCTATGAATACTTATGGTGCCGATTCGTTCGTAGGCCGTCTTTCATGCATTTTCCAGGGATCAACAGATACTACCTTCTATATATTGGCAGTATACTTCGGAAGTGTAGGCGTAGCAAAAACCCGACATGCAGTTTCGGCAGGATTGATAGCCGACCTGGCAGGAGTTATAGCTGCAATTTTAATATGTTATCTTTTCTTTGGATAAATACTTATACTAAAAATAGAGCTGTAATAACTAATTCTTATAAATAGTATTGCCACTATTACTGTAGTTAAATCAATCGTTGATTATATTTCGTCAGTTTTATCCAAATCATATTATAATACATGCGATAATATTAATTAATGTCATGTCGTTTTTAGTAATAACATTATAGAAAACACATTTACTTTTTTCTATATATTGGAACAGAAGCCTATATAATAGTTAATTTTAAAAGAGAATTGAGTTTTTTTAAACTCAATTCTCTTTTTATATATTCATCTTCAATGCTTTTGAGTAACTTTGCATCGGATTAATAAATAATTAAACAAAATGATTAGTTATCAGACAGAAGATATTGAAATGCCTATTATAAACAAGACAGTTATAAACTCCTGGATAAAGGAAGTGGCAGCTTCGTATGGTAAAAGAGTTGGAGAAATAGCTTACATTTTCTGTTCGGACGAAAAAATAATTGAAGTAAATCGTGAATATCTGAAACATGATTATTATACAGATATCATAACCTTCGACTATTGTCGCGGAAAAGTTATCTCGGGCGATCTTTTCATAAGCCTTGACACAATTCGCACTAATGCCGAAATGTTGTCGCAAGCTTACGAAAGAGAGCTTAACAGAGTTATAATTCATGGAATACTTCATCTTTGCGGTATAAACGACAAAGGACCTGGAGAGAGAGAAATAATGGAAGCGGAAGAAAATAAAGCTCTTGATCTTTTAGCTCAAATTCAGGATAAAAATTAAGGTAAAAATGGAATTTAAATATGACGTAGTCGTAATTGGAGGAGGTCATGCCGGATGTGAAGCTGCAGCGGCTGCAGCTAATCTTGGTTCGAAGACCTGTCTTATTACGATGGATATGAATAAAATAGGCCAAATGAGTTGCAATCCTGCAGTGGGCGGTATTGCAAAAGGTCAGATAGTAAGAGAGGTTGATGCATTGGGTGGCTATATGGGACTTATAACCGACCGAACTGCAATACAATTCAGAATGCTTAACAGATCAAAAGGTCCGGCTATGTGGAGTCCGCGTGCACAGTGCGACAGAGGCAAATTTATATGGGAATGGAGATACGTACTTGAAAACATTCCTAATCTTAATATATGGCAGGACACGGTAGAAGAATTAATTATCGAGAATGGAGAAGTAACAGGATTAATTACTTGCTGGGGTGTTACTTTTCATGCCAAATGCGTAATTATTACAGCAGGTACATTCCTTAACGGTTTAATGCATATAGGCCATAGGAAACTTGCAGGAGGAAGATGTGCCGAACCAGCTTCATACAATCTTACAGAATCAATTACTCGTCATGGAATAGTAGCCGGAAGGATGAAAACCGGAACTCCTGTACGAATAGACGAGCGTAGCGTTAACTTCGATTTGATGGAACCACAGGAAGGAGAAAATGACTTTCATCGTTTCTCGTTTATAAGTGAGCCTCGCAGCTTGAAACAACTTCAATGTTGGACTACATATACTAACGATGAGGTTCATGAAGTTCTTAGACGCGGCCTACCAGAATCTCCCCTTTTCAACGGCCAGATACAAAGTATAGGGCCACGTTACTGTCCAAGTATAGAAACGAAGATTGTTACTTTTCCAGACAAGACACAGCATCAACTGTTTCTTGAACCAGAAGGAGAAAATACTCGCGAACTTTATCTTAACGGTTTTTCTTCATCTCTTCCTATGGAAATACAGATTGAAGCCTTAAAGAAAGTTCCTGCGTTCAAAGACTTGGTAATATATCGTCCTGGTTATGCTATAGAGTATGATTACTTCGATCCTACTCAACTAAAACATTCGTTGGAATCGAAAATTATAAAGAATCTATTCTTTGCCGGTCAGGTAAATGGAACCACAGGTTATGAAGAAGCCGGAGGACAAGGCATAATAGCCGGCATTAATTCTCATATAAACTGTCATGGTGGAGAGCCTTTCATTTTAGGTAGAGATGAAGCATATATTGGAGTATTGATCGACGATTTAGTAACAAAAGGAGTGGACGAGCCATATAGAATGTTTACATCACGTGCCGAATATAGAATACTCCTTCGTCAAGATGATGCAGATGCACGATTAACAGAAAAAGCTTATAAACTTGGACTAGTTAATGAAGAGAGATACGAAGCATATATAAAGAAACGTGAACAAATACATAAAATAGTAGATTTTGCGAAAAAGTTTTCGATAAAGCCTGCATTAATAAACGATGGACTAGAAAAGATTGGGACTACTCCTCTAGCACAAGGATGCAAATTAATAGAACTATTAAGCCGTCCACAGGTAACAATCGAAAACATACTTCCATACATTGATGCTTTCAGAGAAGTAATAGATAGTATAGAAGATCGTCATGATGAAATAATAGAAGCGGCCGAAGTGCTTATGAAATATCAAGGCTATATTGAGAGAGAAAAGATTATAGCCGATAAAATTCACAGACTTGAATCTATTAAGATTAAGGGTAAGTTTGATTACGACACATTGAACTCATTATCTACAGAAGCTCGTCAGAAATTAAAAAAGATAGATCCTGAAACATTAGCACAGGCTAGTAGAATTCCAGGAATATCACCTAGCGATATAAACGTTTTACTAGTCCTAATGGGACGATAAACAATTACGTTTCACGTGAAACAAAAAATTTAAAGATAAACTATAAACCATTGGTTATGAATAAAGAAACATTATTGGAGAACTTGAGAGAAATACCTAACTTCCCTATTCCGGGCATCTTGTTCTATGATGTAACAACACTGTTTAAAAACCCTATATGTTTGAATGAAATGATAGACTCTCTTTATGAGATGTACAAAGATAAAGGTATTACAAAAGTAGTTGGAATTGAATCTAGAGGATTCGTATTGGGTGGAGCATTGGCTGCCAGACTAAACGCAGGATTTGTCATGGTACGTAAACCAGGAAAGTTACCAGCCGAAGTAATCGAAGAAACATATGAAAAAGAATATGGCACCGATACCATTCAAATACATAAGGATGCTATCACAGCCGATGATGTTGTTTTATTACACGATGACCTACTTGCTACCGGAGGTACTATGGCCGCAACATATAGATTAGTAAAAAAATGCGGTGTAAAGAATGCTTTTATCAATTTCATTATAGAACTTGAAAGCCTAAATGGAAGAAAAGCTTTTGCAGAAGATGTAGATATAGAAGCCTTGTTGAAACTATAAAGACTCATAATACAAGACTTTATTTATTTTATATATTCCCCTTTACAATTATTCGTTGTAAAGGGGAATTTTATTATTATATAATACAACCTACTATTGGAGTATCCATTCATTATTCACATGAAATAGTCATGTATTTTAAAGGCGCAATCGATGGGCACTAAATAAAAATTGATGGGCACTAAATAAAAATTGATGGGCACCAAATAAAAATCGACCGCCTATAAATATAAATCGATGGGCACCAAATAACCATCTAAATCTTTAATATATAAAATTCAAACAGACTTACTCTAGAAAAAACAGAATAATAATCTTCTAACGATATAGTGTGAAGGATATGTGAAATATACATATACATTATTCACACATAACATACTAATTATCAGAGCGGTGGAATTGTGAAGGATGTGACATTAGTTTTAATTACTGTATAGAATATTAAAAGTATACAATCAAGGCACCTAAAATAAGTTATTTCATTGTATCTATTATTAAAAGCAGTAAAATACAAGGTAATTTACCAGTGATACATTTCATCATTAATAACCTACGCTTTATAAGCATTAATAGCATATATGAAAATGTTTTATCCTAATTAAATGTTACATTCTGACTATTACCTTAAGCCTTTTGATGATAGAATAAAGGAAAGAAGGAATGAATAGGTTGGCTTATAATCATTTTTATTATTAATTTTGTTATGTCATTACATGTATATAGATGAAAAAAGAAGAACCCGAATATATAAATAATTTAAAAGGTATAGTTTTAAACTTGCCCGAGACTCCTGGAATTTATCAATATCTTGATGAAAAGGGGGAAATTATATATGTAGGTAAAGCTGTAAACCTTAAAAGAAGAGTATCTTCCTACTTTCATAAAGAGCAGAAAAGCAACAAAACCAGAAGACTGGTAAAGAATATTCGCGATATAAAATATATCGTGGTTAATACAGAAGAAGAGGCCTTATTACTGGAAAACAACCTTATTAAAAGATATAAACCTCATTACAATGTACTTCTTAAGGACGACAAAACATATCCTTGCATTTGCATAACTAATGAATATTATCCGCGAATATTCGTTACCAGAAGGAGAATGAAGAAAGTGGGTACTTATTATGGCCCATACACATATTCTGCCCCATTGGTAGCAGTAATGGGACTAATAAGAAAGATTTATTCAATGAGACGCTGTCAACTTCAGCTTACTCCCGAAAAAATAGCTGAAGGAAAGTTTAAGGTTTGCCTTGATTATCATATAAAAACATGTAAAGGACCTTGCTGCGGACTTCAATCGCACGAAGATTACATGAAAGATGTTGCAGAAATAAAGGAAATACTAAAAGGTAACACTCAGTCACTATTGGACATCCTTATGAAGGAAATGCAGCAACTTGCCGCCGATATGAAGTTTGAAGAGGCTCAAAAGGTTAAGGAAAAATACGAATTAATCGAAAGTTATCGCGCAAAAAGCGCTATTGTCAACTCTTTTATTAATGCAGATGTATTTTCTATAGAGATGAACGATAATATAGCATATATCAATTATCTTCATATAACTAATGGATCGGTAAACCAAGCGTTCACGTTTGAATTTAAGAAACAGCTGGATGAAACCGAGGAAGAATTACTTCAGTTGGGAATTATCGAGATGAGAGAAAGATATGGAAGTAGAGCTCCAGAAATTATTGTTCCTTTCAAAATGGATATGAATCTACAGAATATTACTTTTACAGTTCCTCAAAAAGGAGAAAAAAAGAAGCTTTTAGATTTATCTTTAATGAATGTAAAGCAATATAAGGTAGATAGGCTTAAGCAGGCCGATAAGCTTGACCCAGATCAGAAGAAAATACGTATTCTTAAAGAGATTCAGGAGCAACTTAAAATGGAAAAGTTGCCTGCTCATATAGAGTGTTTCGACAATTCTAACATATCGGGAAGCGATGCAGTTGCTGCTTGCGTAGTTTTCAAAATGGGCAAACCCAGCAAACAAGAATATAGAAAATATAATATAAAGACAGTAGTTGGTCCCGATGATTACGCATCTATGAAAGAAGTAGTAGGACGTCGCTATAGGCGAGCTATTGAAGAAGGAATGCCCCTGCCCGACTTAATTATAACTGACGGTGGAAAGGGACAAATGGAAGTGGTAAGAGAAGTTATAGAAGACGAACTTGGACTTACAATTCCCATTGCAGGTCTTGCAAAAGACAATCGTCATCGTACTTCCGAACTGCTTTATGGATTTCCGGCAGCAACAATTGGCGTAAAGCAATCTACACCACTATTTCATCTTCTCGAGAATATACAGAACGAAGTTCATAGGTTTGCAATAAAGTTTCATCGAGATAAGAGAAGCAAAAACCAGGTAGCATCAGTTCTCGATAATATACCAGGAGTTGGAGAATCAAGGAAAAGCGCCTTACTTAAAGCCTTCAAGAGTGTTGCCCGTATACGTAAAGCCACAGAGGAGGAAATTGCAACAATAGTAGGTAAAACAGTTGCTAAAAATATAAAAGAAATTCTCAAAGAATGATATATTAATTCATACCTTTGTTATTATTACATATATTTATATGAGACTGGTTATACAAAGAGTTAGTCATGCTTCGGTAACAATAAACGGAGTATGCAAAAGTGCCGTTAAAAATGGTTTTATGATTCTTGTTGGAGTTGAAGAAGCAGATAATGAAGAAGATGCCGAATGGCTAGCACGAAAAGTTATTGGATTAAGAGTTTTTGATGATGAAAATGGAGTAATGAATAGATCTATAACAGATATTGATGGTGAGATTCTTGCCATAAGCCAGTTTACTCTGTTCGCTTCGTACAAAAAAGGTAATCGTCCATCTTACATACGCGCTGCAGGTCATGGAAAAGCAATACCTATATATAACCATTTTTGCACCGAGCTTGAAAAATTAATAGGCAAAGAGATAGGAACAGGCGAATTTGGAGCCGACATGAAGGTAGAACTTCTTAACGACGGACCTGTTACTATATGTATGGATTCTAAAAACAAAGAGTAAAATGACTATAGAGGAAGCTCAAAAAACCGTAGACTCTTGGATAAAAGAGTACGGAGTACGCTATTTCAGCGAACTTACAAATATGGCTGTTCTGACAGAAGAAGTTGGAGAAATGGCTAGAATAATGGCTAGAAAATATGGCGATCAATCTTTTAAAGAGGGAGAAAAGTCAAATCTTGCCGATGAAATGGCCGATGTTTTATGGGTTTTGCTATGCATAGCCAATCAAACAGGTACAGACCTTACTGAAGCTTTCATAAAGAATATAGAAAAGAAGAGTGACAGAGATAAAAATAGACATAAGAACAACCCTAAATTATAGAAAAAAGATGGAACATCATCACGATCATTGTTGTGGACATGACCACGAACATAATCATGACCACAAAGAGGCACATGACAAATACATGGATGCCCTTGGTAAGTATGACAGCAACCTTAATGATGAAGAAGTAAGCCGTCAGACAGAGATGCTGATTGCCGATAATCTTGAAGAAAACAATACTCTTGAAGTTAAGAAATTACTTTTCAACTGTATTGACCTTACAACGTTAAAGTCGACAGATTCGGACGAAAGTGTAATGAAGTTTACAGAAAAAGTAAACAAGTTTGTAGATGCTTATCCTGACCTTAACAACGTTGCTGCAATATGCGTATATCCTAACTTTGCCGAAGTTGTAAACGATACTCTTGAAGCAGATAACGTAAACATTGCATGCGTATCAGGAGGTTTTCCTTCATCACAAACTTTTCAGGAGATTAAAGTTGCAGAAACTGCAATGGCTATTCATGACGGAGCTGACGAAATTGATATAGTAATATCACTAGGTAAATTCCTAAGTGGAGATTATGAAGGAATGTGCGATGAAATCGAAGAATTGAAAGAGGTATGTGGTGAAAAGCATCTAAAAGTCATTCTCGAAACAGGATTACTTAGAGGAGCATCTAATATAAAGAAAGCATCAATACTATCTATGTATTCGGGCGCCGACTTTATCAAAACCTCTACAGGTAAGGAAAATCCTGCTGCTACTCCAGAGGCTGCTTTCGTAATGTGTAACGCAATAAAGGAATATTATGCACAGACTGGCCGTAAAATAGGATTTAAACCAGCCGGAGGAATAAATACAGTTCACGATGCATTAATATACTATACAATAGTTAAGACTGTACTAGGCGAAGAATGGCTTAATAATGAACTATTCCGTTTAGGAACAAGTCGTTTAGCTAATCTATTGCTTAGCGAGATAGTAGGTGAAGAGGTAAAATTCTTTTAAAAAAACATAGAGAGAGAGAGAATTATTTCTCTCTCTCTATTATATAACTTATATAAATTCTTAGCGATTCGATTAAATCAGGATTACCATCCTCAGGCAGCAGATTGATAGCTTTTCTACAGTATTCACGCATAACGTCCTCTGCATATTCTATTCCTCCGTTACTCTTTATATAAGCAACAAACTCATCTCTTTCATCCTGTGTAGCCCTTATACCACGTATCCGCTTAGCAACAGAATGCATCTTTTCATCGTACATTTTATTTAGAACGTGCAGAGCAGGAAGGGTTAGTTTTCCTTCATTAATATCATTCCCCGTTGGTTTTCCAAGTAATTCGGATGTATAGTAGTCCATTATATCATCTTTTATTTGAAAAGCTATACCCAAATATTCACCAAACAATTTAAGCTTTTCAAGAGTATCTTTCGAACAGTTTACAGAAAGACCGGCAACTTCCGAACTAGCAATAAACAATGCAGCTGTCTTCTTCTTTATTATCTCATAATAAAGCTCTTCCGAAAAAATATCATTGTTTATAGAGGAAAGCTGAATTATTTCTCCTTCCGATAAATGCTGCCCCAATCGTGCTACAAGATTTACAATCTCTATATTATTAGTAAGCGATGAATGCTTCAGACTAGTGGCAAGCATATAATCGCCTACCAATACCGACACTTTATTATTGTATATAGCATTCACTGAAGACTGTCCACGACGCTTGTCACTTTCATCAACAACATCATCGTGTATCAAACTTGCCGTATGAAGCAACTCAAGAGACAAGGCAGCATGAAGCGTACTATCTCCCACTCTATCAAGAAGTTTAGCTATAAGAAGAATAAGAACCGGTCGCATCATTTTGCCGTTTCTTCCCTTTACATACGAAAGAACCTCATTTAAAAGAGGGTTAGAACTATATAAAGAAGAATTGAATAAATCCTTGAATTCTTCAAATTCCTTAACAATAGGAAGCCTTATTTGGTCCAATTTATCCATAGGGGTTAATTTCTGCACAAAAGTAATAATAAAACAACTACTAAGGTATTTTTTTGTACATTTACAATAAAAAACTAAATATTTTTATAATGGAAAGACTGTTTTTGCTGGATGCATATGCATTAATATATAGAGCATATTATGCTTTTATAAAGAATCCGCGCATAAATTCCAAGGGATTTAATACATCTGCTATACTTGGATTTGTAAATACTCTTGAGGATGTTTTAAAGAAAGAAAACCCTACTCATATAGGAATAGCATTCGACCCTGCAGGAGGAAATACATTCAGACGCGAAGCTTATCCTGAATATAAGGCTCAGCGCGAAGCTACACCTGAAGTTATAAAAGCTTCTATTCCCATTATTAAAGATATTATACGCGCATATAATATTCCAATGCTCGAAGTAGCAGGATATGAAGCCGATGATGTAATAGGAACTCTGGCAACAGAAGCCGGTAAAAAGGGTATTACTACTTTTATGATGACTCCCGACAAGGATTATGGCCAACTTGTAAAGGATAATGTTTTTATGTATCGTCCCAAATATGGTGATAAGGAATTTGATATTCTGGGAATTGAGGAAGTTAAGCATAAATTCAATATTGACAATCCCGATCAGGTTATAGATATGCTTGGACTAATGGGCGACTCGTCCGATAATATTCCTGGCTGCCCAGGCGTAGGAGAAAAAACTGCACAAAAATTAATAGCCGAATTTGGAAGTATAGAAAATCTTCTTGAGAATACCGATAAACTTAAAGGAGCTCTTAAAACAAAAGTAGAAGAGAATAAAAAAATGATAGAGTTCTCGAAATTCCTCGCTACCATAAAAATTGATGTTCCTATCGAACTTAATATGGAGGACTTGAAAAGGGAGAAACCCGATGAGGAAAAATTAAGAAGAATTTTTGAAGAGATGGAATTCAGAATGCTAATCGACAAAATGTTCGAGAAAGAGAAAAAATCTGTTGCTTTTCAAACCTCTCTCTTTTCAGAATTTGAGGACGAGCTTCCGAATGAAAATAAATATTCAAATCTAGAAACACTAGAAACCATTAAACCCAACTACCAACTTGTTGATAATGAGGAAGAAACATTGAATTTAATTCAAAAATTACTTACATCAAAAGTTTTAAGTCTAGACACCGAAACTACAAATATAGAACCAATGTACTCGGAGTTGGTGGGAATGAGTTTTAGCATCAACGAAAATGAAGCATTCTACGTTCCGGTACCATCAAACTTTGAGGAAGCAAAAAAAATAGTCACTTTATTTAAGAACGTCTTCGAAAATGAAAAAATTGAGAAGGTAGGACAAAATATAAAGTATGACATGATTGTTCTTGCAAAATATGGTATTGATGTAAAAGGTGCTCTTTTTGATACAATGATTGCACATTATGTACTTCAACCTGAGTTGAGACATAACATGGATTATTTGGCAGAAATATACTTAAACTATAATACTATAAAAATTGAGGAATTAATAGGACCTAAAGGCAAGAACCAAAAAAACATGCGCGACCTTAACCCTGAAATGGTTTATAAGTATGCATGCGAGGATGCTGATGTTACTTTAAAGTTGAAGAACATACTCGACAAGGAACTTGTAAAGAATGGTGCCGATCGTTTATTCCATGAAATAGAAATGCCTTTGGTTCCCGTCCTTGCATACATTGAACGTAATGGTATGAGAATCGATACTGAAGCATTAAAACAGTCTTCGGTAGTTCTTACTGCAAGAATGAACGATATTGAAAAGGAAATATTTATCTTGGCAGATGAGGAGTTTAATGTAAGCTCTCCTAAAAAGGTTGGTGAAATCCTTTTCGAAAAACTAAAACTAAACGATAAGGCAAAGAAAACCAAAACAGGACAGTATGTTACTAGCGAAGAGGTAATGGAAAGCCTTAGAGGTAAACATACTATAGTAGAAAAGATTCTTGAGTATCGTGGATTAAAGAAATTGCTCAGTACTTATATAGATAACCTCCCTACCCTAATAAACAAGGAAACAGGAAGAATACATACATCTTTCAATCAAAGTGTCACTGCAACAGGACGCTTAAGTTCAAGTAATCCTAATCTTCAAAATATACCTATCCGTAATGAGGAAGGAAAGGAAATAAGAAAAGCTTTTATTCCGGATGATGGATGTCTATTCTTTTCGGCCGACTATTCTCAGATTGAATTGAGGATTATGGCTCACTTAAGTGGAGATAAAAATATGATAGATGCATTCAATGAAGGAGATGATATCCATGCAGCTACAGCAGCCAAGTTGTACAAGATTCCTTTGGAAGAGGTTACACGCGACCAAAGAAGCAAAGCAAAGACTGCCAATTTTGGGATTATTTATGGTATAAGTGCTTTTGGACTTTCAGAACGTATGGGAGTATCTCGTCAAGAAGCTAAAGAATTAATAGAAGGATACTTCGAAACCTATCCACAAATTAAAGAGTATATGGAGAAAAGTATCGAAAAAGCACGCCATCAAGGATATATAGAAACAATATTTGGACGTAAACGATTTCTTCCAGATATAAACTCAAAGAATGCAGTCGTTAGAGGATATGCCGAAAGAAATGCGATAAATGCCCCTATTCAAGGAAGCGCAGCCGATATTATAAAAGTGGCAATGGTAAATATATACAGTCGCTTTCAATCTGAAAGTATACGTTCAAAAATGATACTTCAAGTACATGATGAGTTGAACTTCAGCGTATATCCTGAAGAAAAAGAAAAAGTAGAAAAAATAGTCCTAGAAGAGATGGAAAGGGCATATAGAATGCTAGTTCCATTAAAAGCTGATAGTGGATGGGGGGCTAACTGGCTGGAAGCACATTAATCAAAATGTTCATTTAATTCCATTATGTAACAACTTAAAAGCCCTTAATAGTTAAATATTCTTTATTTAGTGACTTTATTTAAATTTTAGATGATTTTTTCTTCATTTTGTTAGGACGTGTATTTTCTTTTTGTATATTTGCATTGCCTTTGTAAGCAATTTGATAGTAACAATTTAAATCATAATGTCATGAAAAAGAACAATATTTTTAAAGGATTGCTTGTTATCGCTATTTCATTAATAGCTAATTTAACAGTTAGTGCTGGTACGCCTACCAATAATTTAATATATAATTCAGAAGAAGTTAATGGATTGGTAGTATCTGAAACAGTATATAAGATGGATGGTACTACTCTTAATAATTATATGAAACATAATTATAAGTATGATGCCAACAACCAACGTACTGAGGATGAGTCATTGAAATGGGATGGAATATCTCGTTCATGGAAAAATGATTTGTGTATTAAATATACATATTCAGGCAAAAGTGTTACAACTGAATATTATAAATGGAATAATAAAAAAGGAGAATATATTATAGTTCCGGAAATGACCGTAACTATGGACAAATAGACATTCATAACAATCTAACAACTTTTCATAATAACTCTACAAAGGAAGGGCAACCGCGATGGCTGCCCTTTTTTAATATATAATAATCTACCTCCTAAATTTTACTTTCACATATAACAATCTGTATATAAATGGTATAGATTAGAGTTTTGTGTGAAAGCAATATGAGTCAAAATAGTTAAGTGTATAAGCAAATATTAAATCTATTTACTGATGTGAAGATAATTAGTATAAAAAACTTCTATGGTAACACATTGTCTAAGTAATAGAATATAATAACACTACTTAAAAGCTAAGAGTAAGAATAGAAAGTATAAGAAGATGACCATATTAGTTCAAAATTAATTATCTTTGCACTTCAAAACAATATAGAAAGAAAAATCGTTCTTTTTGAGCTTTGAAGTGTTGTCCTTTTGTTATTTACATATATTTACGACAACACAAAAACAGTTGAAAATTAGAAAAATAAGATAGAATTATGGCTTTACAATGTGGTATTGTCGGCCTTCCTAATGTAGGAAAATCGACACTTTTTAATTGCTTGTCAAATGCTAAGGCTCAGGCAGCAAACTTTCCCTTTTGTACTATTGAACCGAATGTGGGTGTGATTACTGTTCCTGATGAACGTCTTAACCAATTGGCAGAATTAGTTCATCCGCAAAGAATCCTTCCTACTACTGTTGAAATTGTTGATATTGCTGGATTAGTAAAGGGAGCAAGCAAAGGCGAAGGTCTAGGCAATAAGTTCCTTGCGAACATACGCGAGACAGATGCCATATTGCATGTTTTACGATGCTTTGATGATGAAAATGTAACTCATGTGGATGGTAGCATCAACCCAGTAAGAGATAAAGAAATTATCGATTACGAATTACAGCTTAAAGATCTTGAAACTGTTGACAGCCGCTTACAAAAAGTGCAAAAACAGGCTCAGACAGGTGGTGATAAGAGCGCAAAACAAACTTACGATGTACTTATTAAGTACAAAGAAGCATTAGAGCAAGGAAAATCGGCACGTACTGTTCAGTTCGATACCAAAGACGAACAAAAAATAGCACGTGAATTGTTCCTTCTTACAAGCAAACCGGTTATGTATGTTTGTAATGTAGACGAAAAGAGTGCAGTAAACGGAAATAAATATGTTGAACAAGTAAGAGAAGCTGTAAAAGATGAAAATGCAGAGATACTTATTGTTGCAGCAAAAACAGAGTCGGATATTGCTGAACTTGAAACTTATGAAGATCGTCAGATGTTCCTTGAAGAAGCCGGTCTTACAGAATCGGGCGTATCAAGACTTATACGTGCAGCTTATCATCTTTTGGAACTACAAACATATTTTACTGCCGGAGTACAGGAGGTAAGAGCATGGACATTCCAAAAAGGTTGGAAAGCACCTCAATGTGCCGGGGTTATTCACACCGATTTTGAAAAAGGATTTATACGAGCTGAAGTTATCAAATTTGCCGACTTCATACAGTATGGTTCGGAAGCTGCCGTTAAGGAAGCTGGTAAAATGGGTGTTGAAGGGAAAGAATATATTGTCGAAGATGGAGATATAATGCACTTCCGTTTTAACGTCTGATTTATATCATACAATCAGTATATGAAACAATATTTAATAATAGGAACCGGCGGCGTAGGAGGAAGCATCGCCGGTTTTCTTGCTTTACAGGGCAAGAAAGTAACATGTATTGCACGTGGTAAACACCTTGAGGCAATAAAAGAAAATGGACTGCATCTTAAATCTGATCTTAAAGGCAATCACTTTATTAAAGTAGATGCTACTACCGCAGAAGATTATAATGGTAAAGCTGATGTAATTTTTGTATGCGTAAAAGGATACTCTTTAGATGAATCGATAAAGGATGTAATCGAAAAAGCAGCTAAAAGCAATACTCTTGTTGTTCCTATTTTAAATGTATATGGCACCGGACCAAAAATTGGAGCTATGGTACCCAATGTAACTGTATTGGATGGTTGTATATACATTGTAGGATTTGTTTCAGGTATAGGTGAAATAACTCAAATGGGTAAAATATTCCGATTAGTTTTTGGCGCACGCAAAGAACAGAATATAGATTATAAAAGATTGGAAGAAATAAGGAATGTATTAGTGGAGTCGGGAATAAAAGTAGATATCTCTGATGATATAAACAGAGATACCTTTATAAAATGGGCTTTTATATCGGCAATGGCATGTACAGGAGCTTATCACAATGTGAATATGGGCGCCATACAGCACGAAGGAGAAGAACGCGACACATTCATTGGTTTATCAGCCGAAAGCGCTGAAATCGCAAAGAAATGCGGTATAGAGTTTAAAGAAGACCCAATAGCTTATAACCTGAAAGTAATTGATAAATTAGATCCCGAGAGTACTGCATCAATGCAAAAGGATATAGCAAAAGGACATCAATCAGAAATTCAGGGACTTTTATTCGATATGATTGCTTTAGGAGATAAATATAATATATCTTTACCAACATATTATAAAGTAGCAGAAAAGTTTAAATAAAAACAGTTATAGCTATGAACACCTTGTTATCTGTATTTTGGGATCCCGATGTAGTTGCCTTAACTATATTTGGCATATCGGTACGATATTATTCTTTATTCTTTGTTGCAGGATTAGGTATTGCATATTGGATAATAGGTAAGATCTACAAAGATGAGAGAATTCCTACCCAGAAATTTGATCAGTTATTTCTTTATTGTCTGGTAGGAATAGTACTAGGAGCTCGTTTGGGGCATTGTCTTTTCTACGAACCATCATATTGGCTAAAGCATCCTGTAGAAATGTTCCTTCCTATAAAGATTACCAACACCGGAATACATTGGAGCGGCTATCAAGGTCTTGCAAGTCATGGAGGTACAATTGGACTAATGATAACTCTATGGTTTTACTGTAGAAAGACAAAACTGCAATATCTTAGAGTATTAGATTATATTGCTATAGCCACCCCAATTGCAGCATCATTCATCCGTCTTGGAAACTTCATGAATGGAGAAATAGTAGGAAAAATTACAAATGTACCATGGGGCTTTATATTTCCGCGCGAAGGTATGGAACCCAGACATCCTGCTCAGCTTTACGAGGCAATAGCTTATTTCATAATATTCATAGGAGGATTACTTCTATATAGAAAATACAAGATGTCTTTCCGACCTGGATTCTATTTCGGGTATTGCGTAACTACAATATTTACATTCCGTTTCTTTATAGAATTTCTAAAGGCAAGTCAGGAATCGTACGAAGATTCTATGATGCTAAATATGGGACAGCTTCTAAGCATTCCTTTTATAATACTGGCTGCCTACTTTATGGTAAGAGCACTGAAAAGAAAATAGCAAGAGGGAATTACTTCCCTCCTACTATTTTCTTTATATCATTAAGTTTGTTCAATGCCTCTATTGGAGTCAAATTATTTACATCAAGATGAAGTATTTCATCTCGTATCTGACATAATACGGGATCATCAAGCTGGAAGAAACTCAGCTGCACTCCGTCACGGTTAGATGCTATTTCGGAAGTTGGCTTTGCTATCCCCTGTTGACGATTATCAGTCTCAAGTTGCTTTAGTATATCATTTGCTCTTTTTACGATACTTTTAGGCATTCCGGCCATTTTGGCTACATGAATACCGAAAGAATGCTCACTCCCTCCTCTTTCAAGTTTACGAAGAAATATAACCTTATTATCAATCTCCTTTACAGATACGTTGTAGTTTTTTATGCGATTAAATGAATGTTCCATTTCATTTAGTTCATGATAATGGGTAGCAAATAGTGTGCGAGCTCTTGCTTTAGGATGTTCATGGATATATTCTACTATAGCCCAGGCTATCGAAATACCATCGTATGTAGATGTTCCGCGTCCTAACTCATCAAACAGCACCAAACTCCTTGGGGATATATTGTTAAGTATATTCGAAGCTTCGTTCATCTCTACCATGAAAGTCGACTCTCCAACCGATATATTATCGCTAGCCCCTACACGGGTAAATATTTTATCTACCAAACCTATATGAGCACTTTCGGCAGGAACGAACGATCCTATCTGAGCAAGCAGAGTTATAAGTGCAGTTTGGCGTAATAAAGCCGACTTACCAGCCATATTGGGACCGGTAATTATTATAATCTGCTGACTGTTAGTATCTAGATAAACATCATTTGCGATATATTTTTCACCAACTGGAAGCTGTTTTTCAATAACAGGATGACGTCCTTTCTTTATATCAAGAACATCACTATCCTCAATCACAGGACGAATATAGTTGTTCTCTCTTGCACAGTTAGCAAAAGCCAAAAGACAGTCTATCCTGGCAATCTGAGTAGCATTAATCTGTATTGCAGGAATAAACTCGGCTAGAGATATTACAAGATCATTATAAAGTTTTGTTTCTAGAGAAAGAATCTTATCCTCGGCGCCAAGTATTTTCTCCTCGTATTCCTTTAGTTCCTGAGTTATATATCTTTCGGCATTTACCAACGTTTGCTTTCTTATCCATTCGGCAGGTACCTTCTCTTTATGAGCATTCCTTACCTCTATGTAGTATCCAAAAACATTGTTATAGGCTATTTTCAGACTCGGGATACCAGTAAGTTCTATCTCGCGCTGCTGTATCTGAAGAAGATAATCCTTACCCGAGAAAGCTATTTTTCGCAATTCGTCAAGCTCTTCACTAACGCCGTCGGCAATTACTCCTCCTTTATTTACAAGTACCGGAGGATCATTTTTAAGTTCACGCGCTATCTTGTCGCGAATAGTTGCACATAGATTTAGCTGGTCGCCTATATGGCGCAAACTCTCATCATCTGCATTAAGACAAGCATTTTTTATTGGTTCGATTGCCTGAAGGGCAATCTTTAGCTGTACTACCTCACGTGGAGAGATACGTCCTACCGCAGCCTTCGATACTATCCTCTCCAGATCGCCTATCATATGAAGTTTCTCTTCAATAAACTCCTTAAAGTCAGGATCACGAAAGAAATACTCCACTACATTTAAACGGTCGTTGATACTCTTTTCATCCTTAAGAGGAAAAACCATCCATCTTTTAAGCATACGTGCTCCCATAGGACTTATAGTCTTGTCTATTACATTTATAAGACTTTTTCCATCTTCATTCATGCTTCCTATAAGTTCCAGACTTTTTACAGTAAACTTATCAAGACGCACAAATCTGTCTTCTTCTATTCGTGAAAGAGATGTTATATGACCTATTTGATAATGTTGCGTAAGTTCAAGATACTGCAATATAGCGCCAGAAGAAATAATACCATCTGTAAGATGCTCTACACCGAATCCTTTAAGATTCTTTGTCTCGAAATGTTTAAGTAGCTTTTCACGAGCCGATTTTTCGGTAAAAATCCAGTCTTCCAGTTCAAATGTAAAGAACTTATTGCCAAAATTTCCCTCAAACATTCCTTTCTTACCTCTTTCGTATAATACCTCTTTAGGCGAGAAATTATTAAGCAGTTTATCTACATAATCGAATGTTCCCTGAGCTGTAAGGAATTCACCTGTAGATATATCTAGGAATGATATTCCACATGCACCTTTTCCAAAATGAACCGCTGCAAGAAAGTTATTTTCCTTATACGAAAGCACATTGTCGTTTATAGCAACTCCAGGAGTAACAAGTTCTGTTATTCCCCTCTTTACAAGTTTCTTTGCTAATTTAGGATCCTCAAGCTGGTCGCATATTGCCACGCGTTTACCGGCACGAATAAGCTTTGGTAAATACGTATCTAGTGCATGATGAGGAAAACCCGCCATCTCGACAGTCTTTGCTTGTCCATTAGCACGTTTTGTAAGAGTAATACCAAGAATTTCGGAAGCTATTACAGCATCATCAGAGTAAGTTTCATAAAAGTCTCCGCATCTAAAAAGCATGATAGCATCTGGATGCTTAGCTTTCAAATCAAAGAACTGTTTCATCATAGGCGTCATTACCACATCATTTGCCACGGTTGTTTCCTTTCTTTTAAAAATATTCATGCAAATATACAAATTTAAGAAGAAGGATGTAAAATGGAAATAAAATTGTTTATGTTTGTATAGTAATTAAATACATAAATATTATGATAAGAATCAATGCTTTCATTAAAGTTGATAGTGCAAACAGAGAGGCAGTATTGACTGCAGCCAAGGAACTGGTTAGTGCATCTTTAAGAGAAAAAGGCTGCATTGCGTATGACATATTCGAAAGTTCTACTCGTAACGATGTAATGATGATATGCGAAACATGGACAAATGAAGAAGACCTTCATGCTCATGAAAAAGCAGAAGCATTCAAGACTATAGTGCCTAAAATTCTTGAAATGGCTTCCATGAAGATTGAAAAACTCAATTTTTAGTCATTAATGAGTTGAAATGACATTAAATAATCATAACAAAAAGCTCCTCCATTATATGGAGGAGCTTTTTGTTATTTGAAGTAGATTCTTCTCATTTCCACTTTATCTATCATTACACCCTTAGAAGGCAACCATACTTTTACCGTATGATTTTTGCCTCTCAGAAAGTTAATTTTAAATTCAGAGCTAGCTTTCAGATAACCCGAAGAGCTATTTTTTAGTTCAATTTCCATTGGAGAATTTTCATCTAGTCCTATTCTTACCTTTCTTGTCTTATTGGCATTTTCTTTTCTCTCGTCCTTATCAATCTTATAAGTCACTGTGACTTTAAATGTACCTCCAGCCCATTTACTTTTAACAATATACTCGGCATATGGCTGTAATAGTTTAGAAGGATCTTTGCTACCTGCAAGATTATAAACGCTTTTCTTTCCTATAATAAACTCTCTGCTTCCATCCTTTACTTTATCAATGCTTCTTGATTTGCGATAGTCTACTGCATTTATAGTTACAGAAGAGTTAGTCATAGCATGACGTTCATCCGACTGTGCAAAAAGAGATACAGAAAAAGCAATAAGGAAGCTCAACATCATTGTAAGCTGTCTCATCTTAATTAAAAAAGTTTAGGTTATATAAAAAAAATCCATCGAAAATATATTTTTCAATGGATTTTTGTTGGACTACCAAGATTCGAACTTGGACAAACAGAACCAAAACCTGTTGTGCTACCATTACACCATAGTCCAATACAATGCGCATCTCTCGAATTGCGGTGCAAAGATAAGCCTTTTAGACAATAACTTCCAAATATTTAAACGTTTTTTTTCTATATAATAGTCAATTGTTTACCTTTGCATTTGTATAAAAAATATTTATTTATGAAAAGATTTATTATAGCGGCATCATTAACCATCGCATCAGTAAGCAGTTATGCTTCTGTTCCGCTATGGATGAGAGATGTAAAGATTTCTCCTGACGGTAGGGAAATTCTATTCTGTTACAAAGGTGACATTTACAAAACCTCTATTGATGGAGGCAAAGCCACTCAACTCACAACACAAGAATCATACGAATCATCACCTATATGGTCAAGAGATGGAAAATTAATAGCTTTTGCAAGTGACAGAAACGGCAATAATGATATATTCATAATGAATGCTGGCGGCGGAACTGCAAAAAGACTTACCACTAATTCGGCAAATGAAATACCATCATCATTTTCACCCGACAATAAATATATACTGTTTTCTGCTGCCATACAGGACCCTGCAAAGAGCGCTTTATTTCCTACAGGTGCCATGAACGAGCTCTATAAGGTATCTATCGATGGTGGCAAAACTATTCAGGTTCTTGCAACTCCAGCCGAAATGATAAACTTCTCGGATGACGGAAATAGTTTTGTATATCAAGACAGGAAAGGTTTTGAAAGTGAATGGAGAAAACATCATACTTCGTCAATTACAAGAGATATATGGAAATACGACATAAAGAATGGCAAGCATACAAATCTTACCAATCATGCCGGAGAGGATCGCGATCCATCTTTCTCGGCCGATGGCAAGAGAATATTTTTCCTTAGTGAACGCGAAGGCAATAGCATGAATGTATACTCTCTTTCTACTACCAATCCTTCTTCTGTTGAAAAGATTAGCAATTTCAGTAAGAATCCAGTACGCTTCCTTTCTGTGGCACACAACGGCAATCTTTGCTATACATATGATGGCGAAATATATATTCAGAAACCGAACAGCAAACCTCAGAAAGTAAATGTAGACATAGTTAGAGATGACGAAAACAAGCTGACCGACCTAAGTTTCTCTAAGGGAGCTACATCGGCTACCGTATCACCCGACGGCAAACAGGTTGCTTTTATTATTCGCGGAGAAGTATTCGTTACATCTGTAGATTATTCAACTACAAAGCAAATTACCACTACTCCCGAAGGTGAAAAAGGATTATCATTTTCACCCGACAACCGCTCATTAGTATATGCTACCGAAAGAAATGGAAACTGGCAAATTGTATTGGCAAAAATTGAAAGAAAAGAGGATCCTAATTTTCCCAATGCTACCCTAATAGATGAAGAGATAATATTACCTTCAGAAGATATTGAGAGAGGATTTCCACAATTCTCTCCTGATGGTAAGGAGATTGCATTCATAGAGGACCGCAACAAACTTATGGTATATAATATTGCTACAAAGAACGTGCGTCAGGTAACAGATGGTTCTACATGGTATAATACCTTCGGAGGATTTACATACTCATGGTCGCCCGATGGTAAATGGTTTACATTTATATTTACTGGCAACAAACACGATCCTTATACTGATATAGGATTGGTAAGTGCGCAGGGTGGTGAAATAAAGAACCTTACAAACAGCGGCTATACAAGCGACTCACCAAGATGGGTAATGGATGGTAACGCTATAATGTTCACAACAGAGAGATACGGAATGAGAAACCATGCCTCATGGGGTTCGCTAAATGATGTGATGCTTGTATTTCTAAATAAAGACTCGTATGATAAATTTCTTCTAAGCAAAGAGGATTATGATATCCAAAAAGAGTTGGAAAAGCAGAAAAAAGATACCCCTAAGACAGTAGACAAGAAGAAAAATACCAAGAAAAAGAGTGATACCAAGAAAGATGAAAAGAAAGAAGAAGCTGTAAAGGATATAGTAGTAGAACTTGATAATATTGAAGATAGAATAGTACGTCTAACTCCTAATTCATCTGATCTTTCGGATGCCATAATATCTAAGGATGGTGAAACACTATACTATTTATCATCATTCGAGGGAGGATATGACTTGTGGAAGATGGACCTAAGAAAGAAAGAAACTAAGCTTCTAAACAAGATGAACTCAGGATGGGCATCTATAGAGATGGATAAGGAAGGAAAGAACTTATTCATTCTTGGTGGTGGTGCAATGAACAAGCTCGAGACTGCTTCGGGTACATTAAAACCTATAAGCTATCAGGCAAATATGAAAATGGATCTTGCCAAAGAGAGAGAATATATGTTCAATCATATCTACACTCAGGAAAAGAAACGTTTTTATAATGTAAATATGCATGGAGTGGACTGGGATGATATGACAGCAACATACCGAAAGTTTCTTCCTCATATAAACAACAATTATGACTTTGCCGAGATGCTTAGCGAATATCTGGGCGAACTTAATGTCTCTCATACGGGATCGGGGTACCGTCCTTCATTGAAGAGCGATGCTACTGCAAACCTTGGTGTATTATACGATATGAACTATGATGGTAAGGGACTTAAAATTGATGAAATAGTAGAGAAAGGTCCATTCGACACTTCGCACACTAAAGTAAAAGCAGGAGATATTATCGAGAAGATTGATGGTGTAGAAGTTGGTGATGACAGCGACTTTGCATCACTTCTTGCCAACAAGACTAAGAAGAAGACACTTGTATCAATATACAGCCCGGCACAGAACAAACGTTGGGACGAAGTTATATTGCCTATAAGCGGTTCACAGTTTACCGATCTACTATACAATAGATGGGTTAAGCAAAGAGCCGCCGATGTAGATAAATGGTCTAACGGTCGCTTGGGATACGTACATATAGAGTCTATGGGCGATGAGAGTTTTCGTTCGGTATACTCCGACATATTAGGAAAATACAATAACCGCGAAGGAATAGTAATAGACACACGTTTTAATGGGGGCGGACGCCTTCACGAAGACATAGAGATACTTTTCAGTGGAAAGAAATATTTCACTCAGGTAGTAAGAGGTCGTGAAACATGCGATATGCCTAGTAGAAGATGGAATAAACCTTCAATAATGGTACAATGTGAGGCTAACTATAGTAATGCTCACGGTACACCTTGGGTATACAGACATCAAGGTTTAGGAAAACTTGTAGGAATGCCTGTTCCAGGAACTATGACAAGCGTAAACTGGGAAACCTTGCAAGATCCTTCATTATATTTCGGAATTCCTGTAGTTGGATATCGCTTGCCTGATGGAAGTTATCTTGAGAATAGTCAGTTAGAGCCCGACATTAAAGTGGCAAATAATCCTGAAACCATAGTAAATGGAGAAGATACACAGCTTAAAGTTGCTGTAGATGAGCTTATAAAAGAAATCGATTCAAAGAAATAACTACTATATAATTTAGATATACAGTAATATAAAAACTAAGTCCTGACTTCATAAATAAAGTCAGGACTTAGTTTTTTATATTACTATTAAAATCTTATTTAGCTATTACAAGATAATAGTTCTTCTTGCCTCTTTGAACAAGCAAATACTTTTCGTCAAGCAAGTCGGCTGTAGTAATAGTTTGATCGAATGCACTTAATTTCTCTTTATTCAATGAAACGCCACCACCTTGTACAAGCTTGCGCATTTCACCTTTTGAAGCAAATATAGGAGCATTGTCTACGAAAAGATCTACTGCCTTTACACCTTCTACCAAAGCCTCTTTTGATACTTCAAATTGAGGAACACCTTCAAATACTGCAAGAAGAGTATCTTCGTCAAGCTTCTTCAATGCATCCGAAGTTGCATTACCGAACAGAATTCCCGAAGCCTCTACAGCTGCATTGTAATCTTCTTCCGAGTGAACCATTACAGTTACCTCTTTAGCAAGACGCTTTTGAAGAAGACGCAAGTGAGGAGCAGCCATATGTTCGGCAGCCAATGCTTCAACTTCTTCTTTTTCTATAGAGGTAAATATCTTTATATAACGTGCAGCATCTTCATCGCTAACATTCAACCAGAACTGATAGAATTTGTACGGAGAAGTATAACGGGCATCAAGCCATATATTACCGCTTTCTGTCTTACCAAACTTTCCACCATCGGCTTTAGTAATAAGAGGGCATGTAAGAGCATAAACTTCGCCTCCATTTGTACGACGAATCAATTCTGCACCGGTAGTGATATTACCCCACTGATCTGATCCTCCCATCTGGAGTTTACATCCTTTTGTTTCATAAAGATGAAGAAAGTCATATCCCTGAAGTAATTGGTAAGTAAACTCGGTGAATGAAAGTCCGTCACGAGCCTCTCCGTTAAGACGTTTCTTAACAGAATCCTTAGCCATCATATAGTTTACTGTAATATGCTTTCCAACCTCACGAGCAAAATCAAGGAAAGAAAACTCCTTCATCCAGTCGTAGTTATTCACAAGTTCGGCCTTATTTGACATATCCGATTCAAAATCAAGGAATTTAGCCAACTGTTTTTTAATGCAATCTTGATTATGACGCAACGTCTCTTCATCAAGAAGATTACGTTCGGCCGACTTTCCCGATGGATCACCAATCATACCTGTAGCTCCACCAATAAGCGCCAATGGCTTATGACCGCAACGTTGAAGATGACGCAACATCATCACTCCGCAAAGATGACCGATATGTAATGAATCGGCTGTCGGGTCAATACCAACATAAGCAGTTACCTGTTCCTTATTAAGTAGCTCTTCGGTGCCAGGCATCATTGTATGCACCATTCCACGCCAAGTTAATTCTTCTACAAAATTCATCGAATGATTATATATTTAATTGTTTGATTTTTAATTTATATGTGCAAAGATACAGATTAATTATGAAAGAGATGAAACTATTAATACAACAAAATATTATTCCAAACTTAAATTACTGTATTTATCTGTAACATTGTCGGTAATCATAGCATAATCATATAAAGGAAAACGATATTCTGTAACTCCTTCAGTATAGTTCCATATACTCTGATAATCAGAAATATCTTCTCCTAAATTCTGCAGCTGACACAAATAACTGTACAGCGACTTATTCTCGCATATGTATATCTTACCCATTTTATTTATTATAGGACTATGATTTCGTGTATGATCATGATCAAATTCAAGTATTCTTTTTCCATCGGGTGTTATTCCTATTAGCCTGAATGTCATGCTTTTCCCTATTCCAGGTAAGTTGAGCACACTCCTATCGGTTGCCACAAATGGAATTTCCTTTTCATTGCAGAATGATTTTATAGTCGTTGCTATATTAGAAGCATTTTTTATGCGGTTTATAAAATCTTTCTGGTCATCATGACTTATCTCTCCAAAAACTTTTTCTTCTTTCTGCTCTTGAATAAGTCGACAGTTAGGAGTAAATACTGCATAATTCTCCATAAATCCCTTTACAGCAAAAGTATAATAACAAAGCACTCCTGCTTCATTCAGTACTTTTCGAAGTTTCGCAGTATGGCCTCGGCGTGAGGCCGCTACATTATATACAAGCTGATTTGTTATGATCCATCCTGTACTTAATAATCTTTTTATCCCTTCGTAGGCTTCTGTCGTAACTTCTAGTGGAGTTTGAAAATGAGTCTGAATAAAAAACTGTTCTATTCCTATACGCGATGCCTTTTCCTTGAATTCTCTCAAAATATCCAATAATTCGTCGTTTATTCTCATAGGCAGATAGACCGGAAGTCGCGTACCTAGCCTTACTCTATGTATTTCGGCATACTTTTCACCTTTAGGTCTGCCCATATTGGCCTCTCTCTTTCTTAAAGCCATATGGTATACCTCATCAAGAATACTCCTCAATGTCTTATTCTGACTCATCAGTGCATCTCCTCCGGTAATAAGTATATCGCATAATTTAGTATCATTCTCGAAATACTCCATTAGCTTCCTCAGTTTAAGATTCCAACTCTCTTTAGGCTTCAGTTCATCAAAACGAAAATTTAGTCTTTCACTTTGAAAATCGTACATTCTTTGACACGATGCACATAATCCTCCACATGCTCTGCCTATTGAATCGGGAATTAAAATCGCAACATCAGGATATCTGCGATGAATGTTATGCCCATATGGCAGCAACCATCCTGCAGCATTAGGTTTACCTGGTTGCACTACATCTTCCTTTTCCCATGCCCTTATATTACCATACGTATCTACCAACTCTTTAGAGTATAATACATACGATCGAATAGCCTCGTCGTTATAACCTACAGACGATGTGTTTAGCAATGAAAGGTAATAAGGGGTTATGAAAAGAGGAATTTTCTTTTCTTCGGCTTTTTTATATAATCTAATAGCGTCATCTGATAATGAGTATCTTAGCATTTCATTAAGCTCGGCAGTTGTTCTTACAGCCATTACTAAATGAAAAATATAATCATTCCACCACAAGTTTACTTGTTCTTTTTTCTGTAAATATGTCATTCCTTCACGAAAGACATATCGACTTTTGGACACTTTCCGATTATCTATCTTCTTTATAAGAATATCAATAATATAATCTTTATTTCTGATACGCATATTTTTAACTTCATCATCAATACCCGATGGCCAGCGGTTCATCCATCTTAATACATCATCTTTAGAAGGTTTTTTTACATTTAATCCATATATATTTATAAATAAATGATAAAGGTCAATATATAAATCGGGCTCGTTATTTATTGGAGTATTGTTGGTAAGTAAGTCCCATAAGCAAGATATAGTTTTTACCGTCATTTCGTTTCCGGTAGAGAGTTCATGAATTATCTTACCATCATTATCTATTAATATCTCCAACTGAGCAGCTGCCTTCTTATCGACAACATAATCGGATGCGAGCATAGTCTTTAGTTTTGCCTTGAATATCGATACGTTATCACTGTCAAGTGCCATCGACATAATATTATTAAGATTGATTTCGAATAGTGTTTTTACATCGTTTACTGATAGCTTCACTTTCTTTTGTTTCATAAGCAGTTGATTTTTAGAGAGTTTATAACTCTAGTTAGTAAATAATATATAGTTTAAACAAACTTTTCAAGATAAAAGTTTAGGTCTTAAATAAGTCCTAAAAAATAGATATACATTTAAAACTAATAGCTATAGGCGTATTAATTTTACAAGTTATAGTTTCAGTAATTCAAATAGAGACTGATGAATTACTGGATAGATTGAAATATAATTTATATTGTTAAAATAAACAAATATGATAGTATAAAGTTAAACTTTAATCATACACAAATATCATAAATATATCTTGGAAGAGATTTAGATTTATAAGCTATAAAACTCCATTAATAGAATAATTATATATCATAAATAATTAAATAAAATGAAGCTTATAGCATTATTTGTTATTTTCACCTATGCCAAAGGTAATAAATTAAATTTAAAGTCCCAGCATTTTAAGCCAATATTACATTGATTATCTATACCCATCCTATCTCATCTATTGTTTAATTTAGAAAATACATTACAGCATTTGCACCATAAGGATAATCTTAGAAACTTATAAGTAACAACAATAAAACGCAACATTAGATGAATAAAAAGAAATTAAGTCTGTTTATACGATTACTGACGTGCTTTTTGATGCTATCTTCAGTAGCGATTCTTCGTGATGCTCACTTTATGGGATATGAAATTATTCCGGCTTCTATCGAACAAAAAGCAATAAGCCTACAGCCCGATGGCTCTATTATTATTAGTACAAAGAACCTAACTCCCGATATTAAAGGATATGGAGGAGCAATTCCATTGGAAATTACCATAACAGGAGGAAGAATTGCAGAAATAAAGGCTTTAAATAATGCAGAAACTCCATCTTTCTTTGAGCAAGTAGAATCAGAACTATTTCCTAGATGGAAAGGAATGACAATTGAAGAAGCTGTTTCGGCAAATATTGATGGAATTACTGGAGCTACATTGTCGTCTAATGCAGTAAATTCCACGATTCATAGCGCTATTAAGACCTATTCAGAGAAAAAATATATTATTTCTGAATCGCATCCCTCTAAATCATTAAAATATATAATATCATTATTAGTGATTGCAGTAGGAGCAATTGTCCCATTTTTTTACAAACATAAATTATACAGAATTATTCAGTTATGTCTTAATATAATAGTACTAGGACTGTGGAGCGGTACATTTATTTCTTACTCACTAATTATAAACTATCTCTCTAACGGAACTAATATTTACAAATCACTTATTCCAATAACTTTATTATTAATAGCTTTTATCTATCCTTTTTTTGGAAAGAAAAATCATTATTGCATGTGGATATGTCCGCTTGGATCACTTCAAGAATTAGTTGGTAAGTGTGTAAAGAGAAAGTGGCCCTTGTCTATAAAAACGTTGAACTACCTTAACAAGTTTAATGAAATATTATGGGCATTACTTATGCTTTTAATGTGGAGTGGAATTTGTTTTTCGTGGATAGACTATGAACTATTTTCGGTTTTCCTATTAAGTCATGCCTCTATATATATAATCATAGCAACTTTACTTTTTATAGGACTTTCTTTCTTTATATCACGTCCATACTGTCGTTTTGTATGTCCTACAGGATGCCTATTACGAATATCACAAAATGTAAAATAAAAATCTTTTAAAAAATTAAAAGCAAATGAATAAATCAGAAACTTTAAATTTATTGCTGGCTGTAGCATTGGTTATATTAGCTGTAAAAGTCACATTTTTCAGCAAAGAAAATATTAACTCTAACGGAAAATTACAAACTGAAGATATAATCATAAACAATTTAATGAGTCGAACTAGCATACGAGCTTATCAAGATAAGCCTATAGAAGACCAAAAAATAGAGAAAATTCTTCGTGCTGCTATGGCAGCACCATCTGCAGGTAACAAACAACCTTGGAGATATATAGTGATAAAGGAAAAGAAGACATTGGAAATTATATCCGAGAACTTCAATACTATGAAAATGGTAAAAGATGCACCTTTGGCAGTGGTGGTATGTGGTGATATGAATGATACATTTCCATCGGACGGTCGCGATTATTGGGTTGAAGATGCTTCGGCAGCAACCGAGAATCTATTGCTTGCGGCTCATGCCATGGGACTTGGTGCAGTATGGTGTGGCATTTATCCTATGCAAGAAAGAGTAAAGTATTTGAAAGAACTGCTAGGAATGCCAGAAAATATAATTCCGCTAAATGTTGTTCCTATAGGTTATCCTGCAGAAGATCCAGCTCCAAAAGATAAATGGAAACCTGAAAATATACATTATGAAAGATGGATAGGAAATTCTGCTAATATACCTCAAAAAACAAATACTCAATGGCAGAAAATAGCGCCTAAAGAATTACACATAAATCCATTCACACTTTTTAGCGACGCCATGGCTCTTACTGTTGGTAAAAAAGAAGAGATGAATTCCATGACTATCGGATGGGGAAGTTTAGGAATATTATGGGGGCATGAACGCCCTATAATCAATGTATACGTAGAAAAACGGCGTCATACACTCTCTTTGATGGATAAAAACGATTACTTCACAGTAACTGCTTTCTCAAAAGATTATGCAAAAGTTTTAAAATATCTAGGTACAGCAAGCGGACGTAATGAAGATAAGATTAAAGGATCAGGCCTAACATTAAAATATACAGAATTAGGTACGCCTGCTTTTGAAGAAGGACAAATAATACTTGAATGTAGAAAAATTTATTCCGCTTGGCTTAATCCTGATGGATTTGGAGATATACCCCAAAAAGAATATGCCAATAGACCGCTCCACAAAGAATTTGTAGGCGAGATTGTAAATGCTTGGATAAAAACTAAATAACTATAGACAAAATATTATCGTTTCATATATGTGAGCAAATCGTCTCATATATATGGAACAATTGTTTCATATATATGAAACGATCGTCTTATATATATGAAACGATAATATTACAATAATAATTAATATAACTGATTTCACTTTACACCTAAAGTTAATATTTACTGATTCGCTATACTACTTTTTCTCTTTCTTCCCGGTTAACTTTACATGATAAATATCCTCTTCCTAAAGAGCTTCACATTTCCATAAAATCAACAAGAATTTCAATATTCTTATTACCTATTGGTAGGATTAAATTGACTAATGCCAAGTTATTTTAAATTAGATAAAATAACTTGGCATTTCATCTATAAAATGACTTATTTGGTATATTTTTCTTCGCAAATAATTAAACCATCAATACATTTATCGGTCAAAAGTAAAATTAATTAAATACAAACGTTATGAAAAAGCATTTTTTAGGTTTGGCTATAGCAGTGTTTATAGGTTTAGGAACTGGATTTGCTCAAAATCCTAGAGGTGGAGAACGTCCAGACATGTCAAAACGCATCGAACAGATGACTACTACTTTAGGGCTTAACGAAAACCAAGCCAAAGAGTTCAAGGCCGCAATTGAAGAGATGAGACCAGCAAAAAACAATGGAGAACGTCCTTCACGCGAAGAAATGGAGAAGAAAAGAAATGAAATAGACAAGAAGATAAAGTCTATTCTAACTGAAGAACAGTACAAGAAATATCAGGAAATGCAACCCAAAAGAGGAGAAAGAAGACCTCAGGGAGATAAAAACTAGTATAGTGATATTAAACTAGGGCTATACAATGATTAAAAACAATCTACATAATTGTTTCTGCTAAGTACAGTACAAAATTTAGTATTAATACAGTCACTTAAATTAGGAGCAATTGTGTGAATGATGTGTGAATGATGTGTGAATATTCTAAATGGGAATGTCACACATCATTCCCTTATAAACAGGGCGTTTTGAAGGAAATGTGAAATTGTGGAATATAAATTTATATATTTAATATTCGATGATATTTAGTATACTAACGAAAGATTCTGCAAATATTGGACTCAACTTTTTTATTAAGTTCCTCAGGCGTGATAAGCAGAGCATTGGACGCTCTTTTTATTATATCATTTATAGAATCTTTACTCTCGTCTGTCTCAAAAAACATTGATTCAATAGGCGTCACTCTTAAACTCTCTATATTGAACTTTTCGCCAAAAGAGAGTAATATACCGTGTGACAACAATTGTAATGCTATCTCCTTCTTTCCCCTAAATCCATGTATTATCCAAGCATTTCCAGGTTTTATCTTCCTTTTAATCTGAATAATCTCGTTATATGCCTTTACACAATGAATTATAAGTGGGATTTTCTTTTCGGATGCTATTAAAGCTATTCTAGTGAAAGCCTCAATCTGCAATTTAAAAGGTACTTCACATAATTTATCGAGCCCACACTCTCCTATTGCCATTATCCTTTTATCATTTATTGCAGTACACAGATTATCTATTTGAATTTGAAGATTGTCTGCAGTAATATACCATGGATGAATTGATAATGATATATACCTTGGAATTAAAGGAATATTTCCATCGATAAGAGAATGACTTAATATACCATTTTCAGTATCGAGATTATGAGTATGAATATCTATGATTGGCATAATAATATTTTATGGTACCGGATCATATCCATGACCGCCCCACGGATGACATCGGAGTATACGCCTTATAGCAAGATAAAGTCCTTTTATAGGTCCGTGCTTCTTAATTGCCTCAATTGCATACTCAGAGCAGGTAGGAACAAAGCGGCATGAGGGAGGTGTCATTGGAGATATACATTTTCTGTAGAAATGTATTGGAATAAGCAAAATAAAAACTATTATTTTTTTCATTCTAGATTATCACTTATATGCAGTAATATTCTCTTTACCCTCTCTTCTATATAACTGGAAGAGTGAATAGAGTTATCAATCCATATAAAGGCCAATATAAGCCTTTTCTCCTTCAGAGACAGAGCATCAATCAAAATATGCTTATTCTTTCTATAAGCCTCTCTAATCTGCCTTTTTACAAGGTTCCTTTTTACGGCACGCTTAAATCTTTTCTTTGGTACACTTATCAATATGGAAACTTCGCTTTCACTCTCTTCGGGAGTTGTATACATATATACGGCCCGCAAGGGAAAAGAAGCGAAAGATTTGTTTCCTCCGCCAAACAGTTTGTCAATTACTGTCTTGCTGTTAACTCTTTCAGCCTTACGCAATGTATATCTTTTTTCTTCCATATGGTAAATATATAAAAAACCGAGGGTTTCGAATCACAAAGTTATAACTTTATTGATGCAAAACTCTCGGTAAGTATAGTATTAATTATAAATTAATTCTTGTTTCGTGCTTTTATGAATTTATCAAGAGCAGTTGTCATTGAAGGAGCCTCTACTGTAGGAGCTTCTAAATCAAGACGCAAGCCTGCATCTTTAACTGCTTTTGCAGTAGCAGGTCCAAAACATCCTATTGCAATATCGCCCTGTTCAAAATTAGGAAAATTCTTAATAAGAGAAGTTATTCCGGCAGGACTGAAGAAAAGAAGCATATCATAATCAAATTCTTCTTCAGGAGTAAAGTCATTGCTTACCGTACGATACATAACAGCTTCGGTATGCTGAATCTTCTTTGCATCAAGAATATCTTTTATTTCGTCATTATGTACATCGGACATAGGAACGAGATATTTTTCGCCACTGTGCTTAATTATTGTAGGTACCAAATCGGCAAATTTACCTGTAGCGCCAAAAAATACCTTACGTTTGCGATATTGTACATATTTTTGAATATACAGTGCAATAGCTTCTGAATTACAGAAGTATTTCATAGTTTCGGGAACTGTAATACGTAGTTCATTACACAAACCGAAAAAATGATCAATTGCATGACGTGATGTAAAAATCACTGCAGTATGTTCTAGAATTGAGACTTTTTCCTGTCTAAATTCTTTAGCCGATAAGCTCTCTACTTTTATAAACGGACGGAAAACTATTTTAACGCCGTATTTTTCAGCTATATCATAGTAAGGCGACTTCTCTGAAGTCGGCTTAGGCTGAGACACGAGGACTTTCTTTATTTTCAATGTACTAAAAATTTAAAACCAAACTTTTATTCGCTAAAATGATACCCTTCCACAAAAGAAGATCAGGGACAATTTCTAGGGCGCAAAAGTACAGAATTAAATGGAATATGCCATAAAACTTATTAAAAAAGTTACTAAAACACTTATAAAACAGTAATATTTTAGCAATAATTATCACGATAAGCAATAAATAGGCAGAAATTTGAGGATATAAATCAAAATATATAATTAATAATACAATCGGAAATAGAAGAAATCCACACCACACAATTACACTAAAAAAGGAGTCTATCCAGATTTTTCTTTTAATTTTGTAAAAAAATATCCAGTTAACGTAAGTATATGCCAACCATTTTATTAACACATATAAAGCTACCTCAACGATAAATAAAATTAACAATAGATAATGTGGTATTATTGAGAATAGATATAGATTAACATCCGAAAAATAGTCGTATATACAAAACCCTGACAGCATACATGTTTGTATTACTAGAACTATCTTATACCTTACTTCGGAAGAGGTACTAACATTAAAGAGACCATTCCTTTCCTTCTGTGAGAAAAAAGAGGTAAACTGATTTTCTATATATTTACTGCCTCTCATTAGTACATAAGAAATAAGTATGAAGCAGATGAATATAAGAGTAGTTACCATCCAGTCAGAACGTAGTTGATAAGGAATAACCTCGCCTACCATGCCTTGCTGCGTAGTAGTTCGATGCAGTTGTTCCTCTAATGCATTATAGACATTTTCCTGATAGTCGCTATAATTTTTGAAGAGATATGTTGTTCCCGGACGGCAATATTGATTCATATTGCTGCAAATTTACGTATTTCTTTATTCCATACAGGAGTTGTATAAAGAAAATTTATGGCTTCTTCAGGAGAATTTGCAACCATCCATATTTCTCCATGCTGACGCCGCATGAATCTTTCTTGGATTGTTTTCTCGAGCATTTCAAGCAAAGGATCATAGAATCCTTCTACATTAAGTATTACTATTGGATTTAGATATATTCCTAGCTGCTTCCATGTTATTATCTCTAGAAGTTCTTCCAAAGTGCCACATCCTCCAGGCAGGGCTATTACGGCATCGGACATGTCGGCCATCATCTGCTTGCGTTCATGCATATCTTTGGTTTCAATCAACCTTGTAAGACCTTTATGATGCCACCCTTGCTCCACCATGAAATGTGGTATTATTCCTGTTACAGTACCTCCAGCCTCCAAACAAGCCTGAGATGTTTCGTTCATTAACCCCAAACATCCTGCACCATTTATAAGGTTAATATTATTCCTTGCCAGCAATGTACCCAATTCATGTGCTACATCGAAATATTTTCGGTCTATCTTAGTACTCGATGCACTATATACACATACATTCTTTATTATATTCATAACCATAAGAAAAAAATACGGGCAGCCCGCTGATATGACTGCCCGTCGTAAGAACCATGTTTTATTATAGATTAAACGCTTCTTTTATCTTATCTACGTAATCAAGTTTTTCCCATGTAAACAGTTCAACCTCAACAGAAAGAGGTTCATGATACTGAGAATCGTATTTCTTTGTTACGATTTTTGGTTCGCGTCCCATATGACCATACGATGCAGTCTCTTCATATATAGGGTTACGGAGTTTTAGACGTTCTTCAATGGCTTTAGGGCGAAGATCGAATATTTGATCTATCTTTTTGGCTATTTCGCCATCGTTCATCTTAACATTGCTACGTCCGTAAGTATCTACATATATATTTATAGGACGAGCAACCCCGATTGCGTACGAAACCTGTACAAGCATCTCATCAGCAACTCCTGCTGCCACCATATTCTTTGCTATATGACGTGCTGCATATGCTGCGCTGCGGTCTACCTTGCTTGGGTCTTTTCCCGAGAAAGCGCCACCACCATGAGCACCTTTACCTCCGTAAGTATCTACTATTATCTTACGACCTGTAAGACCGGTATCTCCATGAGGACCTCCTATAACGAACTTTCCTGTAGGATTTACATGATAAGTAATCTTATCATTAAATAGATTTAGGATCTCTTCATTATGAATCTCTGCTTTAACACGTGGAATAAGGATTTCTATAACATCCTTACGTATCTTAGCAAGCATTTCTTCATCTGCTTTTATTTGAGCCTCTTTTGAGTCATTGATGGGTGTTACAAACTCATCATGCTGAGTAGAAACAACAATTGTATCAATACGTACCGGCTTGCCATTATCATCATATTCTATAGTTACCTGACTCTTTGCATCTGGACGAAGATATGTCATTTCTTTACCTTCACGACGTATTTCGGCAAGTACCATAAGAAGTTTATGAGAAAGATCAAGTGAAAGAGGCATGTAATTTTCTGTCTCGTTAGTAGCATAACCAAACATCATACCCTGATCGCCCGCTCCCTGATTCATAGGGTCTTCGCGTTCAACTCCACGGTTTATGTCGGCACTCTGTTCATGAATTGCCGAAAAAACGCCACATGAATTGCCATCGAACATATATTCGCTTTTAGTATAACCAATGCGGTTTATTACTTCACGTGCTACGCGTTGTAAATCGATGTAGGCATTAGTTTTCACCTCTCCGGCTAGTATTACTTGTCCTGTAGTTACCAGAGTTTCGCAAGCTACTTTAGAACTGGGGTCGTAAGCCAACAGTTTATCAAGTACAGCGTCCGATATTTGATCGGCCACTTTGTCGGGGTGTCCTTCAGACACCGATTCGGATGTGAATAAATATCCCATTTTGAATTTAAATTAAGTAGTAAAACTAAAAATCAATTCGTTATAAACTTATGGGAAGTAGTGAGAGTAGAAATAATCAGAAAGGAAATCAATATGTTTTAGCATTTTTTTCCGTGGTTGCAAGCTACTCAAATCTCTCCACTGTTTTAACAGTGCAAAGATATATATAAATCTTAATATGAATATTATATATACAAAATTATTTAGAAGATTTAAAACTAACAGAGTTTAATTTGCGTTATCTTTACACCATGAATAAAGATAAAATTCTTTTTATACCGAAACAATATATAGGCATAATAGCCGTACTTCTTGCTATAATAATGTCTGTACTTGACGGAACGATAATGAATATCGCTCTTCCTACACTTACAGAGAGTTTTGACATTTCTCCTGCTACTTCTATATGGATTGTAAACGCTTATCAATTGGTTATAACAATTAGTTTGCTGGCATTTGCTGCAGTTGGTGAGATTGTGGGCTATAGAAAGGTTTTTCTAGTAGGAGTTAGCGTTTTTACATTATCATCTTTAGCATGCGCATTTTGTGATTCATTTGCTACGCTAACCACTGCTAGGGTGATTCAGGGATTTGGAGCTGCCGCTATAATGAGTGTAAATCCAGCTTTAATCCGACTAATTTATCCTCCGCAGGTACTTGGAAGAGGTATGGGAATTAATGCTATGGTAATAGCAGTATCTGCAGCTGCAGGACCATCAATAGCGGGCAGCATTCTTGCCATAGCAAGTTGGCATTGGCTATTCCTTATAAATGTACCTATAGGAATTGTTGCATTCATTATGGGCAAGAAGTTATTGCCTAAAAATACCCACCTCATGAGTCACAAGTTTGATATTGCAGGGGCGGTTATGAATGCTCTTACCTTTGGATTATTTATATTTGCATTAGATGGATTAGCACATTCCGAAAATTACACCCTCATTATAATAGAAACAATACTATTCATAGTTATAGGATACTTATTTGTAAAGCGCGAATTAAGCAGGCCTGCTCCATTACTACCGGTAGACCTTCTTAAAATACCTATTTTCACATTCTCAATCTGTACCTCTATAGCATCTTTTGCTGCACAAATGCTAGCTATGATTTCATTGCCTTTCTTTATGCAGAATGTGTTACATTATAACCCTGTAGAGATAGGGCTATTACTTACTCCATGGCCACTGGCAAGCATTATATCGGCACCTCTTGCGGGACGTTTGGTAGAGAAAGTTCACCCAGGACTGCTGGGTGCCTTAGGGATGTCGCTATTTGCAGCTGGACTATTTCTATTGTATATTCTTCCTTCCAATCCTTCTTCAGTAAATATAATATGGCGAATGGCATTGTGTGGATTCGGATTCGGACTATTTCAGACTCCTAATAATGTAACAATAGTATCTTCTGCACCTCCTCAGAGAAGTGGAGGAGCGAGTGGTATGTTAGGATCGGCACGACTTGTAGGACAAACGGTAGGTACTACTTTGGTAGCTTTCTTGTTTAATATATTTCCAGTAGGACACAGATCGGAATCTTGTATATTCATGGCTATCATCTTTGCCTTAGGAGCAGCCATCGTAAGCATAGTTCGCATGAAAGAAGCTTCGCCTATAAAGAAAAAAAAATAATTATTTTTACCATTCCATATAAACAACCTATTAAATAGCTAAAGAAATATTTTTTCATGATTAAAAATATATTCTATTAGTAAGAGAAGAGTAACGAAATATGTGATAATAAGAATCCATTTATTACATTATGTATAAGTATTAACTACATCATAGACTTTAAAAAATCTTCAAGAGAGTCTTCTTTTGATATTTCTATTTTCTTTCTTAATCTGTGTCTTGCCATATTTACACTTGTCTTTTCTATACATAAAATATCCACAATTTGCTCGGTAGTCTGGTCAAGAACAATAAGCATAGATAGAATTTCTTCACGCTGAGTTATATTTGGAATGTGATTACGCAAAGATGGAATAAAAGATGGATAAAGCCTTGAGAATTTAGTTCTAAATATGCTTTCTCCATCGGTCCTTAACATTTCAGAAACAACAGCCACTGCCCTATTATAATTATCATTATCTGAAAGAAATTCATCTAATGTAATTTCAACCTTATGTTTATCCTTGTTAACCTCTTCTATTTTATTTATCAAATCAGAAATTTTCTTCTCACTTAATTTACGTCGTGTTCTATATAATTTTCTTTTATATATAAAAAACATAGTTAATCCAACCAAAAGAAGAGTAAGAGCAATTGATGTGATAGTATATATTATAATTCTTAACTCTTTATTATTAAGTTCAGATTCAGCCAAAAGAAGTTGTTGCTCTTTCTTTTCTGTCTTGTACTGAATCATAGCTTCTGTAACCTTCTTGGAAATATTATCATTAAGCATAAAGTCAGATTCTCTTATAAATGACTCTGAATATCGCTTGATATTTTTTATATTATTCCCTTTTATGTAATAATTAAAGGCAAAACGATAGGCTTCTGGTATATATACAGGTTCCTTGGGTTTATTTAGTATTACATACATACTGTCGAGCATTATCTCAGCCTTTGAAGTATTGTTCTGTTTTATATATCCTTTGGCTAGGTTAAAGAAAGCAATAGCCCTGTTATATCCTGTATAATCATTATCTGTTATACGAATAAGTCTTCTCATACCATCATTCATTCTACTGTCTGAATAGTTATCTACAAGAAAAGAACCTATCTGTTTGTCAAGATCGACCGTTCCAATATTATATGGTAAGTTTAAGAAGCAGCTATCCGCTTTTCCCCAATAATACATTGCAGAATCGGGAAGATCCATCTGCTTCATAACGTTTCCCTTCATCATAAAAACATTTCCTACAAGAGATGGATTTTTTTCTTTTATCTCAATTGTTTTAATAATCCCCTTGTCTGCATATTCATTGGCATGCTCAGTAAAATTCCAATATAAATATAATGAAGCAAGTGAATTGTAAGCATTAACTTCACCTGAGATATCTTTATTTTTGAAGGCTATATCCAAGCTATAATTATACAAATTTATCGCATCGTCCATCTTACCCATCTTCTGGTAAATTCCTCCTAACATAGTTGTAGTCCATTGTAAGCCTCTTGTAAGATTGGCTTTTTCTGCCTCATGTATAGCTTTCTTACTATACTCTATAACCTTATCCTGAGCTTGTGGATTTGCGTAAAATATAGCTCCTGCATAAGAATAGTCTCTAAAAAGCTTTTCAGAAGTATAATTATCGCATTTAATATCAAGAGCTTTACGTATCATATTTTCTGAATCCTTCATCATGTCTGCTCTATAATAAGAATACGCAAGAATTGAGAGAAGATCTCTGTAGCAATAATTTCTTATAAAATTAACAGATTTATTATTTAATGATTCAAGATAAGTTACACAATCTCTGTATCTTCCTATTGTTTGATATATATTCATGGTATATAACATTGCATCTGCCACAGTAGAAGCAATATATAGCTCATTATTTTTTACATATGATGCAATTTCAATACATTTCTTGTAATAAATGATGGCTTCTTCATTATTCCCTTTTAACTGTTCTCCTCGTGCGCGTAAGAAATTATATCTGCACTTAATATCATCAAAATTATTTAATTCGTGGACTTTCTCAGTACTCTTTATAACTTTCAATGCATTATCATACTCTTTATTTTTAAAGTAAGATATAACTATCATCTGTCTTACAATAAAATAGTTTCTATCATGTTTATCTCTAGTATGTAAATATTCATTGGCTGCAATTGCTAAAGTATCCGCACTTATATTAGCTATATACTTATCTCCTTTATCTATATAATTTTCTGCTATTTTAATAAAGAAAGAGTTTGATGTATTTTCTGTACAAGAATATAAACAAATAAATAATACAGTAAATAATATATTTATGATTGTGTTATGTGTATTCATTAATTAGTAGTTTGCATTACAATTTGTCTAAAACGACTTTTATACGCAAATATACCATAAAATAAGACATATGAATAGAATAAGTAAGAAAAACCATAGATGAATAAGCTATACATCTATGGTTAAAATTCCTATATATAGTTTATAACTAAATATTATTGATAAAATAAGAAATTATAATATTTTAAGATCATGAGCTCAAAATCAAGACCTCAAAATAAATCTATCTACAATATAAAGTAGCTTGTTGTAATAATAATTACAAGACAATTAAACCAATAATACTTAAATATCTTTCAAACATTTTTTTAGAATAGGATGAATTGTATATGGAGCTATTTCTATAAGTGGTTCCATGACAAAACTCCTTTCTGTCATTAAAGGATGAGGTATAATTAGTTCAGAAGTATTAATAATTATATCATCATACAAAAGTATGTCTATATCTATAATACGATCACTATAATTATTATCAAAACTTTTTTTTAATCTTCCTAACTCCTTCTCTATCTCTTGTGTTATATTTAGTATTTCAAAAGCTGATAGATATGTATCAGCGCAACATGCAGCATTCAAAAATGTATTATCAGAAACAAAACCCCAAGGTTCTGTAACATAAAAAGCGGAAAGAGAAGTTACCTTCCCTATCCGCTTGTTTATTTCGTTAACAGCAGCCTTGATATTAGCTTCTTTATCACCTAAGTTTGTTCCTAAACCAAGATAAACTGTTGCCATTATTATTTTTCAAGAATAAGCATAGCATCACCATAGGTTCCAAAGCGATAACCTTCCTCTAATGCTACTTCGTAAGCATGCATAATCAAATCATAACCACCATAGGCACATACCAGCATTAGCAATGTTGAATAAGGCATCTGAAAATTGCTTATCATGCTGTTTGCAACACTGAAATCATATGGAGGAAAGATAAACTTGTTTGTCCATCCATCAAACTCCTTAAGATGTCCATCAGTACCTACCGCAGTTTCTATAGCACGCATCACTGTTGTTCCAACGGCACATACATTTCGGTTATTATCCTTAGCCGTATTTACCAATTTACAAGCTTCCTGATTAATAACCATCTGTTCTGAATCAGTCTTATGTTTAGTAAGATCTTCTACATCAATATCGCGAAAATTACCTAAGCCGGCATGTAGAGTTATATATGCAAACTCTATACCTCTTATCTCCATTCTCTTCATAAGTTCGCGGCTAAAATGCAATCCGGCAGTTGGAGCAGTTACAGCACCTTCATTCTTTGCAAAAATAGTCTGGAAACGTTCAACATCCTCCGGTTCAACTTCACGATCTATAAAACTTGGCAACGGTGGTTCTCCAAGAGCATAAAGAGCTTTTTTGAATTCATCATGCGGACCATCATAAAGGAAACGTAGTGTACGTCCTCTAGAGGTTGTATTGTCAATAACTTCGGCAACCATAGAATCATCTTCGCCAAAGTAAAGCTTATTTCCTATACGGATTTTACGAGCCGGATCAACCAATACATCCCACAAGCGCAGTTCCTCGTTTAATTCACGAAGCAAGAAAACTTCAATTCTTGCGCCTGTCTTCTCTTTATTACCATACAAACGGGCTGGAAAAACTTTCGTATCATTAAAGATAAACACATCTTTATCATCAAAATAGTCAAGAATATCCTTAAACATTCTATGTTCAATCTCGCCTGTTGATTTATGTACCACCATAAGGCGTGATTCATCTCTATAAGTTGTCGGATGAAAAGCTATCTTTTCCTCCGGCAGTTTAAATTTAAATTGCGACAGTTTCATCTTATTTTTCCTTATTCATTTATTATTTCTATATTTTGCGCATTAAGCCATTCGGGAAATGTTTCCACTTTCATACAATCATCAAGTGTAATATCTCCTACTCTGGTTCTTATCAATCCCGTAAGATGTGCCCCGCTATGCAGTGCCTCTCCGATATCTCTAGCCAAAGCTCTTATGTAAGTTCCCTTGCTGCAAACTACCCTAATCTTTATTTCAGGTAAATTACAATCAATAAGCTCTATCTCATCTATAACAAGAGTTTTTGCCTTAAGATCTACTTCTTTGCCTTTTCTTGCAAGATCGTATGCGCGCGTTCCATCAATCTTACATGCCGAAAAGGCTGGAGGAATTTGTTCTATGCTCCCAATGAAAGTCTTAAGTACTTCTTCAACCATTTTTTTCGAAATATGTTCTACAGGATATGTAGCATCTATCTCTTTTTCAAGATCATACGACGGAGTAGTAGCTCCAAGCTGTATTGTTGCTATATACTCTTTAGTTTGATACTGAAACTCTTCTATTCTCTTAGTAGCCTTTCCAGTACAGATAATCATTACTCCTGTAGCCAAAGGATCTAGTGTTCCGGCATGACCTACCTTTAGTTTTTTCACTCCCAGCTTACGACAGAGCTGATATCTTATTTTATTGACTACCGCAAACGAAGTCCACGTAAGAGGCTTGTCAAAGTATAAAACTTCTCCTTCTTTAAAATTCATCCAATCAAATCAATGAGCAAACTATTGTAATAATACCTACTATGGCACAATAGACTGCAAAATAAACCAATTTTCCTTTTTTTACTATATTAATCATCCATTTGCAGGCAAAACAACCTGCTATGAATGCTGCTAAAAAACCAACGATCAGTGAGGCCAACGGCATATCAGAACTTGCTTGTGATGCTCCTTTTATTATTTTCATTCCATCCAGCAATGCCTCTCCCAAAATAGGAGGAATAACCATAAGAAATGAGAATTGAGCCAACTTAGCCTTATTGTCACCCAAAATCAATCCGGTTGCAATTGTTGAACCAGAACGCGACAATCCAGGAAGAACGGCACATGCCTGCGCAAGACCTATAATAAAAGCGTCTTTCAAACTGATATTTTCCTTTACTCTTGGTTTGGCATAATAAGAGAAAGTAAGCAAAAAAGCTGTGACCAAAAGCATACATCCTACTATTAACAATCCAGAACCAAATATTTCTTCTACATAATCCTTAAAAAATACACCTATTATACCTATTGGTATCATAGAAACAACAATATTAAGTACATATTTAGTTTCAGGATTCATCTCGAACTTAAACAGTCCCTTGAATATCCAGTCTATTTCTTTCCATAAAATAACCAATGTACTTAAAACTGTTGCTACATGAACAGCAATTGTAAATGTTAGGTTATCCTCCCCCTGTATACCAAACAAGTGAGAAACTATCGCCAGATGCCCACTGCTACTTACTGGAAGATATTCTGTAAACCCCTGAATAAGTCCAAGGATTAATGCTTCAAACCAATTCATTTCTTATTAATTTTCCTGTGTGTTATCAATTTCTTTATCTTTCGCTTTATGCAATATTCCATATATCATGAATATGAAACCAAAGAAGCATACCGCCGGTGCTATTTTTATCCTCCTTACACTGAATATATCAGGCTCAAAAGCAGTTTCACTTGACGATGGGCCTGTCATTAAAATAAATCCTGCAATAATAATAATCATTCCTATTGCAAGTAAAATGAAATTCATTTTATCGAATGCCAATTTTCTTCTATCCATATAATTTTTAATTAAATGTAATACAATGCATTTGCAGTCATACGCAAATACTTATTAATAGATATATAAGCGCACAAAAAAGTAATCAACACGCCAAATCCAAATACGGAACCCATCATTATAATCATATTTAATGGGGTAACAATATATATTAGTTCAGGCTCGTATCTTATCAGACCATAAGCCATCCCCAACAAGGAGGAGTCGGCCAGTATAGCTGCCGTTATTCCAATCCATATATTCTTTACAAGGAAAGGTTTTCTAATAAAACTCCATTTAGCACCAACTAGCTTCATTGTATTTATTATAAATCGTTTGGAATATATAGCAAGGCGTATAGTATTGTTTATAAGTGCAAAAGATATAAGAGTGAGTAAAGCTGCCAAAGAAAGCAAAACTATGCTTATTTTACGAATATTACTGTTTACCATCTCAAGCAAATCATTGGGATAGTTTATTTCAAGAACCTGCTTATTACTTTTAATAATTTTTTCTATCCATTGCAAACTATCCTTGTTGGCATAATCTGCATTTAGATTTATTTCCAACGAAGATGTAAAAGGATTATACCCAAGAAATTCGGCAGGATCAGTACCCATTGCCACAGTCTGCTCTTTCAATGCATCTTCTTTAGAAATATACGTAGTACCCTTTACGAAACTCTCTTTATTTAATGCTTTCTGAAACTCCATTGCCTGTTTTCTACTCATGTCATCACTCAGCAAAACAGAGAAGCTGATATTCTCCTTTACATAACTAGATAGCGTTTTCGCTGAAAGTACAAAAAACACAACCATCCCAAGTAACAAAAGTACAAGCATTGTACTTATGCTTGAAATAATGAATTGCATGTCAAAAAAAGATGTAGATTTCTTTTTCATTACTATTTCTTTATAAATACATAAATAAGAGAGCTACTTCGTTCTTTGTCAAATAGCGCAGATATCCACGCACATGACCCTACAAATAACCCCTTTATAAAAGAATCCTTATTTTTCTTATATTTTTCGCTAAGCATTGATACATAAAATGCGTCGAAAGGCATTGGAAGTATCTGTTTCAGTAAAAAACCGTGCTTCTCTCCCATCTGTCTAATTACATCTGGTGTAAAATGCCATAAATGACGAGGAACATCATATGCCGCCCACATTTCCTTATATTTAGAGGCATCATAAGATGAAGGATTAGGGACAGCTATAATTAGAGAACCTTTATTTTTCAATATCGAACTTAGTATCTCCCAAGTCTCGTCAAGATGTTGCAAATGTTCCATTACATGCCATAAGGTTATTGCATCGAACGTTGCCGGCAAATAACTATTTATAGCTTTATCATCATCTACTTCAATGCCAAAATGTCTTCGTGCAAAATCACGTGCCTGTTCACTTTTCTCTATAGCACTTACCTCCCATCCTACTCTTTTCATTTCATTGCTGAAATATCCGGTACCTGTACCAATATCAAGAATTGAACCTTTACTTAATCCGGTAACTCTTTTTACAAGAGTAGATTTTTTATGAAGCATGAATTTACGAACATGATGATAGACATTATTCATAACTCCTTTAGAAGTGTCTGAATGAGATATATAATCGGGAGTTTCATAATATCGTCCAATCTCATTCTCATCGGGCACACTTTGGGTAAACATAAACCCACATTTATCACAACGAAGCAAATCGAATTTTTCGCCCGAAGCATAGTGATCTATGCAACTCATAGCATGATCGAAATGGCATCCCCCACATAAAGGGCAAATATTAATGACGAGTCTATTCACTTTATTCCCTAATTTGCTACAAATTAACAAATAAAATAAATCATAAGCATTTTTCTTTAAGGACTTTTAAGAGTAATCTTTTAACAAAGTATTTATATTTTCTTTATTTTGCAAAAAAACATTAATAGATAGTTCTATGGAAAGTAAAAAACTGATGCGCTCAAATAATAGAATAATAGGCGGAGTATGTGGTGGAATTGCTAATTATTTTGGATGGGATCCAACTATTGTAAGAGCAATATATGCAATAGCTACTGTTTGTACGGCATTTTCGGGAATAATAATATATCTTATCCTTTGGATTATAATGCCACAACAGAATTAACGATTTACTTAAATTTAAAATGGATTGCCCTTAAAAAGCAATCCATTTTAAATATTTAGTTAAAAACTTCTTCACCTTTTAAGGTAGCCGAACTTGAGTCGGTTATCTTAACGTTGACAAAATCACCTATTCGATGACTTCCTCTATCAAATACTACCACTTTATTTTGCTGAGTACGGCCAAACAACTGATCTTTAGAGCGCTTAGAAACTCCTTCTACCAAAACTTCAAAAGTCTTTCCAATATCACTTCTGTTACTATCGGCCGAAAGTTTATTCTGAAGATCAATGATTTCATTAAGACGACGAATTTTTATCTCTTCAGGGACATCATCTGGTAGATTTTTTGAGGCATATGTACCCGGACGCTCAGAATATTTGAACATAAAAGCAGAGTCATATTCACATATCTTCATTAAAGAAAGAGATTCCTGATGATCTTCTTCTGTTTCAGAATGATAACCAGAAAATATATCTGTACTCAAGCCACATCCAGGAACAATCCTTCTTATAGCTTCTACTCTTTCAAGATACCATTCACGAGTATATTTGCGGTTCATCAATTTAAGTATACGACTGCTGCCACTCTGTACCGGAAGATGAATATGCTTACACACATTAGACGTTTCGGCTATTACATGTAAAGTCTCATCACTCATATCCTTAGGGTGAGATGTAGTGAATCTGATTCTTACTTTAGGAGCTGCTTCGGCTACCATCTTAAGCAGCATAGGAAATGTTATTACAGATTCATCCTTTTCAAAACGATATGAGTTTACGTTCTGCCCGAGAAGAGTAATTTCCTTATAACCTTTGTTTTGAAGGTCCTTAACCTCATTAAGAATACTTTCTACATCACGGCTTCTTTCACGTCCTCGTGTATAAGGCACAATACAATAATGGCAAAAATTATTACATCCTCGCATTATTGAAACAAATCCTGAAATATGATTTCCACAAATTCTTGAAGGAATAACTTCTCGATAAGTTTCAGTGGTAGAAAGCTCTACGTTTATTGCCTTCTCGCCTGCTTCAACAGCAGCAATTAGATCAGGCAAAGTAAGATAGCCATCTGGTCCTACTACTAAATCTACGTGATGATTTTCTATAAGATCTTCCTTTACACGTTCGGCCATACACCCCAACACTCCTACTATAAGATTCTTTTTCTTATTTTTCTTTAAAGAGTGGAAAAATTCTAGACGATTAAGAATTTTCTGTTCAGCATTATCTCTAATAGAACAGGTATTCATAAATACTGCATCTGCCTCTTCCAAGGTTTCACATACACTATATCCGGCCATTTGCATTACTGATGCAATAACTTCACTATCTGCCACATTCATCTGGCATCCATAAGTCTCAATGAACAATTTTCTATTGTCTTGTTCAGTTGCAGATTTAAAGTCTACTCCTGTCGTTTCTTTCATATATTCTTTAAATTAATAATAGAGTGCAAAGATACTCACAATTCTTGAATAATCAGTTTCACTGCGTTAAACAACTTCTTCATTCTTATAAAATAAATCAGTGTAAAAATTAACATCTCCAATACCACCTTAATTAAATAATATATAATTTGTAATTAAACCCTATAATTTTAATATTTATATTATAGCATTTAATAATATATTATTTTTAAAGAAAAACATATATAATTATTTCAAACTATAATTGTTAAAATATTATAATCATTAAATAAATTTTTATTTAGTCTCTCTTTATTAAATTTATTAAACATATATTTGCACCAGAAAAACATTAGATTTTTTCATAGTTAAGGTTTAGGTTAAAATAATAGAGGAAGACAGCTGTGAAGCTCTCTTCCTTTCCTCTTATCCATTTATTATCTCATTTTATCACATCATTCAAATTATTTTATAACTTTGGCTCGTATTAAAAATAAATGAAAGATTATGGAAATTATTCAGATTTTTCTTATACTCGGAGTTATTACAGTAGTGATATTACGCTATATATCAAAAGCTTTCGGTTCGTCTAATGTAAAAACAGCACAACCAATAAAGAAGAATGTACAAACTGTGCATAAAGAAAAGAGTCCGTTTATAAATAATGAAATTAATAAAAGTAAGTCATTAAATGATTACCAATTAGAAAAATCTACCGAAAATACAGAAGTAGAAAGAAATAATATATCACGATCAGTAAAAAATATTTCGCTTGAAAATGTAAAAGAAGCACGAAAAGCTTTCATATATTCAGAGATATTCAATAAAAAATACTAAAGTTATACTATAAATAGAAACACTTTTAAACATCATGGGATTTAATCTTATTAGCGCAGCAGAAGCTGCAAGTTATGTAAAACATGGCTTTAATATAGGTCTTAGCGGATTTACTCCGGCAGGAACACCTAAAGCCGTGACACCTGAGATAGCAAGAATTGCAGAAGAGGAACATGCAAAAGGTAATCCTTTTCAGATTGGTATATTTACAGGAGCCTCTACTGGAGATGCTACTGATGGTATACTATCAAGAGCCAAAGCTATTCGTTACCGTGCACCTTATACAACCAATTCTGATTTTCGTAAAGCTGTAAACAACGGAGAAATAGAATATAACGATATTCACCTTTCGCAGATGGCCCAGGAAGTTCGTTATGGATTTTTAGGCAAAGTAGATGTGGCAATAATTGAGGCATGCGAAATTACACCTGACGGTAAAGTATATCTTACTGCTGCAGGAGGTATTGCACCAACCATTGCAAGACTAGCCGACAAGGTTATTATTGAACTTAATTCGGCACATAGCAAAAATATGATGGGGCTTCATGATGTATATGAACCACTTGATCCTCCTTACAGAAAAGAAATTCCAATTTATAAACCTAGTGATAGAATAGGTCTTCCTTATGTACAAATAGATCCTAGAAAGATTATAGGAATAGTAGAGGTGAACAAGCCAGATGAAGCACGTTCTTTTACTGCACCAGATCCTGTAACGGATCAAATTGGACAGAATGTTGCCGATTTCCTTGCAGCCGACATGAAAAGAGGAATAATTCCTGCTACATTCTTGCCTTTACAGAGTGGAGTAGGGAATATCGCAAATGCAGTTCTAGGTGCATTAGGCCGAGAAAAAACAATTCCTGCATTTGAAATGTATACAGAAGTATTACAAGATGCAGTAGTTGACTTAATACGTCAGGGAAGAGTTAAGTTTGGAAGTACATGTTCATTGACTGTTACCAACGAGTGTCTGCAAGGAATATATAGTGATATAGATTTCTTCAAGGATAAACTGCTTCTACGTCAGTCAGAAATATCAAACAATCCAGAAGTAATTCGTCGTCTTGGAGTAATATCAATAAATACAGCTATTGAAGCAGATATTTATGGAAACATAAATTCTACTCATATAGGAGGTACAAGAATGATGAATGGAATAGGAGGGTCGGGAGACTTTACAAGAAATGCTTATATTTCAATATTTACTTGTCCTTCTATTGCAAAAGAAGGAAAGATTAGTTCAATTGTTCCTATGGTATCACATCACGATCATAATGAACACTCCGTAAACATAGTTATAACCGAACAGGGAGTTGCCGATTTACGTGGAAAAGGTCCCATAGAACGTGCTAGAGCTATAATAGAAAATTGTGCACATCCAGATTATAAAAATATATTGTGGGACTATGTAAAAATGTCTTCAAAAGGCCAAACACCTCATTGTGTATCGGCTGCACTAGGAATGCACGATACCCTAAATAAAAAAGGAGATATGAGACTTATAGACTGGAAGGATTATAAATAATCATTTATTATATAAGAAATATACTACGGATAGATAGTGGTCTGCACATAGGACTACTTACAAGTTCATGAGCTCGGCATAATACCGAGCTCATGTCGTTTAATATAAGCTTTTCTATTTTAGACATCTCTATAAATATATTTCCAATAATTACTTTTTGTATAAAAAACAATAACTACCATATAATTACACAATAAATACACATAAAAAATAAAATACATTGTTATTTTTGCATTGTAAACTTAATAACAATTTATCTCTATGAAACACAGATTTTTAGCTTTAGCGGCATTTAGCCTATTTATAGGAGGATGTTTCGCTCAATCTCTTTACAAAGACAGTAATCTATCTCCCGAACAAAGAGCCGAAGATTTGCTTAAGCAATTAACTATTGAAGAAAAGGTATCATTAATGATGGATACCTCAAAACCTATTGAAAGATTAGGAATAAAACCATATAATTGGTGGAATGAAGCATTACATGGAGTTGCAAGAAGTGGATATGCTACAGTTTTTCCACAACCAATTGGAATGGCTGCTGCTTTTGATCCGGATGCTATATTCAATATATTTACAGCAGTCTCGGACGAAGCACGCGCAAAAAATGCTCTTTCATCTTCCGAAGGAGAGTATAACAGATATCAAGGACTTACTATGTGGACACCCAATGTTAATATATACCGTGACCCAAGATGGGGTAGAGGAATAGAAACTTATGGAGAAGATCCATACTTAACAACAGTGTTGGGAGTCAATGTTGTAAAAGGACTTCAAGGAACAGGAAGCGGAAATAAATATGATAAACTTCATGCTTGTGCAAAGCATTTTGCAGTACATTCTGGACCAGAATGGAACCGTCATAGTTTTGATGTAGAAAAACTATCTCCACGAGATTTGTACGAAACCTATCTACCAGCTTTCGAGGCACTCGTAAAAGATGCAAAAGTAAAAGAGGTAATGTGTGCATATAATCGATTCGAAGGTAAGCCATGTTGTGGTAGCGACAAGCTTCTTATGCATATTTTACGTGAGGAATGGGGATACGATGGCATAGTAGTATCTGATTGTGGTGCTATTGCCGATTTTTACCGTCCTAATGCACATCTTACACATCCTGACGCCGAATCTGCATCGGCAAGTGCTGTATTGAGTGGAACAGATCTGGAATGTGGATCTAGCTACAAAGCTCTTGTAGAGAGTGTAAAGAAAGGTCTTATAAAAGAAAAAGATATAGATGTTGCGGTAAAACGCTTATTAAAAGCAAGATTTGAGTTAGGAGAAATGGATAGTAATGATAAAGTTTCGTGGACAAAAATACCATACTCGGTAGTAGGTTCTGCACATAATGATTCTTTATCGCTAGATATTGCACGAAAATCACTTACACTGTTATTGAACAAGAATAATATTCTTCCATTAAACAAGAACACTAGTAAAATAGCAGTATTGGGACCAAATGCAAACGATTCTGTAATGCAATGGGGTAATTATAACGGAACACCTCACTCTACAATAACTATACTTGATGGAATAAAGCAAGTTGTAGGACAAGAGTCGGAAATTATTTATGATCCAGCCTGCAGTTGGGTAGAAAGAACTATAACAAAAAGCGTTTTCAATGATTGTAATTCAGAAGGCAGTAAAGGATTTACAGCCGAATATTGGAATAATAAAGACTATAAAGGCGAACCAATAGCAAAGAACAAACTTACAAATCCATTCAAGTTGTGTACTTCTGGGGCAACCGTTTTTGCACCAGGAGTAAATCTTACCGATTTCAGTGCAAAATACAATTCTACTTTCACTGCTCCTGCTAGTGGCGATGTAGTATTCGAATTTTACCTTTCAGGAAGTCTTCAGCTAGAGGTAGATGGGAAAGAAGTCAAAACATTCAGTGCAAATCATGGAGGAAGAAAGTTTACATACTCAATGCCTGTAACAAAGGAAAAAAAATACGATATCACAATAAAGTTTCAGTATAGAAGTGGAGATGCACAACTTAATTTTGATTTAGGATTTAAACAAGAAGTAAACATCCCGGAACTTGTAAATAAAGTAAAAGATAGTGATGCTGTTATTTTCGTGGGAGGCATATCGCCAACACTGGAAGGAGAGGAGATGGGAGTTAATCTTCCTGGATTTAAAGGTGGTGACCGCACAGATATTGAACTTCCTGCCATTCAAAGAGAGATTTTGAAAGCTCTACACGATTCTGGAAAGAAAATAATCTTCATAAACTGTTCAGGATCGCCAATAGCAATGGAACCAGAATTAACTAGCTGTGATGCCATTATGCAAGCATGGTATCCTGGACAATCTGGTGGTAAAGCCGTCGCAGAAGCATTATTTGGGGATTATAATCCTAGCGGACGTTTACCGGTAACAATGTATAAAAACAATACTCAGTTACCCGATTTTGAAGATTATAACATGGCAGGACGTACTTATAGATATTTCAAAGGAAAACCATTATTTGCCTTTGGTTATGGCTTAAGTTACTCGGATTTCACTTATGGAAAGATAAAGATGAGTAAAAATAGCATAAAGGATAACGAGAACGTTACCATTACCGTACCTGTAAAGAATGCAAGCAAGAAAGATGGGGATGAGGTAGTTCAGCTTTATATAAAGAGACATGGAGATCCAAACGGTCCTATAAAAGAATTGCGTGCTTTTAAAAGGACTACAATACCTGCTGGAAAGATAGTAAACGTAGAACTTGAACTTACTCCTAAACAGCTTGAATGGTGGGACAACAAGAGCAATACTATGAATACACGTGCCGGCAAGTTTGATATTATGGTTGGAAATAGTTCTGACGATAAGAATATGCAGACTGTAGTACTAAATATAAAATAAATAAAAAATTATTATTCTTGCTAAAGATTTATTAGTTGAGGATACATACAACATAAATAGCTGCATCATACGTTAATAAAAGAGCTTGATGCAGCTATTCTTATTTATATCAATATAATTGTTAATGAATGAATTATTAAAGAATAACGTTTATAAGAATCTATATATGTGACTTTTATAAGTATAGTAAATAAACTATTTACAAAAACTTAAAAAAATAAAGATAACACTTAATCTTTATTTCTTAAAGTTTATTATTTAAACATATATTTTATATATGTTTGCATTGAAAAACATATATAAAATGAAGAATATGAAGATTGGAAAAAGAATATTATATATAGGGATACTCTATACTATATTCTGTTGCTTAATGTCAATCTATTTTTATAATATAAACCCTTATAACTTCTCTTATCTAGAACAATGGAGCACTTTCATATACTCATTTCATTATATAAGAGAAGTGCTATCACAACCCGGAGGAATAGTACATCTCCTTTCTTCATTTATAGTTCAGTTTTTTGCAATTCCATGGACAGGCATTATAATTACTTCATTATTGCTAACAATAATATCGGTCATGACCGATCATCTTATTTACATTTGTAATCACAAAACTGGATTTTATCCTATAAGTATTCTGCCTTCAATAGCACTTTCATTTCTATGTTTCAACGTAAATTTCTTCTATAGTGAAATTATAGCGATTATTATAATGCTTGCACTATTGATTGCTGCCATTACAATAAGAAGCAATAGAATTAAAATTATATATATATATATAAGTACTCCTTTATTATTAATAATAGCCGGACCTATTGCATCATTATACTGCATTTTAATTATAACAATCACTTCAATCTGTAACTATAGAAAAATTATATGGTACCTTGTAACTCCTATTATATTATACGCGTTAGCTTTAATTTTAGTGCACAAAGGGTTTTCAGGAAATACAAATTCGCTTCTTTTACCGGAAGGATACTTTACACTACGACTTAAGGCACCCAGCATTATGTGGCTTCCATGGGTAATGTTAATAATATCAATAGTTATAGGATTGTTGCTTAAGCATATTAAGATAAAAAATCAAGTATCAAAATCAATTCTATATACCGCAGAAATAACAGCTATAATAGTTTTCGCTATTTATGGAATGAAACACTATATAGATGTCGACAATGAAAAATTCAAGATTATAGATCAATATTCGCGAAATGGAAATATGGAAAGCATTATATCCGAAGTAGAATCAACATCAAGTAAGAATCTTCTTTTTCAGAACTATCTTAATATGGCATTAGCCGAAAAAGGAGAGTTAGGAGATCATCTTTTCGAATATCCATGTCGCGACATTCAAAGCATATATGTACAAGGCAATAAAACTCCATATCTGTCGGCAATGCTAAGTGACATATATTTTTCAATGGGGCATATGGCTCTATCACAACGTAGTGCATTCGAAGCAAATGAAAGTGTAGGAAATTTTTCTCCAAGAATGCTTAAAAGACTGGTCCAGATAAACATCATATATGGCAATTATGCTACAGCTCAAAAATATATAAAGATACTTGAATCAACTCTTTTCTATAAAAATTGGGCAAAATCTCAAAAGAAATTTCTTTGGAATGAAATCTCAATATCAAATGATTCATTGTTAAGTTCAAAAAGGAAATGCATATTTCCTGATAACCGTTTTTCGGGAATAAAAGGATTAGACGATGATCTTTTACATATAATTATTAGTAACCCTTCCCACTCGGCTACTCAACAGTATTTATGCTCACTTTATCTTCTATCCAAAGATCTTACCAGTTTTATGAAAATCATCACAACGTTCTATGGAACCTCCGCTCTTCCCAAAACACTCCCCATATATTTTCAGGAAGGAATTATATTTTATGCTCAAGGCGAAAGTGAAACATTAGACAAATATAATATAAATAAATCTGTTATAGATCGTTTTAATAAGTTCTGTCAAGAGCCATCTACCGATAAGAAAAGTTTATGGTATTTCCTTAGATTTACAAACTAAAAAATTATGGTCATGACTAAAATAATCTATATATATATTATTGGATGTTTATTATTTACATCTTGTTCTAATAGTGTAAAGCCCGATTTTTATAACATGCAAAATCCTCCTATTTCACCGGATTATGCAAACGTTACCGTACCTATAAACATTGCACCGCTAAACTTCTGTATGCCCGACAGCTGCATTTTCACAAATGTACGTGCAATATTAAAAAGCGGAGATATAACTATTGAAATTACAGACAAAGATGGAAATATAAAAATCCCTGCAAATAACTGGAACAAGCTGCTAAATGCATCTACATCAATTAAAATACGCTTACAAATTGAGAAAGACGGAAAATGGGAAGAATACAATCCATTCAACATATATGTGGAAAAAGACAAGATTGATCCTTATATAGCTTATCGTCTCATAGAACCTGGATATGAAACATGGAACGAAATGGGAATATATCAAAGATGCCTTGAAAATTATGAAGAAACCGCCATAATAACCAATAAGATGACAGGATACGGCTGTATGAATTGTCATTCATTCTGTAAAGGTAATCCTGAAAAGATGCTTTTCCATATACGTACAGATTATGGAGGAACCTATATTATTGATAAAGGTGAAATAAAGAAATATAACACCAAAACTCCTCAAACTATATCGGCCCTTGTTTATCCTTCATGGCATCCTTCTGGTAATTTCGTGGCTTTCTCGGTAAACAATACCAAACAGATGTTTCATACTACTGATAAGAATAGGATAGAGGTAATGGATTATGCATCAGACGTTGTGATATACGATGTAAATAAGCAAAATATAATAAGTTCTCCATTATTGTCATCTCCAGCAGCATTCGAAACTTTTCCTGCTTTTTCGGCTGATGGAAAAACTCTATACTTTTGCTCGGCCGATACAGTAAATATGCCAAACGAATATGACAAGGTTAAATATAGCCTTTGCTCTATAAGTTATAATCCTGAAAAACAAATATTTGGAAACAAGGTTGATACATTATACAATGCAAAAAAGAACGGGAAAAGTGTATCTTTTCCAAGAGTATCACCCGATGGAAAATTCCTTATGTTCACATTGGCTTCCTATGGCAATTTCTCTATATGGCATAAAGATGCCGATCTTTATCTTATTAATATAAAAACTAATAAAACGGAATGTCTTACAGAATTAAACAGCACTGACGTAGAAAGCTATCATTCATGGAGCAGTAATGGAAGATGGGTTATATTCAGTAGCAGACGTTTAGACGGACTATACACTAGACCTTTCATAGCATACATAAACAAAGATGGAAAAGCTTCAAAACCATTCCTTCTTCCACAAAAAGATACTGATTACTACACTTTTCTGATGAAGTCATATAACATACCCGAATTTATAACAGGAAAAGTCAAAGTCGAACCATACTCTATTAGTCGTACAGCAAAACAAGAAAAAGGTATAGATATTAAATATCAAAATGAATAAATTCTATAATCTAATATTAGTCGATTATTCTATTATTTTATATGTTTTAAGCACTGACTTACAGACAAGTAACATTTAAGACATCATCTAATTACAATTTATCATATAAATGTTACATTTTAACTAGTAACATGTTACATTTTCTTTTGTATTTATTAACACTAAAGGCTTATTTTTGAGATAAATTAATATCGTCATAAGTTTAACCTTTTTATAAGATGTATTCAAATGAAAACATAAAACTTGTTCTTTAATTATGAAATAGAGATGAAATCTTCTCTTTTCGTTTTATTAAGTAATCTTATCTTAATACTTTCTAATACTTTTATATGAAACACTTTAATTTAAAAAATTGTATTGGTTTATTGGCCTTTTTGCTGATAATACCGGTTTGGGTGAATGCCCAAGACATAACTGTGAAAGGAACCGTTAAGGATTCTAAGGGTGAAAGCATGCCTGGTGTAAATATAGTACAAGTTGGTACAGCAAAAGGCATTATTACAGACATTGACGGAAACTACCAGTTAAGTGTTCCTTCAAATGCAAAACTTACCTTCTCTTTTGTTGGCTATACTCCACAGACTATTGCTGTTGCAGGCAGAAAAGTTATAAATGTAGTATTGAAGGACGATTCAAAAGCATTGGAGGAAGTAGTTGTAATAGGCTACGGTACTCAGAAGAAAAGTGATATTTCAGGATCAGTTGCCTCAGTAGACCGTGAAACCATGATGAGAAAAGCTCCTATAAACATTGCACAGGGATTGCAAGGTGCAGCAGCCGGAGTTATGGTAACTGCGCAAGATGGTGCTCCTGATGCAAATGCAGCTATACGTATCCGTGGTGTTGCAACCATTAATGGTTCGGCCGATCCCCTTTATGTAGTAGACGGAGTACAGGTAGGAAATAACGTAAATTTCCTCAATCCATCGGATATTGAGAGTATGGAAGTATTGAAAGATGCTTCGGCAACAGCTATTTATGGTTCGGCTGGTGCTAATGGTGTTATCATGATTACAACAAAACATGGATCTAAAGGTAACGCTGCAATAAATCTTACAGCCGATTTCGGTATACAGACTGTATCAGATCGTCTGGACGTATGTAGCTTGGATGGTTATGCTGCAAATATACGTCAAGCTCACACAAATGATGCTTCTGGACTTTATAACCAGATATGGGACAGCAAGTATGATGGTAACCGTCAAAAAATTGACTGGGTAGACCAAATGACAAGAACAGCCCTAAGACAGAATTACAATCTCTCAACTTCAGGTGGTAACGAGAAGAGTCAATACAACTTCGCAGTAGGATACCTTGATAACAAAGGCTTGATAGTAAATTCACAATATCAACGTATTACAGCTCGTGCCAACGTAAAGACACAGATAAACAAGTATTTGGAATTTGGTGGTGATCTTAATTATGTACATACAGATACTCACGGATCTAATGGTAAAATAGGTAACTTTGGTAACATGTCTTCATTACGTGACTTGGAAATGCTTTCTCCTACAATGGATTACATTACCTTGGATGGACAGTATGTTTCACCTAATGTAATCAACCCTGACGGTACATACGGAAGTTCGATTTTAGGAAAGAATGCAAACGAAGGTTTCTTGGATTCATATAATAATATATATGCAACCCAAATGAACAATAAATCTCGTAACCGTAATAATCGTGTACTTTTAAGTGCATACTTAAATCTTACATTATTAAAAGGACTTACATTTAAAACATTAGCTTCATATAATTATAATGGTGGGTCTTATAACAGTTTCAGCCCTACAACAAATAATAAGCGTTATAATAATATAGGTGGAAATATGGTAGAAGTCACACTTAACAAGCTTGATTATACAAACTCGTTCAATCTAAGCAACAACGAAGGACAGACCATATCTATACAGAACTATTTCACATATAACTGGAAGAATGATATTCATAACGTTACAGCAATGATTGGTAACGAAGTATCTCGCTATTATGGACAGTGGACTAGTGCTGGTGCTAAAGACTTCCCAGGTGATAACATTCGTAAGGTATCATTAACTTCAACTCCAGGTACATTAAGTGCCGATGGTCAGTTAAATCTTGAGTAGCGTTCAATCTCTTACTTTGCACGTGCATCTTACAGTTTAATGGATAAATACATCCTTACAGGAACTATACGTCGTGATGGTTCATCAAACTTCGGTACAGGCAATCGTTGGGGTACTTTCCCATCAGCAGCTGCTGCATGGCGTATTTCTGAAGAAAACTTCATGAAAGATCAAGATATAATATCAAATTTAAAGCTACGTGCAGGATGGGGACAGACAGGTAACTCTGGTGGTGCAACTGACCTTTCTGTTGCAGCATTAAATACTGCAGGAGTAAAATATAATTTCTACAATCAAGGTGGAAATATAGGTATAGGAACTATTCCTAGCATGAATGGTGGTACTTATCAGGGACTTGTAGATACTAACCTTAAATGGGAAACAAACGAACAGACAAACATTGGTATAGATCTTGGTTTGCTGAAGGGAGATCTTAACATTACAGCCGATTATTTTATACGTAAGTCAAAAGATTTGCTGTTATACAGACAAGTACGCCCTTCTACCGGTTTCAAACAAGTATATACCAACTATGGTGAAATAGACAACAAGGGATTTGAAATAAGCATTAATTATAACAAACGTCTTAATGATGATTGGACAATCAACGCAACTCTTACAGGATCTACATTAAGCAATAAGATAAAGAAAATGGGTGAGCCGGTTTATTATACTAATTCCGATCCAGGTGGTGCAGGAACAGGTGACGGTTCAAACATAGGTTCTATTGGTGCAGCAGCAGGTTATCATTGGGGAAACCACTCAATATCTAAGGAAGGTTATGCAGTAGGTTCTTTCTATGGATACAGAGTAGAAAAAATATTTGGGTCTAATGAAGAGGTTGAAGCAGCCAACAAGGCAGCAACAGCAGCAGCAAAGAAAGATTGGGCAAAAGAAAAGGTATATTATCAAAATGATAAAACTCAAGCCGGAGATTATAAATATAAAGACTTGAACGGTGATGGAGTTATAAACGAAAATGATATGGATATATTAGGTAATGGATTCCCTAAATTCAACTATGGTTTGAACCTTAATGCAACTTATAGAAACTGGGATTTCTCATTATATACTTACGGTGTAGTAGGACAGAAGCTATATTCATATTCAGCAATGCGCTTATCTAATATGTATACATCCGATGATCCAACCCCTAATATATTGAAAGAATCGGCAGCAAATGCATGGTCTATCGATAATCCTAACGGCACACTTCCTCGTCTGTCATTGATGGATGGTAATTACAACATGCGTGCTTCTGATGCTTGGGTAAAGAATGGCGACTTCCTTAAAATAAGCAATATTCAGGTAGGATATACATTACCTAAATATATAGTAAATAAACTTCTTATCCAGAATATAAGAGTATATCTTGCAGTATCTAATCTACTTACAATATCTTCATATAATAAGTATGGCGATCCGGAATGTGGTCAGGGAAGTGTATTGGTTACTGGTTTGGATACAGGACGCTATCCTTCTCCTCGTACTTATTCTTTCGGTCTGAATGTACAATTCTAACAATTTAAAAGAAAAATAATATGAAAATAAATAATATACTATACGGTTTGTTTGCAGGTACGGTTCTCAGTCTGGGAACTACTTCTTGTAACAATGATGAGTTCCTTACAGTAGATCATTACTCTATTATAGACCTAAATTCAGGATATGATACAGATGCACATGCACTAAGGAGCTTAAATGGTTGCTACGACATGATGTTACCAACAGAAGATAGCGAAGGTTATAATGGCGACCCTTTTAAACCATATATCTTTACTGGATGTCATCCTACAATGGATACTCAGGCTACTGGATGGGATAAAGACTTTATGACTCAGAGTTGGACAGCAGATAAGACTGAGCTAAAAGATGGATGGAATCTTGCGTATGGCGGAATAAGCCGTTGTAATGACTTCTTGCAGAATTTAAGTACCAATGCCGGACATTTATCGGCAGACGTAGTTAAGACTGCCGAAGGAGAAGCTCGTGTAATGCGCGCCTTCCATTATTTTTGGCTGGCAACTACATTTGGTCGTGTACCAATGCTTGCAACAGGAGAGACTTATTCCAATACTCCTCAGAAAGCCAGAGCAAAAAATTACGAAGAAATGTGGGATTTCATTATTGATGACTTAACTGCTGCTTCAGAGTTGTTATCATGGAAACCATATAATAATAACTATGGACGTTGTACAAAAGGTATGGCATTAGCCTATCTAGGCGATGCTTATATGTGGAAAGCTTATCGTGTTCCTGAAAAGGCAAAAGAGTGCTATGATGCAGCCGAAAAAGCATTGAAACAGGTTTTAGATTGCGGAGAATACGAATTGAATAAGTCATTTACAACGCTATGGGATGCAACTGGAGTTTGGGATAAAGAAGCTATTTATGAACAAGTATTGAATGAAGGAGATAAATGGAATAGTTGGGATGGCAACGCAGTAAGTGGTGCCAATGGATGGACTATCTATTACTCTGCAGCTCCAGCAAATGGTGGTTGGGGTACAATATCTTTATCATGGGAACTTTACGATTCATTCGAACCAGGAGACAGACGTCGTGACGGATCATTAGTTACAGCAGCAATACCTGAAAGCAATCTAGTAAAACCAGAATGGAAGAGTACTATACCAGTATCAAAAGAATGGAAAGATGCTAATCCTAAATATGCTAAGATATTGGCAGACCTTAAAACTTCAAATGGATTTAATCCTTTTGTTCAGGAATATGTAAATTACAGCAATTATAAATTTGATACAGGCGGTGAATATGCTCCAGCTGTATATACTACTAAATTTTGGCGTTTAGGACGTTGTCATTGGAACAATGACCAATGGGCTCCAGCTCAGATTTATAGAAAACGTCTTCCTAATGTAATGTTAGATTATGCAGAATGTCGTTTTAATCTATATGGCGAAAGCGATGCTGAAGCATGGGCACAGATAAATAAGCTACGTGAACGTGCCTTTGGTAATTACGAAGTTGGAAATGCATCGGCTTTAACAAGTAAGTTCTCGTCATATTACAGTAATGAAATGGCATCGTTCTATGGAGATGGAGGATTTGGAGACTACATATCAATAAAGAACTATTATCCATACCCATTCTCTACAGCTGCTGTTACAGTTCCAGATGCAAAAACTTACTATACAAAAGTTAAATCCGAAAAGAATTTCTCTTCTCCTGTATGGAAAGTTGCTTTAAACATGGAACGTCGTAAGGAATTCAGTGCCGAATGGTGCTTATGTCCGGATATGCTTAAATCAGGATTCATGGAAGATCATGTTAATATAAACTATCCAAAACATGCTCAGCAATCAAATCCTAAGAGCGATTGGCAAACAGTACGAAACTTTTCTTTTGAACCTAAGAAGATGGATATGCCTATTCCTTCAGATGAGCTAATAAAGAATCCTCTATGCGATCAAAATGAAGCTTATTTAGGATCAAAATAATATTGTAAATAAAATAATCCTTTATATCATATTACAAGTAAGAATAATATAATAATTTAAATATATAATTCGTACTTGGATAATATAGGGATTAGTTTTACCGACCATATCAGTAATAAATAATTTGCTGATATGGTCTTTTTTATTGCTTTCCTTGTATTATTATTATAACTTATACTATGGGAAGTATAAAATTAGTGGGAATTCCCTACTTTTTATAAAAGATATATCAATTGCTTTAATTAAGATTCCGGGATTACACTTACTAGACACATACTGTAATTTAAAACTAATATCACAATATTCACAATTCCAACACGCTATTATTCAAGACATTACACGTGAATATTAATACAAGAATATTCACATATCATTCACAGTGTATATTTACGCTGTATAAATACAAAGTCAATAGTTAGTTTTTGATTGTTATGTATAAATGCTATTTAATAAATATTTAAATGATGATTTGACACTCACTAATTTATATTTATAGGATATCTATTTATATTTGGTATCCATCAATTTAATGTATACTGAGTCTGTAGTTTCTATTTCAAAACCGATAAAATGTGTAACACTATAAACATATCTATTTAGCACAGTTCAGTATCTTATTGGCTGCAAGGACCAGGAACATATAGTTTGAAGAACCACCTCCAAGTACATATTCGGTCTGCTGCCACAAATAAGGAAAAGTAAGTAATTCAGGAAAATCGGGTCTTATAAGTGCTGTTCCAGAAATAACTCCACCGGGAATATACGACCAATCCGCCCTATTAAGTCCATAACCAACAGTAGCCGATTTAGCTCCTACGCCCGATGCAAATGAAGCCTGATTTGATCCAGGATGACATCCTAGCACAAAGTTCAGAGCATTGTAGATAGGCGATGCAGAAAAAATGTCTGGATAAGCATCTACAAGAAAGAAGTGTTTCATTCCAAAACTCTGAATGTCCCATCCTGCTCCCCATATATTAGGACGATACGGAACTCCATAAGGAGTTTCACTTACTAATGTTTCCAGTTTTAATCTGTATTCCTTCAATGAATTACGAAAGGCATTGCAGAATGCTTTTGATCTCCTGTCTTTATTCTGTGATATTATATTTTCTATACGCGCCACGAACCATGCATAATTGCTTATATCTTTTATTATATACTCCTGATTAGACAATATAAAATCAAGATACATATTATTTTTTGTAGTAAGATAAAGTTCGGTAGCTGCATGGATTTTAGCATTCATTGTACGAGGCGTACATTTTGCCGCATCATAAATATGGGCTGCAATTTCAAGACTTTGACGACTAAGGGTATCATTGAATTGCCTCATTGTTCTCGATGCCGCCGATAATGCTGCAGCCGTCTGCAATTCTCTAAAAGGATTATCTTCTGTAAATACCCATCTGTCATCGTCATTTCCCGCTATTCCATCTGTCATGGCCGATGCGTCTCCAAGCAGTACGTACTGACGTAGATCTTTGCATATTATTCCTCTATATAGTCTACCCAGATTCTTGTATCCGGCTATTACAGTAATCAGTCCATTCTCTATTTGCTGAAGCATATCATTCTTTCCATCTGGCTGATGTATTTCGGTTATATGTTTTTGATGATCTATTGAAGTTACATCTATTTCCGGATGGAAATTCTCGTATGCAAGCGCCAGTATATATGATTCCGAAGACTGAGATTCAACTCTAAGATCGAAGTCACCGGCATCATGCCATCCGCCAACATTAAGTCCATCTACACGATCTCCCGCTTTATATTTACACAAACTATTCTCAGGTTGTACATATCCATCTATATGGCCTCCCGATTGGGCCATCTTGGCATCGTCCATATGACATACATCGTGCCAGACTCTATATTTTTCATTTACGCGCATATGACACATTTGTACTGGCAGAAAATACTCTATCACAGGTTGCCATACCCCTCTTTCGTACACGTCTTTATCTATCTTAAATATCGGAGACGCCGAATTTCCATATATTACCTGATATAGTCCTGAAACCGTAATATCCGAGAAATCAGCACGTAGATATCTATATCTCAAAAAATTCCCCCACTTTTCCGGATTAATTTCTTTTACCTCTTTCGCTCCATCAGAGTCAATTCTCATTAGTTTTGCAGTAATGTTACCAACATCACGCTTGTCACATTCTATTATGGCAATTTTTTCCTGATTAGGATGATATCCTATCTGTGATGTCTGGATTACAGGTTTATATTTCCAGTCATTGACTACATTTGGAGTTATGATCCATCTTACAGCTCCTTCGGTTATTCCGGTACTAATTTCACTTCTTAATACAAACCATCCGTTATTATGATTCATTCTACCATCATAAAGCTTTAAATTTCCCGAAAATGACTCAATGGTAACTCTGTTGTAAGGATCATCCGGGCAAGAGGTAAACTTCTTTCCTTCAGCATATGGTAGTGCTATAACATCATCGGCGGCAATAGGCGAATATCCTTTTCCTATCAATCTTTCAATATTAGCCTTCGGAGCACTTTTGGTATAATAATTACCTATATCTGATATAGATGTAGTAGTAGAATAGAGTGGCGAATTGGGCTGCTGAGGGTATATTCCTGCATGATTATCCATTATCCATGGTTTACCAAACAAACTGCCGGGAAAAAATTCAATATTAAATCCTATTTTTCCAGCATATTCTTGTGGAATTGGTTTATCTAAATTAACCAGTATTTCTATATCTTTTCCTCGGCTCTGAACTTTTACCGTATATTTAAAGTTTAAATTGGGGTAAATCATAGGGTTGAAGCCCTGCATATGTCTCGCTGAATCGGGATAACAAAGAGTTGTTATAATATAATTATCGCCTATCTCTCTTTTTAGTTTCTTAGGAACCGGTTGCCATTGACCTGGGGTGGGTTCTAATCGGATATCTCCATTAGTAGCAACTCTATTACCATTCATTATTATACTTACTCCTCCCTGATGACCTTCAGGATAAAAATCATCAAAAGCCATTATGTCAATTCCATTATTTACAAAATAGCCATCTGATGACAAAGAAAAGTTTTGCGCATATACCGATAATGAAATTACGGTTGTAAGCAATAAAGAAACTACTCTTGCTACTCTTTTCATATATAATAAATTTAAAGTTTTTATATAATAAATCTATCTTATCATGTTTTTTAATTTATATCATTTATAATGTGCTTATTGCAAACATATACATTATATAACTAATATACAACATCTTATAGTTTTATTATTTGAAATAGATCAATAATAAAGAGATGGAAAATAATTATCTATTTAATAAATATTTATTAAAATATACTAAGTACATTCTAATAAATAGAGATATTATTTCATATTTTTGCGCTAATTAATTCAAAGCGCCAAATTTAAAGTTGAGTTTATGAAAGGTGGTTTATTATTATCAATGCTTTTAGCAGGAATATCCTGTACTACACAAGCAAAAGAGGGAAGATTACTTCGTTTTCCTTCTACCAACGGATCGGAAGTTATTTTTTCTTATGCAGGAGATCTTTACAAGGCTCCTATAAATGGAGGAGAAGCACAAAGACTTACTTCTCATCCTGGGTATGAAATGTTTGCACGCTATTCTCCGGATGGTAGCAAGGTTGCATTTACCGGACAGTATGATGGAAATACTGAAGTATATGTTATTCCTTCGCAAGGTGGCGAACCTATACGACTTACATATACAGCTACCAATAACCGCGATGACTTGGGCGATCGCATGGGACCAAACAATGTAGTAATGACATGGTCGGCCGATGGTAAGAAGATACTTTACAGAAATCGCATAAGCGACGGGTTTGACGGAAAATTGTGGAGCATATCTCCCGATGGAGGAATGTCGGAACAAGTACCGCTGCCCGAAGGTGGATTTTGCAGCTATTCTCCTGATGGAAAAAAGTTAGCATATAACAGAGTGTTCCGTGAATTCCGTACCTGGAAATATTACAAGGGTGGTATGGCCGATGACATATGGATTTACGATCCCACCTTGAAAAAGGTAGAAAATATTACAAACAACGTAGCTCAGGATATAATGCCAATGTGGATAGGAGATGAGATATTCTTCATATCCGATCGAGATAATACAATGAATCTGTTTGTATATAATACCAAAACTAAGCAAACCGGGAAAGTTACAGATTTCAACGAATATGATATTAAGTTTCCAAGCAGTAACGGGAAAGTTATAGTATTCGAGAATGGAGGATATATTTATAGATTTGATCCTTCCACTAGAAAAGCCGAAAAAATTAACATTACACTTAATGCCGAAGGAGTTGATGCAAGGAAGGAAATGAAGGATGTAAAGAAAAACATAACAGATATAAGTATCTCACCTTCAGGAAAAAGACTTGCAATAACTGCTCGCGGAGAAGTTTTCAACATACCTGTTGATAAAGGTGTAACGAAAGATATTACCCGAACTCCAGGCGCACACGACCGTAAAGCTTTATGGAGTCCAGATGGGAAATATATATCATATATATCCGACTCTACCGGAGAATATGAAATATATATGCAATCGGTAGAAGGAGGAAGTCCTATTCAACTTACAAAGAACAATGATACCTACATCCGACAGCAAGTATGGAGTCCTGATTCTAAAAAGATAGCATATACAGATAGAAAAAACCGTATAGTAATTGTAGATGTAGCATCAAGAACTAAAAAGACAATAATACAGAATCCGGAAGGAGAGTTCAGAGAAATAGATTTTTCACCCGACAGCCAATGGATAACATATACTAAATCGGGTAAGAACAACATGAGTGTAGTATATATCAATAATCTTAATACAGGTAAGGAATATGCAGTTACAGAAAGGTGGTATGATTCATCTAATGCAACATTTAGCACTGACGGAAAATATCTCTTCTTCACATCTGCACGAGAATTAAATCCGATTTACAGTGAAACGGAATGGAACCATGCCTATAATAAGATGGAGTGTATATATATGGTTACATTGTCTGTTAATACACCATCACCTTTCCTTCCAAATGATGGAAACGAAGAAAAGGCTAATGATGCAAAGAGTGATATATCATCCCAAAAAGGTTCGGGCAAAAGCACGCCTTCATTAATAATTGATACCGAAAATATGTCACAGAGAATAATAAAACTCCCTTTAGAAGCAGGAAATTATTACAATATATTCTCGGATGGCAAAAGTGTATGGTATTATAACAACGACGCTACAAGGGTATACAATATTGAAAAGAAGAAAGAGGAAGTAGTTGCAGAGAATGCGTTTATGGGAACTACTTTCGGAGGTAAAAAAGTTGTATTCTCAAAGAGCGGCAGTATTTATGTATGCGATCTGCCACAGGGAAAAGTTGCTCTGGATAATCCGGTAGACTTAAATAATATGATGGCTCCGGTAGATTATACACAGGAATGGCCACAAATATATAATGAAGCATGGAGATCCTTCCGTGATGGATTCTATCTTGAGAATATGCATGGAGCTGATTGGAAAGCCCTTAAAGATAAATATGCAGTATTGTTGCCTTATGTAAAGTGCCGTTTGGATCTTAATTATATAATAGGAGAACTTATAGGAGAATTGGCATGCGGACATGCTTATGTGAATCCAGGAGAATATACCAAGCCCGAAAGAGTGAAAATGGGACTTCTTGGAGCACAGCTGAAACGTGAGGGAGATTTCTATAAAATAGAGAAGATTCTTAAAGGTGCACCATATAGTGAAGATTTACGTTCGCCTCTTGACGAAACCGGAATGAATGTAAAGGAGGGAGATTATATTGTGGCGATAGATGGGGTTCCTGTAAGCACTACCACAAATATATACTCTATGCTTGCCGGAAAGGCAAACGTTCTTACCGAACTATCAATAAATTCATCTCCATCAATTGCAGGAGCAAGAAAAATTGTAGTGAATCCTATTGATAATGAATATCCTTTATATCATTACGAATGGGTTCAAAACAATATAAAGAAGGTTGAAAAAGCTACAAACGGCCGAGTGGGATATGTATATATACCCGATATGGGACCCGACGGACTTAATGAGTTTACAAGATATTTCTATCCTCAGCTGGATAAAGAGGCACTTATTGTAGATGATCGTGCAAATGGTGGTGGTAACATTTCTCCTATGATAATAGAGCGCCTGCTTCGTCAGCCATACCGAATGACAATGAGTCGAACATCTACAAAAACAGGAACAATTCCCGATGCCACACTAGCAGGACCAAAAGTGTTGCTTATTAACAAATACTCTGCTTCGGATGGCGATTTGTTTCCATGGAGTTTCAAAGCTACCAACCTAGGAAAAGTAATTGGAACCCGTACGTGGGGTGGAATAATAGGAATAAGCGGTTCATTGCCATATATGGACGGAACAGACATAAGAGTTCCTTTCTTTACAAATTATGATGCAAAAACCGGACAGTGGATTGTAGAAAACCATGGAGTAGATCCGGATATTCTAATAGATAATAATCCTATAAAAGAACAAATGGGAGAGGATGAGCAACTTGACAAGGCAATAGAGGTTATATTGGAAGAACTTAAATCGAGAAAACCACTTCCAGGAGTTCCAGCGCCAAGAACATATAAAGATTTGGGAATAGAAAACAGATAAATATATTTGTAAAACCCTATAATAAAGCACAATATATAATTTATATTATAAAATATAATTAATTATATGTTGTGCTTCAACATTTTAGAACTGTATTAAGTTATGTTAAAAACAATTATTCTGCAACATTAGTAATTTTCAATTCGTCTAAAGAAAAAAATAAAATAATATGAAAAATTATCTCCTCTTTTGTTTCATGATCTTTACAGCAGTTGGAATGAAAGGCCAAACAACAAAAAACAACTTGCCTTATTCTGTTCAAGGTGTACTTTTAGATTCTCTCACAAATGAAGGAGAACCATATTCAACAATTAGAATAGCATTCAAGAACAATCCTAAAAAACCAGTAAAACTTGACGTTACCGGACTCAACGGTAAATTTACCGAGCATTTAGCTCAAGCAGGAAGTTATATTATAAGCTTCACTTCGGTAGGAAAATCAACAGTGGTAAAACAATTCACTCTTTCAGAATCTAACAAAACAGTCGATTTAGGGAAGATTTTCATATCCGAATCTAGCGAAATGCTGAAAGGAGTAGAGGTAGTTGCTGCAAAACCTTTAGTAAAATCGAATATAGATAAAATAGAGTATGATATGAAAGAGGATCCAGAAGCACAAACCAACAACGTACTCGAAATGTTGCGAAAAGTTCCTTTGGTTACAGTAGACGGTGAAGATAACATACAGGTAAACGGAAGCAGTAACTTCAAAGTTTATGTAAACAATAAACCTAATAGCATGATGAGCAAGAATCCTAAGGATATATTGAAAAACATGCCTGCAAGTTCAATAAAGAAGATTGAAGTAATTACCGATCCAGGGGCAAAATATGATGCCGAAGGACTATCCGGAATACTTAACATAGTTACCGATGATGGTACAAAGATGGAAGGATATACAGTAACTCTTAACGGAGGAGCAAGCAATCGTGGAGTTAATTCAGGAGCTTACGGAACTGTACAACTTGGCAAGTTTACCATAACAGGCAATTATTCTTTTAATCATCAGATAGGAGAGAAGAGTTACGTAAAACAAACACGCGAAATGTTTGATGACGATATAAACAAATACCTGGTAAATAATTATATATCAAAGAATAACGGAAATTTTCAGTATGGCTCTATGGAAGGAAGCTATGAAATAGATTCACTTAATCTCATTACATTTTCTGGAGGTTTATGGGGCTATAACTTTAAAGGTAGTACTCCGGGAACCACTACAATGAGGAATGTTAATAATGAAATTATATATAGTTTTGATGGAGATGTGTCCAATAAAAATTCACAGACTAATCTTGATTTAGGATTTGACTATCAGCATTCATTCAAGAGTAACAAAGACAAACTCCTTACATTCTCTTACAGACTGAGCAGCAATCCAGGAGACAATGACAACTATACTTATTACAATAATATACAGAATTATCCTTTCACTTTGAACGACATACATTACAAGACTAAAGAGAGTACCAACGAACATACCTTCCAACTTGACTATACCACTCCAATCGCAAAGATTCATACCATAAGCACCGGAGGAAAATATATATTACGTCTAAACAGCAGTGATAGTAATAATTTCTATGACTATGGAGAGGGCTTTGTACTTGACAGTGAGCAAAGTTCAAAGTACGACCAAAGATATGACATCCTTGCAGGATATGGAGAATATAAGTTAGCCCTAAAATCCTTCTCTTTCAAGACCGGAGTACGCTATGAACACTCATTCATGAATGTAAAATACCACGAAAACAGATCTAAAGATTTTGATGCCAACTTTGACAATATTATACCTTCAGCAAATTTAGGACTAAAGATAACAGATACTCAGAATATAAAGCTTGCATACAACATGCGCATAAGCCGCCCAAGCATCTATTACCTCAATCCGTTTGTAAATCGATTCGATCCATCAAACATCAGTTATGGAAATCCTAATCTTGATCCTGAGAAAGCTCATAACGTAACACTTACCTACGGCAACTTTACACCAAAGTTAAGTCTTAATCTAAGTCTTAGCTATTCGTTCGTAAACAACAGCATAGAACAATATAGTTTTATAAGTCAGGAAATAGGAACAGACGGTAAGGAACACAACATACAGAATACTACATATGGAAATATAGGAAGTCAGAAACAACTAGGCTTATCGGCGTACATAAACTGGAGTTTGACCAAGACAACCAGATTCAATGCAAATCTTCGAGGTAGTTATATAGATTACAACAGCAAAGAACCTTTGAACATATCCAACAGTGGATGGCAAGGAAACTTTTGGGGAGGTTTGCAGCAAACGCTTCCTTTAGCTGTGAAACTTAATATTAATGCAGGAGGATTTACAAAGAGAATATCGCTTCAGGGAGAGACTAATTCAATGTTCTTCTATGGAATGAATATAAGCCGCTCATTCTTAAAGGAAGATAGGCTTACAATATCTGCTAATGTGCAGAATCCTTTTAATCACTATATAACATTCAAACAGAACAAGATTGTTGATAGTGATAAACTTGGGCATTATGCAAACTATAATTCATATCGCAATCCTATACGCCGATTCGGATTTAATATAAGCTACCGTTTCGGAAAACTTCAGACTTCTGTAAAGAAAGCGCAAAGAAGTATAGTAAATGACGACCTTAAAGCAGGTGAGAGTACAAGCGGATCATCGAGTACCGGTGGTGGAGGAAACTAACCTGCACAATTAGGAATAAATAAAAGAGAATATGCCAGTACTAAATATCCTCTCTTAGTACTTAAATAACAAAAGAGCCGTATCATTACTCTTATATAGAGTTGTTACGGCTCTCTTCATTAATGAATTTAGTAACTAATTTTCAGTCATAAAAGATTTTATTCTATAAAAAAGAATGTGTAAGCATATGCTTTATTAAATCAATCCCTGTAAACATTGCGTATAGGATCATCATACTGTACCTGCAACTTCTTCAATTCTTCCTTAAGCTCCTTAATAATCTTTTCAGTACCTTTCTTACCATAAATATTGTTCATCTCGGCAGGATCTTCATGTAAATCATATAATTCCCAACAATCAATATCATTATAGAAATGAATAAGCTTGTAACGATCTGTTCTAACTCCGAAATGACGACGTACTGCATGTTCGGCCGGGTATTCATAGAAATGATAATATAAAGATTTGCGCCAATCCTTAGGATGTTCACCCTTTAGCAAAGGCAGGAATGATACTCCATGCATATCGGCAGGTGCTTTTATTCCTGCTACATCAAGAATAGTAGGTGCATAATCTATATTCTGTACCATTTGTTCTACATCGCCATGCTTAGCGTTGGGAAGACGAACTAAAAGAGGAGTACGAAATGATTCTTCATACATAAAACGCTTATCAAACCATCCATGTTCTCCCATATAGAAGCCCTGATCGCTGGTATATACAATCATTGTATTATCCATCAAATTATTATCTTCCAAATATTTAAGTACTCTTCCTACATTACGATCAACCGATTTTATTACTTTTATATAATCATGCATATATTGCTGATATTTCCATTCAGCAAGCTCTTTTCCGGTAAGTTTATCTTTTTTGAATTTTGCTATAATAGGATCATAATATTTATCCCAAGTAGCTTTCTGTTCGGGATTAAGAGCATTATATATTCTACGTCCTGCCTGTTCGAGCGAACTGTTTGTATGAATTTCATTCTGTTTGTCGGCCATTTTAAGGTCGTATACCAAATCCATATCTTCAATTATACTCATTTCTTGTTTTGAGGCAGGTATGCGTCCTTCATACTTATCATAAAAGTTTGCTGGAAGTGGATATTTTATTGTATCGTCGGCCGATTCAAGGTCGCATAAATCGGGCATCCATGTACGATGTGGTGCTTTATGATGAATGAATAGGCAAAAAGGTTTGCTTGGATCTCGAATGCTATCCATCCAGTTTATTGCCATATCGGTAACTATATTGGTTGCATAACCCTCTCTTTTTATCTTCTTTCCATTACTTATAAATTCAGGATTATAATAATCTCCCTGACCTATCAGGATATCCCAATAATCGAATCCTGTAGGTTGCGATACAAGGTGCCATTTACCTATCATGGCTGTCTGATATCCATTTTCACGAAGAATTTTAGGAAAAGTCTGCTGACTTCCATCAAAAGTGGTAGTATTGTCGGTAAAGCCATTTGCATGACTGTGTTTTCCTGTAAGCATACATGCACGACTTGGTCCACTCAAGGAATTAGCTACAAAACTATTAGTAAATCTAACTCCTTCATTTGCAATTCTGTCTATATTTGGTGTAGTAGTAAACCTCTTGTCATAAGCACTTATAGTTTGATACGAATGATCATCGCACATTATATAAACTATATTCATAGGTTTGTGACTATCTTTCTCGGCCTTTTTCTGAGTGGAGCAAGAAGTAATTGATAACACTGCGGCTGTACCGCCAATAGCATAGATAAGATTAGGATGTAAATTTTTCATAGGTCATTTGGTTTCTGTCTATGCAAATATATTATAAAAATAAGTAAGCTACAAAAAGATTTTTAATTGCTTATTTTGTTAATTAATAGGTATATATTATTAGAATACATTTAATAAAAATCGGTTCATTACTATTAATATGATAAATATATATGAATATTCTATTTTTAGAGGATATATAATAAAACATTTCTAAATATCCATTCATTATGGAAGTATTATAATATTTGCCTCAAAATAATAATTCAATAATAGACTTAAATGAGATTATATTTAAAATTATGGCGATAATACTATATATTCTTGCATATATTTTAAAATATCAAAGATATTCCTATCTCTTTCCACATCCTGTTCAACTAAAATATTACGTTACTCTTAACTATAACTTATAATAAGTTTTATTTTTATCCTTCATATTTTACTTTTTCACCTTGGTGAGGAGGTTGTATCATCTTGGTGAGAAAGTTTCCGCACCTAGGTGAAGAAGTTTCCGCACCTGGGTGATACGCTAAAATATTCTCTATATTTTTATAAAGACATTCTAAAAAAAAAATTCCTACCTGAATAAAAAATTATTTTGTATATCAGTTCCAACTATTTATCATAAAAAATAAAGTTATTAGATACTTTAATCTAATGACTATTATTATATTTACCAAGCAAAATCCATATTGAAAAATACACGATCATATTATTTTATAAATCACATTTATATTAAAAATTAAATATCCTTATTATTATGAAGCTGAACACTTTATATTACATTATTATCTTTTTAATACTTCCTTTAAATTTTGCACAGGCTTCTCATGAACCACAATTTTCGACGGCTGGTTTCTACGAACTGCCAAAATCGGGACGTACTGTATATTCAATGAATCCGGCATGGCGTTTTTATAAAGGGAATGCTTCGGGAGCCGAATTGCCTAATTTTAACGACAAATCATGGAGTGTGGTATCACTTCCAAACGGCATTGAATATCTTCCTACCGAAGCAAGCGGATGCATAAATTATCAGGGGGAAATATGGTATAGGAAACATTTTACTCCGATGGATTCGTTAAAAGGAAAAAAACTTTTCTTACATTTCGAAGCTATTATGGGTAAAAGCAAGGTTTTCGTTAACGGAAAACTACTAAAAGAACATTTCGGAGGTTATCTGCCGGTAGTGGTAGACATTACAGATGTCGTAAAGTGGGATGGAGATAATATAATAGCGGTATGGGCCGACAATAGTAATGATCCAACTTATCCTCCCGGAAAAGCACAAGATGTATTAGACTATACATATTTTGGAGGTATATATCGTGACTGCTGGTTAGTAGCACACAACAAAGTATTTATTACGGATCCTAATTTTGAAAATAAAACAGCAGGAGGAGGATTATTCGTTGCATTTGACAATGTTTCTTCGGCCTCTTCCGATATTCTACTGCAAACGCATATACGCAATAGTGGTAAAGAGAGTTTTAAGGGCGTTATAGAATATGAATTGCAACAGCCAGATGGTAAAATGGCTTTCTTGCTGAATGATGTAATTAAAATTGAGCCAAACAAGGATGTAACCTCTAAAGATAAAATTAAATTAAGTTCACCACAGCTTTGGAGTCCGGAGAATCCTGTTTTATATAATCTTATTGTACGCATAAGGGATAAACATGGAAATGTAGTAGATGGTTATAGAAGAAGAATAGGAATACGCAGCATAGAATTTAAAGGAAAAGATGGATTCTGGCTTAATGGAGAACCATATAATGAACCACTTATAGGTGCAAACCGCCATCAGGATTTTGCAGTAGTAGGAAATGCAGTAGCCAATAGTATACACTGGCGCGATGCAAAAAAACTTCGTGATGCAGGAATGAAAGTTATACGTAATGCACACTGCCCACAAGATCCTGCTTTTATGGATGCTTGCGATGAACTTGGACTATTTGTAATTGTAAATACTCCAGGATGGCAGTTTTGGAATGAGGCTCCGGAATTTGCACAGCGCGTATACAGTGATATACGTAATATGGTGCGACGTGATCGTAATCATCCATGCGTTTGGTTATGGGAACCTATACTTAATGAAACTTGGTATCCGGCAGATTTTGCCAATAATACTCTAAATATTGTAAATCAAGAATATCCTTATAAATATTGTTACTCGGGATGCGACAGCGAAGCCAGAGGACATGAAGCATATCCGGTTCTATTTACTCATCCTGTTAATGGCGATAAGGATTGGGCCATCAAGAATCTTAATCCTAAAGTTACATATTTCACACGCGAATGGGGAGATAATGTAGATGATTGGAATTCACACAACTCGCCAAGCCGAGTAGCACGTAATTGGGGAGAACAACCTATGCTTATACAATCACAACACTATGCTGCACCAAATTATCCATTTACTTGTTATGATAATCTTTATCGTACCACAAGACAGCATGTAGGTGGTTGCTTGTGGCACTCATTTGACCATCAGCGCGGTTATCACCCCGATCCATTTTATGGGGGAGTAATGGACGTATTCCGTCAGCCAAAATATTCTTACTATATGTTTCAGGCTCAAAGATCTGCGCAAAAGCAGGAACGTATATTCCAAACCGGTCCTATGGTATATATAGCACACGAAATGACTCCTTTCTCGCCTAAAGATGTAACTGTTTACTCTAATTGCGATGAAGTTAGACTTACATATAATAAAGGTGGAAAAACATTTAGTTATACTAAACCGGTAAATAAAGAAGGAATGCCATCGCCAATCATTACATTCAAGGATGTATATGATTTTATGATAGACAAAAACATGTCTATGAAAAAGAAGAAACAAGATGAAGTGTTTTTGTTGGCCGAAGGAATTATGGATGGAAAAGTAGTTGCCGTACATGAAGTAAGACCATCACGCCGTCCCGAAAAGCTATTGCTTTGGGTAGATAATGAAAATACTTCCTTAAAGGCAGACGGATCGGATTTTGTTACAGTTGTGGCAGCCGTAGCCGACAAGAACAATAATATAAAAAGGCTCAACAACTATTATGTAAAGTTTCATGTAGAAGGAGAAGGACAAGTAATAGGCGGAGCTAATGTACTGGCTAATCCTGCTCCGATAAAATGGGGAACTGCTCCTGTATTGATACAATCTACATTGAAACCGGGAAAAATAAGAGTTACGGCCAGCGTATTGTTTGAAGGATCACAGATGCCTGTTAGCGCAGTGCTTGAATTGGAAAGTACTCCTGCAGCAAATAAATTGATTTATTCGGATAGTGAAGCAGCAAACATTACAATGAATAACGAATCATTATTCAATCAATCAACGGCAAAGTCGGCTTTACAACTACAGCAGGAACAAATATTAAGAGAACAGAACCAAAAGAAATTAAAAGAGGTGGAAAAACAACAGGCCGATTTTGGTGAAAAGAAATAATTAATAACAAACTATATATAAAAAGCTTTCTGTTACATAACTGTTTTGTATGTAACAGAAAGTTTTCATATTTTTACATCATCAACCTAACTATAATCCATAAATGAAAAAATTAATTTTATTGATATCTGTACTATTGTCTATAACAAGTACAGCAATATCACAAATCATTAAGTCGCCCGATGGCAATCTTATATTGAATTTTAAACTTTCCGATAATAATGCTCCACAGTATTCTCTTTCTTACAAGGGAAAAGATGTTATAAAGGATAGCAAACTTGGATTTGTTATAAAACCATCGCTGCAGTTTAACGAAGGATTTAAAATTATAAATACTCAATTAAGTTCTTCAGATACTTCATGGAAACCTGTGTGGGGACCCAACAACTCAATACGCGACAATCATAATGAAATGTTAGTAGAAATGGTTCAAGAGAATAGAGGATGGAAACTTAACATAAGATTCCGACTATTCGATGACGGACTTGGTTTTAGATATGAATTCCCTGTTCAGAATAATCTTCGCCACTTTACTCTTGCCAACGAGGTTACTGAATTTGCAATGAATGGCAATAATAAAGCATTCTGGATTCCTGCCGACTATGATACTAATGAGTTTCCAATTACTACATCTAAATTATCAGAGATTGCATCTATGATAGATGAAGTACGTAAAGAACCTTTGGCATCAAAAGCTCCGACACAGGATCTTGCTATACAGACTCCACTAATGATGAAGACTGACAATGGACTATACATTAATATACACGAGGCAGCATTGGTAAACTATCCTGCTATGCACCTTAATCTTGATGACAAGAATTATATTCTTAGTGCTCACCTTACTCCAGACCGTAACGGCAACAGAGGATTTATTCAAACAGGCAGCGTAACCCCATGGAGAACTATAGTAGTAAGTGACGATGCACGAAACATATTGGCATCAAATCTTATAGTAAACCTTAACGAACCTTCGGCAATAGGAGATACATCATGGATTAAACCTACCAAATACATAGGAGTGTGGTGGGAGTATTTCACAGGAGGTGGCTCTACCTGGGCATATACCGATAACCGCGACATTACAATAGGAAAAACAGATTACACAAAGCTTACACCAAACGGACATCACGGAGCAAATACCAAACATGTAAAGAAATATATAGACTTTGCAGCCCAAAACGGCTTCGATGCTGTACTTGTAGAAGGATGGAACGAAGGATGGGAAGATAATAATGCATATATAAAGGAGAAGATATATAGCTTCACAAAACCATATCCTGATTTTGACGTAAAAGAACTTCAAAATTATGCAGCTTCTAAAGGAGTAAAGATTATTATGCATCATGAAACAACATCTTCTGTGATAGATTACGAAAGACAGATGGATGATGCCTTTAAATTTATGAATGATAATGGATATGATGCAGTAAAAACAGGATATGTAGGAGGTATAATTCCTCGTTCCGAATATCATGATGGACAGTGGATGGTAAATCATTATAATCGTGTAGCCGAGGAAGCTGCAAAATATAAGATTATGGTCAACTCGCATGAAGCAGTACGCCCTACTGGAATGTATCGTACATATCCCAACTGGATTGCACAGGAATCGGCTCGCGGAACTGAGTTCGAATCTTTTAATGGTAATAATCCCGATCATACAACTATACTTCCATTTACCCGACTTATGGGAGGACCAATGGATTATACTCCTGGAATATTTGAAGGAGATTTATCTAAATATGGATCAAATAAGGCTCAGTTAAGTACTACACTTGTTAAACAACTCGCTTTGTATGTAACAATGTATAGTCCACTACAAATGGCTGCCGATTTAATAGAAAACTACGAGAAATATCCTGATGCTTTTCAATTTATTAAAGATGTGGCAGTAGATTGGGATAATACATATATACTTGAAGCCGAACCTGGAGATTACATAACTATTGCACGTAAGGCTAAAGGAAAAAATGAATGGTATATAGGTGGTATAACCGATGAAAATGCACGTACTGCAACAATAGATTTCAGTTTTTTACCTGAAGGAAAGAAATACATAGCAACAATTTATGCAGATGGAAAGAATGCCGATTATCGTAATAATCCTAAAAGTTACATGATAACCAAAAAGGTTGTTACCAATAAAACAATTCTTAAGCAAAAGCTTGCTCCAAGTGGAGGAGTGGCTATTAGCATATTACAAAAATGAGGGTTAAACACCCTCATTTTTTAGCCATTTTAAGAGCTAATTCCGGATAGTCAGTAGTTATAAAATCGACATTCAAGTCTAACATCTCTTGAATTTGTTCGATTTTATTGACTGTCCATACATTTACTTTCATACCTAAAGAATGAGCTTCTTTTATCCATTCGGGGTTATTAGAAATTACCTTTACATTATAATCTATTCCATTAATACCTTTTTTAAATAAATCTGTAGGAGAAACATCTCCATTAAGATAAGATATTGAAGAGGTAGGAGATAGCTTTACCAACTGCTCACATATATTCATACTGAAAGAAATATATTCCACTCTATGTTCTATATTATTCTTTTTCACCTTATCTACTATATTTTCTGCAATATAGTTCTCTTCTTCGATAGTAAGATGAGGTTTTATTTCAAGTATTAAACGAATATCAGGATATACTTTTGCAGCCTCAATATAATCGTCTATAGTAGGTAAACATTCTCCATTTTTAAGTTTTATATTACTTAACTCGGAATAGTTAACCTCACTTATTTTTATACCATCAATATTATCATCATGATTAACTACAACTACTTTATCTTTAGTAAGTTGAACATCAAATTCGGATCCATATACTTTTGCTTCGGCAGCTTTCTTTAAAGAAGCTATAGAATTTTGAGCCGATCCTTCACACTTCCAATAACCACGATGTGCAATAATTTTACTTTGAGCATTTAAGCCAAAGGTTGAAATGCACATGAATAAAATTATCATTTTATAAATCTTCATAACTTATTATTTTTAATACTCTATTCTACAAATATAAACCAATTAAATTACAAAAAGAGAGAGATAATATTACATTAATATTTCATTACAAAACAGAGAAATATAATATTTCAAAGAACGATTACTTCTTAAAAAGAATATGTATATGAGTTCATATTACTTTTTCTTTCACTATCTTTGCAAATCCTTACATATAAAGTAATTAATAATAAAAAAGATACAGTAATCATGGAATACAATTTCAGGGAAATTGAAAAGAAATGGCAACAGAAGTGGGTTGAAGACAAAACCTATCGTGTGACTGAAGATGAATCAAAGAAAAAATTTTATGTGCTTAACATGTTTCCTTATCCATCGGGAGCCGGACTGCATGTAGGACATCCCCTGGGATATATAGCAAGTGATATTTATGCGCGATACAAACGTTTGCAGGGTTTTAATGTATTGAACCCTATGGGTTATGATGCTTACGGACTTCCTGCCGAACAGTATGCAATACAGACAGGACAACATCCTGCAATCACTACAGTAAATAATATTAACCGCTATCGCGAACAGCTAGACAAAATAGGTTTCTGTTTTGACTGGGATCGTGAAGTACGTACCTGCGAACCTAATTATTATCATTGGACACAATGGGCTTTCCAAAAAATGTTCAATAGCTTTTACTGCAATAGTTGCACAGGTGCTCAACCTATCAGCAAACTTATAGAACATTTTGAGACTAAAGGTACCGAAGGGCTTAATGTAGCATGTAGCGAAGAGTTAAATTTTACTGCCAATCAATGGAATTCAATGAGCCATAAGGAACAACAAGAAATACTTATGAACTATCGTATAGCATACCTTGGTGAAACAATGGTAAACTGGTGCCCCGAACTTGGTACAGTACTTGCTAACGATGAAGTTGTAGATGGAGTATCAGAGCGTGGTGGATTTCCTGTAGTTCAGAAAAAAATGCGCCAATGGTGTCTTCGTGTTTCGGCTTATGCACAAAGATTATTAGATGGACTGGACAATGTAGACTGGACAGATTCTTTAAAAGAAACTCAACGTAACTGGATAGGACGCTCGGAAGGTACAGAAGTACAATTCAAAGTAAAAAATAGCGATATAGAATTTACTATATTCACAACACGTGCCGATACTATGTTTGGAGTAACTTTCATGGTACTTGCTCCTGAAAGCGAACTTGTAGCACAACTTACTACTCCTGAACAGAAAGCAGAAGTAGATGCTTATCTTGACCGTACAAAAAAACGTACAGAACGCGAACGCATTGCCGACCGCAAAGTTACCGGTGTATTCAGTGGTTCGTATGCAGTAAATCCTTTTACCGGTGAAGCTGTACCTGTATGGATAAGCGATTATGTACTTGCAGGATATGGTACAGGAGCAATTATGGCAGTACCAGCGCACGATAGCCGTGACTATGCTTTTGCAAAACATTTTAATCTTCCTATAGTACCACTTGTAGAAGGATGCGATGTATCCGAAGAGAGTTTTGATGCTAAAGAAGGTATAGTATGCAACTCGCCTAAAGTCGGCGTAACTCCTTATTGTGATTTATCATTAAACGGACTTACTATAAAAGAGGCTATTGCAGCAACTAAAGAATATGTAAAATCTCACAATATGGGCCGTGTGAAAGTAAACTTCCGCCTTCGCGATGCTATTTTCAGTCGCCAAAGATATTGGGGAGAACCCTTCCCTGTATATTATAAAGACGGCATGCCATACATGATAGATGAAAGCAAACTTCCTCTTGAATTACCTGAAGTAGAGAAATTCCTTCCTACCGAAACAGGTGAACCTCCATTGGGTCATGCTAAAAAATGGGCTTGGAATGTAGAAACATCCGAAGTTGTTGAAAACTCACTTATAGATAATGTAACTGTATTCCCTCTTGAGCTTAATACAATGCCTGGCTTTGCAGGATCGAGTGCATATTATTTACGCTATATGGATCCACACAACAATGAAGCTTTAGTTTCTGAGAAAGCAGATAATTATTGGCAGAACGTAGATCTTTATGTAGGTGGTACCGAACATGCTACAGGTCACCTTATATATTCTCGCTTTTGGAATAAATTTCTTCACGATGCAGGAGTAAGTGTAAAAGAAGAGCCATTCCAAAAACTTGTAAATCAGGGAATGATACAAGGACGAAGCAACTTTGTATATCGTATTAAAGATACAAATAAATTCGTATCATTAGGATTAAAAGATCAGTACGAAGTTACACCTTTACATGTTGATGTTAATATTGTATCTAATGATATTCTAGATTTAGAAGCATTCAAAGCGTGGCGTCCTGATTATGCTGATGCAGAATTTATACTTGAAGATGGTAAATATATTTGTGGATGGGCTGTTGAAAAGATGAGTAAATCAATGTTCAATGTTGTGAATCCAGATATGATTGTTGAAAAGTATGGTGCCGATACGCTTCGTATGTATGAAATGTTCCTTGGTCCTGTAGAACAGTCAAAACCATGGGATACAAACGGTATAGACGGTGTTCATCGCTTCCTTAAAAAACTGTGGGCTCTATTCTATAATCGTAACGATGAGTTCCTTCCAAAAGACGGAGAACCTACAAAGGATGAGTTAAAAGCCATTCATAAACTTATCAAGAAAATAACCGGTGATATTGAGACATTCTCATACAACACATCTATAAGTGCATTTATGATATGCGTGAATGAACTTACTCAACTTAAATGCAGCAACAAGGAAGTTCTTGGTATTCTTCTTACACTAATTGCACCTTTCGCACCTCATCTTGCAGAAGAATTATGGTCAGCAATAGGCAATACCACAACAATATGTGATGCACAGTGGCCGATATGCAATGAAGAGTATCTAAAAGAAGATACAATAAACTATACCATATCTTTCAACGGCAAAGCAAGATTCAATCTTTCATTCCCTGCAGATACAGACAATGCAACCATCGAAGCTGCAGTAATGAACAACGAGCAGTCACAGAAATGGATTGAAGGAAAGACACCTAAAAAGGTAATTATCGTTCCTAAGAAAATTGTAAATATAGTATTATAATATAATATTCAAGAAGAGTGTTTGAATGTATTCTTTTATAATAAGAATACATTCATTACACTCTTTTTTGTTTGTAATATTTCGAGCTACATATATGTTATAAGCGATACACTTTATAGAGATAAACATATAAGATAATAATATGAATAAAGATTTTATAACACAAATAAGTCGCGAATCTAAAGATTATGTTGCCATAACTTTTGGATTAATATGCTATGCAATAGGCTGGGCTGCATTTTTACTACCTTATCAAATAACTACCGGCGGGGTTACAGGTATATCGGCAATTATCTACTATGCTACAGGAGTTGAAATTCAGATATCATACTTCATAATTAATGCAGTATTTCTTGGATTTGCTCTTAAGATTTTAGGTCCTAAATTCAGCCTTAAAACTATATATGCTATATTCATGCTTACCTTTCTTTTGTGGTTCTTTCAACAGGTATTTAGGGATGATTCAGGAAATCTTCCACAAATACTCGGTACTGGTCAGGATTTCATGGCTTGCGTTATAGGAGCTAGTCTGCTGGGATTCGGGATAGGAATAGTATTCACAAACAACGGAAGTACAGGAGGTACAGATATAATTGCACTGATAGTAAACAAGTACAAAGATGTAACATTAGGAAGAATGATGATGTATTGTGACATTATAATAATATCATCATGTTACTTTATTTTCCAAGATTGGCGCAGAGTAGTATTTGGATTTGTAACTCTGTTCATAATGAGTGTAATAATAGACTGGGTTGTAAACAGTACACGTCAGTCGGTTCAATTCCTCATTTTCAGTAGACGCCATGATGAAATAGCCGAAGGAATAGCCAACAAGATAGATAGAGGAGTAACACTCTTAGACGGAAAAGGATGGTATAGCAAACAAGATATAAAGGTAGTAGTGGTACTTGCAAAGAAAAATCAGTCGCTAGATATATTCCGTTTGGTAAAAGATATTGATCCAAATGCATTCATATCGCAAAGCAATGTAGTTGGAGTTTATGGAGAAGGATTTGATAAATTAAAAGTAAAATGAGACGTAAATTAGTTTTCGCAACAAACAATGCTCATAAGTTGGAAGAGATTTCTTACATATTGGGTGAAAAAATAGAGTTGCTCAGTTTGAAAGATATCAACTGCAATGTTGATATTCCCGAAACTGCTGATACATTACAGGGTAATGCTATTATAAAAGCAAGATATATTTATGAAAATTACGGACTGGATTGCTTTGCAGATGATACAGGATTGGAAGTAGAAGCACTTGAAGGAGCTCCCGGAGTATATTCTGCTAGATATGCAGGAGGTGAGGGACATGATTCTGAGGCAAACATGCAGAAACTTCTTCACAACTTATATGGAAAAGATAACAGAAAAGCTCAGTTCCGTACAGTAATTTGTCTAATATTGGAAGGAAAAGAACACATATTCGAAGGAATTGTAAAAGGAGAGATCATAAAAGAAAGAAGAGGAAAAGCCGGCTTCGGTTATGATCCTATATTTGTTCCCGATGGATATGAAAAGAGTTTTGCTGAATTGGGAAATGACATAAAGAATAAAATAAGCCATAGAGCAAAAGCTGTAGAAAAGCTATGCCGTTTCCTTAAATCATAATTCTTTATATCTAAATATAAACAGATGTTATCAACAGATGTTGTTAAAATAAAAGAGATTGTCTAACCAGTATATAAATTACAATATGAATTTATAAGCTGTAGTTTTATTGAAAAGAAAAAAGTACCATTTTAGACCCCGAAATATAGGTAAAAATGGTACTTTTTATTTATATAATTATGAAACTAACTCTATTTTTAATTGTTAAACAGACTCTTTTATTATATTATATAATTCTTATAAACCCAATTTTGAAGATATATCAAGCATCTTCTTTATTGGTTTTACTGCTTCTTTTGCAATATCTTCTTCTACATTTATTTCAGGCCACTCATATTTAATAGTATTATATAATTTCTCCATTGTATTTAGGCGCATAAAATTACATTCGTTGCATGCACAGGTTGAATCTTCTGGTGGTGCAGGAATAAAGTTCTTATCAGGGCATTCCTTGCGCATTTCGTGAAGAATACCACTTTCGGTAGCTACTATAAAGTTTTTCTTAGAACTCTTAACAGCGTACTTTAAAATAGCTGCAGTAGAGCCTACCAGGTCGGCTAGCTTAATAACTGCACCTTTACATTCAGGATGAACAAGAATATCGGCATCAGGATACTGTTTCTTAAGTTCAAGAATCTTCTCTACCGAGAACTGTTCATGAACATGACAAGCACCATCCCACAGCAACATATTTCTGTTAGTTATTGAATTTATATAATTCCCTAAGTTTCTGTCAGGCCCAAATATTATCTTTTCTTCTTTTGGAAAGCTTTCTACAATCTGTTTTGCATTGGTTGAAGTCACCACAACATCGGTAACTGCTTTTACAGCTGCAGTAGTGTTGACATAAGAGATTACAGTATGATTGGGGTGCTCTTTAACAAACTGTGCAAATTTATCTGCAGGACAGCTGTCGGCAAGCGAGCATCCTGCATTTAGATCCGGCACCAGAACTTTCTTGTCGGGACAAATAACCTTTGCTGTTTCACCCATGAAATGGACACCACAAAGAACTATAATTTCAGCTTCAGTCTTTGCAGCCCATTGAGCAAGCGCCAGACTGTCTCCAACGAAATCTGCTATATCCTGTATTTCACCCTGCTGGTAGTAGTGTGCCAGTATAATAGCATTCTTCTCCCTACACAGTTTTTTTATTTCAACTTTCAAATCAAGAGACTTGTCAATAGGTTCATTGACATATCCCTTTTTCAACCATTCTTCTTTATTCATTATATTTATATATTTTCTCTTCTAATAAAAAAGATATTTATACTGATAATAATATCCTGTTAATAGTGTTAGTAAAAATAATGCTGTTTTCTTGCTTTAAAAGTTATGCTATAAATAGCATGCAGATATTAATAAGATACAAACAGCTTTAATGTCTGATTTATATAGTATTTATATATTATATCAACATTCGGTTAATAATGTGCAAAGTTAAAAACTTTACTTCTATTTGATATTAAAATCATGGGAAAAATGTGTTTAAACTTAAGTACAAACTAATGATTAAATAATTTGTAGAGTTAGTTTCAATCTCGGACTAAATAAATAAATGACAAATGCAAGAATTATTTTTGAATTTATATCATCAATCTTTTTACAGGTTTTCAACACATATGAACAGGTAAATGTGAATTAATTATTATATTTGCAGAAACATACAACTTATATGAGAAAGTTAAAGATAACTGAGTTAAACCGACTCACTGTAGATGAGTTTAAACATACCAATAAACTTCCTTTGGTAGTAGTATTGGACGAGATAAGAAGTCTTCATAATATAGGGTCAGTATTTAGAACATCAGATGCTTTTCTTGTTGAAAAGATATATCTATGTGGAATAACTGCTACACCTCCTCATCCTGAAATGCATAAAACAGCTCTTGGAGCCGAAGATACAGTTGAATGGAAGTATTACAGTAATACTCTTGATGCAGTGAAAGAACTTCATGAAGATGGATATACCGTTCTATCCATAGAGCAAGTAGAAGGAAGTACTATGCTGGATAAACTTGAACTTGAAGAAGATAAAAAATATGCAATAATAATGGGTAATGAAGTAAAAGGTGTGCAACAGTGTGTAGTAAATGCTTCGGATGGATGTATAGAGATTCCTCAATATGGAACGAAGCATTCTCTAAACGTATCTGTTACTACAGGTATTGTATTATGGGAGTTTGCTTCTAAGTTGATGAAATTCAGGAAGTAAATATTATAGTTGTCCGCTTTGAACAAGTAATACTACTCTTTCTGTAAGCTGATCTTCACCTTCGGGATCGTATTCTTTTTTAAGGCTGGCACCAAATAGAGCAGCGAAAGTTTGATAAAATCCTGCTTTTAAAGGACCAATAAATGCTTTTACCAATTCATACGAAGAAGAGTCTGTCTGGCGATTTATTAATTTTATCAACAGTTTTCCCTGAGTGAAAGATAGTTTCTTCATTATCGGGGTATACTGTTCTTTCAGTCCTTTCTCAACTTTTTTAAGATGCTTTTGTCTTTCTTTTTCGTTTGGAAGTGTCTGCATATATTCATATGTCTCGATAATGATATTATTTATCTGAATTGCTATAGGAAGTGTTTTCTTTACATTACGAACTAATCGGTAGTATTCCTGCATCTGTTTATTGTTCTTGAATATCAGTGGCTTGAATACATACACTTCGGGCAGCATTACAGAAGGGATGGTGTCTCCGTTCTCTACTACTGCTGTTACAAAATATCCTCCGGCTGTCTGTTTTATTTGTTGGGCATGAGCGGTTGTGATACTTATAAACACTATAGATAATATGATAAATACTTTCTTTTTCATACCGATGCAAAAATAGTAAGAATTATGCTTACTATTACTTGAAATACAATTTTTTAAGTTAAATACAAAATACAGAATAATACTATGAATAAACTGTTGAAAACGTTTGTAATTTGTTGTATATCAACGATTACTGTTGTTGATAACATTAAAGCTCAAGAATTTGTAGGATATTTGAATGAGCAATTGTTAAATGATGAGGAAGAAAATAGAGAATTTTTGAATAATAAGTATGAAGAACTAGCCGAATTAAAAGAAAATCCACTCAACTTAAATACAATTACAAAGGAGCAGCTTGAATTGTTTCCATTTCTTTCCGATAAGATTATCGAGAATATATTGTATTACATATACAAATATGGGCCATTGGTTTCTGAAAAGGAATTATGGATGATCGAAGATATTGACAAGTTAACTGTTGATTACTTATTGCCATTTATATGTGTTAAACCAATTGATAATCAGGACAAAATACCATCATTTAGAAATATAATGAAATATGGTAAGAGTGAGTTATTAACAAGGGTTGATATTCCTTTTTATACACCTAAAGGATATTCTGCTATTTCTAGATCAGAATTGGAAGAGTATCCTAACAGACGATATATAGGAGATAATTATTATCATAACTTTCGGTATAGTTTCAGTTATGGTAATAAAGTACAGATTGGTGTAACGGCCGAAAAGGATAACGGCGAACCTTTCTTTGGTGGATGCAATAAAAAAGGGTATGATTACTATTCACCATATATGTTAATTCGTAATATACGTCGATTAAAAGTACTTGCAATTGGAAACTACCGTATTAGTTATGGATATGGACTAGTTATAAACACCGATATGAGTCTTGGAAAGAGTGCATCATTATCTACCATATCCTCTAGAGCCGGTGGAATTAAAAAACATTCTTCTACAAATGAATATAACTATTTTACAGGCATAGCTACTAGTATTGCTGTAAGTAAAAGAATTACTTTAGATGCTTTTTATTCATATAGAAAAATGGATGGTACTGTTGATAGTCTGTTTATAACTTCGTTGAAAAAGGATGGATTTCATAGATTGAACAGAGAAGTAGAAAAGAAAAATAGATTATCTAATTATGTGACAGGTAGTAATTTATATTATAATGGAAAATATTATAATATTGGATTAACAGCTGTTTATAATGTTTTCAACAAGATGTTGAATCCTGAATTGAAATATTACAATAAGTTTTATCCACGAGGAAGATCATTCTATAATGTAGGTACAAACTATAAGGCATTCTATAAAAAGTTTACATTTATTGGAGAAACTGCCATAGATAAAAATGGAGCATTTGCTACATTAAATATATTGAGTTATTCACCGAATAATAAGAGTAAGATTATAGTTATGAACAGATATTATGATGCTAAATATCAAAGTATATATGGTAATTCAGTTAGTGAAGGAAGTGGAGTTCAAAATGAGAGTGGATTTTATACAGGACTGGAAATTAGGCTTATAAAGAACTTAATGTTTAATGGATATGCAGATTTCTTCTACTTTCCATGGAAAAGATATCTTGTTAATAAAGTAGGAACACAAGGTTATGATTTAGTATCGCAATTAACTTATTCACCAAGAAATGAACTGTCTATGTTAATAAGATATAGATATAAAAAGAAGGAAAAAAACTATACTGCTTCAGAAAATAATCGCATTCTTCCCTATATACAACAAAGATTAAGATGGCAGTTAGGATATTCGTTGAACAAAAATATATCCTTAAAGAGTTTACTCGAAGCAAACGTCATGAACTATAAAGATATGAAAAAATCATCTGGCTATATGCTGTCTCAGTCATTGTCTTGTAGGTTATCAACAATACCTGTTGAATTAGATATTCATGCTGCTTATTTCAATACAGATGATTTCAGTACAAGAATTACACTATATGAAAAAGGACTATTATATGCATTTTCTATGCCTTCATTTTATTATAACGGATTGCATGGGGCAGTTAATATAAAATACAATATTACCAATAGAGTTTCTCTATATGCAAAATACTCAACTACTACCTATCTTAATCGAGATATCATAGGTAGCGGTCTTGATGAAATTGATGGAAACTCAAAGAATATTTTGGCTTGTCAGCTTCGATGTAAGTTTTAATATTACAATATAGAAGTTGTATATTGATAAATGACATTTTTATTCAATGTAAATATGTTTATTAAAGTATTATATTTGTTTATATCTTTGTAATGATTAAAATAGAGTAAAAATGGCAACAGTAATATATCCTTCTCCTATATTCGGACCGGTTCATAGCCGCCGTCTTGGAGTATCGTTAGGTATTAATCTATTACCCGAAGATGGTAAGTTCTGTACTTTCGACTGTATATATTGTGAATGTGGATTCAATAGGGAGCATCGTCCCAAAAAGAAACTTCCTTCACGTAGTGAAGTGAAAAAAGCACTTGAAGAGAGGCTTATTGACATGAAACTGAATGGTCCTAAACCAGATGTACTTACTTTTGCAGGAAATGGAGAACCGACTTCACATCCTAATTTTGCCGAAATAATAGATGATACTCTTGCATTGCGAGATAAATATTTTCCAGAAGCAAAGGTAAGTGTTCTTAGTAATTCAACTTTCATTCATAAGCCTGATGTGTTTGATGCACTTAACCGTATAGACAACAATATATTAAAGCTTGATACTGTCGACAATGATTATATACTCATGACTGACCGTCCTAATTGTAACTACGATGTTGAGAAAATTATTGAAGGAATGAAATCCTTTAATGGGAATTGTATTATTCAGACTATGTTTATGAAAGGTACATCTAACGGAATAAGTGTAGACAATACTACAGATGATTTCGTACTGCCATGGATTGAAAAAATAAAGGAGATTGCTCCACGTCAGGTCATGATATATACTATAGACCGTGAAACTCCCGACAAAAATTTACTTAAGGCAACACACAATGAACTTAATAGAATAGGTAAGCTTATAGAAGATGCAGGTATTCCAGTTAGCATTTCATATTGATATTATATAATAAAGAGGGTATGACAAAACTCTCTTTTTAGCAAAATTGAGCCTCTCTAACAATTAAAAATAGAGTTAGTAGAAGTTACAGTTTACAACTACATAAATAAAAAGTACCATTTTATGCCCAGAAATATAGGTCAAAATGGTACTTTTTTATTTTCAGAAAAACTGTTGCTTACAGATTATAAATTCATATTGTAATTTATATAGTTGTTAGACAAGTTCAATTTCGGTGTTTTGGGTATTTTGACTTTACCCTCTTTTACATAATTATATATAGACTTATTTATTTGCAGTAACGACTTTAGACCTTTCCAAAGCTTCGTTTATATTGCTACATATATTCTCTTCACCTAATAGCTGATAGAAGCCTGATTTTTCGAGTACATTATGTACCTTTTCGTTAACTCCCGACAATATTATATGTATATTTTCTTTTTTAGACATCTTACATAGATTAGTAAGATTATGAATACCTGTCGAGTCGATGAAAGGAACTTTACGCATTCTTATTATACGTGCTTTAGGGCGGTCTCCTAACTGAGCCATTGTCTCTTCAAACTTTGTAGCTATACCGAAGAAGTAAGGACCATTTATTTCGTACACTTCAACTCCTTTAGGTATTGAAAGATTTTCTTCATGAACAGTAGCATCTGTTTCCTTGTTGGGATCTATTTCATCTTTTATTACAGAAATCTCTGTAGTTTCCATCACACGACGCATGAATAGAATACATGCAATTACAAGTCCCACTTCTATTGCAATGGTAAGATCAAATATTACAGTAAGGAAAAAAGTTATCAATAAAACTGTAACATCCGATTTTGGATTCTTTAATAATCCTTTGAAAGTACGCCATTCGCTCATGTTGTACGCAACTATAATAAGCACTCCGGCCAAGCAAGCCATAGGAATATACTGTGCAAGAGGCATAAGGAAAAGTAGTATAAGTAAAAGTACTACTGCATGTATTATACCCGCTACAGGTGTTTTTCCACCATTGTTTATATTAGTCATTGTACGAGCTATTGCTCCAGTTGCCGGTATACCTCCGAAAATAGGAGTAAGAAGGTTGGCTGCTCCCTGAGCAATAAGTTCAGTATTTGAATCATGACGATCGCCAATTACACCATCGGCTACAGTAGCCGAAAGTAAAGATTCTATAGCACCAAGTACTGCAATTGTTATTGCAACGGGGAATAATCCTTTTATTGCTTCCCAGTTTATATCGGGCATTACTGCCGAAGGAAGCTTAGCCTGAATTGTAAATCGGTCTCCAATTGTATCGATGGTTGTTATACCTGCATAATTCTTCATAAGATATACTGCCAATGTGATAACAATGATTGCTATCAGTGATCCCGGTATCTTCTTCGAAAAGCGTGGAGTTACTGCAATGATTATTACACTTACTACACTTACAATAGTATTCCACCAGTTTATAGTATCAAAATGTTTGAAATACATTATCCATTTTCCAATAAAGTCTCCTGGAAGCTTATCATCTCCGAAGTTAAGTCCGAACACATCTGCTATCTGTGTAGTAAAAATTGTTAGCGCAATACCACTGGTAAATCCTACGATAATAGGGTATGGAATAAATTTTATAATTGCTCCAAGTTTGAATACTCCCAATAATATAAGTATAACACCTGCCATTAAAGTGGCAATAGTAAGTCCTGTAATACCATATTCCTGAATTATTCCATAAATAATAACTATGAATGCGCCCGTTGGTCCGCCAATCTGTACTTTGCTTCCTCCCAGCAAAGAGATTATCAATCCGGCTACGATTGCGGTTATTATACCTTTTTCGGGAGATACTCCCGAAGCTATACCAAATGCTATTGCCAGAGGCAAAGCAACTATACCAACAATAATACCTGCCATCAAATCGGCGGTAAAGTTCTGTTTAGAATAGTTTTTGAGCGTTGAAAATAATTTTGGTTTGAATTCAAATGCCTTCATCTGTTCTATATGTTTGTTTTATAAAAAGCGATTAAAAAAAAGAGAATGCAAAATTACTTATTTTTTTTGTATGTTTAAGAACATATTATTTTTTTGTTTTTTATAATTATCTATTTTGTTTATAATTAAATTAAAAAGTTATCATTTAATTTATTTATTTATACCTTTGAAAATATAATTCAATTTTATAGAAAAATCATCATGAGTAAAAGTGTTAAAGGAACAAAGACAGAAAAGAATCTGTTGACTTCATTTGCCGGAGAATCTCAGGCTAGAAATCGCTATACTTATTTTGCAAGTGTAGCAAAGAAAGAAGGTTTTGAACAAATTTCGGCTATATTTACTGAAACAGCAGATCAGGAAAAAGAGCATGCAAAACGTATGTTTAAATGGCTGGAAGGCGGTATGGTAGAAATTACTGCTTCTTATCCTGCAGGTATTATCAGCACAACTCTTGAAAATCTTAAAGAAGCAGCAGCAGGCGAACATGAAGAATGGTCATTGGATTATCCTCACTTTGCCGATGTTGCCGATGAAGAAGGATTTCCTGAAATAGCAGTTATGTACAGAAAAATAGCTGAAGTAGAAAAGGGACATGAAGAGAGATACCTTAAACTTCTTTCTAATGTTGAAACAAATTCGGTATTTAAGAAAGATGTAGAAACTGTATGGCAATGCCGTAACTGCGGATATATATATGTAGGTACAGAGGCTCCAAAAGTATGTCCTGCATGTCTTCATCCTCAGGCTTATTTTGAAATTAAGAAGAATAATTATTAATGATATTTTATAACTTCTTTTCAATAGTTTGTCTAACAATTAAAAATAGAGTTAGTTTCACAATTACATAAATAAAAAGTACCATTTTTACCTATATTTCGGGGTCTAAAATGGTACTTTTTTCTTTTCAATAAACCTATAGCTTACAGCTTATAAATTCATATTGTAATTTATATACTTGTTAGACAAGTTCTTTTTACCTATATATAATTACTATCTCCCTTTTTCACATATAATTATACCTTTTTGTCGGTATTGTCTCATTTTTATAATGAACATAATTTTGCATCGGTAAAAAACGACATGTTAATATAAAAATATATGAAAAAGAATTTATTGTTATTGTTAGGTTTGTTTATTTCATTCTCGATAGAAGTATTTGCAGATGACGACACTACTAATAGACTTCCAGGAGTAAGAGGAATTGTTTATGATGAAACACGAGCACCTATGGTAGCTGCGACAGTTTTTATTGAAGGTACTACTAACGGAACTATTACTAATACTGATGGACGCTTTGCCTTCCGACATCTTCCTAAAGGGAACTATAATATATCTGTAAGTTTTGTTGGATATACCACTCAAACTCGTACGGTTAATTACAATGGTGAGAATGCTGTTTTTGTTACTTTCGAGATGGTGCCCGACCAGACTCAACTTTCGGAGGTAGAGGTATTTGGCGAACGTTATAAGCAGCCTTCAAAACTCGATGCCGTTACGCGTATGCCATTGCGCCCCAGCGAACAAATACAGAGTATTTCGGTTATTTCAGATAAATCGATTACCGAACAGGGAGCACTTACAGTTACTGATGCTACAAAGAATGTACCCGGTGTATCGCTTTTCGGTTCGTACGGAGGAGTAAGAGAAAGTATGTCTATACGTGGATACAGAGGCGTTCCTATTCTAAAGAATGGCGTTCGTGTGGATTCAGATTTCCGCACAGGATCGGCATTATCTGAAATGCAGGGAGTAGAGAGCATTCAGGTAATAAAAGGTTCGGCTGCCATAACTCAGGGAGTAGGTAATGACATAGGAAGTGCCGGAGGTGTAATAAATGTAGTAACAAAAACTCCAAAATTTGTTACTTCGGGCGATGTATCACTTCGTGTAGGTAGCTGGGGAGAGTTTCGTCCTTCATTTGATGTGCAGACTATACTAGACAAAGATCAGAAAGTGGCTTTTAGAATGAATGGGGTATACCAGCGTAAGGATAATTATCGTCCTGTAATAGGTAATGAACGTATATACTTCAATCCTTCTCTTGAATGGCGTCCTACAGACCGTACTTCTGTAACTGTAGAAATGGATTATTTAAATGATAATCAAACTCCTTATACAAGTAGTGTAAATTTATCGGCCGATACTGAAGAGAATCTTTATGATATGCCGCATGACAAGTTTCTTGGATTTGAAAATGATAACGTTAACAATAAGACTCTTACTTATGCTGCTCGTATAACTCATAGTCTTAATGATAATTTCAGTCTTCGTGCTGCATATTTCGGCTCAAACTATCGTGTAGACAATACCAGTACTGCTGTAAATACTGTAGTAAAGAAGCAATACAATATGCGTAGACGTACAATTTCTCGTTCACTACGTGAAGATGAAAATTCTACTTTCCAGTTAGACTTTGTAGGACGTGACATATTTACAGGACCTGTAAAACATACATTTCAAGTAGGATTTGATTATAAGACAAACAATCTCTCTACAACCAGTTATGGATCGGCTATTATAGATACTATAGATGTATTGGCACCTTCCATAAGCAATACATTGCCATATAATGTTGCTTTCGAGGCGCAGACACCTGTAAAATCAAACTCTACTACTTATGGGCTTATGGCACAGGAGGTAATGACTATAAATAAATACCTAAAGGCTATTTTAGGTCTGAGATACAGTTCTATAAGTAGTTCGGACGATACAAGTGCAGGAGTAGTAAAAGGAGATGCATGGAATCCTATGGTTGGATTTATGGTATCGCCAATTAAGAATGTGAATTTGTTTGGCTCTTATACAACTACTACTAGCTTGCGCGGTGCAGCAAACAAGATGAGTGATGGTACCGAGATAGGAGCATCTACTACACGTCAGTTTGAAGCCGGTATAAAATCGGATTGGTTCTCAAACCGCCTGCGTTTTAATCTTACATATTTCAACATACTTCAGAAAAATCTTTCTTATGCTACTTACGATCAGGAAACATTCCAGCTGACAGGTTATTATGACAAGGCCGGCGATTTGAAGAGAAGAGGTATTGAAACCGAACTTAGTGGTCGTATAACAAATAATCTTCAGGTAATTCTAGGATACTCTTATATAGATGCACAATATACTAACAGTCCTGCTTATCAGGAAGGTTCGGCACCAATGAATACTCCTGCTCATACTGCAAATGGATGGATTCAGTATGGTTTCGACAAAGGAGTATTAAGAGGTTTATCGGCTAGTGTTGGAGTATATTATATGGGTAAACGTCCAGTAAACGACTGGTCTTTGAAGATGGATGGTCACGGATCTATGATAGGTGCACAGCCCTTCGATATGCCTGCTTATACTACAGTAAATGCCCAATTGGCATATAAGATAGGAAAGGTTACTGCCAGAGTATATATGAATAATCTTCTTGATGCTGTAGGATATAATTCTTATTATAGAGGAGGATATATAAATCAGATAGATCCTCGTAACTTTGCTGGTGTATTATCATACTCATTTTAAAATATATGAAAAAATATTTCAAACAGATTCATTTATGGTTAGCTCTGCCTGCAGGGCTAATCATTTTCATTATGTGTGTTACAGGTGCCATTCTTGTATGGAACCAGGAAATTTTATCAATAACCGGTGCTAGCTCTATGCGTGATGATGCTTTCTTGTCGTTCGTGATGAAACTTCATCGATGGTTATTGGATGACAGCAGGACGATAGGCAAACTTATTACAGGAATTTCCACTCTCTTTTTTGTATTTATACTTATAAGTGGTCTGGGTATTTACTGGCCAAAGAAGTGGAAAAGAAGCAATTTTACTGTGCATTCTAATAAAGGAATACGAAGAATGTTGTTCGATTTGCATGCAGTTTTAGGAGTATATGCATTCGTAATACTGTTATTGTGTTCTCTTACCGGACTGATGTGGTCATTTAAGTGGTACAATCAGTTTATAGGATTCATATTTGATGCCGAAACTCAGAAAGGTGCTCCAATATGGGTAGTTATAAAAGCCATTCACTTTGGTAGTTATCTTGGAATTGTTTCTAAAATATGGACTTGTGTGGCTGCATTGATAGGTGCATCATTACCGATAACAGGATATTATCTTTGGATAAAGAAGAATTTTGTAAAGAAGAAGACAGCCAAGTCGGTCAAGATCCATAAATAGAGGATAATATAGAATTTTTATTATTTATATGCATTATTATATCTTATCATATATATCATAAATTAGTTATATATGATAAGACAACTTTGTGTTGGGAACTATATATAATGTTGTATTCTATTTTAATTTTTATATTAGTTATTTTTCTTTTTCAACTTCAATATATTATAAATAAGTTCTATTGTGAATAGTATTTCAAATGCCTATGCGCCTATTATTTAAAATGTAAATTAAATAAACGAGAAACATATACTATCTGAAAAAGACAACAAATTTTTAATAAATGACTTAACTCTATCCATAATAATATGTTTTTAAATTCTAGCTCAACTGATCAAATTGCTCATTCCATAAACGACGATACATTCCTTCCGTATTACATAGTTCTCTATGCGTACCTGTTTCAACTACCATTCCCTTGTCAATCACTACAATAGTATCTGCATCTTTTACTGTACTTAATCTGTGTGCAATTACAATGATAGTTTTTCCTCTTTTAGCCAGTGCATCCAAAGTTTGCTTTACATAACGCTCAGATATAGAATCCAGTGAAGAAGTTGCTTCATCAAATATTAGAATTTCAGGCTCTTTGTACAATGCACGTGCAATGGCTATACGCTGCCGTTCACCACCCGATAAAGAGGCTCCGTGTTCACCTATATATGTCATAAATCCATTGGGAAGGCGCTCTATAAAATCTTTCAGACCTAACTGTTCTATCAAATCAACAATCCGTTTCATATCTGGCTGTAAGTCGCCTACCGCAATATTTTCAATAATAGTGCCTGCAAAAAGTTCTATCTGTTGAGGTACAGTACCGACACGTTGGCGCAAGCTTTTATTGTCAATTTGAGCAATATCATAATTACCTATACATATACGTCCCGACAAGATAGGGTAAATATGTTGTAGCAGCGACACCAATGTAGTCTTTCCCGAACCACTTTCACCCAATACTGCAGTAGTTTTTCCTTTTTTAATTTTTAAATTTAATCCATTAAATACCTCTTTACGAGATCCATAACGAAAAACAACATTCTCGAATGAAATATCTCCAATCATTTCAGGCTCCAACACAATTCTGCGGTTATCGTCTTGTTCTCTCTCTAAATCCATTATCTGAAAAAGACGATCGGCCGCTATCAATGCATCCTGAATGGTCTGATTGGAAGAGATTAAAGAACCGATAGGTGAAACTACATAGCTTATTAGTGAATAGAATACCATTAAAGTACCTGGTGTTAGTTCGCGGTTTATAACCAGAATGCTTCCAATCCACAGAACTGAAATAGTAATTGCGGTAGATACAAATTGTATTCCTCCCTGCGCCATTATGGAACCATAAATACTTCTGAATGTGTTTTTTAGTAAATGAACAAATCGTGTTTCTGTTTTTAGATTTGCAAATTCTTCTATTCCAAATCGCTTTATGGTAGATATGGAATTGATAGATTCTACCAACTGCGACTCCAGTTCGGCGCTACTTTCCATAATGCCACGCTGATATTTACGGTTTAGTTTATTGAATCCCCAGAAAATAAGTCCAAATAATGGAGCTGCAGCCAAGGTAATCAAAGCAAGTTTCCAGGAATATAAAAACATCAAGCCCACAGAAAACAGGAGAATCATTATGTTCACTACCAACTCTAGCGAAACATTATTAATGAAATTACGTATTTTCACCGCATCATTCACACGCGAAATAATTTCACCCACACGCATAGTATCGAAGAATTGCTGCGGCAGCGTAAGTAAATGTTTGTAATATCCCAATATTAAAGCTGCATCAATCCGTTGTCCGGTCTTCAGTGCCAAGATACTTTTCATGGCTCCTATGAAAGTACGGAGTATCAAAATAATAATCATCATTACCCCCATAAGATTAAGTAGGTTGATATTCTGATCTACCAATACATAATCCGTTATTTTACCTACATATATAGATGTTGATAAACCAAGAATACTATATATTAATGCACCAAATACAGCCTGCATCATTACACTTTTATGAGGCGCCAGCAATGAAAAGAATTTCTTTGTCATACTTGTCTTCATATTTCCCTTTTTGAATATTTCTTCAGGTTCAATCAATAGAAGAATGCCCGTCCACATTTTCTTAAATACCTCATTTGTGACTTTGTGCATACGTCCGTCTCCGGGGTCCATATAGGTAATGTGTTCTTTCTCCACTTTGTATACAACTACAAAGTGCTGTAGTTTTTCATTAACTATAACATGTGCTATTGTAGGTTTAGGTACTATATTTAATGCTTCAAACTTAGCTTTTACGCCTTTAGCTGATAATCCTAATTTATTTGCGGCTTCTATCAATCCTAATAAATTTGTACCTTTTTGGTCGGTAAAGGCATACTGACGTATGCGTGCAACTGGAAAATATAATCCGTAATTGGCGCAAATTGAGGCCAAACAGGCTGCTCCACAATCTGTTATGTCGTGCTGTTTTATCTTTATATTTTTCTTAAACATTATCAATTAGTTTGATTTTACTATCATTTTATTATTCTCATATTGTTTGGGATTAACCCATTCATCCATTTTTTGATAAATGAGATCCAGTAGAGAACGCCTGTTTATCATAAAGTGTGCACTTACAGTCATACCTTTCTTCAATTTTCCTATCCTTCCATTTTTTAACTGTAGGTAATCTCTATCCATCTGGCATTTTACCTTATAGAAAGAGTTTCCCTGATTGTCTGTCAGGAAATCTGATGATATGTCTTTTACTTTACCGGGTATAGTTCCCCATTCATTATAATTAAATGATTCTACTTGTACGTTTACCGGCATTCCTACACTCATAAACCCTATATTTCTAGGTGTAACGTATATTTCCATATATAATGTTGAATCCGGACTTATCACTGCCAATGATTGTCCCACTTGTATAGCACTCCCTTTGTATATACCCGAAAACTGATCTACAGTTCCTTCTACAGGACTACGTACAATATACATTTCCTTATCTTTTACCTCCTGTTTCATGGCTGTGCTCATCTCATTGTAAGAATTCCGAAAGCTGTTTAAGTCAGTTTGCCATGCGCTTAATTGATTCTGTATCAACGATGCCAGTTCATTTTGACGGCTTATATATTGAAAATAATATTTGTCGTATTCCTCTTCGGATATTACTTTCTTGTCGAATAGATTCTTATTACGTTTATATTCTTTTTCGGCTTGATTATATAGTGTTTCAAGCTCACTTTTCTTTTTTGTGAAGTATATATATTCTTGATTTCGTACGGGCGATTTGAAGTTTGAAGGACACTCTCCTTTCGATAGAAATGATAAATCGGATAGTTGTGCTTGATAGTCATTAAGCCTGCTCGACTGGTAGTTTATCTTATAATCAGAGTTATTTGTGCGGAAACTTAATATAATATCTCCTTTTTTTACAAAATCTCCTTCGTGTACATATACTGAATCTATAAATTCATTTACAGATGATTTTAGTTCAGTTTTCTCGGTAACAGGTCTTACAATTCCGCTTCCCTGTACCGAAATGTCTACATATATAAATGGTAATGCTATAAGTGTAGCAGTAATAGTTGCCAATACTATCCAATAAATTATTTGGGATTTTGTGGTATGTTGATAGATATAAGTCTCGATACTGTTTTCTATCCATTCATTAGGTAATAACATAGATTTTTGTATTTTATTTATATGACAAAAATATAGAGAGGGTTTATTGGTTTGTGTTATTCTTGTGTTATAATTAGGTTAATGGATAAAAATAAAAATCATTTTGTACTAATATAATATTTCTGTGAAGTAGCGTGAATGATGTGTGAACATTCTTGAAGGAAATGTCACACCAAATATCCTATAAATAGGGAGTTTGAGAGACTTTGTGACATTGTGGAATATAAAAACATGTTTTTTATTTTTCATGTTTTTACCAAATAAAATGAGTATTGTATCATATAAGGAGTAATCTGTATTCGATGATTTTTATACAATCAATCTTTATATTACAGTAAAAAGAGCCTAGACATATTATAGAATGAATAAAGACATCTTTATTAAAGAGTAAAAGCGAGTAGAGGAATAGATAATGGCTTACAGAAAAATAAAGAAAGGCAAACTTAGAAACGGACTAATGGAAATATTTTTTTTACGCGTAAAAAAAATATTTTAACGCCATCGATTTTTTTTTTATGGCGGTCGATTCTTTATTAATAACTATAGCATTGAGTTTACTAACTGATATCCATAATGTACGCCTCCTATAATGATAAATATACCTAATGCAATACCAGAGAATAAACAAATTGCAGCAATAATAGGATTAACTCCATCATTAATATCATTCAATACCTGTTGTTTAAATTCTTTCATTTCTGTATTATTAGAATAAATACTTGAACAATTATACCTATAATAATTCCTATAATTAACCCATAATAGAATAATTGGCCTTTTCTTTTTCGAATTCTCATATTATTAAGTATTTAAAGCAATAGTAGCCTCTATACCGCCAACTGCAATTCTTATATTCCTCAAAAACAATGTTACTTTATGGAAAGCATTTTTTGTTTATGAATTTATCTGCAGATAAATTTAGCTCCTACCAGTGGCTCTTATCTTAATAGCTCTATCTATGCTGAAGTAGAAGAGAAATAACCACCTGACACTTCTTTTATTTATATGTCATTTAATGACTTAAAACTTTTTTAAGTCATTAATAATTATGTTTAAAAAACTATAATGCAAGTACAAAAGCTCTAATAATAATTTATTGTTATCATTAGGTTAATGATTATCCAGATTCTTCTTGAATCTCAATAAATATACTATATTAGTCTTTTACATATATTAATTTACCATCACGATAAATTAAACGCCAGCCACCATAACAAGATATTAATTCATCTTTTGTCATTTCAAAAAAAACGCTAGAATCTTTCATGTTTATTCATTTTATTATTATAATATTGCAAATATATTTATTGTTAATTGACAGATTTGTTATTATTATGTTATTATTATGTTAATAATTATAGTAAAACACCTCTTTGTGTAATTATTTTTTAATTTACTTTAATTTTAAAGCTAAATAAACTTTTCTTATACTAAAGAATTTAGAATGAATAAATATATTAAATTAGTCACTATATTAGGATTAATATCTATTATTTTAATTCAATCAATATGGCTGACTAATACATATAAAATATTAAAAGATAAAACAATTACAGAAAGTAGTAAATTATTACGAGAAGCTATAAATATAGAAGCTTTTACCAGATTAGATACTATGGATGTTTCGCCCGAAGGTATAGTGGTAAGCTCTGATAAAAATAACAATACAAAAGTTGAAGTTCAGATTGAATATATACAGGAGGCTGCATTGAAGTTAGGTTCTGATATTTCACTTTTTCAATTACATAATATATACAGTTCTCTATTAAAGAAAAATAATCTTCCTGATGCAATTAGAATTAATAAAATAGATACTAATGAGAATTCTATTATAAGTTATGAAGGTGAACAGAATTATTCTTTTTGGTCCATACATACTCAATTAGTGCCAATAAGAATTGATAAATCCATAACAATTCAAGCTATATTGCTTAATCCTATAGAGGATATATGTACTCAGATGGGAATATTAATAATTGCAACAGTTATAATGATGATTTTTGTTATAGCATGCATTGTTTATCAGATTAATATAATAATTAAACAAAAAAAGATTTTTCAAATTCGAGAAGATTTTTCTTACGCTATGATTCATGACATGAAAACACCATTAAGTACTATTTTTATGACTTTAAACTTTCTTCATAGTGGTCGTCTTGATGATAAACCTGAGATGAAAGATAAGTATTTCCAAATAGCAAAAAGCGAAGCTGATCATCTTCTCACTCTTACAAATAAGGTATTGACTATATCCAAACTTGAGCAACATAAATTGGAGATGGATATGACAGATGTAGAATTAAAACCTATTATAGATAAACTTACAGAAAGATTTACAACTAAAGCTTCAAAGCCTGTAATATTTACGGTTAATATTAAAGTTCCTGTAATATATGCCGATGCAGAGTATATTGAAGAGGTACTTAGTAACCTGATAGATAACGCAATAAAATATTCTAAGGATTCTGTAGAAATAAAAATAAGTTCGGAATGTGATGAGTTAAATACAATATTGAAGGTTCATGATAACGGTCTTGGAATATCAGAAACTGACCAACGCATAATTTTTAATAAATATGAACGTGGCATGAGCAGCAATAAAAGAAAAAGACATGGAGTAGCCGGATTTGGTTTGGGACTTAACTTTGTTGAACAGGTTATAGAAGCGCACGATGGAAAAATAATTGTGAACAGCATAGAAGATGAATTTACAGAATTTATAATTTATATACCCAGAATAATACAACCAATATGATAAAACTCTTATTAGTAGAAGATGATGTTAATTTGTGCTATATTATGCAAAGCGGATTACAAGATCTCATTGGTGGATATGAGGTAATAACAGCTTGTAACGGAAAAGAAGGACTCAAGGCCTGGGAGGAACATCGTCCGGACATCATAATATCTGACATTGATATGCCTGAAATGGATGGATTTGAAATGGTAAGGCACATTCGCGAAACGGATGGGGATACTCCTATTTTGTTTGCATCGGCTCTTACTTCGCCCAAGGATGTAAAAAAGGGCTTTATATTAGGTGTAAACAACTACATAAAAAAGCCGTTTGTACCCGACGAACTAGACGCACATATACACGCAATTATGAAAATGAAGTATGGAGAAAAGTTAAAGTCGGAAGCCCATTATTACAAATTCGGACATTATACTTTGGATGCAACTCATGCAACATTGCGTAATGACACAATAGGTAAGTTTCAATTATTGACTGTAATGGAAACAAAAATATTGCAGTTGTTGGTCGAGAATAAAAATGAGGTCGTAAGGAGAGAGGCTATTCTTAGTTTTTGTTGGAATACAGAAGATGATTTCTTTGCCTCACGCAGTCTTGATGTATTTATTACAAAGTTGCGTAAACTGTTTGAGGAGGATACGGCAATAGAGATTAAAACAATAAGAAAGGTAGGGTTCATATTTATGGCAGACTAAATACAGATTGTATGATAAAGTTAACTTGACAGGTATTGAACCTTCTGTCATAGTTCATTTTAGAAATCATGTACAGTATCTTGTAATCTTATCTTTATGTTAACAATAAAAATAATCCGTTAGTCATACATGAAAAGTAGACTAACGGATTATTTGTAAAGCTTTCACTTATATTGCTTTTTATTGCTTATTCTCATTATTCTTAGGGTGTGGATAATCTATTGTATAATGCAATCCGCGGCTCTCTTTTCTTTCCATTGCTTGGCGAGTGATTAGATAGCCTATGTTTATCATATTGCGAAGTTCGCATAATTCTCTTGAGGCTTTGCACTTTTTGAATAAACGTTCTGTTTCTTCAAACAATATGTCTAAACGATTCCATGCGCGTATAAGGCGAAGATTACTTCTTACTATACCTACGTAAGATTCCATTATCTGGTTTACCTCTTTCATACTTTGAGTAATGAGAACCCGCTCCTCATTAGATATTGTACCCTCATCGTTCCATTCAGGAATATCATCGTTGTAGTCATAACGATCTAGTAGACTTAATGAATGTTTTGCAGCTGCATCTGCATAAACTACTGCTTCTATAAGCGAATTTGATGCAAGACGGTTACCTCCATGTAATCCGGTGCAAGAGCATTCGCCTATAGCATATAATCTGCTTATGCTTGACTGGCCATCAAGATCTACCTTTATACCACCACAAAGATAATGCGCTGCAGGAGCTACAGGTATATAATCCTTAGTGATATCTATGCCCAAGCCAAGGCACTTTTTGTATATGTTTGGAAAGTGCTTCTTGGTCTCTTCAGGATTTTTATGAGTTACATCAAGATAAACATGATCTTCGCCTAGTTGCTTCATCTCATTGTCTATAGCACGTGCTACTATATCGCGTGGAGCAAGTGAAAGACGAGGATCGTACTTCTGCATGAATTCTTCGCCAGACTGACCTCTCAATACTGCACCGTAACCACGCATAGCCTCGGTTATGAGGAAGCTTGGACGATCGCCGGGATGAAATAGAGCTGTTGGATGAAATTGTATGAACTCCATGTCCTTTACTGCACCTTTTGCTCTGTACACCATAGCTATTCCATCGCCTGTAGCTACAAGTGGATTTGTAGTGTTGCGGTAAACAGCTTCACAGCCGCCGGTTGCCATTACAGTAATTTTAGAAAGGAATGTATCTACCTCACCGGTAGATTCATTGAGTACATATGCACCAAAACATTTTATTCCCGGAGTATATCGTGTAACGATTATACCCATATGATGCTGAGTTATTATTTCTACTGCATAATGATCAGAAAATACTGTAATGTTAGGATGCGACTTAATTGCTTCTATAAGACTAGTCTGTATTTCTGCTCCCGTATTGTCCTTATGGTGTAGTATTCTGAACTCGGAGTGTCCTCCTTCCTTATGAAGATCGAAATCACCGTTATCTTTCTTGTCAAATTTTACTCCCCAGTTTATAAGCTCATCTATCTGAGCCGGAGCTTCGCGAACCACCTTCTCGACCGCTTCACGGTCATTTATCCAGTCGCCCGCTATCATCGTGTCTTCTATGTGCTTGTCGAAATTATCTACTTTCAGATTGGTTACAGATGCTATCCCTCCCTGAGCAAAATAAGTGTTGGCCTCTTCAAGACCGGCCTTGCATATCAAAGCTACTTTTCCTTTATGTGCCACTTTGAGGGCAAAACTCATCCCGGCAATTCCGGAACCTATCACAAGGAAATCGAATTTTCTTACCATAATAGTGAAGTTTATGGTTGCAAAACTACTAAAAACCTTTTTAGGTTGTAATTTTTACAAGTAATAATTGAATAAAATTACAACCTAGGCTATTTCTGCCACATTACCGGTACGTTTCAGTACTCCCCAACTCTGTAATTCTCCCTTTATTGCTTTCCTGTAACTCTTGAAAAGTACTACGTACATAATCCATCTGTATACAAATCTTTGTGGTATTACCCACAATAGCTTATATAGTTTTTCTTTTTCAACAATATATGCATATATGGATACACTAGAGTCTACTAATAGGAATAACAAATAATATACGCCTATATTTATAGCATTGCCCGATATAATGCCTATAAGCATGAACAGATCGGCCAAGGGTGAGAAGGTAGGTATTATGAATTGAAATAGCAACATATTGGGAGTTGCCCACAATCCTAATCCTTTGTATTTGCCGTTAAATATGGTATCACGGTGCTTCCAGAAGGTTTGCATTACTCCGAAACACCATCTTGTGCGCTGTTTTATGAACTGTTTCACACTCTCGGGGGCTTCGGTCATTGCTATTGCATCATTTTCATTTTCTATTATATATCCGGCACGGAGAATACGAATTGTAAGGTCGCAGTCCTCGGCAAGAGTATCGGTAGTAAGTCCGCCTGCATCTTCTATTGCCTTGCGCCTGAATGCTCCTATAGCACCGGGAACTACTGTTATTGCATTTATTGCGGCATATGCAATTCTATCAAAGTTTTGACTGGTTGTATACTCTATGGCTTGCCATTTAGTGAGCATATTTATCTGATTTCCAACTTTTACATTACCGGCAATTGCACCTATGCGATCGTTGGGATTGTGTATATCGAAATGTCTAATCATTAATGATATGGCATTGGGATATAACTTTGTATCGGCATCTATGCATACCACAAAGTCTGCTTTAGTATTGGCTATTCCATAATTAAGTGCCGAGGCCTTGCCACCGTTATGTTTGGTGTATATTTTGACTTTAGGATTATCTTTGAATGCTTCGGTAACCTTGGCGTAGGTATTATCCTTGCTGCCGTCGTCTACGAATATTATATCGAAATTAGGATAATCCTGTCGTAGAAGATTGGTAATCGATGATACTACGTTTACCTCTTCATTATAACTTGGTACTATTATTGATACTAATGGTGCTTCGTCTGGACTGATAGTCTCAAACTTTCTCCTTGCTTTCTTTTTTTCTTTTACTGTCATGCAAATCATAAAAAAGAAGCGTGTGAGACCTAATATTATGAATATTATGAACAGGGTTGTTAATATCTTCAATACCCAATAAGTAAATGAAAGAAAGGCAAGGTTACTTTCCATAACATAATACTCTTCTCCTTTATGCACTGCCGGCATAAGTTCACTCTTATCCTTGTGTAGAAGAGTGTTTAGGTTTACGAAGGTGTATCCTCTTTTCTGAAAATAGTCTATTAAGCGTGGTAGTACCTTTACTGTCTCTTCGCGAGTGTCGCCTCCGGCATCATGAAGTAGTATGATGTTACCATATTCCGATTCTACTCCGCGTACTATCCTGTTGAATATAGAATCGGCTTTTATTCCTGGAGTCCAGTCTTCTGGGTCAATGCTTTCTCCTATATCAAGATAGTTCTGATTTCTTGCCAATGCCAATGGTACTATCTCTTCCAATGACTGTGGTTCGCTGTCGGCATTGTAAGGCGCACGGAAAAGTATTGTAGTATGACCTATTATACTCTCTATAAGCAGACGTGTTAGGCGGAATTCAACAGAGGCCTGTTCGGGCGATACATTTGCAATGTTTGGATGTGTAAATGTATGATTTCCTATAAGATGACCCTCATTATATATTCTTTCTACAAGAGGTAGGTTTTTTTCGGCTTCTATACCCACCACGAAGAATGCAGCATGTACATTCTTCTTTTTAAGTATGTCGAGAATTCGAGGTGTATAGCGCTCGTCAGGACCGTCATCGAATGTAAGTACTAATTCTTTCTGTGGAGCAACACCGTATTTTCTTATCTGATAGGCTGTAGGAATTTTCAAGTACTCTTCCTCCGATATGAGCAGTGAGGTTGTATCTGTCTCAATCTTTACTTTACCGTCATGAGGGGTATTCATTACTTTAAGGACTTCTCCTGTACCTATATAGTCAACATGGTTAAATATTTGTACGTTGTCAAATGTATTCGTATCTATCTTTTTTAGTTTGTTATGAGATAAATCTTTATCATAGAATTTCCATAAGCGTCCATCTTCACTTCCAAGACGCCAAATGCTGAATCCGGCCAATGGAAATTCTACCCCAAACCTCATTGTATTGAAGTGGGTTACCGCATCATTAAAGTATACTTGATGAAGTGTATTAGTATCATCCGAATATGAATAGCTGAGATTATATGTATCATTATCGAATTTTATAGGAGCATTGCTTGAGGAAGCACGGGCAAGAGCATCATGGTAAGTAAGATTTACGTTTTCTTTGGCCGACCAATCATATCCGAATGCTCCTATACATAATATTATCTTTTCCGGATTAACTTTCTTTACCATGTCGTCTACGGCAGCCTCTATCCACTTTTGCGAACTTATTGGGCCGGCATCCTTCTCTCCTGACGAGTATTCATCATAAGCCATTAGACAGATGTAGTCTAGGTATTTTCCTAACTCCTTTATGTTATAGTCATCGTTGAACGGCATTACATCCTGAGTTAACAGTAATCCGTTTTCATGAAAAATATCCGACATTTTTCTTACAAAGTTTATAAGATATATATCATTTTCTTCATTAAGTTCTTCAAAGTCAATGTTTATACCTACAAATTGATTTTTCTTACACAACTGTACCAACTCGTTAATTAGTATATTGGTTTTTTTACTGGAATGTAATATTTCTTTTACTAGAGATCCCTGAAACTCACGGTTGGTGTTATTGCTAAGCATAGGCATTATTGGAACTCCATATTTCTTAAGCAGAACTAATGCTTTGTGGTCTATATTTGTCTTAACTCTGTATGTAACCGGATCTATGAAGAACCATTCGGGCATTACCAGATTAAGATCCTTAATGTTTCTTTTTAGAGAAGCGTACGATTGTGGGTCCCAGGATACGTAAAATGCACTTCTTATTCCTGAAGGAATATGCTGCCACATGCTGAAATTGTTTTTATCAACACTGTTCATTATTGATTTATTGATGTTGTTGTGCCTATCAACCGAAGCGTCGTGCATCTTTTCATAATCATAATGAGCCTTCTTTGCATGTATTAAATCACGAAACCCTTTATACTCTTTTGCAATCTTGTTTTCTTGTGTGAACGGCTTGGAGGCGGTCATTACTCCTTTGTAGTCCGGACTGACTGGAAGGGGAGGATTTTTGTCGATTAGGAGTGCCAGAATGAATGTAAAAAACAATAATCCTAAGATAAGTATTATAACTCTTGTGCTCCATTTAAAGTTATTCCATCTAGACTTATCGTTAGTCTGGAAAATTTGTCTGCTCATATAACTCTCTTTGAAAATATTTTTCTGTAATCATATACTATTAATTAACAAAAAAAGATTAAAATTGTTACGTTATAGATAGAGAATTATATAATAATTTTATATATTTAGAATAAACAAATTAGCTTTGTCTTAATAAAACACTTGAAATATTATGAATTACCAATTAGCTGTCATTGGTGGTGGACCAGCTGGTTACACTGCTGCCGAGATTGCAGGAAAAGCCGGAATGTCGGTTGTATTATTCGAGAAAAATGCTTTGGGAGGTGTATGCCTGAACGAGGGATGCATTCCAACAAAGACGTTGCTATATTCGGCCAAAATTTACGAACATGCCATCGAGGGTTCCAAATACGGAGTGAATGCAGAAAATGTATCAGTAGATCTTCCTAAGATAATTGCCCGTAAAGCAAAGATAATACGTAAACTGGGACTTGGAATAAAGGCGCGACTGACAGCAGCCAATGTGAAAATTGTATTGGGAGAAGCTTTTATTGTGGATAAGAACAATATAAAGTGTGGTGAAGAGAGTTACGTTTGTGACAAGATGATTATTTGTACAGGAAGCGAAACGATAATTCCTGATATTAAGGGACTAGATGAAGTGTGCTGGTGGACACACCGTGATGCACTTAACAATAAAGAAATACCATCTTCACTTACAATAATAGGAGGAGGTGTAATAGGAATTGAGTTTGCATCTTTCTTTAACTCTTTAGGTACTAAGGTTACTGTAATTGAAATGCTCGACGAGATACTTGGCGCTATGGATAATGAGATATCTTCTTTTGTGAGAACAGAATATATTAAACGTGGAATTAAGTTTATTCTTTCGGCGAAAGTGCTGGAAGTTTATAATGTGGATAATCATATTGATATAATATATCAGGATACTCAAGGCGTAAATACTATTGAATCAGAGAAGCTGTTATTGAGCGTTGGACGTAGACCTGTTATGAAGGGAATTGGATTGGAGAATCTTGATATGGAACTTACGGAGCGGAAGTGCATTAAGGTAAGAGATGATATGCAGTCGTCGGTAAATGGAGTATATGTATGCGGAGATTTAAATGGAACATCATTGCTGGCTCATACAGCTATAAGAGAGGCGGAAGTTGCAGTTAATAACATATTAGGCATAGAGGATAGAATGGAATATACTTCTGTACCTGGAGTGGTATATACTAACCCTGAGGTTTCGGGGGTAGGCAGCACAGAAGAACAGCTTATAATGCAAGGAATGGAATACAATTCAATAAAACTTCCTATGACATATGCCGGACGATTTGTTGTTGAGAATGAGGGGTTTAATGGCCTTTGCAAGATACTTACAAAGAAAGATAATACAATGCTTGGAGTACATATTGTAGGAACTCCATCATCCGAATTTATTGTGGTGGCCGGAAATGCAATTAGGAATAATGAGAAACTTGATGATTTAAAACGTTATATATTTCCACACCCTACTGTTAGTGAGATATTGCATGAGTTATAATATAAAATGAAAAAACTTTTTTTAATTATTATCGTTTTGTTAAATGTTTCGGCAATGGCTCAGCCTGTTGCACAGAAACTTGATAGCCTTTTGAATGACGATTTGCTGCAGACTTCAGAAGTAGGTATTTCTGTATTCGATCTTACTGACGGAAAATCATTGTACAGATATCAGGATGAGCATTTGTATAGACCGGCATCGGTCGAAAAAATTATTACGTCGGTCGCTACACTCGATAAGTTGGGAAGTGATTATACATTCGATACGAAGTTGTGTTATACAGGAAAGATTGTAAACGGAACATTAAATGGCAATTTATACGTAATAGGAGGATTTGATCCTGAATTCATGGAAAGCGATCTGGATAGTATGGTAAAGGCTGTCAAGGATAGCGGAATAAAGTATATAGCCGATTCTCTTATAGCCGATGTATCGATGACAGATTCTACATATTGGGGACCGGGATGGTCATGGGATGACGGACAATATTACTTTCAGCCTTATCTTTCTCCTCTTATGCTGAACCGTGGATATGTAGATATTTCTCTTTACCCTTCGCAAAAAGGAGCTTTGGCAAGGATAAATGTTTCGCCGGAATCTGGATACTATACTGTTCAGAACAAAGCATTGAGCAGAGTCCCAAAAGCAGGATTATTGTCTGTATCGCGCGACTGGATGAATAACAGTAATGAAATTTTAGTAAGTGGTAATGTACCTTATAATATAAATAAGAAGGTTCCTTTACACGATTCTCGTGGATTCTTTTTTCGTACTTTTATAGAGAAACTTATTAAGGCAGGTATTAGGGCTAAGTATTATGAATATGCCGATTTTAATGAAAATGTGGCAGAGGTGACAAATCTATTTACTGTAAAAAGGCCATTAGATAATGTATTGAAACGTGCCCTTAAAAAGAGTGATAACCTTAATGCGGAGGCTATGTTTTACAATCTTGCATCAAAGAGTAAATCGACAAAGAGGGTAAAGAGTGAAGATGGAAGTAATGCGATAAATAATTTTATCAGAATGTCTCTGGGTTTTAATCCTGATAATTATAGAATAGTAGACGGAAGTGGCATATCATTGTACAATTACGTATCGCCGCAATTATTAGTTGAATTCCTTAAATATGCTTATTATCATCCCAATATATTCTATTCATTTTATGATTCTCTTCCTATTGCCGGATTGGACGGTACTTTGAAGAATAGAATGAAACTTACGGTAGCGCAGGGAAACGTACGTGCAAAGACCGGCACTGTTACAGGAGTAAGTTCACTTGCAGGTTATGTAAAAGGTAAGGATGGTCATCAATTGGCTTTCGTTATAATAAATCAAAATATTCTGGACAGTAAGAAGGCACATGCCTTTCAAGATAAAATATGTAAGATTTTAGCAGAATAATAAATTTTAATTGGGTAAAATTGTTAAGATGTTCGTAATTATTAGTCGAATGGACAAAATTTATATGATTATTGAACAATTTATACTAGTAAGGCTACTCTTTATTTTGTAAATTTGCCATAAATGAAAAGAGTATAATTACCGTAAAAACATAAAATCTTATGAAAACAAACTATGAAATACGTTATGCAGCAAATCCTGCTGATGTAAAACATTATGATACACAGAGATTGCGCGGCGAGTTTCTTATCGATACAGTCTTTACAAAAGATGAAGTGAACATGGTTTATTCTATGTACGACAGAATGATAGTAGGCGGTGCAATGCCAATTGGGGAAAGATTGCTACTTGAATCTATAGATCCACTAAAATCAAAATATTTTCTTACACGTCGCGAACTCGGAATCTTTAACGTAGGAGGAGAAGGAATAGTAAAAGTAGGAAATGCTGTATTTGAATTAGGTTATAAGGAGGCGCTGTATATTGGAGCTGGCGACAGAGAGGTAACTTTTGAAAGCATAGATAGCAATAAACCTGCAAAATTCTATTTTAACTCTGCATGTGCTCACTGTAATTATCCCGACAGAAAGATTACAAAGAAGGATGCAATAGTCGCAGAAATGGGCTCACTGGAAGGTTCTAATCATCGTTGTATTAATAAGATGATTGTAAATCAGGTACTTCCAACCTGTCAACTACAAATGGGAATGACGGAGCTTATGCCTGGAAGTATATGGAATACTATGCCTGCACATGTGCATAGTCGTCGTATGGAAGCATATTTTTATTTCGAACTTCCTGCCGAAGATGCAGTATGCCATTTTATGGGTGAAGTTGATGAAACTCGTCCTGTATGGATGAAGAATGAACAAGCGGTATTATCACCAGAGTGGTCTATACATAGTGGTGCGGGTACTCATAATTATACATTCATATGGGGTATGGCCGGCGAAAATCTTGATTATGGAGATCAGGACTTCTCAGCAATAACAGATATAAAATAATTTATGAATATGACTTTTCTTAAATAATATGACATTTTGTGTACGTTAACGGAAGAATTTTATTATTTTTGAAACAATAAATAAGACAGATAAGATAAAATACTAATAACATTAATTTAATAACTATGGTAAATTTTTCATTAGAAGGTAAGGTTGCACTGGTTACTGGTGCTTCTTACGGAATTGGATTTGCTATCGCTTCGGCTTATGCTAAAGCAGGTGCTACTATTGTATTCAATGATATCAAACAAGAACTTGTAGATAAAGGCTTGGCTGCTTATAAAGAAGAAGGCATAAAGGCTCATGGTTATGTTTGCGACGTTACCAATGAAGATCAGGTAAACGAAATGGTTGCAAAGATTGAAAAGGAAGTAGGTGTAATAGATATTCTTGTAAACAATGCAGGTATCATTAAGCGTATTCCAATGCACGAAATGAGTGCTGCTGAATTCCGTCAGGTAATAGACATAGACTTGAATGGTCCTTTCATCGTTTCTAAAGCGGTTCTTCCTGGTATGATGAAGAAAAACAAAGGTAAAATCATAAATATCTGTTCGATGATGAGTGAACTTGGTCGCGAAACTGTTTCGGCTTATGCTGCTGCAAAGGGTGGATTGAAGATGCTTACACGCAATATTGCTTCAGAATATGGAGAACATAACATACAGTGTAATGGTATTGGCCCTGGTTATATTGCTACTCCTCAGACTGCTCCTTTAAGAGAAGTACAAGCTGATGGTTCTCGTCATCCATTTGATCAGTTCATCATTGCAAAGACTCCTGCTGCTAGATGGGGAACTCCAGAGGACTTACAAGGTCCGGCTGTTTTCCTTGCATCAGAAGCCTCAGATTTTGTGAACGGTCATGTATTATATGTAGATGGTGGTATTCTTGCGTACATTGGCAAGCAACCTAAATAAAAAAACCTAATACGAATATAAGTTCTGGAAGAAAGGAAATAGTTATTTTCTTCTTTCAGAACTTTTTCTTTTAAACATTATGAAAAAAGCCCTACTAATTTTATTTTTTGCCTCTACTTTTATTAGTGGGGGATGTACTAATGTAAAACCTGTTGTAGTAACTATATCTAATCCTATTAAAATAGATCGTGTTGATGAGATAGCTGAGATTTCAATGAAGGATGTTTCTAAAAAACTTCAACTTGACAATAAATCACAACTGATAATAATTGATGAAAATAACAAAGAGATACCTTATCAGATAACTTATAATGATAAACTTATTTTTCCTGTTTCTGTTAAGGCAAGAGGTAAGGTAAAGTATTATATATCAATAGGAACGCCAACTGTGGTCGAAACGGTAGCGTGTGGACGTCAATATCCTGAAAGACTTGACGATATGGCCTGGGAAAATGATAAAGCGGCTTATCGTGCATATGGTCCGGCACTGCAGAAGCGTGGAGAAAGAGCATTTGGATATGATGTATGGACAAAAAGCACCTCGCATCCGGTAGTGGAAGAGAGATATGACGGTGATATAAATAAAAAAATCTCTTATCATGTAGATCATGGTAATGGTTTGGACTGTTATTCCGTGGGACCTACATTAGGTGGTGGTACTGCAGCTTTGTTTCCGGATAGCACAATTATTTATCCATACTGTTATAATGATTATGAAATTCTTGATAACGGTCCGCTTAGATTTTCAGTGAAGCTCGTGTATAATCCGATTACTATGAAGGAGGATACTAATATAGTGGAAACGAGAATTATATCTCTTGATAAAGGCTCACATCTTAACAAAACTGAAGTAACGTATGCAAATCTCACAAAGATTACTCCTGTAATAACTGGTATTGTAGTGCATAAAGAACACCCTGATGGCCACTCTATCAATCTTGAAAAGCGATATATATCTTATGCCGATTCGACTGATAATCCGCGTAATAATAACGGAGTAATATATATAGGAGCTGTTTTTCCGTCCAAAATAGAAGGAGCTACAATACAGCTTTTCCCTGAAAGCATGCGTAAAGAAAGGGGAGGAGCATTGGGGCATGTTATTTCTGTAAGTAAATATATTCCAGGAGACAAATATACATACTATTGGGGCTCGGGATGGAGTAAATGTGGTTTTGCAACCGAAAACGAATGGAACAAGTATTTAGGTGAATACTCTTCGAGATTGGATAATCCTTTGAATATAGATATGAAGTGAATATAGATATACAAGCATTATATATGCTGCGAATTTCCTGAACTTTTATTTTTATTCTTTGTTTAAGAATTATAGTTGTGATTAAAGGAAAACAGCAATTATAGTGCTTGTATAATACCTAAACCTTATAATAAAAGAAAAAGCTTCCTCTAATAATTATAAGTATAAAGTTGCTGTTTTCTTTTTTATTTAGTCAAAGACTTTAAATTCATATCCTTGTGACAGAAGCCATTCTATAGCGCGTGGAAGAGCATATTTCATGTTCTTTTCTGCTTTAATTGAATCATGAAAGGTTATAATAGAACCATTTCTTACGTACTTCTTTACTTTTACAAGTACCTGCTTTCCGTTAAGGCGCTTACTATAGTCTCGGGTAACCAGATCCCACATTATGATACGATATTTTCGCTTTAATACCATGTATTGTATCCAGCGCATATGTCCATGTGGTGGACGGAATAAGTTGGTATTTATAAGTTCATTAGCTTTATCCGTATTGGCTAGGTAATTGTCGCTTCTATATTCAAATCCTCGTATGTGATTATATGTATGATTACCTACGCGATGACCGCGCTCAATAATCATTTTAAATTCTTCGGGATGTTTTCTTACATTATCTCCAACAAGAAAAAAAGTTGCCTTAATGGAATATTTGTCAAGTAAATCAAGTACCCATGGTGTTATTTCTGGAATGGGTCCATCATCGAAAGTAAGATATACTGCTTTTACATTTTTATCCATGCGCCAATTAGCGTGTGGATAGAGCCAACGAATAATCTGCGGTGGTTGTTCAATTAGCATCTCTTGTGGTATTTTATTTATAGGGACAGATTTATCTGTCCCTATAGTTATTTATATAAATCCTTATTTCTTTATGCTGCCTACTCTAGAATTGAATATCTTATAAAGTTCTTCAAACTTATTGGCATAATGTGAAGCCATGCCATTCTTGGCATCTTCTTTAGTAGTACCAGATATTGCTTCGGCACGCATAAGACTCTTGTTTATCTCATCAAGAATATAGAAGTTTCTTACAATATCTTCGTATGAGCCGGCAAGACGACTGTTGTCAAAACTTAAATACCATGTAATGTATTCTACTGCTTTATTTCCCATATCATTCAATATGCTTTCAGCTTTCTCTTTCTGGCCTAATGCTATATAATCTTCGGCCATTTCCTTAGAACTACTCATTATATAATCATGAGGTACAGTCGATGTAGGAATAACTTTCAGACTATAGTCGAGTGCCTTAAGAGCTTTGTCATTCTTTCCTTCTTTTATAAGCTGAGTGGCAAGCTGTATGAACATTCTTCTATGTGTCTGAGCCATACGCAGTACTGTTTCATCCAGATATACATTAGGATTGTCGATACCACCGAATTTAAACTTGTGCATAAGATTGTCATACATCTTTTCTGTATCAATTTTAGCATCTAACGCAGTTGTGTTGAACGGAGTTATTCTATATGCCAATCCTTCCTGCATGAAGTTGTCATCAAGGTTTATATGATTTTCGCTGCCTACTGTTATTGCCATATATATAGGACGTTCCCAGTTGGTATTTGCAAGCATTTCGAGCATCATAAGTTCACTCTTGTACAGTGCACGCTTACCCTTAAGAGATATTTTCATATACTCTGGTATGTTACCTTTAAGTGAATCAGGAATCATCATACCCGAACGTTTTACAGCTTCTTTATCTATCTTGATTACAATACTGTCTGTAGGTATAAGCTGAAGTCCTTCCTTTGGCGAGCGTACCCAATATTTAAGAATATTCTTGAGTTCGTAAGGATTATCTCCGAATTCCTTTGCAGCTTCTTCCGGGTTTTGTTTATAGAAGTTTTCGATGCTCTTCATTACTTCAGGTTGAACCGGAACAGCCTCGTTGTGACCTTGTACATACTCAAGACGACTCCAGTTTATAGGAACTGCAGGTGAGTCATATGCAGGACGCTTCATCTGGTCTATATACCAATCTGTTTGCAGATAGCTTAGATTACAAACTCTTACATCTGTTCTCTTTCCTTCTGTTTCCTGATTATACCATAATGGGAAGGTATCATTATCGCCGTTGGTGAATATGATTGGATTTCCTTCTTCTTGTAGTGTGTTAAGATAATTCTGTCCGAAATCGCGTGCTGTGTAGCGGCCACTTCTGTCATGATCATCCCAGGTTTGACTTACCATCTGGATAGGTACGCATAAACCTAGAACTGTAGCTATTATAGCAGATGGCTTCTCGGATAATTTCTTGTTTAATATGTCTGCTATACCGGCTACTCCCATTCCAATCCATATTGCAAATGCATAAAAAGATCCGGCATAAGCATAATCTCGTTCACGAGGTTGCTGGGGTGTTTGATTCAGATATAATACAATTGCAAGGCCGGTCATGAAGAAAAGGAAAAATACCACCCAAAACTGCTGGATGCCTTTTTCTCCACGATATGCCTGCCAGAACAGACCTATAAGTCCAAGTATGAGAGGAAGTGCAAAGAATACATTATGTCCTTTATTAGTTTTTAAGTCTGTAGGAAGTAAACTTTGATCTCCTACAAGCATATTGTCTATGAAAGGTATTCCTGTAATCCAGTTTCCATGTTCAACTTCTCCCTGAGCCTGAATATCGTTCTGACGACCAACGAAGTTCCACATGAAGTATCTCCAATACATATAATTAACTTGATATATGAAGAAGAACTTGATGTTATCCAACTGAGTAGGTACTTTTACCATCATCATCTGTCCGCATTGATCGTATGGAACCTGAGTACCTTCTACTCCTCCCAACCAACTTTCGTAGGCAGATGCATGTGCATCACTGTACATACGTGGAAACAGCATGTTCTGAGCATATTTGTAGTCGGTTTTGTATCTAACTATTTCATAGCTGTCCTTTTCATCTTTAGATGCTTTTTCTTTACGCTGATATACGGGAGCTCCTTGAACGACGTCGTATACACAACCACCGTCTACCTCTTTAAGGGCTGGTTTTGAAGCGTAAGTCTGACCATAAAATAGTGGTCTACTACCATATTGTTCACGGCCTAGATATTCTCCTAAAGTAAAAATATCTTCAGGTGAATTCTGATCCATAGGGGTATTTGCAGTAGAGCGTATTACAATAAGTGCATAAGAAGAATATCCTACCATAATCATCATTATTGCAAGTAATGATGTGTTCAGTGTACGGGCACTTATTTGATATTTCTTTATTATCTTTCCAAAAAGATAAAGGGCCAATACAGCCAATACTACTATTCCAATTATTATGCTGCTTGCGCCATGACCATAAAATGGGATGCCTAGTAATGCTATAGTAAGAATAAATGATAGATTCATTCTTTTCTTACTTTTCTGCTGATAACTTTCGTATACACCCCATATAATAGAGGCTGCAAGAAATATTATGTAAATAATGAGTCCGGTATTGAAAGGCATTGAGAGGGTATTGACAAAGAATAGTTCAAACCATCCGCCTACTTTCACCACTCCAGGAACAATACCATAAAGTACGGCACCTACTATTACCATGGAAATCAATAGTGCAAGAATGCTTCCTTTTATATTTGCATTAGGATTCTTCTTGTAATAATATACTAGAACAATTGCAGGAATACAGAGTAGATTAAGCAGATGCACACCTATTGATAAACCTGTAAGATATGCTATGAGTATGAGCCAGCGGTCACTGTGTGGTTGGTTGGCTACATCTTCCCACTTTAAAATTAACCAAAATACAAGTGCAGTAAATAAGCTTGAGTAAGCATATACCTCACCTTCTACGGCACTAAACCAGAAAGTATCACTCCAAGTATATGCAAGGGCTCCAACCATACCGGAACCTATTATTGTAATAAGTTGACCTAATTTCATGTTTGAAGTGTCGGGGCATACCAATTTCCTTACAAGATGTGTTATACTCCAGAATAAAAATAGAATACACGCAGCACTCATTAGCGCACTCATAGTATTGACCATTCTGGCTACCTGACTAGGATCACTTGTAAATTGACTGAAAATATTTGCAGTAAGCATGAAAAAAGGTGCTCCGGGTGGATGACCAACTTCCAATTTGTATCCTGTGGTAATAAATTCAGGACAATCCCAAAAGCTGGCTGTAGGTTCTATGGTTAGGCAATATGTTATTGCTGCTATTAAAAATGCCACCCAACCTGCCACATTGTTTACTAGATTGTAATGTTTCATGAAATTATATTTGTTTCGTTAACGTTCAACGGGCGCAAAGATAGTAAAGAAATAATAAAATCTATTCTAATAATTTGTTATTTAGCAATTTCTATGAATCCTCATTTTCATGATGCTCATGATCACAGTGACACTTAAGTATTCTATGAGGGAAATTTCCGTGTCCCAACATCTCTATAGGGCACCCAAAATGTTCTTCAAGCCATTCTGTTGGTATTTCTGTATCTGGATGATAATCAAGTGTCTCATTTACGCAGGCTATACTTTTTACGTTTTGCAGAACAGTTCCTATATCGTGACTTACAAGAATTATTGCACACTTCTTGTTTATTTCATCAAGTAAAGAATATAGTTTGGCTTCAAATCTTTTATCAATGTAAGTATTTGGTTCGTCAAGAATTATGACTTCCGGATCGGATACCAAGGCTCGTCCCAGAAGAGTTCTTTGCAACTGTCCTCCACTAAGCTCTCCGATAGGTCTATTCACCATCTCTTCAAGTCCCATACGATTTATTATCTCGCGCACCTTGCCATGTTGCGCCGCAGTGTATTTATGGAAGAGAGATTTTTCTTTACTTAATCCTGAAAGAATTACTTCGTATACTGATATTGGAAATTTTTTATCTATAGAACTGTATTGAGGCAAGTATCCCATAGTTATTTCGGGCACTTCATGTCCATTATGATAGTATTTAACCTTTCCTAAAGTTGGCTTCAATAATCCAAGAATAATTTTTATTAGTGTAGTCTTACCACCGCCATTTGGACCAATAACGCCAAGAAAGTCATTTTTGTATACTTCCAAATTTATATCATTTAGAACGGTCTTGCCATCATAAGCGGCAGATATGTTCAATAAGGATATTATCTCATTCATTTTTTACTAAGTGCTTTAGCCGGTTCTATCATCTCTTTCCTCCAGTCATAGCTCAGAGGATTTATAGTAACTATCTTCAATTTTAGCTCATTAGCTATAAGCTCGGCATTTCGTACGTCAAATTCTTTCTGTATGAATATGACTTCTGGTTTTTCCTTGCGACAGCTTTCAATAAGTTTCTTGAGTGAAGCCGGAGATGGTTGTTTGCCTCCTTCTTCTATACATACCTGATTAAGACCGTATTCTTGTGCATAGTAACTCAGTGCCGGATGATAAATAAGAAAAGTAGAATCTGCATTTACAAGAAGTTTCTTTATCTCTTGATTTGTTTGATTTATTATCTCTTTCAGACTGTCAAGATTATGCGAAAAATATTCTTTGTTTTTTGGTGAGAGTTCGCACAAAGCCTTATATATGTTATCTGATATAATATTAGCATTTACTGTAGAATTCCATATGTGTGGGTCTACTCCTCCTTCATGATGATGATCTCCGTGAATTTCTTCCTCTTCATGTATTAAATTTACTCCTATTGAGGTGTCATATATTTTAAGTGAAGGGTTGTTTGCTTTAAGTTTTTCCATCCATGTCTGCTCAAATCCTATATATCCTATCTTAAAATATGCAGTACTCTTATTCAGAGTAACCAATTGCTGAGGAGTAGGATCGTAGGTTTCGGGACTGCTACCACTTGGCACCATGCTTACAATATTGAACTTGTCTCCTGCAATAGCATTCGCAAAGAAGCGTAGAGGTTCTATAGTAACTGTGACTGTAGGAACTTCTTCGTTTTTCTTGGAACTCGGCGAACAACTTGCTATCATTAACAGTATACCGAACAAAAAAAGTAATTTCTTCATATTAATCTATTTTTACTGCACGTAATATTTCTCTTTTACCATTTGGAGGGCCAGGCAACCTTTCAACTTTAAATCCGCTGGTTTTAAGCATTCTCCTTACTATTCCCTTGGCGCAGTAAGTAGTAAGTATACCTCCTTTATTCATTATGCTGAATATATAATCAAATAGTTGTTGAGTCCACATTTCCGGTTGTTTTTCTGGAGCAAATGCATCAAAATAGACAACATCAAATTGCTCATTGAACCGGAAATCTGTAAAATCATCATTTATTTTATTTATTGTAAAGAAGTGGGATATATTGTTTTCCTCATTCCATGTACATTGATGTAGATTGTAAAACATTGAAATATTTTCTTCACCTACCAAAGATATATAATTTAATGATTTTATTATATCCATTTCGAGAGGATATTTCTCGATTGTAGTATAATGAACTTTTCTTTTATTGTTTTCGGCTTCTAATAGTGTAAGAATAGCATTAAGTCCTGTACCGAAACCTATTTCTAGAACATTCACATCTTTTTTAGTATGGAATCGCAGAGCTTTATCAATGAAAATATGATTGGATTCAGTAATTGCTCCTTTTATAGAATGATAATGCTCATTCATTTCAGGCAGAAAAATAGTACAGCTGCCATCTGCAGTTTTTTCTATTTCCATATTGTTATTTTATTAAAGCTGAGGCTTCAAGTGTGCCCCATACTAACACTATATATCTTAATAATTTACCTAATGTCATAGAAATGATTACAATCCATATGTTTGATCGCATTAATCCAAGTACAATTGATATTGCATCACCTATAACAGGTACGAATGTAAAGAAAGCCATCCATGCCCCTCGACCATGAATGAATTTTTCTGCTTTCTTCATTGTTTTTTTATTCATGTGAAGATATTTTTCAATCCACTCAATATTGCCTAGATGACCTAACCAATAGCATGTCATGCCTCCAACTACATTTCCGGCTGTAGCAGAGATAACACTTAATATAGGATTTAATCCTAATCCTATGTATGCTATAAGTACGGCTTCTGAACTACCGGGTAAGATACTTCCGGCAAGAAATGCATAGAGAAATAATCCCCAATATCCCCAGTCTAAAAGAAACTGAAAAACTGCGTCCATATATTATAAATAGCTAATAATGTGATAATAACAAATGTAATAACTAAAAAGGTACTCGAAAATCTATTTTTTGTCAAGGCAAACATATGCCCTGTAAGTAATGAATAGCATATTATCTGTATCTGAATTGCACCAATTATATATTGAGGCTGCAGAAACCATATAATGAAGTTCCAAATCTCTATATAAATGATAAATAAGAAAAACATTCTTATCTTAGTCTTATCTAAATATGACGAGAATAGATAATCAATTGTACTTATTACGGATAATGCTAATATAATACAACCTGAAACTAACTGATTTGTTGGCGCTGTAGTAAATTTAGATGGGGAAAACTTTATCATTTCTATTAATGGTTCATAAAATATATCCATTCTGTCATATAAGAAAGAATAAGCAAAAAGAAACCAATATGGAGTAAGTATACCGGTAAGTCCGGCACAAAAGCTTTTGACAGTCATGCAACGGAAGCTTATCATAGAAATGAATATGAGAGGAGTGAAATATATTAATGAAGGAAATAGTATGCTACCTATACTTAAAAAGAAAAATGATGAAAATATATTAAATGAAGGTTTTTCACTCTCATAACTTCTAAAAAGATAGAACATAGCTACTATAAATAGAAGAGGTATAAATACTATCCTAGATAGTGGATGAAGAAATATACATACTGAAGTCATAAGCCAATAGAGACTTACGTGAATAGTAGTACGTATTCTTATTAATGAGAAAGCCGTATTGAGTTCAATGAGTAGGTATCCAGAAATGGCAAATATCAATGCTGTAATACTTTCCGTCCATGGTCCCATGCTTATAAGCCATATAAATATGGTTATAATGACCACAACGGGAAGGATAAACCTTCCCGTTGCTATGGTTGACTGAAATTTATTTTTCCTTACCATTCCTTTCGCATTGAATTACAAATCAAATCCTATATCCGAACGGAAATATTTCTTATCAAAATTTATCTTTTTTGCATTCTTAAATGATTGTGCTAATGCTTCTTCCTTATTGTTTCCATAAGAACTTACCGCAATTACACGACCTCCATTAGTAATGACATTACCATCTTTCAAGGCTGTACCGGCATGGAATACTATACTGTCTGTTATATTTTCAGTATCGGTAATTATATATCCTTTATCGTATTGTTCAGGATATCCTCCGGAAACAAGCATTACGCAAACTGCAGTGCGGTTGTCTATTATCAACTCTTTTTCGTTTAGATTACCATTTGCAGCTCCTTCAAATAAATCAACAATATCACTTTTTATTCTAAGCATTACGCTTTCTGTCTCTGGGTCTCCCATTCTTACGTTATATTCTATAACCATAGGTTCACCTTTTACATTAATCAAACCAAAGAAGATGAATCCTTTATATACAATATTGTCTTTAGCCAGTCCCTCTACAGTAGGGCGTATAATTCTTTCGTCTACCTTTTTCATCCACTCCTCAGTAGCAAATGGAACAGGTGAGATGCTTCCCATACCACCAGTATTAAGTCCTTTATCACCTTCGCCTATCCTTTTATAGTCTTTAGCCTCAGGAAGTATTTTATAATTCTTACCGTCTGTAAGAACAAATACCGAGCATTCTATACCACTCAAAAATTCTTCTATTACTACAGTTGTAGATGCATCACCGAACATTCCTCCTAACATCTCCTTTAACTCTTTCTTTGCCTCTTCAAGAGTTGGAAGAATAAGTACTCCCTTACCGGCACACAAGCCGTCGGCTTTAAGAACATAGGGAGCCTCCAAAGATTCAAGGAATTCTAGTCCCTCTTCAAGATTTGCCGAAGTTATACTTTTATATTTAGCTGTAGGAATATTATGACGTTTCATGAATTCTTTTGCAAATTCCTTGCTACCTTCTAGGATTGCTCCTGTTTTTGAAGGACCTATTACAGGAATATTCTTAAGCTCTTCATCATTGCAGAAGAAATCGTATACTCCTTTTACTAATGGATCTTCAGGTCCTACTACAACCATATCCACTCCATTCTTCAATACAAATTCCTTTATTGAAGCAAAATCGTCGGCTTTTATTGCTACATTTTCTCCAACATTGCCTGTTCCGGCATTTCCGGGAGCAATATAAAGTTTTTCTATTTTAGGACTTTGTGCTATTTTCCAGGCTAAAGCGTGTTCACGACCTCCTGAACCTAAGAGTAAAAGTTTCATGTTATATCTTTATTAAATTTATTTCAAATGATCTTCGAAGTATCTTGTTACATGTTCATATAAATGAACTCTGTCTCTGCCAAACATGTTATGTTCGTCTCCCGGATATACGAAATAATCGGGATGTGTTCCTGAATCTATACATGCACGTAAGAATGAATAGCTATGTTGAGGCACACATACAGGATCATTTCCGCCTATTATGATTTCAAGACGTCCTTTAAGATTTCCTGCCTTTAGATTAAGATTTGCATTCTTATATCCTTCTGGATTACTTTCAGGAGTATCCATATATCTTTCTCCGTACATTACTTCATAATATTTCCAGTCTATTACTGGACCACCAGCTACTCCTACCTTAAATACATCCGGATAAGTAAGCATTAGATTAGTGGTCATGAATCCTCCAAAACTCCATCCATGAACTCCCAATCGGTTGCTGTCTACATATGGTAGTGATTTAAGGAATTCAACTCCTTTAATCTGATCTTTCATCTCTTCTGTACCCAGATTACGGAAGGTGGCATTTTCAAAATCCAATCCGCGACTTGAACTTCCTCTGTTATCGACGGTTAGCATTACATAACCTTTCTGAGCCATATATATATCCCAGCCTCCTGCCGAATAGTTTCGTACATTACGGATAAGTTGTGCATGAGGGCCTCCATAAACATAAATAATTGCTGGATATTTCTTTGTTGGGTCAAAGTTTACAGGCTTTACTAATCTGTAATATAAGTCGGTCTTACCATCGGCAGCTTTAATTGTACCCACAGAAATATCAGGCATATTATATTTATCCATTGGATTATCTGTAACTAGAAGAGTAATATCTTTCTTTGACTTTCCTGTAGATAATATTTTTGTTATAGGTGCAATTGAAGCAGAGGAATACTTGTCAATTATATATTTACCTCCTATAGAAAGCTGAATAGAGTGATTTGCATCTTTCTCTCCTATAATTTTACGTTTCCCATTTTCAATATTAACACTGAATATATTAGACTGTAATGGAGAAATCTCAGTACTTGTTATTATTACCTCCTTTGTAGAAGGATTAAAACCTGCAATGCTCTCTACTAGCCAGTTTCCTTTAGTAATCTGTTTTATAAGTTCACCTTCAGTATTGTACAGGTAAAGATGATTGAAACCATCTTTCTGACTTTGGTAGATAAATTTATGACTATCCCATGGCAGGAAAATAATAGGATTCTGAGGCTCTACATATTTAGGGTGCTTCTCTTCAAAGAGGACTTTTTCTTCCTCACCGGTAGTTGCATCATATCTTATAAGTCGGGCATGATTCTGATCACGGTTAAGTTCTATGAGATAGATACTCTTTTCATCAGGCGACCAGCTTATATTTGTGAAATATCTGTCAGTAGGATCTCCTGTGTTAAGATAAATACTCTTTTTATTAGCAGGATTATAAATACCGATACTAACTTTATGACTAGTCATTCCAGCCATAGGATATTTATCGGGATTCATTACAGCTACTCTTTCCGAAATATCAACCTGAGGGTAATCCGTTACCATAGTCTCGTCCATCTTATAGAAGGCTAGAAGATTACCTTTCGGACTCCAAAATGTACCTTTTGTTATTCCGAATTCATTGCGGTGAACTGACTGCCCGCATACTATTCCTTTTGGCTCATTGGTAACAGCAAACTGCTTGCCATCGGGAGTGGTGACAAACAGATTGTTATCTATTGTATAAGCCAATGAATGACTAATCTTATTCCAATCCTGGTTGGCAGCCTTTTTCTCTATAGGCTGACTCCATACTAACTCTTTCTTTTCCCAATCTATCAAAGCGCGGCTTTTAGGTGTAGATACAAGAATAAGTTTCTCGGAATAAGGAAAAGAGGCATTATAAAAATGACGTAATTCTCCCAAATTACTTTTATTAAGTATATCATTAACCTCTTTAAGAGTTATTACATCAAACTTTTTAGATGGAGATTTTATACTGAATCCTTCAATCTTGTCAATGCCAAGATGCATGTAGGCTTCATCTCCCCATAATTCAAACCACTCTTTTTTTGGTTGAAGATTATAATAATTATTACCGCCAGGCAGCAGATCTTCTAAAGTAAAACTCTTCTTTTCTTGTGCCATACCGGATAAAAATGTAGTTAATGTCAATAATAAGAAAATACCTCTTTTAACCAGCTTCATATATGTTTATTTTTTGTCTCTGCTACGAAATGTTCTCTTTCTTTCTCCGTCGCCAAATGTTCTCTTTCTTTCTCCGTCACCGAATGTTCTCTTTCTTTCTCCGTCACCGAATGTTCTTTCACTATTCTCACTTTTTCTTTCTCCGAAAGATCTTCTTCTGTCATCACCCCCACGATTCTCGAAATTACCTCGGTTGTTTTTGTTTCGTGGACGTACATCTTCTCGTCGTGGCTTGAATTCGATATCACTGTTTTCTGAACGGAATTCTTTGTATTTGCCATCGAATAACTGATATTGACGGAATTCACATTCCAAAGCTCCATTAAAAAGAGGAATCTTTATAGAAGGTTTCAAACCTATTTGATCAAAACATTCAGTTCTATAGCTAAGTATCCATGCGTCATTACCAGTGAAAGAGTGTTTAAGGCGTTCGCCTATCATCTGATAAAGTCCGAGTAAATCGTTGGTAGAGATACGTTCTCCATAAGGAGGATTCATTACAATAATGCTCTTCTCTTTAGGTTGTTCAAACTGTTGGAAAGGTTGTATTCTAAGGATTACATCTTTACTTACACCTGCAGCTTTAACATTATGTATAGCTATCTCATTAGCCTTAGGATTATTGTCGAATCCGTAAATCTTATGTTCAAACTCACGTTCCTTAGAATCATCATTGTATATATTGTCAAACAAATCTTTATCGAAATCTGCCCATTTTTCGAAAGCGAATTCCTTACGGAATACTCCTGGAGCGATATTTCTTGCAATAAGTGCAGCTTCGACAGGAATAGTACCTGATCCGCACATAGGATCTATAAGATCACATTCACCTTTCCATCCGGTCATCATTATCATACCTGCAGCAAGTACTTCATTAAGAGGGGCTTCTACAGCTTCTTGGCGATAACCGCGTCTGTGAAGGGATTCTCCACTACTATCAAGTGAAAGAGTACATTTGTTTTCTGCTACATGAATGTTTATTGCAAGATCTGGATTATTTATTCTTACAGAAGGACGATTTCCTGTTTTATCGCGGAAATAGTCTACAATAGCGTCTTTAACCTTGTATGCTACGAATTTAGAATGACGGAATTCTGTCGAGAAGACAACAGCATCAACTGCGAAACTGTTATTTACATCAAGATATTTTTCCCATTCTATTGCTTTTATTGCATCATACACTTCATCTGCGTTTTTAGCGTTGAAATGCTTGATTGGCTTTAATATTCTAATGGCGGTGCGCAGGCAGAAATTTGCTTTGTACATCATCTCTTTATCACCCGTAAAAGCCACCATACGTCTACCTATCTCAATATTCCCTGCTCCCAGTTCTGTGAGTTCTTTTGCCAATACTTCTTCCAGCCCCTGGAACGTTTTGGCTATAAGCTCGAATTCTTCTTTCATTTTATGAAAATTACGTAATAATCTATATTAAGGTGGCAAATTTAATCAAAATTATTCAGCCATTCAATTATTAGGTTTATTATTGTTGTGTAAATGAGTTAATTTAGCTTTTAATTAATTGAGGTGTAGAATTGGTGGCGGTCGATTATTTTTTTTATGCGGTCAAAAAAAAATGGTCGCCAGAAAAAATAAATTAGAGGCGTTCATTTGTAAGCCAGTGAAGTGTACTGAATTTAGTTACGCTTTTTTTCTTAAAACATAAAGCAGTTTACGTGTTATACTTATTATATCTGAACTGCTTTACGTATTTATGAATCTAAAATTAATAAAATCAATTAATGTGTTTTTATATTCCACACCTTCACAGTATGGCTTTAAAGCCCCTGTTTATGGGCTAATAGAGTGTGACATTTCTATAGAGAATGTTCACATATCATTCACATATTATTCACAGCGGCAATAATATTGATAAATATTTACCTCATAGTCGTTAATTTTTACTGTTTAGAATGTAGTTAATAGCGGCATATTACTTGCTGTAAGTTGTTCAAAAGATGACTATATAAACATTTCACTACTTTATGGAACATGAAGTGAAGTTTCCAACGACCCTAATATTCTGTAAATAGAAGTACAAGTTATGCCTTAAATAGCGATAAAACTTTTGTTGTCAGAAGTAATGATGCTCTCTCTAACAAAGAAAATATCATATATTACACATATATGGAATAACTGCACTTTCACGACTTGGTAATAGCAAGCATGCTACATTGTCAAAAATATGAGAGGGAGAGAATTAAGGACTCTGCTTGTGTTATATTTTTTATACTCATGAGGTGATGATAAAATTCGATGAAATCGGTTATTATTAAGTGCTAAATCAAAGTTAAGAAAAGATTAAGGTAAGATGTTTGGATGATTAGTTGTAATTCCGTTACTTTAAAATTCTTTATTTAATTGATTAACACAGATTTTTATGAAACAGACATTTATTCTATTGCTACTCCTGTTTAGTTCTATTAATTTATTTGCCCAAACAAAATTTATCGAAGGAGGCATTAAAAAGTATTCAGTTTCCGAAGTTGGAAAGTTTGATCGCTATTTAGTAACAGGAGCGGCAAACCTTAAGGAGTATGACATTATCAAAATGTTCGAAATGATGGGTATATCATCAATTACAGTAGATCTTCCTTCATGCGATGTCCAAAAAGACTTAAAGATTATCATAGATGAATATAAAAATGGCGAGATAATAAAGTCGGATACTACAGGGTTAGGGAAGAATATTTTTACATACTTCAGAGGAGATACAATATATCAAGATTATTTCGATAAGATGAAAGTATTCATATATAGTAAAGAAAAAGAAGTGAAGATAAACTTCAATACTCCAGCAATGATATTTGGTAAATCGTTGAAACATTGTAACGATACTACACAACAATATATCTATCATATCCGTAAATGGGTATATTCTGAGTATTACGATACGAACAAAAGAAAAAATCTTTTTACTTATGCCTCGATGTGGCTTGATAAGAAATATGGCTTTTATCGCTTCTGCGGTGTGCCTGTGCTGAAAGAGGATGATAAAGACAGTGCGGAGTTACTTCAGGATTCGCCGCATTACTTTACTGTTGGGTATATATTGAAATAATGAGCATTACATATAAAGGGAAAAACAAGATTATAAGTAATCCTAAATTTGAGTCGTAAAACAATGATATCATTGAAATAAAGCAGGTCGAATTGGCGGATACTGCTATAATAGTTTGTATAAAAGCCTATTACATCCCTAAATATTGGATTCAGTTGAACTCTGAAGTCGCGCTCTATGATGACAATAACACCAAATATGCTTTTAAGAGTTGAGAGGGCTTCAAAATGAATTCTCATCTATTTCTGTCCGAGAGTGGTGAGATGGAGTTCTATTTATTCTTTGAACCTATGCATAAGGGTATAAAATATTTCAATTTCAAGTAAAATGAGGATGATAGATCTTAGAATATAATGAAAGTCAAACTCGAGCTTTAAGTGATGTAAAATAAAAGTTGCTTAATATTACTAACAGGGTGGCGACCGACTATTTCTTATTCGACCAATAACATTGGTTTAAATACAAAAGAAATCAATTGCCGTCCTATTCACACTTTTCCTTCTTTCGTTTTTCTCTGTATAATTCTAGCACCTGGAGCTACATCTTCGGTAACCCATATGTTACCTCCAACTGTGGCATCTGTTCCAATTGTAATTCTTCCCAATATTGTAGCATTGGAGTATATTATTACATTATCTCCAAGAATAGGATGGCGTGGAATACCTTTTATCGGATTTCCGTTTTCGTCCAGAGGAAAACTTTTGGCGCCAAGTGTAACTCCCTGATATAATTTTACATTATTTCCTATTATACTTGTTGCTCCTATAACTACACCGGTTCCATGATCTATTGTAAAATGATGCCCTATTTGTGCGCCTGGATGAATGTCTATTCCAGTTTCCGAATGTGCCATCTCTGTTATTATGCGTGGTATTAAAGGAACTCCCAGCAGTAGAAGTTCATGAGCTATTCTATAATTGCTTATAGCTCTTATTGCAGGGTAGCAGCTTATTATTTCTCCGAATCCTGTTGCAGCTGGGTCGCCATTATATGCAGCTTCTACGTCAGTAGCCAATATTCTTCTCATTTCTGGAAGCTTACTTATGAAACTTGATGCAAGCGCTGCCGCCTTCTCACGGCATTTGTTCTCATTATCTCTTTCGTCGGAACTGTTATGAGCAAAACATAAACCGGCCTGTATCTGTTCAGTAAGTAGATTGAACAGAGATTCAATGTTTACCCCTATATGATATCCAATAGTTTGACTGTTTATGGTGGAATTGCCGAAATATCCGGGAAAAATGACCGAACGTGCCAATTCGACAATCTTTTTAAGGACTTTTGCCGAAGGTAACGGTTCACCATCTTTATGTTGATGACATAATCCTTTATAAGATTGACTGTCAGAAAGTTCTCTGACAACATCAGTTAGTACGGAGGTGTGGTTTATTGAAGTCATTTTAAGTAAAATTGATTTGGCAAAAGTAACAAAAAACCATATTAATGCCAATAAATAATGTTGTTATTGAGATTAAAGACTATTTTTGTATTAATATTATGATAATTTGATATGGTAAATAAGAAAAATCCTTATGCTTATAAGGCAAAAGAGGCATCAGCAAAGAAGGGAAGTGGAAAGCGTATTGGCAAATCTAAGGTTGGTAAGGCCAATAATCAGCTAAACCGACGCGTTAAGTAAGAATAAAACAGCCGTTTAGTCTATGGTTTAACTATAACGGCTGCTTAATTATATATACTTTTTATTTCTTTCTAATAGGTGTATCTTCTACTAATGCAAAGTCAAGCTGTTTCTTTTCAAGGTTAGCACGTGCTACCTTAATTTTGACAGGATCGCCAAGGCTATATTTCTTATGTTTCTTCCTTCCTATTATACAATAGTTCTTTTCGTCGAAGTCATAGTAATCATCGTCAAGGTCGCGCATAGGAATCATTCCCTCGCACTTGTTTTCGTTAATTTCTGCATATAATCCCCATTCAGTAACTCCCGATATAACTGCATCATATTCATTTCCAAGACGTTCACCCATAAATTCAACCTGTTTGTATTTAATAGATGCGCGTTCGGCATTTGCAGCTACTTGTTCCATTTCAGAACTATGTACACATTTATCTTCATACTTGTCTTTCTGTACAGTTCTTCCTCCGTGAATATATCGATCCAACAGCCTATGAACCATCATATCTGGAAAACGACGGATAGGAGAGGTAAAATGAGTATAATAGTCGAACGCAAGTCCATAGTGACCAATATTATCGGTAGAGTATTTAGCTTTCTGCATTGCTCTTATAGAAACAGTTTCTATAAGATTTTCCTCTTTCTTTCCATGCACTTCATCAAGAAGCTTGTTGATTGACTTAGATATTTCCTTGTTGCTTCCTGAAGTCCTTATCTTATATCCAAACTTGTTTATGAACATATTGAGTGTATCTAACTTCTCTGGATCGGGCAAGTCGTGAATACGATATGGGAATACTTTAGCTTTTTTGCCTTTAGGTACTTTTCCTACAAATTCAGCAACAGTCCTGTTTGCAAGAAGCATGAATTCTTCAATTAACTTATTAGCCTCTTTTGATTCCTTAAAGAATACGCTTACAGGCTTTCCGGTTTCGTCTATGTCAAAGCGTACCTCTACACGTTCAAAATCGATAGCACCATTTCCCATTCTCTGCTTTCTCATAATCTGTGCCAGGCGGTTAAGTTCTAGGATCTCCTCCTTGAAGTCGCCTTTACCGGTTTCAATAACCTCCTGAGCCTCTTCGTATGTAAATCTTCTGTCACTTTCTATGACTGTCTTTGCTATATGAGAGTCTTTAACTTCTCCCTTTTCATTGATATGGAATATTACCGAGTAAGCTAGCTTTTCTTCGTTAGGTCTTAATGAACAGAGTTGATTACACAGCTTTTCAGGGAGCATAGGAATAGTACGGTCTACCAGATAAACAGAAGTAGCACGCTTTTCAGCTTCCTTGTCTATTATTCCACCTTCTTTAACGTAGTGAGTAACATCTGCAATGTGAACTCCTATTTCCCAAAGTCCGGGCTTAATCTGGCGAATTGAAAGGGCATCGTCAAAGTCCTTGGCATCTTTAGGGTCAATAGTAAACGTAGTAACCTTTCTTAGGTCCTCGCGATTGTTTATCTCTTCCTGAGTTATTTCTGTAGGAATCTTATCTGCTGCCTCTTCAACAGCTTTAGGATATACATAAGGAAGTCCGTATTCTGCAAGTATTGCATGCATTTCGGTAGTATTCTCGCCGGCTTTTCCCAATATATCTATTACCTGTCCACGTGGATTTTTTGCATCCTCGGGCCATTCTGTTACCTTTACGAGAGCCTTGTCTCCATTCTTCCCTCCTTTAAGTTTGTCTTTCGGAATGAAGATATCGTTTGCAAGGGTTCTGTTTTCTGTTATAAGGAAAGCATAGTATTTATCAACTTTTAAAGTACCCACGAATGTATCGTTGGCTCTTTCAAGAATTTCTATAACCTCTCCTTCGGGTACCTGATTCTTTTTCTTAGCGCATAGTGCAATCTTCACTTTGTCATTGTTCATGGCATGAGCAGAATTACGTTCAGCTACAAAGATTGTTTCAGTACCATCATCTGGTATAAAGGAATTCTTTCCATTGCTTTTTCGCTGAAATGTGCCTGTCATTATGATTCCGTGATCATTTAACTTGAATTGTCCCTTTTCTATTTCTAGTAGGAAATCATCCTCTACCATTTCATTAATTATATCGGAACAAAGCATTTTTAGCGGATGAGTAGTCAGACTCAAGTCTCTGAAAATCTGTTTGGGAGTTAATGATTCATTAGCTTTAGAATAGAGATAATTTAACAAGCGTTCTGACAGCTCGCTCTTTTTCATTCTCTTTCCACCTTTTTTCTCTTTCTTTTTAGGCATAGCGAATATATTATAAAGTACATTTATAGTGTTACAAAGTAAACAATTATTTTTAATCACTAGTTCAATATTGAAATAATTTTTGATTTTATGTAGAATAAAGCTTGTATATTTGTAGTTCTGTATCATATAATTATAAAAGCATAATGATAGAAACCGATAATAATCTTCGTAAAAGGGAAATTTATAAAATAACATTACTTGGAAGCGTAGTAAACTTTCTACTTCTTATATTCAAATTTGTAGCAGGTATTCTGGGGCATAGTGCAGCAATGATTGCTGATGCCGTTCATTCACTTTCTGATTTCGTTACCGATGTTATAGTACTTGTATTTGTAAGGATATCAAACAAGCCTCAGGATGAAGATCATGATTATGGTCATGGCAAGTACGAAACTCTTGCTACTGCACTTATTGGAGTAGCACTTCTTGGTGTAGGGGTAGGTATATTATGGAACGGTACCTCCGAAATTATTGCATTTGTAAATGGCGAACAGCTTATGTCGCCTACTTATCTGGCTTTAGGGGCTGCAGCTATCTCTATTTTAATGAAGGAAGCTTTATATCATTATACAGTTTTGATAGGACGAAAATATAATTCACAGGCTGTAGTGGCTAATGCATGGCATCACCGTAGTGATGCACTTTCTTCAATAGGAACCATGGTTGGTATTGGAGGAGCAATTATATTAGGTCCTCATTGGCGTGTACTTGACCCTATTGCCGCCGTAGTGGTTAGCTTCTTCATAATGAAGGTTGCAGTACAGCTTCTTATACCATGTATGGAAGAGCTTCTAGAAAAGTCTCTTCCGCATAATATTGAGAAAGAAATCGAAAATATAATACTATCTTTTGAAGGAGTTACAGAACCTCATCATCTTCGTACCAGAAGAATTGGAAATAACTATGCCATTGAAACTCACATTCGTATGGATGGTAATATATCACTATATAAGGCTCATGAAACTGCTACTGAAATAGAGAATAAGTTAAGAGATCGTTTTGGGCTAGGAACTTATATAGGAATACACGTAGAACCTAAGAAATAATAAAAAACAACTGCTTATGGGTAAAAAAATATTAGTGACAGGAGCTAGTGGCTTCATTGGTAGTTTTCTTGTTGAAGGTGCAATCCAGAGAAATTATGAAGTATGGGCAGGGGTGCGTGTAAGTAGTAGCAAAAAATACTTGAAAGATACTTCAATTCGTTTTGCTCAACTAGATTTTTCCAACCCGGCGCTTCTAAAGCGTCAGCTTCGTTCTCATAAAGAAAATCATGATGGATGGGATTATGTAATTCATTGTGCAGGTGTTACGAAATGTACTTCGCAGAAAGAGTTTGATCATGGCAATTTTGTTGCAACCAAAAATTTTATCGAGTCTCTTATTGAAGTAGACATGGTTCCGGAAAAGTTTATATATATAAGTTCGCTAAGTGTATTTGGTCCTATACGCGAAGATGATTATACTCCTATATGCGAGAATGATATGCCGGCTCCTAATACGGCCTATGGAGTAAGTAAGATAAAGACTGAAAACTATTTGAAGAATCTTTCCAATTTCCCATATATAATACTTCGTCCTACCGGCGTATATGGTCCGCGTGAAAGAGATTACTTTATGATGGTAAAATCAATTAAGCGACATATCGATTTTTCGGCAGGCTATAAGCGACAGGATCTTACATTTATATATGTGAAGGATTTGGTACAGGCAGCTTTCTTATCAATAGAGAAAGATATATGTAACAGATCGTATTTTGTAAGTGATGGAAATGTATACTCAAGTCGTGCTTTTTCCGATCTTATTCAGAAAGAACTCAATGTTTCGGGTGTAATGCACGTTAAATGTCCGCTGTTTATTTTAAAAGTTGTATCTTTGACGGCCGAATTTACAGCAAAACTGTTTGGAAAAGCTAGTACACTCAATTCGGATAAGTATAAAATAATGAAACAACGTAACTGGCAATGTGATATTTCTCCCTTGGTAAAAGAGCTGGGATATAAACCTCAGTATCCTTTGGAAAGTGGAGTGAAAGAGATTGTTGCCTGGTATAAAGAAAAAGGATGGATCTGAATTTATTTAAACGCGTAGATGAGACTAAAGGACTGTTTGCAGTCGAAAGCATAAGTCTTATATATAATGCAGTAACTTCCGTGATGATTCTGTTCCTATATGGAAAAATGGATCATCCTGGTGTAATGTTACTTGAACGTGCAGGAATTGTTGCTATAACTTTTGCACTGATTTATGTTTATCAAAAATATCCGTGTAAACTTACAGCTTTTATACGAATGGCTGTACAAATGGGATTTCTTGCCTATTGGTATCCCGATACGTTTGAGTTTAATCGCTTATTTCCTAATTTGGATCATCTGTTTGCTTCGGCAGAACAGTTTATATTCTGCAGTCAGCCTTCTGTTTTGTTCAGTGAATATTGTCCTTCAATGTGGTTTAGCGAACCGTTTAATCTGGGATATTTTTTCTATTATCCTTTAATAGCCATAGTTACGATTTACTATTTCTTATTTAGGTTCGATTGGTTCGAGAAGATTTCTTTTGTATTAGTTACATCTTTCTTTATATATTATTTTATATATATATTATTGCCTGTAGCCGGACCTCAATTCTATTTCCCTGCAATAGGAATGGATAATGTTATGGCGCAGAACTTTCCTGCAATTGGCGATTACTTCAATAATAATGCGATTCTTCTGCCTGGTCCTGGTTATAATCACGGATTTTTCTATAATCTGGTAGAGGCTTCTCAGGAAGTAGGTGAACGTCCTACTGCAGCATTTCCAAGTTCGCATGTTGGTATATCTACTATAGTAATGATAATGGCTTATCGTGTAAACCGTAAGTTATGCTATGTACTTATTCCTTTTTATTTTCTCCTTTGTTGTGCTACGGTATATATTCAGGCGCATTATCTAATTGATGTGTTTGCCGGATGGATTTCTGGCGTATGTATATATATAGCTTCAACATGGATGTATAAGAAATGGTTTGCATCGGGTGCTTTCAGGAATCTTATTCGATAATAATATAATAATTATTGAAAATCGCACATACTGTTCGTTTATGGACAATATGTGCGGTTTTTTATTTATAGTAAATCAATGCTTTATATTATTAGAATATTGATTTTTATAAAAAAGAGAGAAATGTTTGCAACTTTTATCGGGATTACTCCGTCTATTTAGATAAAATGGGATATTAACTTATTAATATAAAATCATTATGAAAAAGGTTATATTTAGTCTAACTGTAATTATTGCAATAGCATTTGCAGCCTGTAGTTATGTAAACGGAATTGTTCCCAGTAAGAACTATGTTACAAAGAAAGTAGAGGTAGGAAAATTTAACGGCATTTCTACATCCAGTTCGATAGATGTAATATATACTCAGACTTCAGGTAATCGTGACGTTGAGATATACGCTTCAGACAATCTTATTCCATATATAAAGGTAGAAGTTGACGGAGGAGTATTGAAAGTTGGCATGAAGAACAATACTAGTATTATCTCTATGAATGGTTCGCACAAGATGGAGGTACGAGTAAGTGCTCCTGCAGTTCAGCTACTAAAAGCTTCTAGTAGCGGCGATATAATATTGAAGAATGGACTTAACAGTAATATGAATCTTATTCTTAAGGCTTCCAGCAGTGGCGATATAAAAGGAGGCACCATATCTTGCAATGAGATGGAAGCATCAGCTTCTAGTAGTGGTGACATTTCTATAGATAATGTCAAGGCTAAATATATTAATACATCATGCAGTAGTTCGGGCGATGTAACTCTTAATAATATACAGTGTGAAAATATAGATGCCGATGCCAGTTCGTCGGGAGATATGAAACTTATAGGATATTGCAGCTATGCCAACTATAAAGCTTCTAGCAGTGGTGATATAAATGCATCCAATCTAAAGGCTAAGGTAGTAGATGCCTCTGCCAGCTCATCTGGTGATATAAGATGTTTTGCTTCCGAATCTGTGAAAGGACGTAAGACAAGTGCAGGAGGTATAAAGGTAAGCGGTTCTCCTGCACGTATAGATATAAGTAAATAGAAAGATTGATTAATTAATATAATTTGTATTTGTATTTCAACTCATCAAGTATACGGAATAATTCATCAACCGTTTCGGCACGAAGCATTTCTATGCGGGTTGACTTGAAGTCGGGAATACCTTTAAAGAGTGGTGATGCAGCCAAATGGCGGCGTACATGAAGAATTCCGCGACGCTCGTCGAGTAGATTTACACTTTCCAACACTTGTCGGCGAAGGACATTGAGTTTCCATTCGGGAGAAAGGGCCTCAATTTCTTCGCCGTTCTCTAGATAATGCTTCACTTCCTTAAATATCCATGGTCGTCCAAAGCTAGCTCTTCCTATCATTATGGCGTCAACGCCATATTTTTCAAAGCACTCCTTGGCACGTTGCGGAGTAGTTATGTCTCCATTTCCTATAATAGGGATTCGCATGCGTTCATTCTTCTTTATATCTCCTATAAGTGTCCAATCGGCCTCGCCTGTATACATTTGTGCACGCGTCCTTCCATGTACGGTCAGTGCCTCTATTCCGCAATCCTGCAACTGTTCTGCCAGATCGACAATAATCTTGCTGTTGTTATCCCATCCCAATCGGGTCTTTACTGTTACAGGTATGTTTACTGCTTCTACTACTGCTTTCGTTATTTCCAGCATTAATGGAATATTCTGAAGCATCCCCGATCCGGCGCCTTTGCCTGCTACTCTCTTTACGGGGCATCCAAAGTTAAGATCCAATATATCTGGTTTTGCTTCTTCTACAATCTTGGCTGCTTCTACCATGGTAGCAGTATCTCTTCCATATATCTGTATGGCTACAGGTCGTTCAGCATCACTTATATTAAGTTTCTGTGCGGTTTTGTTTACTGAACGTATCAGTGCATCGGCCGAAACGAATTCGGTATATACCATATCTGCTCCAAACTCCTTGCACAGAAGTCGAAAAGCAGGATCGGTAACATCTTCCATAGGGGCAAGCAACACAGGGTACTTTCCTAAATCTATATCTCTTATTTTCATAAATCGGTCGTGGTTATATGCAGTGATAACAATATAAATATCATCTATGTTGTTATTGCTGCTTATGTTATATTGTAATAATTTGACTGCAAAAATAGAGAAAAAACTCTACCTTTGCATTATCTATAATGATAAGATGATGAAACAGAATATAAAAGATTTTGAAATAATGGCCCCTGTAGGCTCGCGTGAGTCTTTGGCAGCGGCTATACAGGGAGGCGCCGACTCTATATACTTTGGTATAGAAAGTCTTAATATGCGTGCTCGTTCTGCAAATACGTTTACTATAAACGACTTGCGTGAAATAGCTCAGATATGCGATGAACATGATATAAAGAGCTATCTAACTATAAATACTATAATTTATGATGAGGATTTGGCTCTTATGCGCACTATTGTTGATGCGGCAAAAGAGGCGGGAATAAGTGCAGTTATTGCTGCAGATGTGGCCGTGATGGCTTACTGCAACGAAGTAGGACAGGAGGTTCATCTTTCTACTCAGCTAAACATAAGCAATGTCGAGGCTCTTAAGTTTTATGCTCGTTTTGCAGATGTAGTGGTATTGGCACGTGAACTTAACTTAAAACAGGTGCGCGAGATTTATGATACTATTCAGCGTGATCAATTAAAGGGACCGTTCGGCGAATTGGTTCGTATAGAGATGTTCTGTCATGGTGCTCTTTGTATGGCTGTTTCTGGCAAATGTTATCTTAGCCTGCACGAAATGAATGTATCGGCCAATCGTGGTGCATGCAATCAAATATGCCGCAGGGCCTATGATGTGAAGGATAAAGAAAGCAATATAGAACTTGAGGTAGATAATCAATATATTATGTCGCCTAAGGATTTGAAAACAATTCATTTCATGGACGAGATGATAGAAGCGGGAGTAAGGGTGTTCAAGATTGAAGGTCGTGCACGTGGACCTGAATACGTACGTACGGTTGTAGAGTGCTATAAAGAGGCTATCAAATCATGCCTTGATGGTACTTTCAGTGCTGAAAAAGCAACAGAGTGGGATAATAGATTGAAAACTGTATTCAATCGCGGCTTCTGGAATGGTTATTATTTGGGCCAAAGATTGGGAGAATGGAGTAAGAACTATGGATCGGAGGCAACCGAACGTAAAATGTATGTAGGAAAATCTATTAAATACTTCTCGAATATAGGTGTGGCCGAATTTCTTATTGAAGCATCGGATATAAAAGTAGGCGATAAGTTACTTATAACTGGTCCTACCACGGGGGCATTAACCTTTACGTTAGACGAGGCGAGGGTAGACCTTAAGCCGGTAGAGGTTGTAAACAAGGGTGAGCATGTATCGTTTAAGGTGCCCGAGAAAGTGCGTCCAAGCGATAAATTGTATAAGTTGATTACTCGCGAAGACTTAAAGAAAAAATAGATAATATCTATATATTAACTTATGCCGTATCAATGCAGTTGAATACTGCATTAATGCGGCTTGTTTTATTACAAATTTAATCTAATGATGAAAGAAAACAAGACTATCCAGTGTCGTAATGTGCGTTTCCGACGTTTCGCAAATAGGTCTTATTCGGCTTTCAATAGTGTGAAAAGAGAGGTGAATATAGGAGTGCTTTTAATAAGTATGCTTACGTTTGCAGGTCTTGATGAGGTTGCGGCACAGACCGAGACTCGCGCTATAGAAAAGGAATATGAACTTGATGAGGTGCAGGTTACGGCTTCGCGGGCACCGCTTACCATAAGCCAAAGCGCGCGTATGGTTACTGTATTGGATCGTAAAGCAATTGATGCTGCGCCGGTACAAAGTGTAAACGATTTATTGAAGTATGCAGTTGGTGTCGATGTACGCCAGCGTGGTATACAAGGAATGCAAACCGACATCTCTCTCCGAGGAAGTACTTACGACCAAATTACAATCCTTCTTAATGGTGTAAATATATGCGATCCTCAAACAGGCCACAATGCGGCCGATTTCCCGGTAAATTTGAACGATATAGAAAGAATAGAAATTCTTGAAGGTCCGGCTGCACGAGTATACGGTACGTCTTCTCTTTTGGGTGCAATAAATATAGTTACGCGTACCGCAACCGAAAGTATGGTTAATGCCGCAGTATCTGGCGGATCATATGGAAGTGCATCGGTTAATGCAAGAATTACAGTCGTTTCGAATAATATAAACAATACTATTTCGGGCAGTTATAACCGTAGTGACGGATACTCAAGAAATAAGGAAGGCAAGCTAAACAGTGACTTCAATTCGCAGCGTATATTCTATCAAGGAAACTATGATAATAAATTGGCCAGCGTAAGTTGGCAGGCAGGAATGAGCAATAAAGATTATGCCGCAAATACATTCTACAGTGCCCGTTATGACAATCAGTTTGAACATACACGCAAATATTTCACTTCCATTCAGGCTATTACAAAAGGAACGCTTCAGCTTAAGCCGGTAATATACTGGACACGTGGTGAAGATAGATTTGAACTTATAAGAGGTAGTGAAGATAAGGTACCTTTCAATTATCATCGTACAGACGTAACAGGTATTAATATTAATGCATATTTTAGTTCGACTATAGGTAAGACAGCCATAGGAGGTGAGATGCGTAATGAAGATATAATAAGTACCGTATTGGGTGAACCTCTAACCAATTCTAAGCATATTAAAGGTACGGCGCGATATTATAATAAAGGATTGAATCGTACAAACATAAGTTTTCATCTTGAACATAATATACTTTTGAGCAGGTTTACCTTATCGGCAGGAGTGATGGCCAACAAAAATACCGGCAACGAAGAGGGCTTCAAGATATATCCAGGAGTCGATGCTGCTTATCGAATTACAAACAGTCTGAAAGTTTATGCCTCATGGAATACATCGCTAAGGATGCCTACCTTTACCGAACTATATTATACAACGAACGATACTCATCAGGGAAACAAGAATCTCAAGCCCGAGGAGATGCAGGCCTATGAAACAGGAGTTAAATATATAACTCCCGGTGTACAGTCTACTATAAGCATATATCATCATCGTGGAAAGAACCTAATAGATTGGGTAATGAAAGAAGGTGAAACTGTTTGGAACTCTATAAACCATACACGTGTAAACTCTACAGGTATAGAAGTAGGTACTACATTAAATTTTGGCGAGCTAATCTCATCAAACTGTTTTTTAAGACAGATATATGTAGGTTACAGCTATATAGACCAAGATAAGAAAGAAACTCCAGGCGAAATATCTCAATATTCATTAGAGTATCTCAAGCATAAGTTTGTGAGTCGGGTAGACCATAGAATATGGAATAAACTCGAAGCAAGCTGGGCTTTTCGCTGGCAAGAGCGTGAGGGAAGTTATCAGAAGTATGCAAATGGAACTGCAATAGGCACCAGCAATTATCATCCATACTCACTTCTTGATAGTAAACTTACATGGAATTCTTCTAAATACAAACTGTTTGTCGAAGCAAACAATATCTTTAATCATAAGTATTATGATTATGGCAATATCCCTCAGCCAGGATTTTATATGATGGCAGGAGCAAGTTATCGCTTTAATCTGTAATACTTATATTTTTATGCTTATCAATTTAGCGTCTCACGTAGGTGCGCAAACTTCCTCACCTAGGTGAGGAAACTTCTTCACCAGGGTGCGGAAACTTCCTCACGTTGGTGATACGCTAAATTTGTAGGCTATATTTTACTAACTTTATTTCATATTTATAATACAAAGGGGTGAAGGTTCAAGGTCTTCATCCCTTTGTTTGTATATATGTTAAGTTTAGACCTATTTTTTATAATCAAAACAAAGTAATGTGATTATGAACTGCTATGTGAATCTTTATAGTCGTTTTTCTGAAATAAACAGGATACTAATTATATCTTGGATATTAGAAAATGATTTGACAATATAAGCCTTTTTCTTGGTTTGACAAGTATGGAGTTATATACGTATTTTTTAAATTACGTTTGCCTAAACATATCTTTGCAATAGCAGGATAGAGCCAATATGCAGCTTGTACACTCAATATACCTATGCCGGCTCCGGCTATTACATCTGTGGCCCAATGACGATTATTGTACATACGAAAAAAACCTGTTGCGGTAGCTATTACATATCCCGATACACCTATCCATGGCGATACTTTCCAGTATTCACGACGTAGAAACTCGGCACCCATAAAAGCTGTAGCGGTATGTCCTGATGGAAAAGAGTTGCGTGTAGTTCCGTCTGGTCGTTCTTCTTTTGCGATTGTTTTCAATGAATTTACCGTAATGCCCATAAGCGTATATGCTGTACCTAGAATTATAGTTCGGTCTATAAAGTTATGTTTTCCCTTAATGCCGCACAAATTCAATCCATAAACAGCTACCATTGGCATATATTGTGAGAAATCGTCTATTGTAAATTTCTTATCTATATTTTCTTGTAGTTCGTCTCGCATCTCGCGATTTTGATATTTCAACCAGTCACTTTCCAACCCTATAATCCCTATACCTATTAAGGTAGTGGGTATAATTAGTTGCTGTGCTTTAAATTTATAGGAACTATTTTGGATGGTTAAGGATTTGTTGCAAGGAATAGAATCAATTATTAAAGAATTAGTTTGTGCTACTATAAGATCTGTGGTTGTCAGTTGTATTATGATAGTAGCGATTAGTTTAAAAATTGTCTTCATATTATATTTATGTAACTGCTTGATAGAGGCAAATATATATTATTTTTATATACTACTGTTAATAATTCGGAATATTATATTTTTATTGTAACATAAAAGCAGATGTGAAGAATGGATTGTACAATATTTAAGAGAACTACTTCATAATATATTGGTAACATTGATAATCTGTTTTTCTTATTTATTCCCCTATTATATGGTTCTCTTTTCATAAATCAGACTTATAAATCAAATAATTAAACAGAGATTTCTTATCTTTGCAGTTCAAATAAAAAGAACTGACTAAAATGAAGATAGAAAAGAAACTCACTCATTCTGTCATCGATGCTGTAAAGGCATTGTACGGACAGGAGGTACCCGAGAATATGGTACAGTTGCAAAAGACAAAGAAAGAGTTTGAAGGTCACCTTACACTGGTAGTTTTTCCATTTTTGAAAATTTCAAAGAAAGGTCCTGAGCAGACTGCTATGGAAATAGGTGAATTCCTTAAAAACAACCATCCCGAACTTATAGCAAACTTCAACGCTGTAAAAGGGTTCCTTAATCTTGTAATTGCTTCTGACTGTTGGATAGAACTTCTTAACAGCATTAATGCCGATGCTCATTATGGTATTGAAGAAGCCGGAGACGCTTCTCCTTTGGTAATGATAGAATACTCATCGCCAAATACCAACAAGCCTCTTCATCTTGGTCATGTGCGCAACAATCTTCTTGGTAATGCTCTTGCTAATGTAATGGCAGCCAATGGAAATAAGGTTGTGAAGACTAATATTGTAAACGACCGTGGTATTCATATATGTAAATCAATGCTTGCATGGCTTAAGTATGGCAATGGCGAAACTCCCGAGACTTCTGGTAAGAAAGGCGACCATCTTGTAGGCGATTACTATGTAGCTTTCGATAAGCATTATAAAGCAGAAATCAAAGAATTGGCTGCTATGTATATATCCGAAGGCCTTTCGGAAGAGGAAGCAGCAAAGAAGGCTGAAGCTAACTCACCACTAATGCTTGAAGCTCGTGAAATGTTGCGTAAATGGGAAGCTAACGATCCTGAAGTACGTGCATTGTGGAAAAAGATGAACGAATGGGTTTATGCCGGTTTCGATGCCACCTACAAGGAAATGGGAGTGGGATTCGACAAGATATATTATGAATCGGATACTTACCTTGAAGGTAAGGACAAGGTTCAGGAAGGTTTGGATAAAGGATTCTTCTACAAGAAGGAAGACGGTTCGGTTTGGGCCGATCTTACAGCCGAAGGTCTTGACCATAAGCTTCTGCTTCGTGGCGACGGTACTTCTGTATATATGACTCAGGATATAGGTACTGCAAAACTTCGTTTTCAGGATTATCCTATCAACAAAATGATATATGTGGTTGGCAACGAACAGAACTATCATTTCCAGGTTCTTTCTATTCTTCTGGACAAACTGGGATTTGAATGGGGTAAGGATCTTGTACACTTCTCGTACGGAATGGTAGAACTTCCTGAGGGTAAGATGAAGAGCCGCGAAGGTACGGTTGTAGATGCCGATGATCTTATGCAATCAATGATTGAGACTGCAAAGGAAACATCTGCAGAACTTGGAAAGTTGGATGGACTTACTCAGGAAGAGGCCGATGCTATATCTCGCACAGTTGGGCTAGGAGCATTGAAATACTTTATTCTTAAGGTAGATGCTCGTAAGAACATGACTTTCAATCCTAAGGAATCTATCGATTTTAATGGTAATACGGGACCTTTCATTCAGTACACTTATGCTCGTATACAGTCGGTATTGCGCAAGGCTGCCGATGCCGGAATAGAAATACCAGCATCGATTCCTGCCGGACTTGAATTAAGTACTAAGGAAGAGGCACTGATACAGATGCTAGCCGACTTTAAGTCGGTAGTTAAGCAAGCTGGAACAGATTATAATCCTTCTATCATAGCTAACTATACTTACGATTTGGTTAAGGAATATAATCAGTTCTACCATGACTATAGCATTCTGCGTGAAGACAACGAGACTGTCAAAGTATTCCGTTTGGCATTGAGTGCAAATGTAGGCAAGATTATCAAGGAAGCTATGGCATTGCTTGGAATAGAAGTTCCCGAACGTATGTAATTAATGCCTGATGGCAAAGAATAAGAAATATTATGTAGTATGGAAAGGCGTCAATCCTGGAGTTTATGACTCGTGGACTGACTGCCAGCTACAGATAAAAGGTTATGAGGGTGCGCAGTTCAAATCTTTTCCCACAAAAGATGAGGCTGAGCACGCTTTCTCGCTTTCTGCATTTCATTTCATGAACAAGACTAATGCCAAGGTTAAGATAGAACAGCGTCTTCCCGAAAACTTTGACATGAATTGTGTGGCTGTCGATGCCGCATGCAGCGGTAATCCCGGTCCGATGGAATATAGAGGAGTTTATTTGCTTACCGACCAGCAAATATTCCATTTCGGTCCTGTGTATGGAACAAACAATATAGGCGAATTTCTTGCTATTGTGCATGCACTGGCACTTATGAAGCAGAAGGGAACTAACGTTCCTATATATTCCGATAGCCGCAATGCCATAAATTGGGTGAAGCAGAAAAAATGCAAGACAAAACTTGAACGCAATCAACATACAGAAGAGTTGTTCAAGATGATTGAAAGAGCCGAAAAATGGCTGAAAGAAAACAGATATACTACACCCATAATTAAATGGGAGACCGACAAATGGGGCGAAGTGCCTGCCGATTTTGGACGAAAATAAATAAAATATGAAAAAAAGAATAAGCTTTATCAGCCTCTACTTCTTTTTGGTAACACTGATATTCATTTTGCAGAAGCCACTTTTCATGCTTTTGAACGGAGCGGCTGCCAACTATTCTACAGTTGACTTTCTAAAGGTAATGTATCATGGCATATCGCTTGATGCCACTACAGCAGGATATATGGTTGCATTCCCTTTCTTACTTATAATGGTGTCTTTTTGGTGGATTGCTATTCCGTTAAGGAAGATACTTACTGTATACAATATAATAGTTAGTGTAATTATATCAACAATATTTGTGGTAGATGCCGGATTGTATCCATTCTGGGGATTCAAACTTGATGCTTCTATATTTCTTTATCTAGACTCGCCTAAAGAGGCGCTTGCGAGTGTTTCTGTGTGGTTTATAATAGGTCGCATTTTTGCCATGATTGGTATGTCGGCCTTTTATGCATGGATACTTACCATTGTTGTACCAAGAAAGCTTGAAACAACACATAGAAAAGTTGTAGGAACTTCTGTAATGTTGATTATAGGAGGTTTATTATTTGTTGTAATACGAGGCGGAGTAACAGAATCCACATCAAATGTAGGTCAGGTATATTTCTGCAATGACCAATTCCTGAATCATTCTGCTGTAAATCCAAATTTCAGCATGTTGGCCTCATTGGGTAAAAATCAGGATTTCTCTAATGAATTCAATTTCTTCGATGAACCTGAAAGAGAAAAGCTGTTTACCGGGATGTATCCTGTAACCGATGGTGATAGTATCACTTCATTACTTAATACCAGGCGTCCTAACGTACTAGTAATACTTATGGAAAGTTTCGGTGGGGCATTCGTAGAACCGCTTGGTGGATTGCCAGGAGTAACTCCAAACTTCAATCGCCTGTCGCAGGAAGGTGTATTCTTTACTAATTGCTATGCAAACAGCTTCCGTACCGACCGTGGTACTATATGCACTTTTAGTGGGTATCTGGGATTACCTACTGCATCGGTTATGAAACTGCCGGCAAAGAGTCGTACGCTGCCTGCCATAGCCGAAGAATTAGTTAAAGAAGGATACAAGACTGACTTCCTTTATGGTGGTGATATTAATTTTACAAACATGAAGAGTTATCTTCTGAGCAAAGGATACGAGAAAGTCACAGCCGATGTTGATTTTACTTTGAAAGAACGCACCAGTAATGCTTGGGGTGTAAATGATGACATTACATTTGATTATCTTTACAAAGAATTGACTAGTCGTAAGGATGCTTCTTGGCATACTGCTTTTCTTACTTTAAGCAGTCATGAACCATTTAAGGTACCTTATAACAGACTGAAGGATGATGTTCCTAATGCATTTGCATATACTGATGAATGTTTGGGCAAATTTATAGAGAAGCTTAAGAAAAGTGATGTGTGGAAAAATCTTCTTGTAATATGTCTGCCCGATCACGGATTCTACTATCCTCGCGAGGGATTGAATACATCGCCAAGATTTTATCATATTCCTATGCTATGGCTTGGAGGAGCCGTAAAACAACCTGTAAAGTTCGACAAGATAATGAATCAGACCGATCTTGCTGCTACACTTCTGGGACAGTTGGGAATGGACCATTCTATGTTTAGTTTCAGTCGTAACGTGTTGGGAAGCGATTACAAATATCCTTTTGCTTTTTATAGCTACAATAATGGTTTCTCTTTTCGCGACAGTACCGGAGTTACAGTATTCGACAATAACTCGGGTAAAGTTACATTCGACGAAGGCACAGGAAATGCCGAAAGAATTAAAAGGGGGAAAGCTGTATTACAAAGTGTATACGACGATTTGGGGTCGAGAAAATAGATTTTTTATGTATGATAAGTAATTATACATAAAAATATGGTTAATTTGCAAACTATCTTAAAAGTTAAGTAGAATATGAAGAATAAGCTGCTCACGGGAAAATTTCTATTAGTATTAATAATAAGTATTGCTACTTTCTTTATAAACAACAGGGTAGTAATCCCTGATATAATGGAGTCGCGAAACATTGTTACGGCTCGTGAAATGGTATATGATGGTAATTGGATGGTTCCTACAATGAATGGTGAACTCCGATTAGAGAAGCCACCTTTGCCTACCTGGATTGCTGCAGTTGCCGAAATTATATCACCCGATAATATTGAACTACAGAGGGCTATGGCGGGATTGGCAGCAGTAATGCTTATGATATTTTTTTATCTCATAGCTGTAAATCTTGTTAAGAACCAGAGTTTTGCATTTGTTTCCACTCTTATTCTTTGTACCAGCTATAATGTAATACTTATAGCACGTACAGCTTCGTGGGATATATTTTGTCATGCTTTCATGCTTGGTGCCATATATTTCATGATAAAGGGGTTTCAGGATCGAAAGTCAAATACTTCATTTCTGTGGGCCGGACTCTTCATGGGACTTTCTTTCATGAGTAAGGGGCCGGTATCATTCTATGCGCTACTTCTTCCATTCATAATATCGTATACATTATGTTATCGTCCATTAATGAAGGGTAAATGGAAATATATTGGATGGATGATGCTTATATGTATAATAGTAGGCGGCTGGTGGTACGGATATATTTATATGTTCGAACACGATGCAATGAATTATGTAGCCAATAAGGAATCTAATTCCTGGCTTAACCGTAGTGTTCGTCCTTGGTATTATTATTGGAAGTTCTTCCTCGAGACAGGTATATGGAGCTTGGCTTTGATAACTGCCATACTTCTTCCTTTCCGAAATCGTGATATACGAAGTAAGGTAGAGTTTATGTTTCCATATATGTGGATGTTTGTTACTCTTATACTGCTGTCGTGTCTTCCTGAAAAGAAGAACCGTTATCTTCTTCCTATATTGATATCGGCATCGTATGTTACTGGATATTTGTTTTATTATTGGGAAGAAAAGTTAAGATCATACAGAAAGTCTGATTTTGATAAATTCTTATTCCGACTAAATGCATGGTTAATAGCATTAATAGTTATTTCACTACCTATATTGGGTTATGTATTTGTTTACCGTAATGGTTATATATCTTTGCCTGCTCTGATTCTTATTTCGGTTGGAATAGAGGCGGTTGCGTGGTGGATTATTAAGTCGGCTGTGAACCTTCGTCCCTTTGGAATGGTTGAAGGAGTTGTGGTATTGTTTTTGATATTGGAGTGTTTTGCTCTTCCTTTTATGGAAAACATAATAAATAATCCCGAGATAAACAGCATTTCTAAGACTAGAGAGATGAAAGAACTAAAGGATATACCTTTTTATTATAATTCTAAGGATGAACTTAGAATAGAGATAGTGTATGCTGCCGGTAGAAAAATAAGACCATTGGATGTAAGCAATAAAGATTCAGTATTAAGCAAACTTCCATTTGTTTTGCTCACGCATAAAGAAGTAAAGGATGAAGTCGATGCCACTGTACTTAATAAGATAGATACAGAAGCTATATGTGCAAGCGATGATAACAGATGGAGCAAGAAAGACAAGAGATATAAGGAGACATTTGTCTATAACATAACTTTATTAAAGAATAAATGAATAGAACTCAAGATTATAAATTTACTATTGTAATTCCTGTTTTTAATGAGGAAGACAATATAAAGCGTCTTAAAGAAACTGTAGGCGAATATATAAGCAAGTGTCCTGTCAGGGCATGTGCTCTTTTTGTAAATGATGGCTCGCGCGACAACAGTTTGCAGCTCATAAAGGAAAGTTGTAGCGAAAATGAAAACTTCTATTATATAAGTCTTGCAAAGAATAGCGGACTCTCGGCCGCGATGAAGGCTGGTATAGATGTGGTAGAATCCGACTATGTAGGATATATGGATGCCGACATGCAGACAGATGTGCGTGATTTTGATCTATTACTAAAATATGCTCCTCAATATTCTCTTGTAATGGGCATAAGAGCACAGAGAAAGGATTCTGCATTCAAGCTTTTACAATCTAAAATAGCAAATTCTTTCAGAAGAATGATGACTCATGATGGAGCTACCGATACAGGATGTCCACTTAAGATTCTTCATACTGATTACGCAAAACGCATTCCTTTCTTTACAGGCATGCATCGTTTCTTGCCTGCACTTATAAAGCTTCAGGATGGTGGTAATTTCCATGAGATTCCTGTGCGTCACTATCCAAGACAGGCAGGAGTATCGAAATATAATTTATGGAACCGTCTTATTTCTCCTTTCAAGGATTGCTTTGCATACCGATGGATGGCCCACAGATATATAAATTATAAAATATCGGATAATAATCTATGAATTTACTGATATTGACAATAGGACTTCTGTCGCAGGTTTGCTTTTCCATAAGAGTAATAATACAATGGTTTATGTCCGAAAAGAAGAAGGAGGTGCTTTCGCCTACTCTATTCTGGGTATTCAGTCTTATGGGCTCATATCTGATGTTTTATTACGGATGGTTACGCGATGATTTCTCGATAATAATAGGACAGTTTATCTCTTTTTATATTTATATAGGCAATTTGAAGCTTAAAGATGTATGGGGTAGAGTACCATTAATTCTAAGGTTTATATTGATAATAACGCCTCCTGTAATAGGATTACTGTGCGTATATAACGATGGAAAGCCTTTTATTGATTCTTTTTTGAAGAATGAAGCTATACCTGTATGGCTTATTGTCTTGGGAATTGTTGGGCAGGTTGTATTTACTTTCAGGTTTGTATACCAATGGATTTATTCCAGTCGTACTCATATATCATCACTGCCTCCGGCATTCTGGTGGATAAGTCTGGCTGGATCTTCCATAATAGTAATGTATGGAGTTATAAGATATGATCCTATATTAATATTAGGACAGTCATTTGGATTTGCTTCTTATATTAGAAATCTGATGATTGGATGTAAAAGTAAAAAAATGGAGAAGGAAATTTTATGATGAAGAAAGTACTTGTAACAGGTGCGGCTGGTTTTATAGGTTCTTACCTTACCAAGTTGCTGGCCGAAAATGGGTATAGTGTAATAGGTATAGATAATCTGAATGACTACTATGATGTAAATATAAAGTATGGTCGTCTGAAAGAGCTTTGTGGCATCGAAAAGAAAGAAATTTTAAGAGATAAATCATGTACAAGTAATTCTTACCCTAGTATTAGATTTATTTATGGCGATATTACCGACAAACCTTTGCTTGACAAACTGTTCGCCGAGGAAAAATTTGATATAGTGTGCAATCTTGCAGCTCAGGCCGGAGTACGATATTCAATAGAGAATCCCTACTCTTATGCTCAAAGCAACCTTATAGGCTTTCTTAATATTCTTGAATGTTGCCGAAATAATGATATAAAGCATTTGGTATATGCTAGTTCAAGCAGTGTATATGGAATGAATGAAAAGATACCATTCAGCGAAGATGATATGACAGATTCTCCTGTAAGTTTCTACGCGGCTACCAAGAAATCGAATGAGCTTATGGCACATGCCTACAGTCATCTTTATAAATTTGCCGTTACGGGTCTGCGCTTCTTTACTGTATATGGTCCTTGGGGACGTCCCGACATGGCACCATTTATATTTATGAAGAGTATAATGGTAGGAAAGTCAATAAGAGTATTCAATAACGGAGAGATGCGTCGTGATTTTACTTATATAGCCGATATTGTAGAAGGCGTATTGGATATAGTAAGGAAAGAACCAGCATCCCCACGAAGCACTGTATATAACATAGGTCATTGCGAACCTGTAGAATTGATGGACTTTATTCATTGTATTGAAGAGGTAATGTCGAAAAAGGCCGATTGTAGATTCGAGGATATGCAGCCAGGCGATGTAACCTGTACTTATGCCGATACTTCGAAACTAGAGAAGGACTATAACTATTCTCCTTCTACCGATATAAGAACGGGATTAGAACATATGTATAAATGGTATGTAAAATATAAAGGCAACTTGTAATTAAAGTTGCCTTATTCCATTAGGAGTTTCTATTATTCTGTTCTTTCTGGTCTCTTTTCTAATACCTCGGTTATTATCAATGGACTCTTTGGTCTTATAGGGCCTTTTATGATCTAAATGCACCACTATTGCAGAATATCTTATCTGCTTTGACTTAATGCCAAGATTGGACAGTCGCTCACCGAATTCGCGGTCTTGTCCACCATAATGCATATCTTCATTAAATCCGTTTACACGAATCATGTCTTCTCGCCATCCCGATGAATTACATCCGTTCCACGATGCTCTGGCCGGTGTAATGAAATTCATGAAATTCGAGAAAGAAGCGTTTCTGAAGAGCTTACTCCATTTAAAATTATAGTCGAAGTTGTTTGCCTTTAGCCATTTAATAGAAAAAGGTTTCTGATCAAACACATCTTCCTCTTTAATTAAATTACTTATATCCATTGAAAGTTTGAAATAACCGCCCGAAAGGAAATACCCCTTTTCGGCATATTTTAGGTGAACGGCAATAAAATCTTCTCTAGGAATACAATCCTGATCGGTAAATATCAGATAATCACTTTCGGCAGCTACAATAGCCTTGTTTAGAATTTTGGACTTTTGGAAGCCGTCGTCCTCATGCCACACATGTTTTATAGGTAGTCTATCTTTGAAGCTATCAATTAAAATTCTTGTCTCTTCTCTAGAACCATCATCTGCTATAATTATTTCGTCGGCTTTCTTCTGTTGTTTAATATATCCCCATAATACCTTTTCAAGCCATTTGGGATTATTGTATGTAGATATTATTACTCCTATAGATAAATGTGGATTGCAACTCATATTATATTCGCATATTTATAAAACAAAGATACATTTATTTCTACTAATAATTATAGAATATATATTTTTATTAATTTTGCAGCTGTTACGAACTAATGTAATTAACTAAACTTATTAAAATTAATTAATGGATATTCCATTTAATAAGCCTTATTTTGTCGGTAAAGAGCTTGATTTTATCGCTCAAACCTTCAAAAATGCTAAAACTGCTGGTAATGGTGAATTTACCAATAAGTGTGAATTTTTTTTCCAGAGAAAACTGAATGCTCTTAAGTGTCTTCTTACTACTTCATGTACTGATGCACTTGAGATGTGTGCTATATTGGCCGATATAAAACCAGGCGATGAAGTTATAGTGCCGTCATATACTTTTGTATCTACGGCCCTTGCATTTGTGCGTCAAGGAGCACGAATCGTTTTCGCAGATAGTCATAAAGATAATCCATGCATTGATGAAAATAAAATAGAGGAACTTATTACAGAGCGTACTCGTGCAATTGTGCCGGTTCATTATGCAGGAATTGCATGCGACATGGATAAAATTATGGATATTGCCTCTAGACATAATCTATTGGTTATAGAAGATGCAGCACAAGCAATAGACAGTTTCTACAAGGGGCGTCCGCTAGGTACAATAGGTCATATGGGTGCTTTCTCTTTTCATGAAACAAAGAATATTCAGTGTGGTGAGGGAGGAATGCTAGTTATCAATGACAGCCGATTTATAAAGAGATCAGAGGTGATTTGGGAAAAGGGTACAAATCGTGCTGAATTTTTCCGCGGTGAAGTAAATAAATATGGATGGGTAGATACCGGATCCTCATTCCTTCCTGCAGAGTATGTTGCAGCTTTTTTGTGGGCTCAACTTGAAGAGATGGAAGCAATACAAGATAGGCGTAAGAAAATTTGGGATATTTATTATGACAATCTTAAGGGAACATCAATAAAAGTACCTGCTATCCCTGAATATGCTTGCAACAATGCACATGCTTTTTACTGTATATGTAACTCACTTAAAGAGAGATCAAATCTTATATCTTTCTTGAAAGATAATGGTATACATGCAGTCTTTCATTATCTTAGTCTTCATAAAAGTGATTATATAAGTAACAATGATAATAATAGTCAGCAGTTGCCACAAGCCGACAGATATACCGATTGTTTGGTACGCTTACCTCTTTTCTACGAACTTAAAGAAGAAGAGGTGATTTATATATGTGATAAAATAAAAGAATTCTACACTGCCTATGATACTTCATCTTGTTAATGATGAGAAGATAATAAACCGGACCATAGAAGTTTTTGAAGAGGCTTTCCCTGGTAATAACTTATTTGTTGTCACTAATAAGACATCGTCATTCAAGTATGTTACTCCGGCAAATAATGTAATATCACGAACAGAATTTTATAAACGTAAAGATGAGTTTTCTTTCGATAAAATATTCATTCATCTTCTTAACAAGAGAAAGATAAGCGTAATAAACCGGATGGGGCAGACTACTGCCAAGATATATTGGATTATATGGGGATTAGATCTTTACAACAAGCTTCTAGAGCCAAAAGGATTTGAAATTCTTCATCCGCAGAGTTCGGCACACAAAATACCTCTAATAAAAAAAATTATCACCAATCCTATCAATAAGATTATTGACAAGATAAATATGTATAGAACTGTACGTTTTATAGATAAAAGGGTAGATTATATAGTAACCGATACCACGGAGAATGATTATGAGATGCTTATGAAATATTATCCAAAGTTTAATGCTATTCCTTGGAAAGATTTTTTCTACTATCCACTTGATGTAATTCTTGGAGAAGAGCTTATGCATTCCAATATAAATGGTAATAACATACTCATCGGAAACTCTGCATCGGCCAGCAATAATCATGAATATGTAATAGATATATTGTCGCGACTAGATACAGGTAGCAGTAAGATTATAATTCCTTTAAGCTATTCCGGTAAGAAAGATTACGTTAGGTCTGTATGTAGAAAGGCAAAATTGGCTTTTTCAGAAGATTTTATGCCTTTACTTGATTTCATGCCTTTACATGAATATAATAAATTACAGTTGAGTGCAAAGGTAGCTATCTTTGGAAATTGGCGTCAGGAGGCTATTGGGAATATAATAGTTTCGCTGTATCTTGGAGCTAAGGTTTTTATCAGTAGGAAAAATCCCGTATATAGTTGGGCCATAGGACATGGATTACATGTTTGCGAGTTGGAAACTATTTCTCAGCATGAACTTGATACCCCTCTTGATGATTGTATGAAGAGAGAAAATAGAGAGATATTGAATTCTCTTTATAATAGAAGTAGAATGATTGAGCTTATAAGGAAACTTTAATTAATATATATTTAAAAATGGATGGGCTATGTCTATTCATTTTTTTTCTTTAATAAGCCACGCAAGTATATGTAACTTATGAAAGCTCTGGTGTCAGGTAAGGCTAATAATATTCTGTAGGTAAGCTTTATCTTACTTTTTACCTTACTATAAATAGGCTCTTTTTTTACCCTGCTAATATATAACTTCATTACTTGTGCAGATTCGTGTCTTTCTGCATTAGTTTCTGCATTTTTAATAGCTTTTTTCAGGTAGTATACAATAAGTAAATGATTTCTTGTTAATAATTGGGGGTTCGAATAAGAATACACAGAACTTTCATATCCTTTTGCCAACAAGATAAAATCTTTAAAATTCAATTTTTTCCATGTCAGACTGTCTGATAATTTCCTGTAATTGTAAATGTTGTTTGTAATTGTCTTGATGGAATTGCAGTGAACAATATATTGTAAAGTAAATATTTCATCCTCCCTATGGCTCAAGCTATTAGTAAACTTAATGTCATACTTTTTTATTATACTATTTGAAAATAGCTTATTCCATGTAAAGCCTAGATAATCCTTGTGATGAGGATTATTTATAAGATTTATCATTTCTTCTTCTATGTTATCCTTTTTAGTATAACTTCTACATGAAAGGCTATAATACTTTATATCATTGTGAGCATAATGAAACTTACTTCCAAAAAATATCAAATCAGCTTTTGATGCTTCGGTTATTAAAGATGAAATATAGTCAGGTTCAACCCAATCATCACTATCTACAAATGCTATATATTCTCCTATTGAGTTCGATATTCCTAAATTTCGGGCATAACTAACTCCATTGTTATTATCGTGAAAAACTTTTATCCTACTATCGATAGACTTATATTTATCGCATATTTCTCCCGACTTATCGGTACTTCCATCATCTATAAGCAATAGTTCGAAGTAAGGATAGGATTGCGACAAAATGCTTTCAATGCATTTATTTATATAATTCTCGCAGTTATAGACAGGCACTATAATAGAAATATGAACCATAAATATTAGGATAGTATATATAACTAGTTTTAACTCATTCTTTTATTCTCTCTATTGTTGGATAATAAAGGGGTTTTCTTTTTCTTTGTATAAAATATATTTTATGAAAATATCAGCTGTAATAGTTACCTACAATCGACTAGATTTGTTGAAAGAGTGTGTTGAATCAGTAAAAAATCAATCACATCCTTTATACAAAGTTATAATAATAAATAATAAATCGACTGATGGAACTGAAGAATATCTTGAAAAATTTGATAATGATGATAGTTATCAAATTAGAAACATGGATAAAAATGAAGGTGGAGCAGGAGGCTTTTATGAAGGAATAAAAATAGCTGTAAATGACGGTGCTGACTGGGTATGGGTAATGGACGATGATACAATACCAACTAGGACTGCATTAGAAGAATTGGTTAAAGGAGCTTCAGTAGATGAAAAAATAGGTTTTGTATGTAGTAAGGTTTTGTGGAAAGATGGAAGTCTTCATAAAATGAACATGCCATCTTTTTATTCTAAGCTTAACATAAACTTTCCTCTTCATTATTATACAGGCCTCGCCGATGTTCTTAGAATTAATTCAGCATCTTTTGTTTCGCTCATGGTAAAATGCAGTGTCGTTAAAGAGGTAGGCCTGCCTATAAAGGAATTTTTTATATGGGGAGATGATGTAGAGTTTACTCAGAGAATTTCAGATAAAGGGTATGTAGGACTCTATGCCGACAAAAGTATAGTACTTCATGATACAAAAGATAATTATGTATCAGATATAGTAACTTCTCCGGTAGAGATGAGCTGGAAGTTCTATTATGGAATAAGAAATGATCTTTTTTTAAGAAGAAGAGGCAAGAATCGTATTATATTTTTCTTTTCTTCATTAAACTATTGTAGAAGACTGAAAAGAAAGGTAAATAGAAGGAATGACAGTAAGAGAATTTTCCGAGATATAATAAGAAAAGCTTTTAAGGCAAGCATTTCTTTTAATCCTCAGATAAAATATATATCTGAGGATTAATAGATTTACTACTTTATTGAAATATATCGAGGCTTGTCAATCCTTAAAAGAATACCCAATTTATTCAAAGCCGATAAGAAATTATTCCAATGATAATGAGGGGGTCTTTCTCCTTTCCAACGACTCATATCGAGATATTTGAACCACTCATTTCTTAATGGATATCTGGCGTTTGGATCCCATGGTTTTCTTTTTCCAAGATAATGAATGATAGCAGGATCTTTAAGACATTTATCTATATCTGTCCATACATCTGTTCTTATTTGGCGCTTTCTTCTGTAGAACCCTTCCTGAGTATTCCATGTAAATGATACAAATTTCTTTTTGTCATGCAGTACTGCATTCAACACATCCTGGTCATAATATATTAGCTTATTATCATGCGATATATTTTCTTTTATGTAATTGATGCATTTTTCTTCTATATTGTGTTCCCGACAGTATTTAAGGTTGAAAAGAATAACTCCTGCGTTGAAATATGAGTATTTCCTATCGTAGCCAAGGCGACTATATGGATTATATTCTCCACCAACATTGCTGCAAGTATCTTCAACGCATGCTATTGCATATTCCTCTATATCTGTATCCCAGAAATCTTTTAGATCCTTGCGTACTATAAGGTCACAATCAAGATAGAGTACTTTTTCTATGTTCTCAGGTAAAATGCTTGATAAGAAAATTCTGAAGTATGTAGTTACTGTAATATAACTTCCTTCGCGTATGGGACAATTGTTAAGTATGCTATCGTCAATATCATAAAAACATATTATGCAATCGTATTTACTTATAGATTCTCTTATAATCTTCTTGTCTATGTCTGTAAGATCGCTGGCAATAATATAGATAGTCATTCTGTTTGATTTATTATTTTCAAGAAGTGACAACAGCATTACAGTACAATATTTTGTATAGTTCTTATCTATATTACATACAATATTTATCATAACAGTATAATTTTAGTTCAGTTAGTTTAGTTTCTCTTTAGCTTGTAATTGTTAGCTTTTATCTTGTTATTTTATAGTCTAATGTATTTTGTTTTCTTCAAATGGAGAAGATACAAAATTTTATCGGCAATAATCTTAAATTTATATTCTAATGGAGTATATGGTCTTTCTCCTTTCCATTTAGTAAAATCAATATATTTGAAATACAAAGACTTTAAGGGATGTGAAGAATTGTATTGCCATGGTTTTTTACTTCCTGTATAGTGTATGATTATTCCTAGCTTTATATTTTCATTCAGTCTTTTTAATGATTCAGCTTTTATTCTTTTTTTTCTCCTGTAAAATCCATCTTGCATATTCCATTTGAAAGGAACCATTATTTTCTTGTCATGAAAAATTCCGTTCAATACATCCTGATCGTTGAATATAAGTTTCTCCTTATATTTCTTTATGAATTCTAAAGCCATTTCCTGAAATCTTATTTTCCGCCAATAATCAAGATTTATCAATAGAACTCCTGCATTGAAGTAGGAATACTCTTCATTATAATTAAGACGTATGTAATTTTCTTTCTTTCCACTCCACATATCTTCCACAGCTGCTACTGCATAATTTTCAATATTAGTCTCCCATAGTTCTAAGATTGAACCATTTACAATTAGGTCACAATCAAGATATATAAGTTTTTTTATTGATGTAGGAAGTACAGTCTCCAGAAAAACCCTATAATATGTTGCCATAGATATATGATTGCTGCCGTTTATTGAGCACTCTCTCAACATGTCCGGACTTATAAAATGGAAAGATATGTTTTGGTGGTATTTCTCAACAACTATAGAATTTATAAGAGCTATAGATTCCTTCTCTAGTTTTTCGGCTATTATATGTATACATATTTCAGACTCTCTATTATTTTCTAGTAGAGAAGTAATCATTACTATGCAATATTTTACATAATTTTCGTCAATATTACATGCAATATGTATCTGCGCTCTTTCCATATAATTCTAATCATTTAAAATACTTAATGGCATCATTAAGCGCTTTGCTTACATAATATCCTTTTGATAAACGAATGCTTATTTCACTTATATTTTTCTTCATCTCAAGATAATCATTCTTTGTAATTATACTTAGCTTGTCTTCTAACTCTTTTAGAGAACTTATTGAAAATCCAATGTTATTTTCTTCAACAAACTTAGCTAATGCGGCCTCTTTCCATATAATTATAGGCAATCCGCACCGTATATATAATGATGTTTTGTGTGGATTGTTTAATTTAAGATACTCTCCGAAGTCACCACTACATTCTTCAATTGAATCACCATCCCATACCAATCCAAAATCTCCTTGTACTTTAGATATAAGATCGTCCGATTTAATAAATCCAAGATAATTAAAACAAGATTTGTTTTTTGCTTTATCTATTTCAAAACCATTTCCGTATAGACTGAATTTAAGGGTTTTTGAATAATCCCCAACCTTATATAAAAAAGCATTTTTGCGATCACGCAGTGCTCCTGCATAAACTATCGAATAAGAAGAGGGCATGTTTGGTTCCTCTTCCGATTTCCCTGAAGAAAGATAATCGAATATTTCGAGTACACCTATCTTTGTTTTACATCCATTGTCTATAAGCCATTTTTTCATTGACTCATTATGTGATATTATATAGTCTACTACATTAAATCGATTTATTTCTTCTCTTATAGTAAGCTTCTTTCTTCTAAAACTGCCTAAATCATGAATAATTACAATCACTTTTGCCCCACGCATATGTGCTATTGTACATAAGAGAGAGAAATATTTTTTCAGTGGATACTGAATTACAAGATTATCTCCTTTGTGAAGACATAATAATGCTTTTATTACTCCCACAAGATTTAAAAGGAAAGCAATAGCAGAATTCTTGTAATGAGTCTGTCTAATTCCAATATTTCGGAATCCTATGTCACTCATTATACTTTCAATATCCGATTTTGCCTTATTACCTGCAGTAGTTAGATTCTTATAATTACGTGATATATAACAATTCATATTGATAATAGTTTAGTTTTGTTTCCTCCATAGATTTAAAGCAGCTTCTATAGTATCATCCATATCGAAATATGCATATTGAGCCAATCTTCCTCCAAATAATACGTTAGGTATCTTTTCTGCCATTTCACGATATCCTTTAACTATCTTCATATTCTTATCATCGTTTATCGGATAATATGGTTCTTTGCCGTCTTCAAAAGTGTCTGGATATTCATAAGTAATAACTGTATTAGGCTGATTTCCAAACTCGAAATGCTTATGTTCTATTACACGTGTATATGGAACTTCTCTTTCTGTATAGTTTATTACTGCGTTACCCTGAAAATTATCACAATTTATATTTTTATGATGAAAGCGTAGACTTCTGTATTCTAGATGTCCTAGCTTGAAATCGAAGAATTGGTCAATGCATCCTGTAAACAATACTTTATGAGCCATTTCGTCCATTTGCTTGCGATTATTAAAATAGTCATATTCAAGTTTAACAGGTATATCTTCAAGAAGTTTCTCTATTATCTTGTTATATCCTCCAATTGGAATTCCCTGATAAATATCGTTGAAATAGTTATTGTCGAACGTAAAACGAAAAGGTATACGCTTTATGATGAAGGCAGGTAGTTCTTTCGCCGATCTTCCCCATTGCTTTTCGGTATATCCTTTTATAAGAAACTCGTAAATGTCTTTGCCGCAAAGTTTTAATGCCTGTTCCTCAAGATTGGTAGGCGTAACATTTTCATACTCTTTCCTCTGCTCATCTAAACGTTTTTGGGCCTCTTCTGGAGTTCTTGCTCCCCACAGCTGATAAAAAGTATTCATATTGAAAGGAAGGTTGAATAGCTTTCCTTTATAATAGGCTATAGGGGAGTTTGTATATCTGTTGAACTCTACAAGTTTATTCACATAGTTCCATATTTCACGGTTGTTGGTGTGAAAAATATGTGCACCATATTTGTGTACATTTATTCCGTCAATATTTTCACAATATACATTACCTCCCATATGATTACGTTTATCAATAACCATACATCTCTTTCCGGCTTTTTTTGCTTCATGGGCAAATACTGCACCAAATAATCCGGCTCCAACAATTAAATAATCAAACTCTTTCATTGTCGTTTTCTTTCCTTTGTTCAAACTCTTCTTTAGTCCTTTTCCATCTGTTATGACTCCAAAGCCAATATTGTGGTGTAGCTTTTATCATTTTCTCAAGGTTACTCATGTAAATATCGGTCAGGATAAAATCTTCAACTTTCTTTGGATGTGAACTCATTACCTTGAACTCACAGTGATAGTATCCTCTTTTTATTCGCTTTACATCGGCATAGTATACCAGAGCATCTACTTGTTTCCCAATTTTTTCAGTTCCTGTAAATACAGGTGTTTCGCGATTAAGAAAATTAGTCCAATGGTGTATGCTGTTCCATTTGGGAGACTGATCGGATATGAATCCTATAATAGTTTTCTGCTTAGCTCTTTTAAGTTCAATGATTCTACGCAGGGTCTCTTTCATGGAAATACATTCGCCTCCAAACTGATTTCTTAATTTAAGGAAGAGCTTGTCGAATGCTTTATTGTATAGGGGGTGATATATCTGACCACAGAGTATATCTTCAGGTACCCAATAAGGTAGCGATGCTATCCATTCCCAATTACAATAATGACCAAGATAGACAAAACAGAAATTCTTATTTTCTTTCTCCATCATTTCTGCTATTTCGTCCACTCCACCAAAAGTCATTCTCTTTTTAAGTTCTTCCTTCGAAATAGAGAATAGTTTTAGAGTTTCTACTATATAATCGCAGAAAAAGTGATAATACTGCTTCTCTATCTTTATTATTTCTTCTAGCTTCTTTTCTGGAAAAGATTGTGTAAGATTCTCCCTTACTATTTTACGACGGTATCTTATTATATAATATACAATATAGAATAAGATATCTGATATTAGATATAATATGTTTAATGGTAATAGTGATAGTAAATACCAGAAAGCAAAGACTATATAATAAATCACCTTCATATATTGTTTTATCTTTTTATTACAGATTTTAGTTCTCTTTTTATTTTCTTCCTTTTTTCGAAAGCGGCCAACTTGTTCAGTACATAACTAACGCTTTCCTCTTGATTCCATCCTCGCTTTTGTGAATAATTAGCTACAATGAACTCTAGCGCAGGCTTGTGGTGAGTTAATCTTACCATATTTTCCAGGCACTCTTTTCTTGAAGGATTTTTCTTGAATTTTGTACGGTTAGTGTCTATAAGAATAAATTCCATATATCCTTCTATATTATTTCTGAAAAGAATATTAGAAAGATTCATATCTCCATGAAGAATTCCTTTTTCATGGAGCTTAATAATATATTCTGCTAATGCTACACCCGATTCCTTACAAAAATCATCTCTGTCCAAAGTAGTCTTTAACGAATCTAATGTACAGCTTTCTGAGATAAAATAAGTAAAGCCAATCAATCCATTGGTATATTCTTCAATAAAAGCTATTTCATGAGGAGTGTTTATTCCTTTCTTTCTAAATAGATTCGCAAAAATATATGCTCTTTCAGCTTTACTTTTCTTGAAGAATGAGTAGGTTATCTGTTGGAAAATATTGGGGTACTTGTATCTTTTTACAACAATATCTGTGTTATTGATTCGATATAGCTTTACACAGTTTCTTCCTTCATGTAGAACTTCTCCATTATCATGGAATGTTTCTGGAAGAGTAGTTATAAAATCTGTAAGATGTTTAAAGTCGGGATGGACTGATAATCTCATTTTATAATGCTGTTAATCTTATTAATTATCATTTCCGTAGAAATGTTGTTCAAACATGCATAATCTCTGCGCATACATGGTTTATTGCCAAAAACCGAGCATGGACGGCATGGCAATTCAATCTGGACGGCATTATCTTCTGACTGATGCCATCCCATGAAACCAGCATAAGGATGAGTGGCGCCCCATACTGAAATAACTGGAGTATTTACTAACGATGCAAGATGCATGTTGCCCGAATCCATGGATATCATAACATCTAGTTGTTCCATCAATATAAGTTCTTCCGATAGGAGCAACTTTCCGGCCATAGATACAACATTTAAATATTTTGATTCCCATTTTTCAAGAATTTCCTTCTCCTGTTTACCTCCTCCAAACAGAAATATCTTATTATTTGTATTGGTTGCCAGGACTTTTATAACTTCTTCCTGTTTGTTTAAAGGATATATTTTACCTTTGTGGGCTGCAAATGGTGCAATTCCTATCCATTTTTCTGTGCCTTTCAGGCCAGTTATAGATTTAATGCTATTTATGTCAGCTATACTATTCTTATAAATAGATACGAAGTCCAACTTTATTGGATATCCAACTTTCTTGAAAGTATTGGCATATCTATCAAATGAAGAAGGCAATTTTTTCAAAATTTTCTTCTTCGTACGAGTAAGAGCACGTTTCTCTTTTCTTTGCTTGTCTATATAAGTCGTAGTGCATCCATCTAAAAAGAAGCGCAAACGCAGATATATGGAACGCAAAACGTTATGAAGATCTATTATTACTTCAAATTTTTCTATTTTAAGTTCTTTATATAGCTTATTTAGACCTCTAAAGCCTTTATATGATTCCTTGAAATCTACTCCTCTAAAATTCACGTTGGAAGGAAGTCCGGTGAATAGAGGAGCCATGAACTTACGACTTAATACAGTAATTTCGTGTTGCGGGTACTGGGTGGCAAATGAACTTATTACAGGAATAGTCATTGCTACGTCTCCAAGAGCCGAAAAACGGATTACCAAAATCTTTGCCATTTATTTCTTACCGTAAAGTACAGGATTTAAAGCAGGATCGTTATACATTTTCATCTGCTTGTATACTTTCATATATTTATTACCACACTCAATGTCGGATATGAGCTGATCGATAGCAGAAGATAAATCTTTCTTCTGTTCAAGCAGAATGTTAAGCTTGACTTCACACTGTGCATGATGTTCTGCAGTAGTATCAGTACGGTCTACTTCCTGCTGCATATGATATATTTTAAGTGCCAATATTGAAAGACGATCAATTGCCCAAGCTGGACTTTCAGTATTTATAACTGCGTTTTCAAGAACCTTTACATCTTTGTATTTATCAAGGAAATAGCTGTCAATTAACTCTACTAAATCTGTACGGTCTTGGTTAGACTTGTCTATGCGTCTTTTCAAAGTGAGAGCACCAACCGGATCAATGTTCGGGTCACGTATAATATCCTCGAAATGCCATTGAACGGTATCAATCCAATTTTTTAGATAAAGATAATATTCTATGCTTTTTAAAGGATAGGGATTATTTATTGGAGTATCTACATTGTCGGTCTTATGATAATCATTAATCGATTGCGCAAAAATAGGATGGCAAATTTCTGTAAATGTCATATATCGTTATCTTTTATTGGTAAATAAATAAAGTTAATAGACAAAACTATAGAAACTTTTCTTATCAAACAATTATTATTCAGTAAATATGCCTAATTTTGAACGATGAATATCAATTTTTAAGTATGAGAATTATTGTAGACAACAAAATTCCTTATATTAAGGAAGGCCTGGAACTTATAACAAAGGATGTCATCTTTTTACCAGCAAAAGAAATAACTCCTCAAACAGTAGAGAATGCCGATGCTTTAATAATAAGAACGCGCACACGATGCAACAGCGAACTTTTAGGGGGTAGTAAAGTGAAATTCATAGGAACTGCTACTATTGGCTTTGACCATATTGACGTTGATTTCTGTAAAGCTCATGCTATACGTTGGATAAATGCCCCAGGATGCAATTCGGGGGCAGTCGAACAATATCTGCGTTCTACTCTTCTTCTACTGCAGAAAGAAAAAAAACTAGAGCTTAAAAACAGTACTTTAGGAATAGTAGGAGTGGGTCATGTAGGAAGTAGAGTAGCAACTGTCGCAAAGTCTCTAGGAATGAAGGTCTTGCTTAACGATCCTCCCAGAGAGAATAAAGGTGAAAAAGGATTTGTCACCATTGAAGAAATAGCCTACGAAGCCGATGTGATAACATTTCATACTCCTCTTATAAAGGAAGGCATTTATAAAACTTATCATTTAGCTGATAATAATTTTTTCGATTCATTGAAGAAGAGTCCATATATAATAAATACATCGCGCGGAGAAGTTATAGAAACATCTTCTATTCTAAATGCGATTGAGATGAATAAAATAAGCGATGCTGTAATTGATGTATGGGAGAATGAGCCCAATATAAATGCAAAACTTCTTGATAGAGTATATATAGGTACGCCTCATATTGCAGGATATTCGGCCGATGGTAAAGCAAACGCCACAAGAATGATATTGGATGAACTCTTCAGCTTTTATGGTATAGATAAAAAAGCCGAAATTAATCTTAAAGAATCTCCATTTAATAAAGATAAAGAATATTATATGAATGATTATAATTATCTTGAAGTATATAATCCTCTTGAAGATACTGAAGTGCTGAAAAATAACATCAAAAGATTTGAAAGTCTTCGAGGCGATTATTGTTTAAGAAGAGAATTGTAATAATCTTCATCTTACATTAGATATAAGCTGAAGATTTTATTTCTATTTCAAAAGTTTTTCTATGATTTGAGGATAAAATTCATATTCTAGTCTGTGAACTCTTACAGCCAATGATTCGGGAGTATCATCTTCCAGGACATTACACTTTGCCTGAAATATTATATTCCCTTCATCATATTTCTCATTGACATAATGTATAGTAATTCCTGACTCCTTTTCCATAGCTTCAATTACAGAAGCATGAACTTTTAAACCATACATTCCTTTTCCACCAAACTTAGGAAGCAAAGATGGATGTATATTTATAATTTTATTTGGAAAAGTATGCAAAATGTTGGATGAGATACGAAGTAGAAAACCTGCCAAGACAATGAAGTCTATATCATATCTTATTAATAAAGTGTTAATGATATCTGTAGAAAATTCGGAGGAAGTTAATGAAAAAGCATCTATATTCATTGATTTAGCGCGTATTATGGCTCCAGCTTCCTCTTTATTGGATACTAAAAGAACTACCTTTATATTATCGTTTTGTGAAAAATAACGAATAATTCTTTCAGCATTTGTACCTTCTCCCGAGGCAAAAATGGCTATTTTCTTCATGATTTCCCCTATTTTGGTGCACATATCTCAAAAAAATGTGCAAAACATTGCATTTATTTGCTTTAATATTTGCTTAGCACAAGAAATATTTATTCCTTTGCAGCCACAAAGAAAATAAAATAATTCAATTTATTAACTAAAATTTTAAAGTTATGTCTGAAATTGCATCAAGAGTAAAAGCTATTATTGTTGATAAATTAGGTGTAGAAGAATCTGAAGTTACTAACGAAGCAAGCTTCACTAACGATTTAGGTGCTGATTCATTGGATACTGTAGAATTAATTATGGAATTCGAAAAAGAATTCGGTATTTCTATTCCTGATGATCAAGCAGAAAAGATCGCTACTGTAGGTGACGCTGTTTCTTATATCGAAGCTAACGCAAAGTAATTATCCCTATTTTATAATATGGAATTAAAAAGAGTTGTAGTAACAGGTCTTGGAGCATTGACTCCTATTGGCAATAATGTTCCTGATTTTTGGGAAAATGTTGTTAAAGGAGTGAGTGGGGCGGGACCTATTACTCATTTCGATGCGTCAAAATTCAAGACCCAGTTCGCTTGTGAAGTAAAGGGCTTCAATGCTACCGACTTCCTTGATCGTAAAGAGGTAAGAAAAATGGATTTATATACCCAATTCGCTATTGTTGCTGCTAAAGAAGCAATAGAAGATTCGGGTATGGACCTCGAAAATGAAGATAAGAACAAGATTGGTGTAATTTATGGTGTAGGTATAGGTGGTATTCATACTTTTGAAGAAGAAGTAATGAACTACGCTTTGACTAAAGATACCGTGGGCCCTAAATTCAATCCTTTCTTTATTCCTAAAATGATTGCTGATATAGCATCGGGTCAGATTTCTATAATGTATGGTTTTCATGGACCGAACTTTACTACTACTTCGGCATGTGCTTCATCATCAAATGCTATTGCAGATGCATTTAACTATATCCGTTTGGGTAAGGCAAATGTTATCGTAGCAGGTGGTGCAGAGGCTGCAATATTCGAAGCTGGTGTAGGCGGTTTTAATGCTATGCATGCTTTATCTACACGTAATGATGATGCAGAACATGCTTCTCGTCCTTTCAGTGCAAGCCGTGATGGTTTCATTATGGGTGAAGGTGCAGGTTGTCTTATTCTTGAAGAGTTAGAACATGCCAAAGCTCGTGGAGCAAAGATTTATGCAGAATTAGCAGGTGTAGGTGCGTCGGCAGATGCTCATCACTTGACAGCTTCTCATCCTGAAGGTTTAGGTGCTAAACTTGTAATGCTTAATGCATTGGAAGATGCTGAACTAAAACCTGAAGATATAGATTATATAAATGTACACGGAACATCAACTCCTGTTGGTGATATTTCTGAAGCGAAAGCAATAAAGAATGTATTCGGTGAACATGCATATAAATTGAACATAAGTTCAACTAAATCTATGACCGGTCACTTATTAGGTGCGGCAGGAGCAGTTGAGGCTATTGCAAGTATATTAGCTGTTAAAAACGATATCGTTCCTCCAACAATTAATCATGAAGAAGGTGATAATGATCCTGATATTGATTATAATCTTAATTTTACATTTAATAAGGCTCAAAAACGTACAGTTAGAGCTGCATTAAGTAATACATTTGGATTTGGTGGACATAACGCTTGTGTTATTGTTAAAAAATTCGCAGAATAACAGTGCTTAATAATATTGTAAATAGGGTAAGACTTCTTTTTCTTGATGATAGGGAGTCTTATCTTTCTTTCTATAAGATACTTGGTTTCTATCCCAAAGACATAAGTATTTACAAACAGGCTTTACTACATAAATCTTACAATGTAAAGTCGGCAAAGGGTCGTATGCTAAATAATGAACGACTTGAATTTCTGGGGGATGCCATTCTGGATGCAGTAGTTGCAGATATTGTTTACAAAAAATTTGAGGGAAAGCGTGAGGGTTTCCTTACAAATACCCGATCTAAGATCGTCCAACGCGATACACTTAATCAGATTGGTACTGATTTAGGATTAGGCAAACTTATAAAGTATACTAATAAACAATCTTCTCATAATAGTTACATGTGTGGAAATGCTTTCGAAGCGTTGGTTGGAGCAATTTATCTTGATCAAGGATATAGAGCATGTAAATATTTTATGGAACATCAGATACTTGACAAATATCTAAATATTGATAAAATATCTCGCGAAGAAGTCAATTTTAAATCAAGATTAATTGAATGGGGTCAAAAAAATAAGGTTAAGATTGATTTTATTATGATTAATAATGAATCTGAAAAAACTAACAGTCCTATCTTTGAGTGCAATATATTCATTGAGGGTATATTGAGTGGTTTCGGAAAGGGATACTCAAAGAAGGAATCTCATCAGAATGCAGCAAATGAAGCATATACCAAATTAAAGAGAGACAAAGATTTTATTAACTCTGTTTATAGTGTCAGAGATAATAAAGGGACAGCAGAAGATGATACAAATTCTACTGTCATAAATGAGGATAAGCTAGCAGAATATTAATTATCCAAAGCATATTCCCATTCTTTTTCCTTGAATTATAAGATCATTATTTTCAGGTACAAGCTTAAGTTTTCCGGCAACTTCTGTAAGCGGAAGTGATTTTATTTCAGATCCTTGTAAAGATACCATTCTGTTAAACTTGGAGTGTGCTATCATTTCTGTAGCATATCCTCCCATTCTTGTTGCAAGATTTCTGTCGTAAGGAGTAGGAGAACCTCCTCTTTGTATGTAACCTAAAACTGTTTCACGAGTCTCGAAGCCGGTTTCATATTCAATCTCGTTTGCAATGTATTGTGCAGCTTTCATTCCGTTTTCCGTTTTTATTCCTTCTGCAACTACCACAATAGAATATGGTTTTCCTTTTTTCAGTCTATCAAAAATTGTATTACCTATATTGTGTATATTGTATTCAAGTTCTGGAATAAGAATAATATCTCCACCTCCTGCCATTCCAGAGTATAGTGCAATCCATCCTGCTTTGTGTCCCATTACCTCTATAACCATCACTCTCTGATGTGCACTAGCCGTAGAGTGAAGTCTGTCTATTGCATCGGTAGCGATAGTGACTGCCGAGTCGAATCCGAATGATACGTCCGTACCCCATACATCATTGTCAATAGTCTTTGGAATAGATACCACATTTACTCCCGTATCTGCCAACTTGGCTGCTGTCTTTTGAGTACCATTTCCACCTATGCACACTATACAATCCAATTCATTAGCCTTTATATTATTTAGCATCATGGCCACTTTGTCTTCTTCTATCTGTGAAAGTTTTTTCTTGAAAGGTTTTTCGCGAGAGGTACCAAGTATTGTACCTCCAAGGTTAAGTAATCCAGATAGAGATTTTTCGGTTAATGGTTCTATATCATTGTCTATTAATCCTCTAAATCCGCTATGAATCCCAAAAACTTCCATTCCGTAGTGGTTTATGGCTGTTTTGCATACGCCGCGAATAGTTGCATTTATTCCCGGACAATCGCCTCCTGAAGTCAGAATTCCAATCTTCATTATTTTATAGGTTTAATTTATATATTCGTAAAGATAATAAAAAATAAAAGTAATGTTGATTATGACAAAAAAAATATTGTAATAGAGCGTTTTCATAATAATAAGGTTAAATTTGCAAATCATATGTATTTTATTTAAACAATGAATCCTACACGATTAATTAGTCTATTTTTTAAATCAAGACAAAAAGATCTTGAACTTTATAATTTTCAGGCAGAATCTATTCAGATGAATGTTTTGAAGGAGCTTATAGAAGAGGCTGCCAATACAGAATGGGGTAAAAAATATGATTATAAAAACATTAAGACATATCAAGATTTCAGTAAAATAGTCCCGTTACAGAACTATGATGATATTAAAGAATATGTAGAACGTATGCGTCATGGCCAGAAGAATATTCTTTGGCCAGGTGAAGTAGTATGGTTTGCAAAGTCGTCTGGTACTACAAATGATAAGAGCAAATTCATTCCTGTAACAAAAGATGGTCTTAAGAATATTCATTATGCAGGGGGACGAGATGCTGTAGCATTATATTTCAAATCAAATCCAGAAAGTAGATTTTTCTCGGGTAAGGGACTTATTCTTGGAGGAAGTCATGCTCCAAATTACAATCTTCGCAATAGTCTGGTGGGGGACTTATCGGCTATTTTGATCGAAAATGTAAATCCATTGGTGAATCTTATAAGAGTTCCTGAAAAGAAAATTGCTTTATTAAGCGATTTTGAAGAGAAGATGGAAAAGATTGCCCGCAGTACAATGAATCAAGATGTAACTAATCTTTCGGGAGTACCTTCATGGATGCTTGCAGTTATAAAACATATGCTAGAAATAAAAGGAACAGACAACCTTATAGATATATGGCCAAATCTTGAAGTCTTTTTTCACGGCGGAGTTGCTTTTACTCCATATCGCGAACAATATAAGCATATTATTCCAAGTGAAAAAATGCATTATATGGAAACGTATAATGCTAGTGAAGGCTTCTTTGGATTACAGAACGACTTGTCCGATCCTGCCATGATGCTTATGATTGATTATGGAGTCTTTTATGAGTTTATTCCTATGGAGGAGATTGATAAGGAAAATCCAAAGATACTTCCTCTTGCCGATGTAGAACTGAACAAGAATTACGCAATGGTAATAAGTACATCATGTGGATTATGGAGATATATGATAGGAGATACTGTTAAGTTCACAAACAAAAATCCTTATAAATTTGTAATAACAGGTCGTACAAAACACTTTATCAATGCATTTGGTGAAGAGTTGATGGTAGATAATGCAGAAAAAGGACTTGAAAAAGCCTGTGAAGCTACTGGGGCACAGATAACCGATTATACTGCAGCGCCTGTATTTATGGATGTAAATGCTAAATGTCGTCATCAGTGGTTGATCGAATTTTCTGTAAAACCCGATTCTTTTGAGAAATTTAGCACTGTACTTGACTCTACGTTACAGGAAATTAATTCCGATTATGAGGCAAAACGACATAAAAACATTACATTGCAGCCTTTAGAAATTATTGTTGCGCGCGAAGGCCTCTTTCACGACTGGCTAAAAGAGAAAGGAAAACTGGGCGGACAGCATAAAATTCCACGTTTAAGCAATAACCGAGATTATATAGAAGAGATGTTAAGTCTGAATAGTTAAGATTATGAATAGACTGAAAAAATATAGATTTCCACTTTTACTTTTAATAATATTAGGAGTATATTCATGTGCCAGTACCGGACAGCCCGATGGAGGTGCATTTGATGAAGAACCTCCTAAATTCGTTAAAAGTACCCCTATGCCTTTTGCTGTAAACAATGAAAACAAGAAGATAGCGATAGAATTTGACGAATTTGTTAAGATTGAAAAGGCTGCCGAGAAAGTAGTAATATCACCTCCACAATTAACTCAACCCGAAATAAAAGCTAGTGGTAAACGCATATTGGTTAACCTTGAGGATTCTCTTAAGGCGAATACTACTTATACTATAGATTTTGGCGATGCGATTGTCGACAATAATGAGGGTAACCCTCTTGGAAACTATGCTTTTACATTCTCTACCGGCACATCTATAGATACAATGGAGGTATCTGGAACAGTACTTAATGCAAAAGATCTAGAACCTATAAAGGGAATGCAGGTAGGCTTACATTCAGATCTAAACGATAGTGCTTTCATAAAAAAACCTTTCGACCGAGTAGGTCGTACAGATAGTCGTGGAAGATTTAGTATTCGTGGAGTAGCACCAGGAAAATATCGCATATATGCATTGATGGATGGAAATCAGAATTATATGTATGATTCGAAGACTGAATTGATAGCATTTAGCGATTCTATAATAATTCCACGTATAGAAGGAGCCGAACGTGGTGATACAGTGTGGAAGGATAGTACTCATGTAGATTCTGTCAAGATGATAAAATATACCCGTTTTCTTCCCGATGATATAATACTCAAGGCATTTAAGGCCGAAAATGACCGTCAATATCTTACTCAGACTAATCGCGATAAGGAGAATCATTTCATAATAACATTCAGTGCTAAAGCCGATTCATTACCTAAGATTAAGGGACTTAACTTTGATGAGAAAGATGCATTTATTATAGAAAATACCCCACGTAATGATTCTATATGTTATTGGATAAAGGATTCGCTTATATATCATAAGGATACTTTAGAGATGAAGCTAGATTATATGTTTACAGATTCTCTTGGAAAGCTTGTTCCTAAAAGTGATACTATCTTTTTAGCAAACAAATATACTCGCGAGCAGCGTGCTAAATTCCAGAAAAAAGCCGAAGAGGATAAAGCAAAAGAGGATAAGAAGAGAGAAAAGAGCGGCGAGAAAATTCTTCCGCAGACTCCTTTTCTGAAAATGACTATAGAAGCACCTTCTACTATGGATCTTGACAAGAATATAATATTGTCGTTTGAAGAACCTATACTTAAAATAGATACATCGGCCATTCATCTTGATGTAAAGGTAGATTCGTTGTGGAAGGAGGAACCATTTATTATAATGAAGGATTCTGTATTACCCCGAACGTACGAGATACTTGCTGCCTGGAAACCCGATATGGAGTATCAGCTAACTATGGATTCGGTTGCAATAACAGGCTTATACGGATTGCATACAGATAAAGTTCAGAATAATATAAAGATAAAGAAACTTGAAGATTATGGTACCATATATCTAAACATACTAGGTGTACATAAGAATGCTGTTGCTCAACTAATTGATAACGCGGGAAAAGTTTTAAGAGAGCAGAAAGTGAGTAAAGATGGTACTGCCGATTTTTATTTCCTAAATCCGGGCACAAAATATTATATTCGTTTGTTTAATGATGATAATAATAATGGAGTCTGGGATCCGGGAAACTTTGAAAAAGGCATTCAGGCAGAAGAAATGTTCTATTTCCCTAAATCATGGGAAATGAAAGCTAACTTCGAATTTAATGAAACATGGGATGTTAATGCCATACCATCAGATAAACAGAAACTGGACGAAATAAAAAAACAAAAGCCCGATGAAGCGAAGAAGATAAAAGATAGAAATAAGGAAAGGGCAAGAAAATTAGGACGATGAAAAGATTTTTAGTAGTACTATTTTATTTTTTATGTATCAATCATCTATCTTATACACAGTGTGCAGCAGATAATGATGCCATACAAGCAGGCGAAGGTTTGGTTTATAACCTTAAGTTCAACTGGAAATTTGTATGGGTAGATGCAGGTACTGCACGTATGTCTGTACAGTCTACCGTTTATAATGATAGGCCTTGCTTCAAAACTTCTTTGATTTCAGTAAGTAACAAGAAGGTGGATTTCTTTTTCAAGATGCGTGATACACTTACATCTATTTCTACTACTAAATTAGAGCCTCTTTATTTTCGTAAAGGAGCCGAGGAAGGAAAGCGTTATACTATAGATCAGGCATGGTTTAGCTATAAGGATGGATATTGTACAGTTAATCAGAAGCGTACTCATAAAAGTGGTGAGGTAAAAACCTCCAGCAATACCAGCAAACAATGTGTATTCGATATGCTTACAATATTATTGCAGGCTAGATCTTATGATGCATCAAAGTATGCAGTTGGTCAAAAGATAAATTTTTTGATGGCTACCGGTCGCAAAGTTGAGGAGCAAACTCTTATATATAGAGGGAAAGAGATATTCACCTCCGAGAACGGAGTAAAATATAGATGTTTGGTTTTCTCATTAGTAGAATATAAGAATCGAAAAGAGAAAGAGGTGATAACATTCTACGTAACCGATGATAAGAATCATCTTCCTGTTAGGTTAGATCTATTTCTGAATTTTGGCTCGGCAAAGGCTTTCTTAAAGAGTGTACGAGGAAATAAATATCCTCTTACATCAATAATAACAGATTAATTTTATCTTATATATAACAAAAATGGCTGTCTACAGACAGCCATTTTTATACTGATTATAATAAATAAATATCTTATTTCACTTCCCAAATATCATTTGTCATCAAAAGTTCCTGGAAATTGTGATATTTCTTTTTCTCTTTAACCTCTTCTATCTGTTGGGTTACTGCATCATTGTAAGTAGGAGCTTCAACATCTCTTATCACTCCTAATGCAATTGGAAAATCTGGTCCTTCCATAAGAGCAAGCTTAAGTTGCAGAGTATTGTCTATACAGTGTGCATCATGAACCAGAATATCTTTTTCTGTAATCCCGTTTTCACCAAGCTTAACCTTTTTCAGTCCAAATCCTTCCTGCATGAGTCCGTATTCATTGTTAGGACCAAACAACATAGGTTTTCCATGTTCAAGATAAATTGCATTGTTTGCTCTTCCTTCTTTTGTGTATACCGAATCGAATGTACCATCGTTAAATATTACACAATTTTGAAGAATCTCGCAAACTGATGCTCCCTTATGTTTTGCGGCTACCTTAAGTACTTCTACTGTACCCGGACCATCTGTTGCAACTGCCCTTGCAAAGAATCGTCCTCTTGCACCAAAGCATAATTCAGCAGGATGAAAAGGATCTTCTACTGTTCCGTAAGGAGATGACTTACTTACAAACCCCCGAGGAGAAGTAGGTGAGTACTGTCCTTTGGTAAGACCATATATACGATTATTAAGAAGAATCATATTAAGATCTATATTGCGTCGTACTGCATGAATGAAATGATTTCCACCTATAGCCAATCCGTCACCATCGCCCGAAACCTGCCATACCGTTATGTCGGGATTTGCAACCTTGCATCCTGTTGAGATAGCAGCAGCACGTCCATGAATAGTTTGCATGGCATAAGTATTCATATAATAAGGTAAACGGCTTGAACATCCTATACCAGATATCACTGCAGTATCTTGAGGCGCCACGCCTATTTCGGCCATGGCTTTATGTAATGATGCTAGAAAAAAATGATCTCCACATCCAGGACACCAACGAGGTTGTCCTTTCTTAAAATCTTTTGCTGTATATTCGCTCATTGTCTTACTTTCTTTTTATTATTACTTATTTAATATTTCAGTGAAAGCGTCTACCAATTCGCTTACTACAAAAGGTTGACCTTTTACCTCATTAAACTGATAAGGAGTGAAGTTGTCTATTTTCATTCTCAGATATCCTGCAAACTGTCCCATATTCTGTTCGGCAACAACTACCTTCTTGTACTTTTTCAAAATCTCTTCACTGTTCCTAGGAAGAGGATTAATATAGCTGAAGTGAGCAAGTGCTACTTTATGTCCAGCTTTGTTCATCTCTTCCATTGCAGAATAAAGGTGTCCATAAGTACCGCCAAATCCTACTATAAGCAAATCGGCATCTTCATTACCTTCTATCTTAACATCAGGTACAGGTATGTTAGCTATCTTTTCGGCACGTAACTTGCACATTAAGTTATGGTTTTCAGGATCGGTAGATATAGCACTGGTTATATTATCTTTTTCCAATCCTCCAAGGATATGCATGAATCCTTCCTGTCCTGGTTTTGCCCAATAACGTACTTTAGTTTCAGGATTACGTGTATAAGGAGTATAGTTACCCTTCATTTCAGGAGTTACATAAGGAGGGTTTATAGCTGGATAATCTATCAAGTTTGGTAATTTCCAGGCTCCCGATCCGTTTGCAACGAAAGCATCTGTCAGCAATATAACCGGCGTCATGTGTTCCAGTGCTATCTTGGATGCTTCATATGCTGCATCAAAACATTGCGTTGGAGATGTTGCAGCTATTACCGGCATAGGCGATTCTCCGTTTCTGCCGAATAATGATTGAAGCAAATCTGTCTGTTCTGATTTTGTAGGTAAACCAGTAGAAGGTCCTCCGCGCTGAACGTCTACTACAACCAACGGTAATTCTGTAATTACTGCAAGATTCATAGCTTCAGATTTAAGACATACGCCAGGTCCAGAAGTTGATGTAACGGCTAATGCACCTGCAAATGATGCTCCTATGGCAGTGGCGCATCCCGATATTTCATCTTCGCATTGTACTGTTGTTACTCCTAGAGATTTGTGCTTTGATAATTCATGAAGAATATCGGTAGCTGGTGTTATAGGATAAGATCCAAGAAAAAGTTTTAATCCCGCTTTTTCGGCAGCAGCAATCAATCCATACGATGTAGCCTTATTGCCTGTAATATCCATATATTTTCCAGGAACTTTTACTTTTGTTTCAACTGTATATGTATTACTTGCAGAAGCATGCGTATTATGTCCGTAGTCATATCCTGCATGAATAACCTTTATGTTAGCTTCGGCAATAGCAGGTTTCTTTGCGAATTTTTCACGTAATATAGTTTCGGCAATTGTAATGTCACGATTAAACAGCCAGCATACTAGCCCTAATGCAAACATGTTACGGCACTTCAGCATAGATTTGTTGTCCATTCCTGTATCTGCCAGACAATCTTTTACCATTTGAGTGATAGGAGCTGCAATTACATCCTGTTTAATACCCATTTCTTCAATAGGATTGTCGGTAGTGAATGCTGCTTTTTCCAAATCGGATTTTTCAAAACTGTTTGTATCAATAATTATGCATGCTGTTGTTTTAGCAAACTTATATTGTGTCTTTAGTGCAGCGGCATTCATAGCAACCAATACATCGCATTTATCTCCTGGAGTGAATACTTTACTTGCACCGATATGTACTTGAAAACCAGATACTCCTGTTAATGATCCTTGCGGGGCACGAATATCTGCCGGGTAATCCGGAAAAGTACTTATATCGTTTCCAACAGTTGCTGAAATATTAGAGAACATATTTCCGGCAAGTTGCATACCATCTCCTGAGTCGCCTGAGAATCTGATCACAACCTGATCTAACTCTTTGACTATCATTCCATCTGCCATAATTCTTTAAGATTAATATATTATAATTAAATTCATTACAAAGGTCGCAAAGTTTTATTAATTACCCAAATAATAGTATGTTATTCTATCAAATAATAATAAAAATATGGTAAAAACTTTCTTTTACGAAGTATAAATGTATATTTACCCATTAAATTGACAAAAAACTTGTGTTCTTTCAATAAATCATTTTATGATAAGCGCTTGAATTGTATTGAAAAAACATTAACTTTGCGCTGCTTTTACATTTAAGGCCTCGTAGTTCAACGGATAGAATAGAAGTTTCCTAAACTTTAGATAGCAGTTCGATTCTGCTCGGGGCTACATAAGGACTTTTGTAATCATGTGATTACAAAAGTCCTTATTTTTTTTGTCTTGCTTTTATTCAATATCTTAATTGTTGTTAAAATGAGGTAATTATAAATCGTCAATAAGTCTTATTGATAATTTATTTAGCTTTCAATAATATATTATGTATAATAACTACATTTAAGTAAAACCATAAAAGTTGTATTCTGTAGAGTTGGGTGGTATAAATATTTCCTATTTCAATATTACAATTTATTTTTCATTGTTGTATATTTAAAAATAGGTGTATGAGGATAATTTTATATCTAAGTTTTTATTTCATCTTGAAAAATAATTTGTCGCGTAAAAAAATAAATCGATGGCCTTAAAATATATTTTTTACGCGTAAAAAATATATTTTTATTCGTCCGTTTCTATGTTGCTTTCCTTTATATTAATATTATCCTTTACTCATTTCTTTATTATCCTTTGCTCTTTAATGAATTCGTCTTTACTTATACTATAATATGTCTAAACGTTTTTTGCTGTAATATACCTATATAATATTATTGAGTATATATAATGGTAATACATATTATATATGTAATAATGTATGATTTTTATTTATATACTGATATTCTTACATTATATAATAAGTAGTTTATAATAGTCAACTATTGCTATAATGTTAATGTATTTATATATTATAACTATACTTCTTATTATATATGCAAATGCTTTTCTTTTTAATATATATATTATAATAGCTATATGTGCTTAAATCTTCTTATAGTCTCATATATAATATGATTTAATAATGATTTATTCTTTAAATGCACGAAAATTAAAAATGTGTTTTTATATTCCACAATTTCACAATTTCTCTTAATCTCCCTGTTCATGGGGTGTTTGAGTGTGACATTTCCTCCTGGAATGTTCACAATCATTCACAGACTATTCACAGAACTTTCAGTTACTATTCAAGTGTTCCTTGCAAACTGTTCACCTATATAACCGCAAGAAGTATATTTTATATAATTGTGAACATGTAACTTGTACAAAACCTATATATAGTCTACTTAGATAGAAATGTCAATAATTATATTTTATATAACCGTAGATAATCATCTTATATAAACCTTACACAGAAGTTATACTACATTATAATGTATATGCACAAGAGTTAAACCACCCTGACATGCAACCTGTACAAATTTTAAATATATTCTCTTCATATATAAATACCAATAAGTAGATGTAGTATACCTTATATAACTATAGAATCATGTCTTTCCACACTATTCTTAGGTTCTTTCTGGATCATTTCCATCGTTTTTGTATCTTCTTAGCATTCCTTCCTTCCGATTTCTCCAAGATATTTCCTTCATTTCTTTAATTTCTAATAAGATTTACCTCGCAAATAAGAAAAGATGCACTTTTTTTCAATAAGCAGTTCTAATTTTGAAGATCATTCCTGAGCCGTTTCCCTCTATTTTACCTCCAATCGAAGTATTTTCCTTTATATTCTCTATTTCACAGAAAAAAAATGAAAAAAATATTTTATCCATTAACTCACTGACCAATAAAACTCTACCCTCCGAATCCCCCATAAATTGGCTTTTCTCTGAAAAAATAAATCACAAAAACATTTGGAGGTAATATAAAAATGTTCTACTTTTGCATCCGCTTTCGAGAGGGAAACGCGATAAAGATGACATAATGAAAGAAGATAACACGAACTAATCAAGTTAGTGAGTTTATTTAGTATCTAACCTTAATTATATTAAGGGAGCGAGAACGATAACCATTAAAAGGTTGTTAGTTGTTTTTTTTAAGTCTGAAAGATTTAAATTCTAAAAAGAAGTTAAAGAATTTGGCTATTAAAATTAAACGTTTTATCTTTGCATCCGCTTTCAAAACGAAAGTCAAAAAGAAAAGAGTTCTTTGATAAGATTTATACATAAACAAACAATAGTAGTACAAGCCCTATATGTTTTTAAAAGATATAGGAAATAACAAGAACCGTCAATAATTATATTGATAGATTTGGAATCCTTGAGCAGATTATAACGCAGAAATGCGAAAAGAATATTTTTACAATGAAGAGTTTGATCCTGGCTCAGGATGAACGCTAGCTACAGGCTTAA
>USAN01000003.1 GCA_900552645.1 uncultured Bacteroides sp.
ATATAAAAAATCATCCCTGACGCAATATTGCGTCAGGGATGATTTTTTATATGTAGCAGACAACAAATACAAAAATTAAATCTGACAAAACAACAGTCCATACCCCTATGCTTTATCTTTATTAAACCTATTTTAAGAGAAATAGGACATTTTATCCTCCAATCGTGTTTTTTAAAGAGTTATAATTAGTATAATTTTGTATCAAACTTCACGAAATGAAAAAAACATACTTAACTTTAACTTTACTGCTCGCATTATTAAGCAGTTGCAATATGTTCGAGACTCATCCTTACGATGCCAATATAACCGGCGAGCAAGGTCTGACTAAAAAGAATTGTGCTCTTATAGAAAATAATCTTAAGGATAGAAAAGAGATAAAGTTTGCTTTTTTAAGCGATACACAAAGATGGTACGACGATACCCAGGATGCAGTAAAAGCAATTAATGCTAGCGGAGATATAGACTTTGTGCTACATGGCGGCGACCAGAGTGACTTTGGTGCAACAAAGGAATTCTTGTGGATGCGAGACATTATGAACAACTTTAAAATGCCATGGGTAGCCGTAATAGGCAACCATGACTGTCTTGGTACTGGTAGAGATGTTTACAGAAGAGTGTACGGCGATAGCAATTTTGCATTCACTGCAGGCAATATAAGATTTATATGCCTCAACACCAATGCAATGGAATACGACTATTCTAATCCAATACCCGACTTTAAATTCATAAAAAACGAACTCGATTCGATAAGGAATAACACCGACATCGAAAAGACAGTTTTCCTTATGCACGTAAAGCCAACAGAATTTATATTCAACAATAACGTTGCCGATATATTTCAAGAGTATGTACGCCGTTTTCCTAACGTACAATTCTGTCTTTACGGTCATGAACATCAGCTCACTGTAGACGATCTTTTTAAAGACGGAATAATATACTATCAGTGTCCCAATATAAAGAAGCGCATATATTTAGTATTTACAATTAAAGAAAATGGATATGATTACGAAGTTGTCAACTATTAAGAAAACACTTATTATATGCGGATTGACATTAGGAATAGAAAACGCAATGGCACAACAGGACAGCGTAATAATCAATGACAATACCGTTACACAAATATCTTCTCATTCTGATAAATACGACAAGCGAGTACATCGTTACCGAAGTGCATGGGAGTCGTTGATTCCAACCCATTTCAAACTTCAATATGCAGGTGGCATGGGACTACTGTCGGCAGGTATAGGATGGGACTACGGGAAGAGAGCTCAATGGGAAACCGATCTTTTGGTAGGATTCATTCCACGCTACTCGTCAGAACATTTCAAGATGACAATGACCCTTAAGCAAACTTACATACCATGGAGTATATCACTAAGCAAACGATACTCGTTAGAACCCCTTGAATGCGGAGTTTATTTCAATACAGTATTCAGCGATGACTTCTGGACCGAAGAGCCCGATCGTTATCCCAAAGGATATTACGGATTCTCTACCAGAATAAGGTCACATGCTTTTGTAGGACAACGATTAAAAATTGAAATACCCGAGAAGAAACGAATCTCATCAAAAAGCATAACACTGTTCTACGAAATAAGTACGTGCGATCTATATGTTGTTAGTGCCATACAGAACAGTTATTTGAAACCCGACGACTATTTACGTCTCTCATTTGGTCTTAAACTCCAGATATTCTAAGATTAAATATCAGTTTTTCCGTTTTTTCATTATTTTTGAGCATCTTTTAAAATTGTTTTGAATTTATAGTATACCATTTGACATAAGTTTTGAATTACATTTCGCCTGTTTTTATACAGAAAAAGAAATAAATACTGCCCGAAACAAGCAGAAATGATTCAAAAACAGATGGGATAACAGACAATAATCAAAACTACTATTTAGATAAATTAAAATTTTGAAAATATAGAAAAACATGGAATCCAAACAAGAAAATCCGGTCGGACTGCCCGATAATGCATTCCGACCTCTAAATGAGGGCGAAGAGTATCACCCCATCCTATCACCAAGCAAAAACTATCCCGAAGTTACACCATGGTCCATATTATGGGGACTAGCCATGGCAGTTCTATTCTCGGCAGCAGCAGCGTACCTGGGACTGAAAGTGGGACAAGTATTCGAAGCTGCAATTCCTATTGCCATAATAGCAGTAGGCGTATCCGGAGCCGCGAAAAGAAAGAACTCACTAGGCGAAAACGTTATAATACAATCCATAGGCGGATGTTCGGGAGTAATAGTGGCAGGCGCAATTTTCACACTTCCTGCACTATATATATTACAGGAAAAGTATCCCGAAATGACAGTCTCATTCTTCGAAATGTTCATGAGTTCATTACTGGGCGGTATACTTGGAATTCTATTTCTTATTCCATTCCGCAAATATTTTGTAAAGGAGCGTCATGGCGAATTTCCTTTTCCCGAAGCTACTGCAAGTACTCAGGTATTGATTTCGGGCGAGAAAAGCGGAAGTCAGGCCAAGCCTCTCCTATTTGCAGGACTAATAGGTGGTATATACGATTTCATTGTGGCTACCTTTGGATGGTGGAACGAGAACTTTACCAGTCGTTTTTGCGATTGGGGAAACATTATGGCCGACAAGGCTAAAGTTGTGTTTAAGCTTAATACCGGCGCTGCTGTATTGGGATTGGGTTATATTATAGGACTGAAATATGCCGCAATAATCTGTGCCGGATCTGTAGCAGTGTGGTTCTTGATTATACCGGGTATATCACTTATTTGGGGCGATACGGTACTTAATGCATGGAACCCTACAATTACACAACTTGTAGGCGATATGTCGCCCGAAGTAATATTCAAGGAATATGCAAAGAGCATCGGTATAGGCGGTATAGCAATGGCCGGAATAATAGGAATTGTAAGATCGTGGAGCATAATAAAAAGTGCGGTAGGACTAGCAGCAACCGAAATGAAGGGCAACCGTGCCGAAGCAGGCGAACTACGTACTCAGCGAGATATCCCTATGAAAATAATTGCTTTCGGATCAATATTTACAATACTTCTTATTCTTCTCTTCTTCTTCTTCGATGTAATGCATGGAAATGTAGTACACACTATAGTAGCAATACTTTTGGTTGCAATCATAGCATTCTTGTTTACTACAGTTGCTGCCAACGCCATAGCGATAGTAGGTACAAATCCTGTATCGGGAATGACACTGATGACTCTTATTCTGGCATCTGTTGTAATGGTAGCGGTAGGCTTGAACGGCACTACCGGTATGGTAGCAGCACTTATAATGGGCGGCGTGGTATGTACTGCACTATCAATGGCAGGAGGTTTTATAACAGACCTTAAAATTGGTTACTGGATAGGTAGTACACCTGCAAAACAAGAGCGCTGGAAGTTTCTGGGTACACTAGTATCGGCCGCTACCGTTGGAGTAGTTATAATGATATTGAACGATACATATGGATTCTCATCAGGCTCATTGGCAGCCCCACAGGCTAATGCCATGGCTGCTGTAATAGATCCACTTATGAACGGAGTAGGCGCACCATGGTTGCTATATGGCATAGGCGCGGCAATAGCACTTATACTTACCTTCTTAAAGGTACCGGCACTGGCATTTGCACTCGGTATGTTCATTCCTTTGGAACTAAATCTCCCTCTTTTGGTAGGAGGCCTTATAAACTGGTATGTAACTACACGCAGTACCGATGCCGAAATAAACAAAGAACGTGGTGAAAAAGGAACTCTCCTGGCATCGGGCTTCATTGCAGGCGGTGCGCTTATGGGAGTAGTAAGCGCGGCATTGAGATTTGGCGGAATAAATCTTATGAATGAAGAATGGGTAGCTCAACCTATGAGCGAAATAGTTTCACTAATAGCATATACTCTTCTTATAGTTTATCTGATAAAGGCAAGCATGAACATTAAAGAGAATAAATTATAGACCTTCTATATTTGTTAGTAGCTATCTTTTTAACGGAAGTAGCTACTAAACTCTTTGAAATTGAAACTATGAAGAAATGTGAAACGTAAATTAATATACAATGAAAAAATTACTATTTATTATTCTAACTGTAATATCTACGGGTATGTATGCACAGAAGCCGATAATCATTAAGCTATGGCCAAACGGTGCTCCAAACAGCAACGGTATAACAACTACCGAAAAAGAAGTAAGTCCAAACAGAATAAGTGACGTTACAGATCCTGAGTTAATAATATTCCCTGCATCAAAACCAAACGGTCAAGCTATTATTGCCTGTCCCGGTGGTGGCTATGGCCGACTGGCTATGGATCATGAAGGACTGGACATGGCACAGTGGTTCAATTCGCAGGGCATAACATATGCAGTATTGAAATACCGCATGCCCAATGGTAATAACGAAGTACCATTAAGTGATGCCCATCAAGCTATAAAGATTATGCGTGCACACGAAGGCGAATGGAAATTCAACAAGCTTGGAATAATGGGATCATCGGCAGGCGGACATCTGGCCAGCACAGCTGCCACACACTTCACCAAAGAAACACGCCCCGATTTTCAGATTCTCTTCTATCCTGTAATAAGCATGGATCCTGCACTCACTCATATGGGATCGCACGATAATCTTCTTGGTAAGAGTCCAAAAACCGAAACAGAGAAATACTTCTCGAACGAACTTCAGGTAACAGCACAAACTCCACCTGCATTCATAATGCACAGCAGCGACGATGGTGCAGTACCGGTAGCCAACAGCGTAAACTATTATATGGCTCTTGTAAAGAACAAAGTACCTGCATCACTCCACACCTACCCTGTAGGAGGACATGGATGGGGATACAAAGATAGCTTTACATACAAAAGAGAGTGGACAGGCGAACTGGAAAAATGGCTTCGCGAGATTAGATAAATATGTTGAGTTTTTAGAATTTATAAGACTAATGTTTTGTAATTCAAAAGAAAAAGTCTAACTTTGCACCCGCTTGTACGAGTTGCAGGCATAAATTCAAATCATTAATTTATAAAAACATTAAAGAATGGCAACTAAAATTAGATTGCAAAGAAAAGGACGCAAAAGCTATGCGTTCTACTCTATCGTTATCGCTGACGTAAGAGCTCCACGTGATGGTAAATTTACTGAAAAAATTGGTACTTACAATCCTAATACCGATCCTGCGACAGTAGATTTGAATTTCGAACGCGCTCTTCATTGGGTAATGTGTGGTGCACAGCCAACAGATACTGTTCGTAATATTCTTTCTCGTGAAGGTGTTTACATGAAGAAACATTTATTAGGTGGTGTAGCTAAAGGCGCATTCACTGAAGCTGATGCTGAAGCTAAGTTCGAAGCTTGGAAAAATGACAAACAATCAGGTTTGGCTACTTTGAAAGCTAAACAAGACGAAGCTAAGAAAGCTGATGCTAAAGCTCGTTTAGAAGCTGAAAAGAAAGTAAACGAAGAAATAGCTAAGAAAGTAGCTGAAAAGAAAGCTACTGAAGCTGCTGCTAACGCTGAAGCTGAAGCTCCTGCTACTGAGGAAGCTCCTGCTACTGAAGCAACTGAAGCTCCTGCTGCTGAAGCATAAGCTCAACTTATTATCGTTATCTCAAACAAACAAACAGGAAAAACTCCTGCAGTTATTGCAACTGCAGGAGTTTTTTTCTTTATGACTCATTATAATAGCCAGTTACCTTATCTTATCCCCCATCTTTAAAACCATAGAAAAGAGAATACTTGAAATGACTCTCGATAAAGCTTATCTATAAATTACAAATAAGAGAAAGATTGAAATTTAATACAATAGATATAATCATTTTAATCTCAACCCTGTAATAATAGGATTATGATCAGAGTAACGATAAGGATCGGGATTATAATACGTAGTATACTGATACTCGAAATATGAAGGCTCGGATGCATTTATATCCCAAGGAGCAGCACCTGTTACCTGATTGGTAAGAGTGGATGAGCTAAGTGAATGATCAAGGTATCCCACCTCTCCGTTATATAAGTAACTCCATCTATCGGCCGAGTACTTCTTCAATTCATTGGTATATCCAGATGTAGTGAATATCTTTATAGGATCCTCCATAGAGTAACTGTTAAGATCGCCCAGTACAAGCACGTCATTATCTCCATAATATGCCTTTAAGCGTTCATATGTAGATACGCAATCCTTAGCTTCCTGTACACGTTTGGCATTAAACTGTGACTGTCCATCATTCTGATCCTTGTCACTTCCAGTTGCATTACTACCCGCCTTAGACTTGAAATGGTTCATTGCTACAATAACACGAGCACCGTTATCCTTTAGTTCGAAGCACTGCACCACATGTCGAAGTTTAAGGTAAGTGCCATCATAACTTTTGCAATCAAGATACGTCTTTACCTTATCAGAGTTATATATAAATACGTTCTTGGTATATGTAGATATCTTAGTATCTCCTGTATCTATAACTTTATATTTTTGCGTAGTACTATTTACAGCATCATTAAGAGCATTTGCCAGTTCTTGTGGTGAATAGTTACCCTCTTCTATCTCGCAGATAGCATACACATCGGCATCAATCATTTTCATTGCCTCTACTATCTTAGTACGCTGACGCAGGAAAGCTTCCTTACTCTTTGCTCCATTGCTGCTACCCCATGCACTTGGGGAGGCCATATAATATTCCAGATTCATGCTTGCAAGCTTCATATTATAATTACCTACATTGGGCAATTGCGGACGCTCATTGTTATCTACTTCGGGTTGCTGAGTAAGAGTAAGAGCATACTTACCTCCTATTACCGACAGCTTACCCTTAAGCTTGGTAAAAGACGCTCCTATCCTAAGCGTTCCTGTAAATGGGTTTATTAGTTTGTAATTACCTGGAATAATGACAAGGCGATCTTCTATATTCGAATTAAGAAGAGCCGAATAATCGTTGCTGGCAGGCAAGACCACCTCGGTAGGTACATTAAGCACCTTAGACGAAAGAGTTACGTTTCCAGTAGGCGATGTTCTGTAAGATGTAGTAACGAACATTTCATTCTTTATGATTATCTCTTTCCCTTTCAAGGAATCGACCACTTCCGAAGGGAAAATATATGCCTTTTCTTCGGCATCTCCAGGAATATCCGGATTTGAAGGTTCTTCGGGTTGTGATGGCTCTTCGGGTATGACAGGAGTTTCTGGAATATTCTTAGTATCATTTCCACAACTACACAATATAGTAAGTAGAATAATATAGTGTAATTTAATCTGCATTTATTATTTTATTTTACAATATTGCCCGGAAGCAAACTCTACTTCCGGACAATCTATTTTATAATATATAGAATTATTCTATATCTAATGATTCTAATTCATATGCAGATTTTTCTTCATTCCATATGACTTTTGCTATTGATGAAGAAGTAGCCGTACTAGTATATATTTTAGATATAACTTTATAATTTACTACCTGTCCATTATTATAAACCGGAGTAGGATATTTCAATTCAATAAGTTTAACTATACCTAATTTAATCTTCTCAATACAGTAAGCATCCATTTCAGCATCTGTATTAAGATCTTTCATATCTCCTTTCACATCATAATATTTTTTACGAGTATAACCCTTTGCATTCCAGTTTGAATATTTTGAACTAGCTCCATAATAATATTCTCCTTGTCCTACAGCTTGTGTATCAAGATATCCTTCTTCAAAATTTTCAGTCACGTAATCCACTATAAGTTGAAAATCTGCAGATTCCATGTTCACAGTTTCAAACAATAAGCCAGAAGGTATAGTACGTTTATAAATCCATTCTCCATCTTTGAAATCATATTCGTCCTTTTCTGTATTTATTACTGTGTTTTTTTCTACTCTTTCTATCTTAACATTATCAAGCTGCATAGTAGTTGTAACATTATCTGGTTGACCCTCAAAAACAAAAGCTATATAAATATTCTGTCCTGCATATTTACTCAAATCTAATGTTCCAGCAGTCTTTAATGTCCCATATCCTTTAACTGGAGTGACTGGAATATCAAAAGAACTAGTTACATCGTTCCAAACTGTATTCTTATATTTAATATTACCAGAATTTCCTGTAAAATTAGTGGAGATAAGAACTTTAAGTACGTTGCCATTATAATTTCCTACACATACATCAAATGATAATTTATCTCCAGTAAGAATATGATTTTTTGGAGAAATAAGCCAACTCTCTACATTTTCCGTCAATTTATATGCTGATAATTCTGTATATGTATTACTACTATATACCTTATCATACCATCCTATTCCTGAGAAAGAATAGTTTAACCATCCAGCTATATTAGTAGATTCTTTATCTATAACATTACGTTCAAAATCTACACTAAGCACATCACTTTTTTTTACTTCTGATTTCTCTTGTTTATATGAAACTATAGCAAACGAAGAGTTCTCACAAGTATAGTATTTGCTATTTAACCACGGCACAATTTTATCTTTAGCACTTTCCGACTCTTTGAAAATAACATCTGTATATTCTACATTATATTTAGAGACACCTACAGTTGTACCTTCACCTAAACCATCGAAATATTTATCGTTATAATCACATGCCGCAAAGGCACATGTAGCTATAAATAATCCTACTATTTTTTTATATGTATTCATTATATACTCTCAATTAAAAGTTGATTTTCATTTTTACATTATAGGAACGACCAAAACCATAGAATATTCCATAAGACGTTTTCCAATCATGGTTTATACCATCTGTCGCATCCATTATATATTCCTGATCAAATAAATTATTTATATTACCAGATAAAATAGCATCTATATTTCCTATTTTAAATCTGTAACTTGCATTCATATCTACTACATATGCAGCAGGAATTCTCCATGGAGTTCCATATTCAACAACCTTATTTATATTATATGACAAATCAGAAGCATTAATACTCCAATCTGAATAGTTTCTTCCATAGAATACACAGTCCATACCGACTCTCAAAGATCTTGAAATTTTAGCATTAGCACCTAAAGAAGCTGTTGTCTGTGCAGAACCACCTACCTTTACATCTTTCAAACCTAATGTAGTTTTAGCATGATCTTCTGCCAATACTCCTGATGCTGGAGTAAATTCACCCTTATTATAGGTCAAAGGTTGTCCTAAAGAATTATAAAAATATCCAGTAGGATTACTAGTCCATCTCCAATCTCCTATAGAAAACATACCATTTACATCCAACCATCTAAATGGACGATATACAAAATCCAATTCAATACCCTGATGTGTTGCATCGACACCAGACATATTAATTGAAGCTCTATCTACGATATTTCCATTTTTATCTTCAATATTCATAGAAGTAGCATTTGTTTTATCCATCCATTGGGTATGATACAGATTAAGATTTGCACTAAATATAGATGAACGAAAACCATATCCTAATTCAAAAGAAAATATTTTTTCATTAACAGCATCTGGATTGGTTGCATTACTTGTAGTACTCTGCAGAAAAGCACCACCAGAGAAGAAAGGAGCACGACTAATATAACCTATATTAGCAAATACATTATGATTTTCTGATAAGTTATAATTTGCTCCACCTTTAACAGTATAACCTATATAATTAACAGTCTCTGATTTTGCATGATTTTTATCATAATAATATCTATCGTATCTCCAATAACCAGTATTAGATAATGATCCAGCTAAAAATGCACTTAATTTATCTTTGTTGTATTCCGCCTGAGCAAAAACTCCTTCAGACATTACATAACCATCATAATCTCTATAAACAACATCACCAACTTTAAGCTTTTTATTTATAAAATCTGGGGTACCTGCAGCTGAATTATATTCTTTCTTTACATTTGCACGAGATTCATCAAGGAAAAATTCACCTCCATATAAGTCTATCAATTCATTTGTATGAGTACCCTTATAATAACGGAAATCTAAGCCACCATAAAAATCAATATTTTCTCCAAGCTTAGTAGTAAATGTAGACAATAATCCATACCAATCATGAAAGTTCTTACTTTTAGACATTGCCATAAGTGATCCGTTTTCGCTATTTTCATTCAAATCATATATTTGATCATAAGCAAAAGTTCCATCACTATTTCTAAAATAGGTATTTAATTTACCTTTGTAGGATCCATACCATTTATTCCTATATTGGGTACCATTTTCATCTTTCTTATAACCTTGTCCAGAATAACCGAAACCTCTTCCTATTGAAACATATGCTACTGTACTTAAAGATGATTTATCATTAATTTGCCATTGATGATTTAACGATATTTGTGGTTTATGATATTCATTACGTGAAGATGTTTTACGCTCTCCATTTCTTCCAAATCCATAAGTAGGATTATAACGATAAACGCTTTTATCACCCATATAGTTTTTAACATCTTGCCATCCTTGGATTGTAAGTCCATCACCACTATTTCTTTGATTATGCCATTGTGGGGAGCCAAAAGCTGTAAATGATAATTGATGATTATCATTTATCCTTTTTGAAATATTAATAAAATAGTTGTAAGCTTCAAAATCTGTACCTTGAATGTAGCCATCTCCCCACGTCTTACCACCTAATACAGTAAAAGCCCATCCAGTTTTAGACATCCCGGTAGATACATGAAATAACATTTTATTATATCCGTCATTTCCTAAAGAATAAGAAAAAGAACCACCTTTCTTTTGATCAATTGATCTGGTTATTATATTTATAGAACCTCCTACAGATGGAGCTGAAACTTTTGATGCTCCAAGTCCACGTTGTGTCTGCATACTACGTGTTACATCTGATAAACCAGCCCAATTACTCCAATATACTCCTCCCCATTCCATATCATTCATTGGAACACCATTTACCATTACAGCAATATTAGCAGATTTAAAGCCACGCATATTAATTTTTGAGTCTCCATAACCTCCACCACTTTTTGTAGCATAAACGCCTGGAGTAGATTTCAAAATCTCTGGAAACTCCTGTGATCCTAATTTTTCCTCAATAAATTCAGGAGCCAAAGTTGTTACTGCTACTGGAGTCTTTCGCGCAACTGCGATAGAAGAAGTTACAACAACATCTCCCAAAGTTTTTGAATCAAGAGTTAATGATATAATTCCAAGATCAACATTACCTTTGTGAGTAATTTTAATTTTTTGATCTTGATAACCCAAATATTTACATTCTATAACTCCTTTTGCAGTAGTTACTTTTAATGTAAAATTACCTTCGATGTCAGTAACAGTACCTAAAGATGTACCATTTACAGAAACTGTAGCTCCAATAAGAGGCTCATTATTCTCCGCATCTACTACTTTACCTTTAACAATACCTTGAGCATAAGTAGTTAGTGAAACTAACGCTAATGCACAAAAAACAAGTAATTGTTTTAGATGATTTCTCATAATTTTGTGTGCTTTTTAAATAATTAATAGTTAGTATAATACTATATTTGTTACAAAATTAAATAAAAAAATTTATATAAATTGCATTTTTATAGCAGTTATTAAACTGCAAGATGTTCTTTAACATAGATGTGTTAATAGAATACTCCGTATATGACATTATTTTACATTTATATTTAATATTAAATTTATTTTTTTTAATTTAATATAATGTTCAAAAAAAAGCGACCGGTTATTTCGCCGGTCGCTTTTTTATATTATGATAAAAATTACAAACATTATGTCTGTTTCTTATAAGAATTAATTGAACAAGTATCTTACGCTAAATACAACTTGGTAAGTTGACCATGTACTTTCAAATCTTTCGAAGGTTTTAAGATGACGTGCTCCATTAACCAGATTATAGTTAAATGTACCGTTGCTACCATTTTCGCCTTTACCTTTATTATAAGTCAGCAATGTGTTTCCTGATACTTGTTTGTAATTACCCCAACTGTTATTGAGTAAATTAGGAAGGTTAGTAATATCACATCCTAACTGCAGCGTATGTTTTGAGCCTCCAACCATCATATATATATCCTGACTGAATTTGAAATCAAGTTGATGACTCCATGGCATCTTAACACCACCACGTTCTGTATATTTACCTTTACGATTCTTTAAGTATGAATCCTGATTTATGAAAGACCAGAAATCATCCTTCTGCATTTGTGCAGTATAAGTTTGCTTGTTTCCGCTTTCGTCGGTAAATGTACCTTTGTCTGTAAATGCCCAATTATCAAGTTCTTCACGACTAGCAGGAATATAAAGAAGATTTCCAGGAGCCGATGGATCATTGATAACATTACTGTTAAATATATACGAGAATCTATTATAAGAATATCCATTCATAAATCCGTTTTCAGAACCTTCGTATACTAAGCTGATATTGGATGCAGTATTCTTGCTCTCCTTTATCTTGTAACTTGCAGTAAGTAAAAGACGGTTAGGAGCAACATATGTAGCATAACCAAGTTCATTTCCGTTAATTCCGTTTACAGAATTACGATAGTTTGTATAATAAGATGTAACCTGATCACCTATACCTTCTGTATAACTCTTTGCTCTTGAATGAGTATATGCTGCTGATACATATAATCCGAAATCAAATGACTTGCGCAATTGTGCTGTCAACGACCAGTAGTATGCCTTATGACCTGCATTCTCGATTACATAAGCATTATTTGCATTGTATGACGACATATATTGACGCTGATCGTACTGATTAAGAGATATCATTGAAGTACCATTCCAATATATATTCTTATTTGATACTATTGCCGGATTCATATCCTTATTATATATACCTTCCAAAGTAAAGTCTACGTCGTAAGGTAATTTTGCATCGAAAGCTAAAGACATCTTCCATGTCTTAGGCATACGCAAATCTTTTGAAAGTATAGTTGGACTCTGAGGTACGCTTGTAGCACTAGTTGCATTTATCTGAGTAAGCATATCGGCCTGACTCATTGTAAATGTAGGAGCAATAGTACCTGTACTTCCTGTACCTTCGCTATAATATAGATAAGATGTCTGACCCATACCTGAATTTCCTACTGCTGATACTAACCATACGAATGGCATGCGACCAACAAATATACCTGTACCTCCACGAAGCACATATTTACGTTCTCCATTAGACATATCCCAGTTAAAACCAATTCTAGGAGATATTGATATTGACGACTTAGGAACTTGTGCTGTAGAGTAATGTACCCCATCAAAAGCTATCTTGTAATACTCTTCATTGAAATTATCTTTTAATGAAGGATAAGAAGGTAATTCAAAACGAACACCAGCAGAAAGCTTGAAATTTGAGGTAATATCCATGTTATCCTGCAAATAGAATGAATACTGATTGGTAGACATCTTTGAAGTAAACATTGAATGTGCTGCATTATTTCCATAAGTTATTGCGAAAGCTCTTGGTGTAGCTGCAAAGACCTCATCCCATTTTCCATTGTTCACCTGATCGGCAGTTGCTACATATGCATAATAACCTGCACCCATCTGTGCATATCCATTGGCTGCATTATTGTACTCATACTGCAAACCTCCTGTAATATTATGTATACCTATTGTAGCATTCAGTTCATCTGTAAATACCAGATTCTTTGTCTGAGAAAGATTACCCATCGTAAAAGGATCGTTTCCTGTCAATGCCCATGTAGGATAGTGTCCCTGACCATCAGACATCAATATTTCAAGAGTAGGTGCATCGCCAAATTCATTGGAACGTGGCTGATCTTGGAAAGAATAGGTTCCACGGAATGTATTGTTGAATATACCTATACGACTATTCAGTTCGGCAGCAACAGAAGTAAATCTGTATTCACTATAATAACGAGATGAAAGAGAGTTCATTCCATAATAGCTTCCACTTCCGTAAGTACCGTTAGAACCGTTGTATATATTATTTGCATACATCGGACTTCTTGATGAAGATGCACCGCTATTAGATTTTCTATTTGAACGTGTAAGTCGTACGTTGAACTTATTATTATCATTGATATTCCAGTCCAAACGAGCAAGTATACGGTAAGACGGTGTCTTTAGATTAAAGCCTTGCCATGCACCTGTAGTTAGGTTATATTGCTTTGAAAGATAATCTGTAAGACCGTTTAACTGAGTAAGCGTAGGACGACGATTAGTATTTGTATAAGAAGTCTCTGTACCATTACCTGCCGATGCAGAAGGTCCTGCAGCCATATTATCTTCATATTCACCGTTTACAAAGAAGAAAAGCTTGTTTTTTATAATAGGGCCACCTATAGAAGCACCATAAGTATACTTATGCGACTTGTCAAGACTTAGTTTCGCACCGTCTACATTATCGCCGGTAAGATCATTATTTGTAATATACATATATGCAGTACCATTAAACTTGTTTGTACCACTCTTTGTAACTGCATTTATAGCACCACCATTAAAACCGCTCTGACGAACATCATAAGGAGTAATTGATACAGAAATTTGATCAAGTGCATCAAGAGATATAGGAGTTCCACCACCAGGAAGATTACCACTTCCCAAACCAAATGTATTATTAAACTGTGCTCCATCTATAGTTACATTTGACTGACGATAATTACCACCACCAACAGCAAATCCATTTGTAGTACTAGAGCCTTGAGGAGATAGGCGCATTATATCATTCATACTACGGCTTACAGTAGGAACTGCAGCAATTTGTTCGGCACTGACGTTAGTTATTGCTCCTGAACGGCTACTTTTCATATTGCTGTCTTTAGAAGCTGTAACAACTACTTCATCAAGTGTTTCTGAAGATTCCTTCATCCAAGCATTAAGCACATAGGTTTCGCCTAATTGAAGATTGATACCCTTGAAGGTTACTGATTGATATCCTACATATGATACCTCAACCCTATACGGACCACCGGCACGCATACCCTGAATCGTGTATCTTCCTTCCACATTAGAAATGGCACCATAACGGGTTCCTGTAGGTTCATAAATAGCCTGGATCGTAGCACCAATAATGGGCTCCTTGGCTTCGTCGGTAATTTTTCCGCTTAAAGAGGCAGTAGTTACCTGACCGTTTGCAACAACCGCAATTACCACCATAATTACGGAAATAAAAAATCGCATTTGTTTCAACATGAGATTTTAATTTATTAATGTTATGATTTAATGGATCACTAAATACGCTGCAAAGTTATGTAATAAAAACAATAAGATTATTACAAAGATATTACAAATTTTAAATTTGATTTGCATATTATTTAAATATCACACTTTATTATTAATAAATATTTAATTTGTAAATTATCTTTTTCTATTTATATCAATATAAAAGACAAAAAAATCCGTACCCTAATTTAGGATACGGATTATATTTATTTTTCTATATTATAAAGATGTATAGTACATACATTCAGAATCAATCCTGAGTTAATTTACGATAACGAACTCGTTTTGGTTCTTCATTTCCCATACGTTTCATCTTATTCTCTTCATATTCTGTATATGATCCTTCGAAGAAGAATACTTCACTATTTCCTTCAAAAGCAAGAATATGAGTACAAATACGGTCAAGAAACCAACGGTCATGGCTAATTACTACTGCACAACCTGCAAAGTCTTCAAGACCTTCTTCAAGTGCACGCAATGTATTTACGTCAATATCATTGGTAGGCTCATCAAGAAGCAGAACATTACCTTCTTCTTTTAATGCCATAGCAAGATGCAAACGGTTACGTTCACCACCAGAAAGCATACCACATAACTTTTCCTGATCAGCACCCGAAAAATTGAAACGACTCAGATATGCACGGGCATTGATATCCTTGCCTCCAAGACGTAACAGTTCGTTGCCTCCACTTATAACCTGATATACAGATTTGTTGGGGTCAATATCTTTATGCTGCTGATCTACGTATGCTAGTTTTACAGTCTCACCTACTTCGAATGTACCTTTATCTACAGTTTCAAGCCCCATTATAAGACGGAAAAGAGTTGTTTTACCGGCACCGTTAGGTCCGATAACACCTACAATACCATTAGGAGGTAACATAAAGTTAAGATTATCGAACAGAAGTTTATCTCCGTAAGCTTTGGCTACTCCTATAGACTCTATAACCTTATTACCCAAACGTGGTCCGTTAGGGATAAAGATTTCAAGTCTCTCTTCTTTTTCCTTAACATCTTCATTAATAAGCTTATCATATGAATTAAGACGAGCTTTTCCTTTTGCTTGACGAGCCTTAGGTGCCATTCGTACCCAGTCCAACTCTCTTTCAAGAGTTTTACGACGCTTGCTTGCCACCTTCTCTTCCATCTCCATTCTCTTAGTTTTCTGTTCCAACCAGCTTGAGTAATTGCCTTTCCATGGAATACCTTCACCACGGTCAAGTTCAAGAATCCATCCAGCTACATGATCTAGGAAATAACGGTCATGGGTTACTGCAATTACAGTACCTTCATACTGCTGCAAATGCTGTTCCAGCCAGTCAATACTTTCGGCATCAAGGTGATTGGTAGGCTCATCCAAAAGAAGAATATCAGGTTTCTGCAACAGCAAGCGACAAAGTGCTACACGACGGCGTTCACCACCCGAAAGATTCTTTACAGGTTGATCTTCGGGAGGACAGCGCAACGCATCCATAGCACGTTCCAATTTGCTGTCAAGATTCCAGGCATCGGTTGCATCGATTATATCCTGAAGTTCGGCCTGACGAGCGAAAAGCGCATCCATCTTATCTGAATCTTCATAATATTCTGGAAGTCCAAACTTATTGTTTATCTCTTCATATTCTGTCAGGGTATCAACTATACTCTGTACCCCTTCCATCACTACTTCCTTTACGGTCTTCGAATCATCCAAGTGGGGTTCCTGTGCCAGATATCCTACGGAGTAACCTGGCGAGAATACCACTTCTCCCTGATAACTTTTTTCTAGTCCGGCAATAATTTTAAGTAATGTTGATTTTCCGGAACCATTAAGACCGATAATACCAATCTTAGCTCCATAAAAAAAGGATAGGTAGATGTTTTTCAATACCTGTTTATTCGCCTGGAAGGCCTTACTTACGCCAACCATCGAAAAAATAATTTTTTTGTCGTCTGCCATATTCTTTTAAAAATTTATAATTGTTTCTTTTCCATTTGTTTGTAATACCATTTATGAGTGAAGAGTTCATAAACAAGTATATATAAAATAATTATACCTACAGCAATGCTATATAGGATTACCAAATCTCCATTGTAAAACAGAAATCCTGTGATGTAACCAATAAATATCCCTAATTCCCACATAAGATAATAAGTATTATTGGCCGAACCACGTTCGCAATGGAAAGGCAAACTTATCATTATAATGTAGAAACGACTTGACGAAATGCTTACTCCTATTCCAATCAGTACAGCGCTTATAGCTAATGATATATTATTTACTGAAAATATTAGCAATATTAACCCAGATATAAGAATAGCCGTAGAAAATTCAACTTCTGCCTTAGATGATACACTTCTAAGCATATGTTTCAATAAAATAAATGCTATGAACGCACCTATTATAATTGAAAGATAAAAAATTTCATTTCCTATTGAGCTTATATTCATTCCAATTATTATAGGAATTGGCAACATATTTAATGCTGCAGGCAAAGCTCTAGGTAATAAAAAACGGTCTAAAGAACAAAATGATGGTTTTAATGGAGCTCTGAATGGTACTCTTATAAAGAGAATTAAAAAAGCTGCCAAGAAAGAAATTCCTAAACATAAGTATAATATAACTGATAGACTATAATAGTTATATAGATATATACCACTCACGATTCCTGCTATAATACCAATCTTTCCTAAACGTGAGAAAGATATATTAGCATCTGTACGCTTTTTCGGAGGAGTAACATCAATAACCAAGGTACTACTTATAGTAGTTGTTATTATACTAAAAAGAATACCCTGTATTACTCTTATAGCCAATACCATCCATAACTCTGTTACCTGATTGTAAAAAAGAGTAACAATGCCCAAAATAATACACGCCCAAAAAGCTATATACTTTCTCTTGAATGCATCTATCAAATAATTATTAAAAGGACCAGGCAGAAACATTGCTAAAGCAAAAGATGACACTATTAGTGCACTTTCTATATAACTGCAGTTAAAGTTGCCGGCAATCCATAAAGGAAGTACTGGCAAATACATATATAAAGATGTATAGAGAAGAAAATTGCCGAGTGACAATAAAATCATCTCTTTAGTCCAAAGTTTTTTTCTTTCGTAGGGATAAAAAAGATCATCCACCATATCGTCTTTAAATAAAATAGGTTTAATATTGCTCGTTCTCGTTAGGAAAATCGCAATCTTTTACATCCTTTACATATTGCTGAATAGCTTCAGTCATAATAGTATTCAAATCAGCATATCTGCGTAAGAATCGAGGGCTAAAGCCTTTTGCCATACCCAACATATCGGTTACTACTAATACCTGACCGTCTACACCGCCGCCTGCGCCAATACCAATTACCGGTATAGTAAGTTCTTCTGCTACCCTCTGAGCCAGCTCTGCTGGTATCTTTTCAAGAACCAACGCAAAGCATCCTGCCTCTTCAAGCAAATGAGCATCGCGAATAAGTTTTTCTGCTTCCAAATCATCCTTGGCACGTACACAATAAGTACCATACTTGTTTATAGACTGAGGCATAAGTCCCAGATGACCCATTATAGGAATTCCTGCAGAAATTATTTTCTTAACTGCATCAATAATCTCTTCGCCACCTTCAAGCTTCAAAGCATCGGCATGCGTAACTTTCATTATCTTTATAGCATTTGTTACTGCCTCATATTCGGAAGTTTGATATGTACCGAAAGGCATATCAACCACTACTAATGCTCTTTTAACCCCTCTAACAACCGATTTACCATGGTAAATCATCTGATCTAATGTAATAGGTAAAGTAGTAACGTTTCCTGCCATAACATTAGATGCCGAATCGCCAACTAATATTATGTCTATTCCAGCGCCATCAACAATCTGAGCTATAGTATAATCATATGAAGTAAGCATAGAGATTTTTTCTCCTCTCTCTTTCATCTCAACTAATCTGTGAGTAGTTACTTTTCTTGTATCCCCTGAAATATATCCAGCCATGTCAATTCTCTTTTTAATAAGATTATAATGTTTATTTTAAACCAATTCTATTTAAATATACTTTTCAGTTTATCGTATGTAAAATCTTGAAAATTATCAATTACATAATCTGCTTTATCTAATATTGCCTCTCTTTTATTAGTCGTAGCTAATCCTACAACAAACATATGTGCTTTTCTTGCCGCTTCCAGTCCATGAAATGAATCTTCAAAAACTACACACTCTTCAGGTTTTACACTGAAAGTAGCAGCAGCTAATAAAAAACATTCTGGATTTGGTTTAGAGTGAGTGAAAAGTTCAGCTGTAATAATTAAATCTACTAATTCTTTAAGTTCGGGATGCACTTTATAAACATTCAACATTTTTATGTTGTTAGAGCTTGTAACAATGGCTATTTTTATTCCATTATCCTTTAACTCTTTCATAAAATCAACAACTCCTCTTACGTAAGAAAATAACATATTCTTTTCGAAATTGTTCAATTCTTCAGTTATCTTTTTCTGAATATCAATTTTACCATTAAAATGCTTATCAAAAATCTGTGTAAGAGTCTGTCCTTTTATCTTATCACCGAAAAACTTTATTTCGGGATGATAAATTTCTCCCTTACTATTCCAGAAATTACTATATTGTGCCTCAGTATCCATTACAACTCCGTCAAAATCGAATAAGGCAGCTGCAGTTCTTGTATTTTCCATGAAAAACATATTAAAAAAATAAAGATACAAAGATGGCAATAAAGATTCAGATGAATAACATCTTCACTATTAAATATCTTAAAATGTATTTATATTTATTGATTTACATTATAAATATCAATCTTATATCTCGAAAAGTAGCATTAAATTCAATACAGTCACTAGCACTGCCAAGAAATAAAGAACAATATTGCTCCATTTAGAATTTGCATATTCACCCATAACTTTTTGTGAAGAGGTAAGATAAACCTGCAGAAAAACAGTAAACGGCAATTGAATACTTAGTATCATCTGAGATATTACCAGACCTTTAAACGGGTTACTGATGAATAATATCAAAAGGAGTGCAAAGCCCAAAGATATAAGTATCCCTACACGTGAGTGAATATCCTTTATATGATATGACTCACTGAATATTCCCGCGAATATAGATCCGGCAGCCATACCGCTTGTTATTGTAGATGATATACCAGCCATAAGCAATGCCAATGCAAATACCATTCCTGCATTACTGCCCAACAAAGGATCTAAAAGCGACTTTGCCTGTTCAAGTTCTTCTACAAGGACTCCGCTCTTGAAGAATGTTGCCGCAGCCAACAGAATCATGGCACTATTTATAGCCCATCCTACTATCATAGATAGAATGGTATCATAGAATTCGTATTTCAATACTTTCTCTATATCTTTCTTATCCTTCTTGTTATATTCGTGACTCTGTATTACTTCGGAATGAAGAAAAAGATTATGTGGCATAACTACTGCTCCAAGTACACTCATTATTATCAGCATACTTCCTTTGGGTATAGAAGGTACTATCCACGATTCTATAGCTAATGGCCATTCTATCTGTACAAGAAAAAGTTCGTAAAGAAAAGATAACCCTATAACAGAGACAAAAGCTATTATAGCTTTTTCAATCTTCTTATATGAGTTAGTAAAAAGCATTATAGTCACGAAAACAGTAGTAAGCAGTGCTCCTAATATAAGTGGTATATGAAATATCATCTGAAGAGCTATAGCTCCTCCCAAAATTTCGGCAAGAGAAGTTGAAATGGAAGCACACATGGCGCTTATCTGTATAGGTAAAGACACCCATCTGGGACAATACTTTGTAGCAGCCTCACTAAGGCACAAGCCTGTTACTATACCAAGATGAGCTACATTATGCTGCAATACTATAAGCATTACTGTTCCTAGTGTTATTACCCACAGCAAAGCATAACCAAATTCGGATCCTGCAGCAAAATTCGATGCCCAGTTTCCAGGATCTATAAATCCGATTGTTACAAGTAATCCAGGACCTACATATTTAAAGAAATCTATTCCGCCAAGATATCTTTTATGATGTTTATTCTTAAGCTCCTTTAAAAAACTCCACATAGCTGTCATTATTTTGATACAAACTTATCAATAAATATAATCTTTTATTGATAAGTTCTAAAATAAATTCTACTTTCGTCGCGAATTTATATAAAATGAAAGATGAAAAAATATCTATTTATTATAACTATTGGATTATTAGTCTTTACAGGATGCAAAAAAGACCGTAAGAGCATAATTATGCATAATTATGCCCAGAAGATGAACAAAAGCTGTCCTATGCGTATGGATTCTCTGGTTGTCATAGACAGTACCAAATTTATAGATGAAAGTAACACAATGAACTACTACTATAGCGTAAGCGGTTCGTTGGACAACAAAAAGTTTCTTGAGGAAAACCACACTCTAATAGAAGATAACCTAAAATCGGCTCTTGACAATTCTGTTGAGATGGAAAAGTACAGAAAATACAACGTAACTCTCTCTTATAGATATTATTCCGAGTCGACCGACAGCCTGCTGGCAGTATTCAATTTTCCTCTTAAGTAATGGACATCTGACTATTTTATCTTATCAAGATAGGTTTTCCATCCTGAAGCAGAAGCCCAAGAAAGAGTAGACAAATAAGAATTCCAGTTTGTATAAGATGGCTGTGGGATATACATTCCCAAACCACAAAGCAGAGTAGTATTCTTAAACGAAGGATATGCACCATAAGCAGTCGAAACAAAGCCTCTTGATATTATAGTCCTGTCTATCTGAGAAGTAAACTCGGCAGGAAGATTATTACCAGTATATGTATTGAAGAAATCTTTTATATCGTAAGAAAGATACTTAAAACTATAAGCACCATACTCTTGCACAGACGAAAGATCAATAGGCTGATAATTGCTGATATAGTTTGCTATATACCTGGTAAGAGCAGCAACCTGACTACAATCTATCACTATACTATTTCCCCAATACTTCTTCTCGGTATAGTAAGATGCATAAGTAGAACATATTTTATCTGTATAATCCTCCAAATCATTACTAAAGAGATATGGAGTTATTATATGATAAGGAAATCCCTCCATAGGTACTTCCATCGAAGAGCATATATAATAGTTGCAGGTATTTCTTATTTCATATACCACCTCCATACTTCCCATCATGCAGGCATCTGTTATTATGTATTCAAACTTAGTTCCTGTATTCAGAAGTGCATCATTTAGATCGGTAACTTCTATAGGAGTATCATAAGTAGCTGCCAACGAACGTGTTCTGCTATAGTTTTTAGGAAGCCAACTCGTTCCATGCGAACCAAATATTAGACCATAACTCTTATTGGGTGCCAAAGATATCATATCCTTAAGAATGGAGGTCATTACCGAAGGGTTTGTAGCATCTGTCTGTGAAGAATATGTCTTTACGACCTGTGCCTTATTTACAGCAAAGGATACTCTGTCAGACGAGGTCTGAGCCAAGAACTCCTCCTTACTTACACCATTTACTCTTCCTTGTCCATCCGAACTATACTTAAGTATACAGGGGCTATCAAACTTGTTAACCTTATTATCCCAATATATAAGGACGGTAGATGCTTTTTTGGTATTCTGCAACCCCTCAAACAGCATTTCTATATTATCCTGCAATGCAGACGACAGATCTTTAGTAAGAAAATACGCTAGTACAGTCCTATCGGCACTCTCGGCAACCACCGGATCATCTTCTTTATTACATGAAAAAAGAAGAAGCATTGGGATAAATAATAGAAATAGCTTTTTCACGATTTTTATTCTAATGGTTTAGTAAACTTAAAAGCATTACTTGATATATCACGAACAAATACTGCCTTGTTTTTCTTGTACTTATCGCGAATTTTATTCATTTCTTTCTGAAGTTTAGATTTATTATCCGAAAAATAGACGAAACATGTTCTGTTTGCCAATCCTTCTGTTCCTTCTAGAAAATTCTTCAGCTGATAACTGTATTGACCTCTTTCCGGTAGCATTTTGTGTGCATCAAGCTGTACGCTGTCCAACGATTGTATTTCTGTAAAGTAAACTAGAGAATCAGTAAACGAAGCAGATACTCCTGCTATATAGACAGTTTTGCCTTTTCCACCTTTCAAGGTAAAAGCCGAACACAAAGCCAATACCATCATTAAAGAAGATAAAATCTTTATAAATTTCATATTTTCATTAAGTTATATAATTCACGAGCAAAAATAGTTAATTAGAAACAATTACAAAAGAAAAATAGATAAATACCTAACAAAAAAGGACAAACGGGTAATTTATATAAAAAAGATGCACAAAAAGAGTATTACTCTTTTTGTGCATTAATCTGTTTTGGAAATTCTCTTTTATCCTAAATAGGACTTAAGCAATTTACTACGTGAATTAGCTCTCAATCTTCTAATGGCTTTTTCCTTGATCTGGCGGACGCGCTCACGTGTGAGTCCAAATTTGTCGCCAATCTCTTCCAACGTCATTTCCTGCGTATTAATACCGAAAAACATCTGGATTATCTCCTTTTCTCTTTCAGTTAGCGTAGAGAGTGCTCTATCAATTTCCCTAGCAAGTGATTCATTAACCAATGAGCGGTCTGCCATAGGTGAGTCGTCATTTACAAGCACATCAAGCAAACTATTGTCTTCTCCTTCAACAAAAGGAGCATCAACAGAAATATGACGGCCCGAAACTTTCAACGTATCAGATATCTTGTCAACCGGTATTTCTAGTTCATCGGCCAATTCCTCCGGAGAAGGACGACGTTCATTCTCTTGCTCAAATTTAGAGAAGGCTTTACTGATTTTATTCAGTGAGCCTACCTGATTTAAAGGAAGACGAACGATACGTGACTGTTCTGCCAATGCCTGAAGTATTGATTGACGTATCCACCACACTGCATAACTGATAAATTTAAAACCACGAGTTTCATCAAACTTTTCGGCTGCCTTTATCAATCCAAGATTTCCTTCATTAATTAAATCCGGAAGGCTTAAACCTTGGTTCTGATACTGCTTGGCTACCGAGACAACAAATCTCAAGTTAGCTCGTGTTAATTTTTCAAGTGCTATACGGTCACCTTTACGGATACGCTGAGCAAGATCCACCTCTTCTTCTACAGTAATTAGGTCTTCACGGCCTATTTCTTGTAAATATTTATCCAAAGAGGCGCTCTCACGGTTAGTGATACTTTTTGTAATCTTTAATTGTCTCATTCTCTGTAAATGAAATTTGGGATACAAAGTTATAGAATAAAAATGATAAAACTAATATTTTGTTCAATAAATATTTATTAATTATGATAAGTGTTGTTTTATATTAAATTTGAATTGATATTATATGTCAAAAGATGCACGATTCACATCGTACATCTTTTTTTCATTAAAACCTATACCTATTGAAAACTTAATAAATATTTCTTATTCTTGCATCAAATCGACTGCAAAGTTTGCACGTTTTCCAGAAGGGAACACTCCACTTAGGAAAAGAACCTGATCGGTAGATTGTGCTGCATTTTTCATAATCTGCTGCAAGTCGTCTACGCTCTTTACAAACTGTCCGTTAGCTTTAATAATAATGAATCCTTTACGAACTCCGGCTGCTTTCATTCTTCCTTCGCTCACTCCGGTTACTTCAATACCCGAACTTATATTAAGTTGTCGTTTTAACTCGGCTGGCAATTCGCGGAATGCTGCGCCAAGCATATCCATACCGGCATCTTTTACCACCTTTGTATTTCCCTGTGCATTCTTAAGCACCATTGATATATCTTTTTCTTTCTTATCTCGAAGCACTCTCACAGTTACATTATCACCGGGACGATGCTTTGCCAATCCTTCCTGCAATTCGGCAAAATTCTTCACTTTCTTGCCGTCTATACCTATAATAACATCGTCTACTTTCAGATTACCAGCTGCCGATCCTCCATCAATAACTTCACCAATAAGTACGCCATCTACAGCACCAAGTTCTTTAACCTTTGCTTTAGTCTTATCGTCCATATTCTGTTGTTCATCATTTATTGGAGTACCTTTTATTCCAAGAACTGCTCTTTGAACTGCACCAAATTCTTTAAGATCGGCAATAACTTTTGTCATTATAGTGGTAGGAATTGCAAATCCATAACCCGAATATGCGCCTGTAGGTGAATACAAGACAGAATTTATTCCCACTAACTCACCGCGTGCATTTACAAGCGCTCCACCACTATTACCCTGATTTATGGCAGCATCTGTCTGAATGAAAGATTCAACACCATTGTTATACACTCCAAGAGAACGTGCTTTTGCACTTACAATACCTGCAGTAACAGTAGAAGTCATATTAAAAGGATTACCTACAGCAAGTACCCACTCGCCTACCTTAAGCTTATCCGAATCTCCTACAGGAATAGTAGGAAGATCGTCACCTTCAATTTTAACTAGTGCTAAATCCGTACTAGGATCAGTACCTATGATTCTTCCCTTATATTCGCGTCCGTCATTAAGCCTTACGCTTATTACATCTGCTCCGTCAATAACATGATTATTTGTTACGATATATCCATCTTTAGAGATAATCACTCCCGATCCTACTCCAACTTTTTCCGGAGTTTGAATCTGTCTTTGCTGACGTCCGCCTCCGTTTCCAAACATATCTCCAAAGAAATCAAAGAACGGATCATTCATTTCAACAGTCTGAGTCTTAGATGACTGAGTAGATTTTATATGAACCACTGCATGCACAGAATTCTCGGCTGCTCCAGTAAGATCTATTGGTTTTAGATCACCTGCATTGAGACCCGCTAATTGCACATTGGGGTTAGGCTGAAATATATCGTTGAATGTAGCTGTCTTTTCAGTGGAAGGTTTAAATAAAGCATAAGTAGTAACACTCGCCGCCCCTGCACTCACAGCAATCAACAGGGCTGTCCCAAACAAAAACTTAGTTGATGGTTTCATAACTTATTAATGGTTTATTTGTTAATTTTAAACTCGTGTTTAACATTTACAGTGCTAAATAAATAGAAAATATCAATCAGTGTACATATAACCAGATACTTTTTTCCTCTTTTAACAATATCTCTATGACACTTAACAGTGGTTAACCGCTTTAATTATTCTTTTTGCATATATTACAAATAAGCACAATGCTATATAATAAATATATTATTCATAAAAATTCATTATATCTATTTTTTAAAAGAATTTTGTTTTACCTTTGCATTAGGAAAACAGAAAATCGGTCTGTCGCTGATACCTGATGGTATGAGAGGAAAGTCCGGGCAACACAGAGCGTCCTACTTCCTAACAGAAAGCTATCTGCGAAGGTAGAGTAATGTAGAAGAAAATAACCGCCACAGACTCGTTTGTGGTAAGGGTGAGAAGGCGGGGTAAGAGCCCACCGGTTGCATAGCGATATGCAAGCCGTACATCTTAGGAGTTGTAAGGTCATGTATACCGACATTATCAGGGCTGCTCGCCCGACGTCGGAGGGTAGACCGCTAGAGTTCATCGGAGACGGTGAGAGTAGATAAATGACAGGCACTTTTTTATTAAAGTACAGAACCCGGCTTACAGATTATCTGTTTTCTTTTTTATTTTTACAATTACAGCAATGAACAGAGCCAAACTCACAGGAATACGCATCTTCCTCAAAGAAGGAATTTGGAAAATTACAGAAGACGAAGTGAGCAAATCACGAGGTCTGTTCTATAATATCATAAAGGTAATATCCATATCTATAAAGGAATTTGTGCAAGGACGAATAATTACGAAAGCGTCGGCACTTACCTATAATACTCTTTTTTCAATCATTCCTCTTCTTGCAATATTGTTTGCAATAGCACGCGGACTGGGATTCTCCAATCTTCTTGAAATGCAGTTCCGAAGCGGCATAAGTGCACAGAGTGTGGCAACGGAGACTATTATGAGTTTCATTGATTCTTATCTGTCGCACACAAAGAGCGGTATATTTATAGGTATCGGTCTTATAATGCTGTTATGGACAATACTTACCCTTATTAATAATATTGAAAGAACTTTCAACTTCATATGGCAGGTAAAAAAGCCTCGTACTATATATCGTAAAATGACCGATTACTTTTCGATGCTTCTTCTTATTCCAATGTTCTTAGTACTTTCGGGAGGTATATCAATATTCATGACTACGGTAATGAAAGGAATGGAGAATTTCGTCATATTGGCTCCTCTTATAAAATTCTTCATAAATCTTATTCCTTTTGTAATAATATGGATAATGTTCATAGGACTTTATGCATATATGCCTAATACAAACGTAAAGCTCAAGTATTGTATAATACCCGGCATACTGGCAGGTGGAGCAGCTCAGTTCTTTCAATACATATATATAGGAAGCCAGATATGGGTTTCGAGATACAATGCAATATACGGTAGTTTTGCTGCCATTCCAATGTTCCTTTTATGGGCACAGATAACATGGAGCATATGCTTGTTCGGGGCACAACTGTCGTATGTATCACAAAATTTAAAGAATTACTACTTCAACAATGAGATAAAAAACATAAGCCGCAGATATCATGACTTTCTGTGCGTATCTATAATGTCACTAATATGCAAACGGTTCGAGACCGAAAAAGATCCTTATACAGCCGAGATGTTAAGTGACGAAAACAAAATACCAATACGGCTTACCACAAAGATTCTTTATGAATTGCAGGATATAAGCATGATTGTAGAAACTCCTGTAAGCAATGAATCGGATCTTATGGCATATGTACCGGCCATGGATATAAACAAGCTTACTGTAGGATTACTTCTGAACAGGATTGAAACCAAGGGTTCGGAAGAATTCAAGATTAAGATAAAGGAATCGGGAGGTACCTGGAACACTCTTACCCAAGCTAGGGAAGAGTATTACCAGAATACCGATAAAATTCTTTTAAAAGACCTATAATCTGAAATTTGCTTAGCTAAACTTCATCATACGGCTAAGGTACTTCCCTATTATATCGAATTCTATGTTTACCATTGTTCCTAACTTAAAAGTATGAAAATTGGTATGTTCGTATGTATAAGGAATAATAGCAACCTGAAACGTATCATCGGTAGGATTGCACACAGTAAGACTAACGCCATTTACTGTAACGGACCCCTTATCGACCGTAATATAACCTCTTTTAGCCATCTCTCGGTCAAACTTATATCTGAAAGTGAAATACCAACTACCATCGGCGTCTTCAATATTAACACATTCGGCTGTCTGATCTACATGACCCTGAACTATGTGACCATCCAAGCGTCCGTTCATCATCATACTGCGTTCAACGTTCACCTTATCGCCTATCTTAAGCAATCCTATGTTAGAACGTTCTATTGTCTCTTTCATGGCTGTCACTGTATAAGTACCTTCATTTAGGCTTACAACCGTAAGACAAACCCCGTTATGTGCAATACTTTGGTCAATCTTAAGCTCATCGACAAAAGAACATTTCAGCGTAAGATGAAGATTTTCTTTCTCTCTTACAACTGCAGTAACTTCTGCATACTCTTCTATAATTCCTGAGAACATGATATATAATATGTTTGATTATTATTGCTACAAAGATAACAATCTAACAAATATCATCATATATGTTGATAATCTTAAATTAATTCTTTTATGCAAAAATATAGAATTAACTACTTTTTATTATCTTTGTAACCAAATTACAATTATATCTTATAATTTATAACAAAAACATGAATAATTATATTAAAATTGGAAGTAAGATAAAATCTATCCGTACACTGAAAGAGATTACCCAAGATGAACTTATTGAACGTTCTGGTTTAGAAAAAGAACAGGTACAGAGAATTGAAGAAGATAAAGAGATACCTTCACTTGCTCCACTTATAAAGATAGCCCGTGTATTGGGAGTGCGTATAGGGACTTTCCTTGACGATCAGGAAGAGCTTGGTCCGGTGGTTTGTCACGCTTCAGAAAAAAATAATGAAATAGACTTCTCTAACAATGCTTCCGACGAGAAAAAGCACATGATATATCACTCTCTTTCCAAATCAAAGGCAGGAAGACACATGGAATCATTTATAATAGATATAGAGAAAGCTCATGATGCATGTTTTGATAATTCATCTCATGAAGGAGAAGAATTTATATATGTATTGGAAGGAAAGATTGAAATAAATCATGGAAAGAAAAACTATATATTAAATGCAGGCGACAGTATATATTACGATTCAATTGTACCTCATCACGTTCACGGATATGATGGTGAAGCTGCAAAGATTCTGGCAGTAGTATATACTCCGGCATAATAGACATAAATTTGACCGCCATCAATTTTATTTTTACCGCGGTAGTTTTTTATTTTCTCGCCATAAAATATTTTTTTGTGGCCGTCAAATTCAATGATAACATAACAGGTAATTCACGCATCATTGTTATAAGACAATTATTTACAGTTAACTACATAATATTATCGTAAAAATCTTGAATTGAAAGTTTATAACAACAGAATAAACTTATAATTTAAATATTTATTATTAAATGGAATTATCAAACAGAACTCTGGGCGACTGGCTTGAGCATTGGGCCGAAACCACACCCAACAAGGAGTATATAGTATATTCGGACAGAGACTTGCGTTTTACATGGGGACAGTTTAATCAACGTGTAGACAATGTAGCAAAAGGATTATTGGCCATTGGCGTAAAAAGAGGATCGCATGTTGGGCTATGGGCTCCGAACGTACCCGATTGGCTTACGTTTCTTTATGCTTGTGCAAAGATAGGTGCTGTATGCGTTACAGTAAACACCAACTATAAGCAAGCCGAACTGGAATATCTTTGCCAGAACTCGGATATGCATACACTGTGCATAGTAAATGGCGACAGAGGTACTGATGAATATATAGATATGGTATATACCATGCTTCCAGAACTGAAAACATGCCAGCGTGGGTATCTTAAAAGCAAGAGATTTCCAAAGATGAAAAATGTAATATACATTGGTCAGGAAAAATATCGAGGTATGTACAATACATCAGAAATACTTTTGTTGGGCGACAATGTAGATGATACACTTCTTAATGAGGTGAAGAAAACTGTAAACTGCCATGATACTGTAAATATGCAGTATACTTCGGGTACTACCGGATTTCCAAAGGGTGTTATGCTTACACATTATAACATATCAAACAATGGATTTCTTACTGGCGAACACATGAAGTTTACAGCCGACGACAAATTATGTTGTTGTGTTCCATTGTTTCATTGCTTTGGTGTGGTACTGGCTACCATGAACTGCCTTACACATGGATGCACTCAGGTTATGGTCGAAAAATTCGATCCATTGGTAGTATTGGCCTCTATTCATAAAGAACGATGTACTGCAGTATATGGGGTACCTACCATGTTCATTGCCGAACTAAATCATCCAATGTTCAACATGTTCGATATGTCAAGCCTACGCACTGGCATTATGGCAGGATCGTTATGCCCGGTAGAACTCATGAAGAGAGTACAAGAAAAAATGTTTATGAAAGTAACCAGCGTATACGGTCTAACAGAGACATCGCCAGGAATGACCGCTACTCGTATAGACGACCCATTCGAAACAAGATGCCATACAGTAGGACGCGATTTTGAATTTACCGAAGTCAAGGTACTAGATCCCGAGACAGGCGAAGAGTGCCCTGTAGGAGTTCAGGGAGAAATGTGCAACCGTGGATACAATACCATGAAAGGATATTACAACAATCCGGAAGCTACTGCCGAAGTGATAGATAAGAACGGTTATCTTCATTCGGGCGATCTTGGAATAATGGATGAAGACGGCAACTACAGGATAACCGGAAGAATTAAGGATATGATAATACGAGGTGGCGAAAACATATATCCTCGAGAAATAGAAGAATTCTTATATAAGATAAAAGGGATAAAAGATGTGCAGGTAGCCGGAATACCATCAAAGAAATACGGAGAACAAGTGGGTGCATTCATAATATTGCATGATGACGCCGAAGTTACAGAGATGGATGTACGTGAATTTTGCAAAGGTAAGATAGCTCATTATAAAATACCTAAATATATATTCTTTATAAAGGATTTTCCTATGACAGGAAGCGGAAAGATACAGAAGTTCAAACTTAAGGAACTGGGAGTGAAACTTTGCGCAGATGCCGGTATAGAGATAGTATAATTTAAGTGAAGTCTACATTATCCGAAGATATAACGCTTAATCCTATTCATCACATCATGAACTATATAATAATATATAAAGAATAGGAAAAGAATAATTTGTGTTACTGTAAAATATAACATTGAGAATTATTCGGATAATGTAGATATCATAAATCATATAATTTTTACCTTTCATACTTTCCATATAATATCTTATAAATTTTAGCATCAACATTCCGTATGAAATATCCCATGCTTCATACTATAATTAATAGTATCAATCCGTATCAGCATGAACTGAGATTTGAACTATTTGCAAAAATAAATCTATCAATCTTTAAAATAATATACATAGTTAAATACATATTTTATTTTAATATGCTTTTAACTATCTTTGCGCCCCGATTTTAATAACAATAAAAACTTACAAGATGAGTATACTATCCCCAAAAGAGATTGTGTCGTATGCTACAGAAGCAGCTATAGTAAAAGGTCGCTATAGCATAAAAAAAACATTAATATTAAGTTTCCTGGCTGGCGTTTACATCGCAATGGGAGGAGCTCTTTCCATACTGTTCGGTTATGGATTTCCTGCATTATCGGCCAGTAGTCCGGCCCTGACTAAAATGCTTATGGGGGCAGCATTTCCTATTGGATTGATGCTTGTAGTACTAGCCGGTGGTGAACTGTTTACAGGCAATTGTGCCTATTTCATTCCAAGTACTATGGGAAAAAGACAACCATGGAAGTATGCATTCAAGAACTGGACCCTGGTATGGTGTGGTAATTTCATAGGTGCACTTTTCTTTGCCTATTTTCTAGTATATCTACCAGGCATTCTTCATTACGAGCCATGGATATCAGGTATAGAGAAAATAGCTGTATCAAAAACCTCGCATACATTTTTCGTAACCTTCCTAAAAGGTGTAGGAGCCAATTGGATGGTATGCCTTGCCATGTGGATGGGCATGTCGGCAAAAGACACTATGGGAAAGATAGCAGGTATATGGTGGATAGTAATGGCATTCGTGGCATTATCTTATGAACACTGTATAGCCAATATGTTTTTCATTCCTATGGCTATGTTCGAAGGAGCCGATATATCAATGTATGATCTGTTCATTAAAAACCTTTTGCCAGCTACATTGGGAAATATAGCCGGCGGTGCAATATTTGTAGGTGGCTTCTACTGGTATGCTTACGAAAAGTTAGATAAGAAATAATATATTTTCAAAGAACTTAAAAGGAGTCTGTTTCTGAAAGGAGATCGACTCCTTTACGTATGGGCATAAAAAAAGGAGTACCGCTGTACTCCAACCTTTGTTAACCTTAAATCTAATACTATGAAAAACACAATGCAAATATACTTACTATTTTAATATCTGCAAGTGGGAACATTCTTTTATGCATGTTTATAAATATAGTTTAACAATACCAAATTACTGATTTACATTCATTTACAAATAACCAGTAATTCAGCATTGTTAATTAACATATGTTTAGTACGTGTGACTATCTTCCTTCAATTCATCAGAAGTAATTGGTTTACGATCTATTACCCGCCATGCAAAGAATATATATACCAGCACTACAGGAATGAAAAGTGATACATAAGCCATAGTTCTAAGTGTAAATTCGCTAGATGAACTATTGTATATGGTAAGCGAGTTTTGCATATTTACCAACGAAGGATAATATGCTGTATTATTAAATCCGCTGCATATAAGCAGTGCCAACACAGTAAGAACAGTACCTATACCCGAGAACCAAATTCCATCATGCGATGTCTTGACGAATATTCCTCTTATTATGCCAAAAAGTACAAGTAGCACACCTACTAGAAATGTTATCAACACAATAGGCATGTCAATCATATTGATGAAATATTTATAGGGTTCCATATATATTTCATGATTAAGAGGATTTACGGCAAATCCTTCTTTCAGGAAAGTCCTTATCACGAATGTCAAGAAGAAAAGAAGGAAAGGAATTGTATCGACCAACAACTGATGTCTACATGTAAATATGAGTTTATGATCGCGTATGTTATTTATAAAATATAGATCGCCTAGAATTCTTGACAGAAACAATACTGCAAATCCTAACATCAAATTCCATGGATCAAGTAAAGCATCCAGCCCATGCCAATTGTTTCCCCATCCGCTTATTACGGGCATAAGTTCATTACCCATATTCGATTTATCTACAAAAAAATTTGATCCATTAAAAAATGTAGCAACTGCTGTTCCTAGTAATATGGGGCTAACAATACCATTTATGACTAAAAACATCTGATAAGTCCTCTTTCCAAGTAGATTACCTAGCTTTGACTGATATTCATAAGATACTGCCTGAAGAACGAATGTAAACAAAATTATCATCCATAACCAGTATGCGCCACCAAAACTAGTACTATAAAACAGAGGAAAGGATGCAAAGAATGCTCCACCAAAGGTAACTAAAGTAGTAAAAGTGAACTCCCATTTTCTTCCTGTCGAGTTTATTAGAAGGGTTCTCTCTTCGGGAGTCTTTCCCAAAGTAAACAGTAATGAGTTTCCTCCCTGAACAAACAGAAGAAACACTAACAGAGCTCCAAGTAATGATACCAGGAACCACCAATATTGTTGTAAAAATATATAGTCCATGTTCTATTTATTTATTGTTCATACTATTATTTGGAATAACGATTTCGGGACCTTTCTTTATAGCTTTTACCATAATTCCTATCTCGGCAATGAGAAGCATTGTAAATAGAAAAAGGAATATAAAGAATGTTATCTGTACCGAACTAGGCTGAAGTTTTGATATAGAAGCACCTACAGGAAGCATGTCCTGAATAGCCCATGGCTGACGCCCTACTTCGGCAACTACCCATCCTGCCTGACTTGCTATATAACCTAAAGGAATTGTCCATAGGGCTACATACTGAATCCATCTTTTATGATCCATAACGTTTTTATACGATAAGAACAGTACAGCTATAAAGAATAATATGAAGTAACATCCCAGATATACCATTATACGGAATGACCAAAACACTAAATCTATTGGAGGTACTAAATGAGCCTCGTCTTTAATATATCCATACCCAAAGTATTTAACATTATCCTTTATTATTTGGCGTGCAGCTTCGGCATTTACATTGTCTCCGGCTTTTTTGGCCTTACGAAACATATCTAAAGCAGCAATAGCCTGCTTGCCTCTCATTATCTTTTCTTGAGCCGAGAGTGCAATCTCTCCCTGCGGAGTTTTATATCCTCCATTCAATATATTGTTTATTCCAGGCACATATCCCTGAGCATCATGAGTAGCAAGAAAAGAGAGCATATTAGGTACCTTCATCTCACCAAATATAGTAAAATCCATGCCATTGCCTCCTTCATATAAACCTTCGGCTGCTGCAAGTTTCATAGGTTGTATCTTGGCAACTTGCACTCCCGATACATCGCCGGTAAAAGCTGTAATAAGTGCAGCCACAAGTCCGAAGAATGCAGATACCTTTATACTGGCATGGGCAAACTCTCTTTCTCTCTTCTTAAGAAGATACCAGCAGCTTATTCCTATTACAAAGATTGCTCCCAGAACCCATGAACTTAGAACGGTATGAAAGAATTTTGCTACCGCTACCGGCGAAAGTGCAACCTCGGCAAAGCTGACCATTTCATTACGTACCGTTTCTGGATTAAACTCCATCCCTACCGGGTATTGCATCCAGGCATTCGCAACGAGTATCCACCAAGCCGAAAGAGTGGCGCCTATACCTGTAAGCCACGTTGCAGCCAAGTGCCATTTCTTGCTTACCTTATTCCATCCAAAGAACATTATAGCTATGAAGGTGGCCTCCATGAAGAATGCAAATATCCCTTCAATAGCAAGAGGTGCACCAAAAATATCACCAACAAACCACGAATAGTTACTCCAGTTAGTACCAAATTCAAATTCAAGTATTAGTCCTGTAGCAACTCCTATTGCAAAGTTTATTCCAAACAGTTTCATCCAAAACTTTGTCGTATTTTTCCAGAACTGCTTACCGGTTACAACATAAACCGTTTCCATGATGCCTATTATCATTGCAAGTCCCAAAGTAAGTGGCACAAAAAGCCAGTGATACATGGCTGTCAGCGCAAACTGTGCGCGCGACCAGTCAATTAGAGATGTGTCGATGGATTCAAACATAGTCATTATATTTAATAATTATTATTTGCACGATCTATCAGCTCCTGTCCTACGTACTGCTCTTTTTCGGATGGAGTCTTGTCTTTTAGGAAAGATGGGAAGAAAAACAATTTCAGTATAAAGAACATTATAAATAGTTTTATTATAATGATAATCCAAAGACTTCGCCCCCAAGTCATTTCCTTAAATCCATTGCTATAGAATTCAATAATATTTTTTATCATGTACCTCTTTCCCATATAACAAAAGAATAGATATTTAAACGAAGAAATATATTTTATCGGTAAAAACCAAGTCTTTATCCATATATATAACAAGTGAATCTATATAAATTGTCAGAAAAAAGAGGACTTTTTACATTTGTATCGGTAATTTTTAATAGAAACTATAATGAAAAGACCTATTACATATCTAACATTTGCGATTTTTGCTGCCTCTTCATTGTGTGCTCAGGAGAATAGACAATGGACACTTGAAGACTGCATTAATTATGCCATAGAAAAAAATATCCAACTGCAGCAAAACAAAATATCTCTGCAAGAAAGTGAGGTGGATGTCAAGACAGCAAAGGCTGCTCTTTTTCCAAACCTTTCATTCAGTACTAATCAGAGTATAGTAAACCGACCTTATCAGGAAAATAGCAGTATGGTTAGTGGTAGCGAGATAATAAACAGCAACAAAAAAACTACTTATAACGGTAACTATGGACTGAACTCTCAGCTTACTATATGGAATGGCAACAAGAATTACAATAATATAAAGCAACAGAAGATTAACCGTAAAATAGCAGCGTTGACGGTAGACCAGACTGCCAATTCGCTTGAAGAACAGATTACCCAGTTATATATACAGATTCTTTACGCAAATGAGTCGGTAAGCATAAACAAAAATACGCTTGAAGTAAGCCATGCTCAGTACGAAAGAGGTACCGAGATGCTTAAAGCCGGAAGTATATCCAAAGCAGATTTGGCCCAGCTATCTGCACAGGTTAGCAGTGACCAGTATCAATTGGTTACAGCACAATCTACTCTACAAAACTACATGCTGCAACTAAAGCAACTGCTAGAAATTGAAAATGAAGAAGATATGAGCATAGCGATGCCCAATTTGAAGGATAACAGTGTAATAACCCCATTACCTTCAAAAAGTGATATCTATAATGTAGCACTTGCCAGTCGCCCCGAAATAGAGAGTGGCAAACTGAACATTCAGAACTCCGATCTCAGCATATCAATAGCAAAAGCGGGATATTATCCTACAATAAGTCTGAGCGCCTCTTCAACTACTAACCATGCAAGCAGTAGCGAGGATAGTTTCCACGATCAGCTTAAATTCGGATGGAACAATACAATAGGACTGAACCTTAGTTTTCCAATATTCAGCAACCGCTCTACAAAGAGTGCTGTCGAGAAGGCTAAATTCCAACGAGAATATTACGAGCTTTACCTTATTGACAATCAAAAGACCCTATACAAGACAATTGAGAGTCTGTGGCTTGACGCACGTAATGCACAGCAACAATTCGAAGCTGCAGCAAGCAAGCTTGAAAGTAACCAAACTAGCTTTGACATGGTAAGCGAGCAGTTTAATTTGGGTATGAAAAATATTGTAGATTTACTTACTGTAAAGAATAACCTGCTAAGTGCACAGCAACAAAAAATACAGGCTAAATACATGGCCATACTTAACCGTACACTTTTACAGTTCTATGCAGGCGAAAGCCCAATAAAGAGCCTTGAAGGAGATACTAAATAAAAAAATATTAGAATATGAAAAAGAAAAAATCAATAATTATAGCTTGTGCAGTTATAGCTTGTGCTGCAGCAATATATTGGTTGCTTTCGGGACCTAGCACAAAAAGCAGACTAACTGTAGAGACAACCCGAGTAGAAAAAGGAGAGCTAACCCATTCAATAACAGCTACAGGTAAAGTAGAACCGGTAACCAAAGTCGATGTAGGAACTCAGGTATCGGGAATAATAGACAAACTGTATGTGGATTATAACTCTGTAGTAAAGAAAGGAGAGCTTATAGCCGAGATGGATAGAGTAACCTTAATGAGCGATCTTAAAGCCAGACAAGCTACATTCGACGGTGCTAAAGCAGAATATGAATATCAGAAGAAAAATTTTCAGCGCAATAAGACTCTTCATGATAAAGGACTTATAAGCGATACAGACTACGAGACATCACTATATAGCTTTCAAAAGGCAACAAGCTCATACGAAAGCGGAAAAGCCGATCTTGCCAAGGCACAACGTAATCTGGCATATACTAATATCACATCACCTATAGATGGTATTGTTATTAATCGGGCAGTAGAACAAGGACAAACGGTGGCAGCAGGATTCTCTACTCCTACCCTCTTTACAATAGCTGCCGATCTTACAAAGATGCAGGTAGTAGCAAATGTAGACGAAGCAGACATAGGTGGAGTAAAAGTTGGACAAAGAGTGTCTTTTACGGTAGATGCATATCCTGACGATACATTCGACGGAAAAGTAACGCAGGTGCGCCTTGAAGCCACAACCACCAGCAATGTAGTTACATATGAAGTAGTAATATCGGCAGACAATCCCGACTTGAAGCTAAAACCGGGACTTACTGCAAACGTAAACATCTACACTATAGATATTAAGAATGTACTTTATGTATTATCCAAGGCATTAAGATTTACACCCGACCCTGAGTTAGTTGGCAAAGATGCCATAATAAAAGATTGTGAATGGCCACATAAATTGTGGACTAAAGAGGGAAACGTATATACCGCTCATGCAATAAAGACAGGAATTTCTAATGGTACACAAACAGAAATTACAGAAGGAATAGCTCAGGGCACAGTAGTGGTACTTGACGTAATATCTGCAAACCCAACGCCTCAACCCATGAGTAACGAATCAAATAAAGAGAGCAGTCCTTTCATGCCCTCACACCCTGGTGGAAACAAGAATAAACAAAGCAAGCAGTAATATATGAAATCAGTAATAGAACTTCATGATATATGCAGAAACTTTAAGGTAGGAGATGAAATTGTGCATGCACTGCGCAATGTATCTTTTACCATAAGCGAAGGAGAATTCGTTACCATAATGGGTACATCCGGATCGGGAAAGTCTACCCTATTGAATACACTTGGATGCCTAGATACTCCTACAAGCGGAGAATATCTGCTTGATGGCAACTCGGTAAGGAAGATGAGCAAGAATGAAAGAGCTATCCTACGCAACCGTAAGATAGGATTTGTTTTTCAGAATTATAATCTTTTGCCCAAAACAACCGCTATCGAGAATGTTGAGCTACCATTGATGTATAACTCTGCCGTAAGTGCAAAAGAGAGGAGAGAGAGAGCAATAGCCGCACTGGAGGCTGTTGGACTAGGCGACCGACTAATGCATAAATCAAACCAGATGTCGGGTGGACAAATGCAACGTGTAGCAATAGCTAGAGCACTTGTAAACAATCCTGCAGTTATACTAGCCGATGAAGCTACCGGTAATCTAGACACCCGCACCTCATACGAAATATTGGTTTTGTTCCAGAAACTTCATAAAGAAGGGCGTACCATAATATTCGTAACTCACAATCCTGAAATTGCACAATACAGCAGTCGAAACATTGTTTTGAGAGATGGTGGAGTGAAAGAAGATGTAAAAAATCCTGTAAAACTAAGAGCAGAAGAAGCACTTGCTGCCTTGGCTCTTCCTAAGGAAATGTAATTTGAACTATCTAAAAAAAAATAAAAAATGAACGGTACAAATCTTTTCAAGATAGCTTTCCGAGCCCTCAACAATAATAAGTTACGAGCATTCCTTACAATGCTTGGAATAATAATAGGCGTAGCATCGGTTATTACAATGCTAGCCATAGGACAGGGTTCGAAGAAAAGCATTCAGGCACAGATATCCGAAATGGGTTCGAATATGATAATGATTCATCCAGGTGCCGATATGCGAGGAGGAGTGCGCCAAGATCCCAGTGCAATGCAGACGCTAAAGATGGAAGATTTCAAGGCACTGCAGGATGAAACTAAATATATAAGTGCAATAAGTCCGTCGGTAAACAGTAGCGGTCAACTTATATACGGAGCCAACAATGCACCTTCTACCATATATGGAGTAAACCGCGACTATCTTAAAATACGCCAGCTAGCCATAAAGGATGGAGAAATGTTTACCGATCAGGATATAAAATCGAGTGCCAAAGTATGCGTAATAGGCAAGACTGTAGCCGATAATCTTTTTCCTGATGGGAGCGATCCTATAGGCAAGGTAATAAGGTTCAACTCTATTCCATTCAGAATAATAGGCGTATTGAAATCAAAAGGTTACAACAGTATGGGAATGGATCAAGACGATGTGGTATTGGCACCATATACAACAATTATGAAGAGAATACTTGCAGTAACATACCTTCAAGGAATAAATGCCTCGGCACTTACCGAAGATATGACTCAAAATGCAATAGATGAAGTAACCTCAATACTACGTCGTAACCATAAGCTAAAAGATGGCGATGAAGACAACTTCACCATAAGGAGTCAGCAAGAGCTTAGTACCATGCTTAATTCAACCACCGACCTTATGACTACACTATTGGCATGCATTGCCGGAATATCTCTGGTAGTAGGCGGCATAGGCATAATGAATATAATGTACGTATCGGTTACAGAGAGAACCCGCGAAATAGGTTTGCGAATGAGCGTTGGAGCACGAGGTATAGATATTTTATCCCAATTTCTTATAGAAGCAATTCTTATAAGTATCACAGGGGGCATAATAGGAGTACTGATAGGTATAGGAGCCAGTTTTGCAGTAAAGACCTTTGCCCATTGGCCTATATTCATCCAACCATGGAGTGTACTCCTTAGTTTTCTTGTATGTACCATAACTGGAATATTCTTTGGATGGTATCCTGCAAAAAAAGCAGCCGATCTTGATCCTATTGAAGCTATACGTTATGAATAATTTACTATATTTGCCGTATATGAAACGGCTGTCCAAAAACCAGAAACCATTAGAACTGACTATTCACATCGTCAGCTGGCTTCTTATTTTCGGATTTCCGTTAATATTCTTCGACAGAAGTACTAACAGCATAAACTGGCATCAATATATACATCACTCAATAGTACCATTATGTCTGTTTATTATATTTTACAGCAATTATTTCTGGTTAGTACCTAAATATCTGTTCAATGACAATATTAAAAAGTACATAATAGGAAATGTAATACTAATTACTGTAACATCGATAATACTGCACATATGGTTGGAAAATAAGATGATTGTACCTCCTCCCCCTATAAATGAGATGAGACACTACATGCCTCCACACTGGATATTCTATGTGCGCGATATAGTATTGATGATATTCGTAGCCGGACTGGGAGCCGCTATAAAGACTAGCCTGCGTTGGAGGATGGCCGAGGAGAAACTTATGGAGTCGGAAAGAGAGAAAACCGAAATGGAACTTAAGAATTTAAAGAATCAGCTTAATCCACATTTTCTTCTCAATACACTTAATAACATATATGCATTGATAGCATTCAACAGTGACAAGGCACAAGAAGCAGTCCAAGATTTAAGCAAGCTTTTGCGACATGTACTTTATGACAATCAGGAAACCTTTGTCGCACTAGACAAGGAGATGGAGTTTTTAAGTAATTACATTGCATTGATGAGGATACGACTTCCAAAAAATGTTACTCTTGAGTTCAATCTAGAATCGGCCAATAGCAAGCATATATACATAGCTCCGCTTATATTTATATCACTTATAGAAAATGCATTCAAGCATGGCATAAGTCCACTCGAGAAAAGCTTTATAAGCATAAACGTAAATGCATTAAGCAACGGAAATGTAATATGCAAGATAACTAACAGCAATTTTCCGAAGAATGAGAAAGACAAGAGTGGAAGCGGAATAGGACTAGAACAAGTAAGAAAGCGACTTGAACTTCTTTATCCAAATAGATATAAATGGGAAAAGAAAACATTGGACTACGGCAAGATATATTCTTCAACATTAACCATACAAACATTATAACTATGATATTAAACTGTGTGATAATAGATGATGAGCCTTTGGCTCTTGAATTACTAAAGAGTTATGTAGAGAAAACTCCTTTTCTTAAGCTCACAGGAGAGTATTCAAGTGCAGTAGAAGCAATGAAGGGCATACACCCTGAAGATACTATTAATATAATGTTTCTTGATATCCAGATGCCCGAGGTAAACGGTCTGGAATTCTCGACTATGGTAAATACAGATACAAGAATTATATTCACTACTGCTTTTGATCAGTATGCTATTGACAGTTATAAGGTAAACGCATTGGATTATCTACTGAAGCCAATAAGTTATACCGACTTTATACAATCGGTAAACAAAGCGGTACATTGGTTCGAGCTAAAACAAAAATCAGAGTCAGCGAATAGTGACGATAATTTGAGCGAAGAATTTATATATGTTAAAAGTGACTATAAACTAATACAGATTCCACTCGACAATATATTATATATTGAAGGATTGAAAGACTATATAAAAATACATATAGAAAACGAGCCACGACCAATTCTATCTTTAAATAGTATGAAGACTATGGAAGAGAAGCTTCCTCCTAATCGTTTTATAAGAATTCACCGTTCATTCATAGTTCAGAAAAGTAAAATAAAAGTGATAGATAGAGGAAGAATTGTATTTGGAAAAGAGTATATTCCAATATCAGAAAGCTACAAATTAGAGATGCAAGCATACTTAAATAAACATTCTATATAAAAAAAATGCTTTTCTGTCGTTTTTTTTATATATCTTTATATAAAATATTTGTTTAATTAAATGATTTACATAACTTTGTCACTCTAAGATATAAAGAAGTTGTGAAACTTCAATTTTTAGTTAAGTCTAGTTTAGTTTTTGTGTTGTAAGTACTCCCCCCATAAGAGAATGGCTGGGAGTACTTTTGTATTAACAATCAGCCACTTAAGTACTTATTATAAAATACACTTATCATGATTTTAAAATAAAATTATTGTCGATTTTTTGTCCGAATAACTTATTATTTTCGATAACATACATTACATAACATACAATTTCAAATGACTGTACATACTCTTTTTACAATCAATCTATATACTTAATTTAAATGTAAACCACATATTTTAACCATATCATTAATAGAATGTATTCAATAAAATATATTATTCTAATATTTAATCGGCTGTTTTCTTAGGAAGAGTAAAATGCAATACAAGATAAGCCATACATGCCGCAAGGAATGTACCTCCCAATACCCCTAACTTTGCCTGATTCAGAAGCACAGGAGAAGAACTAAATGACAAATCGGCTATAAATAGAGAAACTGTAAATCCAATACCACCCAGAAGACTTATCCCCATAAGATTTTTCCATGTCATTCCTTTTAGCATTGGAGTAATCTTCATCTTTATAAGGATGAAAGAAAATAGATAAATACCTATAAACTTACCTAATACCAAACCCGCAATAATAGCCCAGGTAATAGTACCAATTTCTACAAGTCCTCCATTTGAATTAATTATAACCCCAGCATTTGCGAAAGCAAAAAGAGGGATTATAATATAGTTTACCAGTCCATGAAGACTATCTTCCAATGACTGAAGTGGAGATATAACCCTATCGGATGAAGATTCTATATTTTTTAGAACATTAATCTGCATCTTGTTCAAAACTATGCCTTCATTATTGTTACCAGGAAACATTGAGATATTCTCCTTTATATTATTAATGTATTTCCCAATCTTGTAGTGAGGAGTAGCAGGAACAGTAAATGCAACTATCACACCGGCTATTGTAGCATGTATTCCACTTTGAAGGAAAAGATACCACATTACAAATCCAAGTCCCAAATAGTACCACTTATTATGAATATGCCGATGGTTTCCTATACATAATAGGAAAAGAACTCCTGCCGAATATAGCAAATAAGATATATCAATGTGCGAAGAATAAAATAATGCTATTACAAGTATTCCTCCAATATCATCTACCACTGCAAATGCAGTTAGGAAAATCTTCAGACTCATTGGAACTCGTTTTCCAAAAAGGCTTAGAATACCCAAAGAGAAAGCAATGTCGGTAGCCATAGGAATAGCAAGTCCATTGGCAGCATCTGTGCCTTTAGTAAGAAAAAAGAATATCACAACGGGAACTAACATTCCTCCACATGCAGCGAAAACAGGCAGGACAGCCTGTCGGAAAGTAGAAAGTTCGCCTACCAGTATTTCTCTTTTTATCTCTAGGCCAACAGTAAAGAAAAATATAGTCATAAGGGCATCATTGATGAAATTCATCAACGTCATATGATGCCCGTTATGACTAAAAAAATTAAATTCACCTATCTGAAGGTGTACTTCTTTATTCCAGAAAGAGGTGTAGAATTCACTATATGGAGAGTTTGCCAGTATTAATGAAATCAATACTATACCCATCAATAAAATACCACCGTTTATATGATAATATGTGGCACGCTGAAATGAGAAGTTTAAACTTCCCAACTTAATTCTTTCCATCTCTTTCTGTGTTTATGTAATAGATTTAGATCTATTTTTATTTATAACTTATTAATGCGAGTTTTTTCACCCAGTATACGAAAAGCGTTGTAAGAAGCAAATTCACTACCAGTGTTAAAACCGAAATAACTAGTACAGGACCTCCAAGATTATATCCTAATGCTATAAAAATTACTCCCGCTCCTACTTCACCTCGAGTAAACATACCTATTGATAATGCCAGTCTTTCACTTAGCTTGCGGTCGCGATAGAAAAATATAGGGAAAAGTTTACCAATGTTGGATAATAGTGAAACGATTATTACATGCATAGCAATTACAGTCCACGACATCATAGGCTGATTTGCAGTGATTGAGTATATATCTGGAGTAGTTTCGAAGAAATCGACTCCAATAAACTGAGGCATACTCATACCTACAAGAAACATAAACAAGAATGAAATATAATTAGATACTTTATATTCCATAGGAGTATCTATCTCCTTATGTTTCATTATCATACCTACTACAAATGCAGGCAACAACACTTCAATATGTATACTGCCATCCTGACCAAACATGTGCTTTGTAACAACGTATATTATCTGAGAGAGTGAAAATACAATTACTGAATAAAACAGAATAGCTTTCCAATCCTGACGAAGATTGTATTTTCCCAGTTTTTTCCATCCAATCATCAAAAGAATGAATACTATGAAAACAATAACGCCAAGCTGCCAACGCAATCCTACCATCATTATCTGCAGAGGTATCATAAGAAGTATTGTATCTAAATCGTCGAATATTGCCAATACCTGAATTTTCTTATAAATCCAACTTGATTTAAGCCCTATGGCTGCTAGCATAGTAAAAAGTATTCCGGCAGATGTTGGTGCCGCAAAACGGCTTAGAAGTAGATTTTCCTTCCATGCTTCCCAACTATTCCAGTATTCTGGAGGTAAAAGAACAAAAATATAATACACTGCTATCAGTATCCATGGCATGGCAGCCGTTGCCATAGCAATAAAGTAATCTTCGGCGTAACTTTTCCAGCGACTTTTGTCTACATCAAATTCACGACCTACATTTATCATTATAAAACTGAGACATACATAAAGAAGTATATCAGAAACTGATTTTATTGTAGTATAATCACTTCCGGTAATTCCTGGAAGTATCTGTGAAAACACAAGACCTAAAATCAGAAAGGTCGAAAATAACAGAACTTTTCTCATAAATAATTATTGGGGTTTAAAAAAGAATGATTGCCTTGAAAGTTCTGCGGACTGACGACAATCATTCTTTATGGTTTATTCTAATCTAACTTAAGAACTGCAAGGAATGCTTTCTGAGGTACTTCTACATTACCAATTTGTTTCATTCTCTTCTTTCCTTTTTTCTGTTTCTCAAGAAGTTTTCTTTTACGGCTCACGTCACCACCGTAACATTTTGCCGTAACATCCTTACGCACAGCCTTTATTGTCTCACGTGATATAATCTTTGCTCCTATGGCAGCCTGTATTGCAATATCAAACTGCTGTCTTGGAATAAGTTCCTTTAATTTCTCACACATTCTCTTTCCAAGTTCGTAAGCATTGTCTACATGTGTAAGGGTTGAAAGGGCATCGACCGACTCACCATTCAGAAGTATATCAAGCTTTATAAGTTTTGATGGACGAAAACCTGACTGATGATAGTCGAAAGATGCATATCCCTTAGATATACTCTTCAATTTATCATAGAAATCAATCACAATTTCTCCAAGAGGCATCTTGTAATGTATTTCTACTCTATTACCCGAAACATAGTTCTGCTTTACCAGTTCACCTCGCTTGCCAAGGCAAAGTGTCATTATAGGACCTATGTAATCAGTAGCAGTTATGACTGTAGCGTCGATATATGGTTCTTCTATATGATCTATCAATGTAGGATCGGGCATTCCTCCAGGATTGTGTACTTCATTAACATTGCCCTGCTTATCGTATATCATATACGAAACATTAGGAACAGTAGTGATTACATTCATGTCGAATTCACGATCCAATCTTTCCTGCACAATTTCCATGTGAAGCAATCCCAAGAATCCGCAACGGAATCCGAACCCTAAAGCTAATGACGATTCTGGCTGGAAAGTAAGAGATGCATCATTCAACTGAAGTTTTTCCAACGATGCGCGCAAATTTTCATAATCTTCTGCCTCGATAGGATAAACTCCGGCAAACACCATTGGTTTAACCTCTTCAAAACCTGCGATGGCTTTGTCGCACGGACGGTTTATATGAGTAATTGTATCACCAACCTTTACTTCTTTTGACGTTTTTATACCAGATATTATATATCCTACATCACCTGTACTAAGTTCGTTTCTAGGAATCATATCCATTTTCAAGACACCAATCTCGTCGGCATCATACTCCTTACCGGTATTGAAAAACTTAACTTTGTCTCCCTTGCGGATAGTTCCATTCACTATCTTGAAATAAGCAATGATACCACGGAATGAGTTGAATACAGAATCGAAGATAAGAGCCTGCAAAGGTGCCGATTCATCTCCTTTTGGAGAAGGTACCCTTTCTACCACAGCTTTCAGTATATCTTCAACACCCATACCAGTCTTTCCTGATGCACGAATAATATCCTCACGCTTGCATCCCAGAAGTTCAATTATTTCGTCTTCTACTTCTTCGGGCATAGCACTTGCCATATCACATTTATTTAGAACAGGAATAATTTCAAGATCATGTTCTATTGCCATGTAAAGATTTGAAATAGTCTGAGCTTGTACACCCTGTGATGCATCGACTACAAGAAGCGCACCTTCGCAAGCTGCAATAGATCTTGATACTTCATACGAGAAGTCAACATGTCCCGGAGTATCTATCAGATTGAATACATACTTTTCTCCCTGATAATTATATTCCATCTGTATGGCATGACTTTTGATGGTTATACCTCTTTCACGTTCAAGATCCATATCATCAAGCATCTGACCCTCAGTTACTTTTATAGTATTTGTATATTCTAATAATCTGTCAGCCAAAGTTGACTTTCCATGGTCAATATGTGCTATAATGCAAAAGTTACGGATATGTTTCATTTTTAAATATTATTCATTTTTAATTCAAGATATTGGTAAATATATAGATTAAACGGAATCTTTATATCTATAATTATTCACTTTAAATTGATTTTTGCAAAGATAATATTAATTTAGTTACCGTAAAACAAGCAATTAGGCAAATAGATGCATATTTTTATATTTTATTCATATCTTAATAACAATATTCAAGTTATTATTAATCTGTCATTTTGAACTATCAAGAACACCTGTATCAATATCTTCGTTATGAATTCTCTGTTTTATACTATTATGTTTCTTGCCGAAGTTCATTCCATACGCAACCTTTATCAACATCATTTTAGATGTTTCATTTATAAAACGATAATTTTTACTATTCCCATATCTATTCCAATTCTCCTTCCCTATCTTATAATTATTCATAAAAGGATTATTCATAGCGAATGTTATGGAGAGTGTCTTTTTGAAATAAGTAACCGCTATATCATGAAGATCTTCACCCAGTTCGAGGGTTTCACCATAAAGTGTAGGCCTATGTGTACGCATGTTGAAGTTAAGTGCAATGAATTTATAGGCCGCAGCAAAATTCATAATACCATACATGTTTGTATGTGAATGTAAGTAATCATTGCCAGTACTTATATATCTATCTATTCCGGCTACAGCCCTTATATTTATCATTCCACTAAGTAACTTAAGTCTAAACTCATATTCGGCATTGAATTTCTGCCAATTGTTCTGGTTCTCAAAACTCCTTAAAATGGTATTTCCTTCTATAGTAGAACATTCCATTATAGGATTAGAGCGATATATATAATTAAAGCTAAGTGCTGTACTCCATTTTTCTTTATGATAATCTAGCATAATCTGATTAATGATAGAAGAAGCTGGTTTTAAATTAGGGTTACCATGAATTATTTGATAATTATCCATAATCTGCTTAACATTGCTCAACTCGGATAAAGTTGGGTTTACATTCTCAATGCTACCACGATATCTAACAAAAAAGCGTTCGGATGGTGTAAATCCTACCCTAATTAGCGGATTTAATAATAATTTAGTATATCCTTCATTTTTCTGAGAGAAGTTAATATAAGATAATCCCATACTCAAAGAGTAACTCCATTTGTCAATTATTTGATTCCATTCCGAATAGAGATAACCCTCGGTATTATGCATCGAATTGCTCGAAAGACAATTATCATTATAATTATTACTAGCATAACCTTTGTTATACCTCAATCCAATGGTAAATTTATTCTGTCCTAACATCTTTTCATATAATCCTTCAGTTATGATTGAATATTTATCTCCATCCACATTATTTGTGAACTGTTTTTTTACAACATCGTTGTTAAATATAAGATAATCCATCTTATTGTCAGTAGAAGTATAACCACCTGTTACATCAAGAATAAGTATCTCATTTTCACTAACATACCTCTGAAAATATAAATCAACAATAGTATTGTGAGATTTAAATTTACTATAATCATGAAGATTACATTTATCTGATGGAAAAGTAGAATTAGATAAACCACTATTTAACTGAGATGTAGGGGTATTTAAATATTTACCTCTTAACGCAGCATTGAACATTAATTTATTTTCAATAAGATAGTTGTAGTTAAGCGTAATCCAATGATTGTCATATTTTAGTTTACCAGGTTCGCCTATCTCTTTTTGATAAATTTCATTATCATTAAAAATATAATGTTCATCATTCATATTGTAGAATTCCTTGAACAATGCATGATTAAGATCATAATTCACACTAAATTCTGAATTCTTAAAGTTGTACTTCCCTGAAAGATGATTTACACCATAAACTGTATTAAATGCTTCCATAATATCAGCCATAAATCCTCCTCCATTGACAGCTTTCTTTAACTTGAAGTTTATTACAACAGCTACGTCCTTAAATCTGGCCCCCGGATTATCATTATACTCTATCCTTGCAACTTCATCAGGTTTCAAACTCAATATATCTTTCAAATCAACAATTCTTCCATTAATACAGAATATAGCGTTCCCTCCTCCACTTACCGTAACTGTATTAAACAGAGTATTTATCTGTACTCCGGTAAGTTGCATTCTTTCGAGCAATACCAATCCATTTTGCGACAACTTTTTATGATCAGAGTTCGGGAAATATACTCTTTTATCTCCTCGTTGAATAATTTCGGGAGCTTTAACTAAAACCTCATCAAGTAGAACATTCTTTTCAATAGTATCTTGACGAAATGAATTAGCACTTTCCTGTGCATTTACTGTTATACCTATAAATGCAATAAATAATAGAACTAAATAGTTTCTCATTTTACAATTAATTTAATCTCGATATTCTAAAATTTTCGAGTTCAAAACTAACTGCATGAAATTTATGAGACAAATTATTGGGATAAACAGCCTATAAATGTGATTATTGCCCTATTTATGGGATAAATGGTAAGTTTTAGGGATAAATGAAGTACATCAACCTTCTATTAGTTCGTATACGGCAGAGGCATAGGCACGCGAAACAATAACTGAATAATCTGTGTTGACTAGAATAAGTTTATATCCAGATGCATTCCCTTCAACTTTTCTCACCTTATCTATATTAACAATGAAAGCACGATGACAGCGTAATATGTTTGGATAGTCAACAAAATAATCTTCCATCTGCTTTAAAGTAGAGCGCAGAGTCTTTTTCATATTCATGCCATTATCATTGAAATATATGTTTACATAATTCCCTTCCGATTCCATAAATAGAAGTGAAGATGGTTTTAAACATACAGATTCTTTGGTACTCCCCTTTAAAGAAACTGTTGGTTCTGAGTCGTATTTTATCTTCTCGGCATCATTGTCCTTTGTAGCATTCCTCTCAATTAAAATTCTATTCATTTCTATCTCCTCCTTCAATCTATTATGAAGTAATCTGTTTCTGTCTCTTAAAAACATATATACAGAAATAAAAGAACCTATTATAGCAGCATAAAATGAATTAATCCATAATGAGTGTAATGTAAACTGGTCATTATCATCATGCCATCCTCTATATAAACTTCCGGTAATTGTCCACGAGGAATAGCATGATATTAGAAATCCCATAATTATAGAAATTAATATATTAACTGTTATTAATCGCATTAAACTGGGTAAATTGCGAGAATATCTCAATATATAAATAAGAAAAAGCTCTGCAAGTATATAAGATATTGCAGTAAGTATACCATAACCCATTATTATAGGATATTTGTATGACTCTATCCTATCCACACCGAAAGGTTGAAGAAGTGTCATCATAACAATAACAATGAGTGAGCATAACAGAATATTATTTATAGGAATGTTCTTCAAAATATCAAATTTTAATATTTACCAAACAAAAATATCTAATTTATATGAAACAGAACGTATTTCTATCTATATTTATGAAATACAAATATAAAGAGATGCGCTGATTACATCATAAATGTATCAGCGCATCTCTTTATACCACTAATTGTTATACCAATTTCACAAATAATTCACCTTCTACTTCTGAAGTTTCGATCTTATCTTCTCTTAACAACCAACCTATTCCAAGATAAAAATCTTTGTCAGCTTTTAATTTAGCAGCTTTCTTTATCTGCTTTTGAGTCAATCCTTCAGTTTCGTTTAGTGCAGTCCAGATTTCACCGGCCAAAGCACCAGCTTTTTCTTTCAACATTTTCATTTTGCTTTTAGTTAAACATAAATATCTGCATAAAAAATCAGATATAATTATTCTACAGATGCAAATATATATAAAAATATGTTATTTAGCATGTTTTATAGAAAAAAGTTTATATTAAATACGCTTTTGGTAATATATATCAATAACTATTGCGCTTTTCATTGGCATCAATCCATATTTTTGCAGCTTCCTCTACTATTTTAACACAAGGACGTTTTGCATAATACTGCGACGTTCTCTCTTCTGGGGTTGATTTTATCTGCTCTTTTGAAGATAATTTAAGTAAATCAGCACATTTCAGAGCGCCATTTCTAAGTTTAAATTCTTCTGCAAGCTGCTGAACAAATTCATAGTTTGCTCCTTTTTTCTTCGAGTCTGCCCCATCCGTACTTCCCGTTTCGAGTCCGGCCAATAAGAACATTCCACATGCTGCTCCACATGTTTCTCGCATTCTTCCTATTCCTCCTCCAAATGAGGCCGACATTTTAAGTGCTTGTTCACGAGTAAATCCATATTCTTCGGCAAATGCTCCTACTACTGCCTGACAACAGTTGAATCCTTCCTTAAATAACTTTACAGATGTATCAATCTTTTCCTTTTTTGTCATATCAAATTGCTATGTTATTTATTATTTTTCCTTCTATGAAACTCTTTAGATTATTTTCGGCTATCTCCATCAATCTTGTTCTTGCCTCTTTGGTAGCCCATGCAATATGAGGAGATACAAAACAGTTCTTAGCCTTTAGCAAAGGATTTTCGGGCATGGGAGGTTCCTGAGAAAGAACATCTAATCCTGCGGCTGCAATCTTTTCTTTATTCAATGCTATGGCCAAAGCATTTTCATCTATTAATCCTCCTCGACTGGTATTTATGAGTATTGCAGTAGACTTCATCATATTAAGACGTTCTTCATTTACAATATTCTTAGTATCCGCTGTTAAAGGACAATGCAGACTTATAATATCACACTCACTAAATAATTCATCAAGTTCCATTTTTTTTATTTCAATGGGCAACTGAAGTTTAACTTTTGAGGTATAGGCAAACACTTGCATACCAAATGCTATGGCTATTCTGGCAGTTGCATTACCTGTATGTCCTAAACCTATAAGACCTATTTTCTTGCCTTTAAGTTCGGTTAATGGTGTATCCCAATAACAGAAATCGGAATTGCTACTCCATCGGCCTTTTCTATTCTCTTGTGCATAATAACCAATACGCTGAGTAATATTCAATATATGAGCAAATGCCGTTTGTGCAACAGATTCAGTGCTATATGCAGGAATATTTGTTACTACAATTCCTTTTTCGGTAGCCTTCTTTATATCTACCACATTATACCCAGTGGCAAGTACCCCAATATACTTCAATGAAGGTAAAGCTTCTATCAAATTGGTATCTATAACAGTCTTGTTGGTTATTAAAGCTTCGGCTTCAATGCAGCGATCCATTAATTCATCATTTGACGTACGATCATAAATTGTTACTTCTCCTAATTTTTCAATACCCTCCCATGATAAATCTCCCGGATTCAAACCATATCCGTCTAATACTACTATCTTCATATATGTTTTATTTTATTCTTTGAATCTGTCTCCCCATAAATGCTGCATATGATCTTTCATCTTGTTTTCCTGTGCATTATTTTGGGAATGCCATAATCGGCTATCTTTAACCTCCTCTGGTAAATATTGCTGTCTTGCAAAATTGCCTTCATATGCATGCGAATATTTATAATTATTGCCATAACCCAGATCTTTCATAAGCTTTGTAGGAGCATTCCTAAGGTGTAAAGGAACGGGTAGATTACCGGTTTCTCTAACTAATCCCAATGCATTGTTTATGGCTTCATAAGCCGAATTACTTTTTGGGCTTGTTGCTAGATAAATTGTAGCTTGTGCCAATGGAATCCTTCCTTCTGGCCATCCTATTTTCATAACAGCATCGAATGCTGAATTTGCCATTAACAAAGCATTTGGATTGGCAAGTCCTATATCTTCCGAGGCCGATATCACAAGTCTTCTGGCAATAAAAGCCGGATCTTCTCCTCCCTCAACCATTCTTGCCAACCAATATATTGCTCCATCAGGATCACTTCCTCTTATTGATTTTATGAATGCTGATATTATATCATAATGAAGTTCTCCTCCCTTATCGTAAGCCATAGGATTTTGCTGAAGTCGTTCGCTTACTTTCTCATCAGTTATTATTATTTCTGAAGCATCGCCTTCTGCGCTCACTACAAGTTCGAGTATATTGAGTAATTTTCGGGCATCGCCTCCCGAATATCTCAATATAGCATCTGTTTCCTGTAATGCTATATTCTTTTCCTTTAGAATTATATCATTTGTTATTGCACTATGAAGAAGTTCAAGAAGATCTTCTTTTTCGAGAGACTTCAGAACATATAACTGACATCGCGATAAAAGTGGACGAATAACTTCAAATGAAGGATTCTCTGTAGTTGCTCCTATAAGAGTTACGATTCCTTTTTCGACTGCACCCAACAATGAATCCTGCTGCGATTTGCTAAAACGATGAATTTCATCAATAAAAAGTATAGGACTTGTCTGAGAAAAAAAACGATTATTCTTTGCTTTTTCTATAACGTCACGAACATCCTTTACTCCACTGGTTACAGCACTTAGAGTATAGAAAGGAGTTTCTAGTTTATTGGCTATAATCTGTGCCAAAGTGGTTTTACCCACTCCGGGAGGTCCCCATAATATAAAAGAAGAGATTCTTCCGGAATCTATCATTTTTCTTAGAACCGCTCCTTCTCCTACAAGATGTTTCTGACCAATATAATCATCTAACGTTTGCGGCCGTAAACGTTCTGCTAAAGGTTGTGCCATATTTATTAATTAATTACCTTATTGGCAAAGTTAATAAAAGGGAACGAAAAAGCAGTCTATTTGTTCTTTACAAATAACAAATAGTTAGAATGTCATCATTACCATAAAGCGTATACCCCATTTATTTATGCCCGGATTATTTAGATAGTTCAATCGACGTACGTAATCAACATGAAGAATCTTAAATATATTATGTATACCTACAGAGCATTCCATATAGGGAGTTTTAGTATCCATTACGAAGCTTGTGGGCTGTCCGTCGCGCGAAGGAAATAGGAAAAGATCCTTATCTCCTGGATTTTTCAATGGATTATTCTTATCAGTAAGCTGACCATATAACATCTTGAATCCTATTGCCTCTCTCCATTTAAGTTTTTTAAGAAGAGGGATTCTATTAAATATCTTACCATTCATATCCCATGAAATATCCAATGATGCATATCGATCATTAAGGAATTCCATGTTATTTATCAAATTGAAAGTTTCGCGCTGCAATATATATGATAAGTTGGCCGCCGGCATTATGAGCAATGGGAAAGGAACTTTATTCCATTCTGCACCACCTTTTACAAATAAGTCAATCTTACCCCATGAGGAAAACCAGAATCTTTTATAAACACCTAATTCAGTCATATTATAATTATAATCTCCACCTAAAACACCTTTAAATCCCATGGTATGAGATAGAGTAAATACAGGAGCATCAAATGTTACCGGAATACGACGCTGCTTAGTATTAATGAAAGTCTCTCCAGGAGAATATCTCAGTGCTAATGATGTTTCAAAAGTGCTTATTTCGGGAATAAGAGTCTTGCTTTCATCATTTACTATATAAGCCAAACCTCCAGTAGGTTCATCCTTGCTATGCTTCAATTCGACTGTAGTCTTAAAGCCTCCTTCAATTTCACGTTCATATTTCAAGGATATATTTCTCATATATGACATCTGATCTACGGTAGTAGTTTTCCATGCTACAAACACGTTATCCTTGTCCGTCTTAAGGAACTTATCTGTAGGAGACATTACATCATACATATAATTAAACGTAATTGAATTTTTGGGATACTCTCTAGGAAGATATTCTTTTTTCTTAAAAGAGTATTCTACCTCACCCATATATTTGGATCGGTGATCTTTAAATCCATAAGCATAATATCCTCGGAAGAAAAGATGAGGGTTAAGATTGGCAGTTGTTTGTGCACTGACTCTTAATCTCAATCCATCTATATAGTTATTTGAAATAGTTGTGTTTACAGGTCCTATATCTACCTTACTGGGATTTTCCTTAGTACCAGTCTCGACAAAGTTTTCTATAAATGCCTTAAATCCGAAAATTATATACTTAAATCCAGGCATCTGTTCCAATTTCTTTACTAACAAATCCATAGAACTTTCAGTCTTAGTTAGCGGAACCTGTCTGTATTCATTCCAGAAAGCTTCATCTCGCATCATTGCATCGGCCTCTTTTATCTCTGCTCCTTTCTTTTTGAATAGTTGCTGAGGAATATCATCAAAAGCATAATCAGAATATCGTGTGGTACGCCTTATTTGGAATCCCTGCATAATTTTCATCACCTTCAGTTCTACAATCATATCGTCTACTTTAAGAACCCATTCACCATTAGGAAGTTGTTCAAACTCCTGGATTATATTCATATTGTCGACAAAATTAACGCCAGACTTCTTTGGTAAATTTAATATACATTTCTTAACTGCAAAAGAAGAGTCGGCCAATATATATAAATGACCCGTAAATCCAAAATCCTGTGAGTTATTTGGAACAAATGTAAGATGAAAACATTTTGTTTTATCTACATAAGTGGTATCCATTATATAATATTTATAGAATGAAATAGCATCCTTCGACGATATAGGACTTATGAAAGGATATTGAAGTAGACGAATATCATCATCATTAATATTGACATCGGTAAATACATCCTTTAATACTGTAGTAAGAATATCTCCTGTAGCGAAAAATTCATTCACACCAGTAGAGCTCATGCCTTTTACAATAGTCTTCTCACTTTTAGGTTCTTTCCTAAAGATTTTTTGCGAAGCAGTCTCATCAACAGAAATAGGAAGAATAAGCTTGTTCGTCTCTTCACATACCTCAATCTGATCCTTCAAAAATGGCATTTTCTTATACATGCCTTTTTCAAGCATATCTGGAGTAACATCGTTAAGTGCCATAGTAAGTTTTTGATACTTATTATATTGATAATAGTCATTAACTTCCAGGTTATTATTCTTTTTATTAGCAATAACCTTTTTCATAAGTTCTACAGCAGGATTATTTTTTCTAGAATATTTCTGACGTTTTGGCTTTACTACTACCTCTTGGAGCATTATATCATCAGGAACCATCTTCACATTTAAGTTCTTGGTGGTACCAGGAATAATCTTAATGACTTTTGATATATAACCCACTGCCGAAAATGTAAGCTTAGTCCATCCGGGACGTGTTTCTATTGAATAATGGCCGTTCTGATCCGTTATACCTCCTACTCCTTTACCTTCATAATAGACAGATAAATATGGAATAGGCTCATTATTTACGGAATCAATTACAACACCTTGTATTTTCTGTGCCGATAAATTTAAAGAACTTATAAGAAACAGAATAATAAGTAACGGCTTTATATATATATTATTCATTATTATGTCATTTACTTAAACGAGTCGCAAAGTTAATTAATTAGTTAAAACAGAATTGCAAATATTAATTAATAATAGATTAATCTGACTTTTAGACCTGTTTTTAGAGCAAAAAAGACTTATTCATTCCATTTATTATCATATAAACTTATTGTAGCGCAATATTTCATTTATAAATTCTATAAAATAAATAATATCATTCTTTCTACTATTACATTTAAATACCATTTAATAAGGATTTAAATGATGATTTAGTGCCCACTAATTTATATTTATAGGCGGTCGATTTATATTTAGTGCCCATCGATTTTTATTTAGTGCCCATCAATTTAATTACTGTAAAACTAGAATAATCTACTTATCACTAATAGTTTTCTACTACTTCGGAATTATAAGTAAAATATAATAAAAAACAAAAATTCTACTTTTTAAACCCTACTAATTATCAATTAGTTACAAATTTCGTTATTAATAATGGTTATTATAGGGTATAAATAGACTTGCCAAATAATAGAATGTGGCTTAAATACTTTATAAATGGGTATTGAGAAGTATAAATATAGGCAAATAAAAAAGGGGTCTTTTCACAAAGCCCCCTTTTTAAGTTTTCAATAGGTATTAGTTTTTTTTAAGGTAAAAAGATTGTTTTCAGGATAACTCTGCAAAGATGCTACCTTTTTAATTACTCTCCAAATAAAAAAACATGTCATACAACATACTTTTATGTCTTTTTATTAAATTTGAAAGATAATTATGACAATAGTTTCTTTGCAAAAATTACTGATGCAAATATAACATACTTTTCTTAATTAATATATTTTAGTATCTTTTTTTTCTTAATTACTACTATTATTTTCTTTCTCCATATGTTTCAAAACTTTGGCATCTACAAAAAACACTATTTCTTCTGCTATATTTGTTATATGATCGCCTGCCCTTTCAAGTTTACGAAATACACCTATTAATTCTAGGCATATTTTAGTATCTTCTATATGATTTTCAATATAATCTGTAAGAATATCGGTAACGGCTGCGTTTATCTCATCGAGTACATTATCGCGACTGAAGAGTGAAGTGGCTAGTTCTATATTTTCATCATTGAAAGCTTTTTTTGATATTTCCAACATTGACAAAACCTGATTGAACATTACTTCTAATTTTAGTTCTCTTAACAAATCTGCATCAATGGACGTCTTCTCACATTTCATAACAAATTTTGCAATTCCTTCAGCAAAATCACCAATTCTCTCTAAATCATTATTTATGCGAGAAGCAGCCAATACAAACCTTAAATCTATAGCAACCGGATTATATAAAGCAATCACATCTTCTACATCACTATCTATCTTAAGTTCAACAGCATTAACTCTTTTCTCGCGCAATATTACTTGTTGAGCCAGTTCTTTATCCATCATTAAAACAGCATCGGATGCTTTTGAAATCTGATTATATACAATTGTCCACATTTCATTTACCTCTCGACGCAAGGATACCAATTCTGATTCTATAAATTTTACCATATTATTTTATTTTTTTATTTTATCCAAAACGGCCTGTTATATAATTCTGAGTCTCTTCTTTACCAGGATTTGTAAAAATCTTCTTAGTTATATCATATTCTACCATTCGTCCCATATAAAAGAATGCGGTCTTATCACTTACACGGGCAGCCTGCTGCATATTATGAGTAACAATTACTATAGTATAATTGTCTTTTAATTCATGAATAAGTTCTTCAACCTTAGATGTAGAAATCGGATCGAGGGCCGAAGCTGGCTCATCCATCAATAATATTGAAGGAGATACTGCCATTGCTCTAGCTATACATAACCTCTGTTGCTGACCACCAGAAAGTGCATATGCCGACTGTTTAAGTTTATCCTTAACTTCATCCCACAATGCTGCTCCTTTTAGTGTTTCCTCAACTCTATGCTCAATAAAATCCTTATCTTTTACACCATTAACACGTAGTCCATATGCTACATTCTCGAATATACTTTTAGGAAATGGATTAGGGCGCTGAAAAACCATACCTACATTTTTTCTTAACTCATCTACTTTTACACTCTTGTCATATATATTATAGCCATCTATAAGGATCTCACCCTTCATTCTAGTATCTGGAATCAAATCGTTCATTCGGTTAAGTAATCTTAAAAATGTAGATTTACCGCATCCGGATGGACCTATAAATGCAACGACTGATTTATCTTCTATATTAATGTTTATATCTTTAAGAGCCTGAAAATTGCCATAATAGAAATTCACATTATTCGCATTAATTTTATCCATATTATATTTATTAATTCATTTTTACTTTATTAGAGAATCTTCTTCTTAAGAAATTAGCTATAATATTTATTATTAATATTATTATTATCAAAACTAAAGCCGTTCCATATGCCATTGGCAATTGTTTTTCCATATCTGTACCACTAGTAGCCAATACATAAAGATGATAAGGCAAAGCCATACATTGATCAAAAATTGAATTTGGAAGATGTGGAAGGAAATAAGCAGCGCATGTAAACAATATAGGAGCAGTTTCACCCGAAACTCTTCCCAAAGCTAAAATTAATCCTGTAGTAATATTAGGCATTCCCATAGGAAGAATTACGTGCCATATAGTTTGCAGTTTTGTAGCTCCCAATGCACGGCTTCCTTCTCTAAAGCTATCTGGAATAGCCTTTAGTGCCTCTTCTGTAGTGCGTATTACTATTGGCAAGCATAACAAACCCAAAGTAAGTGCTCCGGCCAGAATGCTATCTCCAAAACCTAGATACTTAACAAAAAGTGCCATACCAAACAGACCGAAAACAATGGAGGGAATACCACTTAAATTATTGGTCATTACACGTATAAACTTTACAACACGACCATTATTAGCGTATTCATTCATATAAATTCCACTCATAATCCCAATTGGAAAAGAAAATGCAGCACTACCTATAACTAAATAAAACGTTCCAACTATTGCCGGCCATATGCCACCTCCGGTCATTCCATCTTCTGGCGAACCAAATATAAAGTTCCAACTTATTGCACTTGCTCCTTTGAATATAATAAAGGCAAGGATTATGAAAAGAACCAAAACTATACTGAAACTTAATAATGAGAAAATAAAGAATGCTATCTTTTGTGACCTTTGCTTCTTTGCATTATAATCAGCAGGAAATATATTTTTATTCATTATATCAATGTTTGATTTTATTATTAAATGTCATTTTTGATGATACCAACTCTACCGTAGAATTTATTATAAGAGTTATAAAGAAAAGGACTACTCCTAACATAAATAAAGCTTCATAATGTGCACCACCTGCAGGAGCCTCTCCTAATTCAGCGGCAATGGTAGCTGGAATAGTGCGCAACGGCTCTAGTAAGGTGTGAGGAATTACAGCTGCATTGCCCGTAACCATAAGAACGGCCATTGTTTCTCCTATTGCCCTTCCTATTCCAAGAACCACACCCGATGTAATACCCGATATTGAAAATGGTATAACTACCTTATATATAGTCTGCCACTTTGTGGCCCCTAAGGCTAAACTAGCTTCACGCATTGCTCGAGGGCAGTTTCGCATTGCATCCTCACTTACAGTAATAATAGTAGGAAGAGCCATTATTGCAAGAATTATACTACCTGCCAAACCTGTTTCACCTACCGGTAAGCCCAATACATCTTGGATTAACGGTACAATCACTATCAAACCAAAGAATCCATATACAACAGAAGGTATTCCACTTAAAAGTTCTATTACAGGTTTCAGAATATTTCTAAACCTACTATTTGTTACTTCCGACATATATATAGCTACAGAAAGGCCAAAAGGCAATGCAAATAAAATTGCAAAAAAGCTAACCCATAAAGTACCTGTTATCAATGGAAGAAAACCAAACTGAGGAGCCGGCGTAGCAGTAGGGAACCACTCTTTACCGGCAAAAACTTCTGAAAAGTTTATATTGGCATCTTTCAATAATTTTCCTGAAAAATTATTTTTTGTAAATTGTAATGGTATAAATGCAATAATACCTTTATTTTGATTTATTACTTTATTCAGACATGTTTCTACATTTTCATAGTTTTTACCCAATTGATCTTCCGAAAAATATTTGGATAAATCCTCTAGACGAAATACTTTTATCTTAAGATTGCTTCCGCCTACTTCTTTCCAATTTGTAATTTCTTCATCAAATATATTTTTTATCTGTTCAGCATTTAATTGATTTATTGTATTTTCTTTATTTACAGACAATACATATCCATCCTCTATTTCTTTGTTCTTAAAAAGCCCTCCAGCTTCCGTAAAAAGGAATACTACTATTAATATAATAACGATGCTGGTAATAAAACCACTACATCTAAGTAAGCCTTCTACAATACTTTCATATAATTTTCTCATATATTTATAACTTTTAATAATAGACAGCAAATAAATCTTATCTCTATTAAGAATATATGTATTCTGTATTATGTTTCTATTTCATTTATGTTACATTTATGTTTCACCAGCCAAAGCAACTCGTAATATTTTTATATTGTAACATTATTGTAATCTTTTATTAAACCTATCGTAACATTCAACCGTTTAATTTGTTTCATAAAATAAATACAATAATATTATGAGTATTAGATTAATAACAATTATTACAGCATTATTCCTTTTCTTTTATATCGATTTATCGGCACAAAAAATAAAGGGAAGCGACACTGTATTGCCTATAACTCAGGAAATAGCAGAAACATATATGAAAAGTTATCCTGATAAGAATATTACAGTAACCGGTGGAGGAAGCGGTGTAGGCATTTCATCTTTAATGGATGGCACAACTGATATTGCAATGGCATCAAGAGCCATAAAGTTCGGCGAGAAGATGAAACTAAAAGCAGCAAATCAAGATGTAGAAGAAGTGATAATCGCTTATGATGCATTAGCTGTAATTGTCAATCCCAATAATCCGGTAAAAAAGCTAACTCGAGAGCAACTGGAAAAAATTTTCCGTGGAAAGATAACAAACTGGAAGGAAGTTGGCGGACCAGATATGAAAATAATTGTATATTCTAGAGAAACCTCATCGGGAACATATGAATTTTTCAAGGAGTCAGCCTTAAAAAACAAGAACTATATGAGTGGAATACTTTCAATGCCTGCAACAGGTGCAGTAATTCAGTCAGTAAGTCAGACTAAAGGAGCTATAGGATATGTTGGACTAGCTTATCTTTCAGATAAAGTAAGTCCTGTATCAATATCATATGACAATAATAAATATGTATATCCCTCTATGGAGAACGGAATAAATAAGACATATCCAATAGTACGTCCGCTATATTATTATTACAACAAAAAAGACAAGGCAAAGAATGCCTCTTTCATAAATTTCATCTTATCACAAACGGGTCAAAATATTATTAAAAAGGGTGGATATATTCCAGTGAAATAAACGAGATAATAAAAAGAATATGTATTTTTGCACCAAAAGCATAAAATATATCAATATGACTGAAGTAAATACCATTGAAGGTCCAGAGAAGAAAAGTCTGAATTTTATAGAACAAATAGTAGAGAATGATTTAAGGGAGGGGAAAAACGACGGAAAGGTACAGACTCGTTTTCCACCAGAACCTAATGGATATCTACATATAGGACATGCTAAAGCAATATGCCTTGATTTTGGTATAGCAGCACGTCACAACGGTATCTGTAATCTTAGATTTGATGATACCAATCCAACCAAAGAAGATGTTGAGTATGTAGAAGCTATTAAAGAAGATATCAAATGGCTTGGATTCGAATGGGGTAATGAATATTATGCCTCGGATTATTTCCAACAATTATGGGATTTTGCAATTGAACTTATAAAAAAAGGAAAAGCATATATAGACGAACAATCGGCAGAACAGATTGCAGAACAGAAAGGTACGCCTACAATCCCAGGTAAGAATAGCCCATATCGTGACCGCCCTATTAATGAGAGTCTTGACCTGTTCAATAAAATGAACAGTGGCGAATTGGAAGAGGGATCTATGGTATTGAGAGCCAAAATTGATATGGCAAGTCCTAATATGCATTTCCGCGATCCAATAATTTACAGAATTGTTAAAACTCCTCATCATCGTACCGGTACTGCTTGGAAAGCATATCCTATGTATGACTTTGCTCATGGACAGAGTGATTATTTTGAAGGAGTAACTCATTCATTATGTACATTAGAATTTGTACCTCATCGTCCTTTATATGATCTTTTTGTAGATTGGGTTAAAAATGAAGAAGACTTAAATGATCATCGTCCTCATCAGTACGAGTTCAACAAACTTAACTTGAATTATACATTGATGAGCAAAAGAAATCTTTTAATTCTTGTAAAAGAAAATCTTGTAAACGGATGGGATGATCCACGAATGCCAACTATATGCGGATTCCGCCGTAGAGGTTATTCTCCTGAATCAATAAGAAAATTTGTAGATAAAATAGGATATACTACTTATGATGCATTGAATGACTTTGCATTACTAGAAAGTGCAGTTCGTGAGGATTTAAATACTCGTGCTACTCGCGTTTCGGCAGTAATAAACCCAGTAAAGCTTATCATTACAAATTATCCTGAAGGAAACGTTGAAGAAATGGAAGCTATAAACAATCCAGAAGATGAAGCAGCGGGTACTCATATTATAGAGTTCAGTCGTGAATTATGGATGGAACGTGAAGATTTCATGGAAGATGCTCCTAAGAAGTTTTTCCGCATGACACCCGGCCAGGAAGTACGTCTTAAAAATGCATATATAGTAAAATGTACGGGATGCAAGAAAGATGATGAAGGCAATATAATTGAAGTATATGCAGAATATTATCCCGACAGCAAGACAGGAATGGCAGGAAGTAGTCGTAAGGTAAAAGGAACACTTCATTGGGTAAGCTGCAATCATTGTCTAAAAGCAGAAGTTAGACTATACGACAGACTTTGGAAAGCAGAAAACCCTAGAGACGAGATGTCTGCTATTCGTGAAGCACAAAACTGTGATGCATTAGGAGCAATGAAAGAGATGATAAATCCTGACTCTTTAAATATTCTAACAGAATGTTACGTAGAGAAATATTTAGCAGAAGCAAAGCCTTTAGATTATCTGCAGTTCCAAAGAATAGGATATTTTAATGTTGACAAAGATTCGACAAAAGAACACCTTATCTTTAACAGAACTGTTTCATTAAAAGATAATTGGAGTAAAATAAATAAAAACTAAAACACGATAATAAATTAATGGAATCAGTAGCTTTCATACAATGGTGCTTGGACAACCTTAATTATTGGACTATAACAATATTAATGGCAATCGAGAGTTCTTTTATTCCTTTTCCTTCGGAAGTAGTAGTACCTCCTGCGGCATATAAGGCAGCAGGAAGCAATAGTGATCTAAACATATTTCTTGTAATATTTTTCTCAACATTAGGTGCTAATATTGGAGCTTTAGTTAATTACTATATAGCTTATTTTGTAGGAAGACCTATTGTTTACAAATTTGCCAACAGCAGATTTGGACATATGTGCCTAATAGATAAGGCTAAAGTTGAAAATGCTGAACATTACTTCGACAAACATGGTGCTCTTTCTACCTTTATTGGAAGACTGATACCAGCAGTAAGACAGCTTATTTCAATACCTGCCGGACTAGCTAAGATGAAACTCTCTACGTTCCTTTTGTATACAACATTAGGAGCTGGTTTATGGAATTCTATACTAGCTGGTATAGGTTATTACCTACAGTCGGTTGTACCAGAAGACAAGCTTATGGAAACAGTTACTATGTACAGTCATGAATTAGGATATGTATTCCTTGCTATAGGGGTTTTGATAGTAATAACACTCATTTACAAAGCCAGGAAAAAAGTTGTTTGTTAATATAAAACCTTTTTTAAATTATCATTGTTTATTAATAATACTATAAAATAAATATTATGGCAAAAACAGCATTCAAGGGAAATCCTGTAAAGACTGCAGGAACTTTCGTAAAAGCAGGTCATCAAGCTCCTGATTTTGAAATGGTAAAAGGAGATCTGAGTATTTATAAGTTAAATGATGGTAAAGGTAAATTCCTTATATTGAACATCTTCCCTAGTCTAGACACCGGTGTATGTGCTACTTCAGTAAGAAAATTCAATGAATTGGCAGCTTCACTTCCTAATACTCATGTATTGGCAATATCAAAAGATTTACCATTTGCACAAGGTCGATTCTGCAGTGTAGAAGGAATAAACAATGTTATTGCTTTATCAGACTTCAGAAACATTTCTGATTTTGGAGAAAAATACGGAGTATTGATGACAGATGGCCCATTGGAAGGATTATTAGCTCGTGCAGTCGTTGTAATAAATCCTAATGGAGAAGTTGTATATTCAGAAATGGTACCAGAAATAACTCAGGAACCGGATTATGACAATGCAATTAAAGCTACTAAATAGGAATATCATATAAAAAACAGATATCCACTTATAGCTATTTTAAGATTTTGCCCCTACATCATATACATGATATAGGGGCAAAATCTATTATATATTAAATATAATTAGATAAAGATTCAGTCTTCCGAGAATTCCTTTATTCTTTGCTCTTCATTCAATCTACATATAAGAAGCGTATCATTCTTCTCAGCAATTATATATCCATCTAATCCCTGAACAACTACTTTCTTTTCTTCTGTAGTATGAATTACACAATTTCTGGTTTCATGCAACTTTATATTCTCCCCTATACACACATTATTATGTGAATCTCTTTGTTTATTTTCATGCAACGATCCCCATGTTCCTAAATCGCTCCAGCCAAAGTCTGCAGGGAATACAAAGATTTCATCCGCCTTCTCCATAACTGCATAGTCTATAGATATATTATCACACAAAGGAAACTCTTTATTTATAAATTCCTGCTCTTTATCTGTATAAAAATAAGGCATTGCTCTTTCAAAAACATTGGCTATTGATGGCTGATAAACCCTAATAGCATTAACAATAGTCTTAACATTCCATACAAATATTCCGGCATTCCAAAAGAAATTATTCTTCAAAATATACTTTTTAGCTCTTTCCAAATCGGGCTTTTCCTTAAACGAATCAACTCGAAAAACTTCTTTGTTATTAGTAGAAGAAGCTGACAATTCGGCCTCTATATAACCATATCCTGTTTCAGGACGCGTAGGCTTCATTCCTAAAGTAAGAATCGCATCCGATTGTGCAGTAAAGCCCAATGCAGATTTTATTACTCTTTGAAACTCCATAGTATCCATTACTATATGATCACTTGGACTTACAACAATATTTGCATTAGGATTTTTCTTTTTTATTTTCCAACTTACATAAGCTATGCAAGGAGCAGTATTTCGACGACAAGGTTCACATAAAATATTACCTTCTGGAATATGTGGCAATTGTTCCTTAACTATAGATAAATATTTCTCAGATGTTACCACCCAAATATTTTCCAATTTACATATTCCTTTAAACCTATCGGCTGCCAATTGTAATAAAGTACGACCACATCCCAAAACATCAATAAACTGTTTAGGCAATTCAGGAGTACTCATAGGCCAGAACCGACTTCCTACCCCACCGGCCATTATTACAAGATTGTTGTTATTATTTACATCCATAGCAATTCTGATTAATAGAAAACAAAATTATAAAATATTTATATAAAAAAGAAAACGATTGCCATTTATTAAATGGCAATCGTTTATTATCAAAGACTTTAATCTATAATTAGCAATACATATTTACAATAGCTTCATAAAGTTCTTGTTTTCCACTAACAACTTTAGGTTCACCATTTTCTTTAGCAATCTTTACAAGATCTTCAAGTTTAAGCTTACCTTCTTCAAATTCCTTACCTTTTCCGGCGTCAAATGAAGCATAACGATCGCTTAACATTTTCTTGTATGGAGACTCATTCAATATAGCCGCTGCTGATTCCAAAGCACGTGCCATAGCATCCATACCCGAGATGTGAGCAATAAATATATCCTCCAAATCTGTTGAATTACGACGAGTCTTAGCATCGAAGTTAGTACCACCGTTACCCAAACCATCATTGCGAATAATCTGCATCATTGCCTGAGTCAATTCATAATTATCAATTGGGAACTGGTCAGTATCCCATCCATTCTGATAGTCACCACGATTTGCATCAATTGATCCTAGCATGCCATTATCAACTGCTACTGCCAATTCATGTTCGAAAGTATGACCTGCAAGAGTAGCATGATTTACTTCGATGTTAACCTTGAAATCTTTATCTAATCCATGAGCTTTCAAGAAACCTATTACAGTTTCAGTATCTACATCATACTGATGTTTAGAAGGTTCCATTGGCTTTGGTTCAATAAGAAAAGTACCTTTAAATCCTTTTCCACGAGCATAGTCACGTGCCATTTTCAACATCTGAGCCAAATGTTCTTTTTCGCGCTTCTGATCTGTATTAAGAAGTGACATATAACCTTCACGACCGCCCCAGAACACATAATTACTACCACCAAGTTCTATTGTAGCATCAATAGCATTCTTTATCTGAACAGCAGCACGGGCAACTACATCAAATTCAGGGTTAGTTGCAGCACCATTCATATAACGAGCATCACCAAATACATTAGCAGTACCCCACAATAATTTAATACCGGTTTCAGCCTGTTTCTGTTTAGCATAAGCTACAACAGCCTTAAGATTTGCTTCATACTCTTCTATAGTATCCGCTTCTTGACATAAATCAGTATCATGGAAACAATAAAATTCAATACCAAGTTTTTGCATAATCTCAAAACCTGCATCCATTTTAGTCTTTGCAGCCTGTACTTTATCAGCATCGCCATTCCAAGGAAAAGTCTTAGTACCACCACCAAATTGGTCACCACCTTCTGCACATAAAGTATGCCACCATGCCATTGCAAAACGTAGCCAGTCTTTCATTTTCTTTCCATTTATAACCTTTTCAGCATCATAATAACGGAAAGCCATTGGATTCTTACTTTCTTTACCTTCGAATTTAATTTTTCCTATATTAGGAAAGTACTCTTTTGTTGCCATAATTTTTTTATTTAACTATTAAAAATATACTATTTATTAATTCATATTCTTTTCAAGACATTTTTTCCATCTTGCATAAGCCTCATCATATTGATTTTTATTTACTAAATCGGGCTCTATAATCTCAAGCTTATTTAAAGAAGCAAAAGCTTCATTGTTATCTTTATAAATGCCTGCTCCAATTCCGGCACCCTTAGCCGCTCCTACAGATCCGTCTGTGTCATATAGCTCTATAACAGCCCCGGTAATAGATGCCAAAGTATTTCTAAATAAAGGACTAAGGAACATATTTGCATGCCCGGCATGGATCTTCTTTACAGGTATACCCATACTTTCCATTATATCAATACCATATTTAAATGAAAATACAATTCCTTCCTGTGCGCCTCTTATTATATCGGCCTTTGTATGATGATTAAAGTTTATTCCATTTACCGAACATCCAATTTCACGGTTTTCAAGCATACGCTCGGCTCCGTTACCAAAAGGAAGAATGCTTATACCCTTGCTTCCTATTTCAGATTGTGCAGCCAACTCATTCATTTCACCATACGATATACCTTCGGGAGCAACAGTTCTCTTTATCCATGAGTTAAGAATACCAGTACCATTTATACAAAGAAGAACGCCAAGTCTAGTAATATCTGTAGAATGATTTACATGAGCGAAAGTATTTACCCTTGATTTTGGATCATAATTAACAGTTCCATTAACACCATATACAACTCCAGAAGTACCTGCCGTAGAAGCTATTTCTCCAGGATTAAACACATTAAGCGACAAGGCATTATTGGGTTGATCACCGGCACGATATGTAATAGGAATACCCGCTTTAAGTCCAAGTTCTGCAGCAGCCCATTCATTAACTCTTCCCTGCTCCGAGAAAGTTGGCTTTATATCAGCAATCAGCGACTTATCGAATCCATAATACTTCATTAAAATATCTGCTACATCATTCTTCTTAAAATCCCAAAGCATTCCTTCGGAAAGTCCAGAGATTGTAGTACAGATTTCTCCTGTAAGTTTCATTGCTATATAATCGCCCGGTAGCATAATCTTATATATCTTCTCATAAACTTCCGGTTCGTGTTCTTTTACCCATGCAAGCTTTGATGCAGTAAAATTACCGGGTGAATTAAGCAAATGTTGAAGACAAGTTTCATTTCCAAGATCATTAAATGCCTTCTGTCCATAAGGAACGGCTCTAGAATCACACCAGATTATAGCTGGTCGCAATACTTTATGATTCTTATCTACACATACCAATCCATGCATCTGATAAGAAATACCTATCGCCGCAATCTCTTGAGCAGCAATTCCACTCTCTTTCATAACTTCATTAGTAGAGAGCTTAAGATACTCCCACCAGTTTTCAGGTTCTTGTTCAGCCCATCCTTTTTGAGACGCCATAATAGGTGCTTCACTTTTAGGATAAAAAGCAGATGCAACACATTTGCCACTTTCTGCATTAACCAAACTAGCTTTTACCGAAGAACTTCCAATATCGTAACCTAATAAATACATTGTATAATTATTTATATATTAAATTTATCTTCCATACTTGTTATAAATAGTTCTGTCAAATTTATAAAATCTTGCAGCTCTATGACTGACTCCTATCTGCTTTTCATCTAAAGCTACGACATAAGGCATCAATGAAATTTTCTTATGAAAGTTTCTTACATCATAAGTTTTATCGTATATAAGTTCAAATAGAGTTCTAAGCTGTGCAGCAGTAAACTTTCTTGGTAATAAATCGAACATTAACGATGGAGCTATTTCTACATAATGTCTTATATAAACAAGTGCATCTTTAAGAATTTGTAAATGGTCAAAGGCAAGAGTTTCTATTTCATTTACACTCATCCAACTAGCATCATATTTATCCGAGAGATCCTCTAATTTCCTGTCTATCTTAACGAGTGATAAATAAGCAATAGTAACTATTCTATCTATCTTTCTTTCATCTAACTGATGAAAACGCTCCAACCAGACAACATCTTTTGGATTTCGTGTTCTATCTTTTGAACCATAAGCCTTAAATTGAGTCATCTTTACATTTTTAAGTCCTGTAAGCTCATTCAAAACTCTTTTAGCAGCTTCATCCAAGTCTTCATCATCATATATTAAACTTCCAGGTAACTTCATAGTATTATAATTATCGCCTGAGATTCCTCCCATCTGACGCACCAATAATGCCTTGAAGTTTTCTCCATCAAATCCTATCAAAACACAATCAACAGATATATGAAGATTTATATTCTTATTTTCATTTATCATAATACATCTTTTAAAAACGATGCAAATATATATACTTTTTACAACACAACCTACATTTATTATATTTTTTATTATGTTATAAAACACTATAATTCAATTAGATATATATCATACAATATACAATATGTTATTACATCTTATCTTTATAAATACAATATAAACTTATTGATTTACAATACTATCAGTTCCCATTCTTTACATTATAAATTCATAAAAGTTACAACTTGTTATTACAATTAGATTACTTTTACATCTTGTTATCGTAATAAAAAAAAACTTATTTATATAACATATCAATTCTTTTTAATTATTTTTGCATTACACTAATTATTTTCCAACAATGAATAAGAGAATATTAATACTTGACGATAAAGAAACTATTGCAAAAGTTCTATCTATTTATCTAAAAAATGATTACGAATGCATCTGGCTTGCCGATGGTGTGCAAGGCATGAAATGGTTACAGGAAGGTAATACTCCCGATTTAATTATTTCAGATATAAGAATGCCTGAAATGAGAGGTGATGATTTTCTAACATGGATAAAAAGCAATGAACTATTCAAAGATATTCCGGTAATAATATTAAGTAGCGAAGACAGCACAAGCGAGCGCGTACGTTTGCTTGAAGAGGGAGCAGAAGATTATATTGTAAAGCCATTTAATCCAATGGAATTAAAAATCAGGATTAAGAAAATCATAGATTAAGACTATGACCAATTTATTATATATAGGTAATAACAAAGATTTTTTGCCAAGACTTGGAAAGGTGGAAGATTTGCAAATGATATATGCCGTGAATTATCAGGATGCTATCTTCATTTGTCTTAATCTTAAAGTCCATCAAAATATTATAATATTATTTGAGCAGGGAGAATTGAGCAATGATATAAGTAGTATTATTTCATTTCGCAAGAAATTTCATCAAGCATATATAATATTAATTACCGACAAGCTCTCAGAAGAAGAGCGTAAAGCTTATTTAAAAAGTGGTATTAATGACACAATATCTTCATTAATAACCAAAGATAATTTCTTACACAAACTAAATCTTATAAAAAAACGCCAGGAGCTACTTTATGCCAACATAAAGAAAGAGAGAGAAAAAGAGCGGGAAAAAGAGAAACAAAAGAAATTTATACTCCCTCTCTGGAAACGTATATTTGATTTAGTTTTTGCTACACTAAATTTAATAGTCCTATCTCCGGTCTTTATTCTTACAGTTATACTTATAAGACTTGAAAGTAAAGGTCCTATAATATATAAGGCCAAAAGAGTAGGATCTAACTATACAATATTTGATTTTTACAAATTCCGTTCCATGTATCTTGATGCCGACAAAAGACTAAAGGAAATGGAAGATTTAAATCAATATGCTCAACAGACAGATAACAAGAATGAACATGAACTATCTTTAGATGACTTAAGCGACTTTAAGTTCGATGACAATGGTGCTTTATTGATATCAGACGATTTTATAATTCCTGAAAAAGACATAAACAATAAAAATCAGTCGAATAAAAAATCACCATTTGTAAAGATAAACAATGATCCCCGTGTTACTAAAGTTGGCAAGATTATAAGAAAACTAAGCATAGATGAATTGCCTCAACTAATAAATATCATAAAAGGAGACATGTCATTAGTGGGCAATCGTCCATTACCATTATACGAAGCAGAAATGCTTACAGACGATGATAGTATAGATCGTTTTCTAGCTCCTGCCGGACTTACAGGGCTGTGGCAAGTAGAAAAGAGAGGAGATTCAGGTAGCATGTCGGCCACAGAAAGAAAAAAACTTGATTTAAAATATGCCAAAGAATTCTCTTTATGGTTGGATATAAAAATACTTTTTAAAACATTTACAGCATTCATTCAACGGGGAGAAGTTTAATTTTTTTATAAAAAACATCTATTTATGAAAGATGCAAAGATATATGTCATTGTTCTATTATGTTTATTTATGGAGGTAGACTGCTTTTCACAGAGAAACAGTAAAAAGGAATACATCCAAACAGACACAATAAATACAGAAGCACTACCTTCACAAACTACCATAAATCTGGAAACTCTGGAGTTGCCTCCATTAAGCGTATTATATTCCAATGCAGCAAAAAATCCAAGTGTAGCAATTCTCGAAAAAGAAAAACAGCTCCAAAAAAGACTGCTATCAAAAGAAAAGAAGAATTGGCTCAGTTTTTTCAGTGCCCGAGCATCTATAGCTCATGGAGTTACTGATAATTACGGTACGCAAACAGATCAGCTTACGCCTATATTCTACCAATATACAGGCATAGAACAAACTTACTGGAATGTAGGAGGAAATGTAAATATACCAATAGAATCATTACTTGACATAAGCGGAAAAGTAAAACGACAGAAAATAGCAGTCGAAAAAGCAGAGCTGGCAAAAGAACAGGCTTATGATTTATTAAAACAGCAAATAGCAACTCTTTATGTGTCTATACAGTCCAATATAGAAATTCTGAAACGCTCTTCTGAATATATGGCATTATATAAAGGCGCATCTGCCACAGCCGAACAGGAATACAGAAACAGGCGCACTACTTTAACTGAGGTGGCAGAGACTAAGAAAAAGGAATATGAAGCACATGTAGGATTTGAAAATATGCGTGCTACCATTCAAGAGCAACTGTTAGTACTTGAGATTATATCAAAAACCGAACTTTTTCCTACAAAATAGATATATATGGAATTTTTAAGATATATAATAAGATTCTTTTATAGAATAAGATGGTGGATGATTATAGTGCCATTGTGTGCCGGAATCATTACTTGGATATTTACAAGAAATGTAGAGAAAAACTACGATGTAAAGACAACTATCTACACTGGTATAATTACGGGATATAATGTAGATGCATCCGATAGCAGAAATGCTAAAGTTCACCTAAGTAATCTTATCAATATAATCACTACAGAGCGCACGCTCAAGGCAGTTTCATTAAAGTTACTTACAAGATGTCTTATTTACGGCGACCCTGAGCGCAATACAAGCTACATAACAGCCGAACATTTTAAACTTCTAGATCAAGGGTTACCTCGCGAACTTCGCCCATTAATAGACAAACAGGATGAAGAGAAAACTTACAATAACCTTATGGCATACGAGCGTCCGTCCGTAAACAATTATATATATCAATTGCTTAATTACAAACATCCATATTTCAGTATAGCATCATTGAGTGAAAAGATAAAGGTGGCTCAACTTGGTAACAGCGATATGATTGAAATAGGATATAGCGCAAACGATCCAGGCATAACTTATAATACTTTGGATATACTTAACGAAGAATTCGTTAAGCAATATCGTGACCTAAGATACGGCGAAACTAATAATGTAATAAAGTTCTTCCGCGAGGAATTATCTCGTTTGGGTACTCAATTAACTTCTGCCGAAGATTCACTTATAGAATATAATATAAAAAATCGTATAATTAACTATGCCGAACAAACAAAGCAGGTAACAATGATGGATGCCGGCCAACAAACTATGGAAAATAGTCTTCTTATAAACAATTCAACTTCAAATGCTCTTATAAACTTCTATGAAAAGAAGTTGGGCAGTCTTGCAAACGTTATACGTACGAACAATAAATTCATTGATAAGTTACAGCAAATTTCTTCACTAAATAGCAATATATCAGTTAAAGAAGCTGTAACTAATCATGAAGAAAGAGACGAAGTAACAAAAGATAAGAAAAAGCTAGATGAAGCAGAAAAGAGTATAAATGATATAGCCAAGCAGTTAAGTGAGGAAGCTGCATCAACAAATAACATTTCATATGAAACTTTGGTAGACCAATGGTTAGAGCAGGTGGTATTAAAAGAGAAAACTCAAGCAGAAATGGAAGCCCAGAATGTAATGCGCCAAAAACTTGATGAAGATTTTCTATACTACTCTCCTATCGGAGCAACCCTTAATCGTAAAGAGAGAAATATAGGATTTGTCGAGAACAATTATATATCTATAATGGGAGCGCTTAATCAAGCTATACTTCGACAAAAAAATCTGGAAATGACAGCTGCTACCCTAAAAGTAATGAATCCTCCTTTATTCCCTTTAAATTCATCATCCAGCAACAATCAAATGATTATATTGTCGGTTATGTTGGGAGCATTATTATTTATCGTAGGCTATTTTCTTATTATAGAGATTCTAGATCATACATTACGCGACAAAATACGTGCTCATAGGCTCACCACTGCAGATATTATAGGAGCTTATCCTAAAAAAAGTTCCTTACGATACAGACGATACAATAAGGCTATAGAAAATATGGCTATAAAACAGTTAAGTTCGTCAATACTTCCATATCTTAATGGAAAGAAAATGCGCATCGTAAATATATTAAGTACCGAACATAAGGATGGTAAAACTCACGTAAGCAAAGATTTGGAAAGCTATTGGAATAGCATAGGAATAAATGTACGCCGTATAGTTCACGACGAAGACTTCTTAAGTGAAGATGTTTCGTTTGTCCAAGCAAGTTCAGTTCGTAACATCTGTCCCGATATAGAAGAAGATGATGAAATAATAATAGTAGAATATCCCATACTTAAAAACAATCCATTTCCTGCATCGTTGCTAAACGAAGCAGCTATAAATATATTAGTAGTAAGGGCTAACAGAACATGGAAAGATATTGATCAGCTGACTTATAACCGTTTGCTCGACAAAAAGGATCCTGCTACACCATTATTCCTGTTCCTTACTCAGGCAGACAGAAGTGCAGTAGAGGACTTTACCGGCCAATTACCTCCATATACATATTTTAGTAATTTGGAATATCGTATATCACAATTAGGATTGACATCAACAGATTATTCTAGAACAGAGAATGAATAACACAATTGTAAATGAAATATCTCAACGTTCAGCTAGATTTCTAATTATATCATTAGGAGTAATTGCATGCATTTACATAAGTCTTATATATGATGTTAAGTTAGGTTTCGGTATAGCTTTAATTCCAATTGTTTTATTAGCTATATCTTTTGGAGTAGCAAAAACCTCCGTATCGTTAACATTTCTATATGTAGTTAATTATTTTATTATGGGATTAGGAAGATATATCAATATACCTATTCCAATAACCAATATCTTCGATTTAATATTTGCAATTATATTCACATTCATTATAATCAGACAAATATATCGTCAAGATAATTTTAATAAGATACTGAATATATATACCGTATTAACATTTATATGGATGCTTTACTGCATTATAAATCTTGGCAATGATGTTACAGGCGAAATAAACTTTGAAGCATGGCTACGTGCAGTACGTCCATTAGCGATATATCCTTTCTTAACCTGCATCGTTATATCAATAAGTTGCAAACATTACTCCTTTATTCAGTACTTTCTTATTTTACTGGCTGTTCTTACCATATTAGGAGCCTTGAAAGGTATATGGCAAAAAAGACATGGATTTGACAGTGCAGAATATTTATGGGTTACTACTCGCGGAGCAAGCACCCATCTTATATATTCAGGAATAAGATATTTCTCTTTCTTTACCGATGCGGCAAATTTTGGTTGCAGCATGGGTTTTTCATGTATTGTATTATCATTATCATCAATTTTTATTAAGAATAAAATCATAAAGATTCTTTTCCTATTTGCTTCAGCTCTTGCAGTCTACGGATTATTGATTGCCGGTACGCGTGCCGCATTAGCTGTTCCATTTGCAGGGTTGGCACTTTTTACAATCTTGGCAAAAAATTGGAAATTAACTACAGCATCAGCTATCTGTTTTATAATACTTATATTTATACTAAAATTTACGACCATAGGTAACAACAATCAGTATGTTCGAAGAATGAGAACTGCATTCGACATAGAAGATGCCTCTTTTCAAGTACGTTTAGAAAATCAAAAAGCATTAAAAGCATATATGTCCGAAGTCCCTTTTGGAATTGGAATAAGCGGTGTAGGAGATATCTTATCTACAAAAAATAAATTCTATTTTGTATCTATATGCGCTCCAGATTCCGATCTTGTAAATATTTGGATTAGAACAGGAGTAGTTGGATTAACAATATATTTAATAATTCAATTTTTCATTTATTCAATAGGAAGTTATATTTTACTGTTCAAAATAAAGAATCCTGAAATAAGAGGACCTTTAACTGCAATGTTATGCGGATGCGCAGGACTACTTGTAGCATCGTATGCAAACATGATAAATTTTCAGTTCCCAAATGGATTAATGGTATATACATGCCTTACATTAGTATTCATAGGACCGTATTTAGATAAACAATATACACTTGAACATGAGAAATCAGGAAATTGATATAACAGTCATTACCGTTAACTATAATGGACTTAATGATACCTGCGAATTTCTTGATTCATGGTATAATAATATAAAATCCTGTTCATTCGAGATTATTGTTATAGATAACGGATCTAGAAATAATGAAAGTAAATTGCTGAAAGAAAAGTATCCTGAAATCATATCCATAAGGAGCGATAAAAACCTAGGATTTGCCGGAGCAAATAATATAGGGATAGAAAAGGCTAAAGGTAAATTCTTGTTTTTCCTAAACAATGATATAATAATAATAGAAGATAACATTAACAAACTGATTACAAGGCTCTCATCATCCTCTTCAATTGGAGCTCTATCACCACTTATAAGAGATAACAATAATGAGCGTACCATTCAATTTGCCGGCTTTACCAAGTTATCTTCAATTACTTTAAGGAATCATACAATAGGAGAAGGCTGTACCGATAGTTCTCTTTTCCCCTCATCTCCTATTCCTTATCTTCATGGAGCAGCTATGCTTTGTAAGAAAGAAGCAGTAGATAAAATAGGATATATGGATACTGATTATTTTCTTTATTATGAAGAATTGGATTGGTGTGAAAAATTTCATAAACATGGGTATGAATTATGGTATGATCCCGATTTTGAATTAATACACAAAAATAGTAGCAGTACAGGTCAGGACAGTCCGCTTAAAATATATTACCTATCAAGGAATAGATTATTATTTGCTTACAAAAATCGTAGAGGAATAGAATTATTTTTTATAATTTTATACTGTTATTTAATTGTCTTACCTAAAAATATATTAAAAGCTTTAATAAATTGGAGATTTGACGCAATAAAAGCCTACTATAAAGGAACAATAGATTTCAATAAATTAATTATGAAAAAGCGTAAAAAAATATGATTATATTCGACTTCTTTGATACTATAGCATTTATTATTTGCATAACAACTGTTATATTCCTAATGGCATTTTCGCTTATGTATACATTTAAGCGCAAGGACTTCTATAAGGAAAGTAAAATAAAGCATAGATTTGCTGTGCTGGTACCTGCTTATAAAGACGACGAATACATTATACCAACAGTGCGTTCATTAATGCGTCAGGAATATCCTTTAGATTGTTATGAAATAATAGTCATAGCAGATCATCTTCATCCCGATACAATATTACAACTATCTCAATTACCTATAACATTAATTCAGGGAAATTTCAAGAAAAGTTCTAAAACAAAATCCTTGAAAGCAGCCACAAAAGTTCTTAATGAAAACATGTATGATATAGCCGTAATATTAAATGCTGATAATCTTACTGATACTGATTTCCTTGACAAGATTAATAATATATATTCGGCAGGTTCTACAGCTATACAAACGCATCGCGTTCGACAGGAAAGGCCTACATGCCTAGCAGTAATAGATGCAGTTTCGGACGAAATAGATAATTCCATTATACGTTGCGGCCATGTAGCTGCTGGTTTATCCTCTTCCCTTAATGGTTCAGGAATGGCATTTGACTATAGTTGGTTTAAAACCAATATTAATAAAATAAAAGACGATGAAGATGAGAAAGCACTGGAATCGTTACTATTAAAAGAACGAATTTTTATTGATTATCTGGACGACACATATACTTATGCTATAAAAGTAGGAAATCGTAATAAATTCTATAATCAGCAAACATATTGGATATATGCTCAATACCGTTCATTCTTTAAAAATGTAAAACATCTTCCCAATGCATTACTTAGCGGAAACTTTGATTATGCCGATCGTATTATTCATTGGGGAATACTTTCTAAAGGATTACTTATAGGAATAATTGTTTTCTTTGGCATAATATGCATTTTCATAGAGTGGTCATTAAGCATAAAATGGTGGATTTTGTTTATTATTGTAATGTTTTCTATGGCAATGGCCATCCCTGACTATCTTGTAGATAAGAAATTCAACAAAGCAATGAAATTAAGCCCATTCATAGGAATAAAACTACTATTCAAAATGATATTCAATATAAAATAATAGAAATGATTTACTCAATTCTTAATATTATCATGATAATATTGTATTCTTATTTATTTATAAATGCAATATATCTTCTAATATTCTCAATTTCATCATATTTCTATAAGCCATTAAAGAAGATCAGCAAATCGCATTACAACAAATTTGCCATACTTATCCCAGCATACAAAGAAGATAAAGTTATAAATGATTGTATCAATTCTGTTATTTCATCAGAGTATAATATATCTCAATATGATACTTTTGTTATATCAGATCAGATGGATATCAGCACCAATAATTATTTACGAGCTATAGGTATAAATGTAGTTGAAGTTCACTATGAGGAAAGCTCAAAAGCCAAAGCACTTAAAACGGCTATGAAATATATAAATGATAAAGATTATGATTATGTAATAATAATAGATGCCGATAATATAATTCCTACCGACTATTTATCGAATATAAACAAATATATAAATACAAAACCATTTAAAGCATTACAAACTCATCGCCAAGCCAAAAATATCAACAATAGCTTATCGTTGCTTGATGCAGTTATAGAAGAGACCAACAACACTATTTTCAGACAAGGACATGCAGCATTAAATATTTCATCAGCACTGATAGGATCGGGTATGGTTTTTGAATTTAAATGGTTTAAAGATAATGTAAACAGCTTATGTAGTGCAGGCGAAGATAAAGAGCTTGAAGAAATGCTTCTAAAACAACAAATATTTATAGAATATGATAAAGATATTACCTTCAAAGATGAAAAGACAGACAAAAAAACAAATATAAATAATCAGAGGAGAAGATGGTTATCTACACAGTTCTATATGACAATGTTGTTATTGCCTAATTTATTAACAGCCATAAAAGAGAAAAAGAGAGATTATATTTTAAAAACTATAGAATCTATAATTCTACCCAGAAGTATATTAATAGCGTTATTATCGTTAATTTCTATTATGTATTTATTATTTAATCCCATAGACTCGATAAGATGGATTATTCTATTATTACTAATAATAATTTCTTTGTATATTGCAATCCCATCATATATGCGAAACAGCAAACTGATAGCAGCATTGATAAACGTTCCATTTTTCATAATTATGATGATTATAAATTTATTTAGACTTAAAGGGATATCTAAAAAATTTATCCATACAGAACACGGAGAGAGTATATGAATATAAAAGAGTACATAAAGAATAATCCCAGGATAAAGAAAATTATATATAATTTTATAATGCACCCTGTAAAGACCCGGCCTAATTGGTGGATACGTCCTTTTCTCTTTTTATTTATGAAGAGAGGTAAAGGAAGTGTGATATATAAAAGTGTAAGAAAAGATATCACCCCCTTTAATCCATTTACATTAGGCGACTATTCTGTTATAGAAGATTATTCGTGTGTAAACAATGCTGTAGGCGAAATAAGGATTGGCCCACATAGCCGTATTGGATTACATAATACTATTATTGGCCCTGTAACAATAGGCAACCACGTTAATATAGCCCAAGGAGTAGTTATTTCAGGCCTCAACCATACATATTCTGACCCAAATAAAAGAATCGATGAGCAGAAAGTTAGCACCTCTCCTATTATAATTGGTAATGATGTTTGGATTGGTGCAAATGTTGTCATTGTAGCAGGAGTTAAAATTGGTAATCATTGTGTTATTGGAGGTGGAAGTGTAGTTACCAAAGATGTTCCTGATAATAGTGTTGTTGTTGGAAATCCGGCGAAAGTAATAAAAAACAATAATACAATATGAATAAAATTATAAAGATATTAATATGTACTCATAAAGAGGAAGTTATGATTGATAATAAATACTTCCTTCCTATTCAGGTAGGAGCAGCTTTATCAGACATTAATTTACCTTACACTCATGATAACAATGGAGATAATATATCTTATAAAAACAAAAATTATTGTGAACTTACAGCACATTATTGGGCTTGGAAGAATTTAGAGTGTGAGATTATAGGACTTAATCACTATAGACGATTCTTTGATTTTAAAAGAAGATTTAAATATTTTTCTCCTGATAGGAGTTTCATTCATAAATCAAACTTTAAAGAAAACACCTATAATTTTCCTAATTTAGAAAATCTATTAACAAAATACGATATTATACTGCCATCTAAAAGAAGTTATCCTTACAATCTTTTTACTCAATACTCTATATTTCATATTAATAATGATTTTAGGATTCTACGTGAAGTAATTACTGAAAAATACCCAGATTACATTTCGGCTTTCGATGAATTCTTTTATCATAACAATGCTCTATCTAATTATAATATGTTTATTACTACAAAAAAACATTTTAATAATTACTCTCATTGGCTATTTTCGATACTATTTGAAGTTGAAAAAAGAGTCAAGTTATCAGGATACGAAGATCAAGCAAGATTATTTGGGTATCTATCAGAAAGGCTAATAAATGTATATGTTCAAAAGAATGACTTAAAAGTAAAATATGTACCAATTATTATGCCACTCAACGATAATGAAACATTTAGTAACCCAAGTAATTTAAGATATAGTTTAAGAAAAATTAAAAATAATATAATTTATAAACTATTTAAGCTATAAAGATGGAAAAGCATGCTTTTATTATAATGGCTCATAATAATTTTAGAATATTAAATGTATTACTAGAATTATTAGACTATACAAAAAATGATATATACCTTCATATAGATAAGAAAAGTACGATACCTAAAGATTTATACGAGCCCCAAAAATCTAATTTATATATGTCTCCACAGAGGTTTGACGTTAGATGGGGCAGTTTTAGTCAGATAGAGCTTGAAATTTATCTTTTTAATGAAGCATATAATAAAGGGCCATATAAATATTACCATTTATTATCTGGAGTAGACCTACCTATAAAAGATAATGAATATATACATAATTGGTTTAATAATAATTATCCAAAAGAATTCGTTGGATTCCTACCTTGTAATGATATAAAAGAGCAACTTTTTAGAGTACAAAACTTTCATTTTTTCACGAATAATCTTAAAGATAGTGGATCCATTTATACAAGAATTCATTGGAAACTAATAGCATTACAAATTAATTATAAAATTAAAAGAAATCGAGGCATTGATTTTATGAAAGGTGCTAATTGGGTCAGCATTACTAATAATTGCGTAAAATATTTAATAGAAAACAAGAAGTTTATATATAAGATTTATAAATTTTCCTTTTGCGCAGACGAAATTTTTCTACAAACCTTATTATGGAACTCAGATTTAAAGAATAACATTTATAATATTAATGATGAATATAAAGGATGTATGCGAAAAATATGCTGGAAACGAGGTTCTCCATATATATGGAGAATAAATGATTATGATGAACTTATAAGTTCTCCTTACATTTTTGCTAGAAAATTTGATGAAAAAGAAATCAATATTGTAAATAAAATCTACAGTTATCTTCATTAAAATAATTATGTTACCATTAATATCAATAATTATACCAATATATAATATTGAACAATTCCTTAAAAAATGTCTAGATAGCATTTTGTCTCAGACATATCCTAATTATGAAGTATTATTAATAAATGATGGTAGTACTGATACCAGTGAAGTTATATGTAAAGAATATGTTAATAAGTATAATAAGTTTCAATTATATACAAAAGAAAACAATGGAGTTAGTAGTGCTAGAAATGAAGGCATAAAAAAAGCGAGAGGAAAATACCTAGTTTTTATTGATGGAGATGACTATATAGAAAAAAACTATATTGAGATGCTATATAAGCCTTTTAATGGTTATGATATTGATTTATCTGTATGCGGATATATAAAAGAAAATATTAATGGAGATATTATTTATAAAATAGATGATAAGGATAACTATTTATCTGAAAGAAGAGCTACAATACTTTCATTATTTGGAAAAGACAAATATTATAGATATCAAGGATATATTTACAATAAATTATACAAAAAAAGCATCATTGACAAATATGATATTAAATTTGATAATGAAATATTTTTTAATGAAGATAGATTATTTGTATTTCAATATACTCTTCATATAAACAAAGCCTATTATACAACAACACCTTTATATCATTATATTATACATAATAATAGTGCTGTTTTCTCTGCAATAAAATCAACAACAAGCATAAATAAATACCTTACATTTATTGATGCTTTTATTATAATGGATAATAATAGATCGGAAGAGCAATCTAGTTTCCGATTTGATACAAACATATGAGATATTTTATAATAAGCATATAAACCAATACAATCATTATGTAACATCTTTAATCAGGAAATATACTCACCATTCCTCTTCATACACACATAAAATATTTATATTATCCCCAAAGCTATATATGATATTTATAATATTAAGAAAAAAGATGAGTAGTTTAATACATCTGATAAATGAATATAAACAATAAAGATAGTTATTATAGATGGATTGATATTTCTAAAGGAATAGGAATATTATTTGTCGAATACTCACATATTGGAGGATTGCCTTATATATGGTGGTTAATTTCACCTGTTTTTGTTAGTTTGTTTTTTGTAATATCTGGATATACATATAAGAATAATGTAAATACTTATAAATTTATTACAAATAAAGCAAGAAAATTACTTCTTCCTTACCTCTTCTATAACATATTACTTCTCCCATTAGATTTATTATTTGGCCAAAATATAAAATATTCAATAATAGGTATTATATATTCAAGATATAGCATTTATACATTAGATAGTAATAGTAATATAATTCTCTTATCAGACAATTCTCCTACATGGTTTTTAACAGCATTATTTGTATCATTCATCCTTTTTATATTTATAATAAAAAGCAGATACCATTATTATATATTATTTTTATATATAATAATAGGTACTATTTTTTCTAAAATAAAAGTTTTATTACCTTGAAGCGTAGATAGTGCTTTTATATTTTCCATATTTATATATGCCGGATATATCATAAAAACATATAAATATCATATAAAAAACAATTTACTTATTTTAATTACGATTGTTTTTTATTCGGTTATATCATATTATAATGGCAATATTAATCTATCTGTAAGAGAATATGGATATAATATATTAGCTTGTATTATCACTGGCATTTTAGGAACTTATTTAGTAATATATTTATCCAAAATAATCGAAAAATATTATATAAGTAAGTTTTTATCTATAATAGGGACACATTCTATGGGTATTTTTTGTACGCACATTATGTTTTTTAGTATTATAAAAAGAGTATTGGCACAATTTAATATTTTTGGAGATAGTTTTGCTTTAAGAACAAGCATTATATTTATTACAACTATTATATGTATAATTTTATCGAAATTAGTAAAGAAAAAGTTCTCTTTCTTATGAAGAATATTTAAGAGTAATAAATCTAACATTTTTTTCTTCCTAAATATCTAATATTTATCAATAGTTTTACAACAGAATATATCATCTTTTCGAACCTATAAGTTTTGTTAAAAAGAGGAGCTAATTCTTGCAATGATGACTTTGTGAGTGTGAAATAAAAATAATCATTTAATATCCTCTCAGGAAATAATTCATTCAAAACGGCCTTCCTTTCATTATTTCTTAATTCAACATTCGTTAAGCTTATTCCATTCATATCAAATAAGCATATTATGTTCTCAATATTATAGAAGCTACAATTATCAATAACCAAAGTCTCTATGTAAAATTTCCAATCTGAAACGATATTATATTTCTCATCAAATATCCTTTTATTAAAGATAACACGTTTTACAAATGAAGCTTGATGAGGAAGAGTTCCTGAAAAAAGTTCTATTAATCCTATATTTTCTTTATTATAACCAATCAATATATTTGTATCACTTATTGTCTTTCCTACTATTATATCATATAATAAATTATGCTCTACATCACATAAGATATTATCATTATAAAAACAGTCACCAGAATTCATAAAGTTCAAATACTCACCCTTAGCAACCTTAACACCTTTATTCATTGCATTATAAATTCCTTTATCAGGTTCCGACACCCAATAATCTATTTTATCAGCATACTCTTTTATTACATCTACACTTCCATCTGTAGAGCCACCATCAATTATTATATATTCAAAATCATTGCAAGTCTGATTTATTACACTCTCAATGGTTTTTCTTAAACCATCTTTATTGTTATAGTTTATAGTTATTATTGAATACTTCATATTATCTTTTTAAAATTCTAAATAGAAATGGCTTCATACCTTTCGCACAAAAATACATAAAAGAAATATTTACAATGATATATATTATTACCAAAGAAACTGCATAAAAAAACAAACTTAATAGATTTAAGGAGTTAATAGGTAGGAGATAATAGGATATTATTAAAACTATAACCCACGATATTATATTAATCAAATAAAATCGAATGACTCCTTTCCAATAAGATATAATAGGTAACTTGAGTCCGGAAGTAAAGAGATAATATGGTTTCCAAAATACCACAATTACTAAAACACTTATTATTTTACCTAATAAAATTCCAATTATACCATAATGGATTCCAATTATAATGGTAATTGATAAATTTAATATTAATTCTACCCATGCCGACCATGTATCCGCATAAAGTCCATATGCGTGATTAAACATATCGACAGCACCACGAGTTTGCATAATAAATAGATTAATAAGGAGCAATATTAATATTGTGTTGCTAAGTAAATATTCCTTTCCAAGCCATAACTCAATAAATGGGTTAGTAAATAAATATAATGATATGCACATAAATCCGGCTATGAAATATCTTATAGCCATTAGTTCCCAAAACACATTTATTATTTTTTTCTTATCTCCTTCGGCAACTAAATTTCCAACTCCGGCTCCTATCCCATCAAAGGCAGATATAAACAATAGAGAAACTTTGTTTATTATCATTACATAATTACCATAGTATGCTACCATTTTTAATGATACAAAAGCAAAAATAAGTATCTCATCACTCTTTGTCAATAAGAAATCTTTTATTTTATGGATAAAAACATTCTTTGTATTGAATATTATATCAGGGTATTTCTTTAGTAGCGATTTTCCTTGCTTTATATTAGTTTTAAGCCATGGATATTCCTTATTTATCTTCCAATTAAGAATTAAACATGCCAATACAGAGAACATGAACTCTATTGATACCCATAAATACCAATTACTAAATTTATAAGCTAAAAATATTTGAATACCTATTTTTACAAGATTGGATGTCTGAAAATATATTGCAACAATATAATTCTTCTGATCGGCATTTAGCAGTAACTGACGATAATTTATAAAATATCCGGCTAATGATGAGAATAAGAAAGAATAGAATGAGAAATAGATTATTCCCATACTTACATTAGCCTTAATAAAGATTAGAGGAAAAAATGCACTAATTACAATTCCACCAATTAATATAAATTTTCCGATCTTGTTATATAAATATCCAAACAATGATATAATCTCATTTATTTGTTCTTTATTATGCTGCTGAAGAGGTTTAAATAAGAAGAAACTTACTGCTCCACCTATTCCTAATTCTGCAAGATTTAAATACCCTAATATATTTCCTAATGTACCTGTTAGTCCTATAAAATCAGCTCCTAAACAATCTAAGAATATTTTACGTGAGAAGAAGGAAAAAAATAATGATAGGAAATAAAATATTAAATTTATTCTTGCATTAAGATAACTTTTATGTAGTCTTGATTCACTCATTTTAATACATCTATAAATAATTCATTCCACATTTTAGATATATATTCAATCTTAAATTCATTTGAATACTCTTTTGCATTTCTGCTTTTCCCTTTTAAACAATTTTCTTTTATTGCATTTTCTAATTGAATAGTTAAAGAATTTATGTCCTCACTTTTAAAAAACGAAGCTATATTTTTAGATTCTAATAATTCAATAGCTATAGGAATATCTGAAGAAATAATAGGCATTCCATATCCTAGTGCTTCTAATAAGACTAAAGGCAATCCTTCCCACCTAGAGCTTAATACATATATACTTGTATTCCTATAGAATTCTTCAATATTATTTGTAAAAGGATAAATAGATACTCTATCCTCTAACTTCTTATCTTTTATTATTTTTCTTAATATAGGTTCCTCACTACCCTCTCCAACTATTACAAGGCACCATTCTTTATTAGACTTTGCAAACTCAGAAAAAGCATTTATTAATATATCAAATCCTTTATGCCCAGAGGTAAATCTACCTATAGATAAGAATTTTCTTTCCATTAAATTGCAAGAACCTTTTATTTCGACAGTCAGAGGATTATAAATAACGTTTGTTGGTAAAGACATATTCTTAGTAAATAATTCTTTATCTGATTTACTAAGAACTATAACCTTATCTAGTTTAGATATTTCATACCTAAAAAAAGTCTCTAATTTTGGTAAATATGGATTATCTTTTAAAAATAAAGCTTCATAAGAGTTATGCAGCCAACCTATAGTTTTACAATTTAATTTATTTGAAACTGAAGAAATATGTAAAGACAAAAAAGCATGGACGCCAATTACTATATCATAATTCCCATTATTTATTTTATTGATTAACTTTTTTTTATTATTAAGAGAAAAATAGCTGTAAGAATAAATTTTTGATGTGAATTTATTTTGTGGCAATATAAATTTATACAAAAAGCTATATGATTTTCTAAGAAACAAGTTTAAATAGCCAGATTCTGAATAGGTAATATAGTCAAACTTAATTTTAGAGCTATTATAATTATACATCTCTTTGTCTATATTAGTATCAGTAGTTAATATTGTAATATCATGTTCTAATGAAAGAGACTTAGTTATATAGGCTAAAACCTTTTGAACTCCTCCTACACTAAATACGGTATCACAATAAAATAAAAGCTTCATTATCTTGTTCTATTTATGAATTTGTATAATGTAAAGATACAAACTATAGTTAACTCATACAATACATTCATTGGCAAATATTATATAAACTTCACTCTTTATCATTCATATTATTCTCAATATAGAGTTGGACATACATTGCCTTCACACAAAACAAATCACTAAACCTATAAAAATCAACGACTTACATGTGAATACAAATTCAAAAGAAATTTTACACCACCTTCACAACATATTTATTGCCCTCGCGAGTATGTATACTTTTAAGTCCCATAGCCACCAATTGTCTACCAAAACTTGCCGCCGAAGCTTTACGCATCATACCAGGAAATTTCTTTTTCACTTTAGCAAATATGGTAGAAGAGGTAAGTTCTATACCCTCCTCACCTTCCTTTGGTATATCAAAACAACTGTAGAAAAGTTCTTCTTCTACTGAAGTACGGTAAAATGGCTTGTTGTGCAACTGAATTTCAGCCTCTTCGGATGCATCGAACCAGTATCGTTCTCCTGACGTTATTTCGGAACGAAGTTGGGCATACAATTGAGTATGATTAATGGAAGCGAGTTGTATTTTTTCCTTAACCTCTACACATATAAACCTGCGGCTACCGGAAGGATCGGTAAGAATATCTTTTCTGTTTGTAGTAGCGACAAAAGATGCTATACGAGGCAGTTTACAGAAATTCTTCTGATGACTTTTTATAAAACTTAAGTCGGTCATTTGCATTAAGTTTTTCAACAAAGGCATCTTACCGGCACTCTCTTTATCGAACTCATCAATAGACACAAGTCCATATTCCGACAACTTTCTTATTGCATTACCTTTGCTTCCAAGAGTAAAATCATCGGTATAATAAGCATGTAATTCGGGTGGCATAAGCTCCTTTAGAAATGTAGATTTATGTAATCCTTGAGCTGTACTAATCAACACAGGTGCAACACTATTGGCATGAGTTCGGCTCACTCCCATCCACTGAGCAGTTACTGCCAACATCCATCTATGAAAACTTCTAACCCAATAATCGTCATTCGATACACATATAGCCAAGTCTGTTACACGATCTTTCCCATCCCATAATGGTAACTTTTCCATATAAGAGTGCAATGGATGATACTCTTTTACCCTTGTAGAAAATATAAATCTACTTACATCCCTATCCCAACACTCTATTCCACTTTTACGTACTGCCATACAAATGGAATTAAGATGGCGATTATCAAGTGTATCATAATCAATCGTTCCCCTTTTTCTGTATTCGGTACATTGAGTAATTGTATTATAGCGAAATTCATAATTACGGTTCAAATACATTTCCATGTCAAGAAGTATCGTCAATGTATCATTAGATATCAAATTGGATTTATCTGCACATTTTTCTTTCAGCACTTCATTCTCTTTTTTTAATCTTCTTAGATTTTTCTTACTCATAATCTATATGTTTTTTATTGTCTATAGACACAAATATAGACAGATAAAGCACTGCTATACAAACAATTCACGTACTTACAAGACAAAAACCTCCCTATTAAATTAAAGCATAATATTTAATTTTAATTTCAAATATTTTTAGTATTTTTGTCGTATATATTTAATCATTTCACAAAGGTAGCATTACAATTTCTCATTTGTGAAATTACAGTATCTCAATTGTAGAATTACAATATCACATATGTAAAACGATTATAATACGCTAATAAAGTTACCAATATATCATTATAAAAACATTAATTATGGCAATAAAATATGATTTATACAAAAACCCTCCTGCGGCAGGCAGTGTAAAGAGAACAAGACTTCATGCCCGTTTATCATCTATAGAAACTGTAAACCTAAAAGATTTAGGAAAAGATATAGAAAGTGCAAGTAGTTTCAGTAGGTCCGACTGGGTTGGTGCACTGGAATTATTAAGACATACTATGATGAAGGAATTTAAAAGAGGACGAAGAATTTACATTGAAGGAATAGGATATTTTAAACCAACACTATCATGTCCCGATGATGTAAAAAACGCAAAAGATATACGTGCAGAATCAATAGGTATAAAATCTATAGCATACACACCAGACAAAAATTTGATATCTGAATTAAACACAGCAAAATTTATAAGAAAAAGTGGAAAACATACAAAGCAACAAACCGAATCTAAATTAGAAGAGATTATCTTTAATTATATAAATAACAACGGAAGCATTACAAGAAAAAAAGTCGAGACTCTTTGCGAAATGACACGAAGTAGTGCATATAGATATATAAAGCACCTTATAAGTGAAGGAAAACTCAAGAAAATAGACGATATTGATGCATACCAGAAAGCATAAATAAAGCAATAAAAGTATTATAACTTAAATATTTCACAGTAAAGTGAATTAGTATATCATTATAGTTAAAAATAAATAATTACATTTGCAGATACACAGTATGAATTACATATATTATGAAGAGGAATATATATATATTAATGTTAACGATGAGTCTGTCAAGTTGCATGGACAAAAGCGACTTCTTTAAAGAAAGCGATAATAAAAAAGAAATCGATTCATCTTTTGATTTTAATACCCGAAAAACTCAATCTCTTCAAATTACCGCAATCAATGAATTGGGTAAAAACACATCTGGAGCTTTATTTAGTATCTATACAGAGAATCCTGAGATAGGTGACGATGGAAGTCGCACAGGTGATATATTACCTATATATCAAGGCTACACAAATAATGCAGGTATAATAAATGCTAATATAAAAATATCTACAGGTACCAACCAATTATTTATATATCCTGAATATTCAGGATACGGATTTATGCAAAGCATAAAAATTTGTGATGGTGCAGTGCAAAGTATTACATTTGACGGTAGTAAAGTTTTTAAAGGAATTACTTCAAGATCAAGAGGAATTAATGAAAATGACTTAACAGTTCCACGCTCGGGTGATTGGATTAATCGAGGCTCTAATTACAAGTTTTACTCATATCTTACAGGAAAAGAAATAGATGAAGCTACAGGAGTATTAAATCCCGGAAACGGAGTAGTATCATTAGAAGAATTAGATGAATCTTTTAAAAAAACAGTAAATAATCTATTCCCTGAAAAAGAAACATATCAGGCTAGTGACATAAAAAAGACCACCGACTTATTGGTAAAAGAAGAAAATGGTATAGAACTATGGGTAACCTATATTGGTGACGGAGGTTTTGTTAGTGGAAATAACAATAAAAACATTCACAATGGATTATATTATTATACTTATACAGAAGATAATAAGCCTTATAAACTATATACTGCAACATCCGAAAGTGAAGGATATTTAAAAAGTGACGAGTATCATCTTACTGCAGCATTACCTAATGTACACCCCAGCTATATAAGAGTCGGTACAAAAGTTCAATTACTCTATTTCAATAAAGACACCCAACAATATGATAAAATATTCCCTAAAGGAACATATATAGGATTATGTCTAAATCACAATGGATACAAACCAAATAATGGTGGATATTCTATGTCTACAAGTGCAAACAATACAGGGATATACTTTACAAGTGTGGCTTTTAATTCGGATGGGCAAACACATGGAATAATCCATTGGAGCGAAGTTTATAAATGTTACATTGTAGGAATGGAACGTAAAGGAGGTTCAGGAGATAATGATTTTAACGACATTTTGGTAAAACTAACACTTACTCCGGCAAAGAGACAAAATCAGGAAGAAACAATTAACATTCCTGACGACGAAGATATAGCCGACAACTATACGGGAATATATGCATTTGAGGATCAATGGCCAAAGGCTTCAGACTATGACCTTAATGACTTTGTAACCAAATACAAATATGGATTTGAGAAAAACACAGTAAATAAAATAATAGGCTTAAAAATGACTTTTATGCCACAGGCTGTAGGTGCATGGTCGTCAAATGGTTTTGGAATACAGTTGCCCATATCAAAATATAATATTCTCGAAACAGTAGGATGTACATTAGAAGACGGTATAACTGACGACAATGCCACCTTTATAATATATAATGATGTAAGAAGTGCATTTGGAGGAAAATCGGGATTTATAAATACTATAGCAGGCACTTCTTTTGCAGAATCCTCATTTAAAGAACTTTATATTCAATTTAAGGAACCATTAAATTCACTTGATATAGATGACTTTAATCCATTTCTATTTTCAGGAAAAAGAGGGCATGAGATACATTTAGCTAATAAGAAACCTACTTCTAAAGCAGATCAATCTCTATTTGGAACAGAAGATGATAAAACAGATTTTAGTAATAATATATCTTACAGAATGGATAATCACTTCCCATGGGCATTAGATATTAGCTATAGTAAATGGGTATGGCCTACCGAAAGTTCCAACATTACAACAGCTTATGGTCAGTATGAAAGCTGGTATGAAAATTGGAAAAACGGAGAAGTCGAAAATTGGTGGAATTATGAGCAGAATCAAGATAATATTTATCAGAAATAAATGAGGATCTTTGCATTCACATATAAAGCGGTGGTTTATAAATAGTTAAACCACCGCTTTATGTGAAGGCAATGTGGGTTAAATTCCATCTTATATAATGAATGGCATAAAATAAACATTAAGTAATTAAATAATAGTTGCATAATAAAAATGTATTATTTAAATTTGCTTATAATGAAATTACTATGAAGATTATTTATATATATGACTCTATAGCAAGAATTGGAGGTGTAGAAAGGATTCTAACTGAAAAGATTAATTATTTATCAGAGTTGAATGACATTACTCTTATAACCTCCTCACAAGGTAAACATCCCCTTTCTTTTTATATAAACAAAGATATAAAACATATTGATATTGATGTAAGATTTCATAAACAGTATAAATATAAATTCCCAATAAAGTTGTTTATTAATTACTATTATAATTTCCTATTTAGAAAAAGAATAAAAAAATTAATAGATGAAATAAAGCCTGACATTATTATTGCTACTACATATTATAAAGCATCAGCTATATGCAAAATAAAAACTAATGCAAAAATTATAATTGAATCTCATTGTGCTAAAGACTATACAGGAGAAAACGATGGAATAAAAAGAAACTGGATTATAAATAAATTAAATTCATATATAGTTAGATATAATAATTATATAATAGAAAAATATAGCTCAGCAATTGTTTCATTATCTAAAGAAGACTCTTTATGTTGGGAAAATACCAATAAATCATTTTGCATTCCTAATTTTATACCTAATTATTTTCTCAAAGACAATATACCTCTAAATAATTACAAAAAAGAAAGAGTAATCAGCGTAGGACGATTGGTTTATCAAAAAGGATTTGATAGACTTATTAGAATTTGGAGTATTGTGAATAAACAATACCCTACATGGAAATTAGATATCTATGGAGAGGGTGAGAAAGAAGATGAATTAAAGAGAAAAATTCAAGAATATAGTCTTGAGAAAGTCATAACAATAAAACCTTTCACTAAAGATATTATGACTGAATACACCAAAAGTTCTATTTTTGCATTAACATCAAATTATGAAGGATTTGGTTTGGTTCTTATAGAAGCAATGTTCTGCGGGTTACCTTGCATATCTTTTAACTGTCCATTTGGTCCATCTGAAATAATAAAAAATAATGAAGATGGAATAATAGTCACGAATAATGATATAGAATTATATGCTGATAAACTATGCGGATTAATAAAAAGCCAACAACTTAGAATGAAACTTGGGGAAAATGCCAAAACAAATGTCCTAAGATACTCTCCTAAATATATAATAGATAAATGGAATGAACTTTTTAAAATAATATCCGTATAATGAAAATTCTTTATATATATACTGCATTAACAACTTTTGGTGGAGTAGATAAAATACTTATAACTAAAGCTAATTATTTGGCCGACAAATTAGGCTATCAAGTTTATATTGTTACTGATTCGCAGGCACATAGAGATGTAGTATTCACGTTATCTCCTAATGTTGTTCATTTTGATTTAGACATTGATTTTGGTCAACAATACTATCATAATATTTTCTATAGGTTCTTTATATATTTAAAACTAATAAGAATATACAAAACAAGATTGACTAAATATTTGAATGAAATAAAACCTGATATTGTAATCAGTACATTGGGGCGTGATTTAGACTTTATAACTTCAATAAAAGACGGAAGTATCAAGATTGGGGAAGCCCATACTTCTAAAGATTATATCAGAAATTTCCATCTAATTGAAAGTAAAGGACCCATATTTAGATATTTAATGAAGTGGTTTAAATATAAACAGAAGAAAACTATTTTTAATCTGGAAAAACTAGTTGTATTAAATATAAAAGAAAAAAATAAATGGAATGATACGAATAATGTTGTAGTAATTCCTAATCCACTAACTATAAATACGGACAGAACCTCAAACTATAATAATAAATCTGTAATAAGTGTAGGACGATTAGCCGAGGAAAAAGGATTTGATTTATTAATCAAAGCATGGAGTATTGTAGCGAAAAAACATAAAGATTGGCATCTTGATATATATGGAAATGGGATGATAAAAGATGAGCTTATTAATTGCATTAATGAATATAATCTTTCATCAAAAATTTCATTAAACAATCCTACACCTCAAATTACAAATAAGTATATTGAAAGCAGCTTCTATGTAATGAGCTCTAGATTTGAAGGATTTGGTTTGGTTCTTACAGAAGCTATGGAATGTGGACTACCATGCATTGCCTTTGACTGCCCCACCGGCCCTTCAGAAATAATAAAAAACGGAGAAGACGGAATACTAATAGAAAACGGCAATATAGGAAAAATGGCAGAAGCTATATGTTATCTTATAGAGAATGAAGATATAAGAAAAAAGATGGGAGAAAATGCAAAAAGAAATGTTGCACGTTTTTCGAAAGATAATATTATGGCTAGATGGGACATGTTATTCAAGGAATTAATACAAGACAAATGAAAATACTATTCATAATATATCATGGACTATCGGCCGAAAGTGGCGTCAGTAAGAAAATACTTAATCAAGTAACTGGATTCAGAGAATTGGGTCATGAGGTTTTCTTATGCTGTTATAATGTGGATGATAAAAACCAAAGATTATTAACTATAAATAGACAGATTATTCATAATTTTGGAAGTGGAAGAAAAGGTGCATTGTATAAAAGATTCAATTATAAAAAGTTAGCTGATTTTGCCATAAATAATAAAATAGACTTTGTATATACACGCTCTTTCCATAATGCAAACCCATTTACTATATCATTATTTAAGGCGTTTAATAAAGCAAATATAAAATCTGCGATAGAAATTCCAACTTATCCTTATGATCAAGAATATAAAGGATTCCCTTTGTGCACACGAATCGGAATATGGATTGATAAAATTTACAGAAAGAAATTGGCTTCTTTAACAAATGCTATAGTTACTTTTACAGACGATAAAATTATATTTGATCAAAAAACAATAAGAATATCAAACGGAATCGACTTTAATTATATACCTTTAATGAATAAAAAATCTCATAATAGTGATGAGATACATTTTATTGGAGTGGCAGAAGTTCATTATTGGCATGGTTATGATAGGATTATAGAAGGTATTGGAAAGTATTATGAAGAAAAACATACAAAAGATATATATTTTCATATTGTAGGAGGAGTAGGTCCATCGGAAATGTACAATTCTATTCACGCTAAAGGATTTCATGAATTAATAGAGAAATATAACATTGAGCAACATATAATATTTCATGGTCAAAAATTTGGTAAAGACCTTGATGATATCTTTGATAACGCAGATTTTGCAATAGGAAGTTTAGGACGTCACCGAAGTGGTATTACCAATATAAAAACTTTAAAAAATAGAGAGTATGCTGCAAGAGGCATACCTTTTATATATTCAGAAATTGATTCCGACTTTGATAATAAGCCGTATATTTTAAAAGCAAAAGCAGATGATAGTTACATCGATATTAATACTATTATTAAATTCTATAAAAGCAATAAAAATACACCTATAGAAATAAGAAATTCTATATTGAATCTATCATGGAAAAATCAAATGAAAATAGTAATAAAAGCCATATCTGAATTATGAAAATAGCATATGTCATGTATCCTGGAGGATGTTATGTGGGTAACCAAGATGGTCAGAAAATGCAAGCCATTATTTGGGCTAGAGGCTTGGAAAAGTATAATCATGAAATAGACTTTATTAATCCATGGGAGAAATACAATTGGGATGAATATGATATAATTCATGTATTTGGAATAGGATTATGGAATTATGATTTCATTCATTGGGGAAGTAGATTAAACGCAAACTTTGTATTCTCGCCTATTATAGACTCAACAACTCCAATATGGAAATATAAATTGGCTACCTATTGCGGGATAAAAAAACTAAGACTATATTCTCAGAACTATATGTTGAGAAAATTAAAAAACGATATAAAGCTGTTCTACTCAAGAAGTAATTATGAGTCTTCTTACCTTGAAAAAGGATATGGAATATCTCATAATAAAATAATTAATTTACCATTATCATATAGATTTGATAATTACAAAAAAATACCAAAAGAAAAGTTTTGCTTGTTTGTTGGTACGATAACTCAGGAAAGAAAAAATGTATTATCATTAATAAAAGCAGCCATAAAATATAATTTTAAATTAGTTTTAGTTGGGAATACTGGGAATAAGGAATCGTTTAATAAAGTTAGAAGTTTAATTAGTGATAAAAAGAATATAGAAATAAAAGGAATCGTTTCGGACCAAGAGCTAATAACGCTATATAATAAAGCAAAAGTTTTAGCATTACCTAGCATAAATGAAGGAGTGGGACTTGTAGCACTAGAAGCAGCTGTGCATGGATGCGACATCGTAATTACAGAAATTGGCGGTCCAAAAGAATATTACAATAATATGGCATACACAGTAAATCCATATGATATTGATGACATTGGGAAGAAAGTTATATTAGCTTTAAATGAAAATAAATATCAACCTCAATTACGCCAATATATAATAAATAATTATTCTTTAGATCACAGCATTTCTAAACTTATAAACTCATATAAAGCATTGTTATAATGAAAATAGTATATGTAGTAGGAGGATTGTATAATCTAAATGGTATGAGTAATATACTTATACATAAAATTAATTATTTAGCTAAAAACACAAATAATGAATTATATATAATTTTAACAGAAAGACCCGATTTACCCTATTGCTATGATATAGATTCAAAAGTAAATATTTCTAACTTTAACATTAACTTTGATGAACTTGACACACTTCCTTTATTAAAAAAAGTAAGAAAATATTTATATAAGAAGCGTTTATATAAGAGACTTTTCAAAGAATATTTATTTCAAATAAAACCAGATATTACTATTTCTGCCTTAAGAAGAGAAATAAATTTCATTATCGACTTTAAAGATGGAAGTAAAAAAATAGGTGAACTTCATTTTAACAAAAATACTTATCGCAATATTAATATAAAATATCTCCCATCCTTTATAAATAAAATATTAACCCAATTATGGCTTAATAATCTTATTAATAAGATAAATAAACTTGATAAGTTTATTGTACTGACAGAAGAAGATAAGAAAGCATGGGGAGATATTAAAAATATAATAGTTATACCAAACTTCTTATCTTACTTCCCCGAAGAAGGATCGACTTTATCATCAAAGAAAGCTATAGCCGTAGGAAGATATACTTGGCAAAAAGGATTTGATTTACTAATCAAAGCATGGAGTAATGTACATAAATTTCATCCTGATTGGGAGTTACATATATATGGTACTGGCGATAAATCTGAATATGAAAGTTTGGCTATAAAAGAAAATGTAAATAAAACAGTATATTGTCATTCTGCAGAAAAGAATATATATAAACGATATATGCAAAGTTCTATTTTCATATTAAGTTCCAGATACGAAGGATTTATGATGGTTATACCAGAAGCTATGTCTTGCGGATTAGCAGTCGTCTCATTTGATTGTCCATGCGGACCTAAAGATATAATTAATAATAATTTAGACGGATTTCTAGTTGAAAACGGGAACATCAAAGAGCTAGAAGAAAAAATAAATTTATTAATAGAAAAAGAAGACTTAAGGAAGCAAATGGGTAATATGGCTATGAAAAATATCAGAAGATATAATGAGGAAAACGTGATGCAACAATGGATTGATTTATTTAATAGTATTACAAAATGAAATGGTACAATAAATACATATCAACCTATAATACTACTTATGATCCTATAATTCATAAGAATATTACATTACAAATAAAGGAGAAAATAACAAAGCTTCAAGCTGACACTCCTATTGTTACAGTATCGGTAATAGCATACAATGAAGAAAAGCATTTATTATCGTGCCTATGGTCATTAAGTGATATGGTATGTAAATACCCAATAGAGATAATTGGAGTAGATAATGATTCTAAAGACAAAACAGCACAGATATTCAAATCGTGCGGCATCCCTTTTTATACAGAAAGTCAACATAGTTGCGGATATGCAAGACTATGTGGATTAAATAACGCAAAAGGTAAATACCATATTAATATTGATGCAGATACAATGTATCCTCCGCATTATGTAGAATTAATGGTTAATGAGCTAGAGAAAAAAAATGTAGTAGGAGTATCGTCTTTATGGAGTTATATTCCAGATAAGCATCATTCCAGATTTGGACTTTTCATTTACGAAAATTGCAGAGATATGTATCTTTTCCTACAATCATTTAAAAGGCCCGAACTAAGTGTAAGAGGATTAGTGTTTGCATATAACACATCACTTGCTAAAGAAACTGGTATTCGTACAGACATAATTCGAGGAGAAGATGGTTCGCTTGCATTAGCTTTAAAGAAGTACGGGAAAATTCATTTTATAAGGAATAAAAAAGCAAGACCTATTACAGGATATGGAACTATATCGCAAGATGGATCATTTTATAATAGCTTTAAATCCCGGTTCATCAAAGGAATTAAAAACATATCGCATATTTTCACACAAAATGAGAGCTATAAAGATGAAGATTCTAATCTAATCAATAAAACAAAATGAGAATAGCTATTGAAGCTCAAAGAATATTCAGAAAAGAGAAACATGGAATGGATTATGTAGTTCTTGAAATAATAAGAGAACTACAAAAAATTGATTTCAATAATGAGTATTATATAATTGTAAGCCCTGGTGATGATATTTGTTTATATGAAACTCATAATTTCCATATTGTGATTGTTAACGGCAACATATATCCTATATGGGAGCAAATTGCATTACCATGGACTATAAAGAAAATAAATCCTGATATTCTTCATTGCACTAGTAATACTGCTCCTATATTATGTAATACACCTCTAATATTAACATTACACGACATTATTTTTTTAGAAAATCGCTACGGTAAAAATAAATCACTCTATCAAACTTTAGGATGGCATTATAGGAAATTTATTGTGCCTCGTATATTAAAGAAGTGCAAGAAAATAATCACAGTTTCTGATTATGAATGCAGACATATTAGTAAAACTCTAAAAATTGATAAGAAAAAACTATGTTATGTATATAATGGATATTCTCCTCATTTTCATATGAATAATAATGAATCAGATAAAAACGATTCATATATTCTATTCTTTGGCAACACAGATCCCAAAAAAAATACGGCGAACGTTCTGATTGCTTATAATGAATATTTAAAAAGGTCAAAAAACAGACTGCGATTAATGATTGTTGATTTGAAAGAAAGTATTATAAATCAATATCTTGAAGATTTGAATATAGAAGAGATTAAAAATATGATATATTGTCCAGGTTATATATCAAACAATAAATTACCAGAGATCTATAATAATGCATTTGCATTTGTATACACTTCTTTAAGAGAGAGTTTTGGCATTCCTATCTTAGAAAGTATGGCGTGTGGCACACCTGTTATTACATCAAAAATTTCAGCAATGCCCGAAATTGCAGGTAGAGAAGGCATTCTTATAAACCCTTATAATCCTTCCGAAGTAGCCGATTCCATTATTAAATTGGAAGAAAACAAAGAATTTTATAACTCACAAGTAGAATACGGATTAAACAGAGTAAAAGATTTTTCTTGGAATAATGCTGCAAAAAATATTCTTAATATCTATAACACTCTCCTATCATGACAATATTAGAAATAGCATTCATAATACTAATATTCATAGTTTTTTATACTTATATAGGCTATGGAATAGTTTTAGGCATTCTTGTTAAATTAAAAAGAAAAAAGGATGAGACTACTCAGGATGTTCAACTACCAGAGGTAACTCTATTCATTACGGCTTACAATGAAGAAGATGTAGTACAGGATAAGATGAAGAACTGCCATGAACTTGATTATCCTGAAAACAAGATTAAAATTGTATGGGTAACAGATGGCAGTAACGACAAAACAAACAAGCTATTGGATCATTATAAAGATGTAGAAGTATATTACGAACCGGCAAGAAGAGGAAAGACTGCTGCAATGAACAGAGGGATGAAGTACGTTACAACACCAATTGTTATATTTACAGACGCAAACACTTATATAAATAGAAATGCTATAAAAGAAATAGTTTTATGCTTCAACAACAATAAGGTTGGATGCGTAGCAGGAGAAAAAAGAATAGCAGATAACAATAAGAATGTAGCATCATCGGGTGAAGGAGCTTATTGGAAATATGAATCTACATTAAAAAAATGGGATTATGAACTATATTCGGCCGTTGGTGCTGCCGGTGAACTTTTTGCAATAAGAACGAACTTATTTAATGAAATGCCTGAAGATACACTTTTAGACGATTTTATTTTATCCATGAAAATTGTTCAAAAAGGATATGTAATAGCTTATTGCGATAAGGCTTATGCTATAGAAGGAGGTTCGGCAAATATGAAAGAGGAGGAGAAAAGAAAAGTAAGAATAGCTGCCGGTGGACTACAATCAATATATAGACTGAGAAGCCTACTTAATATATTCAAATATAAAACATTCAGTTTTCAGTATATCTCGCATCGGGTATTAAGATGGTCTATCACGCCTATATGCCTTTTTATACTTATCCCTGTCAATCTATTCTTAATGACAAATGCAGAAATAAGCCAAAAGTATAATATCATATTTTTATGTCAAATATTATTTTATACTTTCGGCTTTATAGGTTATTATCTTTCCAAGAAAAATGTAAATAACAAACTTTTCTATATTCCGTATTATTTTCTTTTCATGAATTTTAATGTAATAAAAGGCTTTTTTTATATGATTAAAAAGAAAAGAAATGATGGAACCTGGGAAAAGTCAAAAAGAGCTTGATTACTTATCAAGATAAGATGAAATCATCTCACGAAGCTTATTGGTAATTATTGGTTTTGCCATATAATTATTACATCCAGCTTCGTATGCCTTATCACGGTCACTATCATAAGCATTCGCCGTTAAGGCAATGATTGGTATTTCTTTATTTATCTTTCTTATTTCTTTTGTTGCAGTAAGCCCATCCATTATAGGCATCTTTATATCCATAAGTATCATATCAGGATTAATTTCGGTGTATTTTGTTATAGCTTCTTCACCATTCAATGCTCTGATTACTTCATACTCCTTACGTAATATAATAGATAATAACAAATAATTACTATCAGTATCTTCTGCTACTAATATTTTTTTCATAATATTAAGTATAATGTATTTTATGCAAAATTACTATATTAAATGATATATACAATATTTTTTCATATATTTGCAAATAATAAAATTTATAATTATGGGAAAACTAGCGGTTAATAAGTTATTTTATTTCATCTCCATATTGTTTACTTTTTTTATTCTTATATTTACCATTATTTCCTATTTCGCAGGCAATATAGATCCAAACATAAATATAAATGCTGCTTACGTATCTCTTATAAAACCGCTATTAATCATTATTAATATTGTTCTATTTATATATTGGACTATACGATGGAAATATTGGGCTGCAGTACCTTTAATAGGATTAATGTTCTGTATGAATTATATTACTGCAATGTATAAAATTTATACTCCTACCAAATATAGTTCGGATAGTAAGATAAGTGTACTTACATATAATGTACACTCATTTGGACGTGAAATTACGGGATATTCAGCAAAGGAGTTTTTAAAGATTGCAAACAATAAAAGAGTTGATGTATTATGTTTTCAGGAGTATGACAGCAGCAGTGATGTTTTTACTAACGAAGATATATATAATTTATTCTCGACAATCTATCCATATTCATATATTCCTGCCAATAAAAGTATGGCCATATATAGTAAGTTTCCTATAATAGATACGCAGATAATAGAGTTTGAAAAGACTAACAACGGAGGTATATGGGCTGATATTGACATTAAGGGTTATAAAATTAGAGTAATATCTGTACATATGCAAACTACAAGTTTTGACAGACTAAGATCTAAAGTAGCTAAGGCTGAAGAAAAAAATGATCAGGAATCAAAAAAAGACTTATATGTTGAATACTATTCCGGAAGCATGGAGGATAATATTAAAAAGAGAGCCAATCAAGCCAAAAAAGTTGCATCAATAGTAAACTCTACAGAGATGCCTGTTATACTTTGCGGCGACTTTAATGATACCCCAGAGACTTATACTTATAATAAGCTAAAGGGATATCTTGAAGATGGATTTAAGACTGCAGGAAAAGGATATGCAGCGACATATAAAGGGTTACACAATCTACTGAGAATTGATTATATTTTCTATTCTCCTTCCTTACAGCCTATAACTTATGAAACACTGGATTTTGACATGAGTGATCATAATCCAGTATGTATGGAACTTGGACTATAAAACTGCTTTTAAAGGAGTTGTGAAATAGAAAGTTGATCCTTCGCCTTCTTTGGACTCAAGCCATAGGCGTCCTCCGTTCTTTTCTGCAAAGTCTTTACACAATAATAAACCTAAGCCTGAGCCTTCTTCATTATTTGTACCATACTTACTGAAATGTGTATCTGAATTGAAAAGTTTCTTATGATCATCTTCACTCATACCTTTACCACTGTCTTTTACGCTTACTACAGCCATTTTATCTACCTTCTTTACATCTACTACTATATCCGAATCGGGATAGCTGAATTTTATAGCGTTACTAAGAAGATTTCTAACTATGGTTTTTACCATGTCTATATCAGAGTAAACCTCTATTTTATCTTTAACATTGAATACTAACTTTATATTCTTTTCACCTGCCACGAGATTGAATATTTCCAATACTCCGGAAATGCTGTCGGTTAAATCATAGTCTTGCGATACAACATTCAATCTTCCTACCTGACTCTTTGTCCATTTCAACAAATTATCAAGCAACGAAAAAAGTTCTTCGGTACTTTTATTGGTATTCTTTAGCATTTCATAAAGATCTTCTCCTATTGTTTCGGGTGGCAGACTCATTACAAGCATATTAAGAACCATTTTAATAGTACCTAAAGGTGAACGTAAATCATGGGCTATAACAGAATAAAGTTTGTCGCGCCCTTGCATGGTTTTACGCAATTCTTCAGTCTGACGTATTATTATCCTCTTAGCTGCTATAAGAGATATCTGATGTCTTACTCTTATTACAAGTTCCTCTTTATTGAATGGTTTTGATATAAAATCGTTTGCTCCTACCTGAAAACCTTTTACTATATCGGAAGTAGAATTAAGAGCAGTAAGAAATATGATAGGTATATGTTGGATAACGGGATTAACTTTCAACTTTTCGGCTACTTCAAAGCCACTCATGCCAGGCATCATTACATCAAGCAGAATAAGATCTGGCTGTTCCTTGGTAGCTATTTCCAATGCTTCGATACCATTACCGGCGGTAATTACCTTGAATTTTTGACTTGTAAGCAGAACTTTAAGTAAGAGGACATTGGAAATAACATCATCTACTATTAAAATTGTATATTCTGAATTGTTTATCTCTACATTAACTCCCGTTTGCATATTTATTATTTTAATATGGTGTTTCTAAAATATTCTATCACTTTATCTAAACCTTCTTCTAAAGATATTTTTGGCTCCCAGTCTAATTTGCTCTTAGCTAACGAAATATCCGGCTTCCTTTGTCGAGGATCATCTTCGGGCAATAGTTGATAAACTATTTTAGAACTACTATTAGTCTTTCTTATTATAATTTTGGCCAATTCAAGCATTGAAAATTCTCCGGGATTACCCAGATTTACGGGTCCTGTAAAATCATCCTCTGTAGCCATCATTTTAATCATACCCTCTATCAAATCGTCTACATACTGAAAACTTCGTGTCTGACTTCCATTACCATATATAGTAATATCTTCTCCGCGCAAAGCTTGTACAATAAAGTTTGATATTACGCGACCATCATTCTCGTTCATGTTGGGGCCGTATGTATTGAATATTCTTATAATTTTTATTTTTAAATCATGCTGTCTTTTATAATCCATGCATAAAGTTTCTCCACAACGCTTACCTTCATCGTAACACGAACGGTTTCCTATTGGATTAACATTACCCCAGTCTTTTTCTTGTTGTGGATGGAATATAGGGTCGCCATATACCTCGTTAGTTGATGCCTGAAGTATTTTCGCATTATTATTCTTGGCCAGACCTAACATGTGAAAAGTTCCAAGTACAGCTGTCATCATAGTTTTAATTGAATCGTATTGATAATGTACAGGAGAGGCTGGACATGCAAGATTATATATTTCATCAACCTCTTTCCAATAAGGATGAATAACGTCATGTTCTACAAGTTCGAAGTTGCTATTGCCCAAAAGGTGCTTTATATTGTTTTTACTCCCGGTGAAAAAATTGTCCAAACAAATCACATAGTTACCTTCTTTAACTAAACGAGTACATAAATGTGATCCTATAAAACCAGCGCCACCTGTTACCAGGATTCGTTTCATCCTCATAATATTTTATAATTATTAATTATTAGCAAATATATGTTTTTCATTTAATTCACACAAAAATAAGATAATTTTATTAAAGATATATTCAATAAAATAAGGTTTAATATGTATATAGTACAAATAATTATGAAGGTAAAGAAAATATATATACTATTTCATATTTGAAAGAATTAACTACCTTTGCAGCAGTTTTTAACTATAACATTTTAATATGAAAGCATTTGTATTTCCAGGTCAGGGAGCACAATTTGTTGGTATGGGTAAAGATCTGTACGACAATTCTCCACTTGCAAAAGAACTTTTTGAAAAAGCTAATGATATTCTAGGTTACCGAATTACTGATATTATGTTTGAAGGTACCGATGAAGATTTACGTCAGACTAAGGTTACTCAACCTGCTGTTTTTCTTCATTCTGTAATATCTGCTCTATGCATGGGCGATGACTTCAAGCCAGAAATGACTGCCGGTCATTCATTAGGCGAATTCTCGGCGTTGGTAGCTGCAGGAGCTCTATCGTTCGAAGATGGATTGAAACTTGTTTACGCTCGCGCTATGGCTATGCAGAAAGCTTGTGAAGCTCAGCCTTCTACAATGGCTGCAATAATAGCATTATCTGATGAAAAGGTTGAAGAGATATGCGAGAAGATTACTAAGGAAGGCGACGTTGTGGTTGCAGCAAACTTTAACTGTCCTGGACAGATCGTAATTTCGGGTAGTATTGAAGGTATAAACAAAGCATGTGAAGAGATGAAGGCGGCCGGTGCTAAACGTGCATTGCCTTTGAAGGTTGGTGGTGCATTCCACTCTCCTCTTATGGATCCTGCAAAATTAGAGTTGGAAGCTGCTATAAAAGCTACCGATTTCCATACTCCTAAATGTCCGGTTTATCAGAACGTAGATGCTTTGCCTCATACAGATCCTGAAGAAATTAAATCTAATTTAGTAGCTCAACTTACCGCTTCTGTGCGCTGGACTCAAACGGTTAAGAATATGGTTGCAGATGGTGCTGCTGATTTCACAGAATGTGGTCCCGGTGCCGTGCTTCAGGGACTTATCAAGAAAATCGACGGGGGCGTAAATGCTCATGGAGTAGCTTGAACAAGATGAAAACCAAAAATATTATGCCCGTTTATCTGTTTAAGATAACGGGCATTATTGTATTATCGTTAGCCTGCCAATCTTTTATTAACAATGGAAAACAACCGATACAAAATGATTGTTTTATAAAAGATACTACTGTTACAACAAAAAGAAATCAAAACAATATGAATGACAAATTAGTTATTTATCAAGTTTTTACACGTCTATTCGGAAACTCTAATATAAGTCGCATACCTAATGGTACAATAGAACAGAATGGATGTGGTAAAATGAACGACTTTACAAACAAGGCTCTTAAAGAGATAAAAGAGCTTGGAATTACTCATATATGGTTTACAGGATTATTAGAACATGCTACTAAAACAGATTATAGTAATTTCAATATTCCTAAGGATAATCCTGTAATTGTAAAAGGAAATGCAGGATCGCCATATGCAGTGAAAGATTATTATAACGTAGATCCTGATTTGGCCGAGAACGTAGATAAAAGAATGGAGGAGTTCGAAGATCTTATAAAGCGTACACACGCTAATGGACTTAAGGCTATTATGGACTTTGTTCCTAATCATGTATCGAGACAATATAAATCAATTTCGAAACCCGCAGGAGTTAAGGATTTAGGTGAAGATGATGATACCTCACAGGCTTTTTCTCCTAAAAATAATTTCTATTATATACCTGGCACCACTCTTGGTGGTGTGATTAATCTATATAATTCCGAAAATGAACCTTATATAGAGATACCTGCAAAAGCTACCGGAAATGATCGTTTTGATGCGACTCCTAATGCTTCGGATTGGTATGAGACTATAAAACTAAATTATGGTGTAGACTATAAGAACAATCGATCCGGATATTTTGATCCGATACCCGACACGTGGATAAAAATGAAAGATATACTTCTATTCTGGACTGCTAAGGGAATAGATGGATTTAGATGCGATATGGCAGAAATGGTTCCTGTAGAATTTTGGGAGTGGACTATACCACAGATAAAAGCTGCCAATCCCAATATCATCTTCATTGCAGAAATATACAATCCGGGTGAATATAAAAACTATATCTACAAAGGTAAATTCGATTATCTATATGACAAGGTAGGATTATACGATACGTTGCGTGCTGTTACATGTGGTTACGAGTCGGCAACGGCAATTACCGGTAGATGGCAAAGTTTACAGGGAATTGAAACAAGAATGCTTAATTTTCTTGAAAACCATGATGAACAGAGAATAGCATCCGATGAATTTGCCGGAAATGGATTGAAAGCTGTGCCAGCTATGATAATATCGGCTTGCATGAATACAAATCCTGTAATGATATATTTCGGGCAGGAACTTGGAGAGAAAGGAATGGATAATGAAGGATATAGCGGCCGAGACGGAAGAACAACTATCTTTGATTATTGGAGCATTGATTCTTATTGGCGTCTTCAAATTGCAGGGAAGTATACGGATAAGTATCTTCATGACGATGAAAAGAAATTAAAAGACTTCTATACTAGATTATTAAATCTATGTAAAAAGGAAAAAGCTATTTCTAACGGAACTTTTTTTGATCTTACATACGCTAATCTTGGGACAGTGAAATATAATGAGCATAAAATGTTTTCTTTTCTAAGAAAATTCAATAATGAACTTATATTGATAGTGGTTAATTTTGATAACATACCTGTAAATTGTGAAATTAATATACCAGCTCATGCTTTTGAGTTTCTAAATATTCCTCAAAATATTGAATTCGAATATGAAGATTTGCTTAATAAGGAGAAAGGCAAAATTATGATGATGCCCGACAAGAATAGTTCGTTGAAAGTAGATGCTTATGGAGGAAAGATCTTGAAAATAAAACTTTAAATATTTATTTTCAGGATATTGCAATAAAGAATATAATGAAGATGTGTAAAAACTCTCTTTTTAGCAAAACGACCCTTGCTACGTATATCTGTGGCAAGGGTCGTTTCTATGTTTTGGGTATTTTGGCTTTACCCTTATTTTTAATGAATATCTATCTTTTTGTAAATCCAATCTTAAGATTTAGTTTAAAGTAGTATACATTATTTTCTCTTTCCAAATAACCGTATTTATCTTTTTCGGTAGACGATTTTTCAAAGCGACTATTATTGAAAAGGAAATCCTGTAATATCTGAGGTTCTGTTTTTGTATAACATACCAACTCTCCATTGCGGTCTATAAATATATATCCTCCTATTTCACCATCAGCGCCACGATATATTTTTGCAGGACGCATGCCAAAAGCAAGTGCCATAAGAAACTGTTTCATTTTAAATTCGTAATACTGATGCTTTGTTATCAATTCATCTTTGATCTTAAGAGGATTACTTATTTTTACGGCCTCAACAAGTTCAGATACTTTTGTTATGCCATCTAAATACATTATTCTTACCATCTCGCCAAGCATTCTTGGAAAATGAAGATCAATCATGTGTAGATTGCTTCTGAATACTTTATCGGCTGCATCACTAAATTTAAGGACACCACCCAAACGTTCAGTCATAAGCATTCTTCCCAACACATCATTTTCTTCACCAAATGCATTTATTTTATTAACCGTAGGGGTAGCAAACTTAACACCTGTCTGCTCGAACTTGAAATTTGCAATTCTGCCTCCATCAAGCAAAGGAGTCATCCCTCCTATCCTAGAAAGAACCCTAAAACCAGTTGGCTTAGCATCGGCCGAATAGAAAGCTATATGAAAATCCGTACGGTCATCGGTCTTTGCATCAAGATCAAATATACAAACTTCATCAAGAAACTCTTCTATACCATCAGGAGAAGTGATTTGATTATCGGAAGAGTTTTTCAATGCATCAAATATGATATCGGATGCATATTTAAAATCTTCTCTATTTATTCTTTTATCAATATTCTCGCCTGTAATATAAATATTCTCTTCTTCAATATAATATCGACGTGTTCCATCATGCTCTTCACGCTGAATGTAAGAGATAGGGTATTTTAAAGTATCTGTACCCATTTCAATATTTCCCTGATGAACTGCTCCTTCAACCAATAACTTAAAGAAAGCATATATTTCATTCCACTCTTTTCTTGTTGCCTCAAATGCCATAATCAATCTATTATTTTTAGCAAAGATAATGCAAGTATATAGCACAACAAAAAGTTTACTTTATTTTATGTATATACAAAGCTAACATTATCTTTTTGAAGATATATATACAAAATATCTCTTAAATAAACTGCATTATTAATATGCAAATATTAATTTATGTTATACAACAGAATATTTTTCTTGATTTATTTGCGATTAAAATTAAAGATTATACCTTTGCAATGTGTTTTTCATAGTATTAGATTTAAGGTTAACAAAGGTTGGAGTACAGCGGTACTCCTTTTTTTATTTTATAACGCTTCTGCAAATAACCTATTCATAACATCTACTGTTTGGTTATATTTTTTATTGCTCCCTTTATTATAGGTATGGTGGTATCGCCTAAAAATACTGAATTAAGTCCTTGTTGTTCCTGCGCCGGGTCTCCTGTATAATCATCTCCTTTAATCCAGTTTACATGATCTTTACTCTGATTTGCCATTCCTCCCCATGCCCAGAAGTTACACCCCGAGAATAGATTATTATTTAAACTTTTATATTCTATCAAACTAAATACATATCTGTAAAATTCGTCACGAGCTTTTGTAGAAGCTGCTTTATCAAAAACAAAACCATCACGTGGAAATCCAAATTCTTCGAGCACCATTGGTTTGTTATATTTAGCAGCAACCTCAAGATGCAAATCAATATATTCCTTAGTTTTTTTCTTTGCTTCTGGAAGCATGGCATAAAGACTGTCTGCTTTTACCCATCCCCAATTATAAGGCCATAAATGAATCGTTATGTAATCTACATTTTTATCGGCATTGATTTTTTCAAAAAGATTAATATCTTCTTCACATCCGGCTTTTCCTTCATTTCCTGTAGAAACCATATGATTTTTATCTATAGATTTTATCAGAGCCGATGCTTGCGCAATCCAACGAGCAAATGGCTCTTTTGCTTCGTTAGAGAAAGCACGGGGTTCATTCCCTATTTGCCATGACATTATGGTTGGATCATCTGTATATTTTCTTTTATTATATCTATTTGTTCGCTTAATAACATTCTTCAAATGATTATAAAATAGTTGATGGGCTTTGGGACAGTCGGCATACTGACTTACAAAATTCATATATTTAGTATATCCTTCTATAGCTGGTATAGGAGCTTTACCTTTACCAGCCCATTCAAGATACTGTCCATAACCACCACTCCACTCCCATGAGTTATTTATATATAGAACTGCCACCATTTCTCTTTTACTCATTTCGGCAAGCAAATAATCCAGACCATCGAAAATTGTATCATTATATACTCCAGGTGCGATCTGCAAAGTTGGTTCCACTTTTGTGGGAATTCCGTTCTTACCGTCACTTCCTACTAAAATACGAAGATTATCTATTCCAATCTTCTTCAAAGAATCAAGTTCGGTCAATAATCTTGTTCTATTTCCGCCTTCGCCGGTAGATCCTAATATTGCACCATACCAGAAGTTTGTTCCTATATAATTGTATTCTTTGCCATTTCTTATAAACTTGCCATCCTTTACATTTATGAATGTTTGCTTTGGTGTAGTGGCATACAGAATGTTTATAGCTGCCATACCTATTAAAAGTGTAACAATAATGTTTTTCATGATGTATTATGATTTATTTTATTAATGATTTTACCAAAGATAAATATTTATGCTTTTAGATATTATAAAACATTTTATATTTGTCGGATTATAATAAAGATAAGATAAAATGGTATTATTGAACTCACACAATAAGGAAGAATATCCTCCTATGCACTCATGCGAACATATAATAAATCGTACTATGATAAATATGTTTGATTGCGGGCGCGCAGTTTCCGCTCACATTGAAAAGAAAAAAAGCAAGATGGACTTTGCTATCCAATCATTACCTTCGGATGAGCAGGTACATGAATTAGAGAGACGAGTAAATGATATTATTAATGAGAATCTTGAAGTAACCACTGAATATATAAATCAGAATGAAGCAAAGGGAAGATTTGACTTAGAAAGACTGCCCGAAAATGCATCAAACACAGTTAGAGTAGTAAAAATAGGAACATATGATGAATGTTTATGTATTGGGATACATGTAAAGAAGACTTCCGAAATAGGTAAATTCAAGATTATTAGTCACAGCTTCGAAAATAACTTATGGAGAATAAGATTCAAACTAATAAAAGACTGACAAATTATCATATTGAATAAAAAATTGTCAGTTATACTTTTGGCAGATTACTTAAAATTGTTTTATCAGCTTTAAAACTAAAGGATTTATTATTAATTATCCTTTCATTGATTTAAAGTTGTATACCTTAAGACATTCCCTTTAAATACTGGAATAGGAATTGCAATTATAATATTAAATGAATTGATATAAAATCAATATTATAACGTTTAACCATTTAATAAAAAGGAGATTGTATTATGATGCCAGTAAGAAGAGGTAACCAAACATGGGTACCAAGTATTTTTAATGATTTCTTTGATAATGATTGGATGGTAAAAGCAAATGCTACTGCTCCAGCCATTAATGTAATTGAAAATGATAAGGAGTATAAGGTTGAAGTAGCAGCTCCGGGAATGACTAAGGATGACTTTAAGATTAATGTAAATGAAGACAATGATCTTATCATAACCATGGAGAAAAAGGAAGAAAAGAGTGATGAAAATAAAGATGCAAAAAAAGAGAGTCGTTACTTACGTCGTGAATTTTCTTATTCTAAATTCCAGCAGACATTGATTTTACCTGACGATGTAGATAAAGACAAAATTGATGCTAAAGTTAGCGATGGAGTACTTACTATTGATTTACCTAAGAAAGCTCCTGAAACTAAAGAACCTGCAACCAAAGTGATTGAAGTTAAATAAAGTATTTAATGTGCAATACGGCACATTTGAAATGGAAATGCCCTCGCTGCTATTCTGCAACGAGGGCATAATTTTATAATAATATGTTATTATTTATACTCTTCCCAACTCTTTATAGCTATATCGTCTATAGACATAGTACAGAATGCATTTATAAATGCTCCTGCAAGACGGGCATTAGTAATAAGAGGAATATTAAGATCGATTGCGGCACGACGAATTTTATATCCGTTTGTAAGCTCACCAGAAGTAAGATTCTTAGGTATGTTTACAACCATATCAATCTCTTTGTTATGAAGCATCTCTAATGCTTGTGGATGTCCTTCTTCACTTGGCCAGTAAACTTTTGTATTTTCTACTCCATTTTCTGTAAGATAATTTGAAGTACCACCTGTAGCATATAGCTTGTAGCCTTTATTATGCAACATTCTTGCTGCATAAAGCATATCGGCTTTTTGTTTCGCATTACCTGTAGATAGAAGAATACTCTTTTTAGGTATTCTATATCCTACAGACAACATTGCTTTCAATACTGCACATGAAGTATCAGAGCCAATACATCCTACTTCACCGGTACTTGCCATATCTACACCTAATACAGGATCGGCTTTTTGAAGACGGTTGAATGAGAACTGACTTGCCTTTATACCTACATAATCAAGTTCAAACAAGTTTTTGTTTGGTTTTTCTACAGGTAGTCCTAACATTACTTTTGTAGCAAGTTCAATGAAGTTTATCTTCAATACTTTACTTACAAATGGGAATGAACGGCTGGCACGAAGATTACATTCAATTACCTTTATATCGTTTTCTTTAGCCAAATACTGAATATTGAACGGACCTGATATATTCAACTCTTTTGCTATCTGTCGACTTATACGCTTAATTCGGCGCACTGTCTCTACATATAGTTTCTGAGGAGGGAACTGAATTGTAGCATCCCCCGAGTGAACTCCGGCATATTCGATATGCTCGCTTATTGCATAAGCAACAATCTCACCATTTTGTGCTACAGCATCCATTTCAACCTCTTTAGCATGCTCTATAAACTGACTTACTACTACAGGATGTTTCTTCGATACATTTGCAGCAAGCTTAAGGAAACGTTCCAGTTCTTCCTGATTTGAACATACGTTCATTGCTGCTCCCGACAATACATATGAAGGACGTACCAATACCGGGAAACCTACTTTATCGATGAATGTATTGATATCTTCCATAGAAGTAAGTGCACTCCATTCTGGCTGATCTACTCCTATTCTATCAAGCATAGCCGAGAACTTGTCACGATCTTCTGCATTGTCAATACTCTTTGCACTTGTGCCAAGAATATTTACATGCTGCTCGTCCAATCTCATTGCCAGATTATTAGGAATCTGACCGCCGGTAGAGACAATAACACCATGAGGATTTTCCAAATCGAGTATATCCATAACTCTCTCGAATGTCAATTCATCAAAGTATAATCTGTCGCACATATCATAGTCTGTAGATACTGTTTCGGGATTATAGTTAATCATTACGCTTCTATAACCTTCCTTACGGATAGTATTAAGCGCCTGAACACCACACCAGTCAAACTCTACAGAAGAACCTATTCTATATGCGCCCGAACCAAGAACAACTATTGATTTATGATCGCCTAAATATTTTACATCATTAGCTACACCACTATATGTAAGATATAAGTAGTTAGTCTGTGCAGGATATTCGGCTGCCAAAGTATCTATTTGTTTTACAACCGGTAAAATACCTACATTCTTACGATGGTTTCTTACATAAAGGATACCATCTTCCATCTCTCCTTCGAATCCGATAGCTCTTGCTACCTGGAAGTCAGAAAAACCTTGAACTTTTGCTTTCAACAATAATTCATTAGGCAATTCAGAAATCTGTTTATGGTTATTGGCCCACTTATGAAGCTCGTTGGATGTATTACGTATATTTTGCAATTTCTGTAGGAACCATTTATCAATTTTTGTCAAATCGTGTATTTGATCTACGGTGTAACCTGCACGCAATGCTTTTGAAATAACAAAAATTCGTTTGTCGGTAGGTTCACAAAGTGCCTTTTCAACATCTTCTATAACAAGTTCCTTGTTCTCTACAAAACCGTGCATACCCTGACCTATCATACGAAGACCTTTCTGAATAGCCTCTTCAAATGTACGACCGATAGCCATAACCTCACCTACCGATTTCATTGAAGAACCTAATTCACGATCTACTCCATGGAATTTACCCAAGTCCCAGCGAGGTATTTTACATACTACGTAATCCAGTGCAGGTTCGAAGAATGCACTTGTTGTTTTTGTTACCGAGTTATTCAAATCAAATAAACCGTAACCAAGACCAAGTTTTGCAGCAACGAATGCCAAAGGATAACCTGTAGCCTTTGATGCTAATGCAGATGAACGGCTCAAACGTGCATTTACTTCAATTACTCTGTAATCTTCCGATTCAGGATCAAATGCATACTGTACGTTACATTCACCAACGATTCCTATATGACGTATAATGCGTATTGCAAGCTCACGCAATTTATGATATTCCTTGTTTGTAAGCGTCTGTGATGGAGCAATTACAATTGATTCGCCGGTATGAATACCTAATGGATCGAAATTTTCCATATTACATACAGTGATACAATTGTCAAATCGGTCGCGTACAACTTCATATTCAACCTCTTTCCATCCCTTCAAACTCTTTTCTACCAATACCTGAGGTGAGAAAGAGAAAGCTTTTTCGGCTAATACATTAAGCTCTTCTTCGTTGTCGCAAAAACCAGATCCAAGACCACCCAGTGCATATGCCGCACGGATAATTACAGGATATCCCAATTCTTTTGCAGCACGGCGTGCATCTTCAATATTCTCTACAGCCTCGCTCTTTATTGTCTTTACATCAATTTCGTCAAGTTTCCTAACAAACAATTCACGGTCTTCGGTATCTATGATAGCCTGAACCGGAGTTCCAAGAACCTCTACATTATATTTTTCGAAAATACCTTCTTTAAACAAAGATACACCACAGTTCAATGCTGTCTGACCACCGAAGGATAATAAAACACCATCTGGACGCTCTTTCTGAATTACCTTTTCAACAAAATAAGGAGTTACAGGAAGGAAATATATCTGGTCTGCTACCCCTTCACTTGTTTGTACAGTTGCAATATTAGGGTTTATAAGTATGGTTTCAATACCCTCCTCTTTTAAAGCCTTTAAAGCCTGCGAGCCTGAATAGTCAAATTCACCTGCTTCACCAATCTTCAAAGCACCAGAGCCTAACAACAAAACTTTCTTAATATTTTCTTTCATTTCTTTCTATTATTTTGAATGGGGAATTACAGTAATTTTACAAAATCATCAAAAAGGAATTCGGTATCAGTAGGACCTGAAGCCGCTTCCGGATGGAACTGTGCCGAAAACCATGGTTTTGTTTTATGACGTATACCTTCGTTAGATCCATCATTCATGTTTATGAACAGTGGTTCCCAATCGGCAGTCAAAGTATTATTATCTACCGCATATCCATGATTCTGACTTGTAATGAAACACTTGTTTGTACCAACCATTCTTACCGGCTGATTATGGCTTCTATGACCATATTTCAGTTTATATATTTTAGCGCCACCGGCCTTAGACAATAACTGATTACCCATACAGATACCAAATATAGGCTTGTCTGATTTCTGCATAGCTTTGCGTATATTTTGTACGGCAGCATCGCATGTATCAGGATCGCCCGGACCATTTGAAATAAAAAGACCATCATAAGGAATATCTGTGAAATCATAATTCCATGGCACTCTTATTACCTCAACGTCACGTTTTAAAAGACAGCGTATAATGTTAGTCTTTACTCCGCAATCAACTAAAACAACTTTCTTCTTATCCTCTCCTGCGTTATATTTTATAACTTCCTTGCACGATACTTTATCTACATAATTTACACCTTCGTAATTTGCTTCAGGTATATTGTCTGGTTCGTCATCAAAGACAATCTTACCCATCATTACTCCGTGTTCACGCAATACTTTTGTAAGTTCACGAGTATCAATTCCGGTTATTCCTGGAACTTTTTCACGTTTTAACCATTCTGCCAAACTCTCTACTGCATTCCAATGACTGTATTCTTCACTATAATCGCTCACTATTATAGCTTCGGCATGAATTCTTTCACTTTCCATGAAAGTTGCCAATCCGTTAGGTTCAATAGAAAATGCAGGAACCCCGTAGTTTCCAACTAAAGGATATGTCAATGTCATCAACTGTCCGGCATAAGAAGGGTCCGTCAAACTCTCCGGATAACCTGTCATTGCAGTATTAAACACTACTTCTCCGGCTACCGGTCTTTCATAACCGAACGACTTGCCTGCAAATCGGCTCCCGTCGTCGAGGATCAATGTTACATTTCTCATCACTTATGATATGGTTGAATTGTTCTATATTAAAATTGATCTATCTTTTCTACGTAATCTATAAAAGCTTGATTTACAAGCTTAACCCCTCCTGGAGTAGGATAATCTCCACTAAAATACCAATCACCTTGATTGTAAGGACATGCTTCATGCAATCCTTCTAAAGTTTGATATACAATCTCTACTTTAGCTTTAGTACCTTTAGGAGTAAGTATCTGTACCATTTTCTTCGAAATTTCTTCATCTGTAAATGGTGCATATATTTCTTTTACATAATTAACCATCTTCTCTTTAGGTATACTTATCTGAGCCTTTGATTTCTTATATATGTCTTCTATAATATATTCCATTCCACGTTCTTTAAGCAGTGCTACAGCAGCTCTGAAAGCAATGAATTGTTCCATACTAGCCATATCTATACCGTAATAGTCAGGATATCTAACTTGTGGAGAAGATGATACAATTACAATTTTTTTAGGATTTAATCTATCTAATATACCAATAATACTCTGCTTTAAGGTAGTACCACGTACTATACTATCGTCTATTATTACTAGATTATCTTTATATGGTACCAAACTATCGTAAGTAATATCGTATACGTGAGCAGCTAAATCATTGCGACTATTTCCTTCTGCTATAAAAGTACGCAATTTTATATCTTTTATTGCAACCTTTTCACTTCTTATTCTCATTGAAAGGATCTCTTCTAACTCTTTATGAGAAGGATTATGTCCTAAAGCCTCTATCTTTTTTACTTTTAACTTATTCAAATGATCGTCAAATCCTTGTAACATGCCGTAAAAAGCTACTTCGGCAGTATTAGGAATAAAAGAAAGAACAGTATTTTCTATATCGTAATCAATTGATTTAAGAATTGTTGGAACCAATTTTTCTCCTAATAGCTTTCTTTCTTTATATATATCCTTGTCACTTCCACGACTAAAGTATATTCTTTCAAAAGAGCAAGCTTTCTTTTGCTTAGGTTCATTTATCTGAGAAAGACGCATTTTGCAATCTTTACTTATAGTAATAGCTTCACCTGGTTGTAATTCCTTTACATCTTCAGCGTTTATATTAAAAGCTGTTTGAATAACAGGACGTTCGGAAGCTACTACAATAACTTCATCATCCATGTACCAAAATGCAGGACGAATACCCCATGGATCACGAACAGCAAATGATTCGCCACTTCCTGTAATACCACACATTACATATCCTCCATCCCAATTAGCACTAGAAGTACGTAATACATTGGAAAGATCTATTCTATCTTCAATATAATGAGTAATAGCCATTCCCGACAATTTATTGGCTTTACTCTCAACAAAAAGACGTTCAACTTCTCGGTCAAGACGGTGACCTAATTGTTCAAGTATTATATAAGTATCGGCATATTTTCTCGGATGCTGGCCATCGGCAGTTATATTCTCGAATATTTCATCTACGTTGGTCATATTAAAATTACCGCATAAAGCAAGATTCTTTGCTCGCCAATTATTACGTCTTAAAAATGGATGAACATAAGAAATACCACTTTTCCCAGTGGTAGAATATCTTAAATGTCCCATATATAATTCTCCGGCAAAAGGAAGATATTTCTTTGCATATTCTGCATCATGTAACTGTTCTGGAGTCAGATCTCTAAAATTATTCTGAACATTTCCAAATATTTCTGTAATAGCGCCTGAACCCAATGCTCTTTCTCGGAACATATATTCCTCTCCTGGATGAGCTTCTAACTTTACACAAGCCAGTCCGGCTCCTTCCTGACCACGGTTATGTTGCTTTTCCATTAAGAGATACAACTTGTTCAAGCCATACATCCATGTTCCATATTTTTCCTGATAATATTCCAATGGCTTAAGCAAGCGTATCATTGCAACTCCACATTCATGTTTTAATGGTTCCATCTATATACCTTAATTATAATAATTTTGAAATTTATTTAAGTAGGACCAATTATATTGGCGTTTGTAGTAACTAAAAAGCAGTGTATCCTGATATCGGTTTGTAGAAGTAAAAAACCGTATTATACTTTGAGTAGTATTTAAAATGATATCAGACAATGAATAGATAAGGAAAGAGAAAAGAATAAAATAATAATGATTATTTCTGCTACATCGAAAAAATAAAGACATATTAAAAACAGATATGGGGGGAATGAAATATTTTAGAAAAGTAGCAGTTAGTTTTATAAGAATTTTCATCCTTTTCTTATAATACTTTAAATTAATATTATCCGTAAAATTGTAATAAGAAATATCCTTTTCTATATAACCTTCTATTAAGTACATATATAATGTTATATTATTTTGCATGCAAAGATAAGAATTAAGAGGCATATATAAACTATAAAACAAATAAAAATATAGCATTTTTCTATTTTTAATAATTTTTCCTCATAAGAAAAAAGATTCTTTTTATCACAAAAAAAATATCACAACTATCAATCCGAAAGCATACTTCAATATTTTACTTTTACCTTATTATTTATTAGTGTTTATTTTTATCAATATATAACCATTTACAAAAGGGTACCATTTTTTATCACCAAAACATAGGGACTAATACAAATCAAGATGGATTATTTTTTTATTTTTGCAGAACAAACTGAAATGCAATCCAACATTATCCCAAATTAATGAAAGCAATAATGGTAAAAAGAAAACAAATTGGTCTTTACGACTCCAACAACGAACATGACGCTTGCGGTGTAGGTATGATTGTCAATATTCATGGTAACAAATCACATGAACTCGTTGATTCGGCCTTAAAAGTATTGGAAAACATGAGACACCGTGGTGCGGAAGGCGCAGATAATAAAACAGGTGATGGTGCCGGAATTATGGTACAGATACCTCATGAATTCATTTTATTACAAGGTATTCCAGTTCCTGAGAAGGGTAAATATGGAACTGGATTAATATTCCTTCCTAAAGAAGAAAAGGAACAGGCTTCAATTTTAAGTATAATAATTGAAGAAATAGAAAGAGAAGGACTAACCCTAATGCATTTACGCAACGTACCTACCAACCCAGACTGTTTGGGAAAAGATGCTTTGGTTAATGAACCTGATATAAAACAAATATTTATAACAGGAGTAACGGATATAACAAACTTCCAGAAGTCTCTTTATATTATAAGAAAAAAGATTGAAAGAAGAATTAATAATAAAGATTTCTATATAGTCTCATTATCGAATAAGAATATTATATATAAAGGTATGCTTTCTTCTATGCAGGTAAGAGAGTATTTTCCTGATCTCACCAACCATTACTTTACAAGTGGATTGGCTTTAGTTCATTCTAGGTTCAGTACTAATACCTTCCCAACATGGAGTTTGGCACAACCTTTCAGACTGTTAGCTCATAATGGGGAAATAAATACAATCCGTGGTAACAGAGGATGGATGGAAGCAAGAGAAAGTGTATTAAGTTCGCCAGCTTTAGGTGATATAAAATCAATCAGACCAATCATTCAGGAAGGTATGAGTGATAGTGCATCATTGGATAATGTTTTGGAGTTCTTTGTTATGTCAGGATTAAGTTTGCCACATGCAATGGCCATGTTGGTACCAGAATCATTCAATGATAAGAATCCTATAAGCGAAGATCTGAAGGCATTTTATGAATACCATTCAATTTTAATGGAACCATGGGATGGCCCGGCTGCACTTTTGTTCAGTGATGGCAGATTTGCAGGTGGAATGTTGGATAGAAATGGATTAAGACCAGCTCGCTATCTTATTACAAATAATGATATGATGGTAGTTGCAAGTGAAGTGGGTGTAATGGATTTCGAGCCAGGAGAAATTAAGGAAAAAGGTCGTCTTCAGCCTGGTAAGATTTTAATGATAGATACCGAAGAGGGTAAAATTTACTATGATGGTGAGCTTAAAGAAAGAATGGCCTCAAGCAAACCATATAGAAGTTGGCTTTCCACTAATAGAATAGAATTAGATACCTTAAAAAGTGGTCGTAAAATTGAAAACAGGATAGATCATTTTGATAGAATGCTGCGTATTTTTGGATATACCCGCGAAGATATAGAAAAGACCATAACACCTATGTGTACTACTGGAGCAGAACCTTTGGCATCTATGGGTAATGACACTCCTCTTGCTATATTGTCGGATAAGCCTCAGAACATGTTTAATTACTTTAGACAACAGTTTGCACAGGTTACCAATCCACCTATAGATCCTATTCGTGAAGAATTGGTTATGTCATTGACTGAATATATAGGTGCAGTTGGCATGAATATTCTTACTCCTAGTGAGAGTCATTGTAAAATGGTTAGATTACCTCATCCGGTTCTTAACAATACTCAGTTAGATATATTATGCAATATCAGATATAAAGGATTCAATACAATAAAATTACCTATTGTATTTGAAGTAAAGAAAGGAAAAACAGGATTACAGGAAGCACTACAGGAACTTTGTAGAAAAGCGGAAGAATCTGTAACAGATGGCGTTAACTATATTATACTATCAGATAGAAATGTAGATAAAGAGCATGCAGCTATTCCATCATTATTGGCAGTTAGTGCAGTGCATCATCATCTTATTTCTGTACAGAAAAGAGTGCAGACGGCATTGATTGTTGAAAGTGGTGAGATTAGAGAAGTTATGCATGCAGCACTGTTGTTAGGATATGGTGCGAGCGCAATCAATCCATATATGGCATTTGCTGTACTAAATGACTTGGTAAAGAAAGGCGAGGTACAGATGAATTATGAGACAGCCGAAAAGAATTATATAAAATCAATATGTAAAGGTCTCTTCAAGATTATGAGTAAGATGGGTATTTCTACAATACGTTCTTACAGAGGAGCTCAGATTTTTGAAGCTATCGGAATAAGTGAAGAGTTACTTCAAACATATTTTGGAACTGCCTCTTCGTCAATTGGAGGAATCCGTCTTGAGGAAGTAGCAAAAGATGCTATAAGAATGCATGATGATGCTTTCAATGAAGATGACAGAATAATTTTGCCAAATATGGGTCTTTTCTCATTCAGAAAAGATGGAGAAAAACATGCATGGAATCCTGAAACAATCTCTATGTTGCAACTTGCAACGAGACTTGGCAGCTATAAGAAATTCAAGGAATTCACGAAACTTGTTGACGAAAAGGAATCTCCTATATTCCTTAGAGATTTCTTCCTTCATAAATCAAATCCAATTCCTATAGAGGAAGTAGAACCGGTAGAAAATATTGTAAAGCATTTCGTTACAGGTGCTATGTCATTTGGAGCTATAAGCAAGGAAGCTCACGAAGCACTTGCATTAGCAATGAATAAATTAGGAGCACGAAGCAACACTGGAGAAGGAGGTGAAGATTCTGATCGTATAACAGAGACATACGATGGTATATCGCTATGTAGTAAAACCAAGCAGGTTGCATCGGGAAGATTTGGAGTAACAGCAGAATACCTTGTAAATGCAGAAGAAATACAGATTAAAGTTGCACAAGGAGCAAAACCCGGAGAAGGGGGGCAGTTACCTGGGTTCAAGGTCGATAAAGTTATTGCAAAAACAAGACATTCAATACCTGGAATATCATTGATATCTCCTCCACCTCATCATGATATTTATTCAATTGAGGATTTGGCTCAGTTAATCTTTGACTTAAAAAATGTAAATCCTAAAGCTAAAATTAGTGTTAAACTTGTAGCGGAAAGTGGAGTTGGAACTATTGCAGCTGGTGTTGCTAAAGCCAAAGCAGATTTAATAGTAATATCGGGAGCAGAAGGTGGAACCGGTGCTTCTCCTGCTTCGTCAATGCGCTATGCAGGTATATCTCCTGAAATTGGTTTAAGTGAAACCCAACAGACTTTAGTCTTGAACGGATTAAGAGGACAAGTTAAATTGCAGGTAGATGGTCAAATAAAGACAGGCCGTGATATTATAAACATGGCCTTATTAGGTGCAGAAGAGTTTGGATTCGGAACTACTGTACTTGTAGTATTGGGATGCGTACTAATGCGTAAGTGTCATACAAATACTTGTCCTGTAGGTGTGGCTACACAAGATCCTGAATTGCGTAAAAGATTCCTTGGACACTACGAACATGTAGTAAACTATTTTACATTCCTTGCACAGGAAATAAGAGAGTATCTGGCAGAAATGGGATTCAAGAAGTTTGATGACATTATAGGAAGAACTGATTTAATAGAACCAACCAAAGTTTATAACAATGAAAAGTCTTCATTACTTGATTTCAGCAAACTATTAAACAAGATAGATAATGGTGCTGCAATCCACAATATCACTAATCAGCATCATGATATCGACAATGTTAAGGATATAGCTATAATTGAAGCAACTAAGGAAGCTGTAAATAGTGGTAAGGAAATATCATTAGAATATACAATAGCTAATACCGACCGATCAGTAGGCGCCATGTTAGCAGGATATGTAGCCAAAAGACATGGACAACAAGGATTACCAGATCAAACCATAAACATTAAGTTCAAAGGATCTGCCGGCCAAAGTTTTGGAGCATTCCTTACCAATGGAATAAGCTTTAAACTAGAAGGAGAAGCAAATGATTATTTAGGAAAAGGTTTGAGTGGCGGCAGAATCTCTGTATTACCTCCTGTAAGAAGTAACTTCGATGCTGAAAAGAACACTATAGCTGGTAACACTATTCTTTATGGAGCAACTAGTGGAGAAGTTTACATAAATGGTCGTGTAGGAGAACGTTTTGCAGTTCGCAACTCTGGAGTAACTGCCGTAGTAGAAGGAGTTGGAGATCATTGTTGTGAATATATGACAGGAGGTCGAGTTGTCGTTTTGGGAGAAACCGGAAGAAACTTTGCTGCAGGTATGAGTGGCGGCGTAGCGTATGTTTGGGATAAGAATCATAACTTTGATTATTTCTGTAATATGGAAATGGTAGAGCTTTCTTTAATTGAAGAAGCTAGTTACAGAAAAGAGTTACATGAACTAATACGCCAACATTATCTATATACAGGTTCTAAATTAGCAAGAATAATGCTTGATGACTGGAATAGATATGTAGAAGATTTCATTCAGGTAGTTCCTATTGAATATAAAAAGGTTCTTCAAGAAGAACAAATGCGTAAACTACAGCAGAAGATAGCTGATGTACAACGTGATTATTAATTTTCAAGTATTTTAAAACGACTAATAATAACAAAGATATGGGAAATCCAAAAGCATTTCTAACTGTACCACGACAAGAGGCCGGATATCGTCCTATTCATGATAGAATATCTGATTTCGGAGAAGTGGAACAAACTCTAAATACTAGCGAAAGAAAATTACAAGCCTCAAGATGTATGGATTGTGGAGTTCCTTTCTGCCATTGGGCATGTCCTCTTGGAAACAAACAACCTGAATTTCAGGATGCATTATATAAAGGTAAATGGGAAGAAGCATATACTCTACTTGAACAGACTAACGACTTTCCCGAGTTTACGGGACGAATATGTCCTGCTCTATGCGAAAAAAGTTGCGTATTAAAACTGACAATAAATTCTCCTGTAACAATAAGAGAAAATGAGGCAGCAATCGTAGAGGCAGCATTTCGTGAGGGATTGATCAAGCCAAAGACGATTGAGAGAAATGGCAAGAAAGTAGCTGTCATAGGAGCCGGTCCTGCAGGACTAGCTGTTGCAAACCAACTAAACCATAAAGGATATGAAGTTACTTTATTTGATAAAAATGAAGCAGCGGGTGGGCTATTACGCTATGGTATACCTAATTTCAAACTTCATAAACCTATCATTGACAGAAGAGTAAATTTAATGGAACAGGAAGGTGTTATTCTAAAGATGAATACTGATATTGATCCTATGAAACTACCCGAAGGTTTTGATGCATATTGTATATGTACCGGTACTCCTTCTGCACGTGATCTAAATATACCCGGAAGAGAATTGAAAGGTATACACCTTGCACTCGATATGCTCTCTCAACAGAATAGAATTCTGGCCGGAACAACTTTCTCAAAAGATCAGTTAGTAAATGCTAAAGGAAAGAAGGTATTAGTAATAGGTGGTGGAGATACAGGTAGTGATTGTATAGGAACAAGTAATCGCCAGGGAGCTGTTAGTGTTACTCAAATTGAGATTATGCCTAAACCTCCTGTAGGATGTAATCCTACAACACCATGGCCACAATGGCCTAATGTATTGAAGACCACCAGTAGTCATGAAGAAGGCTGTACTAGAAGATGGAGTTTGACATCAAATAAATTTATAGGAAAGAATGGTAAAGTTTGCGGAGTTGAGGTAGAAGAAGTAGAATGGATTCCAGGTAAGGATGGCGAACGTCCTACTATGAAGCCAACAGGAAAAATAGAAGTTATAGAAGCTGATGTAGTACTTCTGGCAATGGGATTCCTTAAACCAAAACAACCAGAATTTGCTTCGAACGTCTTCATATCAGGAGACGCTGAAATGGGTGCAACACTTGTAGTAAGGGCTATCGCATCGGGAAGAGATATTGCAGCTAAAATTGATGATTTCTTAAAAAACAAAAGTATGTAAAAATAACGACTAAAAAGTTGACTTTATTATTCATATATGTCAACTTTTTAGTCATAACAGAAACATATCAAAACTTTAATTTACAACTAACAAGATTATTAACAAATTAATTTTACTATCATGTGTGGAATCGTAGGAATATTCAAAATAAAAGAGCAAACACAAGAATTGCGAAAGAAAGCCTTAAAAATGTCACAGAAACTGCGCCATAGAGGACCGGATTGGAGTGGAATTTATTGTGGAAAAAGTGCAATTCTTGCCCATGAACGCTTATCAATAGTCGATCCACAAAGTGGAGGTCAGCCATTATTTAGTCCAGACAAAAAACAGATATTGGCAGTAAACGGTGAGATTTATAATCATCGTGAAATCCGTCAATATTTTAAAGATAAATATGATTTTCAGACAGGTAGTGATTGTGAAGTAATACTTCCTCTATATAAAGAGAAAGGAATTAATTTTCTTGAAGACCTTAGTGGTATATTCGCTTTTGCTCTATACGATGAAGAAAAAGATGACTTTCTTATTGCCAGAGATCCAATAGGTGTTATTCCATTATATATAGGCCACGATAAGGAAGGCAAAATATATTGTGCCAGTGAATTAAAAGCTCTTGAAGGTTTTTGTGATAAATACGAACCTTTCTTGCCTGGACATTATTATTGGGGCAAAGAAGGCAAAATGGTAAAATGGTACAACCGTGATTGGAGGGATTACAACAATATAAAAGACAACAAAGGAAGTGTAAAAGATATTCATGATGCACTTGAAGATTCTGTAAAACGTCAATTAATGAGTGATGTACCATATGGAGTATTACTTTCGGGAGGTCTGGACAGTTCGGTTATTTCGGCAATAGCTAAGAAATATTCGGCCAAACGAGTAGAATCCGACTCTAAGAATGAGGCATGGTGGCCACAGTTGCACTCTTTTGCAGTTGGACTAAAAGGTGCACCCGACTTAATAAAAGCAAGAGAAGTGGCCGACTATATTGGTACAGTACACCATGAAATAAACTATACAGTCCAAGAAGGATTAGATGCTATTCGTGATGTTATATATTTTATTGAAACATACGATGTAACCACAGTACGAGCATCTACTCCCATGTACCTATTAGCCCGAGTAATTAAAAGCATGGGAATAAAAATGGTTTTAAGTGGTGAAGGAGCTGATGAGGTTTTTGGAGGATATCTTTACTTCCATAAGGCTCCAAATGCACGCACTTTCCATGAAGAGACTGTACGTAAATTAGATAAGCTTTATCTATATGACTGCTTAAGAGCAAATAAATCATTGTCTGCTTGGGGAGTAGAAGGAAGAGTACCTTTTCTTGATAAAGAATTCCTTGATATAGCCATGAGTATAAATCCTGAGCTTAAAATGTGCCCAGGAAAAACAATAGAAAAGAAAATCGTTCGCGATGCATTTGCTAATATGCTTCCTGAGAGTGTAGCATGGAGACAGAAAGAACAATTCAGTGACGGTGTGGGATATAATTGGATAGATACTTTAAAATCAATCACTTCAAATTCTGTAACTGACGAACAGATGAAAAATGCAGCAGAAAGATTTCCTATTAATACTCCTATGAATAAAGAAGAATACTATTATAGAAGTATTTTTGAAGAACATTTCCCTAGTGAAAGTGCTGCTAGGAGTGTACCTAGCATACCTAGCGTTGCATGTTCTACTGCCGAAGCATTAGCATGGGATGATTCATTTAAGAATATGAACGATCCTAGTGGACGAGCTGTAAAAGATGTACACGAAGAAGCTTACAAATAATAATTATTTCTTCTGATTTAATTGTTACAAGTAGTATTATATATTTAAATAAGGAGTATAATTATATACTCCTTATTTTATTGTTTTTAAATATAAATATATATATTTGCACCGTTTTTAAGGAGTTTTAAGTAGATTTGCCGAAATGGCTCAGTTGGTAGAGCAATTCATTCGTAATGAATAGGTCCCGGGTTCGAGTCCCGGTTTCGGCTCATTTAAAATTCATTCACGTCTACAATTAATTCTATTTTTAAACTATATAGAAATATGTATTTGCATAGATTCATTTAATATTCTAATGCTTTTCATTATAAATGTATCTAATTATCTATCCGAAGCTTTTTGACTGCATTAACCGAACACATCACACTATAATTAAAACAAGTGTCACATCATTCACAAGTCCAAACAAAACTGTTTTCTGATTCTTTATACAAAATATTAGTTGCAAACAAAGATAAGACCATAAAAGAATAAAGAAAAGGTAAAACCGCATAGACACTTACCATTGTACCGTTGCAGGAATAATATTTCATTTTTAAATCCAGTTTAAATGCCATTTAATATGAATTTAAATTATGATTTAGTGCCCACTAATTTATATTTATACGCGGTCGATTTATTTTTAGTGCCCATCGATTTATTTTTAGTGCCCGTCGATTTATTTTTAGTGCCCGTCGATTGGAGTTTTTAATTACAACAAATTAGTACACTAGACATACATATATTCCATCTTATTAAATAACCAAGAAGGCAGCTTTAATAGCTGCCTTCTTGGTTATTTAATAAGTCTATAATCTATTATAATATCTATTTAACCTTGAAATTTCTCTTTTCAAGATATGTCTTAAATTTCTTAAGATATTCAGTATTTGGACCATCAAAGAAAGATACGCCCGAAGCGCCATTATCGAATGCAGCATCTAAGGCAGCTTCAAAATCATCTTTTATATCACCAAACATCAATCCTGCATATATTTTAGCCTTCCCATTTACAGTCTGGACACTCTCTTTTACCGATTCGCCAATCCAGTCGACCTCTTCGAGATAAAATTTATTGTATATCATCGGAAAGTATGCATCAAGTGACCAATTACCCCAATCCTGACGAACCATTTTCTTTGCCATTGTAGGACCTGGGAAAACTGCTGCAGATATAAACTTGTTATCCTTTTTAACTGCTGTAGTTATAGAGTCGACTACTTTAGTAATTGAATTCAATCTAAAATTAAGCCAACTCTGATTCTCCATAGGATGTTCTATTTCCATAGGATCTTTTCCCGTTTGCTTTTTGAAAAGTGAACGACATACATCACAATAACAATAATCGTATTGAGGATATTCTTCTTTTTGCTCAATTCTATAATTCTTCCATAATCCTACCGGAAGTATAACATCGGGCATTCTTACATAATCTAAATGAACTCCATCTACATAAGGTTTATGTGCAGCTGTAACGTAATCATTTGTAAGATAGGAAGCTACCCCGGGATGATTTGGACAAATAAAATTATAGTACTTTACATATGGTGGTTTGTCGTAACAAGATTCTCCGTTACGATTCACAGCAAACCAGTCGGGATGAGTATTTCTTACCTCTCCCCTATTCATAGTCCATATCCATTGATGAGCTTCCAATCCGGCTTCCTTACACATTTTGAAAATATCCTCATTATATCCACCAAATAACACAGCAGATATTCCACACTCCTTCAGTAAACTAAACCATTCCTTCCAATCTTTTGCATCCTTATGAGAATTAATTCCAGTCCAAACCCAGTTCTTTACTTCACGAGGTTCAAGTTTGCTGCTCCAAAAGCGACCTTCATTATTGATATAATACACAACCGAGTTTTCAGGATCGGATATAGAAATTACATAAGTTTTGTTAGTAGCCTCAATATCAATCTTTGCATTAGCAGGTATAGAATTGAGTTCTTCGGAAGTAAGATCAAAACCTTTTATACTTTTAATGTAAGATTTTTTACAAGCATAATTATCTTGTTGTGCATAGAACATGCTCCATATCAATTTATATATTCCCTCAGAATATGGTAGTTTTATATTATCTGTACCACTTCCTACAGTTTTATCAGAGAAATATAGATATCCCCATCTATCAGGCATATGCATATCAATTTTTCCGGTTGGCGACCATACCCAGTTTTCTTCCGGACCTTTTTCCTTAAGCCACTGAACTCTTGAGAAATTTATACGCCAGCAGTTACCGGCTTTTAGGGTATTATTGAAATTCATAGTCAATGCTTCACGAGGAATTGCCATCTCTACGCTCCAGTATTTATCTTTATCCTTACCTTTATTAAGAGTGCCATCACGATGAATTGCAAGCTTCAGTCCGGGACAATCCCATTGTACCATAAAATTACCTCCAGAACGATAAGGTTTATCAAGCATCAAATCAAATACAACTCCTCGTGCATTTGTTTCGATCTCAAAATAATTGTGTCCATCTCCATCTGGGTCGATAAATACCTCAAAGTCATTATCATAGTATATTATTGTATCTCTCTTTGTAAGTTTGGCTTTTATATCATCTTCTTCAAGGAGAGCTCCAACATATAAATAATTGTCATCCCACAACATTTTTGCTTTTGTATCATATTTTGGCTCAGCAAATCCTTCACCGCTTATATCTACAAACGATTCTGTAAAGGGAGCATCTTTCCAACCCTTCTCATTAAGTTTTCCATCTATTTTTAGATTATCGGATGTTCTGTAACAAGTATACATTCTAGGCTGAGTAAGTACTCTTTCATACTTCTTATACAAATTTTGTGCTTGTACAGTAATAGTAGACAACAATAATAATATTATTATCCTAAATGATTTTTTCATATTAAGTATAGTTTGGTTTAGTTATTATCTTGAACTTTTCCTTCTCCCTTATATAGCTTTATTGGGCCGTCAAGCAATACTGCTATCACAGTAATATTCTTGTCAAGAACATTTTCGGGTACATCAATGTATAGATTACCCGGAACTTCATTCCAATAGTTTTTATTATATACCTTATAATTTAACATTGCACCATTGCCAACTACCCAAACTCTGTTTACTTTATTTACTAGTCCCTTAACCTCGACTATTCCATTTGGTTTATATGGAAGATATAGATAAAGTATATCTTTTGATTTGTTTAAAGTAGTATAACCTTGAAAATGATCTGCATCTATACCAGCCTGAGTATCATAAATAGCTTCTTTATGTTTTTTGGTCCATCGTCCAAATTCTTTAAGAATATCTACTTGTTCATCAGGAAGAGTGCCGTCCTCTTTTGGAGCAATATCTAGCAATAGGTTACCTCCCTTACTAAGACAATCAACAAATGTACGCAATAATATATATGGAGATTTATAATTTGTATCGGTGGGTTGATATCCCCACGAGTCGTTCATAGTCATGCATAATTCCCAATATTTATCTTTAGGCCTTACTACCGGTACTCCTTGTTCGGGTGTTGCATAGTCTCCATATCCTTGTATACGTGAGTTAATAATTACATTCTTATTATCCTTCCTTAGCAAATCGACTATACCTTTTGAATTCCATTTTTCAGCACTTTGCTCCCAATCGCCATCAAACCAGTATAAATCAGGTTTCCATGTCTTGTTAAGTTCGGATAACTGTGCGAAGTTAAATTTACAGAACTTCTCCCATCTGCTAGGATCGTCCTTATATCTTACCTCGGTACGAGTCTTATTTGGATAATCTGGATTAGACCAATCAAGCAAAGAGTAATAAAAGCCAAGTTTAAGTCCCTGCTTACGCACCTCTTTTACAAACGGATCTAATAAATCTCTTTTAGCCGGTGTACTTTTAACGGTACTAAGATTTCCTGCCTGAGTATTCCACAAAGCAACTCCATCATGATGTTTTGTTGTAATTACAGTATATTTAGCTCCACTCTCCTTTATAAGGTCTACCCATTGTGAAGGATTATATTTAGAGGCAGTAAATCCATCACATTGTTTCATATAATCATCATAGGGAAGATAATTATTGAAGAAAGACCAACTTTCTGAAACTCCATTTACTGCATATATGCCCCAATGAATAAATATGCCTAATTTTGCATTTTCGAACCATTCCATTCTCTTATTTTTTTGTTCTAGAGTTTCAGGGTTGGATTGAGCATGCGTATTTAATGTAAAAAAAGAAGCTCCACCAATAAGCAAAGCCATTAATCGATTAAGTCTCATAAGATAATAGTATATGGTTTTTGGTTATTTAAATATAATGCTTATAAAAGCAAAGATAATTAAATATTTTATCTTTGCAGGCGTATATAATAAAGTTTTAACATGAGTGCCAAGAAAAGAAAGAAAACAAGTTTATTTAATTACATTGTATTAATAATTATTTTAGGATTTGGGTTCGTGAAATATATAAATTCCGAACTAAATTTATTTAGTGAAAATATCAAAATCGAAGAAAAGAATGATAATATAAAACCAGATTCTTATGAAATTCCAATCTTCAACAATAAAACCGGCGGACAAATAATAGTCCATACAGGTTATACTTTATCTTATAATGCTGATTACAAAACTCCTCAATGGGTAGGATGGCATTTAACCGATAAAAAAACTAAAGGTAAGCATGGACGTACAGACAAGTTCGTACCCGATCCTGAAATTATTGGTGCAAAAGCTTATACATCCGACTATAGTCGCACAGGGTACGATAGAGGTCATATGGCTCCTGCTGCCGATATGAAATGGAACAAGAAAGCAATGGAAGAATCATTCTATTTAAGCAATATTTGTCCGCAAAATCCAAACTTAAATCGCGGAGACTGGAATGACCTTGAAGAACTTACGCGTAAATGGGCAAATACATATAAAGATGTATATATTACATGCGGCCCTATTTACGATTCGAAATTTCCAAAAAGAATAGGCAACAATAAAGTGGCCATACCCGATGCCTTTTATAAGGTTATATTTATAAATGATAGTAAGAATCCAAAAACAATTGGCTTTATTTTTAATAACAAATCAGGTAGCCGACCTATTATTGAATATGTGGTTACAGTAGATAGTATAGAAAAAAGAACAGGAATAGACTTCTTTCCAGCTCTGCCAGATAATATAGAAAACAAGCTGGAAGCCGAAATACACACTACACTCCCCTAAAAACAATATAAATAATAAAACAGTAAAAGAGTAGATAGTTTTAAAGTACTCCCAATTTTAAAGGGAATAAGTCAACTATCTACTCTTTTTAAAACTATAATCCTATCTTACTTCCAAAGTAACAATTGATTTAGCCGGAATTGATACCTTAAGCATTCCTTTATTCAACTTAGCTCCAGAAAAATCTTTTATAGATACTACGTCGGGATTATCGAAACTATTATAATCGGAAATATTCTTTGATGTAAGAATAGTACCCTTTACACTACTAGTTTTAATGTCTCCAAGATTTATGGTTAAATCATTAGAATCGTTCAAATCGATATTTGACAAAGAAATATGTATTACCCCATTTTTATCCTTTGATGCAGTAGCACTTAACATAGGTACAATTCTATCATTACGTACCACTTTTTTCTCGCAAGAAATATCAATTGGTAAATAAGTGGCATCCTGATGTACATTATACATCTTGAAAACATGATAAGTGGGTGTAAGTATCATCTTGTCACCTTTAGTAAGAATCATAGATTGCAAAACATTTGCTACCTGAGCAATATTAGTCATCTTTATTCTATCAGTATATTTATGAAATACATCTAAAGACAATGATGCAACAAAAGCATCACGCATAGTATTCTGCTGATATAAATGCCCCTTAACGGTTCCTGGCTCCTCGTCCCACCAAGTTCCCCATTCATCCACCATCAATCCTATTTGTTTCTTAGGGTCATATTTATCCATTATATCAATATGCTTTTTTATTACCGGCTCAATCTCCAAACATTTTCCTAACGTCCAATAATAATCATCATCATTAAATTTTGTAGCCGAACCTTTACTTCCATTCCATCCTAATACAGTATAGTAATGCAGTGAAAGTCCATCCATTCTGTGACCTACATTTTTCATCAAGACCTCTGTCCATGTGTAGTCATAATCACTAGCACCACTTGCTATCTTGAATAAACTATTGCCATCATAATTTCTGCAATATGTAGAGTAACGTCGATAAAGATCAGAATAATATTCAGGACGCATATTTCCTCCGCATCCCCAACTTTCGTTTCCAACTCCAAAATATTTTACCTTCCAAGGCTTTTCACGACCATTTTCCTTGCGTAACTTCGCCATAGGACTACCCTGTTCGGATGTCATGTACTCTACCCATTTAGCCATTTCTTCAACACTACCACTTCCTACATTACCACTAATATATGGCTCACATCCTATCATTTCGCATAAATTAAGAAACTCATGAGTTCCAAAACTATTATCTTCAACCGTACCACCCCAGTTATTATTTACCATCCTAGGACGATTCTCTTTAGGACCGATACCATCCATCCAATGATACTCATCGGCAAAACATCCTCCCGGCCAACGCATAACTGGCACTTTAAGATCCGTCAATGCCTTTAGTACATCATTTCTAAACCCATTGGTATTAGGAACCGATGAATTCTCGCCAACCCACAATCCGCCATAAATGCATGTACCAAGATGTTCGGCAAACTGTCCATATATCTCCTTATTTATAATCTGTTTCCCCTGTTCAGGATGAACAGTTATTGACGTTTTCTGCTGACCGAAAACTGAAAGGGAACTTAACATAGCAATTCCCAGAAATGCATTTTTCATAATATCAATTTAATAAATTTATAAAATATTTTTCATCACAAAAATAGTTCATTTATAATAAATCATGGGAGACAAAATCGTATAAATAGGTGCACAAATTTGCTTTTTGAATAGAAAAATCCAATAAATAACTATATTTGCACCAAAAATCTGAAATAAAAATGAAAAAGCAGAAAATTTTAATAATATCTCTGATTATCATAGCACTCATCGGAGTTATTGCAGGCGGAACAGGATATTATCTTTTCTTATCACCACAGTTTAACATTGATAAAACCACCTATATTTATATTGACAATAATGACAATATAGATTCGGTTTACAACAAGATTGAAACTAATGCCAATCCCGGAACTCTATGGGGGCTAAAACTACTTACAGATAAGTATGACTATTCCAAAAACATAAAAACAGGAAAATACGAAATCAAAAGTAATGACAATATAAAATCATTATTCAGAAAACTGTCACGAGGATATCAAACGCCGGTACAACTTACCATACCTAGTGTAAGAACAGTCGATCGGTTGGTACGTACTCTTTCAAAACAACTTATGAGCGATTCTTTGGAACTTGCAAAAGTTATCGAAGACAGCGTAATATGCAAAAGCATTGGATACAACAAAGAGACACTACCAGCTCTGTTCATTCCTAATACTTATGAAGTGTATTGGAACATTACTCCACAACAACTATTAGAAAGATTGGTAAAAGAGAATAAAAGATTCTGGAATGAGGAGAGAATGAAAAAAGCCAAGCAAATAAACCTTACTCCAATAGAGGTTTCTACACTCGCATCGATTGTAGAAGAAGAAACAGCCAATAACCAAGAGAAACCAATGGTTGCTGGACTATATATAAATCGACTTCAAAAAGGAATATTGCTTCAAGCCGATCCTACAGTAAAATTCGGACTTCAAGACCTTGGACTTCGACGAATATTAAATAAGCATTTATTGGTAGATTCTCCATATAATACATATAAATATGCAGGCTTACCCCCTGGACCTATAAGAATACCATCAATAAAAGGAATAGAGAGTGTACTTAACTACACAAAACATAAATACATTTACATGTGTGCAAAAGAAGATTTCTCGGGTACTCACAACTTTGCCGAGAATGTATCTCAGCATCAAGCTAATGCTCGCCGCTATCAACAGGCATTAAATCAAAGAAACATCAAATAATAATATATCAAAACAAAAGTATATAAAAACTTCCAAAAGAAAAAATCACCGTTGCCCCAAGTAATTGAAGCAACGGTGATTTTATAAAAAGGCATTATTAAATTCCTTTTTTATCTTTAATATATAAATTAGCCATTCGTCTCTTTAATATATTTCCCTTTATATTGTCCTTTTCCCTTAGTCATTTTACCATATTCTATAGCATGTACAGGGCAGCTATGATAACATGCCATACATTGAGTACATCTGTTGCCCCATGATGGCTTATTGTCAACTTGTATGTTATTGACAGGACATCTTCTTTCACATCTTCCACAGCCAATGCAAGCATCTGTAACATGGAAAGATTTTGCCGACATAAGGAATGTATTGAACAGAGGACGTAATATCATACTCTTTACAGCAGGAAAAGTACCTTCGTAACATTCAAACTTATTCATCACTACATTATCCTTTATTTTACTCATAATATGCTCCATTCTAGCTTTAGCACACATTACTTTATTCTTCTCCATTGCCTCATCATCTATATCAAATCCAGGCAATGAAACATAAGTATTTGGCATAGTAATAGAAAAGCCTGCACTACATTTCCATCTACGATTATGTATGGCACGATCAAAAATTTGCGGAGTAAGTCCAGTATCATCTCCACAAGTACATATAAAGAAAATGTATCCAGGATTAACGATCTTCACTTTAGATATAAACTCCAGCACTACAGTCGGTGGCCCCCATGCATATACAGGAAACACGAAACCTATCTTCTCGCCTTCCTGAATTACATACTCATTATCAAGACTTTGTTGCAAACCCATATTAATAAGTCTGTCACATAAAGATTGTGCTACCTTTTTTGCAATCCAAGCAGAATTTCCTGTACCTGAGAAATAGAATACCATATTTTTAGTATATTTAAAAAAGAAGCGATGCTATTTTTAGCATCGCCCTTATATAAAAGCCGCACCAGTGATGCGATGAAACTCCGAATGACAGGTTTTGAGTGCTCTCCTCCTTTGTAATCCACCGGCATATAGCTACCCGAAGGCGTGGCCCGCCATTGGAAGATGAAGCGATGTCTCGGTATTTCAGATTAGTTTGATGAGTTTCCCAATCCAACCAATGCGGCTCATTTTTCATCTCTTCTTATACCACAAATATAAACTCTTTCATCTATATAAACAAGAGTTGTTATCAATTTGTTTGTTAAAAAACACAACCTACAGATTATCTTTAAATTACATCTTACAAACTATAATATAATCTCTGTTCTTGATATAGCTTTTATACTTTATTAAGCCTATAAAAAAAGAAAAGGCATCCTTAAATTAGGATGCCTTCATTATATTTCTGTTGAAATATTAAGCAGCTTTTGCTTTAGCAACTACAGCTTTGAATGCTTCAGGATGATTCATAGCTAAGTCAGCCAATACCTTACGGTTAATTTCGATACCTGCTTTGTGTAAAGCACCCATCAATTTAGAATAAGACATTCCTTCAAGACGAGCAGCTGCGTTGATACGCTGTATCCACAATGCACGGAAGTTACGTTTCTTATTTTTACGGTCACGGTAAGCATAAGTCAAACCTTTTTCCCAGGTATTCTTAGCTACAGTCCAAACATTTTTTCTTGCACCAAAGTAACCTCTGGTAAGACCTAAAATTTTCTTTCTTCTTGCTCTAGAAGCAACATGATTTACTGATCTTGGCATAGTTTTAATTCATTTTTGAATGTTAGCGTCACTGATTTATTCAATGAACTTAAAGCTAAAGACATTCGATTAATACTTAAAATAATACGTTTACGCTTTTTCTTAAAAATTACTTCATGCAAAGAAGTTCTTTCACCTGAGCCATATTAGCACTGTGTACTAATCCAGAGTGAACGAGGTTTCTTTTTTGCTTTTTAGTCTTTTTAGTCAAAATGTGACTGTGAAAAGCGTGCTTTCTTTTGATTTTACCTGTTCCGGTAAGAGCAAATCTTTTTTTAGAACCGGAGTTAGTCTTGATCTTTGGCATCTTGTTTAATTTTAAATAATTATTATTTAATGTGGCAACGCACTATACCAACGCGCGTTACGCACTATTATTCTTCTTTTTCGTTTGCCTCAGCCTTTGGAGTAGCTACTTTTTTAGGAGCTGCTACTTTTTTAGGAGCAAGATTTATTATCATTCTCTTTCCTTCAAGCATTGGCATCTGTTCTACTTTAGCATATTCCTCCAAATCATTAGCAAATCTCAAGAGTAATACTTCGCCCTGCTCTTTAAAAAGAATTGAACGACCCTTAAAGAATACATATGCTTTTACCTTATCACCGTCCTGCAAGAATCCGATTGCATGCTTCAATTTAAAATTGTAATCATGATCATCGGTTTGTGGTCCAAAACGGATCTCTTTTACATTCACCTTTACCTGTTTAGCTTTTTGTTCCTTTTGACGTTTCTTTAATTGATAAAGAAATTTAGAATAATCAACAATTCTACAAACCGGAGGAACAGCGTTGGGAGAAATTTCTACTAAGTCAGCTTCTTTTTCTTCAGCCATTTTCAAAGCCTGAAATATTGGATAAACTGCTGGTTCAACCTCATCGCCCACAATGCGGACTTCTTTGGCACGAATCTGTTCATTGATTCTGTGTTGCCCTTTTAAACTGTCATTCTTCATTAAAAAACTATTAGTTCCTGTTTGTTTCTTTTATTTTTGATTAGTTATTTCTTTATCTAAACGCGAAAGAGGTACAAATGTTTAAACACTCTCTCCATAAACGGCTGCAAAGTTACCATTTATTTATCATATTTGAAACTTCTTCTGATATTTTTTTAGCAAATTCCTCAATTTTCATTGATCCTTGATCGCCTTCGCCTTGTTTACGGACTGCAACCTCACCATTTTCAGCTTCTTTTTCTCCAACTATAAGCATATATGGAATGCGCTTCATTTCATTGTCGCGAATTTTACGTCCAATTTTCTCATTACGATCATCAACGATTGCACGCACATCATCCTGTCTCAACATTCCTTTTATTTTCTCTGCATATTCATTGAATTTCTCTGATATCGGAAGAATTGCTACTTGTTCAGGAGTAAGCCACAATGGGAATTTACCTGCTGTATGTTCGATAAGAACTGCAACAAAACGTTCCATAGATCCAAATGGAGCACGATGAATCATTACTGGACGATGTTTCTGGTTATCCGACCCCATATATTCCAGTTCAAATCTTTCAGGTAAGTTATAGTCAACCTGAATTGTACCTAACTGCCAACGACGTCCAATAGCATCCTTAACCATAAAGTCAAGCTTAGGTCCATAGAAAGCTGCCTCTCCATATTCCACCTTAGCCTTCAGCCCTTTTTCTTCACAAGCTTCAATAATAGCCTGTTCTGCTTTTTCCCAATTATCGTCACTACCAATATATTTTTCACGATTTACTTTGTCACGAAGAGAAATCTGTGCCTCTACATTTTCAAAGTTCATTGATTTAAATACTATAGTGATAATATCCATAACTCGAAGGAATTCATCCTTTACCTGATCGGGACGGCAGAACAAATGGGCATCATCTTGAGTAAAGCTACGTACACGAGTCAATCCGTGCAATTCACCACTCTGTTCGTAACGACATACTGTACCGAATTCTGCAATACGCAAAGGAAGATCTTTGTAAGAGCGTGGTGAATTCTTGTAAATCATACAGTGATGAGGGCAGTTCATTGGTTTAAGGAAATACTCCTCTCCTTCTTCTGGAGTATGTATAGGTTGGAAAGAATCCTTACCATATTTTGCATAATGACCTGAGGTAATATAAAGAAGTTTGTTTCCAATTGGCGGACACATAACTTCCTGATAATCATAACGAGCCTGAATGCGACGAAGGAAATTCTGAAGACGAAGTCTAAGAGCTGTACCTTTAGGCAACCACATTGGCAAGCCTTTACCTACAGTATCCGAGAACATGAACAAATCCATTTCCTTACCTATTTTACGATGATCGCGTTTCTTAGCTTCTTCAAGCATTACAAGATATTCGTCAAGCATTTTCTTCTTAGGGAAAGTTATACCATATATACGAGTAAGCTGTTTGCGATCTTCATGTCCTCTCCAGTATGCTCCTGCTACCGAAAGTAACTTTATAGCTTTGATAGGAGCAGTAGATATTAAGTGCGGTCCACGGCATAAATCGGTAAATGCACCCTGAGTATATGTAGTGATATGACCGTCTTCTAATTCAGAAATAAGTTCACATTTATAAGTTTCGCCTCTTTCTCCGAACATTTTCAAAGCATCTTCCTTAGCAATGCTTGTACGTACAAGAGACTCCTTTCTGGCTACCAATTCGGCCATTTTCTTCTCTATAATAGGAAGATCGGCATCTTTTATTGTAGCTTCTCCGGGATCGACATCATAGTAGAAACCATTTTCTATTGCCGGACCTATACCAAACTGAATGCCTGGATATAACTCTTGAAGTGCTTCGGCCAGCAAGTGTGCACTTGTGTGCCAAAATGCATGCTTTCCCTGCTCGTCATCCCATTTATAAAGTACTATAGATGAATCCTGTTCGATAGGTCTTGATAAATCGTATGTTTCACCGTTCACGCTACATGCAAGTACATCCTGCGCAAGACGCGAACTTATGCTTTCTGCAATCTGCAGTCCAGTAATTCCCTTTTCATATTCACGGGAAGAACCATCTGGAAAAGTTATTTTTATCATAATTGTAATATTATTTTTCTTTCATAGAGATGCAAAATTAAATAAATCTTTTTACATCACTCTATTTTAGCAAAAAAATGTTATTGTTTTCTATCCGTAAAACGCTTTATAATATTGTATGCCGAGAATAATCCCAACTCTCCTGCTTTGCTCAAATCTTGTATACCCTGACGATTATTACCCAAATAGATATTTGTAAGTCCACGGTTAAAATAGGCATCCGAGAATCTTGAATCAAGCTGAATAGCCTTATCATAATCAGATATTGCATTTCTGTAGTCCTTCATCATTGAACAAACATTTGCTCGATTATAGTAAGCGAAAACAAAATCTGGTGCCAACTCTATAACTTTATCATAATCTTGCTTTACGCTTTCATAATCTATAGCTTTTACTGTCTTATCTTCTTCTGTTAAATCCTTGGCCTCATACTCTTTATCCATCTTCCTATATTCAAGCTGCTTATAGTGTATTACAGCTCTCATAAAATATGCCAGAAAGAAATTAGGCTGTTTCTTTATAACTTCATTAAGATCTTCTAGAGAATTTGCATAATCCTGTACCAGATAGAAATCTATTGCTCTTGCAAAGCGTTTATTAAAGTTTTCAGAATCTCTTGCTAGCTCGGCCGATATATTATTTATAGAAGCAAAATGCCTCTTTACCTGATCCTCAGTAAGAGGAGCCTCTTCGTTTGTTATGAGCAGACGTTGAGGAAGTATTTTCTTAGAGTTTAGCTCCTCTATATATTTATAATAGTTTACCTGTCTCTTTACTTCATCACTCTTTTCATAATAATTAAGTGCAATCATTGCTTGTGGATTTATGGTAACCTTCTTGTCTTGTACCCTTCCACGATAGTCGCTCTTATATTTTTCTTCTCCCTCTTCATTGTCGGCTACTACAATCTTGCCGTAGTTTTCCATATCTTTATCCGACTTTTTTCTAGTATTTTTGTTCTTGGCTAGATTATTGTTGTGAGTTCCATTCTGACTATCAAGCTGAGCTTTAAGCAATACCAGTTCATCGGCCTGTGCCCCTTTCATATCTCCTATTTTCTTCCGTGCTCGTGCTCGGTATTGATATCCAAGCATAAAGGCAGGATATTCCTTTATAACTGTAGAATAATCTTTGATGGCACCCTTATAGTCGCCAGTTTGATCCAACAAAAGTCCGCGGTTAAACACAGCCATCATATTGTCCGGTTCAATCTTTATTACAAAATTAAAGTCTTCTATAGCTCTATTGTCATCGCCCACCTGTGCACGCAGAAGTCCGCGATTGTAATGCCCTATAAAGTTATTAGGTTCAATATCAAGAGCAAAATCATAGTCACTCATTGCTCCGCGAAGGTTTTTTTGATGATACCTTGCCAACGCACGGTTTATATACAATCCCGAGTTTCTTGTAGAAAGATATATAGCCTGATCAAGATCATTCTCGGCTTCCTTAAACTTCTCTTGTTGAAGCCTAAGCATAGCCCGGCTGGCCCATACATCAGGATCATACTTATCTATTTCTATGGCTTTTGCATAATCCTGCTCGGCAGAAATAGTATCTTTCTGCTTTAGATCGACCTCTCCACGCATAAGATATGCCTTTGTATACTTAGGAGAGATTTCAAGTAATTTATCAAGATCTTTCTTTGCTTTCGCATAATCTTTCTGTTCTATCCGACATAGAGACAAATTATGCCATACACCTATATTTTCGGGATCAAGTTTTATAGCCTTTTCGTAATCTTCTATGGCTCCCTTAATATTATTCTGCTTGATTCGAGACAATCCGCGAACTTGATATGCGCTAATCACAAACGGATTACGTTCCAATGCTTCGCTGCAATCCATTTCGGCACCCTGAAAATCATCGAGATTCATTTTCGCCAAACCCCTATAGAAGTAAGGTTCCGACAAATATGGCTTTGCATTTATTATCTGATTAAAATACTGTATTGAAAGAACGTAATCCTCAAAATAAAGAGCATTACGCCCTATAGCCATAACCCTGTCGGTATTAATCTGACCAAAGGCAAACGCCGGGCATAGCATTAATATATATAGGTAAAAGATTTTTTTTATCATTTTATTGTAACATGCCTTTAGTAATTTGCACAATGCACAGTAAAATCAGGCCGACAAGGTGTGCATTTTATTATTTTACAGTCTTAACTTTATATGAACATCTAGCTTTTCCTTTAAGCATTGCTCCAAGCTTTCCCTTTATCATCTGCTTGCGTAGTGTAGACAAGTGATCAATAAACATCTTCCCATCAAGATGATCAAATTCATGCTGCATTACACGTGCAACATAACCCTCTACCCATTCGTCGTGTTCATTAAATTCTTCATCCATGTATCTTACGTGTATTTTGTCTGGACGTTTAACTGATTCATGAATGCCAGGCAAACTTAAACATCCCTCATCCATAGTTACCTCTTCGCCTGCAGTTTCCAAAATCTTAGGATTTATGAATGCATGTCTGTAACCTTTTAGTTCAGGATATTCTTCCGACATTACATCGAGATCAACTGTAACCACTCTTATAGGCAGTCCTATTTGAGGTGCAGCTAATCCTACCCCATCGGCACGATCCATAGTTTCAAACATATTCTGCAATAATTCTTTCAAATTTGGATAATCAGGAGTTATATCCTCAGCTTCCTGACGCAACACCTGTTGTCCATAAACGTAAATTGGTAATATCATTTTATATAAATCTTTAATATTTATTTGATTCAAGATAAGATTGAAGTATAATAGTAGCACTAATTTCATCGACCAAAGCCTTATTTTGACGTGATTTCTTTTTCAAACCGCCATCTAACATTGCCTTATGAGCCAATACAGATGTAAACCTTTCATCTACATATTCAATAGGTATTGTAGGCATTTTTTTCTTTAGTTGATTTACAAAAGGAATAATACGTTTCATATTTTCCGAATCCTGATTATCCATCTGTTTAGGATGTCCCACAATAACTCTATCTACCGGTTCTTTCGAAATATAGTCTTCCAAAAATTTCATAAGTTCGGAAGTCGAGACAGTAGTAAGACCATTTGCAATTATTTGCAAAAGGTCGGTAACAGCAATTCCTGTACGCTTCTTACCGTAATCTATAGCTAATATTCTACCCATAATAGGTCACAAAAATACAAATTTATTCATTGGCAGTTAACATATAAAGATTAAAATATCTTTTTAAATAAGGAAAAATAATTCATAATTCATCTTATTAAGAAACAATAACCATAAAATGGTAATAATGCAATTAAAAATAAACTTCATTATCTAAATCATTATTTACGACTAAATTGTTACTTTATATAGAGATAGACAGATATTTATTCAAGAACTTTAAAGATTAAATGTATGGCTGAAGAACTTAAGCCTGCATCAGAAGGCAAAGATCAAGAAAAAAAGGAGATTGTAAATACCGAAACGAAGAAACAAAAAGTAACGAATTACAATTGGTCCTTAAGAATGTCAAGAACCGCAAGAGAGATGAAGGACAAATTTGAAGAGTTAAATCTTTCCATATTAGGGAAAGGAGCTTGGTAATGTTTATACTACATTTCTTAAACGATTAGAGTTTTCTATTAATGAATAACTTATTAAAAAATTATCTCTTTTTTAATTTTATCATTTAATATGAAATGCAAATTATTAATAATAGCCATTCATCTATTAAAAATGAATGGCTATCTATATATCTATTCGAAGTAATAAAGAAATATAGCAAAGCCTTCAAGAGCTTTCTTTGGCTGATCCTTTATTTCTATAGCAAACTTAATTTCTGCTTTCGCCACTCCTCTAAGATTTTGAAGTGAATGAAGAGATGCTACAAGGCGTACACTCTGACCCGATAATACAGCCTGACCAAACTTCATCTTGTCCATTCCGTAATTAATCATCATTTTAAGGTTCTTTACCTCTATAATCTGATTCCATAAATAAGGAAGCATTGAAAGTGTAAGATAACCATGAGCTATTGTACTGTGAAAAGGACTGTCGGTCTTGGCACGTTCAGGATCTACATGAATCCATTGATGATCCAATGTTGCATCGGCAAAAAGATTTATACGTTCTTGCGAAAGTTCTACATAATCAGAGACACCCAGCTGCTGGCCAACCATTTTTTCAAACTCTTCGTATGAGCTGATAATTAATTTATCCATTGTAAATTTATTTAATCTTTAAATTCTTATGCAAAAATATACATTTATCTTTATTTATGCCAATTTCTTGATATAATCTGGCAAAATCAGTAATTTTCAAGAGTTGCATATAACTATCTTTGTAACTTAATTAATAACTTAAAGCTAATAGTATGAAACTCATAACTTTTTTATGTGCTGCTTTGTTCGCAATAAGCTCCTCTGCAAAAGAGTATTTTCCAGACGGTACTCCTATTCCTGATTGGTTCAGAGATTACAAAACAGTAAACGTTGACAATCTTGGTAAGAAATACAAAATTACCAACTATGGAGTAACTAATGACAGTACTATACTGCAGACTGAAAAAATACAGCAAATAATTGACAATGCTTCGGCAAATGGTGGTGGAGTAATAATAATACCGAAAGGAACTTTCTTAAGTGGTGCACTATTCTTTAAACCATCCACTCATTTATATCTTGAAGATGGAGCTACTCTAAAAGGGAGCGACGACATAAGCAATTTTCCAATAATAGATACCCGACTTGAAGGACAGAATCTTAAGTATTTTGCAGCATTAGTCAACGCTGACAAGGTAGATGGTTTTTCGATTTCAGGCAAAGGTACTATAAATGGTAACGGATTAAGATATTGGAAGTCTTTCTGGCTAAGACGTACTTTCAATCCTAAATGCACAAACCTTGACGAAATGCGTCCACGATTGGTTTTCGTATCAAACAGTAACGATGTCCAGATATCGGGAGTACGACTTATAAACTCTCCTTTCTGGACTACACACCTTTACAAGTGCAATAATGTAAAACTTATGAATCTTTTCATTTTCTCGCCTGCCGAACCTGTAAAAGCACCAAGCACCGATGCTATAGATATAGACATATGCCATAATGTACTTGTAAAAAACTGCTACATGTCGGTAAACGACGATGCTATCGCTCTTAAAGGAGGAAAAGGTCCGTGGGCCGATAAAGATCCAAATAATGGTGGAAATAGTAATATTATTATAGAAGACTGTAATTATGGATTCTGTCACGGAGCACTTACCTGTGGAAGTGAATCTCTACACAACCGAAACATAATATTAAGACGCTGTACAATAAAAGACATAAATCGATTGCTATGGCTAAAGATGCGCCCCGATACTCCTCAGAACTATGAGTATATACTAGTTGAAGACATTAAAGGCACTACAAATCATTTCCTTTACATTCGTCCATGGACACAGTTTTTCGACCTTAAAGACAGGAAAGATATTCCTATGTCTTATTCAAGTAATGTAACAATGAGAAACATAGAGGTAGAATGCGACAATTTCTTTAATGTGCAGCAATCAGATCAGTACAAATTAACCGACTTTAAATTTGAAAATCTTAAGATAAAAGCCAAGGACGGCAGTTACGACAAGAATCTTATTAATCCATCTATATGGAAAAATGTTGAAGTAAGTACTAAATAACTGCAATTAATATTTAACCATTTTACGGGGTGTTCCCTTCCATGAACACCCTAAACAATAAACTTCGCCAAGATCAAAACCTTCTACAGACGCATCGGGATCCTTTGGGATTACCTCTCCATCTTGAGTTACATAAACCAACAACCTGTCACCAGCTTCATTCTTTACGTACATGGCAGCGATTTTACATTGCGGACATAATAATTTTCTCATATTTTTCTTCTCAAAAAAGTAATTGTTTATCTTTCATTTATAAAGATAAAACAAAGAAAGTAAAGAATAGATTTTATTAATATATTATTTTTGTATAGTTTATTTCTAAAATATACTTTTACTGTCATATTATGATGCATCTATTCAAACAAGACATAACAGATATATCACTTCCTAAGAAGTTTACATATCCGTTTTATTATACGCCTCACCCTCTGTGTATTCTAGCAGCCAATTCTTTAAAGGAATATATTAGCAGTCGCTATGATTGGAAAGAAGAGATTAACAAGGGAAAAATGTTTGGAGTATTGGTGGTTACTGACAAGATGAATAAAATTGGTTATCTGGCAGCTTTCTCGGGAGTACTGGCCGGTAGTAACATACACTCTTTTTTTGTACCTCCTGTATACGATCTATTATCTCCTAAATCATTTTTCAGAGAAGAAGAAGAAAAGATTAATACTCTTAATGGTGAAATAGAATCTCTTGAAAATGATTATACTCTGTTGCAATTACATTCCGAACTGAAGGAAAAGAAAGAGAAATATTATAAAGTTATAGCTACAGAAAAAGAAAAAATAAAGAATTCCAAAGCCGCTCGTGATCATAAAAGATCTTTTTCTTCTATTTCCAATAAAGAAAATGAAGATATGATAAAAGAGAGTCAGCATGAAAAGGCACAGTTTAAAAGATTGGAAAGATCTATAAAAAATGAGCTTCTTGCCCTCACAACGAAGATTGAACTGATAGAACAAGATATAGAAAGAATAAAGAGAGAAAGAAAAGAAAAAGCGGCTATATTGCAGAACCGACTTTTCAAAGAGTTCAAGTTCCTTAATGCTAAAGGTGAGACAAAAGACCTTTGCGACATATTTTCTACTACAGTAAACAAAACTCCTCCTGCCGGAGCTGGAGAATGTGCCGCTCCACGATTACTTCAGTATGCTTATATAAACAATTTACATCCTATAGCGATGGCCGAATTTTGGTGGGGAGAATCTCCAAAGAAGGAGATACGTCGTAATGGATTGTTTTACCCGGCCTGTAAGGGGAAATGCAAACCTATTCTGTCTCATATGTTACAAGGACTTGATGTGGAAGATAACCCTTTAAATACAGACACTAACAAATGCAACAATCTTGAAACCCTTTATGAAGATGACTATATAATGATAGTAAACAAACCTGCAGGCATGCTTACTGTACCAGGTAAAGGCAACAAAGAATCTGTAGAGAGCATTGTAAGAGAAGCATACCCATTCCTAACAGGCCCGGTAATAGTTCATCGTCTTGATATGGCAACTTCGGGATTGATTATAATTACAAAAGATAAGAACGTTCATAAAACAATGCAGGAAGAATTCAGAAAGAGAAACATTAAGAAGAGATACATTGCTATAGTACAGGGGAATATAAAGGAAGAAAAAGGATTTATACGTTTGTCCTTGATAGCCGATCATTACGACCGTCCGCGACAAATAGTAGATGAAGTGTCGGGCAAACCTGCCATAACTAGATATGAGGTAATAACACATTTACAGAAAGATGGGAAAGAATATACACGCATTGCCTTATATCCATTGACTGGACGTACACATCAACTTAGAGTTCACTGTGCATCCCCACTAGGGCTAGATGCTCCAATCCTAGGTGATGAACTGTATGGAGAAAAAAGCACACGTCTATATCTGCATGCCGAGAGATTGGAGTTCAGACATCCTATTACAAATAAAATAATAACAATAGAGAAGAAAGCAGAATTCTAGAGCATAACAATGGATAAGATAGAAAGAGAAAAGAGAGTCGTAGAATATATGATACGGCTCTATTGCAAGAAAAAAGAGGGTAACCAAATGCTGTGCATTCAGTGTAAGGAATTGATTGAATACGCTCAGCTACGACTAGACTGCTGCAAATTCGGAAATGGGAAACCAACATGTCGTCTTTGTACCATACACTGCTACAAAAAAGACATGAAAGAAAAGATATGCCTTATAATGAAATATTCTGGACCCAGAATATTTCTGTATCATCCAATAGCTGCCATAAGACACATTATAGATGAATTATCTTCTACTCCAAAATCCAGGGTAGAAAAGAAGAAGAACACTGAATAACTCCAAGCGTCCTATAAGCATCATAAACGATGTTATCCATTTAGCTGCATCAGGAATACTGCTCCATGTATTTGCCGGTCCGTATAGTCCCAATGCCGGTCCGTCATTACCTATACTAGATACAATAAGTCCAAAAGATTCGGTGAAGTCAATTCCAATAACCATAAGTGCCAACCATCCGGCAAACAAACAGGTAAGATAGAAAATAATGAAGGTCTTTACGGTACTTACTATTGCCGGTGATACCACCGTTTTATTAACTCTGACAGGCAAGACTGCCTCGGGATGAATCATTCTCTTGAATTCATTCTTTATATTTCTGTAAAAGATAACAATTCTCATTTCCTTTATACCGCCGGCAGTAGATCCAGTACATCCTCCTGCAAGCATAGCAAAAATTAATAATAGCCATGTAAAATGAGGCCAATATAAATAATCATCTGTTGCATATCCACATGAAGTATGGATGGATGATACTTGAAACAAAGATACACGGAAAGCTTTCTCAATACCATAGTTATTATTTATATACAATGCTACGGCAATAATTAAAGTAAGCACTGCCACCGAACCCATAAACCATTTGAATTCGGCATTATTCAATAATTTCTTTATCTGTCCTCGTTTAAGACATACAAAATAAAGAGAGAAGTTGACCGATGACAGAAGCATAAAAATTATAACTATATATTCTATATACGGAGAATTCCAATATGCTATACTGGCCTGCTTGGTAGAATATCCGCCTGTAGATGTTGTGGTAAATGAATGACAAACCGCATCGAACATATCCATTCCTCCCAACACAAGCAATATAGCTTCCGAGAGAGTAAGTATTATGTAGACCATCCATAACCTTTTGGCCATGCTCGATATTTTTGGATGAATTTTATCATGAGTAACTCCAGTAGACTCGGCCGAGAATAGCTGTAAAGCGCTTCCTCCAAATATAGGGAAAACAGCAATAGTAAAGATTACTATGCCCAATCCGCCTATCCACTGAGTAAGACTTCTCCAGAAAAGCATTCCATTAGAAAGCGACTCTATATCATTAAGTATAGTAGCTCCTGTGGTAGTAAACCCGGACATTGTTTCAAAAAAGGCATCACTTATATCTGGTATATAACCACTTAGGTAAAAAGGAAGCATGCCGAATATAGTAAACATAATCCATGTAAGCGATACTATACAATATCCGTCGCGTCGCGTCATTCTAGGCTGAGCCTTACGACTAAAAAGAATGAACAGACCGGCAGTGCCAAGATTTATAAGTATGGAATATATGAAATATATATAGTCGGACTCCTTATATATTAACGAAACGATGGTACATATCACAAAAAACAGAGCCTCAACTATCAATAAAAAGCCTAACACTCTTGTTATCATTTTTATATTAATCATACTTTTATGCTTATGCCAAGTATGAAACTCCTTTATAGAAGTCCTTTCGTTCATCATAAATTAAATAAAAAAATTATAGGACAAAATTACATTTATGTTTGAATAAAAAAAAATAAGGTTGTATAAAAGTATATTTTTCTTTTATACAACCTTAAAATTATAGTAAATATTGACTAGTTGAATATCTTCAGACCTATAAAATAAGTGCGTGGCTGTGTTGGACCGTAAAAATAGCCCGAGTCGCGGTAGCCTCCTTTATCTAAATCTTTCTGGAAAGCATTGAATATATTCTGTACACCACCGTTAAGCTGAATCTTTACATGATCGTTCAGCACGAATGTATAATTTAGCTTTGTATTGAGATCGAAGAATGCCGGAGTTCTTACAAGTTCATCTTTTGTAATGTATGAATAAGGATAATTATCAGGTATTTCATCGGTAGGTGCAAAATGAGGAACATTCATCTTTCCTGTATATACTCCGGATATTGAAAAATCAAAATTCCTTAGTGGAGCACTCGTAAATGTAAAATATCCATAATAATCTGGGGTACGAGGCATATATTTAGTAGGTGCCACACTTTCATCCTCACTCCATCCTGTCCACTCTGTGTAGCGACTGCGTTGTGCCGTAAATCCTAGCTGCAATGCTGCCTCGCGTCCGTGTGCTATCTTTGCATCTAGATTAAGTCCATAAACTTTTGCTCCACTTCCATTGCGTCTTTCCTTTACCGAATGTCCATTTTCGTCAGTTCCCACATGCTGAAGATAAAAGACATCATCCAGTCCCGTATAGAAAGCCTCTAGCAATAAATTTGTCTGAAAGTGTCCTATATTGGCACTCCAGTCTACCGATCCGCTCAGACTGTTGGAATGTTCGGGCTTTAATCCATCTGCCAATTTTATTAATACCCCTTCTCCACCTACAGCAGTTACATGCAAGTCTTCATCATAAGCCTGTGGTGCACGGAAACCGGTAGACCATGTAAGACGTGCCTGAAGGGATGCATTAGGCTTGTACAATACATTAAGTCGAGGACTTAATATAGGATTATCTATCAGATTATGATTATCCAGTCGTACCCCTGCCAAGAAGGTAAAGTATTCCATTTTCCACTCATTCTGAAGGAATGTTCCAAGAATTCGTACATCTTGTTTCATATCACGATGGTATCCCAACATTATATCGTGCATAGAATTGTTTTGATACTCTACTCCTGCTGTAAATGTAGCCGGTGCAAAAAGAAAGCGATCGAAATTACCCACATACATACCTCCTGCTACGAATGTAAGATCTTTAGTTTTACCGTATGCATCACTATTTTGCTGTGCACCATAATAACTGTTACGATCAGTATGCTGTGCCGATGTATAGAATGACAGCTTATGTTTATATTCGTTTAGAAACAAATCATAGCTCAATCCTCCGCTGTTTATTACATGTTTAGTCTGTTCGGTTATATCTGTTTCAAAAGGTTCTAGATCGAACTTATTACCACCGCGTCTGAATTCGTTTGTGGTATGATATTCCAGACTAATACGGCTAAAATGAGTAGGCTTATAGTAGGTTCGAAGACCAAAGGTATTCATGTTAAGCTTTCCAATCTCGGAAAATCCATCGTCATCTGCATCGTAAGGATTACGATTTCTATATGACTGATATAGAGCTATGCCATAAGTATTATCCTTTGAAACTAGTGAAGCATTTGCACCCATATACTGTTCCCATGATTTTCCGTTCATATTGGACATCATGGAAGATACCTGAAAGGAGTTGTTTATAGGATCCTTGGTTATTATGTTTATCGTACCTCCTACAGCATTGGCTCCAAAAAGTGCCGATCCACCGCCACGAACTACCTCTACTCTTTCTATCATGTTTACAGGTATCTGTTCCAGGCCGTAAACTCCAGAAAGTGCACTTACCACTGGACGACTATTTATTAGAATCTGCGAATATGGTCCCTCCAATCCGTTAATTCTTACCTGTGGAAATCCGCAGTTCTGACAGTTGTTTTCCACACGAAGTCCCGACTGAAAGTTAAGTGTCTTAGATAAATCAGTACTATTTACAGCCTCGAATAGTTTGTTACTCATTACATTAACCACTACCGGAGCCACTTTACGACTAACTTCATTTCTATTTGCCGATACTACAACTTCATCGGTTAAAATACTCTCTTCACTCATTACGCAGTGAACATCAGTTACATACTCCTTGCTTACAATTACTTTCTTTAAAACGGTTTCGTAACCTAAAAGCTGTACTTTCAAGGTATATTTACCCGAAGGTATGTTCTTGAATCGAAACTCTCCATTCTCATCCGAAACAGTTCCCTGGCCGGTTTCTACAATCATGATTGTAGCATATGGAAGATTATTCTCGCTATTTTTCTCTATTACATGACCTTTTATAACATTACCTTCCTTTATAGGAGTTACATCATTTGCATGCATACTTATACCCGCACTTATAATACAAAGCACGAGCAACAAAAAATATTTTCTCATTAAATTATTATTATTGCTTAATTAATTATTTTACAATTACCCAAAAAATTAGCAATAATACGGAGGTGCACGAAGGTTGAAATGAAGTTTGTAAAACGATTGAATATAGATAACGGGACATCTGTATTCAAACTCTGATATAATATTAGGGATAACAGGTTGATATGCTGTTACCGTAGGTTCTACTGCATTTACAATATGTAGCTGAGCTATCGTAATAACCTGAGCAGTAGTATGTTTATGATTTTTCTGTGAAGAGGGATGAGAGTGCACAATCATTACCCCATTGACTATGTGAGTATGGGTAAACATAGAAATGTTTACCTGATACGCCACGAACAGTGTCAGCAGGAATAACGAGAATGATACTCTTATATTATTTCTCTTCACCTTAAATCAATTTATTTTTTCTTATTTCCGAACAGTAATATATAATCTTTTGAAGCAGCCTTGTGGGCAATATCCTCAGGAATGAATTTCCAGTTATTTTTCTTTACCGGTACAAGCTCTTCCGCATTGCCTAGGTATTCCATTAAGTAGTAACGCAAGTCTTTATCAGTAGCATAAATTATTCTGGACGGCAATTCCTCTTTTGGGATTCCTGCACCGGCAGTGAGCAAATCTCCTCCTCCGTTTCCACGATAAGAATTAACGGCAACCTTATATATCTTTTTTTCATCAAATTGGCTTCCATTAGTCATGCTCAGTATCCTTACCCTTTGTCCAAAAGGTTTTGTCACATTTACCGTATAATTAATTCCTGCGGCCGAATCGAAGTTAAAACTCGGATTTATGAATATATACTTGCCTGTAGATGTTGACTTTTGCAGTTGAAGAAGATTATCATTTTCACTCCTTACGGTCCTTATCCAGTTATTATATGACATTTCAAGATAATTCTTTATCTCACTTCCCGAAAGCTTCATTACATAAAGCATATTTTCGTATTTATATAAGTTGAACATATCGCTCACATAAATATCTCCTTTCGATATATTTGAATAGAACGACAACGGAGCAGTAAACGAGATGTCGGCTTTCGATATTTCAAGCTGAAGATCTTGGATTAGATCTATAAATTCGGACGGCCCGAAATACGCATCTTTAGTGTCAATGGATTTTGATATAGATGTTATTTTCTTTCCTACAAACTTCTTTATATTCTCATATCCACTATTGAAATTCTCTATAAAATCTTTGTCTACCTCATATTTCTTTAGATCCACCAATTTACCTTCAGTACTCTTGGATATAACCTTATCATTTTTCAGAGTTAAATTTACAGTAACCTCTGATACATAATTCCCATCGGCTGCAGGATTTATTAGAAGTACATCCTCTCCATTTACATTCTTTACCTTTATATTTTCAAGTTGATGATCGTGTCCCATCAATATAGCATCGAATCCCGGCACATTCTTAGCAACATCAAGGCATGGATTTTCACTTATTCCATTAAGTTTCTTTCCCGTTTTTCCTGCATGAAACAATCCAATAATTACATCTGCCTTCTCTTTTTTCTTCAGGATTTCTATCCATTTACGTGCCGAAGTTTCTATATCTTCAAATTCAAGTCCCTCCCATAGTTTCTCGGGTACCCACAATGGAATGGCAGGAGTAACCATGCCAAGAATAGCAATTTTTACTCCATCGCGTTCTAAAATTTTATAAGGAGGTAAATATGACTTATTGGTAGTCTTATCTATTATATTGGCACCTAATATAGGAAAGCTGCACTGCTTAGCCCACTTGTCGTACACCTTTTTACCCGTTTCTATATCATGATTACCCATGTTACCGGCATCATATTTCATATAGTTCATTATTTCGGCACACAAATGTTTTGATACAGTATCAATAAAATTATAATAGTATGCAGTAGGCTGTCCCTGCAATATATCACCATTATCTACCAAAATACAGTTATCTCCATATGTTTGCCTTTTGTCATTAACAAAAGAGCTTATACGTGCCAGACTTCCACTATTCGATTTTCTTTCAATAAAATCGTATGGAAAGAAATTTCCATGTACATCACTTGTCTCAATTATACTGATAGAAACCTTCTTCATCCCATCGGTTGCATATGCCCACACACCGATTAGCAATACACTCATCAATAAAAATAATCCTCTCTTCATTCTTTCTATATTATAACGGATGAGTGAATACGAATCTTGACCCAGATGTATAATCGGTATCAAGCCAAATTGTCCCACCCAACCTTTCAACAATCAACTTACTAATGGACAATCCTAGTCCCGTACCCTGCGAATATTCGTTCAGCTTTTCAAAACGATCAAATATCTTCTCTTTCTTTTCGGCATCTATGCCACATCCTGTATCTTGTACAGATATATATAATTTTTTCTCTTCTTCTACCACTTTAAGATCTATAGTTATAAAACCTTCCTTAGTAAATTTAGCTGCATTGGACAGCAAGTTAATAAGTACCTGCTTTATTCTCTGAATATCTGTATTTATTATAAGAGATTTTACGTTCGAAGTAAAATTGAATTCTGCTTCCGTCTTTCTTGAATACTCTACTGTAGACAAAGCCATTAAGCACAAATCAACAATATCGGCATCTTCCTTTACAAATTTTATCTTCCCCGATTCCATACGCGATATATCTAGTATGTCGTTTATAAGATGAAGAAGCAAATCAGAGTTCTTGCTTATTATATTACTATATTCTATCTTTTCTTCTTTTGTAAGATTTTCTGTACTTATCACACTCGAGAATCCTACTATTGCATTCAATGGAGTACGTATTTCATGACTCATGTTGGCCAGAAAAGAAGATTTTAGTAGGTTAGACTCCTCTGCCTTCTCCTTTGCTATGAGCAACTCTCTACTCGATACCTCAAGATGATGCTTCAGTTTGTTTATCTTCAATATATAATAAAAAGCACCCATTATACATATAATAAGAAATACGAATACTACTATAAGTATGTTTACAAGCATTTCGTAACGCTCGTAAAAAGATAATTCTCTATTTACATATACAGAATTTTCGGGTAGTCTTATTGAATCCTTTTTAAATTCAGTCAAACGCTTAGAATCGAACTTATATACACTAGATATTGTCTTTACCGAAGTATTTCTCCTGCCATTCATAATATAAGAGTTAACCATATCCGAAAGTTCCCTCCCAATATTATGATAATCGGGCATATATCCGCCCAAAGTCCAGTGTCCAAGTCCTACCGATGAAAGTGTAAATACGGGCAACAGAGGATTTGCATCATGCAGCATGTAAGTAGTACTTCCAAGAACATAATTCTCTGTACAGTCTATTCGCCATGTACCCACAAGTACACAGTCGCTGCTGCTCATATTACGTATTTTCTCACTCACTTCCATGAATGTAAGATTACGCCCATCTATATATTCAACATCAAAATCTCTTATCTGTGCTGCCTCCTTCCTTACAAGAGCATTTATAGAAACACCTCCATATGTATTGTCAGAAAGGAAAAATATTTTTTTTAGATTAGGATAAAATTTTCTTATCAGTTCAAGATTCTTATCAACGTCATATTTATAAACATATCCTCCTGCAATATTGAAATCATTAAAATCCTTATATATATCCTTACTTTTGGGCTGCCATAAAGATAAATTTACACTATCAGAAGGAAGTGATACGGAGTTTGCACTTGCCAATCCTATAAATACAGGAATCCTCTTAGCAAAATCATAATCCTGCGAAAGAAAAGATGTACATGCTTCTTGTCCTAGCAGTACTATCAATGCAGGCGGAGAATCAGTATCATATTTTGCAAGAATATTCTTCATCCTGTTTTTCCAATAGAATATCTCGGAAAGATTTTGACAATTCATACTCTCTACAATGATTGAATATACACCATTATTCTTCTTGTATTGATCGACAAAAGCCGATATATTGTCGGCCATGCTTCTAGTTTCGGGATTATAAGACGTAATGATTAATATCTTGTCTGAATTAGATTCAAGCGCATGAACTCCATTCGTCAAACTGAAAAGACAAATAAACATTATAGCCAGTCGTAGTTTTATGGAATAGAAAATATGCTTCATATAATTATAACAAGTAGAAGATTATTTTTTGCAAAACTATACTTTTTATCTTTATTTGACAACTTATTCAACTCTTATTTGTTGAATAGCAAAAGAATTAATAGTAATAATATGGCCTATATTGATTATTATAAAGTTTTAGGAGTAGAGAAGAATGCTACTCAGGAAGATATTAAAAAGGCATTTCGTAAATTGGCCAGAAAATATCACCCAGACCTTAATCCGAATGATTCTTCGGCTAAGGAAAAATTTCAGGGAATTAATGAAGCTAATGAAGTATTGAGCGACCCCGAAAAGCGCAAGAAATATGATGAATATGGAGAGCATTGGAAGCATGCCGACGAATTCGATAAGCAAAAGCAGCAACGGGGTGGATTTACCGGATTCAACGGTGACAGTGATGGCTCATATTGGTATTCGGGCGATGGACAAGGTTTTGGAGGTGAGGGATTTGGCAGGAATGCCGATGGATTCTCCGATTTCTTTGAAAATTTATTTGGCGGTGCGGGCCGTGGACGAAGTTCGCGAGGCGGAGGCTACAAGGGTCAGGATTACAATGCCGAATTAAAATTGTCATTACGAGATGCTGCCGAGACACATAAACAGATTATAAATGTAAATGGAAAGAATATACGTATTACGGTTCCGGCTGGAATAGCAAACGGACAGACCATTAAACTAAGAGGTCATGGAGGTCCGGGTGTAAACGGAGGTCCTGACGGAGATTTATATATAACATTTGTGATACCGGATGATCCTGTATTTAAAAGATTGGGAAATGATCTATACATCACATCTCCTTTGAATCTATATACAGCCATACTTGGTGGTGAAACTACTGTCGAGACTTTAACAGGAAAGGTTAAACTTAAAGTAAAGCCTGAAACTCAAAATGAGACAAAAGTCCGTTTGAAAGGAAAAGGTTTTCCTGTATATAAGGAAGAAGGAAAATTTGGAGATTTGATAGTTACTTATGATATTCTGATTCCAACTAATTTAACAGAAAGTCAAAAGGAATTATTCCGTCAATTAAAAGATAGTAGTAAATAAAAAGCAATAACTATGGATACAGATTTAATTATAATAAGCGAATACTGTGACAAATGCAATATTGATCCACAGTTTATAATAGAATTGGGAAATGACGGTTTGATTAGCATTAAAGAGGTTGAAAAAGAGAAATATATTCCTGCTTCTGAATTGCCTGAACTAGAAAAGTTCAAGCATCTATATTATGATCTCGACATTAATGTTCCCGGTATTGATGCCATTCATAATATGCTGCAGAGAATTGAGATTATGCAACGCGAAATCTTTCTGTTAAGGAACCAAATATCTTTTTTTAAGAAGTAAATCCTAGCCTTAACTAAATATTGAAAAGTTCTTCCTGATATAAATGAATTTCGAATAGAGTATTCATTATTTTTCAGGGAGAATTTTTATTTTATATAATAGAAACATCAAAAACTTAGTTTTTATTATAATCATTGAGACTTGTTTAGTTTTTATTACAAATATTTAAACCGTAAATGATCTGTGAACATTCTGTGAACATTCTCCAATAATATTCACACATAACTCAATAATAATCAGAGCTTTGGAATTGTGAACATTGTGACATTAGTTTTTATAACAGTATAAATTGCAGAAATACACAAAAACACATTGAATTGACGGCCACTAAAAATTATTTTATGGCGGTCGATTTTTATTTTATGGCGGTCAATTTTTATTTTATGGCGGTCAATTTTTATTTGGTCAGCACCAAATATAGCCTATAATCACTAAATAAATTAGTTCTGATAAAATTATATTAAAACAATTGTATAATTTTGCCGAAAATTTTAAATGAACAGAAATGGATGTATATAAAATAATTGCATCAGAATTGAACCTCACTCCTATTCAGGTTAAGAATAGCATTACTTTACTAGATGAAGGGGCTACGATACCTTTTATAAGTCGTTATAGAAAAGAAAAAACCGGCAACTTAAATGAAATACAGATTGAAGAGATTAAATCTCTTAACGATAAGTATATTCTATTGCAAAAAAGGAAAGAGGCAATTATCACTTCCATTTCAGGTCAGGAGAAACTTACTGCAGAACTTAAATCAAGAATAGATAACTGCTTTTCTATTACCGAACTTGAGGACATATATCTTCCTTACAAGCCTAAGCGTGTTACACGTGCCGAGGTTGCAAGAAAGAACGGATTGGCTCCTTTGGCAACAGCTATTCTTCTACAAAATGATAGCCGCCTGAACGATACTGCACATAAGTTCATAAACAAGGATGTTGAATCGGCAGAAGATGCTCTTAAAGGTGCACGTGACATAATTGCCGAACAGGTAAGTGAAAACGAAAAAGCAAGAAATATAGTACGAAGATCTTTTGTCCGAGAAGGCGTAATAACTGCCAAGGTAGTAAAGGGTAAAGAAGAAGAGGCATATAAGTATCGCGACTATTTTGACTTCTCGGAAAACTTGTCAAGATGCAGTTCGCATAGACTTCTTGCCATTAGAAGAGGCGAAAAAGAGGGTTTTTTGAAGGTATCGATATCATGTGATGAAGATAATGCTATGATGCCTATCGAAAGATTATATATAAAGAGCAACAACCAGTGTGCTCAACATATAAAAGAGGCCATAAAAGATTCTTACAAGAGATTGCTAAAACCCGGCATAGAGACCGAATTTGCATCTTCAAGCAAACAGGATGCAGATATTACGGCAATAAGGATTTTCGCAAAGAATCTTCAACAGCTTTTATTGGCACCTCCTTTGGGACAGAAGATTATACTGGGTATAGACCCGGGGTTCCGTACTGGATGCAAGGTGGTATGCATATCATCAGAAGGTGATTTCATCGAGAACAGAACTATATACCCACATCCGCCGCAGGAAAATGTAAACGAGGCGGCTTCTATTATAAAAGAATTGTGTATCAAGTATAGTGTTCAGGCTATAGTTATAGGGAATGGTACTGCCGGCAAGGAAACCGAACATTTCATAAAATCTCTTGGATTGAATAATTCTATAGAGGTTTACAGTGTATCCGAAGATGGCGCTTCGGTTTATTCGGCTTCGAAGACAGCACGTGAAGAGTTTCCAGACTTCGACGTAACCGTACGTGGTGCCATAAGCATTGCCAGAAGAGTTCAGGACCCTTTGGCCGAACTTGTAAAGATTGACCCTAAATCTATTGGTGTAGGACAATATCAGCACGATGTAGATCAGACATTATTGAAAAAGTCGCTTGATCAGACTGTAGAAAACTGTGTTAATGCAGTAGGAGTAAATCTAAATACTGCCAGTAAGCATATCCTTACATATGTATCGGGGTTGGGCGAGACATTAGCACAGAACATTGTTAACTATCGTTCGGAAAACGGATCTTTCAAATCGAGAAAGGAGATAATGAAAGTTGCACGAATGGGTGCAAAAACATTCGAACAGTGCGCCGGATTTCTTAGGATATCTGACTCGAAAAATCCACTCGATAATTCGGGCATACATCCCGAATCGTATTATATTGTCGAGAAAATGGCGGCCGACCTTAACTGCAGTGTTAAGGAGCTTATGGAAAAGAAGGAACTTATATCAAAAATAGATATAAACAGATATATAGACCAGCAGACCGGTGTACCTACACTTCAGGATATTATTGCCGAACTTGAGAAGCCCGGACGAGATCCGCGAATGCAACGCCGAATGAGCAGCATAGAAAACAATATAAAAACGATAGATGAAGTAAGAGCAGGAATGATACTTACAGGTATCATTACAAATATAACAGACTTTGGATGTTTTGTAGACCTTGGCATAAAAGAGAAAGGGCTGGTTCACATATCTCAAATAACAGACAGATTTATAAAAGATCCTCATGCAGTAGTAAGCATTAATCAGGAAGTGAAGGTGAAAGTAATGAGCGTAGATTCTGAAAGGAAGAGAATACAGCTTACCATGAAGGATATAAACTAAATAAAACATTTATGGGAAATAAAACACATTGGTATATATTTCATAAAGACAACTTACTGATAGAAAATGTTGGTAATGAATATCATGTTCCATATACAGCCCAACCACCTGTAGAAGCAGCCGATGATACGAAAATTCATACTGTAGTGAAAAATGGAGAGGAGTTTAAGGCTTACTCGGTAAATGATGAAGAATTGGCATTGAAAGCCAATAATAGCTATAGCTTCATAAACCTTAGACAGTCATTCGATACATTACCATTAAAAGAATATAAGTTTGCCGGAAAAGCATTCCAAGTTCTTTTTTGGGACAAGAATACAAAATATTGTCCTTCTTGCGGAGTATTGACAATCCAAATATCACCTATAGGAAAAAAATGCCCTTCTTGTTCGCAAGAATTCTATCCACCTATTTCGCCTGCAATCATTGTAAGGATTCATAAGGATGATACAATATTACTTGTAAGGGCACGTAACTTTCGTGGCACTTTTAATGGTCTTGTGGCAGGATTTGTAGAACCCGGAGAGAGCCTGGAGGAGTGCGTATGCCGAGAGGTAATGGAGGAAACAGGACTTACAATTAACAACATAAGATACTTTGGTAGTCAGCCATGGCCATACCCCAGCGGACTTATGATAGGGTTTATTGCCGACTATGCCGAAGGAGAAATAAAGCTACAGGATGAAGAACTTACATCTGGTGCTTTCTTTAGAAAGGACAATCTTCCCGAAATACCTCGCAAACTAAGTATTGCAAGGAAGATGATTGATGCATGGTTATCCGAAGAATAAAGTATATACTCTAAATCTATATATATATGAAGGAAATTATTCATATAGTAATGAAAAGGTTGATTGCATTCTCGAAAATGTTTTTTAATAAAAGTAAAAAAATCATTGCTGCATATCATAATTGCTACAAGAATGCTACATGGTACAAAAAGATACTTATAGTAGGCGCTACTGCAATATCTGCATTCATAATAGTGCTGATGCTTATAGACATGAACTTCCTTTTCTTGTTCGGAAAATCGCCCAGCATGTTCAATATAAAGGATCCTATGCAGAGCGTTGCATCCGAAATATATAGTGCAGATGGCAAGATGATAGGAAAATACTACTCGGAAAACCGAACTCCTGTAACATACGAAGAGATTTCTCCACTACTTGTTCAAACACTGATAAGTACCGAAGATGAACGCTTCTACAAGCATTTTGGAATTGACTTTGAAGGTGTTTTTGCAGCTGCCAAGGATTATGTGGCACATGGCGATGCCAGAGGTGCAAGTACAATAACCCAACAGTTGGTAAAGAATTTGTTTAAGGTAAGATCACAGTATTCTACCGGATTATTAGGAAAGATTCCTGGAGTAAAACTACTTATAATGAAAGCTAAGGAGTGGATTACGGCGGTAAAAATTGAATGTATGTACAGTAAAAAAGATATTCTTACCATGTACTTCAATACGGTAGATTTCGGAAGTAACACTTATGGAATAAAAACTGCCTGTCATACATATTTCAATACAGATCCTAAAGATATTACTATAGGTCAGGCAGCTGTACTTATAGGTTTGCTTAAAGCGACTACTTATTATAATCCGAAACTTAATCCGGAAAATAGTCTTGCAAGAAGAAACGTGGTTCTTGGAAAACTGAAAGAACATCATATACTTTCTAAAGAACAGTATATAAGTGAGTGTGCTAAGCCCATTGTTTTGAATTATCGTACAGAGAGCAACAATGAGGGACTTGCACTTTACTTTAGAGGCGCAGTAGCTGCTTATCTTAAGGATTGGTGCAAAGAAAACAATTATGATCTTTATACCGACGGACTTAAGATATTCACTACTCTTGACAGTCGTATGCAGAAATATGCCGAAGAATCTGTAGATAAGCAAATGCAGAATGTGCAGAGAAACTTTAACGGACACTGGGGAAAGGAAGCACCATGGCGCGACAAGCAAGGAAAGGAAATTCCTAATTTTATAGAAGATATAGCAACAAGAACATCGGCATACAAGTATCTTGCAAAGAAATATGATAACAATGAGGATTCTGTTACATGGTATCTTAACAAACCTCACACTTGTAAGATATTCGACTATAAGAAGGGAGTGAAAGATACTATTTTTAGTACTATGGACTCTATAAGATACATGGAACGATTCATGCACTGTGGCTTTGTTGCACTCGAACCACAAACTGGAGAAGTTAAAGCATGGGTAGGCGATATAAACTTCGATTGCTGGAAATATGACAAGGTTCTATCTAAAAGACAGCCCGGATCTACGTTCAAACTATTTGTATATACAGAGGCTATGAACCAGGGAATGTCGCCATGCGACATGAGAGTAGACCAGAATATACCATGGGAAGTAATGGATAAAGGCGAGAAAAAGATGTGGAATCCTCATAATGCAAATGGTGGATGCACATATGACACAATGTCGCTAAAAATTGCATTTGCTCAATCCGTAAATACTATCGCTGCAAATCTTGCACACGAGGTAGGAATAGAGAATATTATAAACACGGCATCTGCAATGGGTATAAAAACCAAGCTTATAAATGCTCCTGCACTTAGCCTTGGAGCATCGGATGTTTCGCTGCTTGAGCTGGTATCTTCTTATGGAACAGTAATGAACGACGGAATAGCCATATCGCCAATATTGGTTACTCGCATAGAAGATCGCAACGGGAACGTACTTTATACTTCAAACAAAGACAACAAAGAGGCTATTCCTTACGAAAGTGCTTTTCTTATGCAGCAGATGCTTAGAGGAGGACTTACCGAAAGAGGAGGAACGTCGCAAGCGTTATGGAGTTTCAATATATTCAACTCGGGTGCTGAATTTGGAGGCAAAACGGGTACATCTTCAAATCACTCGGATGCTTGGTTCGTAGGCGTTACTCCTAATCTTGTAGCAGGAGCATGGGTTGGTGGTGAATATAGAAGCATACATTTCAGAAATGGACAGCTAGGACAAGGCAGTCGTACAGCACTCCCTGTTTTTGGTTATTTCATGGAGAAAGTACTAGCCGACAAGAAATTTAGTAAATATTGTACTAAGTTTAAGCAGCCTTCATACAAACTTACCAGAAACTATAATTGTAGTGATTATATTCCTCATATAAAGGACACTGACTCTATTGCAGTAGAACCTATTGATTCATTATTGAATTTTGAAGAGTAAAATTACATAATAAATGTATATTTTTGCACCATGGAATGGTTGAATAGCTTATTTTTTGAACACACTCCGCTACAGGCGGTAGTTATACTTTCTCTTATTACAGCAATAGGTTTAGGTTTAGGTAAAATTCATATTTTAGGTATCTCACTAGGAGTTACATTCGTTTTCTTTACAGGTATTCTGGCAGGACATTTGGGGTTGTCAATAGACCCTAATATGTTAAGTTATGCCGAAAGCTTTGGATTGGTTCTATTCGTATATGAACTTGGACTGCAGGTTGGTCCGGGTTTCTTTAGTTCTTTTCGAAAAGGTGGAGTACAACTTAATATTCTGGGACTAAGCGTAGTTATACTTGGTACTATAATGGCTATAGTACTAAGCAAATTAGTTGATATACCTATGAGTAATATGGTAGGGATTCTTTGTGGAGCTACTACTAATACCCCTGCCCTTGGTGCGGCACAACAGACATTATCTCAGCTTGGTGAATCCTCCAACGGAGCTGCCTTAAGTTGTGCGGTGACTTATCCTTTAGGTGTAGTTGGGGTGATAATAGCCATCTTATTCATTAGAAAACTATTTGTACGACCTAACGATATCATTTCTACAGATTCTGATGAGGATAATCAAACTTACATTGCTACTTTCAAAGTTCATAATCCAGCCATTTTCGACAAAAGCATAAAGGATGTAGCAAAACTTTCATACCCTAAATTTGTAATATCAAGACTATGGCGTGACGAGAAGGTGACAATTCCTACTTCGGAAAAAATACTGAAGGCAGATGACAGACTGTTGATCATTACTAGTGAAAAGGATGTTCCTGCACTTACAATACTTTTTGGAGAACTTGAAAAAGAGGATTGGAATAATAAAGATATTGATTGGAATGCAATAGATAGTCAGCTTATATCGAAACATATTATTATAAGTCGTCCCGAAATAAATGGAAAAAAACTTGGATCTCTTAGATTGCGCAACAATTATGGCATAAATATAAGTCGTGTAATGAGAAGTGGAGTACAGTTACTGGCTACCCCCGAACTTGTACTACAGTTTGGCGACCGACTTGCCGTAGTAGGCGAAGCCGATGCTATAGGAAAAGTTGAGAAGATTCTGGGAAATACGATAAAAACCTTGAAAGACCCTAATCTTGCATCTATATTCATAGGAATAGTATTGGGGCTGATTGTAGGTTCAATTCCTATATCCTTTCCTGGAATAAGTTCACCTGTTAAACTTGGACTGGCCGGCGGACCTATTATAATTGGTATTCTTATAGGATGCTTCGGACCAAGATTTCATTTAGTAACTTACACAACAAGAAGTGCAAATCTAATGCTTAGAGGCATTGGACTTTCACTTTACCTAGCATGTTTAGGACTTGATTCCGGTACTCACTTCTTCTCGACAGTAATGCGCCCTGAAGGAGCAGTATGGATAGGCATAGGTTTTATACTTACTTTCATTCCTGTTATAATAGTAGGACTTATAGCATTGAGAATATTAAGAATAGATTTTGGAAGTATATGTGGTATGCTATGCGGAAGTATGGCCAATCCAATGGCGCTAAACTATGCAAACGACAGTATTCCAGGTGACAATCCTGCGGTATGCTATGCTACTGTTTATCCTCTTGCAATGTTTACACGTGTAATTATTGCACAACTTATATTACTGATATTCCTATAATGAAGTAGTAAGAGTATTATTATACAAGCAAACTATTGCCTACAAATTAAATATTACATAGTATTAATACTCTTAAGTATGTAAGATAAAACAGTCGAATAATATTCAACAAGAAGAGTGCTGTATGATTACGATATAATTAATCGTCTTATCATACAGCACTCTTTATTACTAAAAAGGAGCTACTCTCCTATTATTCATCTATACAGAATATTATAGTATCTTATTTGTCATTGCATCTGGAAATACAACTGTAGGCTTAAAAGTCTTAGCCTCTTCAAAATCCATAAGAGCATACGACATTATAATTATAATATCACCTACCTGTACTTTTCTTGCAGCTGCACCATTAAGACAAATAGCTCCGGTTCTTCTTTCACCTTTAATAATGTAAGTTTCAAATCTCTCGCCATTATTATTGTCTACAATTGCAACTTTCTCGCCTGCTATCATATTTGCTGCATCCATTAAATCTTCATCTATAGTAATGCTGCCCATATAATTAAGATTTGCCTCGGTAACTTTTACACAATGAAGCTTTGATTTCAACACTTCGATCATCATAATACTAAAATTTATTTATACTTTATATTATCAATAAGGCGAACATCACCACAAAATACGGTAATGCAACCTACTATATATTGTGAGTTATCCCAATCGTTCACATTCTGCAATGTCTTGCCGTCAACAATTTCAAAATACTCCAATTCAAGGCCTTCGGAATTTGCTATAGCACTTTCTACAAAGTTCTTAGTCTCTAACAGAGAGTGTGTTTTTGAATACTCAACGCTAGAAAAAAGAGTCTTTGAAATATTAAGCGCATGCTCTCTCTCCTCTTCCGAAAGTCGGCTGTTTCGACTGCTTAATGCCAGTCCATCTTTTTCACGAATTATTGGACAGCCAACGATCTGTAGCTTAAAGTCCATCTTATCTACCATTTCACGAATAATAGCCAGCTGCTGAAAATCCTTCTCGCCAAAATATGCCTTATCCGGATTTACCATCATAAACAACTTGCTTACTATTTGACATACACCATTGAAGTGCCCGGGACGATATTTACCCTCCATAACAGTATCCAATGGCGCGAAACTAAATTGTCGTGTATCATCTTCAGGATAAATTTCGTCTACAGTAGGAGAAAAAACAATAGCTGCACCCTCCTTTTCAAGAAGTCTACAATCGGCCTCTAAAGTACGTGGATATTTTATAAGATCATTCTTGTCATTGAACTGTGTAGGATTGACAAATACACTTACAACCACAACATCATTTTCCGAAACCGCTCTCTTTACCAATGATGCATGCCCTTCATGCAGAGCACCCATAGTAGGTACCAAACCTATTGTCTTGTTACTACTACGTAAACTATTAAGTTCATCCTGCAGTTCCTTTATAGTATTAAATACTTTCATTTCCTTAAAAATTAATCTATTTCATATTAGAAAACGGGTGCAAAGTAAGCTATAATTTATAATATAAAGAAGAAAATAAACTATAAGTTGATTCCTTAAATCAACTAGAACAATACATATTATTATTCTTTTAAAAATTATTAAACAATTTAAAATTTTCATATAACGCTATTAATCAGCAGATTAACAATTGATAAGGAATTATTAAATTACATTCCTTGTCCTTCTCATTATTTTTTTTTATATCTTTGCAAAACATTTATGAGCAATAAAAAATATGATGGCAAATAAAGTTTTATTTATTACACAAGAGATTACCCCTTACGTTTCAGAATCAGAAATGGCAAACACAGGAAGATATCTTCCACAGGCTATCCAAGAGAGAGGCAGAGAAATTAGAACTTTTATGCCAAAGTGGGGAAATGTAAACGAACGAAGAAATCAACTTCACGAGGTTATTCGCCTATCAGGAATGAACCTTATTATTGACGATACCGACCATCCTTTAATTATTAAAGTAGCTTCTATTCAATCTGCACGCATGCAGGTATACTTTATTGATAACGATGACTATTTCCAACACAGACAGATGACTTGTGATGAAGATGGAAACGAATATAAGGATAATGAAGAAAGAGCTATTTTCTATGCACGTGGTGTGTTAGAGACAGTTAAGAAACTTCGTTGGTGTCCGGATATAATTCACTGTCAAGGCTGGATGAGTGCATTTGTGCCCTTATTTATCAAGAAAGCATATCAGGATGAACCATCGTTCAGAGATTCTAAAATAATATTCTCTGTATTCAATGATGAATTCAAAAGTAATTTCTCGGATAATTTAAGTGACAAGCTCTTATTGAAAGGTATAAAAAAAACGGATATAGACGATTTTATATCTACCCCTATAACTCACGAAGAATTATATAAACTTGCTATTTCTTATTCTGACGGTGTTATTCAAAACAGCGAAACAGTAAATGAAAACATTATAAAGCATGCGCGTGAAATAGGAATTCCTGTTTTAGATTATAAATCTGGCGATGAATATAAAGATGCTTTCAATGCATTTTATGATGAAGTATGGTCATTTAACAAAGAATAAATTCTAACTATATTATCAAGATGATAAGATTCAGATTCTTAAGTATATTTTTTATCATTGCTGCTTTATGCAGTTGTGATGATACTACTCCTGACATAGGAGGTTCTACTATTCCAGGCGGTGATCATATTGATTCGAAAGCACAGGATTACAGTGTAACTACAAATTCCATTCTAATGGACTCGGTATATGCACGTACAAGTACAGCGTATCTTGGAAGATATACAGATCCTGTTTTTGGTGAATTTACTGCCGATTTCATGGCACAGTTTACTTGTTTGGATGATTTTAAATTTCCGGAACATCTTCAGGAAATAAGCGGTCTTAATCTATTCCTTCAATATGGTAGTTTTTATGGAGACTCTTTGGCGCTAATGAAAATGCAGATTGATACTCTAAACAGAGTAATACCCGAAGTATCATCGGCAAACTTCTATACGTCAATAAATCCAAGCCAATATATAGACAAAAACGCAGCTCCTCTTATAACTCAAGGCTATTCGGCTGGTGGCCCATCGGTAGATACCATCTTTACAAGCAATGGAAGTAAGGTATACAACCAAACAATAAAACTTCCAAAATCGTTGGGCGATTTCATGTATAAGAAATATACAGAAGACAAGAACAACTATAAGGACGCAGAAGCTTTCATTAAGAATGTATTGAAAGGTTTCTATGTACAATGTACAAGTGGAGACGGATCTGTTCTTTATATAGATAATCTTGATCTAAGAATTTCATTCAAATACCTTATAGAAAGTTCAAGTGGTAAGGTAGATTCATTAGTAACAGGATGGTCTGATTTTGCTGCAACTAAAGAGGTTATTCAGGCAAATCATTTCGAAAACTCTTCAAAACTTAAGGAGTTGGCCGATGATACCAGATGGACATATATCAAATCGCCTGCAGGAATAGCTACAGAAGTAACAATCCCTATGGAGGACATATATAATCAACATAAGAATGACACTTTAAACTCGGCAAGTATAAGCTTTAAGAGATACAATGATGATAACATCGACATAAAATATAAGATGAGTGCTCCTAATAGCTTACTTATGCTAAGAAAGAAAGATTTATATTCATTCTTTGAAAACAACAAGATAGCAGACGGTAAGACATCATTCGTGACAAGTTATGGAGCTACAAATTCTATTGCTAACACTTATAGCTATTCAAATATTGCCGAACTTATTACTTACTGTATTAATGAAAAAGAAAAGGGAATTGCAAGTGACCCTAACTGGTTAACAAAAAATCCTGATTGGAACAAAGTAGTTCTGGTTCCTGTTAAAGTAGAATACACAAGTGATTCGTATGGAAACAGCAGTATAATAAGCATAAAGAATTCTCTTGCAATGGAAAGCGTAAGATTAGTTGGCGGTAAAGACGATAAACTTACAATGAAAATATTATATACTAAATTCTAATTATAATATATCAACATAAAAATAGCCTGCCTAACAGAAGTTAAGCAGGCTATTTTTATATATTTATTTAAACGTCTCCTATATAAGAAGTTAAGCAACTAATTCTATTTATCTTTATTAAGAAGCTTTATTTCATACTTTAAGTATATAATTATAATAACGTATGCATATGTTATAAAGTCCTTTCAAGACAATTATATAATAATAGATAACAGTAAATATTTATAAACTATAGTAAGAAATTTGATTAATATAGTAAAAATATAAAACGCTTCTTTATATACGTTTAATAGTATCTTTTTAAAATTCTATAATAAAATAATCATAGCTCTATTTAATAAATTACCCTCGTTGCAGGTTGAACTGCAACGAGGGTAATAATTATGTTTTTGGTATACTAATATACTACCATTTTATATATCAAATACCCAATGATTTCTTAACAGCTTCGACTTTCTGTACAGATTCGGCATAAACTGAATCATAACAGTTAGGACAACCCATATTACCTTTTACCTCGATATAGAACTTTATCTTTGGTTCTGTACCTGAAGGGCGTACAGATATCTTTGTACCATCTTCGGTATAGAATTGTAAAACATTAGAAGTTTCAGGCATATCAAGATCTTTAACCATACCATCGGCATCTGTCTCCTTAAGACTCTTATAATCCTTGATCGCAATAACTTTAGATCCCCCTATTTCCTTCGGAGGATTATTGCGGAAGTTATCCATCATAGCCTTGATTTCTTCAGCACCACTCTTACCGGGTTTAACTACGTTTACTGTAGTCTCGTTAGAGAAACCATATTCAACATAAATATCCATCAACACATCAAACAATGTCTTTCCCTTATCTTTTGCCCATGCACAAATTTCGGCAAGGAGAGTACATGCAGAAACAGCATCTTTATCTCTAACAAAATCGGCAGCCATAAAGCCATAACTTTCTTCACCACCACCTATATATTGTTTCTGACCTTCGCTTATACGTATTTCACGTGCTATCCATTTAAAACCTGTATAGCAGTCACGCATTTCAATCTTATTCTTATCGGCAACAGCCTTTATAAGTTCGGTTGTTACTATAGTCTTTACAATAAATTCTTTTCCTGTCATCTTACCCATAGCCTTGCGGTTAGTAATGATGTAGTAAAGAAATAGCAAACAAGTCTGATTACCATTAATAAGCACCCATTCTCCCTTGTTATTCTTACAAGCCATCCCTACTCTATCGGCATCCGGATCACTTGCCATTACGATATCTGCATCAATTTTCTTTGCAAGATCAATAGCCATTGACAACGCTTCAGCATTTTCTGGATTTGGCGATATAACTGTAGGAAAATCACCACTTTTTACCATCTGTTCGGGTACACAAGTAACATTGTCGAATCCAAGCTGTTTCAACGCTCTTGGAATAAGTGTCATACCAGTACCATGAATAGGAGTATAAACAATCTTAAGATCTTTTTGACGTTTTATGACTTCAGGATCTATAGATACACTCATTACCTTATCAAGATAAATCTTGTCTATTTCCTCTCCTATCATCTGAATCAATTCAGGATTACCATTGAAGTTTATATCGGCAGCCGAATTAATTTTATTTACTTCATCAATAATACCTTTATCATGAGGAGCTAATACCTGAGCACCATCATCCCAATAAGCCTTGTAACCATTATATTCCTTTGGATTATGAGAAGCAGTTATAATAATACCGCTCTGACATCCTAGATTACGTATAGCAAAAGACATTTCGGGAGTAGGACGCATATCTTCAAAAAGATATACCTTTATACCGTTTGCTGAGAAAATATCGGCTGAGATTTCGGCAAAGCGACGGCTGTTGTTTCTACAATCATGACCAACAACAACAGAGATCTGCTTCATATCCTTGAAATTTTTCTTAAGATAATTTGCAAGGCCTTGTGTGGCTGCTCCAACAGTATATATATTCATACGATTGCTGCCTACACCCATAATACCGCGCAAACCGCCAGTCCCGAATTCAAGATCTTTATAGAAAGCCTCTATCAATTCAGTTTTATCCGGATTAGAAATTAAGCGTTTGATTTCTTCCTGTGTCTTCTCATCATACGCCGGAGTCAACCACTTTTTTGCTTTTTCGGTGACTTGTTGCACCAATTCTTGATTTTCCATAACTATATTTTTATTATAAGAGGTACATAAACATTTATATACTATACATATATATAAGACAAAAGTATAGGATTTAAAGATTAAATCCTATACTTTTTTTTACTTATTCATTAATTATTAACAACCTTATAGCGATCACCAGTAGCCTTTACAAGCTCTTTCAAGAACTCTTCTGGATATCCGGGACGTACAAGTGGTGCCCCATGTCCTGTTTCAGGACGAAGTATAGTACCATCCTTTGCAATCTTCTTGACAGCTCCATCATTATATTTTACAATCAGAAACTCCCCTAATTTCTTCCATGAATCTACTGCGCTCTGAGCGGTCATGCAACTATAGTTAGTAAGAAATTCTATTGCCTTTGCAGGATCTTTTTCATACATAGACATCGCAGTAGTTTCAATACCTGCCTGAGAATCGGCATATGTATTCTCAAGTTTGTCTTGTACTTTTTTCATATCTGGAGCCATAAGGCTGTAGCGAGGACGAATCATATCGGCAACCCAGTTATATATCCAGAAAGCAGAATCCCAAGAGAATGTAACACAGTCGGCTTTAGAATCATTATAGCAATCGGCAACACGCGTAGAAGAGCAGTAAACTGGAGCATAAACAGTCATATTTGCATCATCGGCGCCAAACCAAAGAACTCCTCCTATTGCATCGGGCATAAAAGAACGCATTTGCGCTACAAAAGTAAATGCAGTTTGCTGTGTTGATATAGGACGCTCATTGAAATACTCTACACCATCTACCTTAAAAGTAAGCGGCGACAATCTGTAAGGAGTCTTAAAAGGACCGGCTCCCATATCATTTGTAATATCTAGAGGAGTTCCTTCATAATGATCGCGCATAGCTTTCTGAATATCTCTTACAGATATCTTACGGTCTGCCTTTATATATAAAGGCATTGGCTCTTTTGATTTACCCATTACATAAGGAAGATACTCGTTTCCTATCTGCTTATTAAACATATTATAATAACTCCACACACGTCCCTCGCAGAATCGAGCTCCACCAAAATCCAAAGGATTATATGCATCGGCAAAGCTAAAATCACTGTTCAGTCCGTCATAGTAACCTTTTTCACGTGCAAAAGATATAACATCAGGCGAATAAATACAGTTGTCTTTGTCATTAAGATTAAACTTATGAATGCGGCTTTGATTAGCATGCGCAGCAATACAGTCATCAGGAATGCGCACAGCTACCCATACAGCTCCTTTTACGCCAGGCCCTTTTCCTATCATTTCCATAATCCAGACTTCATTAGGATCTGCTATTGTAAAAGATTCTCCACTACTATAATATCCATATTCCTTAACCAAATCTGTCATAACCTCTATGGCTTCCTTTGCTGTTCTTGAACGTTGCAATGCAACATAAATCAAGCTTCCATAATCCATTACACCTGTAGTATCTACAAGTTCTTCACGCCCTCCAAATGTAGTTTCTCCAATAGTAACCTGATACTCATTCATATTACCAACTACATTATAAGTCTTAGAGGCCTCCTTTATCTGACCTAAATACTTACCGGTATCCCAATCTGTTATGTCGCGCATAGCGCCTTTAGGATGAACGGCTGCAGGAAAGTGATACAACTCTCCGAACATTCCATATGAATCTGCTGAATAAGATACAATTACGGAACCATCTGTCGATGCATTCTTTCCCACGATTAAATTGGTACATGCCATACTCTCTGTTATAGCAGCAAACAGTACAGTAGCTGCCAATAATAATTTTCTCTTCATTTATATACTTTTAATCGATTAATTTATAATTTAAAATAAATAATTTTCTCGCTTTATATTACCACATCTATCTTCAATTATTACATCCATTTTATGAGCCATTCCTTTAGGAAGACGTTGAGGATACTTCATAATTATCTTTGAATTCTTAAGATCATATTTGAAGATATAAAATTTTCCATCAATATACACCTTATGATTCTTTATTCCAGTTTCACTATCACTAACTCTGAACTGTATATTACCATTACGCCATTGATTCTTGTAAAGCGGAATAATCTTCGGAGCTACCGTATCTATGGCTACAGTATATGTACCAAGTTCACGAATATCGGTTTTCATCCATCCTTTCATATAAGTTCCTCCAATATAATTTTTATTATTTCCTATTACTGAAGCAATATAATATTTAGTTGAATCTTTTACGGGCATCTTTCGCAAACCTATCATTAGCGAACAATAGCTGTGCAAGGGAACAGGTATATCATGTAATTTGTAAACATTAGCAATATAAGTACTATCACTTTTAATTTCCAAATTCATTTCTACATCATCATACAACATTCCTTTAGGTATGATAAGTTCTAAGCCTGGCTCCTGAACAACATTACTTTTGTTCCAACGCAATACGTTCCTTTCATCCACTATATAAGGTTCTATATTGCTTGGTTTGCCTGTAAGCTTGAAACTGTAATCTTTTTTATTACCATATAAATCTTCCAGTTCATACCTTATATTATAGTCGCGTTCTTGATTAATATTGATAATACCACGATTATTGCTGGTTTCAATATTACGTAAAGTATTTCCAGGCAATGAATATGATCTCATGATCCAACTATTTCTTTTCTTGAACTCTTCATAATCAATGTATGCATTTATCATACGATTTTCGTCGGGAAGAATTCCATTCATTATACTTGTAAATACTCTTTCATTGTCTACAAAAAGAGAAACTTTATATACTCCATAGTGATTATATGTTCCATCCATATAATCGAAAGCTTTTATTCCAAAACCTATTTCCCCCCATACCGTAGCTCCTTGATTAAGAGATGCTACCGGAATAGTTTTTTTGTTGCTACTTCCATTAATTATTCCTTTTCCTTTTTGAGGATAAACTACCACTGCTGTTGCCTGCGGTGCACGAGTGTCCTTTACTTTATCTTTATAGAACTGTAATGGATCAATAAATTCATCAGTATCACTCTTTCTTATTTCCATATGCAAATGAGGTCCGAAAGAATATCCTTCATTCCCGCTAAATGCAATAATATCGCCTGATTTAAATTTTATTATATCTGGTTCAAATTTAAGATCAGCAGAAAATGTCTCATGCTTCAGTTGATAATCTTCCACTATCTTCTCGATAGAAGGTACAAAACTTTTCACATGTCCATAAACAGAAGTGTATCCATTAGGATGAACAATAAATATAGCCTGTCCATATCCTCCAGGCATAATCAATATTCTACTTACATATCCATCGGCTATGCAATGTATAGGTTTGCCAACCTCACCCATAGTTTTAAAGTCAATACCTCCATGGAAATGGTTAGATCTCAATTCTCCGAAATTTGCACTTAGAGTAAGAGGAAAATCAAAAGGAGCAACAAAGGTTTTAGGTGTATTATTCTGAGCATTAGATACTAAAAGGCTGCTCAAAGCCATAAAAGTAATATATTTTTTTATACACATTTCTATTCTATTTTTGCTTCAACACTCATAAACTTTCTATTTGAAAGAAATATTCAGTCGTTTTTTTCAAGTTGATGCAAAAATATAAAAATAAATCCGTTTTCTATTAAAAGTATTCTGCACAACATTACTTTAAAAATAAAAAAGTTTTAATCCAAAACTGACAGAATCTGTTTTTTGTTATATTTGAAAATGTTTAACTCATTAATTGTTACGATTATGATAATTGGAATTCCCAAAGAAATCAAGAACAATGAGAATCGTGTATCACTTACACCTGCGGGTGCAAGAGAATTGGTACAAAGAGGACATACAGTTTACGTTCAGCACACTGCTGGCATAAATAGTGGTTTTTCTGACGAAGAATACACAAAATCAGGAGCTCAGATCCTTTCTTCCATTGAAGAGATTTATAAAACATCCGAGATGATTATTAAAGTAAAAGAACCTATTAAGGAAGAGTATGGGTTAATACGTGAAGGTCAACTTGTTTTCACTTATTTTCATTTTGCTAGCGACAAAGAGCTTACAGAGGCCATGATAAAGAGCAAAGCTGTATGCCTTGCTTATGAAACTGTAAAGGACAAACATGGAGAATTGCCTCTTCTTATTCCTATGAGTGAGATAGCTGGAAGGATGTCTGTTCAAGAAGGTGCTAGTTTTCTGGAGAAACCGCACGGAGGAAAAGGTAAATTATTGGGAGGAGTTCCAGGTGTACTACCGGCAAAGGTATTAGTTCTTGGAGGAGGTGTTGTTGGAACTAATGCTGCTTTAATAGCAGCAGGAACAGGTGCAGATGTAACTATTTGCGATATATCTCTTCCACGTCTTAGACAGCTAAGTGAATTTCTTCCCAAAAATGTAAAAACCTTATTTTCTTCTACACATAATATAGAAAAGGAACTTCCTTATACTGATATTGTAATAGGAGCCGTACTTATTCCCGGAGCAAAAGCTCCTCATCTTATAACAAAGGCTATGTTAAAACTTATGGAGAAAGGATCGGTTATGGTTGATGTAGCCATTGATCAGGGAGGTGCATTCGAGACATCTCATCCTACTACACATAGTCATCCTGTATATGAAGTAGATGGAATTGTACATTACTGTGTAGCAAACATTCCAGGAGCAGTACCGGTTACTTCTACGTTAGCTCTTACAAATGCCACATTACCTTATGCCATAAAGTTGGCAGATCTAGGATGGGAAAAAGCTTGCGAAGTAGATTCAGGACTAAAAGAAGGACTCAATATAGTAGACGGTAATATTGTTTATCCGGCATTAAAAATTCTATATGGTAATAAATAATTAATAAATTAGCTATATCAGCATTATAACGTAAAGTTGATATAGCTAATAATGATATTCATTCGAAATGATTATGATGTTTACTCCGAAGCTTTCACTATTCGAATGCTTATTTCATATAATATGTATATAGGAAAACCAACCATAAGAAGCGTAAAGACATCGGAAGTAGGAGTTATTATGGCAGCAATTATAAGAATTATTATTATTGCATGACGTCTGTAATTTGACATGAACGACGATTTGAGCATTCCTAATTTGGCAAACAGCCAACTGAGTACAGGAAGTTCGAATACAATACCCATCATAAGACTAAGCATCATTAAAGTATCCATATATGATGATATAGTTATTATATTCTCTACCTCTGGACTAACCTGATAAGTTCCAAGAAAACGAAAAGTAAGAGGAAATATAACAAAATAATTAAGAAGTACTCCTATAATGAAAAGTACGTATCCCCACCCTATCACCTTAATGGAATATCGCTTTTCATTCTCGTAAAGAGCTGGAGAGACAAATCTGAAAAGCTGATATAGAATATAAGGAGAAGCCAACAGCAAACCGGCATAGAAAGCCGCACTCATGTGTATAACGAACTGTGATGCCAATTGCGTATTAATAAGCTTCACATAAAATGGCTGAGATAAATCGATTGATATATGACTAAAATGCGCTACTCTTTCGAATATTCTATAAGTAATGAAATCACTATTCTTAGGCGCAAGAATCACTTCAAAAAGAATTTCCTTGAAAGCAAATGATATAATCATCAAAGTAACTACAGCAATAGCGATATGAAATATCACTCTGCGCAACTCTTCCAAATGATCCCAAAAAGTAAGAGTGGGTTTTGTCATTTATCAATTTTCTTTTTCTTCTTTCTTTTTTTCTTCTTCATCCACACCGTTCATTCCATCCTTAAAACTCTTAATTCCTTTCCCAAGGCCTTTCATAAGTTCTGGTATCTTTTTTCCACCAAAAAGTAAAAGTAAAATAAGGCCAATAAATAGGATCTCTTGCATTCCCAATCCTAATAATAATAATGTTAATTTCATGATTTATGGTTTTATTATTGCAAATATAATTTAAAACAGTTTATAATCATTATTACCACTTCAATTATTTCGTATTCTTCTTTTTATTATTGAATATCAAGCCTCATTATGCTATATTACTAACAATACATACTTAAATTATAAAAGGATTTATTGCACTTTAGTAAATTCATCATTTTGTCATCATTATCGCAGTTGTTATACATTCATATTTTATATTGTCTTCATTTTAAAATTGAATAATCACTATTTAATGACATTAAGAACATCTCTTTATTGTTTTATTGTTTTTTTTAGTTTATTTTTACTACATACAGCATCTTCTAAATTACATATATTTATAATTATATATACTTTTTATAATAATTAGTGCTATTATATTTAAATCATTATAAATATATTTGCAAGAACACAATAACGAATTAGCGGTTTGTCTGATCATTTTATATTAATTCAGACCTATAAATACCCAATTTTAAAAAATCTATAAGATTTTTTTACCAAGAGAGAACATTATATTAGAAGAATAAACACAAAAACCGATTAACTAAAAATTCACTTATTTTCAAAGTGCAATTGAATAGATAATCTTTAACATTTTATTTTTATGAGGAACATTTCTTTAATGTTATGTAGTTTACTGTTATGTATAACTGCATACGCACAAGAAATTACAGTTACCGGAAAAGTGACTGCAGGCGGCGATGAAATGCCTGGAGTAACTGTAACTGTAAAGGGAACTACCATCGGTACCATCACATCTATTGATGGAAGTTACAAAATCAAAGTAAAAGAGAATCAGTCTCTTACTTTTTCTTTTGTGGGATATGAAACTACAACTATTCCAATAAACAAAAGAAAAGTAATAAACGTCGAGTTGAAGGAATCTACTCAGATGGTAGATGAAGTTGTAATTACAGTGCCTTATGGTACTACTAAGAAGTCTACTTTCACAGGTTCGGCAGGTTATGTTGATGCAGGTGTTATAGAAAAATCGCAGGTAAGTAATGTATCGAAGGCTCTACAAGGAACAGTAGCTGGTTTGCAGTCATTCTCCTCAAGCGGTCAGCCAGGTTCGGATGCTACAATCATAATACGTGGTGTAGGTTCGGTAAAGGCCTCTAATGATCCTTTATATGTAGTAGATGGTGTTCCATACGACGGTACACTATCATCAATCGCTTCATCGGACATTTCTTCAATTACAGTTTTAAAAGATGCTGCATCCGCTGCTTTGTACGGTTCACGTGCAGCAAATGGTGTAATCATGATCACTACAAAACAGGGGTCAAAAGAGAGTGCACCTTCAGTAGAGTTATCTGCTAAATATGGTTTTTCAAGTCGTGCACGTGCCGATTACGATCAGCTCAACACTAATCAGTATTTCGAACTTTACTGGGAAGCTATACGCAATGAGCGTATGGATAATGGTTTTAGTGATGCAGACGCTGCAATATGGGCATCAAAAAACCTAGTAGGTAAACTTGGAATTAATCCTTATGGAACTGCCAATCCAGAACCTGTAGGTATTGATGGTAAGATTGCAAACGGAATTAATCCTTTGTGGAACGATAGTTGGGAAGATGCTCTTTCGCAAGATGCTCACTATACAGACCTTAACGTACGCGTAAGTGGTGGTAGTAGCAATTCAAGATATTTTCTTTCGGCTGGTTATATGGACGATCAGGGTGCATATATCGGATCAGGATTCAAGCGATACACATTGCGTACAAACGTAACAAGCGACATCAACAAATGGCTTCAGGTGGGAGTAAATATAGCCGGAACTCACTCTATTCAGGATTATCCAAAGCAAGATGACTCGGCTATAACTAATGTAGTATTATTTGGTCGTTCTGTACCTTCTTTCTATCCTATATATGAAAGAGATCTTGCTACCGGAGAGTATCTTCTTGACGAAAAAGGAAACCGTATATTCGACTATGGCGATTATCGTGCAAGCTCGTATGCAAAATACAATCTTGTTGCATCAATGCCACACGACAAGAACGAAATAAAACGCGATGCTGCTTCATTGCGCGGATATGTACAGATAAATCCAATTGAAGGACTTACATATAAAATGTCTGTCAATGTTGATTATAACAATAAGACCAACCATGATTACAGCAATCCAACATATGGTCCAAGTTCAATAACAGGAGGTTCGGTAAGCAAATACAACTACCGTACAACCGGTATGACTTTCAACAATGTAATAAACTACAATCATACTTTCAACAAGAAACACGATATGCGTGTAATGGCTGGTCAGGAGTACTATGAATATAATTCATCGAATTTCGGAGGCTCACGTACAAATATCATCATGGATGGCTTCTACGAGCCAGATGCGGCATCGACTTTAGGTGATTTTGGAGGTTACAGCGATCAATACAAACTGTTAAGTTTCTTTGGAAGTGCCGAATATTCTTATAATCAGAAATATTTCCTTTCGGCATCGGTTCGTGCCGACGGTTCATCAAGATTTCATCCAGACAATCGTTGGGGTACATTCTGGTCGGTAGGCGGTTCATGGAAAATTATGCAGGAGAAATTTATGGAAAAAGCTTCGGAGTGGGTATCGAATCTATCTCTTCGTGCTAGCTATGGCGCACAGGGTAATGATAAAGTGGGATATTATGCATATCAGGCTCTTTTCTCAATCAGAAATAATCTAGGCGAATCGGGATTGCATGCTTATCGCCTTGCTACTCCAAATCTTTCATGGGAAACTAACCTTAATGCAAATATTGGTTTGGATTTCGGTTTCTTCAACAATCGTATCAGAGGTTCGGTAGAATACTTTGAGCGTAAGTCAAAAGACTTGCTTTTCTCAAAAGATTTGGTTCAGTCATCAGGATTCTCGACTATAGATCAAAACATTGGTGCCCTGAAAAACTATGGATGGGAATTCCAGCTTACAGGATATCCTATTGATACAAAAGATTGGAAATGGATGCTTTCTGTTAATGCCACTACGTACAAGAATAAAATTACTGCATTACCTAAAGATGAAATGTGGAGCGGCAGTAAAAAATGGGTAAAAGGAGGTTCGCTATACGATTTCTATCTAATAGAATGGGCCGGAGTAAATCCTGAGAATGGAAATCCTATGTGGTATAAGTATGATAATGACGGAAACAGAGTTACTACAGAAGACTACTCTTCTACAAAGATAGAAGATAAAATAAAGTGTGGTAATTCATTGCCCGATCTTACCGGAGGTATACAATCAGAACTAACATATAAGAATTTTACATTCTCAACATTATTTTCTTATTCACTTGGAGGAAAGATTTACAACAGCGACAAAGTTTCATTGCAAAGTCAGGGACCATCAGGAACAGGATGGAGCGTTGACATGCTTGATAGGTGGACTCCTGAAAACAAATATACAGATGTGCCACGTCTTACCACATCGCCAAAAAGTTCATGGACCAACAGTTCAAGCCGTTTCCTTGTAGACCGTTCATATTTACGCTTAAAGAACATTACATTATCATACAATGTACCACAATCATTGCTTAAAAGCATAAGTATGAAAAATGCAACTCTGTTCTTCCAGGCAGAAAATTTATTTACGCTTGCAAAACAACAAGGATTGGATCCTGAACAAACCTACGATGGTACAACTTACTACCGCTATCCTGCAATGAAAACTATCTCATTTGGATTTAACGTTAAATTATAATTATTGAATAAAGATGAAAGCAATTTATAAATATATATTCTCTTTTGCATTGAGTGCTGCTATATGTACTTCGTGCGATTTGAATACAATTCCCACGACATACGTTGACTCGGAGTCGGTTTTCGGGAAGACAAGTGATGCCGAAAAGGTATTAAATGGTGGCTGGAGTTATTTGATGGAAACATTCAACTCGTATGCAAATCCTGGATACGGCGCTATGCTACGTGCCAACGATGCTATGGGATCGGATGTAGTACTTAATGACAAATATGGATTCCGTTCGCATAATCAGTTCAATGCAATATACGCCAAGGGTGGTACAAATACTTTAAGCTGGTTATTGGCTTATCGTGTTATAAATGACTGTAATGCTGTTCTGGACAACATTGACAATGCTGCAGGAACCGACGAAGAAAGAAAGCGTATAAAAGGACAGGCACAAGCCTTGCGTGGTTTCCTTTATCTTCATCTTGCATCAAGCTATTCATTTGCAATAGATAAAGATCCAAATGCAGTATGTGCTCCTATATACCTTCATTTCTCGGACGAAGCAACTGCCTCGGAAGGAAAAGCAGCATCTAGCGTAAAAGAGGTTTACGAACAATCTATAAGCGATCTTGAAAGTGCACTTAATCTTATACCAGCCAACTATGTAAGAAATTCAAAGCACAAAATAGATCAGCAGGTTGTATTGGGATTATTGTCGAGAGCATGTCTTTATGCCCGTCAATGGGAAAAAGCTAAGATCTATTCAGACAGACTGCTTGAAAAAAACAACTATCTAATGAATGAAGAAGAGTATAATGATGGTTTCAGTAATGCAGCAAATAATGAATGGATTTGGGGACATCCTCAGACTAGCGATCAAAGTAATGCCAGCTATCAGTTCAACTTCCTCGATACTACTACAGACGGAACATATTACTACAGTTTTAATGTAGATCCATATTTCAGAGACTTGTTCGATGAAGGCGACTTTAGAAAGAAGATGATAGTATGGAGAACAGATCCTGGAAAGAATCCTGAAAATGAGATGTATGTATGGATGCGTCATCTAAAATTCAGATTCCGTGATATCAAGAGTCAGCTAGGCGATATAGTACTTATGCGTGTAGCCGAGATCTATCTTATAAATGCCGAAGCAAAAGCACGCCTTAATGACGAAGATGCAGTAGAAGTTCTGAACAAACTGAAAGCAGCTCGTGGTGCAAAAAATGTAACTTCGGGCCTTTCGCAAGAGGAACTTGTAAAAGAAATATGGATAGAAAGACGCAAGGAACTATGGGGAGAGGGTTTCAGCCTTATAGATATTATACGTAACCAACAAAGTGTAGTGCGTAAAGCATATCCAAACGATAAGATTGATTATACTTATACCGACAGCAAAGGTGAAGAAAAAACTATCAAGAAAACTCCTATGGGACACAGATATTTCAACTTCCCCGACAAAACAGATTTCAAGGCTAACAGCAAATATTATCTGTATCGCATTACCGATAATGAAGAACTTGTAAACAAGAAACTTTACGATGTTTATCCTAAATTATCCATTTATACGGAACAATAATATAAAGTAAATTATATTGCAGGAAATCAGGGATCAGTGGAATAATAACCATACCTGATTTCCTGTTTTTTCTTTTATTTGTTCAGCAATATAAAATAAATGTTTAATTTCGCATATAATTCTTTAATCTTATTATGAAAAAGATGAAACATATTCTTATTATAATTCTAGCATTTATATGCTTTAACGCAAATGCACAGAACAAAGCTTGCTCGGGTAAGGAGTTTGCAACCGACGAGTTTTTTTTCAGAATATATGCCGATGGCCTGAGCAGTGATATGACTGCTTCGAAGAAGAAAGCATTTTCGACTGCCAGAAGCAATATTATATTATTGGTAAATACTAGTGCCGAAACAGCACTCAAATCTCATGGAAACATTGAAGCTCCATATCTTACAAAGATGATAGGATTAATGCAGATGGCCGTACGTCAGGAAGGCGCAAACCTTAAGGCGATATGCGAAAGCAGCTCGGAAAACAACGGAAAATTTAAAAGCGAAGTTGTTGTAGAACTTTCAAAAGAAAAGCTTATAAAAAGGATAACGGAAATTATAATCAACGATCCTACTCTTAAAGATAAATTTAATAGCGATACTTTTAAAAGCAATTTTAAATAACTTTATTATAAAAAAGAGTGCAGCGTGTTAGGAAGGCCTAATCTTCTTTACATGCTGCACTCTTTTTACAGAGATGAGTATATTAAAATAACATTATATATGCCAAACTGGCTACGCTTATGGTAATCCATAACAATACACCCTGTACAAGCGGACGTATCCCTACTTTCTTCAATACCTCGGTAGATAATGATGCACCTATGAAAAACATTGTAATTATCAGTCCTTTTCTTGCAAATCCTGATATGGCGTTACCCACTGCAGGCATTCCTTCAAGAAGATATGTATTTATCAATATTGCTACTATAAAATAAAGTATAAACCATGGAATACTTATTTTCTTGCCATCGGCCTTGAATATTAGGGCTGTAACAAGTGCCATTGGAATAATCCACAGTGCACGCGTAAGCTTTATGGTAGTTGCTATTTTCAAAGCTTCCTCTCCATAGGCGGCTCCGGCACCTACTACAGAACTGGTATCGTGAATGGCTATTGCCGCCCAAGTACCAAACTGCTGCTGATCAAGTCCAAGTGCATGACCTATCATAGGAAATATAAAGAGCGCAATAGCATTTAGAACAAATATTGTAGCAAGCGCCACCGACATATCACTCTCCTTTGCATTTATTACAGGACCTACTGCAGCAATTGCACTTCCACCACATATTGCTGTACCCGAACTTATAAGATAAGATGTATCACGATTCATTTTAAGGAGTTTATACCCTAATATCATACCAATAACCATAGTTCCTATAACTGAGATTATAGTAAATTCCATTCCCTGCTTTCCCGAAGCAAGAGATTGTTGAAGATTCATGCCAAAACCTAATCCTACTACACAATACTGAAGCATGTATTTAGAAACCTTTTTATTGAACTTTGGATGAGCCTGTCCGCATATAAGAGCAAAAGCCAGTCCGAGGAATAGAGCCAATGGTGGAGTTACCCACGCAGAAATGAATGACAAACCAGGAACATAGTCCAGTAACAGAAAAATTGTAAGAACGGTCAATATGCCAACATAAATAGTTTTGTTGCGCTGTCTAAGATGAGTTATCATATATTACTTTATTTAAAAATTTTCCCTATTTTAAGAGAGGACAAAAGTAATAGATGTTTTAACACAAAACCAATTGTATTTTATTATAGATTATAACTTTTGTTTATAGTGAAGAGCATAATCCATAAAAATAGTAGAAAGGCCTCCCTCCTCGCCCTGTAAACGTACAAAATTGAATTCGCGCACAATAGAGATATCTTTTATTTCTATTATTTTTACTCTATTTTCATATAGCTCGTCCATAATAGACCTTATAGAGACAATACTCATACATTCACTGTTTTCTAAAAACAGTTTAATGCTTTCTGTACTGCCTAAATGCATTATCACATTAAGATCAGATAACTTTATATTATATTTGGATAGTGCCGAAAGTATTACATCAAGAGTACCCGAACCTCTTTCTCTCAATATTAATGGGATGGTTTTCAATTCGTCTATTGTTATCTCTTCTACATTATTCCATTGCGAAGTGTTTGTTCTACTTATAAGTACAAGTTCATCTTCCATAAAAGGATAATACTTTAGTGCAGGCTGCTTTATGTTACCCTCAACTATTGCAAGGTCTATTCTATGCTCTTGCAAGTCTTTTTCTATTTCGGCCGAATTGCCGTTAAGTAGTGTTACCGATACTTCCGGAAACCTTTCTATAAAGCGTGGCAATATAAGTGGTAGCACATATTGGGCTATTGTTGTACTAGCCCCTAGTTTTATTTTTCCGGCAATCTTATTTCTAAGTAGATTCATTTCATAATCCAACCTTGCATACTCATCGAGTATTTTGTCGCAATGATCTAACAATAGTTTGCCCCCTGCAGTAAGTTCAATTTTACTGCCCAGTCGTTCAAATAATCTAGTTTGATATAGAGTCTCGAGCTCGTGTATATGTTTAGTTATGGCTGGCTGACTTATAAAAAGTTCTTGCGCAGCTTTTGTAAAACTTAGGTTACGAGCTACACTGCTAAATACTTTTAGTCTGAAATCGGCTGCCATTATTATATTATGATTTAAATTTCGTCAGACTTTATACCTAATGCCTTCAACACTGCATATCCCATTGTTTCCCAACGAACTGCCGGCGCTCCACATATAGGATTCATTCCGAAAACAATCATATCTTCTTTACCATCTACACTTTTAAGAATAGGGTTGATTTTATCGCCATAATTAATCTCATCGGGTATAGCAATAAAACGCTTCACATCTGCCGAGTCGGCCACTAATTTAAGCGATTCAATGTATAGATCTCTTACAGTAGTCATATCCGAAGTATGATAAGAATACAACGAAAATTCACCAAGATTGCTTTTGAAAGCTACATTATTCAGTTCTTTTTCAAGATTAGAAGGAGTAAATGATTTTAGCATATTGTCATCGTATATAAACAACACCTGTATGTCGTTGTTTGCGGTACGTATGCCGGCCTCTAACGCTATACATTCCAAAAACAGTGCCATATCTGCATTAGGCAATTCCTTATTGAGCGATTTAGAGAAGTGATTTTTTAGATCTGTAACCACTTTATCCACAAATTCTGCATCAATTAATATCACATTCTCACTAAATTTTATATCTGTCTTCATAATTTTCTTATTTTACGGGTTTAAAGATAGACATAAATACATATCATATAAAATTGTTTAATGCCTTTTTGATATATATTCGGACTTTTTTTCTTATCCCAGTCATTTCATGCTGTCACATTGTCTTACTAATCTTCTTATATCCAATCATTTATTGAATTGGCAAAGTATTTGTGCCAATACTTCGAACAAGATTTTTGAATGAACAAAAAGACACATGAATCGTTCAATTTATATAATTTGAAATAACTTAAGAAAGGAGAAATAATATGGATTTTAACAACTTCACTATTAAATCACAGGAGGCAGTGCAGCAGGCCGTTAATATCACTCAGGCGCATGGCGAGCAGGCTATAGAACCTGTGCATCTGTTGGCTGGAGTTCTGAAAGTTGGTGAAAATATTACCAATTTTATTTTTCAGAAACTCGGAGTTAATGGACAGCAAGTTGTATTGGTAGTAGATAAGCAAATAGAATCCTTACCTAAAGTTTCTGGAGGAGAGGCATATTTGAGTCGCGAAAGCAATGAGGTACTTCAAAAAGCAACTCAGATTTCGAAGGATATGGGTGATGAATTCGTATCTCTTGAAGCTATATTGATAGCTCTGCTCACAGTGAAAAGTACAGCTTCTACCATACTGAAAGATGCCGGAGTGAACGAAAAGGATCTAAAAGCAGCAATTACAGAACTTCGTAAAGGAGAAAAAGTTACGTCACAGTCCAGCGAAGATACTTATCAGTCACTTAGCAAGTATGCTATAAATCTTAACGAAGCTGCCCGAAGTGGCAAACTCGATCCTGTAATAGGAAGAGATGAAGAGATAAGACGTGTATTGCAAATACTAAGCCGTCGTACTAAGAACAATCCTATACTTATAGGCGAACCCGGTACTGGCAAGACTGCAATAGTCGAGGGATTGGCTCACAGAATAATTCGTGGCGATGTTCCCGAGAACCTTAAAGATAAACAGATTTACTCGCTCGATATGGGTGCACTTGTTGCAGGTGCCAAGTATAAAGGAGAATTCGAGGAACGTCTTAAATCGGTCATAAACGAAGTAACTAAATCGGAAGGCAATATAATATTGTTTATCGATGAAATACATACTCTGGTAGGAGCCGGCAAAGGCGAAGGTGCTATGGATGCAGCAAATATTCTTAAACCTGCACTTGCACGTGGTGAATTAAGAAGTATAGGTGCAACAACTCTTGATGAATATCAAAAGTATTTTGAAAAGGATAAAGCTCTTGAACGTCGTTTTCAAACTGTAATGGTAAATGAACCGGATGTTATGAATACGATATCAATACTTCGTGGATTGAAAGAGAGATACGAAAATCATCATCAGGTACGAATTAAAGACGAAGCTATAATTGCAGCTGTCGAGCTTAGCAACCGTTACATAACCGAAAGATTCCTTCCCGATAAGGCAATAGATCTTATGGATGAAGCTGCAGCCAAGTTAAGGATGGAACGTGACTCTGTGCCCGAAGAACTGGATGAAATTTCACGTCATATTAAACAACTAGAGATTGAAAGAGAAGCTATCAAAAGAGAAAAAGACGAAGCTAAGCTTCAACAGCTAAGCAAGGAGATTTCCGAACTTAAGGAACAAGAGAATTCTTACAAGGCAAAATGGCAGAGTGAAAAAACTCTTGTAAACAAGATACAGGCAGACAAGAAGGAAATTGAAACTTTGAAATTTGAAGCCGACAAGGCCGAACGTGAAGGCGACTATGGAAGAGTAGCCGAAATAAGATATGGTAAGCTGCAAGCACTCGAATCTGATATAAAAGATGTGCAGGATAAACTTAAACATATGCAGGGAGACTCGGCTATGATTAAGGAAGAAGTTATCGCGGAAGATATTGCAGATGTAGTTTCACGATGGACTGGCATTCCGGTTAACAAAATGCTGCAGAGCGAACGTGACAAACTTCTTAATCTTGAACAAGAACTTCATCTTCGTGTAGTTGGTCAGGATGAGGCTATTGCAGCTGTATCCGATTCAATTCGAAGAAGCCGGGCCGGATTGCAAGATCCTAAGCGGCCTATAGGTTCTTTCATTTTCCTTGGCACTACCGGTGTTGGTAAAACAGAACTTGCAAAGGCATTAGCCGACTACCTTTTCGATGACGAAGCATTGATGACTCGTATAGACATGAGCGAATATCAAGAGAAGTTTTCGGTATCAAGACTAATCGGAGCGCCTCCGGGATATGTCGGATATGATGAAGGTGGACAGCTTACAGAAGCAGTAAGACGCAAACCATACTCGGTAGTACTATTCGATGAAATAGAGAAGGCTCACCCCGATGTATTCAATATACTTCTTCAGGTATTGGATGATGGTCGTCTTACAGACAATAAAGGTAGAGTGGTAAACTTTAAGAATACTATCATAATAATGACATCAAACCTTGGCAGCTCATACATACAAAGTCAGTTTGAAACACTTACTAAGGATAATCATGAGGTGGTAATAGAGGAAACAAGAAAACAGGTTATGGAGATGCTTAAAAAGACTATCCGTCCCGAATTCCTAAACCGTATAGATGACATTATAATGTTCTTACCTCTCTCTAAGGAAGAAATTGAAGAGATTGTAAATATACAGATAGGTTCTATAAAGAATATGCTTGCACAGAATGGTATTGACTTGCAGATGACAGATGCTGCAACCGCATTCATTGCAAGTGTAGGATATGATCCTGAATTTGGTGCTCGTCCTGTTAAACGTGCTATACAGAAATATTTGCTGAACGATCTATCGAAGAAGATTCTTGGCAATGAGGTACAGAAAGATAAACCTATCATTGTAGATCGTGGAGGTGACGGACTAATATTCCGCAACTAAAAAAAGCTACAAACTGATAAAAATAAATTCCTAAATCGACCGCGTAAAAAAATAAATTGACCGCGGTCGATTTATTTTTTTACGCGGTCGATTTTTATTTGGTCAGCACCAATTTAGGTGTACTTAATTTAGTTTCTTAAAACATAAAGCAGTTGATGGGTTACACCAATAATTAAAACTAATATTCACATCATTCACAATTCCAACGCACTGACTCACAAAATATTACATGTGAATGATATAGATATATATTTCACATATCATTCACACAGTATAGTTGCAAAATCCAAAAGAGCCACATCATAGCTTTAACAAAGCATTTGATGTGACCCTTTTATATTAATGAAGATCAATTGATCCAAATCTTTAAGCATTATAAAAACTTAAAGAGTAAGACAATTATTCTGCAGCCTTATCCTCTTCTGTAGTCTCTTCTGCCGAAACAAATTCAGTAATTCCGTTCTGAACAAGAAGATTATACCATGAGATTAACTTCTTGATATCGCTTGTGTGAACTCTATCGCGATCATAAGAAGGAAGAACTTCTGCAAAATAAGTATTTAAATCTGCAGCAGACGCTTTTTTATAATCAATAGAAGCAACAGCACCATTTTCCTTATTCTTTACTGCTTCTAAAACTTCCGACAAAGGAACCTCTTCTGCATCAGTATACATTGCTATATCTCCTAAAGAGATTACTTTTTCATGACCATAAACAGGAACTCTTTTTTTTGCGGCATCAATTGTTTCAACGATCAACATATTCTTACCCTGAGACACAAGATTGTACAATCCTGGTTTTCCTGCTATTGATAAAATTGTTTTCAACATATTATTCAGTTTTTGTTTTAATATTCGAGGCAGCAAAAGTACAATAGACTCTTGGAACTCCCAAATTATTACTATTTATTTTAACTCTTTAATTTGTTTATGATATCATTAACTTGAGAATTTACAGGTTTGATTCCATCATTTATAATAACAAAATCGGCTCTACTGCATTTCTCGTCATCATTCATCTGCGAATTTATTCTTGAAATTATCTCTTTCTCGGGTGCATTGTCTCTTTGCTTTACTCTTTCTATTCGTATCTCTAATGGGGCATATACCGATATAACCTTATCTACGAACTTATCAAAGCCCGACTCGTAAAGTATAGCCGATTCCATTATGGTTATCTCATGTTGACTGTTGCGCTGAATCCAGCGAATATAATCATTATATACTGCAGGATGTATAATAGAATTTATCTGCTGCAAATGTTCCTTTGAGCTAAATATATAAGCAGCCAGAAATTTACGGTTTAATCGTGTACCGTCATAACACTCCTCACCTACTATTTCAATAAGTTTCTTCCTTAACTCATCGTTTGTATCGGTCAATCTCTTAGATTCTATATCTGCATTGTATACAGGAATATTATGTTTCTCAAATATCGAGGCTACATAAGATTTTCCACTACCAATGCCACCAGTTATAGCTAACTTAATCATTATTTGCAGCTTGTTCTTCAATTAAATAATCTACTTCGGATGGGTCTAACTTTATATGATTTACATATCCCGGATAAGACTTGAGCGTTATTTGGTACTTATCGGAGTTGTTATGAATTATATCGTCATAAGTAATTCCTATGAAAAAATCATCCTGACCTACACTCTTAAAGTTATTCATACCTACCAGGAAAGTTACTTTTACCTTCGACGGAAACGTTCTCAATATCTTTCCATAAGGAAAGTTTATTCCGCGAATAGGCACTTCTATAGTTTTCTGAGCATATACATCTACTCCAAGCATTACTTTTACTTTAGAAGGCTTAAACTTAACTCCTTCAATCTTCTTCAAATCAAGATCAAGATTTACTGTATCGGATATATTCTTTACTGTAAACCATTTAGTATAAGCCACCTTTATTGTATCAAGAATTACCGATGGAGCATATACTATTACAGAATCTGGAATGCATCTCTTTTCGGATATGTAATACTTCTTGGCTGCCTCCATTTCGCCATTTATTACTACAGGAACCTTCTTCTTTTCGCCAAGGGCATAGATATACTCTATATAGTCGGGTTTCATAGACAATAATCTTGTAGATTGTGCCAACTGACCCGTTATCTTCTTGTTGAAAGAAGTAGTTGGTATAGTAATTTTGTATCCATTATTACGATAATCATCGTAATTAATTATTATAGGCTGAAATTTATTACCAAGAACATAGTTCATCAATACAGTACCTTTATCACGTAAATTGACCTTTATACTTGAGGGCGGATCTGATGTTATTATTACATTAGATGGTACATTTACCAATTTTACAGGCACCAAAACCTCTGTTTCATAAGTATCATTCAACGTTTGGAGCAACCAGAAAAATAAAGCAATGAGAACAAAAGACAAAAAAATCAGGAAATTCCTGCTGATTTTACTCAACAGGAGAGCCCTGATTTTCTTTAATATTCTCAAATAATAAATAAGTATGTTCCGACTGTCGGACATATCTTTTATTTATTTAGACTGCTGGTTTGCAGCGTCGGCATAAATTGAATTTCTATCAATCTTAATTTTTACACTTGGTGCAATTTCAAGAATAATAGTAGAATCTTCAATCTCTTTAATTTTACCATATATACCACCAGCGGTAATTACTTCCTGACCGACTTCCAGGTTTTTACGGAAGTTAGCTATTGCTTTCTGCTTTTTATTCTGAGGACGGATCATAAAGAAATACATAATAGCAAATATTGCTACCATCATTATAAGAAACGAGTAATCTCCGCCTACTGCAGCTTGTAAAAATACAAATGATAAGTTCATGCTTTCAAGTTTTTAATTATTAATATAAGAATAAACAAAGTTATTAATTTTTTGTTAACTTATTATCTTTTTTCAATTGATTAACTATACCATCCAATGTACCGTTTATAAATGCACCACTTTTTGGTGTACTGTAAACCTTTGCAATATCTACGTATTCATTCAATGATACATTTACAGGAATATTAGGGAAACTTAGAATTTCTGCCAATGCAATCTGCATTATAACTACATCCATAAAAGCTATACGGTCCAACTCCCAGTTCTTTGTATTCTCGCTTATTAGATGTCTGTAATAATCGGCATTAAGAATTGAACGTCTGAATAGACGTCTTGCAAAATCCTGATCTTCTTCATCCTTGAATTCCGGAAGCAATTCTTGCTTAGCACCATTCTTTTCTTCAAATCTCTTTATTGTTTTCAGAACGAAAGTATCTACAATCTCCTTATCATCATTCCAATAAAGACTCTGATCTTCCAATACCTGATCAAGTTCTGTATTGTTGAATATTATTTTTTTATACAACTTACGCCATAATTCTCTATCCTCTTCATACGAAGAAGTATTAGAAGCCATATATTCTTTATATATATCGCTATTCATTATTTCATCACACAAATTCTTTATAAATTCAGGCTCATTATCCCAAGTTTTTTTCTGAGCATTAATAAACTCATCCAATTGCTTGTTAATCTCTAACTGTGCAATAAAGCGGTTATTTATAAACTTTGTATTTGGATTTAATTCGTCCTTTGTAGGAACTAACTTATTTTTTCCTGCGAGCTGTTTCTTTTCTGCTTGCTTTGTTACGGCAACCATTAAAAGTAGAAGATAATTATACAAATCATAAGCCTTTGATAGACTGAAAAACAACTCTTTTTCGGTAGTGTCAAGGTTTTTTCCTCCATTCTGATAATATGCATAAATTATCTGAACGACCTTGAGACGGATAAGAACTCTATTTATCATAATTCATTATAAAATAATTAATGAGCTGCAAAAGTAGATAATTCAAACGATTTTGCACAATTTAATTACATTTTTTAATGCAAAATCTTTATCAAGAACAATAAATTAGAAGATTTAGTTGAAGTTTATGAATAAATTCTTTGTCTATTTAAAAAAAATAACCAAATTTGAGCCCTGTTATCAATGATTATATAGTTATGGAAGATTATAAAAAGAAAAGCACAGTGGAGAATGATAAAGAAATAGTTTTTTCAAAAGCAATTAAAGCAGGAAAACGAATCTACTATCTTGATGTAAAGAAAAACAGAAAGGAAGAAATGTTTTTAGCTATTACAGAAAGTAAAAAAGTTGTATCTGGCGAAGGTGAAGATTCACAGGTTAGCTTTGAAAAACATAAAATATTCCTTTACAAAGAAGATTTTGAGAAATTCATGACAGGACTTAATCAGGCTGTTAAATTCATCTCTGATGAACAGGGCCCAATAATTCCTCACTATTCAAATGATAATGAAAATAAAGAAATCGTAGCTACAGAAGCAACCGAGAACAAAGGAGAAATTAAAATCGACATTGATTTTTAATCAATTATACAGATAACTTAATTAAAAGAAGGCGTTTATTTTTTGAAAATTGAAAATAAACGCCTATTTTTGCACCGCTTTCTAAGGCATCGTGTGATATACCACATCGTGTGATGGCGAATTAAGCAATTAATTATACTTAATTTAGAGTAACACAAAATTTTAAAAGAATGAAATCAATTGAAATCAAAGGTTCTTTAAGAACTGAATTTGGCAAGAAAGCCACTCATGAACTTCGTAAGACTAGTGCTGTACCTTGCGTATTATACGGAGTAGAAAAAGACGAAAAAGGTCTTCCTGTAGCAACTCACTTTACAGTAAGCACTGATGCTCTTCGTAATCTTGTTTATACTCCTCATATTTATGTGGTAGATCTAAACATTGACGGTAAGGCTGTAAACGCTATCCTTAAGGATATTCAGTTCCACCCAGTAACAGACAGCATTCTTCACGTTGACTTCTATCAGATTGATGAAGCTAAACCTATCGTAATGGAAGTTCCAGTTCAGTTGGAAGGTCTTGCAGAAGGTGTACGTGCCGGTGGTAAATTGGCATTACAGTTACGTAAGCTAAAAGTTAAAGCTTTATTCAACGTAATTCCTGAACGTCTTGTTGTAGATGTAACTCCTCTTGGATTAGGAAAAACTGTAAAAGTTGGCGAACTTAGCTACGAAGGTCTTGAATTGATTAATGCTAAAGAAGCAGTAGTTTGTGCAGTTAAATTGACTCGTGCAGCTCGTGGTGCAGCAGCAGCAGCGAAATAATTAATTCAATAAAATTTTATCCTGTCAATGAAATATTTGATTGTAGGGCTGGGAAATATAGGTGATGAATACCGAAATACCCGTCACAACATAGGATTTAACGTATTGGACGCCCTTGCTAAGGCGTCCAATATTGTTTTTAGCGATGGAAGATATGGAGCTACGGCAAACTTATCAATAAAAGGACGTCAGCTTATACTGTTAAAACCATCTACTTACATGAATTTAAGTGGAAATGCAGTAAGGTATTGGATGCAGAAGGAAAACATATCTTTAGAGAATGTTCTTATTGTAGTAGACGACCTTGCTCTTCCATTCGGAACACTTCGTCTTAAAGGTAAAGGCAGTGATGCTGGACATAACGGATTGAAGCATATTGCTGCAATTCTTGGTACTCAGAATTATGCCCGACTTAAATTCGGAATAGGAAATGACTTTCCTAAAGGTGGTCAAATAGACTTCGTATTAGGAAAATTCTCGGAAGATGACATGAAGACGATGGACGAACATTTATTGCGAGCAGCAGAAATTATTAAAAGTTTTTGTCTGGCCGGAATAAACATAACCATGAATCAGTCTAATAATAAATAATATGGCAGAAGCAAGATTAGATAAATGGCTGTGGGCGTCGAGAATATTCAAGACTCGTACGATTGCTGCAGAAGCTTGCAAAAAAGGTCGTATAAGCATAAACGGTTCGCAGGTTAAACCTGCCCGTATGATAAAAGTAGGCGATGTTATTCAGGTAAAAAAACCGCCTATAATGTACTCTTTCAAGGTACTTCAACCCATCGAAAAACGTGTAGGCGCTAAACTTGTTCCCGAAATAATGGAAAATGTTACTACACCCGATCAATATGAGTTACTTGAAATGAATAAGATAAGCGGATTTGTAGACCGCGCACGAGGTACGGGACGTCCTACCAAGAAGGATAGAAGAAGTATGGACGATTTTACCGATGCCGATTATTCATCGGACGATTTCGACTTTGAATTCGACTTTAGTGGAGAAGATTGACAAAAGATTCATATCATTATAATAAATCATGATATGAATCTTTTTTATTTACATTATCTAACAGATATATTGTATCATAATAATTTACTGTTATTCTATTAGATATCGATAGTTGCTTGTAGCTATTTATTCACTACAATTTAAAGATTTTCCTTTATAGACTGAATCATTGCATCGTATGCATCGTCCGATAAATATACCTTTCCCGGATTCATCTGGAATATACCACCATAATCTGGACCATCTACATATTTAGGAATAAGATGAAAATGTAAATGTGAAAGCTTATCGCTGTAGGCTCCGTAATTTATCTTTTCAGGATGAAATACTTTATCCATTGCTCGCGTAACTCGTGTAACGTCTGCCATGAATGCATTGCGCTCTTCATCACTTAATTCGAACAAATCGTTAACATGGTCCTTGTATGCCACAAGGCAACGTCCATGATAAGTTTGCTCCTTAAATAGGAAAACGCGTGACACACTTAACTGAGCTATTTCAATCATTAAATTATGCAATGTCTCGTTGTTCTGACAATAGAGACACTCTTCCGGATTACTTCTCATATTAAATTAAAGATTAATAGTTATATAATAAAATAGTAATTATCTGTTATCTATCAAATGTATTAAATTTTTCTTCTCACCAACTACCCACACTATATCACCTGTAATAAATGGTTTGTCTACATTTGGTGCCATCAATATTCCTCCTTCTTTTTCTACTCCTACTATCAAGCATTTATATAGATCGCGTATACCACTCTCCTTTATTGTTTTTCCAAGGAACTGCGACTTCGAATCAATAAGTATTTGATTTAAATTCATTTCTCTCTCTTCTATATCCTGATCGGTAGTAACCTGTGCTACTCTATCGGCATTCTTTGTAAAGTGCTCCAACTGTTCGTCGGTACCTATTATTTGTAGATTATCTTCCGGAAACAGTCTTGATGTTGCTCCTGGAATATTTATTCTTCTAGTTCCTCTGATTATAGATATTACATGCACGCCGAATTTATGACCTAAATCTAGATCCTTAAGAGTATGTCCCACCCATAAAGAATCCGAAGGTAATGTATAGTTGCTTATATGAAGATCACGCGAAATTAAATGTTCGGCATATTTAGGATTTTTTGTCCCAATAAACTCGGCATGACTTTCTCGAAAACGCAGATTCTTAAGAAACATCCTTTCCATGAATATGGATTGTTTTTTAAGCCACCGCGACAGAATCATTATGGACACAAGAATAATAGCAATAGCAGTAAGCAAAGTAGTAGAAGTCTGGTATATGTTACTTATTACGAATAGCACGAAAGCTATTGATATAATGAATCTGAGCAGAATAGTCGATATAAGTGGCGCACGGTTAAAACGGCTATCTTTCCATAACGCCTGAAATTCTATTGAATGATTCTTCTTCATTACTATAGCCCTAAGGAAAGGTGATATGCATAGAATAGTAATAAGGGCACCTATAAAATTAGCCCAATTAGATGCCAAATGCGCATTAAGGAAGGGAATTACAAACTCTAACGACAAAATTATTACAGCTATACTAAGTACAGAATAGACTGCTACTATCCTTATTATAGCAATTATAAGTTTTTTCCAATTATTGTGATGATTCATAGTAGTTGCACCGGTAGTATATCCATCCAGCATCCATTTCCATTTTATAGGCAAATGATTTTCTACTATAAGATAAACAGGTGAAGCTACTCTTATAAGATAAGGAGTTAGGAATGTGGTAATTACAGATACAGATACTACAATAGGATACAAGAAATCGCTTGTTACTTTAAGACTCACACCCAAAGAAGCTATAATGAATGCAAATTCGCCTATCTGCATTAAGCTAAAACCGCATTGAAGAGATGTTTTTAATGGTTGGCCGGCAAGCAATACTCCACCTGTTCCAAATACTGCCTGCCCTAAAAGTATAGCAAAAGTTATTACAAGTATAGGCCATATATATTGAACAATCATTGCCGGATCAACCATCATACCTACAGATACAAAAAAAATAGCTCCGAAAAGATCTTTCACAGGTGTTACAAGTTTTTCTATCTTTTCAGCTTCTATAGTCTCTGCAAGTATTGAACCCATTATAAAAGCTCCGAAGGCAGCCGAAAAGCCTACTTTCGTTGCTAATACAGCCATTCCAAAGCATAATGCAAGTGATATTATAAGTAAAGTTTCGTTAGTTATGAATTTTTTAGAATGACGAAGTATTATAGGAATTAGATAAATACCTACTACAAACCATAATATTAGGAAAAACAAGAGTTTACCTATACTGAAAATCATATCACTCCCCTGAAAATTATTACTTACTGCCAACGTACTAAGCAATACCATCAGTACTATTGCAAGTATATCTTCTATTATAAGGATGCTCAGCACTAAACTGGCAAATTTCTTTTGCCTCAATCCCATATCATCAAATGCCTTGTATATAATGGTAGTAGAGGACATGGCCAGCATTCCACCAAGATACAAACAGTCCATTTTACTCCATCCGAACGACCATCCAACAAATATGCCTATCCATATCATACAAAATATAATAGTACAGGCAGATATTACGGCAGTACCTCCTACCTTTACAAGCTTCTTTACACTGAATTCAAGACCTAACGCAAAAAGTAGGAATATAACTCCAATCTCGGACCATGTATGAATGCTTGTCTTATCTATTACACTTGGAGTAAAATGAAGATGAGGACTTGCTATAAATCCGGCTACAATATATCCCAACACTAATGGCTGTTTCAGTTTCTTGAATATGACAGTCATTATGCCGGCAAATATAAGAATTAAAGCTAAGTCACTTATTAGAGGCGGTAAAGTAGACATATTATGTTCTTTTATATACACAAAAATAGAAAAATATAAGCAGCTTCAACATATATTGTATGTATAATTTTATATTAATTATCTTATTATTAACTTAATATTTTATTTACTAGAAAGTTAGCATCAGCTACTTACAACGATAAAAACAACTAAACAATGAGAAAATCTTCCAATTCGTCGATTATTTTTTCTATTTATAGATAAGAAGAATAGATTTAGCATACTGCATTAACTTAAATTATATAACCATATGAATATTACATGTGCTATTTTACATAAAGACAAAACTGTTATTTGTAAGTTGAAGAAATATATAGAGCAGACTCCTTTTCTCTCTTTATGCGGTAATTTTTCAAGTCCGGTAGAGGCTTTGTCTAAATATTATGAGCAGCAAATTCAGTTGTTCTTTGTAGGTATAGAAAATGAAGAAATGAATGGATTTCAATTTTGTCAATTACTAAACAATTCTACTAGGGTTATCTTTATATCTTCTCATAAAGAATATGCTGCCGATTGTTTCCGCCTTGATGCATTAGACTATCTTATGACCGACTTTACATACCCTATTTTTCTAGAAGCTACAAACAAAGCATTGAGATGGTTCAATTCAAAGAAAAATGTAACTGCACAGCAGCCCGAGAAGAAGATAGAAAAAGATAGATTTATATATATTAAATCGGAATACAAAGTAGTACGTCTTGACCTTATTCAGATTAACTACATAGAAGGATTGGGTGATTATATAAAAATATATTGTGCAAACGAGACAAAACCTCTTTTAAGTCTTTGTAGTATGAAAAACTTAGAAGAAATCTTGCCTACCGACGATTTTATAAGAGTACACAGATCGTATATAATACGCAAAGAGAAAATAAAGATATTGAAGAAAGGATATATTGTATTCGACAGTGTAAATATCCCTATAGGAGATTCTTATAGGAAAAAGTTTCAGGAATATCTTAGCAATCTTCCAATTCTATAGATGATTAATTGATTTTTCCTTTTGACATTCTTTCGCCAAAAGTCATGTTAAAGTTTAGCGACAATTTATCTTCTTGCATTAAATTTATCTTTGTATTAAGCTGTTTTTTCCATGAAATACCTATAGAGAGTACTGATTCTCTGAAAGGAATAGCTATGCCTGCATTTAAATCTAGATTATTCATTTTTCCCTGCCTGAACTTTATGTATGAATTACTGATTCCTACTCCACACATTAGTTCTACAGAACGACGTTGTGGTATAACATTGTATATCATACCAATATTCAATTTGTGCTGATCTATATATTCTACAGAGGTTATCGATGATTTGTTACGACTCCATTGAATCCAGTTATAGTCGGCAGTAAGTGTTATCTTTTTGTAATCATAAGTTAAACCTACACCAACTCTCTGAGGAATATATTGATTATCATTATGGTAATAAGTATCAAGATCAGTGTCTACCGAACTATTGTCGTAAGTAAGAGTATTTTTTTGACTTACATTTGTTGCCATTCCATAAACCAGTCCAAACGAGCACTTTTTTGTAAATGCATAATATAATCCAAAATCGGTATATAATGCACTTTTCTTTGATTCACGTTTTACTACGGCCCCTTCATCAGTCTCTGTTTGTTCTATTTTTCCAGAAATCATGCCCACATTAACTCCTACTGAAATATTTTTTCTTAGCTGGTACGCATTGGTGAAATAGAAACGATACAATCCTCCATCACCCTCAAAAAGAGATGAGATGTAAGAATCGGCAGTACCTTCTATTTCATTAACAGATTTTATCATATACCCAACACTACTATATGGTGCTACTCCAATCACGGTATACCATTTAGGAAGCATCCTTACTCCTAAGGATATTCGGTTAGGATTGCCGGTACCGGCACTGCTAGTTTCTCCAAGCATACTATATTTACTGTACGAAGCCGATATACCGAAATCGAAAACGAATTCCGTACTGTCAATTGAAGTTATGCAAGCAGCATTCTGAGTATTGATAAAACCCTTTCTGTTCAATGCTATTGCCGCATTACCCAACCCTGAATATTTTCCTCCATCACCCATAGATAGTTCACCAAGTCCATACATGGAAGTTGGCACATTGGTAGTATTCTGTGCTTTAATTATTCCTGTAATAAACAGAAAAACAAAAGCTATACGTATTTTATTATTTATCATTTATTATATGCTTTATATCTAATATCCAATCTTACTTGTCCCTTCTCTTTTGTTCGGTCATTGGCAAAAACTACCTGATCGAAAGTACATACGAAATCATTATCATCAAGTATCAGAAACAGTTTCTTTCTATTCATGCCCCATGTGCCAAGATTTTCTTGTATGAATGATGTTATGTTGAACGAATAATAAGTGTCATCTCCATAAACTTCATCAACTACAAGATTACCATTTTGTATGGTGGTACCCATAGAGTCGTATATCTGATCCTGAGTGTTATTATTGTCATCTGCTATATATAGGCGTAATGTTGATGGAAGCTGATTATATTTTCCATAGCTATTCTTTAAAGGATACAGATACAAAACTGCACTTTCTACAGATACTATGCTTCCGGCAACTTGTATATTGTTCAGATAAGGAAATTCTATAGAGTTATATATCCCTGTTAATCCCTGCAAATATGCTCTCTTTCCAGTAAAGTCAGATGAGACTGAATTGAGCATTCCCGTCTTAAGTCCAGCAATAGAAGTAGAACTTCTATCATGATCTACATGTGTAAAGGCATAGTCCTTGTTCACCTTGAATTTGATTTCGTTCTCTTCGAGCGAACTTCCCGATGTGTGATAGTATAACTTAATGTACATAACCGAATCGGTTACCATAAATCCTGTTATACAATTTCCTCCCTCTTCGGGTTTCAGTGCCAGTCCATGAAAATACTCACGAAAGTTATCCTGACTATCAAATGCTTCGCTTTCGGCCAATATATCATTGAATATCTTTCTTCCAAAAGAATCGGGCATTCTTATCTCCAAATCTTTTTTTCTACCTGGTGATGGTTTATAGGAAAAATCGAACAATGGTAAATCTTCAGTAGCTATATTTGAGGAATTATACAAAGTTTCCTCCGAATTGAGAGCAATAGATTTTAATATTTTGTACACGCTTATCTTCTGTATAGACAATGTATCTCCCCAATATTTTCCAGATGGAGTCATATTGAATGTTATTGAATCGAAGATATATGTACTTCCATCATCTACCACAAAACTACTTCTTTCAAACTCGGCATAATATGATGCAGATACTTTTCCAAATACAGTATCTGTATAGTTTCCAACTTGTGCTATACTATCTCCTAACGTCTCGAGCGAATCTACCAATATTGTACTTATATCAACACTACAGGTATCAGTAAAAACATTTCTGAAAGAACTATCAACCAAGCTTTCGCCTAATGAAGAGGTCTGATCCTGACAAGATAAGAATGAAGAAAACAATGTCAGGTAAGCAACTAAATAAAAAGTTTTATTTCTAATTAATATCATATTTTTAATTATTTACCCGACAAAGGAAAAGAAATGCAACTATTCAAGCATAAAATAATCGTCAAACAAACAAGTTTTATCTTCTAACAGGTTTACCGATAAAACAACCCCGTTTATCGACCTTATTTGCAAGCTGACAACCACACTTATATCTTCGCCGATAAAAAATTTTGGTATATAAAATGATGAACATTAAAAAGTATTTAGGTATAATACTGCTTAGCTTAATAACACTGAGCAGTTGTGTAGACGACGAAGATTCCTACACTCAGGGAGTATGGGAACGTAAATCGGACCTTGATGGGGTAGCCCGTAGTCAGGCCTGCAGTTTTACAATAGGCAACAAAGGATATCTGTGTTGCGGATATACAGGAAAGAAAACTCTTAAAGATTTGTGGGAATACGATATTGAAGGTAATTATTGGACACAGCGCGCCTCAATGCCAGAAGAAGTATCTACCCGACTGGATGCTGCATCATTTAGCATAAACGGCAAAGGATATGTTACCGTAGGATATAACAAGGAAAATTCAACTTATCTTACTGATACATGGGAATATGATCCCCAAAATGATAAGTGGACTAGAATGGATGATTTCCCTGGTGGTGATCGTGTTGGTGCAATAGCTTTTACTATTAACGGATATGGATATGTAGGATGTGGTAAGAGTGATAATTATCTTAAAGATTTCTATAGATTCGATCCTAGTGCACCATCGGGAAGCCAATGGCAAATTGTAAATGGATATGGTGGCACTAAACGTGTATATGGAACTTCTTTCGTAATAAATAATATAGCATATATATGTTGTGGACAGAATAACGGTTCGGCTGTATACGATTTTTGGAAATTTGATGGTACAACATGGACACAACTTCGCGATATTTCAAATACCAGCGATTACGACTATGATGATGATTATGCTATAATAAGGTGGAGCCCTGCCTCATTTGTTATTGATGGAAAAGGATATGTTGTAGGAGGATATAACAACGGAAATCTATCAGATTATTGGGTATATTATCCTGAATCTGATTTATGGTATGGTGATAGTGACGATGAGTATACTCCTTTTAAAGGTACGTCACGATATCAGGCAGTATCATTCTCTACTGGTACTCGCGGATTTGTAATGACTGGAAGTAGTGGAGGAAGTTATTATTTTGATGATGTGTGGGAATTACTTCCATATGAACTTGAAGATTAATTTTTCTATTATTTGTTAGTTGCTGTTGGGACGTTGGTTATTGCTTTAATAGATAGTTACGACAGTAATTAAAATCCCTGAACCATCATAGACAGTTCAGGGATTATTCTATTAATTATTTACTTTTCAGGAGTAGTATATTTCATTTTCTAAAAGGTAACTTTACCACTTTGGCTAGCAGACTACGGCTACGTACTTCTATAAATATATGTGTATCAACAGAAGAAAAATCGGTCTTAACATATCCCAATCCTATTCCTACTTTTCTGGTAGGCGACATAGTACCACTAGTTACCTCGCCTATTTTAGCTCCATTTTCGTCTAATATAGAATAATGCTCACGAGGAATACCCCTATCTATTAGTTCGAAAGCAACAAGTCGACGTACTACTCCATCTTTCTTCTGCTTTTCAATTAAATTTCGTGAAGGAAAATTCTTATCCTCCGATAATTTCGTAATCCATCCTAATCCGGCTTCCAAAGGAGATGTATTATCATCAAGGTCATTTCCATATAGACAATAACCCATTTCTAAACGAAGAGTATCACGTGCCCCAAGTCCAATAGGCTTTATCCCTTCTGTTTTGCCTGCTTCAAATATGGCATTCCAAATCTTAAGGGCATCAGTGGGATAGAAATAAAGTTCGAAACCTCCTGCACCTGTATAACCTGTATTTGATATTATTACATTCTTGCATCCAGCAAATTCACTTGTAATAAAAGAATAGTAAGGAATTTGTGCAAGATTTACATCAGTTAGTCGTTGTAACACATCAATAGCTTTAGGACCCTGAATTGCCAGCTGTGCCATATTATCTGATGCATTTTCAAGTATAGCTCCTACTTCATTATGTGAAACACACCATTTCCAGTCTTTTTCAATATTCGCTGCATTGACTACAAGCATATACTTTTCTGTTTCGTAATGATATACCAGTAAATCATCAACTATACCTCCATGATCGTTAGGGAAACATGTATACTGTGCTTTTCCTATTGCTAACTTTGATGCATCATTAGAAGTTATATTCTGAATAAATTCCAAAGCTTTTGGACCTTTAACCCAAAATTCACCCATATGCGATACATCAAACACTCCTACTCCGTTACAAACAGTAAGATGTTCGTCAATTATTCCAGAATATTCAATAGGCATATTATAGCCTGCAAACTCATGCATTTTTGCTCCCAATGCAATATGTATGTCTGTAAATGGTGTTGTTTTCATATAAGTTATTTTAAGGTTTATATTTTTACTGTCTTGCAGTAAGTTCGGCTATTTTCACTACTACCATCATAGCCTTTTCCATAGATTGTACCGGAACGAACTCATATCTTCCATGAAAATTAATACCTCCGGCAAATATATTAGGACAAGGCAAACCTTTAAAAGAGAGCTGTGCACCATCCGTACCACCACGTATAGGTTTAACTTTGGGCTCTACTCCTGCTTCTTTCATGGCCTCGAATGCAGTATCAATTATGTGTTTTACAGGTTCTACCATTTCACGCATGTTATAATACTGATCTTTCATATCTACTGTAACCGTTCCTTCACCATATTTCTGATTTATCACGTCTGCCCATACGTTCATCTTAGATTTTCTATGTTCAAATTTTGTACGGTCATGATCACGTATTATATACGATATAGTTGTATGTTCTACGTCTCCTTTTATACCTATTAAATGATAGAATCCTTCATATCCTTCCGTATGTTCGGGAGTCTCTTTTTTAGGAAGAAGTTCAATAAACTCATTAGCTACAAGCAATGAATTAATCATCTTATTTTTTGCATATCCAGGATGAACGTTTCTACCGTTTATATTAATTTTAGCCGAAGCAGCATTGAAGTTTTCATATTCCAACTCTCCAAGTTCGCCACCATCCATTGTGTAGGCCCATTGACAATCAAACTTGCTAACATCAAACTTATGAGCTCCAAGTCCTATCTCTTCGTCAGGATTAAATCCTATACGTATCTTACCATGCTTTATTTCAGAATGATCTTTTAGATAGACTATTGCCGAAATTATTTCGGCAATACCAGCCTTATCATCTGCTCCTAAAAGAGTAGTACCATCGGTTACTATAAGATCTTCGCCTTTATGATCAAGCAATTCGGGAAACTGCTTTGGGGAAAGTATTATATTTTCTTCCTTATTCAATATTATATCAGTACCGTCATAATCCTTAATGATACGTGGTTTAACATTCTCGCCACTCATATCTGGACTTGTATCCATGTGCGCAATAAAGCCTATTGTAGGTACTTCCTTCTCAATATTTGAAGGCAATGTTGCAAACAAATAACCATTTTCATCAAGTGTTATATCCTCTAGTCCAATACCTTCCAACTCATCTTTAAGATAATTAGCAAAAATCATCTGTTTTGCTGTACTTGGAGTTACTTCACTATTTTCATCAGACTGAGTATCAAAACTTACATACTTCAAAAATCTTTCTATCAATGCCATATGATTATTAATATTTAGTTCTTACTATGTGGTAAAAATAGAAAAAGAGCATTGAAAAGACAAACAATTCAATACTCTTTTTATATTATATTATTTAAATTATGTAATTAGAAATGACTAGATCCGTCAAAACAGTGCGTACATACTTTACATTTTTGCAATCCTATAGCCTCAATCAATGTTTCTAGAGAATTAAACTTTAGCGATGTCAATCCAAAACGTTCGGCAATAATGCTTACCATCTTGTTGTATTCAGGAGAATCTGTTGTAGCGTATTTATCTAGATTCTTATTCTCGTCACCTTCAAGCTCCTTAATAATACGACGTGTTATAAGTTCAAGATCACTTTTTGAAGCAGTAAATCCTATAAAAGGACATCCATATATAAGTGGAGGACATGCAATTCGCATATGTACCTCTTTTGCACCATACTCATAAAGAACCTTAACATTATCTCTAAGCTGGGTGCCGCGTACAATAGAATCATCGCAGAAAAGAAGTCTCTTCCCAGTAAGCATTGCACGGTTAGGAATAAGCTTCATCTTGGCAACCAATGAACGCAATTCTTGATTTGCCGGGGTAAAGCTACGAGGCCAAGTAGGAGTATATTTTGTTATTGCGCGATGGTAAGGTATCCCTTTACCTTCTGCATAACCCAATGCCATACCTACTCCTGAATCAGGAATACCACAAGCACAGTCAACTTCCGATGTATCTTTCTGCCCCATCTTAAATCCACTCATAAATCTTACATCCTCAACATTCTTTCCTTCGTAGCAAGAAACAGGAAAGCCATAATATACCCATAAAAAAGAACAAATCTGCATTCCTTCGTTTGGTTTGCGCATTTGTTCTATTCCGTCGGCACGAAGACGTAAAATTTCTCCTGGTCCTACATATCTATCTATTTCAAAGTCTAGGTTTGGGAAACTGCTCGACTCACTTGTTGCAGCATATGCTCCATCTTTCTTACCTATTACAATAGGCGTGCGTCCCCATTTGTCGCGTGCAGCAATAATACCATCTTCGGTAAGAAGAAGCATAGAACATGAGCCTTTAATCTTGTTGAATACATTTTCTATTCCTTCAACAAAGCTTTTTCCCTGAATAATAAGCAGCGAAATTAGTTCAGTTTGATTAGTTTGTTTCAAGCTTAGTTCGGTAAAATGCATATTTTCTGCAAGAAGTTCTTTTTCAAGTTCTTCTATATTATTAATTTTAGCAACTGTAACTATTCCAAACTTACCAAGGTGTGAGTTTATTATTATAGGTTGCGGATCTGTATCACTTATAATTCCTATTCCAGCTTTTCCTTTGAACGATGAAAGTTCTGATTCGAACTTAGGGCGAAAATACGAGCTCTCCAGATTATGTATTGAACGGAAAAAACCTTCTTCTTCCGAATATGTGGCTAAACCTCCTCTTTTTGTGCCTAAGTGTGAATTATAATCCGTCCCGTAAAACAAGTCCGTTACGCAATCAGCCTTAGCGACTGTACCAAAAAAACCTCCCATTATTATTTGTCGTTAAATATTAAGGCGCAAAAGTAAGAAAAATATTCTCTAATATTAATAATCATTAGTATTTTTACGTCCTAAACAAAGCATTTATGAAAGCATTGATATATATTTTCATCGGAGGCGGCACAGGTAGTGTGCTAAGATATCTTTTTACCATATTCGTAAACAGACAGACCGATACATTCTTTCCATGGGGCACCTTCGCAGTAAACATTATAGGATGTATTTTGATAGGATTATTTTACACTATCACATCTAAAATGTACATTACAAATGAAATACGTATGATGCTAACAATAGGGTTGTGCGGTGGCTTTACTACTTTCTCTACTTTCTGCAACGAGAATCTTTCACTACTTCAAGATGGTCATTATTTAACATTTTTCAGTTATGTGATAGCAAGTATAGTTCTGGGCATATTAGGCGTAATGTTCGGAGTATGGATAAGTGACTAATTCAATAAACATTTCTCTCTTTTAAATTGTTATCCAATAATAACCTTTTAAAAATAACATCGATTATGAAAATAGCTAGCGTTAAAGGAAGAGAGATTCTAGATTCTCGTGGTAATCCTACAGTCGAAGTTGATATTGTTCTTGAATCAGGATTTATGGGACGTGCTTCTGTTCCATCAGGTGCATCTACCGGTGAGAATGAAGCTCTTGAACTTCGTGATGGCGACAATAGCCGTTATGGAGGCAAAGGTGTTCTTAAAGCTGTAGATAACATAAATAACAAAATTGCTCCTGCTATTATTGGTATGAGTGTTCTTGATCAGAGAGGTATAGATGAAAAGATGATTACACTTGATGGTACGCCTACAAAATCAAATTTAGGTGCCAATGCCATTCTTGGTGTATCTTTAGCAGTTGCCAAAGCTGCAGCAAATTATCTTGATATTCCTTTGTACAGATATATAGGTGGAACAAATACTTACGTTTTGCCCGTACCTATGATGAATATTATAAATGGAGGATCACACTCCGATGCTCCTATTGCATTCCAAGAGTTCATGATTCGTCCAGTAGGTGCAAAATCTTTCCGCGAAGGATTACGAATGGGTGCCGAAGTTTTTCATGCATTAAAAGGTGTATTGAAAAAACGTGGTCTAAGTACTGCTGTAGGCGATGAAGGAGGATTTGCTCCAGTTCTTAACGGAACAGAAGATGCATTGAGTTCTATACTAGCTGCAATAGAAGCTGCAGGTTATGAACCATTTAAAGATATAACAATTGGACTTGATTGCGCAGCATCCGAATTTTATCATGATGGTGTATATGACTATACTAAATTTGAAGGTGCAAAAGGTGAAAAACGTAGTGCATCCGAACAGGTTGCTTATCTTGAAAAACTTACATGGGACTATCCTATAGATTCAATAGAAGATGGAATGGCAGAAAACGATTGGGAAGGATGGCGGATGCTTACTGAAAGATTAGGAAACAGAATACAATTAGTAGGCGATGACTTGTTTGTGACCAATGTAAAATTCCTTGAAAGAGGTATTGCCGAAGGATGCGCAAATTCTATTCTTATTAAAGTAAATCAGATTGGTTCACTTACAGAAACTCTTGACACTATAATGATGGCTCAGAGAAACGGATACACTACTGTAACTTCTCACCGTTCTGGTGAAACAGAAGATGCAACAATTGCTGATATTGCAGTTGCCACTAACAGTGGACAGATTAAGACTGGTTCATTAAGTAGAAGTGACCGTATGGCTAAATATAACCAATTACTAAGAATTGAAGAAGAACTTGGTAGTTTGGCGATATATGGATATAAAAAAATCAAAAGAGATTATAAAGAATAATCATTCATTATATAATCATTAAAATAGTGCATTTAAGAAAACTTAATTGAACTATAAAAAATATCAGAGAGTCATATATAAGCATAATAGAATAGCTTTATATGACTCTTCACTTTTTCATTATAGAATTGTTATTTTTCTATAGATAAAAGAACTTTTGAGTAGATAGTTTGTTGAGACCTTATAAAAACTTCAAACTTATGATAAATTACATAGATAGAATGGCAGATGCTTTGATTGATACATTAAAGTATTCTGATTCAAGTGTAGCTTGGCCTGAAACAGAGCATGTAGCGCCTGACCCTGAAATTAAACCAGAATGGTTTTATCCAGCCCTACAAAACAAGGATTGTTCTGAAATTGTTGCCATACTTCTTTATACACAGCAAACTGCTCTATACGATAAAGAAATAGGTGATATGGTATTAGGAATAGGAATAGTAGAGATGAAGCATTTCGCAAACATTCGAGATACAGTGGTTGCATTGGGAGGTACTTTACCGCAACCTATTGATGGTAAGAATATAAAATTAGGAAAAGATGTAAATGATGCTTTGAGTATAAATATAAGAAGTGAATTTGATACAATAAAATATTATCGTGGAGTAAAAGAACTTATAAAATCCAAATCAGAGACAGCCATTACACTTCAAGCTATGCTCGATAAATTAATTGCAGATGAATCTCTTCATTTAAGAATGTTTTTGAATGAACTGAATGAAAGAAATGGATTGCATCTTATAGATGATATAAGCGAAACTCTATATAGCGAATTTCCTTTATTAAGAATAAGTAAGGAGAATCAAAGAAGTATATCATAATAAAAAGATATCTTCTAAAAAACAGCATTCGTTTTATCGTTTACATAATATTAACGACACTTTCAAAGAAATGGACAATACCTATTAGGAATTGAGGAGTAGTAATGAATCAATTTTTAGTTATCTTTGAAAACAGAATCGAGCTTTAGCACTCGACTTAAGCTCGAAACCCAATATAGTTTACACAAAATTTTGGATAGTGCCTTAAAATAATTCAAATGAAATTTATTATTGATTTCATTTGAATTATTTATTATATTAATTCCACAAATCAAGTTTTTTTCTTCTTGCCTCTTCAAGAGATACTTTTCTAACCTCTTTTTTTGCATTATTATGGCGTATTATTTCGTAGTCTTCATTTACCTCACGAACAAATTCATCCTTTTGTGATGGATTCAACAGTTTGGCTGCAACAATAGAATTTTGTGAGGCATCTTTAAGATGTACCACCGGGCCTGCATATACAGGAGCTATTTTTAGTGCGGTATGTAGTTTTGAAGTCGTAGCTCCTCCAATCATAACAGGGATATCCAATCCGGCACGCTGCAGTTCTGACGCTACATGAGCCATCTCTTCGAGCGATGGAGTTATAAGACCACTAAGTCCAATTATATCTACTTTATTTTCTTTTGCTATACTTACAATCGTTTCGGCAGGTACCATAACTCCAAGATCTATTATTTCATATCCATTGCATGCCATTACTACAGATACAATATTTTTTCCAATATCGTGAACATCGCCCTTTACAGTTGCAAGAAGAACCTTTCCAGCACTTTTTGCGGTACCTTTTTTCCCTGCTTCTATAAATGGCTGCAAGATAGAAACTGCTTTTTTCATTGTACGGGCACTCTTAACTACTTGGGGAAGAAACATCTTTCCTGCACCGAAAAGTTCGCCAACTTTATTCATTCCTCCCATTAATGGTCCTTCTATTATATCTACAGCTTCAGGATATATAGTCAAAGCCTCATCAATATCATCCTGCAAGAAATCCCCTATTCCCTTAAGCAAACCATACTGCAGTCTCTCTTCCACACTACTACCTTCTCTCCATGCAAGCTTTGTTTTATTATCGTCAACCTTAATTCCATCATTTTCAGCTTTCATTTTTTCGGCTGTTTCAATAAGTCGTTCAGCAGCATCGGCACGTCTGTTCAGTACTACATCTTCCAAGCGTTCCAAAACGTCGGTAGGTATATCGCTATACAGTACGGACGTAGCAGGATTTACAATTCCCATATCCATACCTTCCTTTATGGCATAATAAAGGAATACGGCATGCATAGCCTCTCGTATATAGTTATTACCACGAAATGAAAATGAAAGATTGCTTACCCCTCCACTTATATGTGCTCCAGGCAAATTTTTCTTTATCCATCCGGCAGCCTTTATAAAATCTACTGCATAATTATTGTGTTCTTCAATTCCGGTTGCTACTGCAAGTACATTCGGATCGAAAATTATATCATGACAGTTAAATCCAACCTTATCAACTAGTATGTCGTAAGCTCTTTTACATACCTCAATTTTTCTTTCGTATGTATCAGCCTGTCCTTTTTCATCGAATGCCATTACAATTACCGCAGCGCCCATCTGCTTAACATATAGTGCATGTTCTATAAAAGCATCTTCTCCTTCTTTCAAGGATATTGAGTTAACTATAGATTTACCCTGCAAGCATTTAAGCCCTGCCTCTATGACACTCCATTTAGAAGAGTCAATCATTATTGGCACTCTTGCAATTTCGGGTTCCGACATTATTAAGTTCAGGAAAGTTGTCATTTCTTCGGCAGCATCTAGCAATCCGTCATCCATATTAACGTCTATAACTAATGCACCATCCTCAACCTGCTTACGTGCTATAGTAAGTGCTTCTTCATATTTCTTTTCATTTATTAGGCGCAGAAATTTACGCGATCCGGCTACATTACATCTCTCACCTACATTCACAAAATTAATCTCTTTGCTCTTCTCAAACAGTTCAAGTCCGGAAAGCCACATGTTTTCGGGTTTAGAAACAACTTCATGAGGTTTTTTATCTTTTATCAGCTCATTATATTTAGCAATATACTCTTCAGTAGTACCACAACACCCTCCTATTATATTTACTAATCCTTCATCTATATATTCCTTTATTTCGGAAGCCATATCATCGGGCGACTGGTCATACTGTCCCAAGCTATTGGGAAGTCCAGCGTTAGGATATGCACTTATATAATAAGGAGCTTTTCTTGCAAGTTCTTCAAGAAAAGGCTTTAGTTGACGTGCTCCGAACGAGCAGTTTAGCCCGACAGAAAATATCTCAGCATGCTGTACTGAAGCTAGAAATGCATCAAGAGTCTGCCCCGACAAGGTTCTTCCGGCAATATCCGATACTGTTACGGATAACATTAATGGCACTCTCCTGTTGCATATCTGCATAGCCTTTTCTGCTGCATATATAGCAGCCTTTGCATTAAGAGTATCGAATATTGTTTCTATGATAAAAACATCGACTCCACCTTCAAGCAAAGCTCTCATTTGTTCAAGATAAGCATTGACTAGTTCATCGAATGTTAAAGCACGGAAAGCAGGATTGTTAACATCGGGACTCATTGACAGAGTCTTGTTTGTAGGCCCTATCGAACCAGCGACGAATCTAGGTTTGAGTGGATTCATTGAAGTAAAATCATCAGCAGCTTTACGAGCTATCGTGGCCGCTGCAAGATTTATTTCTCTACAATGCTCTTCAACATGATAGTCGGCCATCGAAATGCGTTGAGCATTGAAAGTATTTGTCTCTATGATATCTGCACCTGCCTCAAGATATTTCCGATGAATCTCTGTTATTATCTGAGGATTGGTAATTGACAATAAATCATTGTTCCCTTTCAGTTGTCCGGGAGTGTTAATAAAATCATCATTTCTGAAGTCACTTTCCTTCAGATTATATTGTTGAATCATTGTTCCCATCGCTCCGTCGAGGATGAGAATTCTATCTTTTATCAATTGTTGAATTGAATTCATCGGGAAAATAAAATTATTTTTTGAACATCCTGTCCATTTCACGTCTGTCATCTTTTTCACGTATAGACTGACGCTTATCATATTCTTTCTTACCTTTCGCCAAGGCAATAACAACCTTTGCAAGTCCTTTTTCGTTAATAAACAGTCTTACCGGGACAATAGTAAATCCTGGATTCTTACTAGCATCTTCAAGTTTTCTCAATTCCTTTCTCTGAAGTAACAGTTTACGTTCACGACGAGCTTCATGATTATTATAAGATCCATAAAAGTATTCGGTTATATGCATATTCTTAACCCACAACTCATTATTTATGAAATAACAATATGTATCAACCAAACTGGCTTTTCCTGAACGAATTGATTTGATTTCGGTACCTGTAAGAACTATTCCGGCTGTATAGGTATCGATAAACTCATAATCAAAAGACGCTCTTTTATTTTTTATATTAATAGGAGTTGGTTTCATTAGTTTAATATTACAGTTAGTTTATTAAATATCCAGCTAATTATGGCAGGACAAAATAATACTATGCAAGATGTAATGACAGTATAATTAGTTATTTTCTCACGATTTACATTCATCAAAGAACGTGCACCTTCAAATACTACAAACAATACATACAATTGCAACAACCAGAACAGAAGTTTTATGGGGAATATTCCATAAATAATATTAAGAACAAAAGGAATAGCCATAGAATAACCTACCAACTGACAGCACAGTTCGAACTGAGAAGGTCGGTTAAGATATTTCTGTCCTACAATATCTACTAAATATGCTGCAAGAAAGTATCCTCCGAAAAGTGATACTGCAATAGCACAGCATTTACTCATAGCTTCTTGTACCAGACTTACTTCTGCCTTACTTTCAATTAATACCCCTATAAAAACCGATAACGAGCAAAGTCCAATCATAGGATATACAAAATCGGTCATTACGCGGTTTCTGCCATCACTTACCTTTATTTCGCTCCATGCTTTTGATGGAGAAGAAATAAGAGTCACTACTCTGTTAAATAATTCCTTGTAATTCAAAATACAATAATTTCTTGTTTTATAAATAAGTAATGCAAAGGTATAAAAAAATCCTCATGCTGATATAGCATGAGGATTTTTATTATATTTAAGTAAAATGGCTTATCTTGAAGTATAACGGTATTTTGCAGTCTTAACAAGTGGTTTACCATCAAGAATCTTTGCAGTAATCTTTATTACGATAGAGTCGCTCTTTGGCTCTAACTGATAATAATAGTTTGCAAATTGTGAGTTATCAAAAGGCATCTTGAAACTCATCAACTGTGTAGCCTGTGCATTTGAAGCTGATCTTTCCTTTGTCTGCTGAAACACAGTATAAAGAGTATCCTGCTGTGCATCTGTAGCATACAAATTGAAATCATTAAAGTTTACTGCATTATTTGAAGTAGTTGGATAATAGTATGTGACAGGAATATTCACATAACCATTTGCAGCCCAAGCTGCCGAACTTATATTAGCAATTCCAAAATCGCCCTTCAATGTATCTGGCTGAGTATTGAAATTCTTGTAAGGAATCTGACCATATACATCTACTGAAGTAATTTTATATGATTTTTTTTCATTACCAAGAACCTCGCCTTCCTGAAATTTCATTGCTGCATAAAAACGCTGCAGGTAAGTTCCGTCGGTCAATTTTATATTTTCCAATACGGTAGAGCTTACAGGATTAAAAGTAACTCCATCGTCACTTAAAAGGTAGTAACCACCTAGTGCCGATCCTTTTACCGATACTATAGCAACACAGTCATAGCTATTTCCTTCACTGCTATCTAAACAAGAACTAAAGGTAAACATTGATACAAGTGCAGCAAAGATAGCCGCCAATTTAATTTTTTTCATCTCTTTTTCTATAAATATTAGGTTCTACAAAATTACATATAAAGTTTTATGGCTTCTCTAAAAAGTTCATTTCTTTTTTAATGTTTCAATGAATAAATGTTTTTTTAATACGAATACTGCACCGCCTTTAATAAATTAACATATTTTTAAGATGTCAATATATTTATATATATTTGTACAGCTATAGTAAAAACAAAATTAATCTATACGATTAACAAAAAGTAATATTATTCGTTACTTTATAAAATCATTTCAACTAAAATAATCATTATGAACGATTTCACTCCATGGACTCTATTTGTCGATATCTGCATAATATCAACTTTATTACTGATAGGAAAATTATTAAGAGTTAAGATTAAACTTATTCAAAGGCTTTTCATACCTCCAAGTCTTCTTGCCGGCTTTATAGGGTTAGCTTTAGGTCCTAATGGAGTAGATTTACTTCCTTTATCGTCAAACATTGGTACTTATGCAGGAATACTTATTGTATTTATTTTCGGTGCTTTACCATTAATATCGCAAAAGAAGAAAAGTGATAAATCGGAAATTGGAGCTATGTGGGCATATTCGCAGACGGGTATGTTGCTTCAATGGGCTGTTGGTGGTTTTCTGGGAATATTATTACTAGATAAATTTTGGAATGTTAGTCCGGCATTTGGTATTACTATGCCAAGCGGATTCTGTGGTGGTCACGGCACAGCTGCCGCTATCGGTCAGGCTTTTCAGCAGATGGGTTATGACAATATTCTTACATTTGCAATGACAGCAGCTACATTTGGCATTGTAGCAGCGGTTATCATCGGACTCGTAATTATAAAATGGGCCACTAAGAATAATCATACTGCTTTTCTTGCCAATTATGATGACTTACCCGATGAGCTTCGTACAGGATTACTACCCGAAGAAAAGAGAGAAAGTATAGGTACTGCTACTACCTCTTCTATTTCAATAGACTCTTTATCGTTCAACTTTGCTGCAATTGCAGTAATTGCATTGGGAGGATATATAATAAGTAAAATCGTTACTTACTACTTTCCGGGATTTGAACTCCCAGTATTCAGCTGCGCTTTTGTAATTGGAATAATAACAAAGAAAATTTTTGATCGCAGTAAAGTAAGCAACTACATAGATAATAAAACAGTAAATCATATCAGTGGTACACTTACCGATTTTTTAGTAGCATTTGGAATATCCTCAATAAAGCTATCTCTTGTCATTGAATATATAGTTCCACTCTCCATACTTCTATTCTCCGGACTAACAATAACCCTTCTTTATGTAATGGTTCTGGCAAAGAGACTTATGAAAGAGTGTTGGTTCGAAAAAGCAATTTTTACATGGGGATGGTATACCGGAACAATGGCAATGGGTATAGCCTTATTAAGGGTAGTCGATGCAAAGATGAAAAGTCGTTCACTCGAAACTTACGCCTTGGCATATCTTTTCATTGCCCCTGTTGAGATATTGCTTATTACATTTGCTCCTGTAGCATTTCTAAACGGATATGGTTTACTATTCTCCGGCATATGTTTAGGGGGCTGTATTGTTATTATGCTTTCTGCATATTTTAAAGGATGGTTTCATAAAGGAAATCTATAAATACTATCTCATTCTAAGAATGAAGCCTGCAGCAGGAGCAGCATCTTCAGGTTTCATCTTATTCAACTTATAAAGGTTCTTCAATCTTATTCCATATCTTTGAGAAATTGAATACATTGAATCTCCCTGACGAACCACGTATACTATATTATCTTTAGAAGCACGTCTATGTTTCTTCTCAAGATATATAATATCACCCTCCTGAAGCATATAACCCTTATACAAATCATTATACTTGCGAAGCTTTCGTTCACTAATATCGAATTCTTTTCCTATCTTCTTCAGTGTATCGCCGTTACGGGCTATTATGTAAAGCAGATCATTTGATATGTATGGCTGATGTGGATTAGGAAATTCTGCCAACCACTGGATTCCCTGCTTGCTGTCAAACTTATCGAGTCCATAAAGTTCAATTATATTTATAAGACGATAAGCATATTGTGGATCTGTAGCATAGCCAGCCTTTTTCAGTCCGTGTGCCCATCCCTTATAATCGGTCATGTTAAGAGTAAAAAGAGAAGCATAACGCGAACGGTTCCTTAAGAATTTTGAATGATCTTCGTAAGATTCACGTGGATGACGGTAAGCGCGAAAACACTCATTAGGAGCATCGTCGGTATGACTTACTGTATTGCCGGTCCAATCGCCGCCACACTTTATGCCAAAATGATTGTTTGATTTACGTGCCAATGTACTTCTGCCGGCACCCGATTCAAGCAACCCCTGAGCTAGTGTTATACTTGCAGGAATGCGGTAGCGTTTCATCTCATCTATAGCAATTTCCTTATATTGATTTATATATTCTTCATATTGTCTGTTACGGTTCTGCGCACCCAATGAAAGCGTAAATACTATAAGTATTGTCGAGATTAAAAGGATTCGGTTCATCTTTAATATTATTGTAGATTATCTACGGCAAAGATAACGCAAGTATAGAGTAGAACAAACAAAGTTTATCAATTTTTATTCCGAAACTATATTATCTTTACATTTGCCACAAAAATACGATAAAGAATTACAAAACAGAATGTTTTAATCTATTGTATTATTTTTACCTTAGTTAAATATCATGTTAAATGCATGATAATCAAAATATAAATTTAATTTAATTTTGTTCTATTATTATATATTTAATATTAATTTTGTAACAATAATTAAAATAGCGGATAAAATGAAAACAAAACATCTCATATTAAGTATGAGTTTTATTCCTTTAATGATAACCTCCTGCAGTGAAAAGACTGACTTGTATCAGCCACCAACTACAGAAGAAGTTTTAAATCCTGATGATTATTTCAGCTTTAACCTGACCACTGATATTTCACTAAGCATAAATTACGGAAAAGATGCAGCCGGTTCATTGATTGAATTATATGCAGACAAACCTGTAAGCTATAATGAGGATATTACATCATATACCAGCAAAGAAGCTTTATTCAAGATATTCACAGATTCAGAAGGTAAATTTGAGGGAAAAGTAAAGCTTCCAACTTACATAGATTCAGTATATATACTATCAGAATCATGGAATGCTCCACATTTGATAAAAGCTAAAATTGAAGATGGCAAGATCAATGTTGAAGCATTGAATGATGTAACAACAGCCAGCAGAACATCACGTACAGTTGCCAATCCTACAATAAAGACACTTGATACATCGAGAAACATTTACTCCATAGTAGAATGGAATAAATATGGCAAGATCAGCGACATCAATGGAATAACATCAACAGGAAAGTTTGGTAATGATTTTATCACGAATATTCAAAATACGTTATGGCAGGGTGCATTAAGAAAACCAGCCAACTTAGACAATTCAAGTCTTGTAAAGGAAACAAAATATGTAAATACTACCATTGCAAAAACTTATATAAACGAAGAAAATAAGCAAGTTACAGTAGAGAATGCAGAAATATTTCTTACCTTTCTAACAGAGAGAGCCGGGTATCAATCAAGTATTGGGTACTATTACTACAAAAGTAATGAGGCACCAACTACACCACAGAATATAAAGAAATTCGTAATCATTCCAAATGCTTCCATAGCATACGATGATCCATATTATCTTGAAAATAATGAGAAAGAAAGCTTTTCGGGTGACAATCCTAAATATCGTAAATCAAATGCACCAATTTCAAAAAACACACGAATAAAGCTTCTGTTTCAGGATGCAAATGGCAACGTTTCTGACAGATTTCCTGCCGGATATACTATAGGCTATTTTATAATATCAAATGGTTTTACTCCTAATTATTATTCAACCGGTGCTATTAGCTATAAAAACAATATAGTATATTCAAATAGTGAATGGAATACCGTATATGAAGGTCAGAAGGCACGATACATCTCATTATCTACAAAAAGTGGAGCAATTGTATATGGCATAGAAGATGGCGCAGATAAGAGTTATGAGGATATATTATTTTGTGTAGATGCAAACCCAAGTGGTTCAATACAAGATCCTGACCGACCTGAAATTGATCCGATACTTCCTGAAGTTACTACTACAGAAACCACATACCATACATATGCATATGAAGATATATGGCCCACAGGAGGAGACTATGACTTGAATGATGTTATAATCGAGCATAAATCAACTGTCACATTTAACTCAAAGAACTATGTAAAGAGTATAGTAGATTACTTTACTCCTGTTCAGAAAATTGATGCTGCAGTCCTCGAAAATGCATTTGCGATACAATACAATCAAAATCAGATAGGTAATATCAGCATTCCTACCGAATCATTCAATGAAAGCAGTACAAATTCCATAGTATTATTCAAGAACGCCAAGAATGTTATAAATAAGAGCTTTGCAATAACAAGAACGTTTAATGATAATTATCTTTTAAAGACCAATATAGATTCGTATATAAATCCATTTATAATAGTTAATTATAAACAAGGAGCAAATAATCGTACAGAAGTTCATCTACCGAAATGTGCAGCTACTTCCATGGCAAATAAGGATCAGATTGGTAAGGAAGATGATGCATTCTATATAGACAAGAGTGGTAATCATCCTTTCTCGATAGATATTCCTATTATAAACTTTGTACCATCTACAGAGAAGACTTCAATCAGCATATTTTATCCTAATTTTGATAAATGGGTAACTTCATCCGGAACTCAATATAGTAATTGGTATTTGAAGAATTGATATAAAATACAATAAAAAAGAACTTCACTTCTGCTTTAAATCAGAAGTGAAGTTCTTTTTTATATAAGTTATCCTACTGAACCGTAACAGAATTAAAACCATTTACTTGATTTTTATTCTTTGAATTCTTCATATCTTTATTACCTTTCATACCTCTACCATCTCTAAACTGCATCTTTCCATGACCCTTCTTGCCTTGCTTCATCGTAGAAATAGCTTTCTGAGCCTGTGCCGGAGTAAGGAACTTGCAGAATTCATTGTAATATTTTTCTTTAAGATTTATCATCTTATGCTGATTTGCAAATCTATCCTTCATCATTTTAATTTGTTCGGCATCTGTAAGAGATTTCTTCAACGAATCTTTCTTTTCTGGACGCGGCATACGCAAAGCAGCCATATCGTCAAGATATTTCTTATATTCAACAGCAAACTTTGCCGACTGTGCATCGTTAAGCATTAAATTAGAGCTCATGCGTTTTACCTGCATTTCTACTCTCTGTTCTTTTGTTGGCTTATCGTTTCTTCTTTTATTATTATCCTGTGCAAACAAAGAAACATTTACACTTAAAACAGCTATCATCAATAACATAAATCCTTTTTTCATAACTTTCATTTTTTGTGATTAGTACTTATTTTCTTTATTTCATTCGAATGTTTATCCTTTAGAGAAAATAATATCACAAAGGTTTAATGTCTCATGCATTTTTTGCTTTTATTAGACTAAAAGTTAAAATAGCCTCAACTATATATCATTATTTTTTACTACAGAACATATAATTATGGGAAATAAAATATAAAATGATAACATATATAAAACAAACAAGGTTATGGAGTTAATAATATAGTCCACAACCTTATTGCAAATGTTCAAAATAAAAAGTATTACTACTATTCAATCATAACCGCCGTACCACTTGCAGTTACCATAAGCATGCTACCGCTCGATCCTACTGTTTCATAATCCAAATCAACTCCAACCACAGCATTGGCACCCATCCTCATAGCCTGATCTTCCATTTCGCGTAAAGCCGACTCCTTTGCTTCACGAAGAACTTCTTCGTAAGCTCCTGAACGACCACCTACTATATCGCGTATGCTAGCAAAAAGATCGCGAAACATGTTTGCACCTATTATAGTTTCTCCTGTTACAATTCCATAATATTTGATTATTTTTTTTCCTTCTATTGAAGGAGTTGTAGTTGATAACATAATTATTTGGTTTTAAAGTTCATATATATATATTAGACTAGAAAGATAATATAAAAGTTGCAGCAGGAAATTAATTTATATAAAAATATATTCCACAATTTCACAATCAAGGATAAATCATTAAGGGGCAATTAGTTACAGTGTGAATATAGCAGTCTTATATTTCACACATCATTCACACATTATTCACAATATAAAGTTGCACGAATAAAAAAAGTTACTCTTTCGTAGTTGTTAACACGAAAGAGTAACTCAATAATATATTCTATAACAAGAAATTATTTATATATGGCTTTCTTGCCTGCAAGCAGAGTATTTCTCATAAGCGATACTATAGTCATAGGCCCTACTCCACCTGGTACCGGAGTAATATATGAGCATTTGGGTGCCACTTCATCAAATTTTACGTCGCCGGTAAGTTTGAAACCCGATTTCTTTGTAGCATCAGGAACGCGTGTTGTACCAACATCTACAATTACTACGCCATCCTTCACCATATCGGCAGTTACAAAGTTTGGTTGTCCTAATGCCGCTATTATTATATCAGCTTCGCGGCATTCTTTTATAAGATCCTTACTATGGCTATGACAAACAGTAACAGTAGCATCACCAGGATAAGTTTTCTGCATCATAAGGCTTGCCATTGGCTTGCCTACTATGTTGCTTCTTCCCAATACCACACATTTCTTTCCCTGCGTTTCTATGTTATATCTTCTCAACAACTCGATAATACCATTAGGAGTAGCCGATACGTAACATGGAAGTCCTATAGACATTCTGCCCACATTAATAGGATGGAAACCATCTACATCCTTACGGTAATCGATAGTCTCAATTACTTTCTGTTCGGATATATGCTTTGGTAAAGGAAGCTGCACAATAAACCCATCTACATCATCATCTTCATTCAGTTCTTTTACCTTAGCCAGTAACTCATCTTCAGTTACATCTGCTTCATAGCGAATTAAACTTGATTTAAAACCACACGCTTCGCATGCCTTTACCTTAGCAGCAACGTATGTTTCACTACCACCATCATGTCCTACCAAAATAGCGGCCAAATGAGGACGTTTACCTCCTTTTTCAACAATCTCTTCAACCTCTTTGGCTATTTCAAGCTTTATCTGTTCCGAGACTGCCTTTCCATCAATTAATTGCATAATTGTTAATTCTTTAGTTTTGGCATCATTTTACCCATCTTGCTGCTAGTAACCATCTTCATCATCTTACGAGTCTGATCAAACTGCTTTAGCAGACGGTTCACCTCCTGAATTGTAGTACCACTACCCTTTGCAATACGAGTACGGCGAGTACCGTTTAGCAATTCAGGATTAGTACGTTCGGCAGGAGTCATTGAGTATATAATTGCTTCAATGCTCTTGAAAGCATTGTCGTCAATATCTATATCCTTAATAGCTTTACCTACACCCGGAATCATCGAAGCAAGGTCTTTTAGATTACCCATCTTCTTTATCTGATGTATCTGGCTAAGGAAATCGTTGAAATCGAACTGATTCTTCTGAATCTTCTTCTGAAGACGTTTTGCCTCTTCTTCATCATACTGAGCCTGTGCACGTTCAACAAGAGACACGATATCACCCATACCAAGTATACGGTCGGCCATACGTTCAGGATGGAATACATCTACCTCGTCAAGTTTTTCGCCTGTACCAACAAACTTAATAGGCTTGTTTACAACAGTACGTATTGAAAGAGCAGCACCACCACGTGTATCACCATCCAGTTTTGTAAGTACAACACCATTAAAATCAAGACGATCGTTAAATTCCTTTGCAGTATTTACAGCATCCTGACCAGTCATTGAGTCTACAACAAACAGAGTTTCATCTGGATTTACTGCTTTCTTGATAGCTTCAATCTCCTTCATCATCTGCTCGTCTATAGCAAGACGACCGGCAGTATCGACTATAACCAGGTCATAACCTTTTGCCTTAGCCTCGTGTATTGCATTAAGCGCAATCTGCACAGGATCCTTGCTTGCCTCTTCCGAGTAAACCGGTACGTCTACCTGAGAACCAAGGACCTTTAGCTGTTCGATAGCTGCAGGACGGTATACGTCGCATGCAACAAGAAGAGGCTTACGGTTTTTCTTTGCCTTAAGCATCTTTGCAAGCTTACCCGAGAAAGTAGTCTTACCCGAACCCTGCAAACCCGACATCAAAATAACAGCAGGACGGTTAACAAGCTCTATTTCGGCTGTCTCGCCACCCATAAGCTTGGCTAGTTCGTCGTGAACAATCTTTACCATCAACTGACTTGGTTTGACAGCAGTAAGTACATTCTGGCCTAATGCTTTTTCCTTTACAGTATCTGTAAAAGTTTTTGCTACCTTGTAGTTCACATCGGCATCAAGCAATGCTTTACGTACATCCTTTAATGTTTCTGCAACATTAATTTCCGTAATCTTACCCTCACCCTTGAGGATTTTAAAAGACCGTTCTAGTCGGTCACTTAAATTATCGAACATATATATTATACAAATTTCAAGTTACTAATAGTTACATTGGGTTGCAAAAATACAAAAAACTTAATTAAATCATATCTTTTTATTCTGCCATTTTGCTTTTTTCAGATATATGATGCTTGAAACAAGCAACAGCAAATAGTAAATTATTTCTGTCGAAAAGCAAACAGATACAGGAGCCTTCATATATAATCCTATCCAGAATATGTATGCAGTATAGAAAACAAGAGTTCCAACTTCAAGAATTAATGCAGCCTGAGTATTGCCTGTACCAGATATTCCATTGAAATAAATATTACCAACAGAAGCTATTATCATTGCAATGCATACTACATACAACGAAGGTACGGCTTCGGTTATAAGCGCTGCCTCGTTAGTATATACCGACAGGATAGATGATGGTGCTACTGCAACAACTCCTACACATACCACCATGATAAGAAAAGACAATTTGGCTATTCTTCCCATCAATCCCATTACATGATGTGCGCCACCACCACCTATCATATTACTTACTAATGTATTTGTAGTTGTAGAAAGTGCCTGCACCGGAATAAGCATTACTACATATATACTCCTTATTATATTAGCTACTGCCAGTTCGCGCTGCCCCAACCTCTCAATGGCAATAAAGAATACAAACCATATTCCCATTGACAGGAAATACTGAAACATAGTAAAGCACGAAATATTAAGAATACGGCCCAATAATCCGAAATTCACTTTTCGGAGATGAGTTAGCCCGTACTTTTTGAAATCGACACATGCAAATGTGTACACAATAAAGAATATAAGAGAGAAAGCTTCGGCAATAACAGAAGCTATAGCAGCCCCTTTTATACCCCATGCAGGAAATCCGAAATGACCGAAAATCATTACATAGTCGAACAATACATTAACCAATGCCATCACGATAGCATTAAGAGTTATTACCTTTGTACGTGTTATACCTATAAAGAAAGCACGGAACATTACATTTACAAAAGCAAAGAAAAATCCCAAACTTCTCCAACTCAGAAATTCCCATGTCTCTTCATAAATAGCCGGTGATGATATTACATTTTTTATAATAGATGGAGCAAACATGATTGTAAGTCCGTAGAAGACTGCTGCCAATATAATAAGGAATCCGCTTCCCTGTACAACAATAGGACCTATATCACTGTATCTTCCTTCGCCGTTTCGTCGCGCAATCATAATTTGCGAACCTATACTGAAACCAAAGGCTATTGTAAGAACACATATATACAACAACCCTCCCAGGGCTGATGCTCCAAGCTCAACTTCACCTACTCTTCCCAGAAATGCAGTATCAATAACATTGATTATATTCTGAGCCAACAATCCTAGAAAGATAGGATAACTTACCTTCCATATTTCTTTATTATCAAACATATTTTTGTGTTGTAATATAAAGTAAACAAAGATAGTACATTTATTCCATAAAATATTAGCTATCAATTATCATAATAACATAAAATAAATCCCATAAAGAAAATTAGTTTATTTTGAAACTTTATGCAATTATGTTTTCCAACATATATTTATTGCACAATTAGTTGTTTCATGTGCTACATTTACATATCTTTGCACCCAAAATTAAAAAATAAGTAAATAATGAAGAAGTTTTTCATGATTGTTGCATCTGCATTAATCGTTTCAAATTCAACCTTTGCAGGAGGTGTTCTTACAAATACCAACCAGCATCCTGCATTCCTCAGAATGTTATCACGCGGAGCAGCAACCGATATCGATGCTGCACTTTCTAACCCTGCAGGATTGGCATTTTTACCAAAAAATGGTTTTTACACTTCATTAAGCATACAGAGTGCTTTCCAGACCAGGAACATTGATGCTTCTTGCGAAAAAATAGGTCTACAAAAATATTACGAAGGAAAAGCTGCCGCTCCTGTAATACCAAGTTTCTTTGGTGCCTACAAGCATAACAATTTTACTGTTTCAGGTTTCTTCGCGGTAACAGGTGGTGGTGGTAAAGCATCGTTCGACGAAGGTCTTCCAATGTTCGATGCTCTTGTAATAGGTGGTTTATCGGGTATGGGTATTCCTAGAAACGCATACGACCTTAACAGTTTCATGGATGGAAACCAATACATTTACTCTACACAGTTAGGATTAACATACAAGATAAACGAAAATTTAAGCGTATTTGCCGGCGGTAGAATGAACTATTTTACAGGTGGATATAAAGGTTCACTTGTAGCAAGCTCGGCTGTTAATTTACCAAACATACCAGCCGGTACAGAGCTTATTGGCATGGACCTCGATCTTGACCAAACAGGATGGGGATTCACTCCGGTTATCGGCGCCGACTTCAAGTTTGGCAAGTTCAACTTCGGTGCAAAGTATGAGTTCAAGACAAACTTAAATATCGAGAATGACACTCGCGAAAACTCATTCAGAATACTTGGTCAGGCCGAAAAAGATCTTGCAGACTACCGTCATGGAGTAAATACTCCTAATGATATTCCTGCAATGCTTTCTGTGGCTGCTGCCTACGAATTCCTACCAACTCTTCGTGCATCGGTAGAATATCACTTCTATGACGACAAGAATGCAGGTATGGCAAACAACAAGCAGAAAGAACTGACAAAAGGCACTAACGAATATCTGGCAGGTATTGAATGGGACGTTCTTCCACAACTTACATTAAGCTGCGGCGGACAGATTACAGACTACGGATTGTCGGATAATTTTCAGTATGACACAAGTTTCTACTGCGACTCATACAGTTTAGGATTCGGAGCAAAATTCAAGCTTAACCCCAACCTTAACTTCAATGTAGGTTACATGTGGACCAATTATGACGACTATACAAAAACTTCGGATAATTACAACAACCTGAAAGTTACGGGAACTAATGTATATAGCCGCACAAACAAAGTATTTGGAGTAAGCGTTGACTACAGTTTCTAATCAAAAGAGACCAAGCAATAAAAGTCATAAAGTGAAGACAAAATAAAATATTTGCCTTTAACAGTTACATATTATAGCTTACAATAAAAAGAGAGCCGTATCAACTACTTAAATTAGAATGATACGGCTCTCTTCATTGCTAAATGCGAGATCAATATTCAGTTTTTTATTTTCTGAAAGTCAAAGTTCCACTAGCCTGATGCACCGGCATTACAAGCATTTCTGCTATCTGCATATATTCAGGGACAGACGCAGCAAAATATACAGTTTCGGCAATATCGTCTCCATCAAGTGGCCTAATGCCTTTATATACATTATCTGCTTTATTCTTATCTCCGCGGAATCTTACAACAGAGAAATTAGTCTCTACCAGCCCCGGCTTTATCAAAGTCACCCTAAGCGGCGTATCTACTAAGTCCATTCTAAGTCCATCTGTCAATGCCTTTACAGCAGCTTTTGTAGCACAGTATACGCTTCCACCCGGATAAGCAGCATCACCTGCTACCGAACCAATATTTATTATCTGGCCTCTTCCTCTTTGAACCATTCCCGGAACAACAAATCTTGTTATGGCAAGCAGTGACTTTATATTAGTATCAATAACTATATCCCATTCATCAAGATTACCTTCATATTCCTTATCCATTCCAATAACAAGTCCAGCATTATTTATCAGCACATCTATTGCCTTCCATTCATCGGGCACAGCATTTAATGCGTTCAAAGCTCCCACTCTATCGCGCACATCGAAAACCAAAGGTAAAGTCTCTACTCCGAATTCCTCCTTTATACTCTTGTTTACCTCAGTAAGTTTTACTTCATTACGACCGTTAAGTATAAGTCTTGCACCCTCACGTGCAAATCTTCTGGCACAAGCCTCTCCTATTCCGCTTGTAGCTCCTGTTATAAAAACAATCTTATCCATTATTAATATTTTTTAATAGAGCAGCAAAATTAACAACTTATTTTAAAATTAATCCATAAATTTGCTTCAAATACATTCATGATGAAAATTAAAATAGATACACGTCCACACAGAATGAAGATATTCAATCTGATAAGAAAAGGTTTGATGAGCAAGCTCTTCAAGTTCTTCGTACTCTTCTGCATTCTTTCATCAATTGCAGCCATAATAGGTAGCTCATTTAGGAGCATGGCTCACTACGATTTATATATGTTTGGAGTAACTTACCTATCGGCATTAGTCTTTTTGATAGAATATATATTAAGAATAATATCGGCTCCTGCCAAATATCCCGGCATAAGCATTGCACGGGCAAGGTTTAGATACATTTTATCTTTTTATGGCTTCGTAGACTTCGTAGCCATATTGCCATTTCTACTGGTATACCTTTACTGGAACACCGAGATAATTCATGTAATAATATTACCTTATATATTTACCATATTCAAGCTTATACGCTACTCGAAATCATTCCAACTTATAGGCAAAGTACTTTCAAGAGTGAAGGATGAACTTATAACAGCCTATACAGCCTGTGGAATAATGGTATGTTTTTCGGCAATATTAATGTACTATATAGAACGTTCTGCACAACCCGATGCATTCAGAAATATAGGCGACGGTTTATGGTGGGCCATAGTAGCTTTCACAACTGTAGGATATGGAGACATATACCCCATAACTCCTTTGGGTAAGATGCTTAGCAGTATAATAAGTCTTATAGGAATAGCTATGATTGCATTACCCACCGGTATAATAAGTTCGGCATTCATGAACCAGATGCAGGAGAAGCAAAAAAAAGGGAATGAAAACAAAGATGAAGAGCATAAAAAACAAGAAAAAAAATAGATTTTATATGTGATAAAATCGACGGCCATCAATTTTATTTTTCTCGCGGTCAATTTATTTTTTTACGCCAATAAAAAAAAATCGAAGGCCGTCAATTTTACCGGCTTTCATGGGTTATAAAACCGGTAAAACAGGGTCTTAATATGTAATTATTATCTCTTTTTAGTCTCTTTATAATCGGCCACTATACCATCGGCAATCCAACGCGCAAGAGCTTGACGGTTGGCAGGTATTACAAGTCTTTTCTGATCCTGAGAATTACGTATATTGCCTAACTCAAGAAAAGCACATACAGGATTTGACTGTGAAAGAACATACAAGTTACGTGAACTTACAGTACCCGTAAACCCTCGGTTGGGCTGATGACGTCCATATTTCTTCTCGAATGTAGAATGAAGATTATCGACCAGTTGTTTTCCTTTTTTGCTACCTGGAGCATGATAAAAAAACACATCCGTCTGCTGCCCCTTTCCGCGACTATCTACATGTATGAATATACCACGCTTATATGTGCTTCTATCCTTTCTATACAAACTGTTTATTGCGCTACATCGCTGACTAAGACGTTCTACCTGATTAAGCGGAATTGTCTTACCCATACATGTTTCGCGCTTGCTGTTATTTAGTACATAATCATTCCTTATTCCATCTTTTTCGTCCTGAATTATAATCTCCACTTTTGCTCCACGCATAAGCAGTTCGCGGCCCAGTCTGAGAATTATATCGTAAGCATATTCATCCTCGTGCAGTTCTTTGCCGTTATATTTTCCAATGGCACCGGGATCGGGACCACCATGTCCGCTTACAAGATAGAACGATGCTCCTTTTAACTGTTGTGAAGATACATGATACTTAGCCATAGAAGTACCAAAAAGAGGCTCATAATTTTTCCTCGAACTTTTCTTCTGAGAATATGAGGAAGTAGAAAACATCAAGAAAAGTCCGACCAGCAATACCGAATATTTCATCATCTTTATTTCAACATTTCATCAATCTTACTGCATAAAGAATTAAATTCCTCAGGATTATACAAACGGGTAAGCATAACAATGCGGCCATCCTTATCAATAAGTACATTTCTTGTTATTCCGGCTTTTCTGTCGGCATATTTTGCAAATATATCTGCACCTGGATCAAGAGCAAGCGGATATGTTATTTTTGTCTGCTTGCCAAATGCAATTACCTTATCCAGCGGTTCGTCGCGATCTATTCCAAACAAAGCAAACTGATTATTATCTTTATGTTTCAGCCATATATCTTTTTCTATGAAAGGCATTTCCTTACGACATACACCACACCAGCTGGCCGTAAATTGAAGCATTACTACTTTCCCTCTCATATCCGAAAGCTTTACTCGACTGCCATCTGTAAGCTGCATTTCAAAATCGGGAGCTATTTCTCCTACCTTAACAATATATCCTACCGAATCGGGTGTGTTTTGCTGTGCCTTAAGTGCTGTAAAGTTGAACCCAAGCAAAACGACAATAATTAAACTGAAAAATTTATTCATAATATTTATGTTTATACAATATAGAGGCAAAGATATTAAAATAATCAAGAAGGCAAGAAACAAAGGTAAAGGTTATTAATATAATCTTATTGGAAGCAGATATCGAAATATTCAAGAAAAAACAATTTAAATTAGAAACCATTAAATAAATTACAGAAGAATTCAATAATGATTGGAACATATACTGCAAAGGTAAGGAATATTGCAAACGCCTAATACTTGACGACAGCATAAAATATATGGGTTCTTCGAACTAAATGAAGATATATCTTTTAACGAGGTAACCAAAACAATGCAAGAAGTGAAATATATCACTCAAAAATTCAGTCTAATACCATTGCGAGTAGATAACGATTAAAACATGCAATAATACAACACATTTAAACAAAATATAAATAACTCTATAACAGGGCTATTATAAATAAAAAATACTTCGATTGGTGTTTATTACAAAATCTTTAGTACTTTTGTCCCCAAATTGACTTAATGTTTTAACAGATGAACGTATTAGAACTAAGTGAGCAGGAAATTATCAGACGAAACAGTCTGAATGAGATGCGTGCTTTGGGAATAGATCCCTACCCGGCTGCAGAGTATGTAACTAATGCCTTTTCAACAGATATAAAAGCTGAGTTCAAAGATGATGAAGCTGAGCCACGTAAAGTATCGGTAGCAGGACGTATAATGAGCCGTCGTGTTATGGGAAAAGCATCTTTCATCGAATTACAGGACTCAAAAGGTCGTATTCAAGTATATATTACACGTGATGATATTTGCAAGGGAGAAGATAAAGAACTTTACAATACCGTCTTCAAGCGTCTGCTAGACCTTGGCGACTTTGTAGGAATTGAAGGATTCGTATTCAGAACTCAAATGGGCGAAATAAGCATTCACGCTCAGAACCTTACCGTATTGGCCAAATCTATTAAACCACTTCCTATCGTAAAATATAAGGATGGTGTGGCTTATGATAAATTCGAAGATCCAGAACTTCGTTACCGCCAGCGTTATGTAGATCTTGTAGTAAACGATGAAGTTAAAGATATATTCATCAAACGCACAAAGGTTTACAACTCTATGCGCGAATATTTCAACTCTAAAGGTTATATGGAAGTAGAGACCCCTATCCTTCAGGCTATTGCCGGCGGTGCTTCGGCTCGTCCTTTCATAACTCACCACAATGCACTCGATATGCCTCTTTACATGCGTATAGCAAGTGAACTTTATTTAAAACGTCTTATAGTAGGTGGTTTTGAAGGTGTATATGAAATAGGAAAGAACTTCCGTAACGAAGGTATGGACCGTACTCACAATCCTGAGTTTACATGTATGGAAATTTATGTTGCATACAAGGACTACAACTGGATGATGGACTTTACGGAAAAAATGATAGAAAAGATTTGCATGGACGTAAACGGCACTACTGAAGTAAAGGTTGGCGACAACGTAATAAACTTCAAAGCTCCGTTTAAACGCGTTACTATGCTTGACTCAATAAAGGAATTTACAGGTTATGACCTTAACGGCAAGAACGAAGAAGAAATACGCGAAATTTGCGGCAAACTGAACCTTGAAATCGACGAGACAATGGGTAAAGGCAAGCTTATAGACGAAATATTCGGCGAATTCTGCGAAGGTAATTACATTCAACCTACATTCATTACCGATTATCCAATAGAGATGTCGCCTCTTACAAAACCTCACCGTAACAATCCGGAGCTAACAGAACGTTTCGAGCTTATGGTAAACGGTAAAGAACTTTGCAACGCATATTCAGAACTAAACGACCCAATTGATCAATACGAACGTTTCATAGATCAGATGAAGTTGAGCGAAAAAGGAGATGACGAAGCAATGATTATCGACAAGGATTTTGTACGTTCACTTGAATATGGTATGCCTCCTACTTCGGGTATGGGTATAGGTATGGACCGTCTGGTAATGCTTATGACAGGTCAGACTACAATTCAGGAAGTACTTTTCTTCCCTCAGATGAGACCTGAAAAAGTAACTCCGAAAGATTCGGCAGCTAAATTCATGGAATTAGGTGTTGAAGAAGATTGGGTAGCTGTAATTCAGAAAGCAGGATATAACCTAGTAAGCGATATGAAAGATGTAAATCCACAGAAAGTTCATATGGACATATGCGGAATTAACAAGAAATATAAATTGGAATTGAAAAATCCATCTGTAGAAGAAGTGACAGCCTGGATAAGTAAGATCTAATTAAAAAATAATGAAATTGCCCGGTAAAATAGCAATAATGGGTGGTGGCAGCTGGGCCACGGCTATTGCAAAAATAGTTTTGGCTCAGTCCGACGATTCTATCAACTGGTATATGCGCCGTGATGACAGAATAGAGGAATTCAAACGTCTTGGCCATAATCCTGCATATCTTACGAGTGTACGCTTTGATTTGAAAAGAATAGACTTTTCGTCAGATATAAACAAAGTTGTCAGAGAATCCGATACATTGATTTTCGTTACTCCTTCTCCTTATCTTAAAATTCACCTTAAAAAACTGAAGACTAAGATTAAGGATAAATTCATAGTAACAGCAATCAAGGGTATAGTACCCGATGATAATCTTATAGTTTCAGATTATTTTAATAAAATATATGGTGTGCCTGTAGAGAATCTTGCAGTTCTGGCAGGACCGTGTCATGCAGAAGAGGTTGCACTGGAACGTCTCTCATATCTTACAATAGGATGTGAAGACATTGAAAAGGCAAAAACTTTTGCGCGTCAGCTAGCCGGAAATTATATAAAGACATCTGTTAGTCCGGACGTTGCCGGAATTGAATATGCATCTGTATTGAAGAATGTATATTCAATTGCAGCCGGTATATGCAGCGGACTTAAATATGGTGACAACTTTCAGGCTGTATTGATTTCTAATGCAATCGAAGAGATGAACCGTTTTCTAAATGTAGTGAGCCCATGCAAACGAAACATAGACGATTCGGTATATCTGGGCGATTTGCTCGTTACATCTTATTCAAACTTCAGTCGTAACCGAGTATTCGGTACAATGATAGGAAAAGGATATTCTGTAAAGAGTGCACAGATAGAGATGGAAATGATAGCCGAAGGTTATTACGGAACAAAATGTATAAAGGAACTTAATAAGCATCTACACGTAAACATGCCTATTATGGATGCTGTATACAATATTCTGTACGAACGTATATCACCTATGATTGAAATAAAATTATTAACTGATTCATTCAGATAAATTTCAGTACAATGAAGAATATTAGTTTAAACATTAACAAAGTAGAATCTTTTGTATCAAAAACAACAATCGATTCGTATGCAACAGAAGCTAAGGCATGCATGGAAACTTTGGAAAAAGGTACAGGTAAAGGAAACGATTTCTTGGGATGGCTGCATTTACCTTCTTCTATAACTAAAGAAGAGATTGCCAAACTTAATGAAACAGCAAAGACTCTGCGCGAAAACTGCGACGTAGTTATAGTAGCTGGCATTGGCGGAAGTTATCTTGGTGCCCGTGCCGTAATAGAAGCATTGTCAAACAGCTTCCAGTGGTTACAGGAAAAACAGAATGGTCCAATAATGATCTATGCCGGTCACAACATTGGCGAAGATTATCTATACGAATTGACCGAATATCTTAAGAACAAGAAATTTGGTGTTATCAATATCTCTAAATCGGGTACTACAACCGAAACAGCCCTTGCATTCCGTCTATTGAAAAAACAGTGTGAGGATCAAAGAGGTAAGGAAATAGCAAAGAAAGTAATAGTTGCCGTAACAGATGCAAAGAAAGGTGCTGCAAGAATAACAGCCGACAAGGAAGGATATCAGACTTTTGTAATTCCTGACAATGTAGGTGGACGCTTCTCTGTACTTACTCCTGTAGGACTTCTTCCAATAGCAGTAGCAGGCTACGATATAGAAAAACTTGTAGAAGGTGCACACACTATGGAAACTCTTTGTGGCATAGACACTCCTTTCGAAGAAAATCCGGCAGCCATATATGCAGTAACACGTAATGCGCTTTATAGAGATGGAAAGAAAATTGAAATATTGGTAAACTTCCATCCTAAACTTCACTTCTTCATGGAATGGTGGAAGCAGCTATATGGAGAATCGGAAGGTAAAGATAATAAAGGAATCTTCCCTGCTGCCGTAGATTTCTCGACCGATCTTCACTCTATGGGTCAGTGGATTCAAGAAGGCGAACGTAGCATATTCGAGACTGTAGTTTCAATAGAAAAAGCTAACCATAAACTTGTAGTTCCTTCGGACGAAGCAAACCTTGACGGACTAAATTTCCTGGCAGGCAAGCGCGTAGATGAAGTAAACAAGATGGCCGAACTTGGTACTCAATTGGCACATGTAGATGGAGGAGTTCCAAACATGCGTATTTCAGTTCCCGAACTTAATGAATTCTACTTGGGACAACTTATATATTTCTTCGAGAAAGCATGCGGCATAAGTGGATACCTTCTTGGAGTAAATCCTTTTAATCAACCAGGAGTTGAAGCATACAAGAAAAATATGTTTGCTTTGCTTAACAAACCAGGATACGAAGAAGAATCTAAGGCCATACAGGCAAGATTATAATAAGTATTACAACATTGATGATTGAATAATTAATCTATCATCATAATATAATTAATGTCATTCTGAGCTAAGGCAACTATGTTCAGAATGACATTTTAAAATAATGACATGTATAAAGAAGCTATAAATAAATTCCTTCAATCCAAGGGATATGACAAGCTGGATATAAAAGCTGTGTTATTTGATATGGATGGTGTATTATTCGACTCTATGCCAAATCATGCCAAGTCATGGCATAAAGTGATGAGTGACTTCGGACTGGATCTTAGCCAGGAAGAGGCCTATATGCATGAGGGAAGAACGGGTGCATCAACAATAAATATCGTGAGCAGACGACAAAGAGGATGCGAAGCAACCGAAGAAGAGATACAAGCCATATATCATGCAAAAACTATAGAGTTCAACAAATGCCCAATAGCTCATAAAATGCCAGGTGCACTTGAAGTGCTTAACAAGATAAAGAACGACGGACTAATACCTATGGTAGTGACCGGATCGGGACAGGCATCGCTGTTGGAAAGACTTAACTCTAACTTTCCCGGAATATTCAAGCAGGAACTTATGGTTACTGCATATGATGTAAAGCACGGCAAACCACATCCGGAGCCTTATTTGATGGCTCTTGAAAAAGGAGGACTCAAACCCAATGAAGCAATAGTTATAGAAAATGCTCCACTTGGAGTACAGGCGGCAGTAGCCGCAAATATATTTACCATTGCAGTAAATACAGGACCACTTAACGATGACATACTTCTTAATGAAGGTGCCAATCTGCTATTTCCTTCTATGAACAAATTTAACGAAGAATGGAAAACGCTTCTGGAAGAGATAAAAAGTATATAATAAAAACTGTCCGATACCTCTTGTAATAATGTTTTCATTTATGAGGATTATCGGACAGTTTTATTTTTTATTTCTTTATTTTACTTTGACTTTATCTTATCTATTCTGAATTTAATTCTTTATTATACAACAAATCTCATTATATATTACCACACTTCAAAGAGTTTGCTTCTTGACAACATGCAGGCTCCAACAATACCAGCCTTTTCCTTTAGTTTAGACTCTACAATAACCGAATCGCGATTCATCAAATTCAATGTATACTTACGCACAGTACTTATAATAGGCTGTAACAAATATTCTCCTGTTCTTGAAAGATCTCCTCCTATAATTATGAGGTCCGGATTAAATATGTTTGTAAGTCCCGCTATATGACTTCCTAACTTTTGTCCAATCTCTTCTACCAATTCTATGCAAAGCAAATCTTCCTTAGAAACAGCTTCGATTATATCATCAAGAGTAACATCTTCCAAGTTCTCTTTTATATTAGATATTATTGAACTTTCTCCTTCATTTAAATGCTCAATAAGCATACGGTGAAGTGCAAGCCCTGAAACCTCAGTTTCTATACATCCCTTCTTTCCGCAATGACACATGATTTCATTATCGTATCCGTAATTGTGACCAAACTCACCTGAGAATCCTGATTTTCCTTTATACAATTTCCCATCAATTATAATTCCCATTGCCAAACCCCAACTTACATTTATGAAGATAATGTTCTTTTCACTCTTAAGCCTTCCTTTCACATACTCTCCATATGCCATGCCACGAGTATCATTATCAATTGTAACTCTCATTCCATGTATTTTGGAAGATAATACTTCATCAAGAGGTCTGTCATCAAAATTGTATAAGATATGACTATAGCCGGAATCTGAATTAATTCTTCCAGGAAGATTGAAGTTTATATTCAATATCTTTTTCTTATCGATAGATATAGTATCGATGAATTTATTTACAATACTACACAACTGATCTAAATTCTCGGGCACATTCTTTGGTTTGAAAGGTATTTTCATCTTAAGAAGAACCATCTCTCCATTGAAGTTCATCAAGCCAATGTTTACGTAGAATGCACATACTTCTACTCCTATAAAATAAGCTGATTCTGAATTTAGTCCATATAAACTAGGGTGTCTTCCTCCATTAGTTTCAAGTTTCCCGCAAATCGTTACATACCCTTCATCACTCATCTCATCTACACATTTTGTTACTGTAGGAACGCTAAGATCCATCTCTTTTGCAAGATCTGTAATTGTAGAAGATCTATTATATATAAAGTGAGTTATTATTCTTTTCTTTAGAAATGATCCTTTGGTGCATTTTTCTATTTCCCTTAACAAACTATTTGCCATATTAAAAAATTTCGGTTATTGATTACAAATATATATTTTTTTTTATAATTATATAGGTAGAATAAATTAATTTTTAAAAAAATACCCTCTTTTGTTATTTTTCTCTTTATAAAATTAAATTCCAATTAATTAATTATATATTTATAGTTTAAACAGCATATTACTGCATTTATTTTATTAATATCCGATTCTTTAATAAATATATTTATCATATATTTGACTGTATTGTAAATAGTTTATATATTTGCATTCATATAATAAACATTAAAAGGAGGTACTACATGAGAGTAATTATAGAGAATGATTATTTGAAGTTATCGCAATGGGCTGCAAATTATGTTGCTCAGAGAATAAATAAAGCTAATCCAACTCAAGAAAAACCATTTGTTTTAGGTTTACCAACAGGTTCTTCACCATTAGGAATGTATAAAGAACTAATAAGACTTAATAAAGAAGGAAAAGTTTCTTTTAAGAATGTAGTTACTTTCAATATGGATGAATACGTAGGATTGCCTGAAAGTCATCCTGAAAGCTATCATTCATTTATGTGGAATAATTTTTTCAACCACATAGACATCAATAAGGATAATATTAATATATTGAACGGCAATGCTACCGATCTTGATGAAGAATGCATACGCTACGAAGAAAAAATCGTAGAAGCCGGAGGAATAGATCTTTTTCTTGGTGGAATAGGTCCTGACGGTCACATAGCATTCAACGAACCTGGATCATCTCTTTCCTCTCGTACTCGTATTAAGACACTTACCACAGATACGATAATAGCAAATTCTCGTTTCTTTGACAATGACATAAACAAAGTTCCTAAAACTGCGTTAACTGTAGGTGTAGGTACTGTATTGGCTGCAAAAGAAGTTCTGATAATATGTAACGGACATAACAAGGCACGTGCCTTGAAACATGCAGTAGAAGGTGGCATAACACAAATGTGGACTATAAGTGCTCTTCAGATGCACCAACATGGAATTATTGTTTGTGACGAAGCTGCAACCGATGAACTTAAAGTTGGTACATACAAGTATTTTAAAGATATTGAGAAAGATAATTTGTAAAATATCATGAGAACAAATCTAAGTTCGCAGATATCTCTTAACAGAGTATCTACGAAATATTATAAACCAGAAAATGCAATTGAAAGATCTGTACTTACCAGATTCGAGAAAGTACCTACTGATATTTACGAAAGTATAGAAGAGGGAGTTAAGAAGGTAGCAGACGAAATTGCAGAAAAAATAAAAGAACGTCAACGCGACGGAAAATTCTGTGTTATCGGAACCGGGACAGGTGCATCACTTCGTCCTCTTTATGCTGAATTAGTACGTAAACACAAAGAAGAAGGACTGAGTTTCAGAAATGTGGTAATATTCAATCTTTATGAATATTATCCATTATCGGCTGCAGCTACAAATAGTAGCTTTACGCAACTTAGCGAACTTTTCCTGAATAATGTAGATATTGACAAACAGAATATATTTACAATAGACGGAACTATACCTCAGGAATCTGTAAGCGAATATTGCCGTTTATACGAGCAGAGAATTCAGACTTACGGTGGTATTGACATGGTATTGATGGGAATTGGCCGTGAAGGTAACGTTGCAATGAATGAACCCGGATCGCAGCTAAACTCTCCTACTCGTCTTATTCTGATCGATTCTACATCACGCGCAGAAGCTGCACATAATTTAGGAATAGACAATTTGCCTCCATGTTCAATTACTATGGGTATATCGAACATTATGGCTGCACGCAAGGCTTACTTGCTGGCATGGGGTGATGATAAGACCGATATTATACAGAAAGCTGTAGAAGATAAGGTATCGGACGCTCTGCCGGCTTCTTATTTGCAGTTGCACAACAATGCAACGGTATGTGTTGACTTACCTGCTGCCGCACACCTTACTCGCATTCAGCGTCCATGGCTTGTTACAAACTGTGAATGGAACGACAAGCTTATACGCAGTGCTATAGTTTGGTTATGCCTAAAGCTAAAGAAACCTATACTTAAACTTACAAACAAAGATTATAACGAAAACGGATTGAGCGAACTTCTTGCTCTTTACGGATCTGCATACAATGTAAATATCAAGATATTCAACGATCTGCAACACACCATTACAGGATGGCCAGGTGGAAAGCCTAATGCTGATGACACATATCGTCCTGAACGTGCAAATCCATATCCTAAACGTGTAATCGTATTTTCACCACATCCTGACGATGACGTTATATCTATGGGTGGTACATTACGCCGTTTGGTACAGCAGGGTCATGAAGTTCACGTAGCTTACGAAACTTCGGGAAACATTGCCGTAGGAGATGAAGAAGTATCACGATTCATGCATTTCATCAATGGTTTTAACCAATTATTCGATGAAGGCAAAAATAAGAGCATCAAAGATAAATATTCAGAAATAAAGAAATTCCTTCTGGAAAAACAGGAAGGCGACATGGATAGTCAAGACATCCTTACAATAAAAGGACTTATTCGTCGTGGAGAAGCAAGAACAGCTTGTACATACAATCAAGTTCCGCTTAATAGATGCCACTTCCTTGACTTGCCTTTCTATGAAACTGGAAAGATAGAGAAGAATCCAATCAGCGAAACTGATGTTGAGATTGTTCTTAAACTGATACGCGAAGTAAAACCTCATCAGATTTATGTTGCAGGCGATCTTGCCGATCCACATGGAACTCATCGTGTATGTACGGATGCTGTTCTTGCAGCTATCGATATTGAGAAGGAATCGGGAGCAGAATGGCTTAAAGATTGCAGAATATGGATGTATCGTGGAGCTTGGGCAGAATGGGAAATTGAGAACATTGAAATGGCAGTTCCTTTCAGTCCAGAAGAGTTGAGAGCTAAGCGTAATTCAATACTTAAGCATCAGTCGCAGATGGAAAGTGCACCTTTCCTTGGCAACGACGAACGTTTGTTCTGGCAACGAAGCGAAGACCGCAACCGTGGTACTGCCGAATTGTACGATCAATTAGGACTTGCCTGCTATGAAGCAATGGAAGCTTTTGTAGAATATATACCTCTATAACAAACCTAACCCTAACATAACTATTGACTAAATCCGAATCTCTGTCTTTTCTAACCCGAAGGCAGAGATTCTTCTTTTTATTTCTCTTCGTTTACACCATAACCAAACAGTGCAAAATCGCCCATACATGGATCTCCCGGAAATATATTGTTTAATTCGTTAGTTATACTCCGCGCATTGTTAAGTGTATAAGAACGACTTGATGTGAGTCCCAGACGATATGACATATTACTTACATGAGTATCAAGTGGTATAATCAGCTCAGAAGGGGAAAAACTATCCCATATACCGAAATCTACCTTCGAATCTTTTCTTATCATCCATCTAAGAAACATGTTTACCTTCTTTTGTGGAGACTTATCTGTGACTCCCCACAAATGGCACAACCTTGTCATTGGAATGCCATTGTAAGCCTGCAAGGCATCTTCCATACACTTATGCTCCAAATATATTCCATGAAGCCATTGAAAAATCTCGCGCATTTTATCATTAGAAATAGTGCGGTAAAATGAATCTTTACCATTGAAATCATTATTCCATTTGTCACTGCATATATAAGCATACGGATTTCCTTCCATTATATCATCCACCCTCTGAGCTGCTTTCAATATCTGAGGACGTGCTCCGAAACTAAGAAAAGATGTTATGAAACCACTTATTTCAATATCCTGTTTCTTGCTATATCGGTGAGGAAACTGAACAGGATCTGATTTTATAAAATCTTCGTTATGATACTGAATGGCATACTGACGTAGAAATGCCGATATTTGTTCTTTATCCAATTCCATGATTAATCTATATTTTAAGGCAAACTTAAGTAAAATAATAATATCTGCCAGCCTTATTATTTATAATATTTATTACTTGAATTATATATTTTATACAGATATTTATTAAATGAAAAATATTCACATATAACTGTATATAATAAGAACTATTCATGTATGATATTTATCATTAATTATACTATACCATAAAAATATTCCCGAGAAGATTAAATCTTCCCGGGAATATACGTCCAAAAACAACAATCTTTTTATTTGCTCCTTATTACTAATACACCAGATTTTATTCCATTTGAAGTAGCCGTAAGTTTTATCTCACCAGCTTCTTTAGTACTTTGAATTATTGCTGTCATCATACCGTTAAATACCTTCATCTGCGGTATATGAAACTGTTCGAGAGAGATTGGATTTCCATTAGCTCCTGCACGATAAGTTCCTTTTCCCTTTACATTGAATTTTATAAGATTCTGTGCATCAGGACAAAGGTTACCATCTTTATCTACCACTCTTACAGTGACGAAAGATAAATCCTTACCATCCGAATCAATAACATTCCTATCGGCAATTAGTTCAATATGGTCTGGCTTACCTGCTGTATGTATCTCTTTTTCGGATACAGCTTCACCCTTATCGTTATAAGCAACTACTTTTACGGTTCCCGGCTCATATTTAGTATCCATCCACATCAGACGATAACGTTTCTGTCTTTTAAAATCTGCTATAGAAGCTGAATCCTTACTGTTCTCAATTGTTACACTCAAATCTTTTGTGCGCTTCCCCTGACTCTTTCCGTTAATGAAAAGTTCGGCCGTAGGATAGTTTGTGTAAACGAATATAGGCGTAACTTCACCTTCGCGTCCTGGCCATGTCCAATGAGGAAGTATGTGAAGAGTCTCTACTTCCTTGTTCCAATGACTACGGTACAGATAAAAACGGTCTTTTGGAAGTCCTGCAAGATCTACTATTCCAAATAGTGATGAGTGACTTGGCCAGTTGGTATAATATGGGGTCGGTTCGCCTAAATAATCGAAACCTGTCCATACAAATTCACCAATTCCCCAGTCGTTGTCTTCGTGCCAAATCCAGTCATCTTCCGGAAGATTTGACCAACCACAATGTTCTACATCATATGATGAAGATTGATGATCGTCATACTTCTTCATTGAAAGACGTTTTACAGGAAATTTATAAACGCCTCGTGAGCTTACAGTAGAAGCTGTTTCACTTCCAAGTATTATCTGCTGAGGAAGTTTCTTATAGTTTTCGGCATATTTATGAGGACGGTAATTGAAACCGGCAACATCCATTACGGCAGCCATGTTATTGTTAACTACTGCATCAGGAGCATCCATACCTTGAGTAACAGGACGTGTAGGATCTTCTCGGTGACATATGTCTTGCAACATACGCGACAGTTTTGGTCCGCGTGCCCCATTCCACTGATCAGGAACTTCATTACCTATACACCACATTACTATACTTGGATTATTACGATAGTGACGTATAAGATTTACAAGATCTTTTTCTACCCATTCGTCGAATATCTTATGATATCCATTCTGACATTTTGCCGCTTTCCATTCATCAAATGATTCGGCCATAAGCATCATACCCATTTCATCGCAAGCCTCTACTAGTTCTGGTGCAGGCATGTTATGCGAAGTACGGATAGCGTTTACACCCATATCCTTCATTATTCTTATCTGACGACGTATTGCAGCCTTATTTACAGCGCCACCCAAAGGACCTAGATCATGATGATTACATACTCCCTGAAACTTTATCATCTTGCCATTAAGGAAGAAACCTTTATCAGGAATTATCTGGATGGTACGAATACCGAAACGGGTAGAATATGTATCCTTAAGAGCACTACCTTCATAAATACGTGAATAAGCTGTATATAACTCTGGCGAATTGAGAGTCCATAGTTTTGGATTAGCAACTGCAAATTCCTGATTAAAGTATTTGTTGTCTACTACATCAAGCTTATCTTCTGATGTAGCAACAACATTATTGTTTGCATCCTTTATTTCTGTATATATTCTATAGTTAGATCGGTCTTTTCCTGCAGGTGATTCCCAAGTAGTTTTAAGAGAGACCTTGGCAAACTTGTCGTTTACTATAGGAGTAGTTACGTACGTTCCCCAAGTAGGTACATGTGCCTCGTCTGTTACAACCAAATGAACATTACGGTAAAGTCCGGCACCAGGATACCATCTTGATGATTCAGTCTCGTTTTCAAGTCGAACCGCCAGGTCATTACTCTTACCTTCCTTGAGATATGGAGTTACGTCAAAGTAGAAAGTGTTATAACCTGAAGGCCAGTAACCTACTTCCTTACCATTTATGAAAACTCGTGCATGACTCATAGCTCCGTCAAAAATCATTGTAGCCTTCTTGCCATGTCCGAAAGTAGGTGCATCGAATTTAAGTCTATACCATCCTGTACCCACGAAAGGCAATCCTCCTGTACGGCCAGCATGTTCCATAGCATCTTTCTGACCATCCTGAGCAATGGCTACTTCCTGCTTATCATTATTTATGCTGAATGGCCCATAAATAGCCCAATCATGAGGTATCGATACTGACTGCCATTTCTTGTCATTAAATTCCGGTTCGGAAAATCTATTATCATCCTCACGAGTAAACTTCCACCCCTCTTCAAAAGTCTGCATTGTTCTTTGCTGCGCATGTACCATAAAAACAGAACATGCTGCAACAAATACACTGCATAAAAATTGCTTAGTCTTCATCATTAAAATATTACTTATTAATCTTATCAGTAGTAACAAAAGTTATTTCATTAGCTTTTATAAGCTCTTCGTGCGATATTCTATATTTGTTTACTATCTTGTTGTCAAGTTTTATACTCTTTATATAATCACCATTACCCTCTTTTTTAATAACAATCTTATCCTTACCCCAATATTTAGGATCGAGTTTTACAGTTATTTTGTCGAATGTAGGAGTGGTCAATGTATACTCTGGAACACCTGGGCAGTCAGGATACAATCCTATCATGCTGAATATTGCCCATGTCGACATAGTGCCGGTATCATCATTTCCAGGAATTCCATTGGGTTTTGTCGAGAAATGCTTAGCAAGTAGTTCTTTTATAAGTTTCTGCGTACGCCATTCTTCACCTTTTACTCGGCTAAACAGATATGGATATGCAATATCTGGCTCGTTCGCAGGATCATAATTTCCATTATCGAACACACTCTGCAGTTTGCTAACAAAATTCTTAGATCCTCCCATAAGCTTCATCAATCCATCAATATCATGAGGGACATAAAAAGTATAGTTCCATGCATTGCCTTCATGGAATCCTGGGCTTGGTGCAAAGTTTGCTCCTTCCTTAGGATCGAAAGGTGAATAGAACTTACCATTCTTTTCTATAGGTCTAAGAGTTCCATACTCTTTGCTATAATAATTTTTGTAACCCAACGCACGTTTGCGAAATAGCTTTGCATCTTCTTTCTTTCCTAAAGCATCGGCTAATGTAGAAAGAGCATTATCGGCCACATAATATTCAAGTGCATGCGATACTGAGTTATCATACTGACTTTCCATAGGAACATAACCGCGCTTCATATAGTCATCATTATCAGGGCGCATAAGATTATCTTTTCCAGGGGTAGTAGCCGACTTATACATTCCTTTATATGCTTCCTGAATATTGAAATCTTTCAATCCCTTCATCCAAGTATCTACTATTACAGGAATTGAAGGATCACCTTCCATTGTAAGAGTCTCACGCCCGAATAATTCCCATTTAGGGAACCATCCATGCTCACGGTACATGTTCATCATTGTATTTATCATATCCAATTGACGTTGAGGATATACAAGAGTCATCAGCTGATGAACATTACGATAAGTATCCCATAAAGAAAAAACAGTATATCTATTACGATTTGTAGTAAGAATTTTATCACTCTCCATAGCTGGGTATTGACCACTGACATCTTGAAGAATATTAGGATGAATTAGCGTATGATACATTGCAGTATAAAATACACTTTTTTGTTCATCAGTTCCACCTTCTACCATAATTCTGGATAAGTCATCATTCCACTTATTTCGTGCATCTGCTCTGAGTTTATCGAATGTGGTGCCAAAAGGCTGTTCTTTATCCAGATTAAGGCGTGCATTCTCTATGCTAACAAAAGAAACTCCCATACTTACCTCTATCACCTCTTCCTTAGAAGAATCGAAGGTAAACCATACTCCTATATCATCTCCACTCAATTCCTTAGTATAAGAACTATATAATTTATACTTGCCAGCAGTATCATCCCATTGCGCTTCGACTCCCATAGGACGCATTTTCTTCCAGTAGCCTTTGGTTGCTGGAACCTTGTTGATACGCATTACAAAATATATTGGGAATACCGACTGAGAATTATAACAAAACGTACCTAAAAGCTTAGTTCCCTCAATTTCGCGGCTATTTACAAATCTAACCGAAGCTCCAGTCTCGTTTGTCAGGCCTTCGCCCAAATTAAGCAATATATTACTCTCACCAGCAGGAAAAGTAAAACGAGCCATACTGGTACGAGTTGTAGCTGTTAATTCACACTTTACATTATATTTATCGAGTATCGTTTCGTAGAATCCAGGAGTGGCAACCTCATTTTTATATGTACTTCCATAGTGATGAAAATCAACGTCAAGTTTTCCTGTAGTAGGCATTAACAACAATGATCCAACATCTGGACATCCCACTCCGCTAAGATTTACATGAGAGAATCCTGTAATAACCTTATTGTTAAATTCATATGGAGTGGACCACCACTGCTTGTCTTTATCTTTTTCATTTAGATCAGAGCCCATTACATTAAATGGAGTAACGGACATTAATCCTTGCGGTACTAAAGCACCAGGATTTGTAGTGCCATAGTTTGTGGTACCTACAAAAGGATTAACATAATCGGCCGGTTCTTTCTGCCCCATGGCAAATATTGTGGAAAACAAAACCGCACCGGTCATAAGAGTCAGTCTTTTTATCATAATAATTTATCTTATTTAATAATAATTTCATCAGTAAACATAAATCCGCCAAACTTACCGCTTTTTGCTTGATAACGTACGTACCTTGCTTTTATATTGCCTTCCCACTCATAATTAAGAAATGACACCTTATCATCCTTAACCACGTCGTGGTCAATAGTTTTAAGAACCTTGAAGTTCTTGCCGCTATTAGATACTGATATTATAACTTTTGAAGGCATAAACACTTCAGGCCCACACACTTGCATAAATTCCGCACCAATATAATGCAATTTCTTCTTCTTTACAAGATCTATTATTACATCTATTCCTTTATGATCTATAAATCCCTGCCAGCGATGATCTGAATATGACCATCCACCACGGATTCCGTCGACTAAAGCCGAATCTCCTCCTGCCGAATAATAACTTGCATATGCAGCTCCTGGAAGATAAGTCACCTTTTTCCCTACAGCAGCATGTTCGATTTTCTGTGAGGCTTCGGGACGATTGCCTATTTCATTGGCAATATCAAAAGGATTATATCCTTTATTTTTAAGATAACTTACTTCATTCTCGGCTCTTTTGCGAAAATTCCCATACTCCTTTCTGGAAGGTAATGTCCATCCAACTTCGGCAAGTGCCAATAAACGAGGATACATCATTCTTTCTACATCTTTTTCTGTAGGGATGTATTCAGTCCATAGATTTGCCTGTACTCCATATAAAAGTTTAGATTTATCGGCTGACAATGTATCACTTATTGGATTGAATGAATATACCTTTTCTAAAGGCAGATATCCACCGATAGCTTCTGGCTGAGAATAAGGAGCATCTTGATAGAAATCGAAATAACAGAATTCACCTGGACTCATGATTGCCTTGTGACCGGAATCAATTGCTTTCATACCACCTTCAACACCACGCCATGACATTACTGTAGCGTTAGGAGCCAGACCTCCATCCAATATTTCGTCCCAACCAAGAAGCTTGCGACCATGCTGATTCAGAAACTTTTCTATTCTATGAATAAGATAACTTTGAAGTTCATTCTTATCTTTAAGTTTCTCATCGACCATCCTTTTCTGACAAAGCGCACAGCTATCCCATGATAGTTTTCCAGCCTCATCGCCACCTACATGTATATATTCGGAAGGAAATATTTCCATTATTTCAGTAAGTACGTTCTCAAGAAATTCAAAAGTTTTTTCATTTCCCACACAGAAATCGGCCTGCTTGTATAATTCGTGAGTACACGAAAGTTCAGGATAAGCTGTAAGTACCTCTTCTGAGTGTGCCGGCATCTCTATCTCAGGAATTATAGTTATATAATGCTCCTGAGCATACTTTACCATTTCTTTTATATCTTCCTGAGTATAATATCCCCCGAAGGCATCGTTTTCATCTTTTTCTTTGTAAAGTCTTCCTTTATTCCACCAATCTTTCCATAAAGGATAATTACGCCAAGCAGCAAAATCTGTAAGACGAGGATATTTTTTTATCTCTACCCTCCATCCTGCTGCATCAGTAAGATGAAGATGAAGTCTATTAAGTTTGTAATGAGACATTGCATCAATTTGTTTCATTACGAAATCCTTATTAAAGAAATGTCGTGATACATCGAGCATAAATCCACGATATTCAAAACGAGGTTCATCGGTTATAACTGCCGATTCTATTTTATCATTGTTTCTGGCAAGCTGCAACAATGTCTGCACTCCATAAAAAAGTCCGGCTCCAGAAGGAGAAAGAATCGTTATGTTTTCGGGGCTAATAGTAAGCTTATATCCTTCCTTAGATTTTACACCTATTAATGAATCGACCTTTATCAAAGAGACATAACTGTTACTATCATCTTTTTTCTGATTCTTAAGCTTAAGAGGAGAAGAGAGCAGATATTCTGAAAGTATACGTACATCGGCCGAATCGGCATCTATATGCAGTTTCGTATTCTCTGTAAATACGAAACTACCTTTATTATCATATGTTACATGATTAGGAAGGGGAATTACCTCTAACTCTTTTTCCTTGCATCCAAATAGAGAGGTGCAAGTTATCAATGCTACATATAAAAACAACGTTCTCATAATTCAATTAAAAATTAGTTCAAAACAATTTCATCAATAAACATGAAGCCAAATTTTCCTTTTCCACCGTGCCATTCAGGAATACTGTGTTCGGAAAGAGCTTTTACCTTTACGTAACGTGCTTTTACAGGAGAGAATGAAAGAGAATGGTTATATATTCCGTTTCTATCATCACTCTTCATAGCAGGATACTCTTCAGAAGCAACATTACGGAAAGTTTTTCCGTCATCCGATACAGAAATCTCAAGTCCACGTGCATCAAATACCCAGTCTCCTTTTTCTACGCAAGTAGATATTGATATATTACTTATCTCTTCAATCTTTTTAAGATCAATTACAGCCTCCATATCATTCTTATAGAATGCAATCCAACGGCCAGTCTTATAGTTATTGTTTCCTTTAAGACCATCTATAAGTGTAGAGGCACCTTTATATTCATACTGCTTATTTATAGGCTGCAGCATTGTTATAGGCTTCATACTTGCCTTGCTAATATTGAGTTCTTCCTTAAAAACACGGCTCTTTCCGGAAGGACGAATTGCCGCAGCTCTTAATGAAGCATTCTTGTCAAGACTTAACTGTGAAGTATAAAGGTTAGACTTTTCTGTAGGTTCTGTACCGTCTAATGTATAATATATTGGAGTTTCGTCTATTGTAGACATTACTACATCAAGCTTTCCTGTTTCAATGTTAGGTGCAAAATCAACATTTACATCAAATATATGTGTAGCGTAGTTATATTTATTGATGTTATAAATATCTACCAACGCAGGTAAACGCTTCAAAAAGGCAGTATAATCTTTATCTTTAGGATCGCTCCATTGCACCTCCGAAAGAGCAGCCATACGAGGTAGTTCCATATATTCTACCTGACTGTATGTAGGTATATATTCAGTCCACAAGTTTGCCTGAACCCCCTTGATATGTTTTTTCTCTTCATCATTAAGCATAGCAGGCACCGGCTCATAATTGTATACAGTCTTTATAGGAAGATAGCCACCAATAGCCAAAGGTTCATTATCTATATCTTTAGTCTGATAGTAATCAAAATATAGATAAGTATTAGGCGACATTATAACATCATGCTTCTGCTTGGCAGCTTCTATGCCACCCTGTTCACCTCTCCATGACATTACTGTAGCATTAGGAGCAAGACCACCTTCAAGAATTTCGTCCCAACCAATAATCTGACGTCCTTTACTGTTAAGAAACTTCTCGGCATGATTTATTATGAAACTTTGCAGCTTCTCTTCTGCAGTATGCTTCTCATCTCCTTTTATTCCAAGTTCCTTGATTCGTGCCTGACATTTAGGACACTCTTTCCATCTTACTTTAGGACATTCATCACCACCTACATGAATATAATATGATGGAAAAATATCAATAATTTCAGTAAGTACATCATCTATAAATTTAAGAGTAGCATCGTTTCCTGCACATAATACATCATCTGACACTCCCCATTGAGTCCATACTGAGTAAGGGCCACCAGTACATCCAAGCTCTGGATAAGCTGTAAGAGCAGCCAACATATGGCCAGGCATGTCTATCTCGGGAATAACAGTAATATTTCTATCGGCCGCATATTTTACAATCTCTCTAGCTTGTTCTTGAGTATAGTAACCACCATAAGGTTTTCCATCATATTTTCCTGAGTTTCGGCCAATAACAGTTTCACTTCTCATAGAACCTTTTGTGATAAGTTCGGGACGACTCTTAATTTCAATTCTCCATCCCTGATCTTCCGACAGATGCCAATGAAAACGGTTTATATTGTGCAAAGCCAACATATCTATGAATCTCTTCACAGAATCAACCGGAAAGAAATGACGGCTAACATCTAACATCGCACCTCTATAAGAGAAGCGCGGTGCATCTGTAATTCTTACAGCAGGCAGTTCTATAATTTTATCGTCCGATACAGGTAGAGACTTGCGTAAAGTCTGTATTCCATAAAAAACGCCTGCTTCGGTATCACCTATTATTGAAATATTCTTATCGTTAACTTCTATTTGATAGCCTTCAGGATTATCACTATTCTTCTTTATAGAAAGATTTATTCCATTAGCGGCATTACCCTCCTTAACCTTTAATGTAAGGCCGGTTACCTCTTTTATATAAGATGCAAGGAATTCTGCATCCTTCTTTAGCTTTGCATTTCCCTTGGTATATCTTATAATAGTTTTAGCCGACAAAGAGAAAGGTTTCTGATTATTAATTACTTCAATGCTATGAGGCATAGGTATAACCTTATAGTCAATTCCCTTAGAGGGAGTTTTAAAAGACATTAATAAAAGAGCTACAAATGCAATTCCCGATAATGACATTCCACTTTTCATGATAGTTAGGTTTTTATTAATTAGTAGTTTCACTCAATTGGTGTATTTTTATCTGAATATTATCATTCTTCTTTAACTTATCTGAAGTTATTATAATACTTTTTGTTACTCCAGGAAGTAAATCAAAGAAGTTGTCTGTAAAGCGTGCACCCTGAGTTGGTATTTCTATAAATACATCTTTTGCCAGTTGCTTACTATTCATTGTTATTGTATATTTCCCATCTTCCTTCTTAACCTTATAGTTTATTTTTGCCAGAGGAAGATTAAGATTTTTAGGCTTATTGAAGTAATAAGTTTCCTGATTAAGTATTTTACCCTTATTATCCTTCAATGTCATAAGAAGAAACGTATTTTTTCCATCTTTAGACATAGTTGCAAAATCTTTCTTGCAGTATAAATTAGAAGTATTAGATTTAATATCTCCTTTTATATTTTCCTTGCTGATTACCTTTCCGTCAAAATTAATGATTTCCAACTGAAGATTAGTATTCTTATAGTCTTCAAGCTTGTCGGATATTACATAAATATTAAGATTATCTCCTTCTTTAATAGCATTTATAAGTATAGGTTCGAATGCACGTTTAGCTTCATAATGCAAAGCTTTCCAATTCCCAAAATAGTCAATACTTGACCATGAAACAACGGGCCAACTATCATTAAGCTGCCAGTAAAGAGTACCCATGCAATAAGGCATATTACGACGGTGTGCCTCAAATCCATGGCGCATTCCCTTTCCTTGAAGTACCAGACCTACATAAACAAAATCTTCGAATTTAGAAGGTACCTTATAATCTCTCTCCATATATGTATGGATAAGACTGTTTCCTATAGAAGCCTTTTGATGAGCATTCATAACTTCCGACTCTATTTCATAATCCTTAGGTTCGGCAAAAGTAGAGATAGTCTTCATTTCCGGGAAAGACTGAAAGCCATTTTCACTCATAAAACGTCCATATTCAGTATCGAAAGATTCGAATGGTTTCTTACCATACCATACTCCCCAATTATGGCTATCGGCTATTTTCCAGCTCTCAGGGCGTCCCCAATTTGATTCATAAGGCGAACCATGCATATAAAAACGGTCTGGATCGAACTCCTTAACTTTAGAAGGCAAAAGTTCGCGAAACAATTTATCATAACCTTTAAACATTCCTTCCATAATTGAAGGATCATCATATCTTTTTTCCCAACCCCAATATCTGAGACCTTCAAGGATTTCATTGTTACCACACCACATTCCCAGACTTGCATGATTGCGTAGACGTTTTATGTTATATTCAGCCTCCTGGCTCACTCTATTTAGGAATGCAGGATCAGAAGGATAAGACGTACATCCAAAGATAAAATCCTGCCATATTACTATTCCGTTTTCATCTGCAAGATCATAGAACATATCACTTTCATAAGTACCTCCACCCCAAACTCTAAGCATATTCATGTTGGCATTCTTTACATCTGCAAACATCTGCTTCATACGTTCAGGAGTAATATTTGTAAGCAAAGCATCATCGGGAATATAGTTTGCTCCCTTTGCAAACATAGGATGACCGTTCACTTCAAAGAAGAAAGACATGCCATCTTTATCTTTTTCCATCACTACTCTAATCTTGCGCAAGCCAATTCTTTCTTTTTGGGAACTTACAATCTTACCATCCACATATACTTCAGCATTGAAATCATACAATGCGGCTTCTCCCCAGCCATTAGGCATCCATAGGTGCGGATTGTTTATATTAAAAGGCATTTCAATAACATTTTCTCCTTTCTTGAGATCTACATTCTTGCTTATTACAACTGGTGTAGAATTCTTATAAGAATAAGAAATTTTCACCAGTGCTTTCTGATTATCAAGACTGTTAACTGTTACCGAATTATCAAGTTTTGCTATTTCTTTTGATATTTCAAGTTGACGTACATAGAAATCTTCAATAATAGCATTATTATAGAATGTAATTGTTATTGGACGCCATACACCAGAGGTTACAAGACGTATCCCCCAATCCCATCCATAACTATATGGAGCCTTACGGCTATAAATACTTACTTTTTTATCGCTATGATCATTATCAGCAGGATATTGGAATCCTTCAGTCTCTAGCTGAGGCATACCAACCTTTATAGGAGAATGAAAATATATCTGAAGATTATTTTTTCCCTTACGCAATACATCTTTTACAGGGACATCATACCCTACAAACATATTATCTGTCTTCTTTATCAAAGAACCGTTAAGATATACATCAGCATAAGTATCCAAACCTTCCAATGTCATTATTGCTCCCTGATAATCAAGTTCATCGGCAGTAACTTCAAAAGAAGTACGATATATCCAATCTTCATTTTCTACCCACTGAACTTTCTTTTCGTTCATTCCGTAAAATGGATCAGGTATAAGTCCATGATTTATCAAGTCTTGATGAACAGTTCCCGGAACAGTAGCCGAAAGCCATTCGTTCTTACCAACTTGTTTAAATTCCCAAGATGAATTTAAATTTATTTTTTTCACAGGTAAAGCATTTAACTTTAAAGTAAAGGCTAATAGGATAATAAAATAAAATAGTCCCGATTTTCTCATAATATTTAATATTGCTTTAAAGTGGTAAAAATAAAATATTTAGTCGAGAACATAAAATATTATAGGATTTTCTTTATTAATTTCAAGAATTAATATTACTTTTTTAGCTATATACCCAATATTTAAAAAGATTTTTTATTAACTACTGGTTTAAAACTAATTATTTTAATAAAAAAAGTCATAATCATCTTATTTGAAGATTATGACTTTTAGACTAAATTATGTACACCCGATGAGATTCGAACTCATATCGTCGGAACCGGAATCCGATATTCTATCCATTGAACTACGGGTGCATACGAAGGATTGCAAAAGTATAAAATATCTATTTTGATTCCTAAGGAATAATAGATTTTATCTAAAATATATTATTTTGACTACTTCATATAATTATATAGAGTCATATTGATAATTTTTTAAGATAAATATTATCAATATTATAATTATTACTTATATTTGCCGACAATTACAAATAACAATAACAAAAGAATATAATGAGTTACCTTATCAGACCTAAGAATTATAAGCCATTACTGGATTTAAAACAGACAGAATTGGGAATTAAACAGATTAAAGATTTCTTTCAACAGAACCTATCATCAGAGCTTCGGTTAAGAAGAGTTACCGCTCCACTTTTCGTTTTAAAGGGAATGGGTATAAACGATGACCTGAATGGAATTGAAAGAGCAGTATCATTCCCAATAAAGGACCTTGGAGAAGCAAAGGCCGAAGTGGTTCATTCACTTGCCAAATGGAAAAGACTTACACTTGCAGATTATAATATTGAAGCGGGATATGGAATATATACCGATATGAATGCAATACGTGCCGACGAGGAACTAGGAAACTTGCACTCACTTTATGTTGACCAATGGGACTGGGAACGTGTTATTACAAAAGAGCAGCGTACCGTAAAATACCTTAAGGAAATAGTAAAGAGAATATACTCGGCTATGCGCAGAACAGAATATATGATATGTGAAATGTATCCTCAGATAAAACCTTTCTTGGCACACGACGTACATTTTATCCATTCCGAAGAACTGCTGCAATTATATCCCGACAAATCACCAAAAGAGAGAGAAGATGCAATTACTAAGAAATACGGATCGGTTTTCATTATTGGTATTGGCGGTAAATTGAGTGATGGAAAAGAGCATGATATGCGAGCTCCAGACTACGACGATTACAGTTCTATAGACGAAAAGAGTGGATTAGCCGGATTGAACGGTGACTTGCTTATATGGGACAATGTACTTGATAGAAGCATAGAGATTTCGTCAATGGGTATTCGTGTAGACAAAGAAGCATTGCTGAGACAATTGGAAATAAGCGGTCAACAAAGTCGAAAAGAGTTGTATTTCCATAAAAGACTTATAGAAGGTACTCTACCATTAAGTATTGGAGGTGGAATAGGCCAGTCACGCTTATGCATGCTTTTCTTGCAGAAAGGACATATTGGCGAAATACAGGCAAGTATATGGCCCGAAGATATGCGAAAAGAGTGTACTGAAATAGGAATGCCATTAATTTAGTATAAATATACTTATAAATAAATGAGGCTTTTGTCGAAAGACAAGAGCCTCATTTATTTATATATTATGTTGATATAAGAAATAATATATAACTTTACATATAATAAAAAGAGAATACCATATGAACGTAAAAATAGAAGATAGTTGGAAAGAACATCTCGCGCCAGAATTTAAAAAAGATTACTTCAAAAAGCTAACTGATTTCGTTAAGGATGAATATTCATCGTACACTATATATCCTCCCGGTCGATTTATTTTCAATGCTTTTGATCTATGCCCTTTCGACAAAGTTAAAGTGGTTATTGTAGGCCAGGACCCCTATCACGGCCCTGGACAGGCACATGGGTTATGCTTCTCTGTAAATGACGGGATACAGTTTCCACCTTCACTTCAGAATATATTCAAGGAGATTCAGAGCGATTTGGGAAAACCTATTCCTACTACCGGAAACCTTACAAGATGGGCCAAACAGGGAGTATTGTTGCTTAATGCTACTCTTACAGTAAGAGAGCATCAGGCTGGCTCACATCAGAAAAAAGGATGGGAAGAATTTACCGATGCAGCAATACATACACTTGCCGAACAAAAAGAAAACCTTGTATTTATATTATGGGGAGCGTATGCACAAAAAAAAGGAGCGTTCATAGATCGCTCAAAACATCTGGTTCTTACATCTGCTCATCCATCACCACTATCGGCCTACAACGGCTTCTTTGGAAATAATCATTTCAGCAAAGCGAATGAATATTTAAAGGAACACAACCAGACTTCTATAGAATGGTAACAGAAGATTATCTTTATAAATAATTTAAGTTTCAGATAAACATTTATAAGGTAAGTATTAATACCTATCTAATAATATCACCCTCGTCACAAACATATGTGGCGAGGGTGATATTTTAATCAAATTTTATATTCTTGTATACAGACCAAATATATTTATATTATATAGATTAAATATAAATATATTTAAGTATAAATAGTATTGAAAGAATATACATTGTAATGGTTATTTTCTTGAAATGTCCACTCAGTACATTTATAATAACATAGCTAATCATACCAAGAAGGATACCATCAGAAATTGAGTAAGACAATGGCATCATAACTATACATATAAATGCCGGTATGGATTCGGTAAAGTTATCGAAATCTATATTCTTTATTGGACTTATCATAAAAAGTCCTACAATAATAAGTACCGGAGCGGTAGCAGCCGATGGTATTGAAAGAAATAGTGGCGAGAAAAGCAACGCAAAGGCGAAACATACAGCTACTGCGAAAGCAGTCAATCCGGTACGTCCTCCCTGTGCTACTCCAGCAGCACTTTCCACATAAGTTGTTGTAGTAGATGTTCCAAAACATGATCCTGCAATAGTACCTATTGCATCGGCCATGAAAGCCTCCTTTATTCTTGGAATCTTGCCATCTGGTGTAATCATGTTTGCTTTAGTTGCAACTCCTACCAAAGTACCTATTGTGTCGAACATATCAATAAACAAGAATGTAAATACAATTACTACCATGTTTAGTGAAAGAACTTCACTCCATTGAAACTGCATGAAAATAGGTTCTACAGAAGCCGGCATTGACATTATTCCATTATAGTTTGTAATACCCATAGGTATACCTATTAATGTAGTGATTAGAATACCTCCTAAAAGAGCTCCCTTAACATTCTTTGCAACCAATACACTTGTAATTATTATACCTATTATAGCAAGAAGTGCACTTCCCGATGTAATATCGCCCAATGTTACAAGTGTTGCATCATTGTTTACAATCAAACCAGCATTTTGCAGTCCGATAAACGCTATAAAAAGTCCGATACCTGCTCCAATAGCATTCTTTAGTGATGCAGGTATGGCATTTACAATAGCTTCACGCAGATTGGTTATTGTAAGTAACACAAATATTATACCTTCAAGCAGTATAGCTGTAAGAGCAAACTGCCATGTATGTCCCATGCCAAGGCATACGGTGAAGACAAAGAAAGCATTAAGTCCCATTCCAGGAGCAAGTCCAAATGGAAGCTTTGCCCAGAAAGCCATTATTAGAGTACCCACAATTGCAGCAAGTGCAGTAGCAGTAAATACAGCATTTGCAGGCATTCCACACAAAGTAAACATGTTAGGATTCACTGCAAGTATGTAAGACATTGTTAGAAATGTCGTAATTCCGGCAATAATTTCTGTACGAATACTATTTTTAGCAGGATTAAAGCCAAATAATTTTTGTAACATAATATTTATATAGTTAATGATTTAGAAAGTCCACTTAGCTGCAATAGTTGGTATTGCATAGAATCTGTTATTAGCTACACCAGATCCATATACAAAGTTGCTGCTCAATTCAACTTCAGTACCTAAACTTAAATTAAAGTTCTTGTTTACACCCTTAAACGCATTTAAGTTTACCCAGAATTGAGGTTCGCTTAAGAATATTAAGCTTCCACTAACTGTATTATCGTGCCATAAGTCGGCAAAACCGCTGAATGTACAAGCTCCCTTTGCAAAAGTAGTACTCCAAATTCCGGTTAGCTGCCAACTATTATGAATATTTCTATACTTCGACCCTTGTAAATATTTATACATCAACTGAATAGAATATGTAGTACTAAAGTCTGCATTATGACCATTAAATGCAGGTCCTACTAAGAATGCATTGTTGTATGATCCTGTATTGAATTTTTGATCATTGCTATTCAGTCCACCATCATATTCAATATGGGCTGCAAATCCCTTCTTACCTATATTAAACTCTCTTGATATTTCCCAATAAGCACTTTTCACTCCATCATGAGCATAATCAAAGTCAACAAAGAAAAAAGTGCTCCCCCATGCGTCTGGTTTAAACATTTCTACTGTTGTTGTTACTTTTGGTCTTGAATCCAATTTATTACTTGATGCACTTCCCAAATCATAATGAAACTGAATATTCTGCGCACTAGTAGTAAAAGCCATAGCAATCATGGCTACTGCAATAAAAAATTGTTTTTTCATTTTTGTCGTTTTATATTATATAATATTATAACTCAAGGTTTACCGATGTATCTCCTTTCTCGTTCTTCCCGAATTCATAATCCTTGCCAGGAAGAATTGCATTTAAAATAATTCCTACAATTGCAGCTACTGCTAGCCCAGACAGACTTGTAAAGCCAATGTTTATTGACGATCCTTCAGCACCATACTGTATTCCTATAGCAAGTACAAGAATAAGAGCAGCTATTATCACATTTCTTGATTTTGTAAAGTCTACCTGGTTTTCGACTATATTACGCACACCTACAGCCGATATCATTCCATATAGCACTAACGAAACTCCTCCCATGGTTGCAGTAGGCATAGCACTTATAAGAGCTGCAAACTTTGGACTAAACGAGAAGAATATGGCAAAGCAAGCAGCAATCCTTATTACACGACTATCAAAAACTCTTGTAAGATTAAGCACTCCTGTATTCTCTCCATAAGTCGTATTTGCGGGAGCTCCGAACAAAGAGGCAACCGAAGTAGCTATACCGTCACCTATAATAGTACGATGCAATCCGGGATCGGAAAGATAGTTTTTACCTACAGTAGATGATATTGCACACATATCTCCTATATGCTCGACTATAGTTGCCAGAGCTATAGGCATAATAGTAAGAACTGAAGCAATTATAAGACTATAGTTAGGATTTTGAATGATAGGAAGTATGGTATCCTGCTGCTGTACCGGGATACCTATCCATGCTGCATTATGAACATTGGTAAAATCTACCTCTCCAAAACATGCTGCAATTAAATATGATCCTATCACACCCAGAAGTATTGGAATAATCTTTATCATTCCTTTACCCCATATATTACAGAATATTACTATAAAGATAGCTATTATAGCAATAAACCAATTAGTTTGGCAACTTGCAATAGCTGTTCCAGAAAGAGTAAGACCTATACTTATAATTATAGGGCCTGTAACAATTGGAGGAAAAAATTTCATTACTCGACTTGTACCATAAGTTTTTATAAGTGCCGCAACAAGAAAATATATCAACCCAGCAAAGAAAACTCCCATACATGCGTACGGGAGAGACTCGGATTGGGAAAGACCATAATCTTTACCTAACCTGAATAATTCACAGTCAACAAAAAAAGGAAGCTATCCTTTGCCATGTCG